>NZ_BDBB01000046.1 GCF_001612765.1 Nocardia arthritidis NBRC 100137
GCCGCCGCCGCGGCCGCCCGGACCGCGGCCTCCTCCGCTTTGCGCAGTGCGTCCCAGGCCAGGTATGCCTCGCGCTGGTCCTGTAGCCCCGCCACATTCTGGCGCGCCTGATCCAGCCGGCCCTGGGCGTCCTGCCGTTGCCGCAGCAGGTCGTCGCGCTGGGCGGTCTGGCGGTCGAGTTCGGCCTTGGCCGCGGCGACCGCGTGCTCGGCGTCGGTCTTGCGTGCCGCGGCGACGGCGGCGGCCGCGTCGGCGTCCGACTTCGCGCGCCGGGCGCTGGAGTTCTTGTTGCCCTGATCGATCTGTGCGCGGCGCAGGCCGTCCAGCACCTGCCGGCGGTTCTTGGAGACGAGGTCGAGGAGCTGGGCACGGTCGAGCGCGACCGCGGGGGTGGCCGCCGCGAGGTAGGTGACCATCGAGTCGGAGCCCGGCCGGGTATACACCTGGGTGGCGAACTGGTCGAAGTTGCGTCGCGCCTGGCCCACCCTGGCCGCGGCGCCGGCCAAGGCGACTTGGGTGTCCACCACCACGGCGGCGGCCGCGTCGGCGGCGTCACGCGCGACCTGCAAGTCCACCAGCGCCTTGTTGACGTCCTCCCGGCGCTGCGCGACGGCGTCGTCGAGCTGCCCCAGGTGGTGATCGACCACGGCGACCTGGTTGATCAGGGTGCCGACCTCGGCGACCCTCGCGTCGACCTGCGCGCCCGCCTGCGCTATCTGGCCGTCGCTGGGATTTGGCGGAGGAGGCGGCACAGCGACGACCGGCCCGGCCGTGACCACTACAGCGACCGAGATCAGCAATCCCACAGCGATCAATATTCGGCGCCGGTAGGTCAGCGCGCCGTTGTTGCGCATCAACACCTCCAAGGACCGGATTCCGGCAATCCTCGAGGGCATCAGGCGGACCAAGACGCACTGTGGTCGACGGATGGCCTCTGACAACACTTATTCCCCATCAGGGACCATTCGAACCGTAAGACACTTGCGTCACCGACGAAACAACATTCACGCAACTATGCGGCCCGGTTTCATCATTGCTGAAAGTTTGCTATATGCGACCTGCGGTTCAGTCAGATGAAACAAACCAACTGTTCGGAAAATTAGCTGAATGGAAACTGGAGGCGCTGGTTATCCCCATGGACCCACCTGCGACAGCCTTCGCATCCAGCGAAGAATAGGCCGGGGAGACAGCAGGCAACGGCGACATCGCGCAGCCGAGGGCGGCCGAACGGGTGCGAACCTCAGACAATGCGAGTGATCGCGACCGATCGTGGCGCGGCGTGCCGCAGCCTCGGCTGGTGGAGCCTGGGGCTACTCGCCCTCCGGAGCCTGCCGATCTCTCGCCACTCGCACCGGCTCGGCGTCGTTCGCCGCGCGCCGGACCTTGAGCCAGTACAACCCCGCGATGGCCGCCGCCGTACCCACCAGCAGCGTCCCGGTGATCGCGGTCCAGGACACCGACTCCGGCGTCTCCAGGCGGGCGACGAAGATGCTCGCGGCCTCCCCGCTCTTGCCCTGGGTGCCCTTGGCGGCGTCCTCGGCCCATTCCAACCGCACCCGGCTGATCGCGTCGCTGTAGGTGCCGATCCAGTCGTCGCTGAGAACGACGACCGTGCCGTGCTGCGTCTTGCCCACCTCGGTGGCCAGGTCCCGTAGGCTCGAGTCGTGTCCTGGATTGCCGGGGACGACCACGATGCTCAGCGGGATTCCCTGCGAACGCGCCTCCGCGGCGATGGTGGCCAGTTCCGCCTTGTCCTTACCGGTCAGCGTGGCGACGTGATCGTCGGCCAGATCGGCGTTGAGCGAGCGCACGGTGTCGGTGGTGACATTCGGCGGCAATTCGGCGGCCATAGGGGTGAAAACCGAGTTGTGCGGGGCGGTCATCTTCCATCCGGTCTGTCGAGCCGCATCGGCAACCGAAGCGACGGGCATCCAACACTGCAGGTCGAGCAAGATCCCCCTTGCTGGCTCGAAAGCACAGTACGCGACGGAGTGTCGCATTCCGCGCGCACGGCACGCCGAACCGCCCCCTGGTGTTTCACAGGACAAGCGTACTGTTAAGGTCGTAGGCGCGAGGAACCGGCGCTCCAGCGGCACCGGAGCACCTCCGAAGACTCGGCCGCCGGCACAGCCCCGTCGGTGGCCGCCCTCACAGACGAGTGGAGCTGACGTGACGACAAGTATCGATACTTTCGGCGCCAAGGGCACCCTCGAGGTGGGAAGCAACTCCTACGAGATCTTCCGCCTCTCCGCCGTGCCCGGCACCGAGAAACTCCCCTACGCACTCAAGATCCTCGCGGAGAATCTCCTCCGCACCGAGGACGGCACCAACATCACCGCCGATCACATCCGCGCCATCGCGAGCTGGGATCCCGCGGCGCAGCCGAACACCGAGATCCAGTTCACGCCCGCCCGCGTCATCATGCAGGACTTCACCGGCGTGCCCTGCATCGTCGACCTGGCCACGATGCGCGAGGCCGTGGCCACCCTGGGCGGCGACCCGGACAAGGTGAACCCGCTCGCCCCCGCCGAGATGGTCATCGACCACTCCGTCATCATCGACGTCTTCGGCCGCGCCGACGCCTTCGAGCGCAACGTCGACATCGAATACCAGCGCAACGGTGAGCGCTACCAGTTCCTGCGCTGGGGCCAGACCGCGTTCGACGACTTCAAGGTCGTCCCGCCCAGCACCGGCATCGTGCACCAGGTCAACATCGAGCACCTGGCCCGCGTCGTCATGGTCCGCAACGGCCAGGCCTACCCCGACACGTGCGTCGGCACCGACTCGCACACCACCATGGTCAACGGTCTCGGCGTGCTCGGCTGGGGCGTCGGCGGCATCGAGGCCGAGGCGGCCATGCTCGGCCAGCCCGTCTCCATGCTGATCCCGCGCGTCGTCGGCTTCAAACTGACCGGCGAGATCAAGCCCGGCGTGACCGCGACCGACGTCGTGCTCACCGTCACCGACATGCTGCGCAAGCACGGCGTGGTCGGCAAGTTCGTCGAGTTCTACGGCAAGGGTGTGGCCGAGGTGCCGCTGGCCAACCGCGCCACCCTCGGCAACATGAGTCCCGAATTCGGTTCCACCGCCGCGATCTTCCCGATCGACGAGGTGACCGTCGAGTACCTGCGCCTGACCGGCCGCTCCGACGAGCAGGTCGCGCTGGTCGAGGCGTACGCCAAGGAACAGGGCCTCTGGCACGATGCCGACACCGAACCCGCCTACTCCGAGTACCTCGAACTGGATCTGAGCACCGTGGTGCCGTCCATCGCGGGCCCGAAGCGGCCGCAGGACCGGATCCTGTTGTCGGAGTCGAAGATCGCGTTCCGCAAGGACATCCACAACTACACCAGCGACGCGGAGAGCGGCCCGGCCGCCGACACCCCGCACAGCAAGCTGGACGAGGCCGTCGAGGAGTCCTTCCCGGCCAGCGACCCGGCCGTGCTGTCCTTCGCCGACGACGGCTTCGATTTCACGCCCTCGGCCGCGAACGGGGCGCAGGGCCGCCCGAGCAAGCCGGTCAAGGTCTCCACCGCGGAGTACGGCGACTTCGTGCTCGATCACGGCGCGGTGGTGGTCGCCTCGATCACCTCCTGCACCAACACCTCCAACCCGTCGGTCATGATCGGCGCGGCCCTGCTGGCGCGCAACGCGGTGGAGAAGGGCCTGGCCCGCAAGCCGTGGGTGAAGACCTCCATGGCGCCGGGTTCGCAGGTCGTCAACGGCTACTACGAGAAGGCCGGCCTGTGGCCGTACCTGGACAAGCTGGGCTTCAACCTGGTCGCCTTCGGTTGCGCCACCTGCATCGGCAACACCGGCCCGCTGCCGGAGGAGATCTCCAAGGCGGTCAACGACAACGACCTCACCGTCACCGCGGTGCTGTCCGGTAACCGCAACTTCGAAGGCCGCATCTCTCCCGACGTGAAGATGAACTACCTGGCCTCCCCGCCGCTGGTCATCGCCTACGCGCTCGCGGGAACCATGGACTTCGACTTCGAGAACGACCCGCTGGGCAAGGACAACGAGGGCAACGACGTCTTCCTGAAGGACATCTGGCCCGCGCCGCAGGAGATCCAGGACACCATCGACCGGGTCATCAGCCGCGACATGTTCCTCGAGGACTACAAGGACGTGTTCCGGGGCGACGAGCGCTGGCGCGGCCTGCCCACGCCGGAGGGCAAGACCTTCGAGTGGGACGCCGAGTCGACCTACGTACGCAAGCCTCCGTACTTCGAGGGCATGCCGCAGAGCCCGCAGCCGGTCACCGACATCAAGGGCGCCCGGGTGCTCGCGCTGCTCGGCGACTCGGTCACCACCGACCACATCTCTCCGGCGGGCAACATCAAGCCCGGCACCCCGGCCGCCCAGTATCTGGAGGCCAACGGCGTCGAGCGCAAGGACTACAACTCCTACGGCTCGCGCCGCGGTAACCACGAGGTGATGATCCGCGGCACCTTCGCCAACATCCGGCTGCGCAACCAGCTGCTCGACGACGTCTCGGGCGGTTACACCCGCGACTTCACCCAGGAGGGCGGCCCGCAGGCGTTCATCTACGACGCGTCGCAGAACTACCAGGCCGCGGGCATTCCGCTGGTCGTGCTCGGCGGCAAGGAGTACGGTTCGGGCTCCTCGCGTGACTGGGCCGCCAAGGGCACCAGCCTGCTGGGCGTGAAGGCCGTCATCACCGAGTCGTTCGAGCGCATCCACCGCTCCAACCTGATCGGCATGGGCGTCATCCCGCTGCAGTTCCCCGCGGGCGAGTCGGCCGCGTCGCTGAAGCTGGACGGCACCGAGACCTTCGACATCGAGGGCATCACCCAGCTGAACGAGGGTGTCACCCCGAAGACCCTGAAGGTCACCGCAACCAAGGAGAACGGTGACAAGATCACCTTCGACGCGGTGGTGCGGATCGACACCCCCGGCGAGGCGGACTACTACCGCAACGGTGGCATCCTGCAGTACGTGCTGCGCAACATGATCAGGGCCTGATTGCGCCGCCTTCGGCGGCGCGTGTTCGCGCCCCTGAAGTCTCGTGTTTGCGCGCCCGAGACTCGCGCCTGCGGCGCATACGCTTCGGGCACGCGAACACGAGACGGGCGCGAACGTCGCTCGTAAGACTCGCTCCCGGCGGAGTTGCGTCAGCGCAAGCGGCGGCGGGTCCGCGAGCACCGGGTTGTCAGTGCTCTCGGCACCGCCGTCCTGGTCGCTCGGATCACTGCTCGCCTCGCTCGTACTGTGAGAACCCCCGCATCGGTGGACCGTCGATGCGGGGGTCCGTGTTTCCCCACTGGAGGATTCCGTGCCCAAGGTCAGTGACGATCACCTCGCCGCCCGGCGCAGCCAGATTCTCGACGGAGCACGCCGCTGCTTCGCCGAATACGGCTACGACGGCGCCACCGTGCGCCGCCTCGAGGAGGAGATCGGGCTATCCAGGGGCGCCATCTTCCACCACTTCCGCGACAAGGACGCGCTGTTTCTCGCCCTCGCCCAAGAGGACGCAGAACGCATGGCCGACGTCGCGGCCAACCAGGGCATCGTGCAGGTGATGCGCGACATGCTCGCCCATCCCGAGCAGTTCAACTGGCTCGGAACGCGGTTGGAGATCGCGCGGCGGCTGCGCACCGATCCCGAATTCCGCGCGGGCTGGACCCAGCGTTCGGCCGAACTCACCGCCGCCACCCTGGCCCGCCTGGAACGCCGCAAGGCCGCGGGCGCACTGCGCGACGACGTGCCCACCGACGTCCTGCTCGGCTACCTCGATCTGGTCCTCGACGGGCTGATCGCCCGGATCGCCTCCGGGCACACCAACGAGAACCTCTCCGCCGTCCTGGATCTCGTCGAGGCGTCGGTCCGCTCGCCCGCCTCTCCGGGTCTTTAGACCGGTACGAACTCTCGTATGCGGGCCGCGACGACGAGCGCGGACAGCGGGACCGTCCGCGCTCGCGACAAGGGCTCAGTGCGTCGTATTGATGTACTCGGCGGCGTGCGTGGTCCACGGAACGGTCGTCCCGGGCATCTGCTGGTGGTTGTAGAGGACGTGCTGGCCATAGGGCCACGGGGTGAGGTAGCCGACGACGCCGCGGACCGCCGCGGTGTAGCGGTCGAGGTTGCCGATCGGGTCGTGCAGCAGGATCTCGAGCAGTTCGGCGAAGATCAGCGGTGCGACGTCGCCGATGCGGGCGCCCTCCACGAAGGAGAACGGCGAGATACCCACGTCGATGACGCGCAACGGCGAGTTGCCCGGTGACGCGGTGATGATGTCGCCGGGGTTGGCGTACTCGCGGACCGCGACGGAGGCGGGCCACGCGCCGCGCTGCCCGTGCAGGCCGAATGTGTTCGCGGGGCAGAGATTCCCGACCGACTGCCCAGCACGGCGCAGCGGGTTGGCGATGTTCACCACGAAGGCGATCTCCAGCGGCGTGCCGTTCGTGTTCTCGTACTTCCCCGCGTGGACGCCCTCCAGGATCCGGCTGGCGCAGATACCGCCGAGCGAATAGCTCAGCAGGCCGCAGACATTCGGCGAGTCCTGGATCGCCTTCACCCCGGCAGCGACGCCGAGCCGCACCGACGTCTCCAGCGAAGGGCCCCACGCCTCGGGCACCGGCCCCACCGACGCGGGCCAATCCGGTTCGAAGCAGCTGAACTTCCCGGTATCGAGTAGTTTCGTGACGTCGTGCAGCATGCCCGCGGGCGTTCCTTCGGAGTTGCGCGGCTCGCCGGTGCCGCGGAGAGTGATGATGTCGATCATCGTGTCCTCCTTGCACAACCGCACCGACCCCTTCGGCACGGAATCTCAAGGTAGACCCGCGGCGCCCCGCTGACACGAGTATCGGGCTACCTCATCGCAGCGCGAGTTCTCCCATGTAGAACGCGATTCGACGGATCGAGGGGTGCGTTGGCTACCGCCACTACGCGTCCGGTTCCATACTGGTCAGCAGGATTCGCGCGATTCGGTCCAGTTCTGTCCGTTCCCCCGCGGTGAGTACCGACAGCATCCTGGTCTCGTTCGCGATGTGCTCGGTGACCACGGTGTCGACGAGTTCCCGCCCCGCCGTGGTGAGGGCGACGCGCACTGCCCTGCGGTCCTGGGCGTCGGCGACGCGCCGTACCAGCCCCGCCGATTCCAGCCGGTCCAGCCGTCCGGTCATACCCGCTCGCGACAGCATCAGTGTGTCGGCGAGCACCGACGGGTTGAGTTCGAACGGCTCGCCCGAACGACGCAGCGCGGCAAGCACATCGAACTCGCCGCGCTGCAGGCCGTGCTTGCCGAACACCGCCTCGATCTCACGCTGGGCCACCACCAGCAGCCTGCCAAGGCGTCCCACGACGGCCATCGCTTCGAGGTCGAGGTCCGGCCGTTCGCGCTCCCACTGCGCCACGATCGCGTCGACGGCATCCGTTCTTCGCTCGGTCATGGACAAGATCTTATTCGGCAGGTTATAGTTCGATAGCGAATTATCAATCACCGAACTATTTGGAGACTTCGATGACCATCCCCGCCCCACGCAAGGACGTCGCGATCCGGCAGCCTCAGGATGCGGAAGTCCTGCGCACCACGTCGGTCACATTGCGCCTGCTGATCGACGCCGAGGAGGCCGGCGGCGGGCTGAGCACGCTCGAGGTGAACATGGATCGCGGCGCGGACGGCGCGGCGCCGCACTATCACACGCGTTCCGACGAGCTGTTCTACGTCGCCGAGGGCGAACTGCAACTTCTGGCCGGTGACCGCATCGTCACCGTCGGCGCGGGCGGTTCCATCGTGGTGCCGAAATTCATGCCGCACGCCTTCGGTGCCGCACCGGACAGCACAGCGCGGATCCTGATCGCGCTGACCCCCGGCGTGCAGCGTTTCGAGTACTTCCGGCTACTGGAACGGATCGCCGCGGGCAAGTCGACGATGACGGATCTCGCTGCCGCTCAAGACGAGTTCGACAACCACTTCATCGACGCACCCGCTTGGTGGGCGGAGCGCAACGCGAACCGGAACTGAGGACAGGCACGGGTCTCGGATCCGGCTGCGCGCGAGCGGATTCGAGTGAAGCGTTCACCAAGCGGTCGCACCCGGCCGGGCCAGGGGCGCGAAAGTACAAATGCACAGCCGCCACTATCGGGCTATGGACACCGGCCGTTCGGCATGTGAGATCGGCTCCATGATTGCGCTGTAAGTATTTCCAGCCTACCGGAAAACTTTCGGCATTCGGCCGTTATGGATCGGAATTCGGTTTGTCACAAGCCGGGAAATCTCGCGATCCGAGCCGATAGCGTCCTTCATCGCGATATGATCGCTCACACGCTTGGGGGTCGTGGCAAATCGTGAGCAGATCGGAGAACCGGCTATGACCGACGCAATCCACCTTCCCGGGACGACGCCGAAGGATGACCGTGTTCCTCCGCTCCAGGGTCTGCTGGTCGCGGAATCGGACCGGCAGATCAGCGTGCGCGTCGCCGAGGGAACGTGGACGTTCAGTCGGTCCGATGTCCTGCGCGTGGTCGATTCCGCGGCACCCCGGACCGATCAGGACGGCCGCCCGGTACTGGTGGACATCCGCGCGGGCGCCACTGCCGATTTCACCCGCAGGCTGCGCATCGACCTGGTCGATCGGCCGATGACCATCCCCGAGTCGCCGTCGGAGGCGCTGGGTGACGAGCAGCTGCGTCAGCTCACCGAAACCTGGGCCGACCGGCTGCAACTCGTAGACTGCCCGGGGTCGGGTGGGGCGACGTTCACCTACTGCCAGACCAAATCGATCCACGGCAGCGACGACGGCATCAACTGCGACAGCCTCGACTGAGCGGCAGGCGGATGGCCGCACGCCGGCGCGGTTCGGTCCTGATCGTGTCCGAATCCGATGATCTACACGCCACCGCGATGGCGGCGACGCTGCGAGACCACTACGGTTTCGGCCCGATCCAGCTCGACCTGCGCGATTTCCCCCGTGAGTCCGGCAGCTTCCGGCTGGACCGGCTCGGCACCGCACGCTCGCTGTCGCACGTCATCGGTCTCGACGACGTCCGGTCGGTGTGGTGGCGACGCCCGCACCCCGCGCGGGTGCCCGCGGGTGTCCGCGCCTCGGACAACGATTTTCGCCAGGCCGAGTGCGACGGATTCATCCAGGGACTGCTCTGGTCCATCCCCGCCTACTGGGTCAACGACCCGGGTGCCGACCGCACCGCGGGACGCAAGATCGTGCAACTGGAAACGGCGCTGCGGGCCGGGTTCGCGGTGCCGGAAACGCTGATCACCAACGATCCGGACGAGGCGCGCAGCTTCGTCGAATCCCGGCCCGGCCCGGTCGTTTACAAACGCACCGGCACCAGCCGGGCGGAGTTCGCCGAGACCAGGATCATCTCCGAGGACGATTTCGCCAGGCTGGCCGCGATTCGTTCGGCGCCGACCACCTTCCAGGACTACATCGACGCCACCTGCGATCTGCGCGTGGTCTGGGTGGACGGCGTGGAATGGACCGTGCGCATCGACTCGCAGGCGGGCGTCGGCAAGGTCGACTCCCGGCTGGACACGTCGGTCGATTTCGTGCCCGACCACCTGCCTGCCTCGGTGAGCAAGTCGCTGGCCACGCTGATGGGCGCGCTCGGATTGTCCTTCGGTGTGCTCGACATTCGGCTCGGCCGCGACGGCGAGTACTACTTCCTCGAGGTCAACCCGCAGGGCCAGTTCGCCTACCTGGAGATCAAGACCGGTCTACCGATCTTCCGCAGCCTGGCCAACCTGCTGGTGGAAGGCGACGGCATGGTGGCGGGCTAGTGATTTCGCGCTCCGCGCCGGACACGGGCACTCGCGCAGGTCCAGCGGGTAAACAGCCATGGCGGGCCGGTAGTGCGGCACAGACTCGATCAGCATCACCCCGGCGCCGGATTGCGTTGCGCCTGCGACCGATATCGTCCGAAAGGCCGTCACCGGGCGACCGACGATCCGGGCATCGACGCCGCCGGACAGCTCGGCGAGATAAGCATCCGATTCGGTGGCGTCGACATCGATCCGGTCGAGTGCTCCGACCGTGCCTGGTCCGTGGCCGGGCAACCCGACCGTGATCCGCGGCAGCAGGGTTCCGCACCGCGCGGTTGCCTCCGCCGGCAACGTGTCCCCACGTGCGGACGGCCCTCGCGGCGCGGATCCACGCGCCGTTACGGCGCTACTGGCCCTTGCGGCGATTGGCTCCGCCCCGGCTGCGGAGTTGCACATGCGACTCCACCAGCACATTGTGGATGAAGCCGTAGGAGCGGCCCGTGGACCGCGCCAGCGACCGGATGCTCGCACCCGCCTCGTATTGTTTCTTCAGCTGGGTTTGTAGGCGATCGCGGGACTTCCCGGTGACGCGTGTGCCCTTACCCAATGTGGCCTTGCTTTGTGGCCTGTCGCTCATGGCTTCCTCCGAGTCGCCGAGCAGCGTCTTTCCAGGCTAAGCACTCAGGAGGCCATGATCAACGGGTTCCTGTGATGAAACTCACGCGAGCTGAATAAGTTCCAGATATTCGGCCGACCAATGGTCTTCTGTCCCGTCCGGGAGCAGGATCACGCGTTCCGGAGACAACGCCTCCGCTGCGCCCGGGTCGTGGGTCACCAGCACCACGGCGCCCGCGTAGGTGCGCAGGGCGTCGAGCACCTGCTCACGCGACACCGGGTCGAGGTTGTTCGTCGGCTCGTCCAGCAGCAGCACGTTCGCCGCCGAGGAGACCAGACCGGCCAGCGCGAGACGGGTCTTCTCACCGCCCGAGAGGGTGCCCGCTGGCTGGTCGAGTTGCGGCCCGGAGAACATGAACGCACCGAGCAGGCCACGCAGATCCTGTTCACCCGCGTCGGGAGCGGCGTGGCGGATGTTCTCCCACACGGTGGCGTTGTCGTCCAGGGTGTCGTGCTCCTGGGCGAAATATCCGATCTTCAGCCCGTGCCCGGGCACCAAACCGCCCGCCGTGGGCTGCTCGACTCCGGCCAGCAGACGCAGCAGCGTCGTCTTACCCGCGCCGTTGAGCCCGAGGACCACCACCCGGCTGCCGCGGTCGATCGCCAGGTCGACGCCGGTGAAGATCTCCAGCGAGCCGTAGACCTTGGTCAGGTTCTCGGCCATCAGCGGTGTCTTGCCGCAAGCCGCGGGCTCGGGGAACTTGATCCGGGCGACCTTGTCGGCGACGCGTACGTCGTCGAGTTCGGCCAGCAGGCGATCGGCGCGCTTGGCCATGTTCTGCGCCGCAGTCGCTTTCGTGGCCTTGGCGCCGAGCTTGGCCGCCTGGGCGCGCAGCGCGCTGGCCTTCTTCTCGGCGTTCGCGCGTTCGCGGCGCCTGCGCTGCTCGTCGGTGGCGCGCGCGTCCAGGTACTTCTTCCAGCCCATGTTGTAGACGTCGGCCTCGCCGCGCACCGCGTCCAGGAACCACACTTTGTTCACCACGTCGGCGAGCAGTTCCACGTCGTGACTGATGACGATCAGGCCACCGTCGTGATTCTGCAGGAAGCCACGCAGCCAGGTGATCGAGTCGGCGTCGAGGTGGTTGGTCGGCTCGTCCAGCAGCAGGATGGTGTCCGAACGCCCGCCGCTGCCGTCGGAAGCGGCGAACAGGATGCGAGCCAATTCGATTCGACGCCGCTGACCGCCGGACAGGGTGCGCAACGACTGACCGAGCACCCGGTCGGGCAGACCGAGGCTGTGGCAGATGCGCGCCGCCTCGCTCTCGGCGACGTAGCCGCCGAGAGCCGAGAAACGTTCCTCGAGCCGCCCGTACTTGCGGACCGCCTTCTCGCGTTCCTTGTCGTCGGCGACCTCGGCCATCAGCGCCTGCTGCTTCTCCATCTCACGGATCAGCGTGTCCAGGCCGCGCGCGGACAGCACCCGGTCGCGGGCCAGCACGTCCAGGTTGCCCTCGCGCGGGTCCTGCGGCAGGTAACCGATGTCGCTGGAGCGAAGAATCTTCCCGGCGTACGGCTCGCCCTCGCCGGCCAGGATGCGCAGCGTGGTGGTCTTGCCCGCGCCGTTGCGTCCGACCAGCCCGATCCGGTCGCCCGCCTGTACCCGTAGCGCCGGTCCGGGAGCGGACAGCAGGGTGCGGACTCCGGCCCGGACCTCCAGGTCGGTCGCGGTGATCACAAACTTCTCCTTGCGGATCGTGGGGCTGGGCGCGTGCTCGATTGTGCGACCCGACGCGCACAAGAACCACCGATTTTACCCGGGCCGCAGGGTGCTCCCCCATACCAGCACCCCGCATGTGACGGCGGTAACGGCTCATGCGATCGGCTGCGCTACCGTGCGATGCCATGAGTACCGATCTATTGGGCAAGAGCGCTCTGGTCACGGGGGCCAGCCGGGGCATCGGCAAGGCGGTCGCGGCGGAGTTGCTCGGCCGCGGCGCGAACGTGCTGATCACCGCGCGGAAGAAGGAACCGCTGGAGGATGCCGCCGCCCAGCTGCGCGAGCTGGGCCACCAGGGCCAGGTCGTGGCCTTGGCGGGCAACTCGGGCGTCGCCGAGGATCGGGCGGCCGCGGTCGAGCGCGCGGTCACGGAGTTCGGTTCGCTGGACGTCCTGATCAACAACACCGGCATCAACCCGGTCTACGGCTCCCTGATGGAGGCCGACCTGGACGCCGTGCGCAAGATCTTCGACGTGAACGTGGTCGCGGCGCTCGGCTACATCCAGGAGGCGTACCGGGCGTGGATGCGCGATCACGGCGGCGCCGTGGTCAACGTGGCCAGTGTCGCGGGCATCCGCTCGACCGGTGTGATCGCCGCCTACGGCGCGTCCAAGTCTGCGCTGATCCATCTCACCGGGGAACTCGCCTGGCAGCTCGGGCCGAAGATCCGGGTGAACGCGGTCGCGCCGGGCGTGATCAAGACCAAGTTCGCCGACGCGCTGTACTCGTCGGACGAAGAGCGCGCCGCGAGCGTGTACCCGATGAAGCGACTGGGCAGTCCGGAGGACGTGGCGCGCTTGATCGGCTTCCTGGTCTCCGACGAGGCGGCCTGGATCACCGGCGAGACGGTGCGCGTGGACGGCGGACTGCTCTCCACCGGCGGGATCTGACCCGAGGCGGGACGGCCGTCCGCATCGGGGCCGACCTGCGCTACCGGAAGGCCAGTGCGCCGATCGTATCGGCGTGCCGGTAGCGCAGGTACTTCTCGACGGTCGCGGGGTCGACCGCGCCGGTGGCCGTCGCCAGCGTCACCACCACGAATTCCTTCTCGCTGCCGTCCTTCCACTTGCCGGTGGCGTAGCCCTTGATGAAGGTGCCGGGACGCAGGGCGAGGTCCGCGTCGGTGAACCGATCCTTCGCCGCGGCGGCCCGGCTCCGGTCGGCCATGCTGAGGACGAACTGGGTGAGCATGAGCGCGCCGCCTTCGGCGCGGTACACCAGCTCCGCCGCGTAGCCGCAGCCGAGGCTCGTGAGCTTGCCCGCCACCTCGATGGGGTGGCAGTCGGCGTGGTCACGGCCCTCGACCCAGTCGGCGTGCAGCTCGACGCGATCGAACCGGAAGTTCCAGTCCTTCGCGTATTCGGTGTAGCTCAGCCTGCCCGACGACGGGTGTGTGCCGCCCGGAACGGGGGGCACGGGCCGCGTGCTGGTGACGCCACCCGCCCGGGTGGTCGCCTCGGCGGACGCGGCGGCCTGCGCGTGCCCCTGCACGCGTGAATTCGCCGATACGCCCACACCGACCGCCACCAGCACAGCGACCACGCCGACCGCCAGTGCGACGATCACGCCGGGTCCGCGCTCGGGCGCGGGCGGCAACGGTGGCGTCTCCCATGCCTGCGTCGGGTACGCGCTCGGCGGGGACATGCTTCCCCAGTCCGGCGCGTGCCGCGCCTGGTCCGATTTCCCGTAGTCCCCTCGGCCGCCGCCGAATCCGGAACCAGACGGGTGGGTCATCGCGGTCGCCTTCCACACTCCCGGCAGCCGTCCCACCTCGCGTGGGCCTCCCCGGAGCTGCCGGACAGACCCTACCCGATCGGGCTCGTTCGGTCGCCGCGGTTTACAGCCGCGCGGGCTGGAGCCAGTCCTCTCGTCCCGCGACCGCCGGGGCGGCGGGCCCCTCTTCGATGCCGAACCGCCGGTGCAGTTTGCCCAGCGGGCCGGGCGCGTACCAGTTCCAGTGGCCCAGCAGTTCCATCGCGGCGGGCAGCAGGAAGCCGCGCACCAGGGTCGCGTCCACCAGGACGGCCAGCGGAAGGCCGATGCCGAACGCCTTCATGAAGGTGATGTCGGAGGCGAGGAAGCCGAGGAAGACCAGCGAGATCAGCACCGCGGCAGCGGTGACGATCCGGCCGATCCGCTCCAGCCCGGAGGTGACGGCCAGCGCGTTGGACCTGGTGCGCTGGTATTCCTCCCGGATGCGCGCCAGCAGGAACACCTGGTAGTCCATGGCGAGACCGAACGCCACCCCGAACAGCATGACCGGAACCGTGGGCGGCAGGTCGCCGGTGACGGTGAATCCGAGCAGACCCGACAGGTGCCCGTCCTGGAAGATCCAGACCAGCGCACCGAAGGTGGCCGTCAGGCTAAGGAAGCTGAGCACCACCGCCAGCAGCGGCAGCACGACGCTTCCGGTCAGCAGGAACAGCACCACCACCATGATCAGCACAACGAAGGCCAGCGCGTACGGCAGCGCCGAGACCACCGCGCCGATCGCGTCCGCGTTGGCCGCGGCCACGCCACCGACCAGCACCTCCGAGGCGGCGGGCGTCGCGCGCACGTCGTCGGCGATCCGGTCGAGCATCGCGGGGTCGGTGGTGTCCGGGATCACCGAAAGATAGGCGGCGTTCTCGGCGCGGAAACCGTCGTGGGCGGCGGTGGGCGCGGTGAGCAGACCGCCGTGGCTGTAGCTGCCGGTGGCGGTGTCGACCCGGCGGACGTTCTCGATCTCCGACAGTTCCCGGGCGTAAGCGTCCAATCCGGCTGTGCTGTAGGCGCTTTCGGGCAGCACCGCGAACAGCCCGTTCTGTTCGGTGGCCGCGAAGTCCCGCTGGATGATCTCGGTGACCTGGCGGTTGTTCATCGACTCCGGCAGGGAGCGTTCGTCGGGGAAGCCGAGCTGCACACCGAGGAACGGCGCGCCCAGCACGAGCAGCAGGGCGGTCACCGCGAGCCCGATCGGCACGGGCCGCATCATCACGAACCGCGCCAAGCGGTGCCAGGCTCCCTCGCCGGGCGCGGGACGAGCGGCGCGCAGGAACCACCACAACTGGCCGCTGTCGATCTTGGCGCCGAGCAGGAACAGGATCGCGGGCAGCACGGTCAGCGACACCGTCGCGGCGATCACCGCGACGGCCAGACCCGCGTACCCCATCGACCGCACAGCCAGCAGCGGGAAGAACAGCAGGCCCGACAGGGCGACGGCGACGGTGACGGCCGAGAACAAGACGGTCCGGCCGGCCGAACGCATGGTCGCGGCCACCGCGGCAGCGGGCTGCTGACCGGCCACCAGTTCGTCGCGGTAGCGGCTGATCATCAGCAGGCTGTAGTCGATCGCCAGGCCGAGCCCGAGCAGCGTGGCGACATTGGTCGCGGTCGCCGCGAGGTCGGTGACGCTCGCGATCAGCCACAGCGCGCCCATCGTGATCATCACCGTGATCATCGCGACCACCAGCGGCAGACTGGCCGCGACCAGACCGCCGAACACCAGCAGCAACGCGATCAGCGTGATCGGGAAAGCGATCGATTCGCCCAGCACGACGTCTTTCTCGCTCTGCTGCACCGTCTCGTGCAGCAGCATCGCGTAGCCGCCGACCCGCACCTCGAGCGGGCCGTGAGCGCCGCCGAACCGGTCGGCGAGGTCACCCACCCGCTGGTCGACCTCGGCCTCCTCGCCGAGGATGCTGGCCACGATCAGCCCTTTGGTGCCGTCGGTGCTGCGCAGCGCGGGCGATTTGTCGGTCCAGTACGACGTGACGCCCGCGACGCCGGACACCGACTTCAGCTCGGTGACCAGGTTGGTCGCCGCGGTGGCCGAGGCGTCGTCGTCCACCGAGCGGCGAGTCTGCACCAGCAGCACGAAATTCGGGGTGGCCTGGCCGAAGGTGTCGCGCAGCACCGCGGTCGCCCGGCTCGACTCGCTGTCGGGGTCGATGTACCCGCCGCCCTGCACCTTGTCGAACAGCGTCGCGCTCAGCGTGCCCATCGCCAGCGCGAGCACCACGAACACGGCGAGGATCCACCGGCTGCGCCGCCTGGTCAGTTCGAACACTGCGTCTACCCCTAACTCGTTCCGGTGGTGCCGCTTTCGCTCTGCGAGCTCCGGCGGTCGCCGGTCGGCGATCTGCCCGGCGCGCCATCCGCGGCGCACCGGTGCGCCGACACCTGACTCTCGGCACCGGGGCCGGAGGCGTGCGCCAGCGCCCCGGCATCCTAGCAACGCGCGACAAACTACGGTGAGCGCGAACACATTCCGTCGGCGCGAGTCGAGGCTGTGCGCGGTGCCGCCTGCGCTCGACTCCCACGACCGGAGAAGCCGTCGCGCTCGCCGGTACCGTGCCCACACCTCGGCTGGAAAGCCTCGCTCAGTCGGCCACGACGTTTTCGGCGGTCGATCCGGGCCGGTCACGGTTCCACACGCGGGCTGCGCAGCCGGATCGCCGCGACAGTGTTCGCGAAGAATTCAGCCTCGCGAGATCCCGACCCCCGGGCGGACCGAATTCGACGCGGTGGCCGCACCCTTATCGAGCGAACGGATGAGAGGCTCGGACCATGCATCGCATCGCAGCCCTGCGAATCCGAACGGCCGTGAAGTGAAACCCGACTTGGTCGTGTGCGGCCTCGGCCCGGCCGGTCGTGCCCTCGCACACCGCGCCGTGACGCGCGGGCTCACGGTCACCGTGCTGGACCCCACGCCGGAGCGCAGGTGGACCGCCACATACGCGGCGTGGGCCGACGAACTGCCGGATTGGCTGGCGCCGGAGGTCGTCGCGGCGATGGTGTCCCACCCGCTGGCCTGGGGAACGCGCGCGCACCGGCTGGACCGCCCGTACGTCGTGCTGGACACCGAGCGACTGCAGACCTCGCTGCACCTGTCCGATGCACGTGTCGTCGCCGATCGCGCGGTCGACATCGCTCCCGAACACGTCACCACGTCCTCCGGTGCGACGATCACCGGCGGCAGAGTGATCGACGCGCGCGGACTCACCCGCTCCCCCGCACGAGCCGAGCAGACCGCCTACGGCGTCATCGTGGACGCGGAACGTTGCGCCGGATTCGACCCGCTGTTCATGGACTGGCGGCCGGACAACGGCGCCCCTGCCGGCGCGCCGCCCTCGTTCCTCTATGCCGTCCCACTGGACGAGGAGCGGATGCTGCTCGAGGAGACCTGCCTGGCCGGCCGCCCCGCGTTGACGGGCGCGCAGCTGCACGCGCGCTTGCGGCACCGGCTCGACGCGAGGGGAATGCGGATTACCGGTGACGAGCCGGTGGAGCATGTCCGATTTCCCGTCCAGGGGGGCCGTCCGGGGCGGCGCAGGTTCGGCGCGGCGGGCGGGTTCCTGCATCCGGCGACGGGCTACAGCGTCGGCGCCACGCTGGCCGCGGCCGACGCGATGGCGGCGGGCCGGGATGTGTGGCCCGCCGCGGCGCGCGTCGTCCACCGGTTGCGCAGCGCCGGCCTGCGGGCACTGCTGGCCTTGCCGCCCGAGGACCTGCCGCTGTTCTTCGACACGTTCTTCACGTTGCCCCCGGTCGCACAGCGCGCGTATCTGTCCGGCCGCACGGACCTGGCCGGCACGGTCACGGCGATGAGTTCACTCTTCGCTGCGCTGCCGGGACGACTACGTCGGCGTGTCGCGGTTGCGACACTCGGTTTCCGGTTCGCTCGCGAGGTCGAGGGGCTTCGGCCATGATGGGAGCATGAGATCGATCTGGAAGGGCTCGATCGCATTCGGGCTGGTGAACGTTCCGGTGAAGGTGTACACCGCCACCGAGGATCACGACATCCGATTCCATCAGGTGCACGCCAAGGATGGAGGCCGGATCAAGTACGACCGCGTCTGCACCGTGTGCGGTCAATCTGTCCAGTACACCGAGATCGACAAGGCCTACGAGTCCCCGGACGGCGACAAGGTCGTCCTGAGCGACGAGGACTTCGCGAAACTGCCGGTGGCGGAGAAGCACGAGATCCCGGTGCTGCAGTTCGTGCCGTCCGAGCAGATCGACCCGATCTTGTTCGAGAAGAGTTATTACCTGGAACCGGACTCCAGCACACCGAAGGCCTACGTCCTGCTGGCGCGGACGCTGGAGAAGGTCGAACGCACCGCCCTGGTGAACTTCACACTGCGGCAGAAGACCAGGCTGGCCGCGTTGCGCGTGCGCGACGGCATTCTGGTGCTGCAGACGCTGCTGTGGCCCGACGAGGTCCGCTCCGTCGACTTCGAATCCCTCGACGGGGTCGCCGACCCGCGCCCGCAGGAGATCAAGATGGCCGAGACGCTCGTCGAGGCGATGTCCGACGACTTCGATCAAGAGCAGTTCACCGACGAGTATCAGATCGAACTGAAGCGCCTGCTCGACGAGGCGATCGCCAGCGGCACCGGCAAGGTGCCCGAGCAGCCGGAGCTCGCGCCGGCCGGAATGGACGCCGAGGTGGTCGATCTGGTCGCCGCACTGCAGCGCAGCCTGGAGGCCAGTGGACGCCGGACGGCCGGCGGCGACGAAGCAGAGGCCGAGCCGAAGAAGACCGCGAAGAAGGCCGCGGCCAAGAGCGCAGGAGCCAAGAGCAGCGCGGGCAAGAGCAGCGCGTCGAAGAGCACGGCCTCCAAGAGCGCGGCGAAGAAGACGCCCGCGAAGAAGGCGGCCAAGAAGGCTCCGGCTCGCAAAGGCGCTTGAGTCTCGGAGCGAGGCCGCGACCGAAGGGCCGAGTCAGTCCTGCGCCGCGCGCCGCCGGCCTTCTTCGAAGAACTCCAGCAGTGCCGCGACGGTGTTCACCGCGGCGCGTGGCCTGAGTGCGCCGAATGGCGCGTTCCAGAAATCGCCGGTTCGCGGGGTCCACGGTCCGATGTAGGCGTACGGGCCGGGATGGGCGTCGTCTCCCGGCGAGATTCCGTAGTTCACCTCATCGATCGTGCTCGCCAGGTCGAAATGCTCCGGCCACAGCACCGGTGTCACATCGGGCCCCAGCCAGCGCAACGCCTTGTCCCCTAGTGCCAGCCAGCCTTCGATCAGCCCGGCCGCCGAGGGATCCACCTCGATCGCCGCATCGGGATCGACGCCCGCGGTGTCCGCGTACACCCCTTCCGGCGGCCCGGGATCGAAACCCGCGGCCCTGGCAACCTCCCGATAGGTCCCCGCCAGCCGGGCACGCCCTTCCGGCCACACCAGCTCGTCCCCGACTACGGATACCGGCCACCGCACACCCCCGAAGCCGCCCCGCACCACCCCCAACCGGATGGTGCCGAACTCTCGGAACTGCGGCCCGGCGATCAACAACTCCGCGACCGCGTGCAACCCGACTCGCGATCGCCGGTACGTCACCTCGTCCACCTCCGCATCATCGCCGCTGTGCGCGGTCTCGCGCACGCGTTTGATCCGAGCAACGCGACGGGCGGGCAGGGCAGGGCAGGGCAGGAAGCCCACGCGTGATAGCGGAGACCCTTTCAGGCCCTCCTGCTGCTCACGAAGGCCCGGTGATGCCCTCACTGCTGCCGAAGCTCGCTTCCTCGTGGCTGACCAGTCCGAGCAAGGCGAGGGGCCGCGGTGTCACCGCGATCGTCAGGTAGGAGACCGTGATCGCCCAGCGGTTCACCGCTCTCGGCACGGCGAAGGTGTGATAGGCGCGGGTCACCGCCTTCGCGGGCAAACCGGAGAGCCGCAGGCCCATCGGGTTCGCGACCGCGAAGCGCGGCCCGAGGTCGACGACCAGTCCCAGGTCGCGATGCTTGTAGTCGGCGGCCGTGCCGATACCCAGGCTGGCGGCGACGTTCCTGGCGAGTGCCTTGCCCTGTCGCGTGGCGTGCTGGGCCGTGGGCGGGGTGATCCGGCCGGGCTTGGTCAGATCCGGCACCGCGGCCGCGTCACCGCCCGCGAACACGTCCGGATGGCCGGGCACGCCCAGCTTCGCGTCGACGACCAGGCGGCCCTTCTCCAGCGGCAGGCCGAGCGTGCCGAGCACCGGCGCGCCGGTCACACCGGTCACCCAGGCGACCGTGTGGGTGGGGACAACCGTTGCGTCGGTGAGCACGACCGAGTTCTCGTCGAGTTTCGACAGAGAGGTCTCCAACCGGATCTCGATCCCTCGTTTCCGCAGTACTTGCAGCACCTTGTCGCTGAGCCGCTCGCCGACCTCCGGCATCACCCTCGGGGCCGTGTCGAGCAGAAGGAATCGCACTTCGGCGGGGTCGAAGCCGCGGCGCGCGGCGTAGGCGTCGGCGAGGGCGCGCAACTGCGCGATCAGTTCGGTGCCCGCGTAGGACGCCCCCACCACGACCACCGTGCGGCGCGCCCGCCGTACCTCGGGGTCCTCTTCGTCGTCGGCGAGCTCGAGCTGGCGCAGCAATTGCTCGCGCAAATACAGTGCTTCGGCGACGGTCTTGAGCCCGCGCGCGTGCTCGGCCAGGCCTGGGATGTCGAACAGGCGAGTGACCGACCCGGGCGTGAGCACCAGCCGGTCCCAGGACAGCTGCCGCGGCGGATGATGCTCGCCTGCCACCGTGATCGTCTTGTTCTGCAGATCGACCGACCGAGCGTTCGCGATCACCAGTCGGACCCGTGGCAGCGAATCGGCCAGCGAGATGGCGACGAACCGGGGATCGATCAGTCCACCCGCCACATCCGGAAGCAAGGGCGTATAGAGCAGGTAGTCATTGGGTGTGACGAGCACGATTTCGACGTCGCGTTTCGCTTTCGCCACTATGCGGCAAAGCTTCTGGGCGCAGGTGAACCCCGCGAACCCGCTTCCGACGATCACGACCCGCTGCGGGCCCGCTGTGTTCCCATCCAGCACGAAGACCTCCTCGGCGTCGGCTCCCCGACGCGATTCCCGCCCAGGGTGATCCGAAACCGCGAGATCCGGCCCTCGGCCCGCGAAGGACGGCTCAGGCCGGCCGATGGCACGGTGGAGGAAGCGAGCCCGTGATGCGAAGGCTTCGAGGGACGAAACGGCTGGTCAGCGCGCTACAGCGGCGGTATTCGACTCGCAGGTCACACTTGTCACGACGCTGATCCTCGCCAATGGGCGGGCCAGGTTTTCGGCCGTCACCCGGGCCGAAAAAGTCTGCGCCGGTGAGCTATCCGGCTGTCGACGTACAAGCGGTCAGTCGGACGCTCGCGGGCCGGGGAATCGCGCTGCCCAGACTCGGGAAGGGCGGAGCGCTGGGACCGAGGACCTCGATGGCCCGGCGTTCGGCTTCGGCGCGGGTGGGGCCCCACGCCCATCCGTGCTTCCCGTCGGCGCCGCGCACGACCGACCCGCAGGCATTCCAGAACTGCACGACCGTCTGGCAGTCGGTCACACCGCATTGGGCGCGAGCCGCGGTGTCGGCGGCGGCGGCGCTCGCGTAGTCCACCGCCGAAACGACGGCACCGGTACTGGGCGAAAGCGCCAGCGCTCCATAGTAGGTGGCCGCATGCGCCGCACCCGCGGGAGCGCCGACCACGGCGTAGGCGGCGGCCGACACCGCCGCGAGCCCGAGGGAAGCCTTGTGCGGCACCGACATGTGAGGATCCTCCCCGTCTCCGAACGACTCAGCGCTCAGATCATCGTCGGACACATGCGGTTTGTCGAAGTGCGGACTTCCCACCCTGGGCGGGTGTCCGGCAACGACGCCCGGCGCATCGGACGACCATTCCGGTGTCGGTCTCCACCGCGAACGAACCGCCGGTCGATTCGATCGTGTGCGCGAAGGGCTGACGGTGGACCGGGAACGCATCGGCGGGGCGACCGACGCCAGCGGCAGGTAGGACTCAGCCGCCGGAGCACCCTGTCCGGGTGCTACTCGGCGGCTGCTATCGGTCCTGGCTGATTACACCGTGAACCCGAGGGCGCGCAGCTGCTCACGGCCGTCCTCGGTGATCTTGTCCGGACCCCACGGCGGCATCCAGACCCAGTTGATCTTCAGGTCTTCCACCAGGCCGCTGCGCACCAGCGCGTTGCGGGACTGGTCTTCGATGACGTCGGTCAGCGGGCAGGCCGCCGAGGTCAGCGTCATGTCGAGGACCGCGATGTTGTCCTGCTCGACATGTAACCCGTAGACCAGGCCGAGGTCGACGACGTTGATCCCCAGTTCCGGATCGACGACGTCACGCATCGCCTCTTCGATGTCCTCGAGCAGTTTGATGTCCTCCGCAGACAGCTCGGACAGTTCGACGGCCGGCGCGGCCTGCTCGGTCGTATCGGTGGCCGGTGTGTCAGTCATGACGCTTCCCCGTTTCGCATCGGACGGTCAGTTCTCTTCCGTGGCGCCGGCGGGCTGCTCGGGGCCGATCCTGAGGACGGCGTCCTTGAACGCCATCCACCCGAGCAGCGCGCACTTCACCCGCGCGGGGTACTTGGAGACTCCCGCCAAGGCGATGCCGTCGCCGATCACGTCTTCGTCGCCCTCGATGGTGCCGCGGCTGGAGATCATCTCACTGTAGGAGTCGACCACCTTCAGCGCCTGTTGCACCGGCAGCCCGATGACCTGGTCGGTGAGAATCGAGGTGGCGGCCTGGCTGATCGAGCAGCCCTGCCCGTCGTAGGAGACGTCGGCGATGTCACCGTCGTCGCCGAGCTGCACGCGCAGGGTCACCTCGTCGCCGCAGGTCGGGTTCACGTGGTGCACCTCGGCCCCGAACGGCTCGCGCAGCCCGCGGTGGTGCGGGTGCTTGTAGTGGTCCAGGATCACTTCCTGGTACATCTGCTCCATGCGCATGTCTTATGCAACTCCGAAGAAGCTCTGGGCCTTCCGCACGGCGGCGACCAGCGCGTCCACCTCGGCGATGGTGTTGTAGACCGCGAACGAGGCGCGTGCGGTGGCCGCGACGCCGAAACGCCGGTGCAGTGGCCACGCGCAATGATGGCCCACCCGGATGGCGACGCCCTCGTCGTCCAGGATCTGCCCGACATCGTGCGCGTGGATGCCGTCTACGACGAACGCCACGGCGCCGCCGCGGTCGACGTTCTCGGTGGGTCCGATGACGCGCACGCCGCCGATCCCGGCCAACCCTTCCAGCGCCGCGCCGACCAGCGTGTGCTCGTGCGCCGCGACCGCGTCCATGCCGATGCGTTCGAGATACCGCACGGCCGCGCCCAATCCGACCACCTGCGAGGTCATCGGCACCCCGGCCTCGAAGCGCTGCGGCGGCGGAGCGTAGGTGCTGTGGTCCATGAACACCGTCTCGATCATGGACCCGCCGGTGATGAACGGCGGCATCTCCTCGAGCAGCGCGCGGCGGCCGAAGAGCACGCCGACGCCGGAGGGACCGAGCATCTTGTGCCCGGAGAACGCGGCGAAATCCACGCCCAGCGTGTGGAAGTCCACCGGCATGTGCGGCACCGACTGGCAGGCGTCGAGCACGACCAGCGCGCCCACCGCCTTAGCGCGGCGCATCAGCTCCTCGACCGGCGCCACCGCGCCGGTGACGTTGGACTGGTGGGTGAACGCGACCACCTTGGTGGCGGCCGACAGTTCCAGCGAGTCCAGATCGATCCGGCCGTCCTCGGTCACGCCGTACCACTTCAGCGTGGCGCCGGTGCGGCGGGCCAGCTCCTGCCAGGGCACCAGATTCGCATGGTGTTCCAGCTCGGTGATGACGATCTCGTCGCCGGGACCGACGTGGTGCGGGAACCGGTCGTCGGCGAACGCGTAGGTCACGAGGTTCAGCGACTCGGTAGCGTTCTTGGTGAAGACGATCTCGCCCGCGTCCACGCCGACGAACCGCGCGATGTCGGTCCGCGCGCCCTCGTAGGCGTCGGTCGCCTCCTCGGCCAGCTGGTGCGCCCCGCGGTGCACCGCGGAGTTGCTGGTGATCAGGAAGTCGCGTTCGGCTTCGAGCACCTCGATCGGCCGCTGCGCGGTCGCGCCGGAGTCCAGGTACACCAACGGTTTTCCGTCCCGGACCGTGCGGTTCAGGATCGGGAAGTCGGCCCGGATGCGGGCGACGTCGAGGGTGCGGACCGTAGCGGTCATGTCAGGCTCCAGCGGTTGCAGTCTGAGTGAAACGAACGTAGCCGTTGGCGTCGAGTTCCTCGGCGAGTTCGGCGCCGCCCTCGGCGACGATGCGACCGCCGACGAAGACGTGCACGAACTCCGGCTGGATGTAGCGCAGGATGCGGGTGTAGTGCGTGATCAGCAGGACCCCGCCGTTCTCGCGCTCCTTGTAGCGGTTGACGCCCTCGGAGACGATGCGCAGCGCGTCGACGTCCAGGCCGGAGTCGGTCTCGTCCAGGATGGCGATCTTCGGCTTCAGCAGGCCCAGCTGAAGGATCTCGTGGCGCTTCTTCTCACCGCCGGAGAAGCCCTCGTTCACGCTGCGCTCGGCGAAGGCGGCGTCGATCTCCAGCTCGCTCATCGACTCCTTCACCTCCTTGACCCAGTGCCGAAGCTTCGGGGCCTCGCCGCGCACGGCAGTGGCGGCGGTGCGCAGGAAGTTCGACATCGAGACGCCGGGAACCTCGACCGGGTACTGCATGGCGAGGAACAGGCCCGCACGCGCGCGCTCGTCCACCGACATCGCCAGCACGTCCTCGCCGTCGAGGGTGATCGAGCCGGAGGTCACGGTGTACTTCGGGTGACCGGCGATCGCGTAGGACAGCGTGGACTTGCCGGAGCCGTTTGGGCCCATGATGGCGTGCGTCTCACCGGATTTCACCGTGAGGTTCACGCCCTTGAGGATCTTGATGGGCTCGCCGGACTCGTCGGGGTTGGCGACCTCGGCGTGCAGGTCCTTGATTTCCAGGGTGGTCATCGAATTCGAATTCCTTTGCCAGGTATGGGGTTTGTCGATCAGGCGCCGATGGCGGCGAGTTCGGCCTCGATGGCCGCCTCCAGCCGCTCCCGGATCTCGGGCACCGCGATCTTCTGGATGATCTCGTGGAAGAAACCACGCACCACCAGGCGGCGGGCGGCGTCCTCCGGGATGCCGCGGGCGCGCAGGTAGAACAGCTGCTCGTCGTCGAACCTGCCGGTCGCGGAGGCGTGTCCGGCGCCGACGATCTCGCCGGTCTCGATCTCCAGGTTCGGCACCGAGTCGGCCCGCGCCCCGTCGGTGAGCACCAGGTTGCGGTTCACCTCGAAGGTGTCGGTGCCCTCGGCGGCGGCACGGATGAGCACATCGCCCACCCAGACGGTGCGGGCGTCGCCCTTCGGCGAGTGCGGATCTCCCTGCAGCGCACCCTTGTACAGCACGTTCGACTTGCAGTTCGGCACCGCGTGGTCGACCAGCAGGCGCTGCTCGAAATGCTGGCCCGCGTCGGCGAAGTAGAGGCCGAGCAGTTCGGCGTCACCGCCGGGGCCGTCGTAGCGGACGTTGCCGGTCAGGCGCACCAGGTCGCCGCCGAGGGTGACCGAGATGTGCCGCAGGGTGGCGTCGCGGCCGAGCTTGGCGTGGTGCGCGGTGGCGTGCACCGCGTCGTCGGCCCAGTCCTGCACCGCGACCACGGTGAGCTTGGCCGAATCGCCGAGCACGAATTCGATGTTCTCCGCGTAGGTTCCGCTGCCATGCTGGTCGATGACCACGGTGGCCTTGGCGAAGGGCTCCAGCCGGATCTGCAGGTGGCCGTAGGCGGTCTTGCCCTCGCCGGGACCGGTGATCGTGACGACTACTGGCTCGGCGACCTCGACCTCTTTGCCGACCGACACCACGGTCGCCTGCTCGAAGCCCGAGTATGCCTGCGCGGCAACACGATCGGACGGCACGCCGCCCGCGCCGAGCCGGGCGTCGGTACGGTCGACCGTCTCGACTGTCACGCCCTCGGACGCCGCGATCTCGACGGTCGCGCGGCCGTCGCGAACCGCGGTGCCGTCCTGCAGTCCGCGCAAGCGGCGCAGCGGCGTGAACCGCCACGCCTCGTCCTTGGCGGAAGGCACCTCGAAGGCATTGACGTCGAACGAGGTGAAGACTTCGCCCTTGTTGACCGCGGGGGTGCGAGCTTCGGCGGCTTCGGCAATGTTCTCCACGGCCATCAGCCGACGGCTCCTTCCATCTGCAGTTCGATCAGGCGGTTCAGTTCGAGCGCGTACTCCATCGGCAGTTCCTTGGCGATCGGCTCGACGAAGCCGCGCACCACCATCGCCATCGCCTCGTCCTCGGTGAGGCCGCGGCTCATCAGGTAGAACAGCTGGTCCTCGGAGACCTTCGAGACAGTCGCCTCGTGGCCCATGGTCACGTCGTCCTCACGGATGTCGACGTAGGGGTAGGTGTCCGAGCGGCTGATCGTGTCGACCAGCAGCGCGTCGCACTTCACCGTCGATTTCGAGCCGTGCGCGCCCTTGTTCACCTGGACCAGGCCGCGGTAGGAGGCCCGGCCGCCGCCGCGCGCCACCGACTTCGACACGATGGTCGAGGAGGTGTGCGGCGCGAGGTGCAGCATCTTCGCGCCGGTGTCCTGGTGCTGACCCTCGCCGGCGAACGCCACCGAGAGCACCTCGCCCTTGGCGTACTCGCCGGTCATCCAGACCGCCGGGTACTTCATGGTGACCTTGGAACCGATGTTGCCGTCGATCCACTCCATGGTCGCGCCCGCCTCGGCCTTGGCCCGCTTGGTGACCAGGTTGTAGACGTTGTTCGACCAGTTCTGGATGGTGGTGTAGCGGCAGCGGCCGCCCTTCTTGACGATGATCTCCACCACCGCGGAGTGCAGCGAGTCGGACTTGTAGATCGGCGCGGTGCAGCCCTCGACGTAGTGCACGTAGGCGCCCTCGTCGACGATGATCAGCGTCCGCTCGAACTGGCCCATGTTCTCGGTGTTGATCCGGAAGTAGGCCTGCAGCGGGATGTCGACGTGCACGCCCGGCGGCACGTAGATGAACGACCCACCCGACCATACGGCGGTGTTCAGCGCGGAGAACTTGTTGTCGCCCGCGGGGATCACCGTGCCGAAATACTGCCGGAAGATCTCCGGGTGCTCCTTCAACGCCGTGTCGGTGTCGAGGAAGATGACGCCCTGCTGCTCCAGATCCTCACGGATCTGGTGGTAGACGACCTCGGACTCGTACTGCGCGGCGACACCGGAGACCAGCCGCTGCTTCTCGGCCTCGGGGATGCCCAGCTTGTCGTAGGTGTTCTTGATGTCCTCGGGCAGCTCGTCCCAGGACGCGGCCTGCTTCTCGGTGGAGCGGACGAAGTACTTGATGTTGTCGAAATCGATGCCGTCGAGGTTCGATCCCCACAGCGGCATCGGCTTGCGATCGAAGATGCGCAGCGCCTTGAGCCGCTGCTCGAGCATCCACTCGGGCTCGTTCTTCTTCGCCGAGATGTCGCGGACAACCGCGTCGGACAGACCTCGTTGCGCGCTGGCGCCGGCCACATCCGAATCGGCCCAGCCGTAACCGTATTTGCCCAGCGAAGCGATGGTTTCTTCCTGGGTGAGCGGTTGCACCTGGTCGGTGGTCGTCGTCATTCGGCACTCCTTCCGGAGTCGTTCGTTCGTACCGCTGCGGGCTGTGCAGCGGTTGGTGCTGAAGTTCCGGTCCGGTCGGCAGGCAGGACCAGCAGCGGCACGTGCGTGGTGCACGCGCAGTCGCCGTTGGCGATCGTGGCCAGCCGCTGCACATGCGTGCCGAGCAGCTCCCGGAACGCCTCGAGCTCCGCCGCGCACAGCTGAGGGAACTCCTCGGCGACGTGCGCCACGGGGCAGTGATGCTGGCAGATCTGCACGCCCGCGCCCACCTTGCGGGTGGTGGCGGCGAACCCGGCGTCGGTGAACGCCTCGGCGATCTCCTCGGCCTTGGCCTCGGTTTGTTCGGTGGTGTGCTCACCGACCGGCTCGATCCCGGCCACGATAGTGCGTGCCCGTCTGCGGGCGAACTCGGCGATGGCCTGTTCGCCGCCGATCTCCCCGAGCTGCCGGATCGCGGCCCCCGCCAAATCGTCGTAGGCGTGGCCGAGGTCGCCTCGCCCGGCCGCGGTGAGCTGGTACTGCTTGGCCGGGCGGCCCCGGCCCTTCTGCTGCCAGGGCGCCGATCGAGTCGCTCGCGCTCGGCCGGAGTCGATCAAGGCGTCCAGATGCCTGCGCACGCCCGCCGGGGCGAGGCCGAGCCTGTTCCCGATGGCGGTGGCGGTGATCGGTCCTTCCTCCAGCAGCAGCTGGACGATGGCCGCTCGGGTATGCCCTTCGCCGCCGACCGCCGCGGGCGCAGCAACCGACCCGGCACCGGTCCGGCGACCAGTCCCTTCGTCGTTCCTCCGCAAACCCACGGTTTTCACAACATCAGTGTGGCGGAATTCGTTCCGGAAATCTAATAAGGGTGCCCTGAGTAAGCGGCCCGGTCGACCTGCGGGGATTCCGGTCCGGCGGAGGGTCACGCCCCGATCATCCGGACAGGCGTCTACCGATACAGCGCCGGGCCCGAAGCCGTCCCTCCCCCTGACCTGCGCAGAGAAAACGCTGATCGAACCGGCTGGGGCGAGTTCGCGCGGACTCGGAACCGCCGCGACCGCCCCTGCGGCGTGATCGTCGCCACCGGACACCGGGTCGCGACGGTCCGCAGTGCGATTCGTCACAGACGTTCAGCGCACGGCCACCAGTTTCAATGGCGTCTCCAGCAGCGCGTCCACCGAATCCTCCCACGGGACCGTCGCGGTGGTGACCAGTGACGGGTCGAAGCGACCGGCCGCCACGAGATCGAGGACCTCGGGAATGGCCGGGCGCACATGCGCCCGGCCGGTGTGCAAGGTGCAGCAGCGGGTGTACATGCCGAACAGCGGCAGCGCGACGTCCTGCGACTGGACGCTGACGCTCGTGCACCAGCCGTCGTACGCCGTCGCGTCGATCGCCCCGCGCAGCGCTTTCGCCCGGCCTGCTGCCTCCACGACGATCGGGAACCGCCCCACCCGTGCGTCCGGGGGCCCTTCGATCGCCTCCGCGCCGAGCGACTTCGCGATGCCCAGTCGCTGGACGGAGTCGTCGAGATAGACCACCCGGGCGGAACCGAGGGCGACGGCGAGCCCGGCGGCGTACAGACCGATCGACGGCGCGGCGGGGCCGCCGATCACCAGCACTTCGGCGGCGGGATCGTCGGCCAGCTGCGGGCCGACCGCGCGATAGGCGTCCGGGATGTTGTCGCTGGCGCTGGCCACCGCGGCCGGGTCGACGCCGGAGGGCAGCCGCACCAGCATGGCGTCCGCGTGCGGCACCAACGCCAGGTCGGCCCACAACCCGCCCCAGTCCAACCCGCCCATGGCGCCGAGGCCGAACGACGACAGCCGCGGATGGCTCACGCAGTTTCCGGTCCGCCCGCGTGCGCAGGCCCGGCAGGCGCCGCAGGAGATCTGGAACGGCACCACCACCAGGTCGCCGACGGTGACGCCGCGCACCTCCGGACCGATGTCGACGACTTCCGCCACTCCCTCGTGCCCGAACGGATACGGTCCGGGCAGCGGGAACGCGCCGCGCAGAACGGCCGGGTCGATGTCACAGGTGGCCAGCGCGACGGGCCGCACGAGCGCCTGGCCGGACCCGGTCAGCACGGGTTCGGGATGTTCTTCCCAGCGCATCGCACCAGGACCGGTCAGCATCAGACGCTTCATCGTCCGAGTGTCGCTAGAACGTTCTTTCTAGTCAAGCGTTCGGTCCCGCATCGCCTTGCTGGGCAGAAGTTTCCGGAAATTGTCCGGGACGCGCTGCCGCACCGGGCTCGGTGGTGGCCGCCGCTCGGTGCGGCGCGGTCGCGGGGCCGCCGATCCCCGCCGACGCGAACGTCGACCGGATCAGCCGCTCCATCGACTGCGCCACTGTGCGCAGCGGGGCGTCCGTCTGCCGGATCCGGGCCAGGATCGTGGCACCCTCATAGGCGGCGACCACCGTCGTGGCCAGCTCTGCCGCCTCCTCGCCGCCGAGCCCCAGTTCGGCGAGCAGTCCGGCGAATGCCTGCTCCATCGCCTCGAAGGCGTGCACACAGGCCGAGCGCACCGCCTCGACGTCACTGCCGCCGTCGAGCGCGGGCGTCCCGACCGGGCATCCGTCGGTCCACTCCGAGTCCGCGAGCTTGCCGACCATGAATTCGAACAGCGTGGCCAAGGTGGCGAACACATCGGTGGGCGCCTGCCGGATCATCCGGCCGGTCAGCACGCCGGTCCCGGTGATCGCCGCGACCGCGATCTCCTCCTTGCCCCCCGGAAAGTGGTGGTAGATAGAGCCATACGGCAGTTCGGCCGCCTCGCTCAACGCCTTCAGACCGAACCCGTGATACCCGTGCCGCGCCAGCAGCCCGGACGCGGCCACCTCGATCCGCCGCCTGGACTCCGAAACCATCTGTCGATTGTGCCCCGCGACCGGCGCCGGTCCGGTCGGAACGACAGCCTACAGCGCCTTACGACAGTGCCTTGTTCCCGAGGACCGCAATCGCCGGTGTGCCGTTGAGGGCAACCGTAGGTCGTGCTCAGCGAGTGGTGGCCGCCTGCAGAATCGACCTGACCGGTATGGCGGGGCGCTGGAGAAGGCTTTCGAGTTGGCCTGTGGCAGTGGCGAATTCCCCGCGGCGGGCGGCTCGGAACATGCCGAGGAGCATGGCGGCCCGCTCCTCGGGGACGCCGCGCGCGACCAGGGAAGCGGCCCATTCGGAGTCCGCGGCGACGACGCGGCGGATCGTTCGTCCGGTCCGTTCGGTGAGGATGGCGGCGATGTCGGCGAGGTCCAGCGCCTCCGGTGCGGTCAGGGGCGGGGTCGGCCCGTCGAACCGGCCTTCGTCGGCGAGGATGATCGCCGCGGCTTCGGCGAGATCGGCATGGGCTGTCCAGGAAACCGGCCCATCGGCCGGTGCGAGCAGTTCACCGGTGTCCAGCGCCGAACCGAGCAAAAGCGGGACGGTACCGGCGTAGAACCCGTTGCGCAGTGCGGTGAACGGTATGCCTGTCGCCGCCAGGTAGCGCTCGGTCGCGGCATGATCCGGCATGGGACCGAACACCGAATCATCGGCGGCGGCCTGATGGCTGGTGTAAAGGATGCGCCCGGCCCCGGCCGCGCGAGCGGCGTCGATCGCCGCGACATGCGCGGCGACGGCCGCCTCCCCGGTCAGGTTCGCCGACACGATCAGCACTTGGGTGGCGCCTGCGAATGCCTCGGCCAGGGATGACGGGTCGGTGAAGTCGCCGCGCCGCACCCGCACTCCGCGGGAGGCCAGCTCACCTGCCCGGTCGATGTCGCGCACGCTGACGCCGACCCGAGCGGCCGGTACCCGCTCCAGCAGCCGATCGACGATCTGAGAGCCGAGCAGTCCGGTGCCTCCGGTGACGATGATCATCCACACTCCTTAACATTGATAATATCGATGTTAGCAACGACGATATCAGCAGCGCTTAGGATGGCCGCATGGCAGAGTCGAGGTCGAGCAGCGCGAGCAGGCAGGAGACCCGGGAGCGCATCGTCGAGGTGGCTGGGCGGCTGTTATGCGAACAGGGCCCGCACGCTGTCACCACCCGCGCGGTCGCGCATGCGGCCGGCATGCAGGCGCCGACCATCTACCGTTTCTTCGAGGACAAGGACGCATTGCTCGATGCCGTCGCCGAGCATGTCTTCGCGACCTACGTGGCGGGCAAGGCCCTCGCCGACGAGGAGGACGACCCGGTAGCCGAGCTTCGCGCCGGATGGGACACGCACATCGACTTCGCCCTGACCAATCCGGCGGTGTTCTCGATGCTCACCGACCCCCACCGCGGGACTGCCTCACCCGCGGCGGCCGCTGGGCTGCAGGTGCTGCGCGCCCGGGTGCACCGTGTCGCGGCGGCCGGCCGGCTCCGGGTAAGCGAACGTCGCGCCGTCGACCTCGTCCATGCCGCCGGGACCGGGGCCGCTCTGGCCCTGTTGTCCGTCCCGGCCCAAGACCGTGACCTCGGGCTTGCCGAGGCGATGTACGAGGCGGTGACCCACGCGATCCTCACCGACATCCCACCACCTTCCGCGCCCGACGCCGCCGCGGCCGCCCTACGAACCGCCGCACCGGAATTGCCGATGCTCACCGACGCCGAACGCGCCCTGCTGTCGGAATGGCTGCGACGAACCGACGAGAACCCCACCGGCGACGCTCCCCGTCCTCGCTGACATCGACACGACAGACCCGCATGCGCGCACCAACTAGGCTGCGTTGCGTGGCGGTACTGGACGGCGCGCGGCGCAGGACACTGGCGGTCGGGCGCCGGGCACTCGGACTCGACGTGCCCGCGGCCGATCACACGATCGCGGTGCTGCATCGCGACGAGTCGGAGGTGCCCGGTCTCGACCGTAAGGAGCTGGCGCAGCTCGACCGGATCCGCCTGATGGGCGCGACGGGCACGGTGCTGATGGCGATCAGCGCGCTCGGCATCGGCGCGCAACCGGTGCACCAGAACCCGACCTCCGGCGTCCGCGTGCTGGGCATCTTCGCCCGCGCCCACACCGGCTCGCTGGCCATGTGCATGACCGGCACCGTCGTGGTCGTGCTGGCCTGGCTGCTGCTGGGCCGATTCGCGATCGGCGGCATCGGCGGCTCCCCGATCCACCGGCTGACCCGCTCGCAGCTGGACCGCACGCTGTTGCTGTGGCTGATCCCGCTCAGCGTCGCTCCCCCGCTGTTCAGCAACGACGTCTACTCCTATCTGGCACAGAGCGAGATCGCCGCGCGCGGCATCGACCCGTATCAGGAAGGCCCGGTCGCGGGACTCGGGATCGACAACGTCCTGACCAACAACGTGCCGACCATCTGGCGCGACACCCCCGCGCCCTACGGTCCGCTGTTCCTCTGGATCGGCCGTGGCATCGCCGAACTCACCGGGGACAACATCATCGCGGGCGTGTGGGTGCACCGGATCCTCGCGCTCGGCGGCGTCGCGCTGATCGTCTGGGCGCTGCCCCGGCTGTCGGTGCGCTGCGGCGTCGCGCCGGTGAGCGCGCTGTGGCTCGGCGCGGCCAACCCGCTGGTGCTGTTCCATCTGGTCGGCGGCGTGCACAACGACGCGCTGATGCTCGGCCTGATGCTGGCGGGCCTGGAGTTCTGTCTGCGCGCCATCGAGGACACCCACCCGTTCGACGGCCGGGCCTACGCGTGGCTGATCAGCGGGGCGATCATCATCACGCTGTCGTCCTCGATCAAGTTCACCTCGATCATCGTGCTCGGGTTCGTCGGGATGGCGCTGGCGCGGCGCTGGGGCGCCTCGCTGCGCACGGTCGCCATCGCGGCCGCCATGCTCGGCGCGATCGCCATCGGCACAACGCTTTTCATCAGTTCGGTCAGCGGGCTCGGATTCGGCTGGATCTACACGCTGAACACCGCGAGCGTGGTGCGCAGCTGGATGTCGCTGCCGACCGTGCTCGGCATCATCACCGGGTTCGGCGGTGTGCTGCTGGGACTCGGCGATCACACCACCGCGCTGCTGAGCATCACCCGCCCGATCGCGGCGGTGGTCGCGGGCTTCTTCACCGTCCGGATGCTGGTCGCCACCGGCACCGGGCGGCTGCATCCCGTCGGCGCGCTCGGCGTGGCGCTCGGCGCGATCGTGCTGCTGTTCCCGGTGGTGCAGCCCTGGTATCTGCTGTGGGCGATCGTGCCGATGGCGGCTTGGGCGACCCGGCCGGTGTTCCGGGTTCCTGCGGTGGCGTTCTCGGCGATCGTGAGCGTCATCCTGATGCCGCGCGGCGCCGATCTGGAGGTGTTCCAGATCGTGGGCGCCGCGATCGCCACCGTGATCGTCGGAGTGCTGTTCATCGTGATCACGCGCAACTCGCTGCCCTGGCGCGGGCAGACGGGGGTGTCGGCTCCGTCACAGGTGCCCACCTCCTACGGTGTGACATCGTGACCGAGCGTGGCGAGGGAGCCATCTACACAGCATCACCGGGTGCGCCGAAACCGAGCGCCGGCGAGGCTGAGTCGTGACCACGGCCTCCGGACCGGCCGTCAGCGTCGACGCCGTCGTCAAGCGGTACGGCGAGACCACGGCCGTGGACGGCCTGACGTTCGAAGTCGAACCGGCGCGGGTGCTCGCGCTGCTCGGCCCGAACGGCGCTGGCAAGACCACCACGGTGGAGATGTGCGAGGGATTCGCCGCGCCGGACGCCGGCGCGGTGCGCGTGCTCGGCCTGGACCCCGTCGCCGATTCCGAACGGCTGCGCCCCCGCATCGGCGTCATGCTCCAAGGCGGCGGCGCGTATCCCGGCGCGCGAGCGGGGGAAATGCTGGACTTGGTAGCCGCCTACTCCGCGGATCCGCTCGACCCCGACTGGCTGCTGCGCACGCTCGGCCTCCAGGACAACCGCCGCACCCCTTACCGCCGCCTCTCCGGCGGCCAGCAGCAGCGGCTCGCCCTCGCCTGCGCGCTGGTGGGCAAACCGGAAATCGTGTTCCTGGACGAACCGACGGCGGGCCTTGATGCCCAGGCCCGGCTGATCGTCTGGGAACTGATCGACGCCCTGCGCCGCGACGGGGTGACCGTCGTGCTGACCACGCACATGATGGACGAGGCCGAGCAACTCGCCGACCAGCTGGTGATCATCGACCACGGCCGCATCGTCGCCTCCGGCACCCCCGCCGAGGTCACCGCGCACGGAGCGGCGGGGCAGCTGCGCTTCACCGCGCCGCCCAAACTGGACCTGGAACTGCTGGCGAACGCCCTGCCCGAAGGGTTCGCGCCGCGGGAGACCACCCCCGGCACCTATCTGGTGGAGGGCGAGATCAATCCGCAAGTGCTCGCGACCGTCACCGCGTGGTGCGCGCGAATGAACGTGCTGGCCACCGACATCCGGATCGATCAGCGCCGCCTCGAAGACGTCTTCCTCGAACTGACCGGACGGGACCTGCGCGGATGAGCGAGCACGACGCGACCGCCAACCGATTCACGCCGGGCACCTTCGCCCCCGGCCCGCGCCCGAGCAGCCGCGCCGCGATGCTGTTCGCGCAGACCAGGCTCGAGCTGATCCTGTTGCTGCGCAACGGCGAACAACTCCTGCTGACCATGTTCATCCCGATCACCCTGCTGGTCGGCCTGAGCTTGCTGCCGTTCGGCGATCTCGGCGCGCACCGGGTGGACAAGATCGTGCCCGCGGTGATGATGGTGGCCGTCATGTCCACCGCGTTCACCGGTCAGGCCATCGCCGTCGGCTTCGACCGCCGCTACGGCGCGCTCAAGCGGCTCGGCGCGACGGCGCTGCCGCGCTGGGGCGTCATCGCGGGCAAGAGCGCGGCCGTGCTCATCGTGGTCGTGCTGCAAGCCGTCCTGCTCGGCCTCATCGGCTTCGCATTGGGCTGGCGGCCGCAACCCGTCGGGCTGCTGCTGGGCGCGGCGGTGATCGCGCTCGGCACCGCGACCTTCGCGGCGATGGGCCTGCTGCTGGGCGGCACCCTGAAAGCCGAGGTCGTGCTCGCGCTGGCCAACATCCTGTGGTTCGTCATGCTCGGCGTCGCCAGCATCGTGTTCGCCGCCGACGACCTGCCCGCCGTGGTGAGCGTGCTCGCCCGGCTGGTGCCGTCGGGCGCGCTGGCCGAAGCGCTGGAAACCGCGATGCACACCGGCGTCGACTGGTTCGGGATCGCCGTACTCGCCGTATGGGGCGTGGTGTCGGGCGTCGCGGCGACCCGCCTGTTCCGCTTCCACTGAGCCTCAACGACGAAATGTAGTAGACCGGATGAAGCCGTCGGATCCGGCCCGGCTACCATTTCCGACGTGCTGTATCGCGCGTTCTTGCGACTCGTCGACAAGCTGCCGCTGCCCTCCTCACGGACGCAGCGCCTGATCGCGCTCGCGGTCATCCTGTCCCAGGCGGGCATCTCGGTGACCGGCGCCGTCGTGCGGGTCACCGCCTCCGGTCTCGGCTGCCCGACCTGGCCGCAGTGCTTCCCCGGCAGCTTCACACCGGTCGCGGTGTCGGAGGTCCCGGCCATCCATCAGGCGGTCGAGTTCTCCAACCGGCTGCTCACGTTCGCGGTCACGCTGTGCGCGGCGGCCGTTGTGCTGGCGGTGACCCGTGCGCGCCGCCGCCGCGAGGTGCTGGTCTACGCGTGGCTGATGCCCGGCGGCACCGTCGTGCAGGCGATCATCGGCGGTATCACGGTGCGCACCGGGCTGCTGTGGTGGACCGTCTCGACGCACCTGCTCGCGTCGATGGTGATGGTGTGGCTGGCGGTGGTGCTGTACGCGAAGATCGGCGAACCCGACGACGGCGTCGATACCGTGCAGGCCCCCGCGCCGCTGCGCTGGCTCACCGCCTTCGCGGGCGTCGCGCTCAGCGCGGTCCTGATCGCGGGCACACTGGTGACCGCGGCCGGTCCGCACGCGGGCGACAAGAGCATCGAACGCCAAGTCGAGCGGTTGCAGGTCGAGATCGTCACCCTGGTGCATCTGCACTCCCAACTGCTGGTGGGGTATCTCGCGCTGCTGGTCGGCCTGGCGTTCGGCCTGTTCGCGGTCGGCATCACCCCCGCCGTGCGCACCCGCCTGTTCGTACTGCTCGCACTGGTGTGCTCGCAGGCGCTGGTCGGCGTCGTGCAGTACTTCACCGACGTCCCCGCGGCGCTGGTCGTCGTGCACGTGGGCGGGGCTGCCGCGTGCACCGCAGCCACCGCCGCGCTGTGGGCCTCGCTGCGCACCCGGGAGCGGGTCGCCGCTCCGAAGCCGGACCAGGCCACGCAGGCCGCCTGAGCGACCCACGCTTACCCCTGGTCGTCACGCCACAACAGGTGAACGACCCGTGTACCAGAGCGCTGCAAGCAGTTCGCACGGCTTCGGCACGCCACGGGCCACTTCGGCACAATGCCGATGTGGGGCCGGAGCGCGCTCGCGCGCGTCTCGCACCACCGGGCTGTGATCCTCGCTCGGCGGTAGCGTGATCGGTCGTGTCCACGCCTCACCCGCGATCCGATGCGTCGCAGCCCTTTCCCGAGTTCGAGCCGTATGCCGACGGGCTGCTCGACGTCGGGGACGGTCAGCGGATCTACTGGGAGACCAGCGGTAACCCGAGTGGCAAGCCGGCGCTGGTGGTGCACGGCGGGCCCGGCGGCGGCGGACGACGCGGTTCGCGCAGAAGCTTCGACCCGGCGGCCTACCGGATCGTCCTGTTCGATCAACGCGGCTGCGGGGAGAGCCTGCCACACGCCTCCGACCCCGCTGTCGATCTCGCGCACAACACCACCCATCACCTGATCGCGGACATGGAACGGCTGCGCGAACACCTCGGGATCGACCGGTGGTTGCTCTTCGGCGGTTCCTGGGGCGCGACGCTGATCCTCGCCTACACGCAGCGCCACCCCGAGCGGGTCAGCGAGATCGTGCTGGCCGGGGTCACCATGACCCGGCAAGAGGAGATCGACTGGCTCTACCGCGATGTCGCACGGCTGCTGCCCGAGCAGTGGGAGACCTTCCGCACCGGCGTCCCGCTCGCCGATCGCTACGGCGATCTCGTCGATGCCTACCGACGGCTGGTGGAAAGTCCCGACGCCGCCATCCGCGAGGCGGCGGCGCAGCGGTGGTGCGCCTGGGAAGACGCCGTGATCGCGCACGAAAACCTCGGCAGCCCCGGGCAGTACAGCGCCAAGCCGGACGCCGCGCGCATGGCGTTCGTCCGGATCTGCACGCATTACTTCGCTCATGCGGCCTGGCTGGAGGACGGGCAGTTGCTGCGCGATGCGCACCGGCTGACGGGCATCCCCGGAGTGCTGATCCACGGCAGGCTCGACCTGAGCGCCCCGCTGTACACCGCCTGGCAGCTGGCTCAGGCATGGCCCGACGCGGAACTCGAGGTCATCGACGATTCCGGGCACACCGGCAGCCCCGCCATGGGTGCGGCCATCCGGCGGGCGATCGCCCGGTTCGCCGGGCAGGCTTAGCCGCGCGGCCGATCAGCCGACGCCCGCCGCCGGTCTCCCGACCACCCGCTGCAACGCGCGCAGGTCCGCGTCGAGCGTCCGGTACAGCCAGTAGACGGCGACGAACGCGAGTCCGCCGACAGCGCACAAACCCAGGACCGAATCGCGCACCAGCGGAAGTTCCTCGGGTTCGAGAAGGCTGAATCCGGCCAGCACCCCCACCAGCGGCACGGATGCCGTGACCGCGAGATAGACCATGGTTCTTCGACGCAGCGCGCGTATATGGCCGGAGTCGTCCACCGTCGTGCGGGTGTAGCGCAGATAGATCGGATAGACGCAGCGGACGATGTAGAACGTCGACAGGAAGAACGTATAGGCCACGGAGATGACGCCCGCCATGAAGACGGTCATCGCCGCGTGAATCACCAGCCGCGCCGGAAGGTCGGTCAACCAGAGACACAGGAACACCCCGGTCACGGTCGCCGTCATCCCGGTCTGGAAGGTGTTCAGCGCACACATGTCGCCCCAGAACAGGGTCCGCGACCGCACCCGCGCGAGCAGTGCCTCGTCGTAACGTCTGCCCGCACGCAAGCCGCGAGGAACCGCGAGCACATGACGGGACATGTACGCGTAGATGAGGATGGACAGCGGGCCTGCGATGAGAACGAAAACGTAGACGCCCATGTTGAGCTGCCTATTGGTGGCATCGGACAGGCGCTCTCTGATCAACTCCTGCACGTGCACCGCCATATAGACCGTGGCCAGGCCGACACCGACCAGCGAAGACAGCCACAAGACGGGGGTGGGCCTGCGCGAAAGTCGTACGCGCCAGCTGTCCGGGGGCGGATAGACGAGATCGCGGGCCCTCTGCTCCAGGCATAAGTCGAGCTGTTGCGCCAATTCCGAACCGGAAGAGTAGCGGTCAGCGCGGTCGGGCGACAGGCACTTCAGCAGCACGCGGCGCAGCGCCACGGGGCAATCCGGCGGCAGCTCCGACAGGAACGCCGGCTCCACGGGTCTGCGCCGCAGTTCGATCATGTGGGCAAGCGACGTCTGCGACTCACCCGCGGACATTTCGTCCGCGAAGGGGCGGCGCCCGGTGAGCAACTCCCACAGCATGACCGCCAGCGCGAAGATGTCACTGCGCGTATCCAGTTCCCCGGCGGTCGCCGGGAGGTCGGGATGGCAGGCTTCCAGCTGTTCGGGCGACATGTAGGCCAGCGATCCGCCGAAGTACGCCAGGGGGCTGGTGCCCGTAACGCGTTTGCTGAAGCTGACGTTGAAGTCGGCCAGCTTCGGGCTTCCCTCGGCGCTCAGCAGCACGTTCGCGGGTTTGATGTCGCGGTGCAGCACCCCTCGTTCGGACGCGTGCTGCAGGGCGTCCGCGAGTCGGCGGCCCAGCCAGGCGACGGTCTCCGGCCAGGTCAGAGCGGCGATCCGGGTCCGCACGGCTGATTCGGTGGGCCGGACCTCGCCCTTGTCGGCGAGTACCTTGTCGATGGCATCGAGCAGCAGTCGGCCGCCGCGCCGCTCCCGGGGCGTCGCGCGCGACAAGCGCAGCACGTCGAGCAGTGTTCCTCCGGGCAGATACTGCATGTAAAGCAGCTTCAGCTCGCCGTCGGCGATGAGTCGCTGGTCGAAGATGCGCACGATGTATTCGTGATCCAGCTGGGCGAGCGTCTGCGGCTCGTTGCCGTGGTTGTGCGAGATCTTGACCGCGACCAGTCGCTGCATCGACTGCTGGCGCGCGAGGTACACCTGGGCGAACGCACCGGCCCCGATCCGCATCAGGAGGTCGAAATCGTCGACCCGGTCGCCGACGTCGATGGCGTCGAGGGCGACCTGGGCGCTCGGGCGAGCGATCATCGTGCTGCGGTAGTCGCTGGTGAGCCGATCGAGTTCCGGACCGGCCGCCGTGGCGGTGCCGGTGGCGGTCAGGTCGGCGGCATCGCTTCCGAGGTCGCTGCGGCGCATGGCGTGGAATTCCTCGTAGACCAGATCGGCCGGGAACGGACCGTTTCGCAACTCGGGGAATTCCGCCCGGTAGTCGATCAGCCGCTTGGGGAGGTGGTAGCGAACCCAGCGGTACTCGAGGTCGACCTTGATCAATTCGATCAATATCGTGTGACGCTCGGCTTGCGCACGGGGCAGGTAGGCGGACAGGTCGGGTGGGGAGCCGGATGCCCAAGCCTCCGAGAACCGCGCCACGACGGCGGCGAGCGCCGCGCGGGTTCGTTCGGCTGAATCGACCAGGTCGATCGGCTCACGCATCGGTAGCCCGAAATCAGCCGTGGTCGTTCACCCGGCCGCGAAGCGCGCGGAGACCTTGCGTCGCAGTTGTCCCACATCGCCTCCTTGCTACCGAACCTCCCTGCTCACAGGGTATCGCTCCGAGCCGGAGGCGGGGACCCCATCCATCCGGCAGTGTTCTTCGCAAGAAATTCGCCAGTGCCTCAGCTCGCGCTCCCCCCAAGGTCGGCGGCCCGCACCGCGCGGAAATCCGCCGCTTTGTATTCGGCTCGGGATGACACCTCGGAAACGGTGCTTCCGGTCGGCGAAGGTCTTAGGTCCTCGTCATCGGGGGCCACCGACCCCGGCGCTGCGAGCGGTCGGCTGCGAACGTGAAAGCCGACCCCGCCGGAGCCGAGAATCGGAGACCAGATGAGCGCACCCGCCGACTTCCAGTCGATCGTCGTCGGAATAGATGGCAGCCCCACCGCGGTGGGCGCGGCACGCTGGGCCGGAGCCATCGCGAGCCGACAGCATGCCACGCTGGTGCTGCTCGCTGTCGTTCCCGCGCTCGATTACCCGCTGACGTCCTCCGCCCTGGCCGAGGTCAACCTGCGCCCCGAACTCCGCGCGGCCGCGAAGCAGAAGGTCCAGGAGGCGTTCGACGCCGTGCGTGCCGAGCAGCCGGACGTGGAGATCCGGCGGATCGTCGAAGACGGCACTCCGGCGCGCGAGTTGATCGCGCACAGCGCGGGTGCGCGCATGGTCGTCGTCGCGGCCAAATCACAAGACCGGCTCTCCACACTGCTGCTCGGTTCCACCGCGCTCACGGTCGCGAACAAGGCGGGCTGCCCGGTGACGGTGTGGCGGGGCAGGCTCGACCGGCCACTGCCGGACAAGCGGCCCGTGCTCGTCGGCGTCGACGGGAGCCCGGGTGGTGACGCCGCGATCGGCGAGGCGTTCGAACTCGCCTCCACCCTGGGTGTCGACGTGATCGCCTTGCACGCGTGGAACGACCCGGATCTGCTGCAGTGGACTCCGGTGCCCGACGCGTGGGAGACGCTGGCCCAGCAGGAGGAGGAATTGCTGTCCGAGCGCATGGCCGGATGGAACGAGAAGTACCCGGACGTCACCGTCACCAAGGTAATCCGGAAGAACACACCCGTGGAAGCGCTGCTCGAGCACGCCGAGAACGCGCAACTGGTCCTGACCGGCAGTCGCGGGCACAACCGGCTCACCGGCCTCCTGCTCGGATCGACGAGCCAGAATCTGCTGCACAACGCGCAGGTCCCCGTGGTGATCTGCCGTGAGCGGTAGGACGGTGGGCGGCGGCGCCCGCCCGGTGCTGCGCGGGTCGCCTTCCGAACACCGCTACGACGTGGACCTCGCGCCGCTGAGCCCCGTCGCGGAGATCCTGGGCTTGGCGATGGTGGTCGCGGCGCTGGCCACCTCGACCAAGATTCCCGGCTGGGTGGCGGACTACGGCATCATGGTCATCGTCGCCGCCGTCCTCTATCTCGCCGTGGCGATCGGGTTGGTGCGCTGGGGAGCCGAGCACCGGCGCGAGCCTCCCCGCGACACCTGAGTGTGCGACCGGTCATGGCTGCAGGAACAGTCGCTCGTTGGGCAGCCGAGGCAGCCCGGTGGGATCATCGGACAGCACGGTGACCGCGTGGTGGTAGTGCCGGGCGCGCCACTCCCGCACGAACAGCTCCGCCGCGGTTCGGCAAGCCGCGAATTCCATTCGGATATCGTGGAACTGGATGGACAAGTGGACGTCCGGTTCATCCGGGCGCGGCGATTCTTGCCGCACGGTCACCTCCCCTGCCGCGCGCGGACGCGAATCGCCGCGACCACGACCGAGCCCGAGGGCCGGAAGGTGTCGCGCGGGGGTTCGACCCACACCCGGAAACACGGCGACCGGTCGGCGGGCGAGGGCAGCGCGATCTGCGCGCCGCAACGGGTCAGCACCCACCGAGCGAGCGCGAACGGCGCTCCATCGCGGATGGCCGCGCCCGGCTGAGTGCCGGAACAGCTTGGCGGGCCGCGAATCTCGCGCTGTCCCGCTGCGGGACACCTGACAGCGCGTCTAGCATGGGGTTTTCGATCAGCATCCGGCGAGGGAGAGCCGATGCGCGAAGATCAGGGGAAAGACCGAGGCCGGTACATCGGCCGACCAGTGCGTGCTGTTCGCGCGCGTCGCGGCATCTCTCAGCAAGTTCTGGCCGACCGGATCGGTGTCAGCCGGGGAGCCATCGCCAAATACGAGAACGGTGAGCGGCCTGTCGATTCGCGGCGCAGGCTGCACGCGCTCGCGCAAGCACTCGGCGTCGCGGTCGGAGACCTGACCGGAGATAGCCAGGATCGGCTGGACCCGACTTCCGCCGGGTTCCACGCCGCGGTATCCGACATCGAAACGGTCCTCTGGACGCACGGCAACACCACGGCGGTCGATTCGTGGCGGGGTCCGGACGAACTCACGGCCGCGACGAAGTATGCCGCTGAACTGCGGCAAGCATGCGATTACGCGACACGTACGGCATGCTGCATCTGCAAGCCGCTCTCGTCACAGCAGCACTCGGCAGCGACCCGGACGACCACTTGAACGAAGCGGACGAGCAAGTTGCTCGACTCCAACACGCCGACTCGGACAACGCCCTCCTGCGCAACTCCACCTTCAACGCGACAAACGTGATCCTGTGGCGAATGTCGGCAGCAATGGAACAACGCGAACCAGGCCGAGTCCTCGAGATCGCACCCATCCTCGACCCGCACACCATCCCCGCCGAAGGCCGCCGTGCCCAATACTTCGTCGAAATCGGCCGCGCACACGCCCTGCGCCGCGACTACCGAAACTCCCTGCATGCCCTCCTGCGCGCCGAACACATCGCCCCGCAACAGGTCCGAGGCATGAGCCATGTCCGGGAACTCGTCGGTCACATGATGCGCACCGCCCGCCGCGACCTCACCAGCGGCGACCTCGGCCGCCTCGCCAAACGCGTCGGCGCCGTCCCCGCATGAGCCCTCACGCGCCGCTCCGACCCGGCGCGGCATGATCGACGAGGTGGGTCCGACCGGCGTACATCCAGGCAAATCCGTTGCCGCACAGTCTTCGGAGGTCGATGTCGAGATCGAGCCGATCCCACAGGGGGGATTCACCTGCCGCGCCACAGCGGTCCATCTACGAACCTGACCTCGCGATCGCCTCGGCCATGGCCACGGTCGCCGCTGCCGCGATGCGAGACGCCGGGCAGGTGGGCGCGGCGGGAGCCCAGCGGGTGCGGGCCGACCTCCGCGCGCGTCGGTGGCGTGACACCACGAATTGGTGGACGCCAATGGAAATCCCGTGCTGTACGCCCTGGTGACCGGCTCGCCCGCCGCACGCGACGTCGGCAAGTTGATCGCCCTGGCCCAGGCGGACGGCTGGGTGGTCTGCGTGATCGCCTCCCCCTCGGGGACCCGATTCATCGACGCCGACGCGCTCGCGGCGCAGACCGGTTATCGCGTGCGCAGCGAATACAAGGAGCCCGGTACGCCGGATGTGCTGCCGCCCGCCGACGCCCTCATCGCCGCTCCGCTCACCGGCAACTCGATCGCGAAATGGGCCGCGGGGATCTCCGATACGCTGCTGCTCGGCCTGCTGGTCGAAGGACTCGGCAAAGGGCTGCCGATCGTGGGTGTGCCTTACTCGAACCGTGCGCAGATCAGCTTCCCGGCGATTCAGGAGGGGCTGCGCAAACTCTCAGAGTGGGGCGTCACCATCGTGATCGGCGAAGGCGAGCCGCACGAACGGGGCACCGGCGAGGCGGGCTTGCCCCTCTTCCCGTGGCAGACAGCATGGAAAGCGCTCCTCGAGCATCCGCGCCGGGACGATTCCGAGCGAGCGACGAGCTGACGATCGAGCTACCCAGTCCTCGGCATCGACTCGGCTGGTATCGACCTGTCCGCCTGCCGTGAAATTCGGCTGGGGCAGAGTAGCTTCAGGTCGCCGAAGCGGCGGTACCGCCATCATCGCGACCCGAAACGTCCGTGTCGTCAGCGGGCAGCCACGATGTCTTCGCGATCCGAACAGGCGATGCTCTCAGCCGACGGAGGCGCGCGGCCCGATCCACTGGTCGAACAGCCGATCCACCGCGCCGGCCGCCAGCTGGGTCGCCAAGTAGGCGTCCACCATGGCCGACAGGACCGGAGCGTTCCGCCGCACCAGCAGCACCTTCCCGAAGGAGTCGAACGGCGCTTCGGGATGCAGCACTTGCAGGTCCGGGTGCTGCCGCACGCGGTAGCGGCCCTCGACGGAATCGGTGACGAACACATCGGCGCGGCCCTGTTCGATCTCGCCGAAGATCGTCAGATTGTCCGGCCACAGGGTGAGCTGCGCGTCGGGGAAGTTCTTGCGCGCGAATTCCTCGTTCGTCCCACCCCGATTGGCGATCACGCGAACACCGGGGCGGTTGATCTCCGCGACGGTCGAGTAAGCCGCGCCGTTCGAGCGATGGGTGATCGGAGCCTTGCCGTCGGTGCCGTAGGTGATCGAGAAGTCGGCGAACGCGCGGCGCGACGGCAGGTCGGAGATGCCCCCGACCGCGAGATCGCAGTTCCGCTCGGCGAAGTCCGTCTTCAGCGTCGCCCAGGTCACGGGCACGAACTCGATCGGACGGCCGAGCAGGGAGGCGAATCCCCGCGCGAGGTCGACGTCCACACCGCGGTAGCCGCCCGCGTCATCCCTGATCGAGTACGGCGGATAGTCGCCGGGCGTGCAGGCGCGCAGCACGTTCGGAGTCTCCGGCGGCTGCGCGGCCGCCGGAATCGCCGCTGCGGCAAGCGCTGCGCACACGGCGGCCAGCGTCGCGCCGACACGGCCGGGCAGCGTCACTCGGCTACGCACCGATCACTTCTCGTTGCGCGCCTTGGGGAAGCGGGCCTGCTTGGCGACCCAGCCCGCCATCTTGGCCCAGTGGCCCTTGCGCGGAGTGACGATCGAGCTGAGTTCGCGATCCCACTCGTCCGCCTCGGTGAGTCCGTCGATGGTGTCGATCAATGCCTTGGCGGTGTCCAGGTCCGGGACGACCCGGTCGCCGAGGATGCCGTCGGAGCCGACCAGGGTGACGCGGACGCCCGCGCGGCCGATGGGCTGGAGCACGGCCGTGGCGGATCCGCCGTGGTCGGCGACGAATCCCTTGACGGACTCCACGAGGGCGCTCGACAGCTTCGCCCGCGCCGTGGCGGTTCGAGTACTCATGGCACGCAGTTTACCGACCGGTAGGCAGCAGGCCCGTCGGTCGGGTGTAGAACTGGATCCCATGCGCGCCATTCAGGTTTCCGAACACGGTGGTCCCGAGGTCCTGAAGTACGTCGACGTGCCCGATCCGCGGATCGGACCGGACCAGCTGCTGGTCGATACGCAGGCGATCGGCGTCAATTTCATCGACACCTATATCCGCACCGGGCGCTACCCGCAGAACGTCCCCTACATCCCGGGCGCCGAGGGCACCGGCGTCGTCGCCGAGGTCGGCTCGAACGTGACCGACTTCGCGGTCGGCGACAGGGTGGCGTGGTCGGCCGCGCCGGGCAGTTACGCGCCGAAGGTCGCGGTGCCCGCCGCCGTCGCCATCCCGGTGCCGGACGGCGTCGATCCGCCGGTGGCCGCGTCGGCGCTGTTGCAGGGCATGACCGCGCACTATCTCATCGAGTCGATCTACAAGCCCGAGCCCGGGGAGACGGTGCTGGTGCACGCGGGCGCGGGCGGCGTCGGGCTGATCCTCACCCAGCTGCTGGCCGCACGCGGCGTCCGGGTGATCACCACGGTGTCCACCGACGAGAAGGAGACGTTGTCGAGCGCGGCAGGCGCCGCGGAGGTGCTGCGCTACGGCGACGACCTCGCCGACCGCGTGCGTGAACTCACCGACGGCGTGGGCGTGGCCGCGGTTTACGACGGAGTCGGTGCGGCGACCTTCGAGGCGAGCCTCGCCGCGTTGCGCGTGCGCGGCACGCTCGCCCTGTTCGGGGGCGCGAGCGGCCCGGTGCCGCCGTTCGACCTGCAACGGCTCAGCACGGCAGGTTCGCTGTTCGTCACCCGCCCCACGCTGGCGCACTTCACCCGCGACCGCGCCGAGCTGACCTGGCGCGCGGGTGACATCCTCGACGCCATCGCCAAGGGCACGCTGAACATTCGGATCGGCGCGACCTACCCGCTCGCCGCCGCCGAGCGGGCCCACCGCGACCTGGAAGGCCGCAAGACCACCGGTTCCATCGTCCTGCTTCCGTGAGCCGCTGACGGTGGGCGATCCGGCGGGTCGTCCACCGTCCCCTCAGTAGTCGCGGCCGGTGAGACCGCGATAGATGAAGCGGGTCAGGCCTTCCACGGCCTGATCGTCGGTCAATTCGACGTTTCCTTCCTCGACCGCCGCCAGCAGGCTTTGGGTGAGCAGGAACATCATCGCCAGGCTGGCGTCGGCGGTGCTCGGCAGCCGCAGCCCCTGCTCGGCGAAGCCCGCCACGTGGTCGGCGATGTCCGCGCGCTGCCGGCTGCCGAAGCGCGCGACCATCCGCGCGAATTCCTCGTTGACCAGAGCCGCCTGATTCACCGCGCGCAGCACGGGCGCGTGCTCGCGCGCGAAGGTCCAATACCCGGCGACGTGATAGCGCACCGCCTCCGGGTCGCTGAAATCCGGGTTGTGATCCGGCCCCTCCGCGCGCTCGTCCCCCGCCGCGGCCAGGTCGTTCAGTAGCGCCTGAAGCAGTTCTTCCTTGCTCGCGAAGTGGTTGTAGAACGACCCCGCCGCCCGCCCAGCGGCCGTCGTGATGTCGGTGATCTTGGTGTTCAGGTAGCCGCGCTCGGCGAACAACCGCAGCGCCGCGGCCTTCAACGCCTGCTCGGTTTCGGCCGACTTCTCCTTGCGACTCAGCGACACCCACCTCACCTCCTTGACAACGCAACGTACCAAGCGCGACACTGAATCTATATTCACTGAATATTGATTCATCAGGAGTACGTCATGACCCAGCTCGTTCTCGTCGCGGGCGCCGGACCCACCGGCCTCACCCTCGCCCTCGATCTCGCTCGCCGGGACATCCCGGTCCGGATCGTCGACAAGGCGGCCACCTTCTTCGCGGGCTCCCGTGGCGACGGCATCCAGCCGCGCACCCTGGAAGTCTTCGATGACCTGGGAGTCTTGGACGCGGTGCTGGCGGCCGGGATGCCGACGCCGGTGATGCGCGTGCACCTCGGCGGCGAGTTCGTCACCGAGCGCAGGATGAACGAGCCGATCGAGCCGACCCCCGCCGTCCCCTACCCGAACCTGTGGGTGCTCGGTCAATCCCGCACCGAGGCCATCCTGCGCGACCGGCTCGCCGAATTCGGCGTGCGCGTGGAACTCGGCACCGCGCTGACCGGCTTCACGCAGGACGATCACGGCGTCACCGCGGTGCTGGAACGCGACGGCGTGCGGGAGACCGTGCGCGCCGCCTACCTGGTGGGCGCGGACGGCGGCAAGAGCACGGTGCGCAGGACAACCGGCATCCCGTTCGAAGGCAGCACCGACGAATCACTGCGGATGCTGCTCGGCGACGTGCGCGCCGACGCGCTCGATCACGAGTTCGGTTACTGGTTCGCCGCCGCCGACGAGCCGATGCGGGGCATCGCGTTGTCCCCGCTGCCCGGCGGGCGTCAGTTCCAATTCGCCGCCCCGTTGACCGGCGACGCGCAGCCGAGCCTCGAATTGCTCCAGGAGTACGTGGACCGCTACTGCGGACGCGACGACGTCATCCTCACCGACCTGACCTGGGTGACCGTGTGGCGACCGAACATCCGCCTCGCGCGGCGTTTCCGCGACGGCCGGGTGTTCCTCGCCGGCGATGCGGCACACGCGCATCCGCCCACCGGCGGCCAGGGCATGAACACCGGCATCCAGGACGCCTACAACCTCGGCTGGAAACTGGCCGCCGCACTCGCCGGAGACGACACGCCCTTGGACAGCTACGAAGCCGAGCGCAGGACCGTCGCCGCCGAGGTGCTGGGGCTGAGCTCCGAGCTACTGGACAAGCTGGTCGACGGTGCGGAAGATGCGATGGAGCGGGGACCGGAGACCCAGCAGCTCGACATCACCTACCGCGACCCCGCCGTGCGCGAGGCGCTGGCGGTCGGCGACCGGGCGTCGGACGCGCCGGTGAAAGACGAGTTGGGGCGGCCGGTCCGACTGTTCGACCTGTTCCGCGGGCCGCACGCGACGGTGCTGTCATTCGGCACGTCGCCGGAGGCGGGGCCGCACGCGTACGCGGTGGTACGCCCCGGGACGCCGGTGACCGGACCGCACGTGGTGGACGTCGACGGGCACGCGCACGCGGCCTATGCCGCGGCCGAGGGCGCCCGGGTGCTCGTCCGCCCGGACGGCTACATCGGCGCGATCAGCTGAAGAAGCTGCCGATGGTGTCCCAGCCGAGCACCGAGTCCACCGCGAGGCCGCAGAACACCACGGCCAGGTAATTGTTCGACTGGAGGAACAGCCGCAGCGGCTTCACCGATTCGCCGCGCCGCACGCCCGCGTACAGCTGATGCGCCATGAGCAGGAACCACGCTCCGGCCACCAGGGCCACGGCCGTGTAGATCACGCCGGTGGCGGGCGCCAGGACGAGGGTGGTGAGCACGGTCAGCCAGGTGTAGACGACGATCTGCTTGGTGACCGTGCGCTCGGTGGCGACCACCGGCAGCATCGGCACGCCCGCCGCGCGGTAGTCCTCCTTGTAGCGCATGGCCAGCGCCCAGGTGTGCGGCGGCGTCCAGAAGAAGATGACGCCGAACAGCGCGAGGGCGGGCCAGCCGATGCCGCCGGTCACCGCCGACCAGCCCACCAGCGCGGGCATGCAGCCCGCCGCGCCGCCCCACACCACGTTCTGCGAGGTGCGGCGCTTGAGACCCAGCGTGTAGACGAAGACGTAGAACAGGATCGTCGCGACGACGAGTAGGCCGCTGAGCAGGTTGGCCTGCCACCACAACCAGGCGAAGGAGCCGAGGCCGAGCACGACGCCGAAGACGAAGGCGTTGCGGGTGGGCACCGCCTCCCGGGCCAGCGGCCGCTTGGCGGTGCGCTTCATGACCTTGTCGATGTCGGCGTCGGCGACACAGTTGAGCGTGTTCGCGCTCGCCGCGCCCATCCAGCCGCCGAAGAGGGTCGCCAGTATCAGGCGGATGTCGACGATGCCGCGGTCGGCGAGCAGCATGGTGGGGATCGTGGCGACCAGCAGCAGCTCGATCACCCTGGGCTTGGTCAGCGCGATGTAGGCCAGCGCCCGTCGCATCAGCCGGGACGGTAGGCCGGGACCCGTGAACCGGTCGGCCAGCGCCGTCGCGGAGGAGCCGTGCGCACCATCGCCACCCGGCCGTTGCCCAATCCGCACTGTCTCTCCTCGCACGCTGTGCATCGCATCCGGCATGGACCAGCAGTGCGCTGGATCCGGTGGTACGGACGAGCCCGCGCCGGACTTCCGTCCGCCCCGGCGCCCCTGCCGACCGGTGCGGCGCGACTACTACTACAAAGGATGGTAGACCCCCGCCGCCCCCGCCCCTTTCCTCGCCCCCGCGCAACGTCACCGGTATGTGACGCGCCGTACCGCCGGTCCCGCACCGCACGCAGGGTCTTCGCCAGGGGCGCGCGACCCGCCGGTAGGACTCTTGTTCGAGGCTCTGGCCGCACGGGTCCTCGCATCGAGTCCGTGTCGTTCACGATTCAACCCCGAATACCGTTCCCCGGCGCGGAAGAGTCTCGTCACCCGGGACCGACGCGAGCGAACACGCAGCGCGCCACCGGCCGCGAAACCAAGACAGGGTTAATGGTGTGCCGGTCACCGGGCACATCTAGGGTAGTTGGGTATACCCGTTGAGCATGCCGTAGCTGCCGCGCGATCATCGCCGTCAGAACCCACCCGCCGTCGACGAACCAATGTCAGGAGAACCTCGGTCGTGTCGATCACAGACGACATCCGCGCCCTCACTCAGCCGAACCACCCGGACGACTGGACGGATCTGGACACCAAGGCTGTCGACACCATCCGGGTCCTGGCCGCCGAGGCGGTGCAGAACGCCGGAAACGGCCATCCCGGTACCGCGATGAGCCTGGCGCCGCTGGCGTACACGCTCTACCAGCGCACCATGCGCATCGACCCGAGCGATCCGAGCTGGGTCGGCCGGGACCGGTTCGTGCTGTCCTGCGGTCACTCCAGCCTCACCCAGTACATCCAGCTCTACCTGGCGGGTTACGGCCTGGAACTGGACGACCTGAAGAATCTGCGCAAGTGGGGCTCGCTCACTCCGGGCCACCCCGAGTTCCGGCACACCGACGGCGTCGAGATCACCACCGGCCCGCTCGGCCAGGGCCTGGCCTCCGCGGTCGGCATGGCGATGGCGGCGCGGCGCGAGCGCGGCCTGTTCGACCCGGACGCCGCGCCGGGCACGAGCCCGTTCGATCACTTCGTCTACGTCATCGCCTCCGACGGCGACCTGGAGGAAGGCGTCACCTCCGAGGCGTCGTCGCTGGCGGGCACCCAGCAGCTGGGCAACCTCGTCGTGGTCTACGACGACAACAAGATCTCCATCGAGGACGACACCACCATCGCCTTCACCGAGGACGTCGCGAAGCGTTACGAGGCCTACGGCTGGCACGTGCAGGTGGTCGAGGGCGGCGAGGACGTCGTCGCCATCGAAGCCGCGCTGGAGGCCGGCAAGGCCGAGACCGGCAAGCCCTCGATCATCGTGCTGCGCACCATCATCGGCTACCCCGCCCCCAGCAAGATGAACACCGGTACCGCGCACGGCGCGGCGCTGGGCGCCGACGAGGTGGCCGCCACCAAGAAGATTCTCGGCTTCGACCCGGACAAGAGCTTCGACGTGGATCCGGCGGTCATCGAGCACACCCGCAAGGTCGTCGAACGCGGGCGCGCGGCGCATACGGAGTGGCAGAAGTCCTTCGACGCGTGGGCTGCGGCCAACCCGGAGAACAAGGCGCTGTTCGACCGCCTGATCGAGCGGCGGCTGCCGGACAATTGGATCGCGAATCTGCCCAGCTACGAACCGGATCCGAAGGGCATGGCCACCCGCAAGGCGTCCGGCAAGGTGCTCGCCGCGCTGGCGCCGGTGCTGCCGGAGCTGTGGGGCGGCTCGGCCGACCTGGCCGAGTCCAACAACACCACCATGCCCGACCAGCCCAGCTTCGGGCCGGAGTCGATCTCCACCGGCATGTGGAAGGCCGACCCGTACGGCCGGACCCTGCACTTCGGCGTCCGCGAGCACGCGATGGGCGCGATCCTCAACGGCATCGCGCTGCACGGCCCGACCCGTCCGTACGGCGGCACCTTCCTGGTGTTCAGCGACTACATGCGTCCGGCCGTCCGCCTGGCGGCGGTGATGCGGGTGCCCGCGATCTATGTCTGGACCCACGACTCCATCGGCCTCGGTGAGGACGGCCCGACACACCAGCCGATCGAGCATCTCGCCGCGCTGCGCGCCATCCCGGGCCTGAACGTGGTCCGTCCGGGCGACGCCAACGAGACCACCTACGCCTGGCGCACCATCCTGGAACGCGACAGCAGCGAGCACCGGTCGCATTTCTCGGTGTCCGAGCCGCCGCACCAGGACGGTCCGTCCGGGCTGGCGCTGACCCGCCAGGATCTGCCGATCCTGGAGGGCACCAGTTTCGAGGGCGTGTCGAAGGGCGGTTATGTGCTGGCCGAGGCGTCCACGGGCACACCGCAAGTGATCCTGATCGCCACCGGCTCGGAGCTGCAGCTCGCGGTCGCCGCCCGCATTACGCTGGAGGAGCAGGGCATCGCCACCCGCGTGGTGTCGATGCCGTGCGTGGAGTGGTTCGACGCGCAGGACAAGGCTTACCGGGACGAGGTGCTCCCGCCCGCGGTCGCCGCTCGCGTCGTCGTCGAAGCCGGTATCGCGATGCCGTGGCACCGGTTCGCCGGTGACGCGGGCGAGATCGTGTCGATCGAGCACTTCGGCGCCTCCGCCGACTACAAGACCCTGTTCCGCGAATTCGGCTTCACTCCGGAAGCCGTCGTTGCCGCCGCGCAGCGCACGCTCGAGAACGTGAAGGGATAAGCGCTCATGGCTCAGAACGAGAATCTCGCCGCCCTGACGGCGGCGGGAGTGTCCGTATGGCTCGACGATCTGTCCAGGGACCGCATCCGGTCCGGCAACCTGCTCGAGCTGATCGAGACCCGGTCCGTCGTCGGGGTCACCACCAACCCGACGATCTTCCAGGGTGCGCTCAGCCAGGGCCACGCCTACGACGACCAGCTGAAAGAGCTTGCCGAGCAGGGCGCGGACGCCGATGCCGCGATCCGCACCATCACCACCGATGACGTCCGCGCGGCCTGCGATGTGTTCGCTCCGGTCTTCGAGGCCACCAACGGCGTGGACGGCCGGGTCTCCATCGAGGTCGACCCCCGTCTGGCCTTCGACGCCGACCGGACCGTCGCGCAGGCGGTCGAACTGTGGAAGATCGTCGACCGGCCCAACCTGTTCATCAAGATCCCGGCCACCGAGGAGGGCCTGCCCGCCATCACCGCCGTGATCGCGGAGGGCATCAGCGTGAACGTCACGCTGATCTTCTCGGTCCAGCGCTACCGCGCCGTGATGGGCGCGTACCTGGAAGGCGTGAAGAAGGCCAAGGTCGCCGGGCACGATCCGGCCAAGATCCATTCCGTCGCCTCGTTCTTCGTCTCCCGCGTGGACACCGAGATCGACAAGCGGCTCGAGGCGCTCGGCACCGAGGAGGCGCTCGCGCTGCGCGGCAAGGCAGGCATCGCCAACGCCCACCTGGCCTACGCCGAGTACCAGGACGTGTTCGACGGCGGCAAACACACCTCGACCTACCTGAACCTGGCCGCGTCCGGGGCGAATCGGCAGCGTCCGCTGTGGGCGTCGACCGGCGTCAAGAACCCGGAATACTCCGACACGATGTACGTCACCGAACTGGTCGCGCCGAATACGGTGAACACGCTGCCGGAGAAGACACTCCAGGCGGTCGCCGATCACGGCGCGATCCGCGGCGACGCCGTCAGCGGCCAGGCCGCCGCGGCCGAGGAGGTCTTCGATCGGCTCGCCGCGGTCGGCGTCGATCTCGACGACGTGTTCGCGGTGCTCGAGCGCGAGGGCGTGGACAAGTTCGAGAAATCCTGGGAGGAGCTGCTTTCCGCCACCGCCGACGAGCTGAAGTCGGCGTCGACCGGGAACGGCTGATCGATGGCCGGGGCAGCGCCCACGGAGCGGCCGGAGGCCACCGAATGGCAGAACCCGCTGCGTGACAAACGGGACAAACGGCTGCCGCGCATCGCCGGACCGTGCAGCATGGTCATCTTCGGCGTCACGGGTGACCTGTCTCGGAAGAAGCTGATGCCGGCTATCTACGACCTGGCGAACCGGGGGCTGCTGCCCCCGGCCTTCGGCTTGGTCGGCTTCGCGCGCCGCGACTACGCCGACGAGGACTTCGCCCAGGTGGTCCTGGAGGCGGTGAAGGCGCACGCACGCACGCCGTTCCGCCAGGAGGTCTGGGATCAGCTTCTGGAGGGTATCCGGTTCGTCCAGGGCAGCTTCGACGACAATGCGGCGTTCGACCGGCTCGCCGACACCCTGACCACGCTCGACAAGGAGCGCGGCACCGGCGGCAACCACGCTTTCTACCTGTCGATTCCGCCGAACATGTTCCCGGTCGTGCTCGATCAACTCTGCGCGCACGGCTTGGCGCAGACGGCCGGGCCGGACGCGGCACGCAAACCGTGGCGACGGGTGGTGATCGAGAAGCCGTTCGGGCACGACCTGCACAGCGCGCAGGAACTCAACGCGCTGGTCAACGGGGTGTTTCCGGAGGAGCGGGTGTTCCGCATCGACCATTACCTGGGTAAGGAGACGGTGCAGAACATCCTGGCGCTGCGCTTCGCCAACCAGCTCTACGAGCCGATCTGGAACGCCAACTTCGTCGACCACGTGCAGATCACGATGGCCGAGGACATCGGACTCGGCGGTCGCGCGGGCTACTACGACGGTATCGGCGCCGCCCGCGACGTGATCCAGAACCACCTGCTGCAATTGCTGGCGCTCACCGCCATGGAGGAGCCGATCAGCTTCGAGCCCAAGCAGTTGCAGGCCGAGAAGATCAAGGTGCTCTCCGCGACCAAGCTCGTCGAACCGCTGGACGAGACCACCGCGCGCGGCCAGTACACCGAAGGGTGGCAGGGCAGCGAGCATGTGGTCGGCCTGTCGGAGGAGGAGGGTTTCGATCCGAATTCGAAGACCGAGACCTACGCCGCGATCAGGCTGCAGATCGACACCCGCCGCTGGGCGGGTGTCCCGTTCTTCCTGCGCACCGGAAAACGGCTGGGCCGCAGGGTCACCGAGATCGCGGTCGTCTTCAAGCGGGCGCCGCACCTGCCGTTCGACCAGACCATGACCGAGGAACTCGGGCAGAACGCGCTGGTCATCCGGGTGCAGCCGGACGAGGGCATCACCACTCGGTTCGGCTCGAAGGTGCCCGGCTCCAGCATGGAGGTGCGCGACGTCAACATGGACTTCACCTACGGCGAGGCGTTCACCGAGTCCTCTCCAGAGGCCTACGAACGCCTGATCCTCGACGTGCTGCTCGGAGTGCCGTCGCTGTTCCCGGTGAACGCGGAGGTCGAATTGTCCTGGCGGATCCTGGATCCGGTACTCGAGCGCTGGGCCGCCGAAGGCAGGCCGGAGCCGTACGAGGCGGGTACCTGGGGTCCGCCCTCGGCCGACGAGATGATCGCCCGCTCCGGGCGGGAATGGCGGCGCCCATGATCGTCGACATGCCCGAGACCAAGACCAGCGAGGTCACCAAGCGCATCGTGAAGTTGCGCGAGAGCAACGGCGTGATCACCGTGGGTCGCGTGCTCACCCTGGTGGTGTGCACGCTCGACAGCTCCGAGGCCGAGGACGCGATCGACGCGGCGAACGAAGCCAGCCGCGAGCATCCCTGTCGCGTCGTGGTGCTGGCGCGCGGTGACCGGGAGGCCGCCACCCGGCTGGACGCGCAGATCCGGGTGGGCGGCGACGCGGGGGCGGCCGAGGTCATCGTGCTGCGGCTGCAAGGCGAACTGGTCAACCACGAGAGCAGCGTCGTCACCCCGTTCCTGCTGCCGGACACGCCGGTGGTCGCCTGGTGGCCACGCGGGGCGCCGGAGTTCCCGTCCAAGGACTCGGTGGGCCGCCTGGCGGGCCGCCGCATCACCGACGCCACGTTCGCGCCCGATCCGCAGGCGGCGATCAAGAAGCGGCTGCAGTCCTACGCCAGCGGCGAAACCGACCTGGCCTGGAGCCGGATCACCTACTGGCGTGCCCTGCTGGCCGCGGCGATGGACGAGCCGCCATTCGAAACGGTGGATTCGGTGACGGTGTCCGGGCTGCGCGACGAGCCCGCCCTGGACATCCTGGCCGGCTGGCTGGCCGCCCGGCTGGACTGCCCCGTGCGCCGCCGCACCGGCCCGCTGCAGGTGGAATTGCACCGCCCCACCGTCTCCATCGCGATCGAACGCCCGCAGACCGGCCGCACCGCGACGCTGACCCGCACCGGTGAACCGGTGCAACGGATCGCACTGGCGCGCAGGGAGACGCGCGACTGCCTCGCCGAAGACCTACGCAGGCTGGACGCCGACGAGACCTATGCGGAAGCGCTGGCCGGAATCGAGAAGGTGATCTATGAGTGAGCACACCGATTCGCCGTTCCCCAGCGACACCGTCGAGGTGCACCTCGACACCGAGTCGCTGGTGGCCGCCGCCGCGGCCCGCTTCGTCTCGGTCGTCGTCGCGGCACAGGCCGAGCGGGGTTCCGCGTCGGTCGTCCTGACCGGCGGCGGAACCGGCATCGCCCTGCTGGAGCTGGTGCGCAAGTCCCCCGGCGACATCGACTGGTCCCGGGTCGAGGTGTTCTGGGGCGACGAGCGTTTCGTGCCCGCGAACGACCCGGAACGCAACGACCTGCAAGCCAGGCGGGCGCTGCTCGACCACGTGCCGGTAGATCCGGCCAGGGTGCATCCGGTGGCCGTCTCCGACGGTGAGTACCCCGATCCGGTGGAGGCGGCCGCCGAGTACTCCGCGACGGTGCACGCCTATCTCGCCGAACACGGCGCGTTCGATCTGCACCTGCTCGGCATGGGCGGCGAGGGACACGTGAATTCGCTGTTCCCGCACACCGACGCGGTACGGGAAGAGCACGAGCTCGTCGTCGCCGTAACGAATTCGCCGAAGCCGCCGCCGGTGCGGGTGACGCTCACCCTGCCCGCGATCCGCCGCAGCCGCCACGTCGTGCTGGTGGTCGGCGGCGCCGCCAAGGCCGAGGCGGTCGCCGCGGCTATCGGCGGCGCGCAGCCGGTGGAGGTGCCCGCGGCCGGCGCGATCGGTCTCGATTCCACCACCTGGCTGCTCGATCAGGAGGCCGCGGCCGCGGTGCGCTGAGCCGTCGGCGCGCATCCAGCGCCGGCGTGCCCCTGGGCCGGAGGGCCGCGCCCTGGGGGCGGTGCCCGCCGAGGTATCCGCTGTGGTCCCACTTCACCGGTGGGGCCACCTGGCCAGGGTTCCCCCTGCGGGTCGAACGTTCGATCCGGCGGACGAGCGAGCGGCGTCGCGGCGGCCGAGCCCCGTCGAACTCGTAAATTCATCCGCCGCTTCCCCTGGCTGCCGAAAGAACACCGCCGGATAACCCAGCCGAACGGCGTTATTTACGAGATGATCGGGCGGTGACCGAGCAGGCTGTGGACTTGGACGAGCGGTTCCGCACCGCCGTAGCCGCACTCGTCCCGCGACCGGGCCGTCCGGCCGATCAGCCGATCGAGCCCGGTGGCGCGATCACCGGCACGGCGTGCCTGGATCTGTTCGACGCACAAGCGACGAGCAGGCATCTCGATCTCGCGGCACGCCGCCTCGGCAGCGACCGGCGCGGCTACTACAGCATCGGATCGTCCGGTCACGAGGGCAATGCCGCCTTGGCGGCGGCCCTGCGGAGCACCGACCCCGCGTTGCTGCACTACCGGTCGGGAGCGTTCTTCGTGTACCGCGCTCGGCAAGTGCCCGGGCTCGACCCGATCCGGGACGTGCTGCTCGGCGTGGTCGCCGCGGCGGCGGACCCGATTTCCGGTGGGCGGCACAAGGTGTTCGGCAGCGCCGCCGCCCACGTCATCCCGCAAACCTCGACCATCGCCTCGCACCTCCCGCGCGCGGTCGGGTTGGCGTTCGCGATCGACCGCGCAGCACGGCTGGGCCTGGCCGGTCCCTGGCCCACGGACGCGGTGGTGCTGTGCAGCTTCGGCGACGCGTCGGCCAACCACTCCACCGCGGCCGGGGCGATCAATGCCGCGATTCATACGGCTCATCAAGGAATTCCGATGCCGGTTCTGTTCGTCTGCGAGGACAACGGCATCGGGATCAGCGTCCCCACGCCGCCGGAGTGGATCGAGCAAGCGTACGGCCGCCGTCCCGGCCTGGCCTACTTCCCCGCGGACGGCTGCGCTGCCCTCGGCGCGCTGGCCACCGCGAACGCCGCCGTTGGCTGGGTGCGGGAGCACCGCACACCCGCGTTCCTGCATCTGCGGACCGTACGGCTGCTCGGGCACGCGGGCTCCGATGTCGAAACCGCATACCGCCGTCCCGCCGAGATCGCCGCCGACCTCGCCCGCGACCCGGTCCTGGCGACCGCACGCCTGCTGATCGAGTCCGGCGTGATCGCACCCGCCGACCTGCTCGACCGCTACGCCGACCTGGGCCGCAGCGTCGCCGCGACCGCCGAACTCGTCTCCGGGGAACCGAAACTCACCTCGGCGGCGGCCGTGATCGTCCCCATCGGCCTCTCCCGGCCCGCACTGGTGCGCGCCGACGTACTTCGCACCGGCCCCCTCCGGCACGGCGAGGGCACACACGCGGACACCGGCGCCACGACCGCGAACATCGTTGTGCCGCAACACCGCAACGGCGATGCGCGGAGTGATCCGATGACCCTGGCGCAGGCGATCAACGACACGCTCGCGAGCCTGCTGGCGCGCGACCGCGACGTGCTCGTCTTCGGGGAGGACGTCGGCCGCAAGGGTGGCGTCTACGGCGTGACAAAGGGTTTGCAGAGGACGTTCGGCGCACGCCGCGTGTTCGACACCCTGCTGGATGAGCAGAGTGTCCTCGGGACCGCGCTGGGCTCGGCGCTGGCCGGATTCGTGCCGATCCCGGAGATCCAGTACCTCGCCTACCTGCACAACGCCGCCGATCAGATCCGCGGCGAAGCAGCCACGCTGTCGTTCTTCTCCGACGGCCGCTATCGCAATCCGATGGTGGTGCGGATCGCCGGATACGCCTACCAGAAGGGCTTCGGCGGCCATTTTCACAACGACAACTCGGTGGCCGCGCTGCGCGACATCCCCGGCGTCGTGCTCGCCTCCCCGTCCCGCGCCGACGACGCCGCGGCGATGCTGCGCACGTGCGTGTCGGCGGCCCGGATGGACGGCAGAGTGTGCCTGTACCTCGAGCCAATCGCGCTGTATCACACCCGCGACCTGCACCATCCGGGCGATGACGGCTGGCTGGCCCGCCCGTCTCCTGGCGAACATGTCGAGATCGGCCGCGCGCGGGTCTACGGCGACGGGGCCGACTTGACTCTGGTCGGCTTCGCCAACAGCGTGCCGATGAGTCTGCGGGCGGCACAGCGCTTGGCCCGGTGCGGGATCCGGGCGCGCGTGCTCGATCTGCGCTGGCTCGCTCCCCTGCCGGTGGACGATCTGCTGCGGCACGCGCGCGCGACCGGGTGCGTCCTCGTCGCGGACGAGACCCGCCGCAGCGGCGGTGTGTCGGAGGCGGTGTGCGCCGCGCTGATCGACGCCGGTTTCACCGGCCGGCTCGCGCGCGTGACCAGCGAGGACAGTTTCGTGCCGCTGGGTCCGGCCGCGGCGACGGTGCTACTCGACGAGGACCGGATCGAAGCCGCGGCCCTCCGGCTCGCCGGCGACGCGACCGACGTGGAACCGCGGCGCGCCGGGGCCGGGCATTCCCCGGAATTCGATTCGACCGGGGAATAGTGGAAATACAGTCAGGTGACGGTGACCAGCAGCGGAAAGGACTCGCGATGACCACGATGTCCATGCTCGGCGAGGTACGACCGGAGCACGAGCATACGGCCGGCGGCGACCTGGTGCTCTTGCACTATCTGCGGTCGTTCCACAAGCCCGTTCTGGACGTGTGGTCGGCGGCCACCGAGCGCGGCCAGCTCGCCCGCTGGCTCGGCGCAGTCTCCGGCGGCAACGGCAACCTCACCATCGACTTGTTCGACGGTCCCGTCGCCGGCCCGGTCGCGGTGCGCGTCGACCACTGCCAGGCGCCGCACGAATTGGTCGTGCACATCGATGGCTGCCTGCTCGAAGTCCGGATGACCCAGATCGGCGTGGTCACCACGGTGGAACTCACCCGCCGCCATGTGTCTCCCGCCGACGCGGGCGCGATCGGCCCACGCTGGCAGTACCTGCTCGACCGGCTCACCGCCTACCTCGACTACCAGCCGCTGCCCCAGTGGTCGGACTACTCCAAGCTGGCGGGGGAATACCGCTAGTCGACCTGCTGCAGGACGAGTGCGCCGACTCAGTAGAAGAACCCGGCGATGCCCCAGCCCGGACGAGCCTGCGCCTCCCGGATCCACTCGACGCACGACTCGATCGCGGCGAGGACCTCGTGGTCGACCTCCTCGCGCTGCGGTGGGGTGGCCGACTCCCACTGCACGAGCGCTTCGGCGCACTGCTCGGGGGTCCATTCGCCGTAGCCGGGCAATTCGTCCGGCTGCGGCAGCGACGGCGGCAGCGAGTGGTACATGAACGAGCGGACGCTCACCGCTTTGATGCCGAGCGTGGCCAGGCCGTCGTCGATGTGGTCGAGCCAGCGACCCCGAAACGCCGAGAAGTAGCGGTTGTCCACAAAGCGACCGTAGAACTGGCAGATCGTCTGGTAGGCGTAGCCGTACTGGAAACCGTAGGCCGGGTCGAACGGGCCGCCGTCGACGACGGCGCGCACCGCCTCGTAACGGGTTGGCGCGCCGGCCGCGATCTCGTCGGCGAACCAGTCGTCGTCGTGGGTCAGCTGGGCTTTGAACCGGCCGCCGATCATCCGCCGGAGCTTGTCGTCCCGGGACCCGATGGCGCCCTTGACCCTGTCCAGTTCGACGACGTAGATGCTCAGGCTATAACTCATTCACCGAACATTAGCGGTGCCCACCGACAACGAACATCGCTGAGCCCGAAGGCGTTTCACCTCAGGCCCGAAGCCGGGCCGGATGCGCGGCCAAGTGGGCGAGATGAGCGGTGAGCAACGCGTTCACCTGCTCGGTCCGCTCCAGCTGGACGAGGTGGCCCGCGTCCCTGATCTCGGTGACCGCCCGCAGGTCGGCGACGTGCTCACGCAGCGTGGCCAGCGGGTCACGGCCACTGAAGCCTTCCATGTCGGGATCGCGGTCGCCGTACAGGAAATAGGCGGGCACAGCGATTTTCGCGTCCGCGTACTCGGCGGTGAGTTCCCAGTTGCGGTCCAGGCTGCGATACCAGTTCAATCCGCCGGTGAACCCGGTGCGTTCGAAATCTCGGGCGAGCACGCCCAGCTCGTCCGCGCCGAGCCAGCTCCACGGCAGCGCGGGCGCCTCCGGCAGCACATCGAGATAGCCGGTGCCTTCGGCCGGGAAGCGCCAGGTGTCCAGGTAGTGATAGTCGGCGCTGAGCGCGTAGTAGACACGGGCCAGGAACTCCCGGGGACGCGCGCCGAGCTCCGCGTCCGCCACGCCCGGGGTCTGGAAGTAGTGCAGGTGCAGGAAGTGCCGAGCCGCGGCCTTCGCCCACAACTGCGACGGAGCACGCGGCGGCCGTGGCGCGAACGGATTGTTCAAGACGATCACGCCACGCACCCGCTCCGGCGCTCGCAGTGCCAGTTCCCACACCAGTGCCGCGCCGAAGTCCAAGCCGACGAACACCGCTTGCTCCGCGCCGATGTCGTCGAGCAGAGCGAGCAGATCACCGCAGACCGCGCGATTGGTGTACGCCTCCGCCTCGGCCGGGACGTCGGTGCGACCGTAGCCGCGCAGGTCCGGCGCGAGAGCTCGGTACCCGGCGGCGGCGACCGCGGGAAGCTGGCGGTGCCAGATGTACCAGGTGTGCGGAAAACCGTGGCAGAAGACCACCGGCTGCCCGGTTCCCTGCTCGGCGACGTGCATACGGACCCCGCCGGTCGTCACGAACCGATGCGTCAGCTCCACTCGGGCCTCCAAAACCTAGAACACGTTATCGTTTCACGGTAATGTTCCGATTTCGTGAGCGGAATACCCGAGAGGCTCGAAGGCAAGATCGCGGTGGTCACCGGCGCCAGCCGCGGCATCGGCAAGGGGATCGCGCTGGAACTCGGTGCGGCAGGTGCCACGGTGTTCGTCACCGGACGCTCGGCGGCGCAGGGACGACTACCCGGCACCGTACACGCCACGGCCGCGGAAATCGATGCCGCCGGCGGGGTCGGCATCCCGTTCGTGTGCGACCACCGCGACGACGACGCGGTGGAGCGGCTGTTCGAGCTGATCCGCACCGAGCACGGCAGGCTGGACGTGCTGGTGAACAACGTCTACAACTCCCCCGCCGCGGCCCGCTGGCTGGGCAAGCCGTTCTGGGAGGTGCCGCCTGCGGCGTGGGACGAGTCGTTCGACGTGGGCGTCCGGTCGCATTACGTGGCAAGCTATTTCGCCGCGCCGCTGTTGATCGAATCGGGCGGGCTGATCGCCAACATCTCCTCGCCAGGGGCGCGCAGGTACATGCACAACGCGGTGTATGGCGTCACGAAATCCGCCCTGGACCGGCTCACGGCCGACATGGCGCACAACCTCGCGGGCACCGAGGTCACCGTGGTCTCGCTCTGGCCGGGCATCGTCGACACCGAACTGCTGCAACTGGTTCCGGCAGACGCCGACGGCCGCAGGCTGGTCACGCTGCCCGGTGAGGGCACCTTCGATCTCGGCGACGCGCAGACGCCGCGCTTCACCGGCCGCGCCGTCGTGGCGCTCGCCACCGACGCGGGGCGTCGCTCCCGCACCGGGTTGCCCTGGCCGGTAGCCGATCTCGCCGAGTACTACGGGTTCACCGACATCGACGGGCGCATCCCGCGCGTCGACTGACTCCTCACAGCGCGCCGAGGAAGCGCTGCACCGAGCGCGGCGGGACCGGCCTGGCGCGCCACGCCACGTACACGTGCGACGGCGGGGCGTCGGGGATGTCCCGATAGACGACGCCGGGATGCGGCGCCCTGGTTCGCGCCAGATCGGGTACGACACCGATACCGCGATCGGCCGCGACCAATTCGATCCATTCATCGAAGTTCGTGCAGGTGATGACGGCGCGGTCCGGGTCGACCGGCTGCCAGGACCCCGCATCGGTGGTGCCGGACACGGTGTTGACCACCAGCGGCCGATCGGCCAGATCGGACCAGGACAGGCGCGGCGCGCTCGCCAGCGGCGACTGGGTGGCCACCGCGAGCACTCGCCGTTCCGTCGCGATGATCCGCGATGCCAGGTGACGCGGCAGCCGGGTCTCCTTGCGGTAGATGGCGATGTCGACCGTGCGCTCGCCGAGCGCGGCGAGCGGATCGTCCACGCGCCGCAGGGTGATCCGGCCACCGTGTTCCTCGTAACGGCGGCGGGTCGCGGCGAACCACGCGTCGGGCAGCAGCCACGAGAAGCCGATCTCCAGCGTGGCGCGCGAGCGCAGTTCCGCGGCGACCCCGTCGACATCGGCCAGGATGCGGCGGGCGTGGGCCAGCAGTTCGGCGCCCTCCGCGGTGAGCGCGAATCGCCGTGACGTTCGCTCCACCAACCGGCAGCCGACCAACCGCTCCAGCTGCTGGATCGTCCTGGTCAACGCGGGTTGGCTCAGGTGCAGCCGGGTCGCGGCGCGGGTGTAGTTCGCCTCCTCGCACAACGCCAGGTACGCCCGCAGGTGCCGCAGCTCGATATCCATGCGTCGAGCGTATACATCGTGCGTGGAAAGCATTTCCCGCGCGCTGCCCCGGCCTCGTACGGTCGATCGGTGACCACTGTTGTCCTCGCCGGGCCCACGCGCCGTGACCTCGCACCCGCAGTGGCCGCGGCATCCGGCCTGGCCGCCGCGATGGGCGTCGGCCGCTTCGTCTACACCCCCTTGCTGCCGCTCATGGTCGACGCGCAGCGCATCACCGCGCACGACGGCGCACTGATCGCGACCGCGAACTACGCCGGTTATCTGCTCGGCGCACTGCTGCTGACCTGGCGCCCCGAACTCACCCGGCGCCAGGTCTTCCTGGCGTCGGCAGGACTGTTGATCGCGAGTGAAGCGCTCATGGCGGCGCCGGGGCCGATCCTGCTGCTCGCTCTCCTGCGCCTGGTCGCGGGCGTCGCCAGTGCGGTGATCTTCGTTGCCTGCGCGAGTGTCGCGAGCCGACCCGGCAGCGGCAAGCAGTCGGCGGGAATCGTCTTCGGCGGCATCGGATTCGGCATCGCGTGGACCGGCCTGCTGGTGCTGGCGTTGCGGCCGGTGGTGTCGTGGCAGATGCTGTGGCTGGTCTCCGCGGCGCTCACCGCGGCTCTTCTGATTCCCGTTCGGCGCCTCGACATCCGTTCGGGGCAGCGCGTGCGAGGCGGAGCGGCACGGGTCGTGCGCGCCTGGCGTGCGCTGCTCGTCGCCTACTTCCTCGAAGGCCTCGGATACATCGTGATCGGGACCTTCCTGGTCGCGGCGGTTAGCGCGGAGCGTGGGGCCGTGACCGGTTCGGCGATGTGGATCGTCGTCGGCGCGGCGGCAGCTGTCTCGACCGCGCTCTGGGCCGGGGCCGCGCGGCGCTGGTCCCCGGCGCTCCTGCTACCCGTCGCGCTGGGAGCGCAATGTGTCTCGGCGGTGCTCCCGGCCGTATCCGGTGCGATCTGGGCCGCGGTGACGGCCGCGGCGATGTTCGGGGGGACATTCGTCGGAATCGTCATGCTCGCGATGCGGGTCGGCGCCGAGTTGACCGATGGGGCCGCGGCGGCGCCGCTGACCGCTGGGTACGGGGCGGGACAGATCCTCGGGCCGGTGGCGGTGGCCCCGGTGCTCGGGACGTCCTATCCCGCCGCGTTCGTCATCGCCGCGGTCGCGCTCGGCGCGGCGACGCTCACGGCGGGCGGGGTGACCACCGCGATCAGGCGAACTTGATCTCGAGGCCGATACCGAGAATGGCGATCAACCAGATGACGCCGGTGAAGATGGTGACGCGGTCGAGGTTCTTCTCCACGACGGTGGACCCGGACAGGCTGGACTGCACGCCGCCGCCGAACAAGCTGGACAGACCTCCACCCTTGGCGCGGTGCAGCAGCACCAGCAGCACCAGCAGCACGCTGGTGATGATCAGGAGGATATCCAGGAACATCCGCATGCGGGACAGTCTATGCGGTCGGGGCGATCACACCGAATCAGGCACTCGGCAGCCGCGCCGCAAGCCCTGCCCTAGTGCCGGTCGACCGCGACGAGGTGGGTGACCTGCTCCCCCTCGACGGCGCCGAACTTCGCGACGGCCTCTTCCCGCAGCTGATCCTGCGCGGTGAGCCGGACCTGGTGCTGGTGCATGTGCTCGGCCCAGGACCGCACGACGAACGCCTCGACATAACGATCGATCACCCCGACGTCGCGATACAAGCGCCATTCCATCGCGCCGGTGCGCTGCCGGGACCGGCCGACGAAGGCCATGGCGGCGAGGAATTCCTCCACGTCTTCCGGCGGCACGTCGTAGCTGCGCAGGATCAGCACCGGACCGTCGTCGGGATCGGGTTCCACCGCCAGTTGAGGCTCCGGCCAGAACGCCGAGGGCGTCAGGTCGAGCACCTCGGGATCGTTCCGGATGGGCAGCCACGCCGTGCTCACCGCACAGAACGCGAGCAGCGCCGTGGCCCACAGCAGCGCGGGCACCGAGCCGATCGCATCGGCGACCAGGCCCCAGACCAGCGAGCCGATCGCCTGGCCGCCCATGAACACCAGCAGATACACCGACAACCCGCGCGCACGCACCCAGGCGGGCAGCAGCAGCTGCATGGTCGAGTTCATCGTGGACATCGCCAGCAGCCACGCCAGTCCCGCGAAGACCAGCAGCGCCAGCACCACCGGCACCACGCGCAGCAGCGCGGTGCCCGCCGTCGCCGCCCCGAACAGGATCGCGGCGATGGTGAGCCGCTGCGTGGGAGTGAGCCATGCCCGCAGCCGGGACAGCATCGCCGCGCCGAGCACCGCGCCGACGCCGAGCGCCCCGAGCATCAGGCCGTACCCCGACGACGACAGCGCGAGCCGGTCCCGCGCGATCACCGGCAGCAGCGCCCACACCGCGCTCGCGGGTGCGATGAACAGGATCGAGCGCAGCAGCACCCGGCGGATCGCGGGCGCCGCGCGAATGAACCGGGTGCCCGCCTGCAACGCCGCCAGCGGGCGTTCGGTGGGCAGGCGCCGGTCGATCGCCGGCCTGCGCCAGACCGTCAGGACGGCGACGATTCCGACGAACGACACGGCGTTCAGCGCGAACACCAGCGTCGGCCCGGACAGCGAGACCAGCGCGCCGGCCAGCGCGGGACCGACCGCCCTGCCGATGTTGATGTTCATGCTGCCCAGCGCGGAGGCCGCCGGGATCTGCTCGCGCGAGACCAGTTCGGGCTGGATGGCCTGCCAGGCCGGCGCCGTCAGCGCCTGCCCGCACCCGAGCAGGAACAACAAGGCGAGCAGCACGCCGGGGGTGGTGTGCCCCGTCGCGGTCGACACGGCGAGCAGCGCGGCCAGCGCCGCCATCGCGGACTGGGCGCCGAGCAGCAGCCTGCGCCGGTCCACGAGGTCGGCGATCACCCCGGACGGGATGGCCAGCAGCATCACCGGAAGCGTGATGGCGGTCTGCACGAACGACACCAGCGCCGCCGCGTTGGGCTGGTCGACCATGATCCACTGCGCGCCGACGGTCTGCATCCAGGTGCCGAGATTCGACACCAGCTGCGCCACCCACAACGCGCGGTACACCGGTGAACGCAGCGGCGCCCAAGTGGAAATCTGGGTCGTCGCGGCAGTCGTCACTCGCCGAAGCTTAGTCGCGGCGGCGCCCCCGACCCGACGCCGTGTCCGGCCCCCCGATCGCCGGACGCGCCGCTGTCGCGGCCAGCAGCAACGCCACGATCAGCAGCGCGGCTCCCGCCAGGCCCGCCGCCGTGAGGCGTTCGCCGAGGACCACCGCCGCCAGCGCCGCTCCCGTGAGCGGTTCCAGCAGAGCCAGTACCGCGGCGATTCCCGGACCCGCGTCCGAGAGACCGCGGAAGTACAAGGTGTAGGCGACCGCGGTGGGCGCGAGCCCCAGCACCAGGACCAGCGCGATGCCGGCGGGCGTCGGCGCGAAGGCCAGCCCGCTCGTGGCCGCCAGCGGCGCCAGCAGCAACGCGCCTCCGGTGAATCCGAGGCCGGTGGTGGTCATCGCGTCGAGCCCGGGCACCGGCGCCGCGTTCAGGACGGTGATCATCGCGAACGCCGCGGCGGCCACCGCCGCAAACGCCGCGCCCACCAGCAACCCGCGCGCACCGGCGCCACCGCTCGGCACACCGACCAGCAAGGCCAGTCCGCACACCGCGATGCCGATCGTCGCCGCGCGGCGCCGGTCCACCGCGTGCCGTCCGGTGACATGCTCCAACCCGGCGACGACCACCGGCGACATACCGATCGTGATCAATGTCGCGAGGCTGACCGACGAGGCGGCGACTGCGCCGAAGTAGGCCGCCTGGAAGGCCGCCGCGAGCACGGCGACCGCGCCGATCCGGCGCCAGGCCAGCAGATCTCGCGGCCACGGCCGCCGCGTGCCCGCGAGCAGAACCACCAGGAGAAGTCCGCCGACGGCGAGCCGGCAGGTGGCCACCGAGACGGGTGACAAGCCGGTGGCCCGGTGCACCAACGCGCCGAGCAGACCGCCGGTGCCCCACAGGAGGCCGGCGCCGACGAGGTAGACCAGCCCGGGACGGGCGGCAGTGGACACAGTGGAGGACATGAGAGATCGCGCTCCTGCGACAAGAGGGATGGGGGTCGCGGAAGCGAGGTGCACAGTGCTGCCGAAAGGAGCGCGCCCACCGTTGGGCGGCGCGCTGGATGCCTACACCTCGCTCAAGAAGCGGGCGGCGGGGTGATCGGGAAGCATCGGTGCACGGCACAGATACTAGTACGAGCCGTGGTGAGTCATCCCATGAGTCTCGATTCCGGCGGCATGCGGGTTCACCGGCAGGCCGTGACGACCGACGCGACCTCGGTGGCGCGGCCGGTCGTCGGTAACATCGCCGCATGGCGGCACTCTTCGCGCGATCAGGACCGCTCGTCTTGCTCGCCCTCTGCGCGGTCGCGGCGTGTTCGAGCGGCGAGCCCGACCGCGGCGCCGACGAGCCGACCCCGGTCGGCCGCACCTTTCTCTCCACCGGCGTCCAAGGCACCCCGATTCCCGGCGGCGGGCCGCTGACCATCAGCTTCACCGAGGGCCGGGTAGCGGCCGACGCGGGGTGCAACAAGTTCACCGGCGCGGCCTCCCTGGACGATCAGGTGCTGCACGTCTCCGGTCTGGCCACCACGCTGATGGCCTGCGAGGACGATCGGCGCGGCGCCGACGAGTGGCTCAGCGGCCTGCTGAACTCGCAGCCCAGCTGGCGGCTGGACGACTCGCGGCTCACGCTGCACAGCCCCGACCGCACGGTGAGCTTGGTCGACAAGAAGGTCGCCCAGCCGGACAAACCCATCGAGGGCACCCCTTGGCTGGTCACCGCGCTCATCACCGACAACAGCCAGATCCGCTCGCGCGCCCTCGACGAGGCGCAGCCGACGATCACCATCGCCGAAGACGACAGCGTCTCCGGCGGCGCCGGCTGCAATCGCATGACCGGCAGCGCCGAGGTGTCCGGCACCCGGATCACCTTCCGGATCGCCACCACGAAGATGCTGTGCTCGCCGGAGGTGATGGAGGTCGAGCAAGCCGTGTTGAGAACCCTGGACGGCACGACGACCGCCACGGTGGACGCCGACACGCTGACCCTGCGCAACGACAACGGCGCGGGCCTGGTCCTGCGCGCGCAGTGACGCCCGCCACTTCTGCCGGGTGAGCACGACGCGGTCGGCGACCAGCTCCGCTGCACCGGGCGGCGTGAAGTAGATCTCCATGATCACCCGGTCGGCCGACTCCAGCCGGATCACGGTGCGCATCAGGATGGTCTTGCCTGCGAATTGCGCGCCGAGCACGCCCGGATCGGTGAATTCACCGGCCATGACGATGTCGGGGTCACCGCCGCTCCCCTTGGGCGCCCTTGTAGCTCATGGTCATCGGCGTGACGCTGTCGACGGTCGTCCGTTCGTAGCGATTGTCGGTCGGTCCGAATCAGTACGCGCTGCTGCCGCGGACGTCCTCGGCTTCCTCCGTGATCGCTCTCGGCGTATACGGGACAGCCCGGTATCGCGGGAAGCGATACCGGGCTGTCGCGCGTCGGACCCGGGTCAGGGCAGGGGGCCGCCCGCGGCGATCGCGGAGAGGGTGGCGAATTCGTCACCCTTGAGCGAAGCGCCGCCCACCAATGCGCCGTCGATGTCGCTCTGGGCGACCAGTTCTCCGACGTTCTTGGCGTTCACCGATCCGCCGTAGAGCACGCGCACTCCTGCCGCGACTTCCGGCGAGGCGAGCTTCTCCAGCTCCCCCCGAATCGCGCCGCAGACCTCTTGCGCGTCGGCGGGGGTGGCGACCTTGCCGGTGCCGATCGCCCACACCGGCTCGTAGGCGATGACGATCTTCGAGATCTCCTCCGCCGTCAGGCCTTTCAGCGATCCGCGCAGTTGCTCGAGGTTGTACTCGACGTGCGTGCCCGCATCGCGGATGTTCAAGCCTTCGCCGATGCACACGATCGGGGTGATCCCGTGCTTCAACGCCTGCTTGGCCTTGGCCAGCACGGTGGCGTCGTCCTCGTTGTGGTACTGCCGCCGCTCGGAGTGCCCGACCACGACGAAGCTGCAGCCCAGCTTGGCGAGCATGCTCGCGCTGATCTCACCGGTGTAGGCGCCCGCCTCGTGCACCGAGACGTCCTGGCCGCCGTAGGTGAGCAGGAGCTTGTCGCCTTCGACCAGCGTCTGCACGCTGCGCAGGTCGACGAACGGCGGGATCACCGCGACGTCCACCTTGTCGAAGTACTTCTCCGGCAGCGCGAACGCGATCTTCTGCACCAGGGCGATGGCCTCGAGGTGATTGAGGTTCATCTTCCAGTTGCCCGCGATGAGCGGTTTGCGTGCCATGCTCAGTCCTCCAACACCGCGATGCCGGGGAGCTCTTTGCCCTCCAGGTACTCCAGCGACGCGCCGCCACCGGTGGAAATGTGCGAGAAGCCGTCCTCCGGCAGGCCGAGCGCCCGCACGGCCGCGGCCGAATCGCCGCCTCCGACCACGGTGAACGCGCCCTTGCCGGTGGCGGTCACGATCGCTTCGGCGACCCCGCGGGTACCCGCGGCGAACTTCTCGAACTCGAACACCCCCATCGGCCCGTTCCAGAAGACGGTCCGCGCCTCGGTCAGCAGGACCGCGAAGCGGTGCACCGACTCCGGGCCCACGTCCAGACCGAGCCAGCCGTCCGGGATCTCGTGCGCGGGCACCACCTTCGACTCCGCGTCGGCGGCGAACCTGTCGGCCACCACGATGTCGCGCGGCAGGTGGATGACGTCGGCGTACTGCTCGAGCAGCTGCTTGCAGGTCTCCACCATCTCCTCCTGCAGCAGCGAGGCACCCACCGAAAGGCCCTGTGCGGCAAGGAAGGTGAAGCACATGCCGCCGCCGATCACCAGGGTGTCGACCTTCGGCGCGAGCGCCTCGATGACCGCCAGCTTGTCGGAGACCTTGGAACCGCCGAGCACCACCGCGTACGGCCGGTCCGGGTTCTCGGTCAGCTTGGCCAGCACCTCGACCTCCGCCGCGACCAGCGTGCCCGCGTAGTGCGGCAGCAGTTCGGCGACGTCGTACACCGACGCCTGCTTGCGGTGCACCACACCGAAACCGTCGGAGACGAACGCGCCGTCGTCGCCGACCAGCTCGACCAGCGCCGCGGCCAGCTTGGCCCGGTCTGCGTCGTCCTTGCTGGTCTCGCGCGCGTCGAACCGGATGTTCTCCAGCAGCAGCACGTCGCCGTCGGTGAGGCCCTCGGAGCGCGCGAGCGCGTCCTGGCCCACCACGTCACCGGCGAGCTGGACGTTGCGGCCCAGTTCCTCGGCGAGGCGGGCGGCCACCGGCGCCAGCGAGAGCTTCGGGTCCGGTTCACCCTTCGGACGGCCGAGGTGCGCGGTGACGACGACCTTGGCGCCCGCCTCGGCGAGTGCCTTGATGGTCGGCGCCGAGGCGATGATGCGACCGGGATCGGTGATCTGCCCCTGGTCGTCGAGGGGGACGTTCAGGTCGGAGCGCACCAGCACGCCCCGGCCCTCGACGCCTTCGCCGAGCAGATCCGCGAGTGTCTTGACAGCCATGCGCGTCAGAGCGACTTGCCGACGAGGCCGATGAGATCGGCGAGACGGTTGGAGTAGCCCCACTCGTTGTCGTACCAGGACACGACCTTGACCTGGTTGTCGATCACCTTGGTCAGCGGCGCGTCGTAGATCGACGAGGCCGGATCGGTGACGATGTCGCTGGAGACGATCGGGTCGGTGTTGTACTTCAGGATGCCTTTCAGCGGGCCCTCCGCGGCGGCCTTGTAGGCGGCGTTGATCTCCTCGATCGAGGCCGACTTGCGCAGCGTGGCGGTCAGGTCGGTGACCGAGCCCGTCGGGACCGGCACGCGCAGCGCGTAGCCGTCCAGCTTGCCCTGCAGCTCGGGCAGCACCAGGCCGATGGCCTTCGCGGCGCCGGTGCCGGTGGGCACGATGTTCAGCGCGGCGGCGCGGGCGCGGCGCAGGTCGCTGTGCGGGCCGTCCTGCAGGTTCTGGTCCTGGGTGTAGGCATGGATGGTGGTCATCAGGCCGTGTTCGATGCCGAACTCGTCGTTGAGCACCTTGGCCAGCGGGCCCAGGCAGTTGGTCGTGCAGGACGCGTTCGAGATGATGTTCTGGCTGCCGTCGTACTTGTCGTCGTTGACGCCCATGACGATGGTGATGTCCTCGCCCTTGGCCGGGGCGGAGATGATGACCTTCTTGGCGCCCGCGGCGAGGTGGCCCTTGGCCTTGGTGGCATCGGTGAAGATGCCGGTGGACTCGACGACCACGTCGACACCCAGGTCGCCCCAGGGCAACGCGGCGGGGCCTTCCTTGATCGCCAGCGCCGTGATCCGCTGGTCGCCTACCACGATGGTGTCGTCGCCGTCGAGCGAGACGTCCTGGGGCAGACGGCCCAGGATCGAGTCGTACTTGAGCAGGGTCGCGAGGGTCGCGTTGTCGGTGAGGTCGTTGACAGCGACGATCTCGATGTCGGTGGTGCCGAGCGCCTTCTGCGCCTCCACCGCCCGGAAGAAGTTACGTCCGATACGACCGAAGCCGTTGATGCCTACCCGGACAGTCACGTTATCGCTCCTCAGCTTTCCAGCGGATCATTCCGATGCCCACTCACACTAACGTCCTGCGGCGGCCTCGCCGACACGCACCTGGCATTCGCCAGGGCGGGATGCCTGGTCAGACGCCCGACCAACACGATTTCCGCAGTCGAAACGCCGCGATCCCCGCGACTGGTCCAGTCGCGGGGATCGCGGTGAACGTCCGGAGCGCGGGCTCAGGCTTCGTCGAGCAGTTCGGCCGTGACGGCCGATTCGGTGTCCGGAACGCCCAGTTCCTTGGCGCGCCGGTCGGCCATCGACAGCAGCCGCCGGATACGGCCCGCGACAGCGTCTTTCGTCATCGGCGGGTCGGCGAGCTGGCCGAGCTCCTCCAGTGACGCCTGCCGGTGCTGCACGCGCAGCCGGCCCGCCGCGGCGAGATGGTCGGGCACGTCGTCGCTGAGGATCTCCAGCGCGCGTTCCACACGCGCCGCCGCGGCGACCGCGGCGCGCGCCGAGCGGCGCAGATTGGCGTCGTCGAAATTGGCCAGGCGATTCGCGGTCGCGCGCACTTCGCGACGCAGCCTGCGTTCCTCCCAGACCATCCGGGTGCCGTGCGCGCCCATCCTGGTCAGCAGCGCGCCGATCGCCTCGCCGTCGCGCACCACCACGCGGTCGGTGCCGCGCACTTCGCGAGCCTTGGCCGTGATGCCGAGC
>NZ_BDBB01000047.1 GCF_001612765.1 Nocardia arthritidis NBRC 100137
CTGGCCGCGGCCGGCCCGCGCCGCGCGCCGCAGGCCGATGGGCGAACCGGTCCTCGAACTGCGCGATGTCCGACACACCTACAACCGGGCGACGCCGTGGGAAGCGCCCGCGCTGCACGGCGTCGACCTGTCCGTCCGGCAGGGCGAAGCGCTGCTCGTCGTCGGCGGGAACGGCTCCGGCAAGTCCACCCTGGCCTGGATCATGGCCGGCCTGATCGAACCGAGTTCCGGCCGGTGCGAATTGCGCGGGAAGCCGGTCGGCAAGCAGATCGGCGGGGTCGGGCTGGCGTTCCAGCATTCCCGCCTGCAATTGCAGAAGCAGACCGTCGGCGCGGAGATCGCGGATTGGGGCGGGCGCGCCACGGGCTCCGGTGCGGTCGGGCGCGCGCTGGACGCGGTCGGGCTGGACCGGTCGCTGGCCGCACGCTCGATCGAGGAACTCAGCGGCGGCCAGGCCAAACGGGTGGTGCTCGCCGCGATCGTGGCCAGCCACCCCCAAGTGGTCGTGCTCGACGAACCGCTGGCCGGGCTCGACCCGGAGGGTCGAGCCGACATCGTGGAATTGCTCGCCCGGCTCCGGGATGCCGGTTTGACGCTGATCGTCATCTCGCACGACGTGGCCGACATGGCGGCGGTGTGCGACCGCACGGTGCACCTGCGATCGGGACGCATCCTGAGCGCGGAATCCGCGTGGGCGGCCACGCCGGTGCCGAGCAAGGCGGCCGCGCGAGCCGATTCCGCAGCGCTGCACGCGCCCGGTGAATCGGCGGCCTGGCGGTTCGAGCACGGAGGTCGATGATGAGCACCGTTCTGCTGCGCCAAGTGCCGGTCGCCAGTCCGGTGCACCGGCTGTGGGCGGGTACCAAGATCATCGGAGTGTTCCTGATCAGCCTGGTGCTGATGTTCCTGCCGTCCTGGCCGGTGCTCGCCGTGATGACGGCGTTCCTGGTGATCGTGGGCGCAGTCGCCCGGCTGCCGCTCGGCACGCTGCCGCGCCCGCCCTGGTGGTTCTGGGCGCTGTTCGTCGTCGGCGGCCTGCTCACCGTCCCCGTCGGCAGTGCGGCGGTGCTGCGCTACGCGCAGATCGCGACGTTCACCCTGATCCTGGTGACCGCTTCGTTCCTCATCGCGTGGACCACGCCGATGGGCGACGTCGCGCCCGCTCTGGCCAAGCTGGGCGCGCCGTTGCGCAGGCTCCGGATGCCGGTGGACGAATGGGCTGTGGTCGTCGCGCTCACCCTGCGCGGTCTGCCGTTGCTCATGGAGGAGATCCGGGTGCTGCGCGCCGCCCGTCGCCTCCGCCCCAAGGACCGCATGCTCGCCCGCGCGGTCGACAACCCGCTCATCGACATCCTCACCGCCGCCATGGCGGTGGCCACCCGCCGGGCCGGCGAACTGGGTGAGGCGATCACCGCACGCGGTGGCACGGGCCAACTCACCGCCCATCCCAACGCTCCCGGCCTGCGCGATGCTCTCGCTCTCGCGCTGGTCTTCGGCGTCTGCCTCGGCTCCGTCGCATTGCACTTGCTGCTCTGATTGCGGCATCGGATTCGCTGAGTATTTGCAAACTGTCTGGTATCACCCGAGATAAGACCCGATCGATGACGCGGGAAGCACTGTCGGCAGTTCACGTACCGCGCTTCGACGGGAAGCGAAGCCGCCGACCCACCGCGGCGAGATCCGGCCGCCCGCCCGCGCCAACACTCGGTCCCCAGGATCGGGGGCATGGCGCGCCTCTCCCCCGCACGCATCCCGACCCTCACGAAAGACGCTGCCGTGCTGGAGATTACGCCCGGCGGACGACCGCGGTCGCATGCTTCGGATTCAATGCTTCGATTCGAAGATGGCACCCCGCCATCCGAACGAAGCCCCCAACAGCTCCATCAAAACGCCCATCGTCACGATCAATAAATAGCGGAAAGCTATAACTATGCCGCCGACAAACACGGATGATTACCCTCTGAATTCGTGTCCCAAACCCCTCCGGCCACAGTACAGTTATCACTCGGAAGTAACTGTCTTTTAGATCACATCACGGATGTACACGCCGATGGGGGAAGGAAATTCGGCGTGCGCCGCGTTCTCTATTGCTCGAAGCCTGATGAAGATTGGAAACCGAGAAATGATTCTGCGGAAAGTCACTGCCGCTGTCGTGCCACTGGTCGCCGCGCTCACGGTGGGGTCCGGTGTCACGCACGCGGAACCGGGCGCGACAGCGGTTCCGGACATCGGCTACCAAGCCGAGCTGATCGGGAACAAGGTCGTCACGACGCTCACCGCGGGCACGTTCGAGGTGCGCGGGGACGCGGTCGACATCAAGGACGCGGCAGGCGCGGTCGCGGTCACGCTGCCACTCGCCTTCCGGCAGGACGGGCTCGAATACCCCATGTCCCACGTGGTGCGGGACGCGGGCCGGGTGCTGGAGCTGACCGTCGTCAAGGACGCGGCGCAGGCGCGCCCCGTCGCCACCCCGGTCGCCTCGCCATTCGAGAACCAGCGCGCGATGGACGCCTTCCTGTCGCAGTTCGGCATAGCCACCGCTGTCGGCGGGTTCATCGGCACGGTCATCGGAGCGCTCGTCGGTCTGACGGGGCTCATCGGCGGACCCGTCGGTATCGCCACCGTGCTCGCGGGCGCGGGAATCGGCGGCATCATCGGCACCATCGTCGTCGGTGGACCGGCCTTGGTCATCGCCGGTATCGATCTGATCAGCACGCTGGCCGCCCCGCCCGGCAGCACCAAGTGGATGGACACCACCGGGCGTTCGCAGAACTGACCGGCGCCCCGGGCGCTACGCGCACCGAATCGACCGCGATTCGGTGCGCTTTCGTCTGTGCGGTCAGTCGTTGGTTCGCCGGAAGCGACCACCGCGCCCACGTATCCGCGTCCGTCGGCGGATCCGGTGCGCGCCGACCAGCGCCCACGATCAGCCGGTCGTCCACTCACCGCTCACGGCATCCGGCGGCCACCGGCAGACCCGCGAACCGATCGCCCAGAAAGTTCATCGCGCCCGGTGCCTCACCGATCGCCGCCGGGTTGTGGGTGGGCAGCATCGAGTGCACCGAGGTGATCGCCGCTCCCTGCGCGCAGTACCGGCCGACCAGGTCGGTGAAGCCCGCCACGGGGATCACGTCGTCGGTGCGGCTGTGGTACAGGTACATCGGCGTCTCCGGCGCACTGCCGCCGAGTTCCTGGGCGTCGGTCGCGGCGCGGAAAGCCGGATGCGACAACACATCCGCAACGACGGCGAAGTCGTCGACCCGCGCGCCGACGTACTTCGGCACCAGGTCGGACCCGCACATGGTGGCGTTCTCGGCCAGCGCCGCGCGCCCCCGATCGTTGAGCAACGCCAGCACACCGTTACCGGGGTCGTTGCGCGCGATGGCGAACAGGATCAGCAACGCCAGCCCGGCCTGCACGGTGCCGTCCGCCTCGCGCGCTATGGCAGGCCAGTCCGCCGGAACGCCACCCGAGGTGATGCCCGCGAACCGGACGTCCGGCGCGTACCACGGCTGCATCTGCGCCGCCCACAGCGTGGCGAACGCGCCGCCCGAATAGCCCCAGGCGCCGATGGGTGTCGCGGGACCGAGCCCGGCCTGCGGAAGATCACGGGCCGCCCGGATGCCGTCCAGCACCCCGCGTCCGGAATTCACCCCGTCCAGGAACCGGGACCGCGGCCCCTCGTAGTCGCCGGCCACCACCGCCCACCCGCGCCGCAGCGCCTCCGCCATGAACGGCGTGTCGATCAGGGTGTTCACCGCCCCGCTGTCCCAGCCGCCGCGCAGCGCGAACGACGGCGCGCACCGCGTGCCGAGACTGTCCTCGGGCACCTGATACGACAGCAGCGGCCGGGCGCCCGGGCCGAACCACGGCAGCATCGGGACCATCACGGTCGCCACGTCTGCCACGGGATCGTCGCTCGCATCGGTGCTGCGATACTTCACCTGCCATGCCGAAACCGGCAGGGGGAACCCGAACAACGCGATCGGGCGGGAATCCAGCACGGAGCCGTTGTGGTAGCGCTCGAGGCCCGCGGGGGCCGCGTAGAACGGGTCCTGGTCCGGCGGGGGTAGCTCGGCGTGTGCCGCCGGGACGGCGGCCAGAGCGATCAGTGCGGACAGCGCGATCCCCAGGATCGCGGTGCGCACCGGGCGGTCGCTCGCCTGCGCGGTGACAGGCGCTGCGTGCACATCCTTCATCAGGGCCTCCCCAGTCCCGGCGAGGCGGTGAGTGTCCCGGTGCGGTCGGCGCCGGTTCACCTGGCCTCCAGACCTCAACGTTACTGCCGGGCGGACGGACCCGGCAACGGGCGATCGCAGGTCACACCCACCGCCGCCGTTGTCCGAGGGGCTGGCTACAGTGTTTGCCAAACCGTCCCTGGCGCAATCGAATAGCTGTCCGGCGTCACCCCGCCCGCAGCGCGAGCGCAACGAAGAGGAGTAGCCGAGCATGCGGCATGGCAACGGACTGGACATCCCCGAGGGACTCGCCGACGTGTGCGCGCCCGACCGGATGGCGGTGATCGTCTACGACATGCAGGTCGGCGTGCTCAGCCAGTTGCCGGACGGCCCAGAGATCATCGAGCGGGTGGTTCGGGTGGTCGACGCCGCGCGCTCGGGTGGCTACCCGGTGGTCTTCCTGCGCCATTTCTTCCTGCCGGAGCGGCTGAGCGGAGCATTCGCGCTGCGCATGGCGATGAGCTGGCAGCAGGTGGATTCGGTGGACGAGGTGCGCTTCATCCTGCAGCGCGACACCCCGGCCTTCGAGCTGGTTCCCGAGCTGCGGCCGCGCGCGGACGAGGTGGTGTTCGACAAGACATCGATGTCGGCCTTCGAGGGGACTCCCCTGGCCTCGATGCTGCGCGACCTGCGCATCGGCGCCTACGCGATCGCGGGCGTCGCCCTGGAGATCGGCATCGCGCCCACGGTCGCGCATTCCACCGATCTCGGTTTCGTCCCGGTGGTGATCAGCGACGCGGTCGGCGGCCGGGACAAGGAGGCCATGGCGCGGGCCTACGCGGATTTCGAATTCCAGGGGCACGCGCTGGTGACCGACATCGCCACCATCACCCCGCTGCTCGCGGGCGGCAACTGACCCGGGACGGGACCCGGCCACGACCGGGTCCCGTTCGACAGTCACTTCTCCCGCAAGGCTTTCTTGGCCGCGGCCTGGGCGGCGTCGACCTGGCTCGTGAACTTGTCGCCTGTCTTCTCGTCGACGAGGTCGCCCGCCTTGTCGATGACCGCGTCCAGCTTGTCCGCGTTCTTCTGGGCCAGGTCCATCGCCTTACCCGCCAGGTTCTTGAAGTCCACCTTGCACTCCTCGTTTCGCGCTGGGAACAACCGCGAGACAACCCTACCCAGCGCCCAGCCAAGCCGGATGCCACAACCGGCCTGTCTCGGTCCAGTTCATGAACCGCACGGTGCCACCGAGTTTCGGCGTCACCCACACCGCCTCCTTGCGTTCCTCGGCGGTGAGGTCGTTGTCGAACGGCGAGGTCTTGCGCTCCAGTTTGCGCAGCCGCGCGGCCAGCTCGCGCATGGCCGAGTCGTCGAAGCCGGTGCCGACCCGTCCGACGTAGACCAGCCTGCCGGCGTGCGGAATACCGACCAGCAGCGATTTGAACTGCCGCGCCGTACTGCGCCGCCACCCGCCGATCAGCACCTGCTGGGTGCGCCAGTTGCGCTGCTTCACCCAGGCATGCCCGCGCTTACCCGGCAGATACACCGAATCCTTGCGTTTCGCGACCACGCCTTCGAGTCCGTGCTCTTGGCTGTAGCGCAAAGCCTCGGAGCCTGAACCGTCCAGTCGTGGCGGCACCACCATCGACGGCGCGTTCGCGGCGAGCGCCTCCAGCACCCTGCGGCGGTCGGAATATCTTTTGCGCAGCAGCGATGTGCCGTCCAGGTACAGCACATCGAACGCGACGAATACCGCCCGCGCGGCATCGGCTTGCAGCAGGCCGAGATTCGCGACTCCGTGATCGTCGAAGACGACGGCCTCGCCGTCGAGCACCACCTGGTGCCCGGACAATTCCCGTCGCAACGCCGTGATGCGCGGATAGCGGTCGGTCACGACGTTCCCCGCCCGGCTGTGCAATGTGATCGCGCCGGAGTCGATCTCGGCGATCAGCCGGAAGCCGTCCCATTTCGTCTCGAAGCACCACTCGTCGGCGCCGAGATCGGCGACGTCACCGTGCGTCGCGAGCATCGGCGACAGGCCGCGCGGAAGCGGCGAGGGACCGTTGGCGGGACGGATGATCCGGCCCGGCGGCTGCTGCGGCTGCGGTTCGGCTCCGTTCTCCGCCCGCATCAGATGCATCAGCCATTGGTTGCCGTTGGTCTGGATCAGCGCGTACCGACCGGTGAGCCGCTTACCGTGGAACCGCACGATGACCTCGTCGTCGCGCCACTTCTCGGTCTCGTAGGTGCCGGAGTCCCAGATCGTCATCTCGCCCGCGCCGTACTCTCCCTTCGGGATGGCGCCGTGGAAGTCGAGATACTCCATCGGATGGTCCTCGGTGTGCACGGCGAGGCGGTTCTGCTCGGGAGAGGTCGGCGGGCCCTTCGGCACCGCCCAGGAGACCAGGACCCCGTCGCGCTCCAGCCGCACATCCCAGTGCAGGCGCCGCGCGTGATGCTCCTGCACGACGTAGCGGTTGTCCGCCCCCGGCGCGGGTGGCTGCGCGGGAACGGGCTCGGGCGTGCGGGACGGATCCCGCATCGATCGGTACTTCGTCAACGCGTCCGGGCCCGCTCCCGCCGCGGACGAGCCTTTTCCCGCGGGCGGCGCATCCAGTTCGGCGAGCAGATCGCCATCCGATCGGTATCTGGCGAGTACTTCGTCGAACCGAAGATGCCGCAGCCTCTTCCGGTTCTCGATCTCTTTCCAGGTGCGTGGAGCGGCGACATTCGGCTCCGGCCGCCCCCGCATCGAGTAGGGCGCGATGGTGGTCTTGGCGGCGTTGTTCTGGCTCCAGTCGAGGAAGACCTTGCCGCCGCGAGCCGCCTTCGCCATCGTCGCCGTGACCAGATCCGGGTGCAGCCGTTGCAGATTGGTGGCCACCTGTTTCGCCACGGTGGAGGCGCCGTCCGAATTCAGTTCGCGATCCAGCGGCACGTAGAGGTGGATTCCCTTGCTGCCGCTGGTCACCGGGAACGTGCGCAAACCGATGCCCTCGACCATCTCGCGCACCGCGAGGGCCACCTCGGCGCATTCGGCGAGCCCGACTCCCTCGCCCGGGTCCAGATCGAAGACCAGCCTGGTGGCCGGGCCTATGTCGTCGCCGTCGAAACGCCACTGCGGCACATGCACTTCCAGCGCGGCCTGCTGCGCGAGCCAGGCCAGCCCGGCCTCGGAATCGATCAAGGGATAGACGACCTTGCGATCGGAATGCCACAGGGTGCGCCGCTGTATCCAGGAGGGGGCGTGCGACGGGAGATTCTTCTCGAAGAAGGACGGTTCGTCTACGCCGTTGGGCCAGCGCTTGCGAGTGACCGCCCGCCCGGCGACATGCGGCAGCATGGCAGGCGCGATCGCCGAATAGTAGGCGATGACTTCGCCTTTGGTGGTTCCGGTGGCCGGGTACAACACCTTGTCGAGGTTGCTCAGGTCAACCTCGATACCACCGAACTCGCGGCGGGCCACCATATCCGAAGTGTAGCGGCGGAGACCCGGTCGTGGTCTCCGCCGCTCGCTCAGGCGTGCGGTCCGGACTGATCCGGCGGGACTACCTTCTTGGCGGCCTCCTTGCCCTTGGTGATCTTGTCGGTGTACTTGCCGTGCGTCTTCTGGTCGATGAAGTCACCGGCCTTGTCCACCGCTGAATTGATCTTGTCGGCGTTCTTGGCTGCCGCGTCCTTACCCTTGTCGACCAGGCCCTTGACCGTATCCGCGAAACTCATCGCCGTGATCCTTCCTGTCGCCAACTAGCAGAAGTCGTTCACTCCACATTCTCCCACCAAGAATCCGCAGGTGGGGCACTCGACGGGTCCACACGCTGCCCGGGCATCGGCACCGCGAGCTCGGTGCCCGCCCCCCGCGCCGCGGCCACCATGCGCCGGACCGGCTCGGACCAGCCGTGGAAGGCGAGATTGAAGGTGGCCCAGTGAATGGGTACCAGCAATCCGTGACCGGCATTCCCGTCGCACAGGTCGGCGTGTGCCCGGACCGCCTCCTCGGGATTCATGTGCACATCCGGCCAGCGCTCGTCGTAGGCGCCGATCGGCAGCAGCGTCAGGTCGAACGGACCGAGCGCCGCGCCCGCCTCGGCGAACGCCTTGGTGTAGCCGGTATCGCCCCCGAAATAGGCGCGCCTCGTCGGCCCGGCGATCGACCACGAGGCCCACAACGTGGTGTTGCGCAGCAGGCCGCGCCCGGAGAAATGCCGCGCTTCCGTGCAGGTGAGTACGAGATCCCCGCCGTCGCGGTCCCGGCCGAGTTCGGCGAGCGACACCGAACCGCCCCAGTCCAATTCGACGATGCGATCCTCCGGCACACCCCAGTGCCGCAAGTGGGCGCCGATGCCGATCGGCACCAGGAACGGCGCGCTCTGGCGTGCCACCAGCTCCCGCACGGTCCACTTGTCCAGATGGTCGTAATGATCGTGCGAGATGAGCACCGCGTCGATCGAGGGCAGATCGGTCAGCGGCTGCGGCACCGGATGCATCCGCGCGGGTCCGACCAGCGCCGATGGCGAAACTCGCTCGCTCCACACCGGATCGGTGAGAATGCGGTACCCGTCGACCTCGACCAACGTCGTGGCGTGGCCGTACCAGGTGACCGCGAGCGCGGACGCCGCGGCCGGCTGCTGCGGCGTCCGCAGTGGGATGGGGCCCCGCGGCCTGCCCACGTTGCGCTGGGTCAACGCCGAGACCAACAGCGAGGGAGCCGACCCCGCGACCACCTGGCTACTGGGTTCGGTGTTGTGGAACTGGCGGTCGCGATAGGTCGCCGCGCCCACCGCGTACGGCTGGATCGCCGAAATCGAAGCGCCCATCGCCGAAGGGATGTCCCATACCGCCCGGACCACCCAGGTGATGCCGAGGGTGCCCGCCGCGGCGCCCGCGATGCGCCTGATGTCCATCATCGCCCCACGAATTTCGCGGCGCGCTTTTCCTGCCTGGCCAAACGACCCTCCTTGGCATCCTCGCTCGTCCACGCGGCCTCCAGCGCCGCGCGCTGCTGCGCGGTTTCCGGATCACGCGTTCCGTCGTCATTGAGCACCAGCTTCATGTGCCGCAGGGACAACGGAGCCAATGCCGCGATCTGCTTGCCCCAGGCCTGCGCGTCGGACGCCGCACCGATCCGGTTGGCGAACCCGAAGCCGTAGGCGTCCTCGGCCGATATCTGTTCGGCGCCCAGCAACACCGTGCGCGCCGGACCGCCGCCGATCAAGGCGACCAGCCTGCGCACGGTCCACCGATCCACGCTGATGCCCAGTTTCGCCGCGGGAATGGCGATGTATGCCTCCGGCGAGATCACCCGCAGGTCCGAGGCGAGCGCCAGTTGCACGCCCGCCCCGATCGCGGCGCCGTTGATCGCCGAAATCACCGGGATCGGCACGGATTCGATGGTGTGCAGCGTTTCCATCCACTCGGACAGGAAATCGCCGGAGTACACCCCGGACAGATCGGCGCCGGCACTGAAGACCGGGCCGCGCCCGGTCAACACGATGACTCGCGCCTGGCCGGCGACAGCGGCGAGCACGGCCTCGCGCAGCAGCGTCACGAGTTCGTAGTTGAGCGCGTTGCGGCGCTCTTCCCGCTGAAGTTCGATGGTGACCACGTCACCGTCCCGGCTGACCCCGAGCATGCGACCTCCCCGACTGAACGGTCCGTCTGATCTCTTCACTCTGCCACAGAGGACTACCCATTCCGCGCTGGGCGATACGATCACCGGCTGTGCCGACCGACTTCGACATTCTGGTGATCGGCGCTGGTCAGGCGGGACTGTCGGCCGGTTACCACCTCCAGCGCCTCGGGCTGCGGCCCGAACGGCACTTCCTGCTCGTCGATCGCTCCCCCGGGCCCGGCGGCGCGTGGCAGTTCCGCTGGCCCTCCCTCACCTTGGAGACGGTCAACCGGGTGCACGATCTGCCCGGCATGTCGTTCGCCGAGACCTTGCCACCGGGTTCGTCGTCCGCGCCTGCGGCATCCGCAGTGCCGCACTACTACGAGCTGTACGAAAAGCGGTTCGACCTGCGCGTTCACCGCCGGGTATCGGTCACCGTGGTCTGTGATCGCACCGAGGAAGGCGGCCCGGCCGATCGCGGCGCGGTGCTCGGCGCGGAGACCGACGCGGCCGGCCTCATCCGGGTTCGCGGCCTGATCAACTGCACCGGCACCTGGGAGAATCCGTTCGTTCCGCACTATCCCGGAGCGCAGACGTTCACCGGTCGCCAGCTGCACACCCGCGATTACCACAGTGCCGTGGAATTCGCGGGAAAGCACGTCGTGGTGGTCGGCGGCGGCATCTCGGCCGTTCAGCTGCTCGACGAGATCTCCCAGGTCACCACGACGACCTGGGTCACGAGAACACCGCCGCGCTTCCGCGAGGGCGCGTTCACCGAAGAGGCGGGGCGAGCCGCGGTCGCGATGGTCGAAGACCGCGTCCGGCGCGGACTGCCGCCGGGATCGGTGGTCTCGGTCACCGGGCTGCCGCTCGACGACCGGTTACGGGCGGCACGAGCTCGCGGCGCGCTCACCCGTTTGCCGATGTTCGAGCGCATCGAGCCCGGCGGCGTGCGGTGGGCCGACGGAACCTTTCAGCAGGCCGACGTGATCCTGTGGGCCACCGGCTTCCGCAGCGCCCTCGACCACCTGGCGCCGCTGCGGCTGCGCGGGCCCGGCGGCGGCATCGCCATGTCGGGACGGCTGGCCACCCAGGTAGCCGCCGACCCGCGCGTCCATCTGATCGGCTACGGGCCGTCGGCCAGCACCGTGGGCGCCAATCGCGCGGGGCGCGCGGCGGCGATGGAACTCACCCGGCATCTGGGGCTGCGCTGACGGGTGCGCGCGGCCCGAGTCGTCAGTCGATCAGTCCGAGCGTGAGCGTGTCCGGGTCCCCGCCGATGCGCGAACCGCTGTCCAGGCCATTGATCGCGTCCATCTGCTCCGCGGTCAGCTCGAAGCCGAACACGTCGAAGTTCTCCGCGATCCGCGATGGCGTCACCGACTTCGGGATGACGACGTTGCCCAGTTGCAGATGCCAGCGGATGATCACCTGCGCGGGCGTGCGACCGACCTCGGCGGCCACCTGGGTGATGGTGGCGTCGCCGAGCAGCGTGCCCTGTCCGAGCGGACTCCACGCCTCGGTGGCGATCGCGTTGGCGGCGTGGAACTCACGCAGTTCGCGCTGCGCCAAGCTGGGGTGCAGCTCGATCTGGTTCACCACCGGGATCTCACCGGTCTCGGCGATGAGCCGCTGAATGTGCGCGACCGTGAAGTTCGAGACGCCGATCGACCGCACCCGGCCCTGTGACTTCAGCGCCTGGAAGGCGCGGAAGGTGTCCACGAAGCGGTCGGCCACAGCCACCGGCCAGTGGATGAGGTAGAGGTCGAGGTAGTCCAGGCCGAGCCGCCGCATGCTGGCGTCGAACGCGCGCAGCGTCGAGTCGTAGCCCTGATCGGAGTTCCACAGCTTGGTGGTGACGTAGATCTCGTCGCGGGGCAGGCCGTATTCCCGGATCGCACGGCCGGTGCCCTCCTCGTTTCCGTAGATCGCGGCGGTGTCGATGCTGCGGTAGCCAACCTCGAGCGCGGTGGTGACGACCGAGAAGACGTCCTCGGCGGGTACCTGGAATACGCCGAAGCCGAGCTGCGGGATCACGTTCCCGTCGTTCAGCACGATCGAGGGAACGGTGCTGGTCTCGCTTTTGAAGGTCACATTCCGACGGTAGAAGTGTGGCGGCGAACCGTCAATCACGCGCTCTGGTGTGTTGGCCTGCAATTTGCTGGTAAACCTGCGGTCAGCCCGTCATACCGGGCAGCCCGAGCCGCCGGTACCGCGCTTGGCGCGCCGCGAGCAGCTCCGGTTCCGGCCGTGCGCGCAAGGTCGCCAGTTCGTTCGCGATCGCGGCGACCATCCGCCGGGCGAAGTCCACCGGCTCGTCCGCCGCGTCGGGAAACTCCGGCACGATCCGGTCGACCACGCCGTCGTCCAGTAGGTCGGCGGCACCGATTCGTTGTGCGGCGGCCAATTCCGCAGCATGGTCGGTATCGCGGAAGACGATGGCGCTCGCTCCTTCCGGCGGCAGCGGGGCGAGCCAGGCGTGCGTGGCGGCGAGCACCCGGTCGGCGGGCAGCAGCGCCAGCGCGCCACCGCCGGTGCCCTGGCCGAGCAGCACCGAGACGGTCGGGGTGTCCAGCGTCACCAGATCGGCGATGCAACGGGCGATCTCGGGTGCCAGTCCGCGCTCCTCCGCCTCCTTCGACAGCGCCGCGCCCACCGTGTCGATGACCAGTACCAGCGGCAGCCGCAACTCGCGAGCAAGCGCCATACTGCGCCGCGCCTCACGCAGCGCGGCCGGGCCCATGGTGTTCTCGCCTTGCTGGCCGCGCCGGTCGTGCCCGAACACTACGCACGGCCGGCCCCGGAACCGACCGAGGGCGAGCACGGCGGTGCGATCGGACTCGCCCTGACCGGTGCCACTGAGCGGAACTCGTTGCGTCACATGACGTAAGAGCTCTCGAATGCCGGGACGCTCTGGGCGGCGGGAGATCAGGACCGACTGCCACACTCGATCGTCCGCAGCGCGACCGCGCGCTTCGACCAACCGAAGTCGTTCTGCTTCACGGTTTTCAGGATCCTGAACACGGTCCGGCGCGCCCGAGTCCTGTGGTCGCGGTGCGATCTTCTCGGAATACCACTGTGCCGCAGCGGAATCGGGCAGCTCGATGCCGCTGAACACGCTCAGTGCGCGATGGGCGATGCGACGGAAGACCGGGATCGTCAGGACGCCGTCGATGACGCCGCGGCGATACAAGTTCTCCGCGGTCTGCACGCCTTCCGGAAAAGGCCTGTCGTACAGCGCTTGATAGACCCGAGGGCCGAGAAACCCGATGAGCGCCCCGGGCTCGGCGAACGTGATGTGGCCCAACGAGCCCCAGGAAGCGAAAACGCCGCCCATCGTCGGGTTGCGGAGGTAGACCACGTAGGGATGACCCGCCGACTTGTGGGCCGCCACCGCACCGGCGATCTTCACCATCTGCACGAAGGCGACGGTGCCCTCCTGCATCCTGGTCCCGCCGGAGGTCGGCGAAGCGACCAGCGGCAGCCCCAGTTCGGTGGCGCGCTCGACCGCCGACACGATCCGCTCCGCCGCCGCCACGCCGATCGAGCCGGCCAGGAACCCGAACTCGCAAGCGATCACGGCCACGCGCCGACCACGCAGCAGCCCTTCACCGGTGAGCACCGATTCGTCGGTACCCGCCACGACCGCCGCCTTCTGCAAGGCATCGCGATACTGCGGGGAAGCGGCCACCGTCACCGGCGGCCGGTCCCAGCTGACGAACGAGTCCGTGTCCAGCAGCTGCTCGAGCAACTCTCGCGCCGAAGTACGCACCGGGCGAGCCTATCCGGCCCTACCCAGTGCTCCGGCGAGCCGCGCGAGCACTCAGTAGCCCTGCATCACCTTGCGCAGCGCGTACTCGGTGAGCGCGACCAGCGCCTGCTTGGCCGGCTCACGACGACGCGCGTCGATGGACAGGATCGGCACATCGGCGGGCACGGCGAGCGCCTGCCGGATGTCCTCGATCGGGTACCGCGGCGCGTCGTCGAATTCGTTGAGCGCCACCAGGAAGGGCAGGCCGCGCGCTTCGAAGTAGTCGACGGCCGCGAAGCTGTCCTCCAACCTGCGGGTGTCGACCAGCACGACGGCGCCGATAGCGCCACGGATCAGGTCGTCCCACATGAACCAGAACCGATACTGGCCAGGCGTGCCGAACAGGTACAACACCAGATCGTCGGCGAGACTGATCCGGCCGAAGTCCATCGCCACCGTGGTGGTCGACTTCATCGGAATGCCGGTCAGGTTGTCGATCCCGGCGCTGGCATTGGTCACCAACGCTTCGGTGCGCAGCGGAACGATCTCCGACACAGCACCGACCAACGTGGTCTTCCCGACGCCGAAGCCACCGGCGACCACGATCTTCGCCGATGTCGGCTTGCTGGTACGGGTGTCGACCTGCGCCGTCGAATCAAATACGCCGGAGTCCACTGAGAACCCTTTCGATCAGCTCGCGACGCTCATCGTCGCTGGAATCGTCTTTCAAAGTCGCCGATACGCGTACGTGCCCGGCCTCGATCAAATCGGCCACGAGCACACGGGCCACCCCGATAGGGATGCCCAATCGGGCTGCTACCTCGGCAACGGACGGCGATTCTCTGCACAACTCCACGATTGACGTCTCGATGTTGGTCAGTTCGAACTGCCGCTCGAGGGCGACCGGATGCGATGCGACGAGAGCCTCCAACGCCAACTCGACCGCGGGCCTGGTGCGGCCTGCGGTCAGCGAGTATGGGCGTACGAGGCTCGGCTCGGCGCTCCCCACGCGGTGATCTTCTATGTCCATCCCACCATCAGGAACCCATCGTGACGCGTGGCGTGGCCTGAACAGTCTGACCAACACGCTCGACCAACAGAGCCATCTCGTAACCGACCTGACCGATGTCACACGAAGTGTTGGTCAGCACCGCGAGGTAGGAACCGTCGCCGACGGCCATGAGCAGCAGGTAACCGTGCTCCATCTCCACGACGGACTGCAGCACGGTGCCGCCCTCGAACAGATTCGAGACGCCGACTGACAGACTGGCCAGACCGGCCGTGACGGCCGAGAGCTGTTCGGCGCGGTCGACGGGCAGCTGGGCACTCGCGGCCATGAGTAGGCCGTCCGCCGAGACCAGGACGGCATGGGCTACGCCAGGAACCTCGTTGGCAAAGTTCGAAACCAGCCAATCCAGCTGACGATTCGTACCACCTAGATCGGGGTTCATCGGTCTCCTTTATCTCCGGTTAGGTTCATTGCTCTCATTGCGCGGCCATCCCGGACGCCCTGCTGGTGACGACTCAAGCTGGACCTGATCGTTTCTGGGTCACGGCGCGGCGCCCGATCCGCCGCACCGCTTACGCCGCCGGGGACAAGCCTTCCGCCCGGATTGCGTTGCGGCAAGCCCGCCGCCGTTTTCGTCTCGGGCTGCGCCTCACTGGCGCGCCGAGCCGCTTGCCAACCTTCGTCACCCGGCGATTCGAAGGAGGCCGCCACCTGGGACCGATCCGCGTTGGGATCCGACAGCCACGCCGACATCATCTCGGCGAAGATCGGCGTTCCGCCCATCGACGCCCCGGACTCGTCCGCGGGCTGCAGCCTGGTCTGGAAGAACGAGGCCGTCTTGGCCGGGTTGGACCGGAAGCTGTGCTTGCCGGGATCGCGCCCCGGTGCGGTGGCGGACTGCTCTTCGCTCGCGGCGTGCTGGCCACGTTGCGGCAGCGCGATACCCGGCGGCACTGGCTGGCGCTGCGGCGCTTGAGCGCCCGGCTGCCGTTGTGGCAGCCCGGTCAGCCCGCTCTCGCGTTGCGGCGGCGGGCTCGACGGTGCGGGCGGACGCTGCGGCAGACCGCTCACCGCACCCGGCTCACGCTGCGGCAGCCCACCTGTCGCCTCACGCTGCGGCAGACCGTTCGAAGCCGAATCCCGTTGCGGCAGACCGTTGACAGCGGGCAGCGCGCCGGAACCCGGCTCACGCTGCGGCAAGCCGTTGACGGAATCGCGTTGCGGAAGGCGATGGGCGCCGGAATCCCGCTGCGGGAGACCGCTACTCGGTTCGCGCTGCGGCAGCCCACCGGGCGCGGCGTCGCGCTGCGGGAGGTTGGGCGCCGGATGCCGCGGCGGGAGGCCGGTCGAGCCGGGCTCACGCTGCGGCAAGCCGCCCAAAGCCGGCTCACGCGACGGCAGACCGGTGGAACCCGGCTCACGCGACGGCAGACCGGTCGAACCCGGCTCACGCTGCGGCAGACCACCCAAGGCCGACTCACGCTGCGGCAAACCACCGGAGGCCGAGTCACGCTGCGGCAGACCGGTCGAACCCGGCTCACGCTGCGGCAGACCACCCAAGGCGGACTCACGCGACGGCAGACCGGTCGAACCCGGCTCACGCGACGGCAAACCACCCAGGGCCGACTCACGCTGCGGCAGACCACCTGCCGCCGAGTCACGCTGCGGCACACCGTTCGAACCCGGCTGCCGCTGCGGTAGGCCGGTCGGACCCGGCTCGCGCAGCGGCAGACCGGTGGGGCCCGGCTCACGCTGCGGAAGGCCACCGGAGGCGGACTCACGCTGCGGTAGACCACCCAAACCGCTTTCCCGCGGCGGCAGACCACCCAGGCCGTTCTCGCGCGGCGGCAGACCGCTCACGGGGTCGCGCGACGGCAGACCGCCGGAAGCGGCTTCGCGCTGTGGCAGGCCGGTGGACGCGTCCCGTTGCGGCACGCCGTTGGTGCCCGGCTGACGCTGCGGCAGACCGGTGCTCGGCTGCGGCACACCATTGGCGCCCGGCTGACGCAAGGGCAGTTCGCCCGAGTTCGGCTCACGCGGCGGCAGGCCCGAACCGGACTGCTCCGCGGGACCACCGGGCTGGCGCGGCGGCGGACCGCCAGGGGTGACGTTGCGCTTGGGGAGGTTGGCCGCGGCCAGCTTGCCGCGCTGCGGGCCGCTGGGCGCCTGCTGCCCGGGCGCGGGCCGCAGGCTGGTCGCCGACTGCTGCGCCTCCGAGCGCATACCGCTCGACGACATCGCCGAACCCGGCTGCCGCTGCGGCAGTGCGCCGGGGCCGGTGGGGATCGGACCGCTGGGCGTGCCGGTGGGCTTGGCGCCGGCGACCGGAATCGGGCCGCTCACCCCGGGATCGACAGTGACCATGACATTGCCCCCAGGAGTCCGGGTGACGGCCCGCATCTGCATGGACGACGGACGCTGCGGCGCGGCGGCCTGCGGCGAGGGCTGCGGGGTGACCGGCTGCGGCTGCGGGGTGACGGTCTGCGCCGCGCTCGGCTTGCCCGCGACGATCAGTCCGACCGGCACGTGCACGGTCACCGTTACGCCCGGATCGCGCGCGGTGTCGAAGGTCGGGCGCAGCCGCACGGTGAGACCGTGCCGCTCGGCGAGCCTGCCGACCACGAACAGACCCATGTGGCGGGCCGTGTCCGGCCCCGGCTCGGCGGTCTGCTCCAAGCGGCGGTTGATGTCGGCCATCTCCGCCGGCGGCATACCGATGCCGCGGTCGGCCACCTCGATGAGCAGGCCCTGATCGTGTGCCTGCGCGAAGGTGAACTTGACGTCGGTCTCCGGCGGCGAGGCGCGCAGCGCGTTGTCCAGCAGCTCGGCGAACAGGTGCGCGAGGTCGGAGGCGGCGGGTTCCTTCAGCGAACCGCGCGGCGTGGCGCCGAGCTTCACGCGCTCGTAGTCCTCGACCTCGGAGATCGCGGCGCGCAGCACGTCGGCGATCTCGACCGGGGCGGACTTGGCGCGGCGCTGCCTGGTGCCAGCGAGAATCAGCAGATTGTCGCCGTTGCGGCGCATGCGGGCGGCGAGGTGGTCGAGCCGGAAGAGGTTTTCCAGCAGGCGCGGGTCCTTCTCGTCGTACTCCATCGCCTCGATGAGGGTGAGCTGATGGTCGACGAGCGACTTCGAGCGCCGCGCCAGGGTTTCGAACATGTCGTTGACCTGGGAACGCATCTTCGCCTGGTCACTCGCCAGGCGCAGCGCCTGCCCGTGGATGTCGTCGACCGCGCGGGCCAGCTGGCCGATCTCCTCGGTGCTGCGCACCGGCATCGGTTCCAGCGGCACCTCTTCCGGAGAGGCGCCGTTGCGGAGCTGGGCGACCTCGTGCGGCAGGTCGCTCTCGGCCACGCGCAGCGCGGCCAACCGCAGCCGGTGCAGCGGGACGATCATCGATCGGGCCACGAAGACCGCGAGCAGGAGGGCGGCGAGGATGGTCGCGATGACGACGGCGGTGTAGGTCCACGCGTCGCGCTGGGCGGTGGTCACCAGCGAGTTCATCGCGGAGTCGATGTCCTTGGTCGCCTTGCCGACGACATGCTCGTAGACCGCGAGGCTGTCGGTGAGCGACTTCTTCAGGTCGCCGACGGGAAGCTGGCCCGCCTGCGCCTGCGGGCTGGTCAGCAGCGCGATCCTGGTGTCGATGCCCGCGCGCAGGTCGGCGATGGAGGTGTCGCCGTCGGAGAAGCGGTGCGCGAGCACGTTGAGCAGCGCGCGCTCGGTATTGGACGCGATGAGGAAGCTCTGGACGCCGGACTGCTGAGAGCGCAGCACTTCGGGGAAGGCGGCGAGTTCGCCGACCAGGGTGACACGGGTGTTGAGCGAGTCGACCAGCCGCAGTTTGGCCGCGTCGACGGCGGTGTCGCTCACCTGGCCGACCGTGGTCTCGACGATCCGGACGCTGTCGTTGCGGACTCGGTCGATCAGCGCGAGGGTGTCGGACGGCGGGCCGGTGGAGACCGATTTGCCCTGCGCGCGCACGCCCTTGGCCTGGGTGAGCATGCTGTCGATGGCCGGGCGCGCGCCGGGCACGCCGTCCAGCTTGGCCACCGCCTTCTCCGCGTTGGCGATGGCCTTGTCCAGATCCGCGAGGTTCTGATCGGTCACCACGGACTGGTTGGACCCCAGTGAGATCATCTGCGATCCCGCGGTGGTGGCGGTCTGCGCGCTGAGCGCGGTGACCGAGGGGATCGCGGCGACATTCTCCGAGATGTCGGCGAGCCGGTTCGATTCCGCGAACTCCGAGGAGATCCTGGACACGCCGAGCCCGACCGCGACCGCCAGAGGCACGGCGAGCACCGCCGTAACCTTCCAGCGCAGGTCCCAGTTGCCCAGAGCCCAGCGGCTGCTGCCGGACCTAGCGGCGTCACGCATCTCCCACTCACTTTCCAAACTGGCCTCTACCACGCGCCATCAACCGAACCTCCACATTCGCGTGCTTGGCTCGACAGGTGGAGCTGGCCGAGAGCTGCGGCTGGCCGAGAAATTGCGTCTACGACGGCCCAAATAAGTGACATCAGATTCTAACGGATCAATAACTTCTTGGGTGACTCGGCGTGATGTCGCGATCATTGACCTGCCAGTTCCAGGCAAAACCAAAGGTAGCGGCACCCACCCGGGCGTCGCGTGAAGTCTGCCACAATCAACCAGATCTATCGAGGCGGGCATCGAGGCGAGGCTAGGGAGTCACGGGGTTGAACGTGCGGCACGAGTATCGACCGGCCTATCAGACCAGCTTGGTGGATCCCGCCGAGTTCTGGGCCGGCGCGGCCGAAGCGATCGACTGGGACGTGCCACCGACGCAGATCGTCGATCCCGGCGCCCGCCCGGTCGCCAGGTGGTTTTCCGGCGCTCGCCTCAACACCTCCTTCAACGCGCTCGACCGGCATGTGCACCCCACCACTCCCGGCGCCCCCGATCGCGCCGATCAACCCGCCCTGATCTACGACTCGGCCATGATCGGCGCCACGGTCGTCTACACCTACGCCGAGCTGCTCGACGAGGTGTCGCGGTTCGCCGGTGCGATGGCCCGGCTGGGCGTCTCGGCAGGCGATCGCGTGGTGATCTACCTGCCGATGATCCCCGAGGCGGTAATCGCGATGCTGGCCTGCGCTCGCATCGGCGCGGTCCACTCCGTGGTGTTCGGCGGCTTCGCGGCCCCGGAGCTGGCCGCCCGCATCGATGACGCGGAGCCGGTGCTGATCATCACAGCGTCCGGCGGCCTGGAACCGGGCAAGAAGATCGAATACCCGCCCATCGTGTTGCAGGCGCTGGATCTCGCCGAGACGACCGCGCCGCGCACGGTGATCGTCAAGCAGCGGCCGCAATTCGACACGATCCCTTTCCCCGCGCCGCAGCCCGCCACCGAGTTCCTGCCGAGTTCGGCGCAGACCGTGGCCGCGCAGTGGCTGGACTGGGACGACGCGGTACGCGACGCGCCCGCGGCGGATCCGGTATCGGTCGCAGCGACCGATCCGCTCTACATCCTCTACACCTCCGGCACCACCGGGAAGCCGAAGGGCGTGGTCCGGGACAACGGCGGGCACGCGGTGGCCCTCGCCTGGTCGATGCGCAACATCTACGACATAGACGCGGGCCAGGTGATGTGGGCCGCCTCCGACGTGGGCTGGGTGGTCGGTCACTCCTACATCGTCTACGCGCCGCTGCTGGTCGGAGCCACCACGCTGCTGTACGAAGGCAAGCCGGTCGGAACGCCGGACGCGGGCGCGTACTGGGGGGTGGTCGACAAGCACAAGGTCGAGGTGTTGTTCACCGCCCCGACCGCGCTGCGCGCCATCCGCAAGGCGGACCCCCGGGCTGAGCTGGCCCACCGCCACGACCTGTCCTCACTGCGCGCCCTGTTCTGCGCGGGCGAACGCCTGGATCCGGCCACCTACACCTGGGCCGAGGAGACCCTGCTCGCGGGTCGCTCGGACTGCCCCGTCGTGGATCACTGGTGGCAGACCGAGACCGGCTGGCCGATCTGCGCGAACCCGCTCGGCCTGCAGCGCCTGCCGATCAAACCGGGTTCGGCCTCGGTACCGATACCCGGCTACCGACTACGCGTGCTCGACTCCTCCGGCAACGCGGTAGCGCCGAACACCGAGGGCAACATCGTCATCGGCCTGCCGCTGCCGCCCGGCACGCTGATCGGGCTCTGGCGTGACGACGCCCGCTACGAGCGCTCCTATCTCTCCGCCTACCCCGGTCACTACCTCACCGGCGACTCCGGCTACTTCGACGAGGACGGCTACCTGTACGTTCTCGGCCGCAGCGACGACGTGATCAACATGGCCGGGCACCGGCTCTCGGCGGGCAGCATCGAGGCGGCCATCGCGGGGCACGAGGCGGTCGCCGAATGCGCCGTGATCGGGCTGCCCGACGAGCTCAAGGGGCACCGGCCGCTGGCCTACGTGGTGCTCAAGTCCGGTGTCGACATCGATCCGGACCGCCTGCGCGACGAGCTGATCGAGCGGGTGCGCACCCAGGTCGGCGCCATCGCCACGCTGCACGACGCCGTAGTCGTGACGGCGTTGCCCAAGACCAGGTCGGGCAAGATCCTGCGTAAGACCATCCGGCAGATCACCTCCGGCGAGACATTCGAAGTGCCCTCCACCATCGAGGACCCGGGCGTGCTCGCGGCGCTGGAGCAGCAGATCCGCGCGGCGCATCCCGAGTGGCGCGACCCGGCCCAGGACAACAACGAGAACACCGATGACGTGGTGGCGCCCGGCGTGGATCCGGTTGTGCCGTCCTAGGTTTCCATATCGCCCGTGCAACGTCCTCAGAGTTTCCACAGAGGATGTTCAGATCGGTGCCAACAGCTCGAAATAGCCTCGAGACCGCCCCGAAACCAAAACGATGAATTGGAGGCAACACATCATGAAACGTTCCGTAGGCCGCCCCGCCGTCGCCGCTCTCGCCGCAGGTGGATTCGCCACGGTCACGTTGTTCCTGAGCCCCGCCATCGCAGGCGCGGGCCCGATGGAATACGCCGAGCCGCTGCTGACCTCGGACTGCTCGTTCGCCCAGGTCGACGCGGCGCTGCACGACAAGGCGCCGCAGCTGGCCGCGGTGCTCGACGCGAACCCGAGCCAGAAGGCCGAGTTGCAGCGCAGGTTCGACCAGCCGGTCGAGCAGCGCCGAGCCGAGTTGCGGCGGGCCATCGACGAGAACCCGGACGCGGTGCGCCGAGCTGAGAACGACCCGCGGACCGCACAGTTGCGCGACACGATCCGGGTCGTGGCCGAGACCTGCCACAACTACTGATCCCGCGCAGACATGGGCGACTCGCCGGGTTGCTCCGGCACCACGGCGGGTCGTCCCGCGGGATGTGAACCCCTGTCCCGCGTGCCCGACTCGCACAACGCGAGGTTTCACCGGAGGCGGGGAGCAGAATGGATGACGTGACCTCGACTCCGAATCCGACGGTCCTCGTCGTCGACGACGACGAGGACGTGCTCGCCTCGGTCGAGCGCGGGCTGCGATTGTCCGGCTTCCAAGTCCTCGTGGCCAGGGACGGCGCGCAAGCGCTGCGCAGTGTGAACGAGAACGCGCCCGACGCCATCGTGCTGGACATGAACATGCCCGTGCTCGACGGCGCCGGGGTGGTCACCGCCTTGCGCGCGATGGGCAACGAGGTGCCGATCTGCGTGCTCAGCGCCCGTGCGTCGGTGGACGACCGCATCTCCGGACTGGAGTCCGGTGCCGACGACTACCTGGTCAAACCGTTTGTACTGAGGGAGCTGGTGGTACGGATCCGGGCGCTGCTGCGCAGGCGGTCCGACGCACCCGCCCCCGCCACACCGGGCGCGGTCACCGTCGGCCCGCTCGAGGTGGACGTCGCCGGGTATCGCGCGCTGCTGCACGGCCGCGAGATCGAGCTCACCAAGCGGGAATTCGAGCTGTTGTCCACGCTGGCCAGGAACGTCGGCGTGGTGCTGAGCCGGGAGCGTCTGCTGGAACTGGTGTGGGGCTACGACTTCGCCGCCGACACGAACGTGGTGGACGTCTTCGTCGGCTACCTGCGCCGCAAACTCGAGGTGGACGGCGCCCCCAGGCTGCTGCACACGATCCGCGGCGTCGGATTCGTGCTCCGAGCACCGAAATGACCGAGCCCGCCGCGCCGCCGGAAACCCGACGGCGCCGGTCGTTTTCGCTGCGCACCCGGGTCGCGGGCGCGGCGGCCGCGGGCGCGATCATCATCGTGACCCTGATCAGCCTGATCAGCATCCGTGCCATCGAGCGCAACAACGTGCAGCAGTCCGACCAGCAACTCGCCGTCGCGGCGCGGATCGTGCTGATCGAGCCGCAGCTCGCGGTCCGCTTCATCAGCCTGACCGGGCTGAACAACGATATGGCCGTGACCGTCCGGGACAACGGCGATGTCGTCGCGAGCACACCCACCGAACTGCCCTCGCAGCCGACCGGTTCCCGCACCGTCGCGGTGGGCGGCACCCCGTACCGGATCCTGACCACTACCGAGAATCAACCCGCCGGCCGGGTGGTCTCGCTCGGCATCCCCGCCGCGGGCGCCGCCGAGGCCACCGCCGAGCAGCAACGGTGGGTGCTCGGCGGCGCTCTGCTGGCCATCGCCGCCGCCGCGGGGCTGGGCTGGTTGCTCGCGGGCGCGGCGGTGCGTCCGATCGTGCGGCTCACCCGGCAGGTGGGCGCGCGCAGCGCGTATCCCGGTCCCCGCAATCCACAGGCGCGGGTGGAGGGCGCGGGCGTGCACGAGGCCGAGCAACTGGCCGACGCGGTGAACACCATGTTGCAGCGGGTGGATCAGGCGCATGCCCAGACCGCCGCCGCACTGGAGACCGCCCGCGATTTCGCCGCCGTGTCCGCCCACGAGCTGCGCACCCCGCTGACCGCGATGCGCACCGACCTCGAGGTGCTGCGCACCCTCGACCTGGACGAGGCGCAGCGGGCCGAGATCCTCGACGACCTGCAACGCAGCCAGGGCCGCGTGGAGACCACGCTCGCGGCGCTGGAGCGGCTGGCCACCGGCGACCTGACCAACGAGCGCGACCACGTGGCCACCGACGTCGGCGATTTGTGCGACCAGGCCGCACACGACGCCATGCGGCATTTCCCCGGCCTCACCGTGCGCATCGATTCCGACGCCGAACTGGTCACCCGCGGCCTGCCCGCCGGACTGCGGCTGGCGGTGGACAACGCCCTGGCCAACTCCGTCAAACACGGCGGAGCCACCGAGGCCCTGGTCTCCGCGCACCGCGGGCCGGGCGGTCACATCGTGATCTCGATCGACGACAACGGCCGCGGGATCCCGCCGCAGGAGCGCGAAGCCGTCTTCGACCGCTTCTTCCGCGGCAGCCAGGCGAGCAAGGGCGGCTCGGGCCTGGGCTTGGCGCTGGTGGCCCAGCAGGCCCAATTGCACGGCGGCCGAGCGTATTTCGACGAAGGCACGCTCGGCGGAATCCGCTTGGTCCTGGATCTGCCGGGCTCTGTCTGATTTCCAGCTGTGTTGTTTTTCCAGCGCCTGCGGCGCAAGGGAGCACATCCAGCACACACCACCGACCTGCTGGTGGACGTCGACGGCGACCGGGTCGCGGCCTCCGCGAACTCGCTCGTGTACTTCTTCCGCGAGGGGCAACCGCCCCATCAAACCAGCGGATTGCGCATGGCCTGCACCGTGGTACGCACGCCCGCGGGCCGGCGGCTGCGCAAGACACGGATCATGCTCGCCTGGACACGCAAGGACTGATCGACCCTTACTCAACCCTCAGAGAAATACTCAGGGGCGCGCCATAACTCGCGTTTAGGGTCTGCGACGTGATCGGAAAACGGGCCCGCTGGGGCTTTCTCGCCGTTGCCCTCCTCTCGGCCGGCGCCCTCGGCGCCGGAATCACCGCGTGTACCGGAAAGGATCGGGGGCCGACGGGAATCGCTCTGGTCAACACCGATACCGGGCCCACCGGTGCGCGCGTTGTGAAGGCGCTGCAGGACGCGGGTGGTTACGAATGGACCGCCGCGGCGCCGGGCGAGGCGAGCACCGGCGAGTACGCCGCGGTCATCACACTGCCCGCCGATCTCACCGAGTCGATAGGCACTCTGGCCGGGCCCGAGCCGAAGCGGGCCGAGGTCACCGTGGACACCGACGAAGACGCCGACGCCGACCTGGTGCACGGCGCGGTGACCGAGGTGACGCATCGGATCGGCGCGGTGGGCGTCGACGCCGCCCTCACCGCCGTCACTCAGGCCAGGGCCCAGCTGTCACAGGTGCGGTTCACCGCCCAGCTGCTCGACGCGGGTGTCGGGGCGGCAGCTGCGGGGGCCGACCAGTTCAGCTCGGGGGCCGATCAGCTGCTCAGCTTCCTCGAGTTCGCGAAATCGGGGTCGGCGCAGCTCACTTCGGCCATCGCGCTGCTGAATTCCACCGTCGACGGCGCCGCCGCGCAAGCCGACCAGCTCGCCGCCGCCCTCGATTCGACCGGCATCACGATCGCGCAGGTGGAACGCACGGCGAACACGGTGAGCGGCGGACTCGACCAGATCCTGCCGCTGTTGCGCGCCCTGCCCTTCGCGAACGATCCGGCACTCGCCGACATCATCGGGAAATTGGAGGCGCTGCGCGGCGTATCCGCGCAGGCGGGCTCCCAGCTGACCGGTCTCGGCTCGCTCGTCGGCGGCGCGGTCGACCCGGACACCGATCTCGGTACCCTGCTTCGCACCGTCGTCGACCGCCTGACCGGTGCGAGCGCGCAACTGTCCCAGGGCGCGAAGCTCGCCGAGGGCCTACCCCAGCTCGCCGAGCAGGGCGGCGCCCAGCTTGTCGACGCCATCGGCCTGCTCACCGGCGGCGTGAACCAGTTGCAGAGCATCGTCCACAACCTCAACACCCAGACCGACAAGGCTGTAGCCGCCCTGCCCCAGCGCAGCAGCAGCCAGCAATCCGCCCTGGCCGCCGCCCTCACCGACCCCGTCGAGATCGTCCGGCGATAGGCGGATACGACGATGGCCCGTGTTCCTCAGCGGAACACGGGCCACCCATCTCACGGTTTGCAGGCGAGCACTGCGCCGCGCCGTCGCCGAATCAGTTGGCGTTCAGCAGGTCGATCACGAAGACCAAGGTCTTGCCGGACAAGCGGTGACCGGCTCCCGCCGGGCCGTAGGCCAGCTCCGGCGGGATGGTCAGCTGACGACGACCGCCGACCTTCATCCCGGGGATGCCGTCCTGCCAGCCCTGGATCAGGCCGCGCAGCGGGAAGGTGATGGACTCACCGCGGTTCCAGGAGGAGTCGAACTCTTCGCCGGATTCGAATTCGACGCCCACGTAGTGCACTTCGACGGTGCCACCGGGCACGGCTTCCTTGCCTTCGCCCTCGATGATGTCCTTGATCACCAGCTCGGTGGGCGCGGGCCCTGCCTGGAACTCGATCTCCGGTTTGGTCATTCGGCTATCCCCTTCGATAGGTGATGGATGGATTTCGTCAACGATTGGTGATCTCGCGGTAGTCGCGGGCGCCGTAGCCGGTGTAGATCTGCCGCGGGCGGCCGATCTTCAGCGGTTCGCTGTGCATCTCACGCCAGTGCGCGATCCAGCCGGGGAGCCGGCCCATCGCGAACAGCACCGTGAACATCCGGGTCGGGAAGCCCATCGCCTTGTAGATGACGCCGGTGTAGAAGTCGACGTTCGGGTACAGGCGGCGCTCGATGAAGTAGTCATCGGTGAGCGCGGCCTCCTCCAGGGCCTGGGCGATGTCGAACAGCTCGTCGTGGCCGCCGAGCTTGCTCAGGATGGCGTCGGCGTGCTTCTTGGCGATCGAGGCGCGCGGGTCGTAGTTGCGGTAGACGCGGTGCCCGAAGCCCATGAGCTTCACCCCGTCTTCCTTGTTCTTGACCTTGCGGATGAACTCCTTGACGTCGCTGCCGCTCGCCTTGATGCTGTCGAGCATCTCCAGCACGGCCTGGTTCGCGCCGCCGTGCAGCGGGCCCCACAGCGCGTTGATGCCGCCGGACACCGAGGTGAACAGGTTGGCGTCGGACGAGCCGACCAGGCGCACGGTCGAGGTGGAGCAGTTCTGCTCGTGGTCGGCGTGCAGGATGAGCAGCATGTCCAGCGCCGCGGCGACCTCGGGGTCGACCTCATAGGGCTCGGCCGGGAAGCCGAAGGTCATCCGCAGGAAGTTCTCCACCAGGCTCAGCGAGTTGTCCGGGTAGAGGAAGGGCTGGCCGACGGACTTCTTGTACGAGTAGGCCGCGATGGTGGGCAGCTTGGCCAGCAGCCGGATGGTGGACAGCTCGACCTGTTCGGGGTCGCGCGGGTCCAGCGAGTCCTGGTAGTAGGCCGACAGCGCGTTCACCGCCGAGGACAGCACCGGCATCGGGTGCGCGTTGCGCGGGAAGCCGTCGAAGAACCGCTTGAGGTCCTCGTGCAGCAGGGTGTGCCTGCGGATGCGGTCGGTGAAGTCCTCGAGCTGGGCCTGGGTGGGCAGCTCGCCGTAGATCAGCAGGTAGCTGACCTCGATGAAGGTCGAGGCCCCCGCGAGCTGGTCGATCGGGTAGCCGCGGTAACGCAGGATGCCCGCCTCACCGTCGATGTAGGTGATCGCCGACTTGGTCGGGGCGGTGTTCATGAAACCCGGGTCGTATGTCACGTACCCGGTGCTGGCCAGCAGCTTTCCCAGCTCGATCCCGTCGTTGCCCTCGGCGGCCCTGGTGACCGTCATCGGGAACTCGCCGCCGGGGTAGGAAAGGACCGGCTTGGCGTCGTCGTCGACGTTGATGATGTTCTCAGCGGGCACGGAAGGATCCCTCTCAGGCTAGAACCACAGGCACCGGCGCGGTCGGCGCACGATGCGCTTGCCTCAACGCTAGCCGTTCACCGACGCGGACAATACCGGAGGGTAGTCCTGCGGCGGCTCACAAACACATCCCGGCGCGGTGAGGTCCCGCGGCCAGGGATCGGAGCGGTCGCCGACCGCTCGCGGTGCACGTCACACGGTGATTTCGGCATGAGCGCGCCCGACACGGTAACGCGTGAAAGCCGGGAACGCGACCGCCGCGAGCACCACCCCCACCACCACGAGCACGCCTCCACCGGCGGCGGCTACAGCGGTACCCAGGCTCGCCGCCGCGAAACCGTGGGCAACATCACCGACCCGCGGGCCGCCCGCGACGACCACGGTGAACACCCCTTGCAACCGTCCGCGCAGATCGTCGGTGGCCACCGTCTGCAGCATCGTGACCCGCAGCGCGGCCGAGACCATATCCACCGCGCCACCGAAGGCCGAGCAGGCCAGCGCGATCCACAAGCCCGCGCCGAGGGCGAGGCCGTGGCCGGTGAGTCCGACGGCGAGGCCGAAGCCGACCATGGCCAGCCCCCACAGCGCGATGCACACCAGCACGGCGAGGCCCTGCCTGCGGATACGCGGGATCCAGCCGGAGAACACGCCGCCGAGCACCGCACCCGCCGACATCGAGGCGAACAGCAGGCCGAGCGCGACACCTCCGGTTGCCGGGTCGCCGAAGGTCTCGTGCGCGATCTGCGGGAACAGCGCACGCGGCATGCCGAACACCATCGCGATCACGTCGACCGCGAACGACGCGAGCAGCACCCGCTGCGTGGCGAGGTAGCCGAAACCGTCGAGCACCGTGCGGAATCCGGCGCGGCGCGCCGTTCCGGTCGGCGGCAGCGCGGGCAGCCGCCACACCGCCCACAGGGTGGCCAGCAGCGCGACGGCGTCGATCAGGTAGAGCGTGGCGAGGCCGACCATGGGGATGAGCGCACCGGCCAGCACCGGCCCGGCGATGGCGCCGAACTGCATCACCGTCATGTTCAGCGAATTCGCCGCGGCCAGCTGGCCTTCCGGCAGCAGACGGGGAATGGTGGCGCTGCGGGTGGGCTGATTCACCGCGAAGAACGCCTGCTGCACGGCGAACAGACCGAGCACGAGCCATACGTTCTGCACCCCGGCCGCCGCTTGCAGCCAGAAGGCCAGCGCCGTGAGCCCGGTGCCCGAATTCGTGATCAGCAGGAGTCTGCGCCGGTCCAGTACGTCGGCGAGCGCGCCACCCCACAGACCGAACACGATCAGCGGCACCAAGCCGAACAGCCCGGCCAGGCCGACGTAGCCGGAACTGCCGGTGATCTGGAAGATCTGCTGCGGCACCGCGACCACCGACAGCTGCGCGCCGATCATGGTGACGATGCCCGAACTCCACAGGCGTCGGTAGTCCGGATTTCGCAGCGGAGTGATGTCGGCGAGCAGTTTCACCGCCGCAGCGTATGCAGTCGTCCCGGCCGGTTCGACGCGAGAATTGTCACGGGCCCGCGGGGAATACGTCAGGGTTGCAAGCGCTCGACCGTGGTCGTCCCGTCCTCGATCCGCACCCGGATGCGGTTGTGCAGCCTGCCGCGCCGCCCTTGCCAGAACTCGACCTCGTCGGGACGCACCAGGAAGCCACCCCAGTGCGGCGGTACGGGGATCTCGTCGATATCGGCGAAGCGCGCGGTCGCCTCGGCCAGTGTGCGATCCAGTTCGGCCCGCGAGCCGATCGGCTGGGACTGGCGCGACGCCCAGGCGCCCAGTTGCGAGTCCCGCGGCCTGGAACGCCAGTACGCCGCCGTCGTCTCGGCGGGGACCCGCTCGACCGCGCCGCGCAGATGCACCTGCCTGCCCAGCGCGGGCCAGACGAAGGTGACCGCGGCGTACGGCACGGCGGTCAGCTGAGCGCCTTTGGCGGACTCGTAATTGGTGTAGAAGATCACACCCTCCGGCGAGAGCCCTTTACACAGCACGGTCCGCGCGACCGGCCGGGGTGTGCCGTCGGCCACCGACACCGTGGCCAGCACCATGGCGTTGGGTTCGGCGATGCCCACCGCGGTGGCCTGTTCGATCCAATGCCGCAACAGCGGCTCCCAGCCACCGGCGAGCCAGGTCTCGTCCAGGTCGACGTCGTCGTTGCCGCCGTGCGGAAGGCCGCCGTAGTCGACCCGCATGGCCGCCAGATCCGATGAAGTGTCCAGGTCACCCATGGGCCAGACGTTACTCCCCGGTAGCAGCGAGCTAAGGTTTTGATGATCGGCATGTGCTCGTCAAATCCGACATCTTCCCATCGGCGAGAACGTGTGAACCAAGTGCAAGGAGAGTCGCGACATGACTACCAGCCCCGCGGTTTCCGGTGGGCAGGCCACCGTCCCCAGTGATTTCGTCAGCGGCCTCGAGGGCGTGGTGGCGTTCACCACCGATATCGCCGAACCCGACAAGGACGGCGGCGCGCTGCGCTACCGCGGCGTCGACATCGAGGACCTGGTCGAAGGCCGGGTGACCTTCGGTGACGTGTGGGCGCTGCTGGTCGACGGATCGTTCGGGCGCGGCCTGCCGCCCGCCGAACCCTTCCCGCTCCCGGTGCACACCGGCGACGTGCGCGTCGACGTGCAGGCCGGGCTGGCCATGCTCGCGCCGATCTGGGGCTACCAGCCCCTGCTGGACATCGACGACGAGACCGCCCGCGAGAACCTCGCCCGCGCCTCGGTCATGGCGTTGTCCTACGTCGCGCAGTCCGCTCGCGGCATCTACCAGCCCGCTGTCCCGCAGAAGAAGATCGATGAGTGCACCACGGTCACCGAGCGCTTCATGACCCGGTGGAAGGGTGATCCCGACCCGCGTCACACCGAGGCCATCGACGCCTACTGGGTCTCCGCCGCCGAGCACGGCATGAACGCCTCCACCTTCACCTCCCGGGTGATCGCCTCGACCGGCGCCGATGTCGCGGCCGCGCTGTCCGGCGCGATCGGCGCCATGTCCGGTCCGCTGCACGGCGGCGCGCCCGCGCGCGTGCTGCCGATGATCGAGGAGGTCGAGCGGTCGGGCGACGCGCGAGCCCTGGTCAAGGGCATCCTGGACCGCAAGGAGAAGCTGATGGGCTTCGGTCACCGGGTCTACCGGGCCGAGGACCCGCGCGCCCGCGTCCTGCGCGCCACCGCGAAGCGGCTGGCCGCGCCGCGCTACGAGGTCGCCGCCGCGCTCGAGCAGGCCGCCCTGGCGGAGCTGCGCGAGCGTCGTCCGGACCGCGCCATCGAGACCAATGTGGAGTTCTGGGCCGCGGTGATCCTGGACTTCGCCGAGGTGCCCGCGCACATGATGCCGGCCATGTTCACCTGCGGCCGCACCGCGGGCTGGTGCGCGCACATCCTGGAGCAGAAGCAGCTGGGCAAGCTGGTGCGCCCGGCGGCCATCTACACCGGCCCCGGCCCCCGCAAGCCCGAAGAGGTCGCGGGCTGGGCGACGATCGCGCACACGTAGCCGAAGACACCAACGCACGGCCGCGAGCCGGACGTGACGCGGAAGACGTTGTGCCGCGGTCACGTCCGGCTCTCGTAGCACCCGGGGGGAAGCCGGCGGACCAGAGGGATGCCGACAAAGGAATATCCGGACGGGGAATGCTCGGCGTCGGCGCCGTGCCGGCCGCGCGGGCACCGCGCATTACGACGATATCGCGGTGTCCATCGTCAACGAATTGGGCGAAACCCCGGTCGGATTCGGTATCACCGCCGATTTCGGCGCGACCGCGTCGGCCGCCGAAGTGCAATCGGCGATGAATGCCACCGCCCCGGGCGCTATTGCACTAACCCATATGCACCGGCCGCATTCGGGAATCGCGGCGGGCATGGTCGCGACGCTGCCCGAAGATCCGCGAGGTGGGTTTCACCCTCGTGCATCTGTAGCCGGTCGGCCGAATTCGCCGCGATCACTCCTCGAGCGACGCGATCCAGTCGACGGCGACTGTTTCGCCGTGGTCGACCTCGAAGAAGGCGACCTCCAGATGCTGGCCCAGGTCGACGAGACGGATGGCGTGCAACGGCACCGGCTGGACCAGCCGCACCCGCCACGGTTTGGACTCGTCCCAGGCGCGCAGTTCGAGGTCCAGACGCAGCACCGGGTCGTCGCGACCGGAGTAGTCGGCCGCGACCGGCGCGGCGGCGAGCACGGTGGCGTCGGCGCGGCGGCCGTCGGCGAGGATCTTCGCGATGCTCGCCCGGCCGGATTCCTCGAGGTCGGGCACGTACAGCACGAGGCGATCGCGGTCGCGCGGGTCCACCCGGCAGCACACGACGTCGCCCGCCCGCATCCACTCCAGGTCCGCGTCCGCCACCCGTTGCCGCACCCTGCTCTCATAGGGGAACTCCCCAGCCAGCTGCACCCGCACCCAGAACACGTGCCCCGGTTCGGTGCGCCGCGGACGCACGCCGAGGATCGTCGCGGTCCCCGCCTCCCCTCGGATCAGCAACTCCCGCCGCATCGCGTCCGAGACCGTCGCACCGCGCAGCCGGAAATTCCGTGCCCGCTCGCGCAGTCGCCACCCCGAGTTAGCTGACGGCATGCTCATGGGCGCTTACGTTAGCCGGAGTGTGGGCGTCGCCACAGCGATACCACCGACTACCCTGTTCGCCATGACCTCTGCGTTTCCGACCATTCCCGACGATCTCAAGCCCGCCGACGGACGGTTCGGTTGCGGCCCCTCCAAGGTGCGTCCGGAGCAGCTGCAGTCGCTGGTGAACGTCGGCGCCTCGGTGTTCGGAACCTCGCATCGGCAGAAACCGGTCAAGGACGTGGTGGCGCGCGTGCGCTCGGGCCTGCGCGAGCTGTTCGGCCTGCCGGACGGCTACGAGGTCGTCCTCGGCAACGGCGGCACCACCGCCTTCTGGGACGCCGCCGCGTTCGGGCTGGTCCGGGAGCGTTCCCTGCACCTGACCAACGGTGAGTTCAGCTCGAAGTTCGCCGCGGTGACCAAGGGCAATCCGTTCATCGGCGATCCGATCGTGGTCTCGGCCGAGCCGGGCAGCGCGCCGGAGCCGGTGTCGGACCCGTCGGCGGACCTGATCGGCTGGGCGCACAACGAGACCTCGACCGGTGTCTCCATCCCGGTCCGGCGTCCCGCGGGCTCGGAACACGCGCTCATCGCCATCGACGCCACCTCCGGCGCGGGCGGCCTCCCGGTGACCATCACCGACGCCGATGTCTACTACTTCGCCCCGCAGAAGTGCTTCGCCTCCGACGGTGGCCTGTGGGTCGCGCTGATGAGCCCGGCCGCGCTGGCCCGGGTGGAGGAGATCAAGGCCTCGGGCCGTTGGACGCCCGATTTCCTGTCGCTGCCGATCGCGATCGACAACAGCACCAAGAACCAGACCTACAACACCCCCGCGCTGGGCACCCTGCTGCTGTTCGCCGACCAGATCGAATGGCTCAACGGCAACGGCGGCCTGGACTGGGCGGTCAAGCGCACGCTGGACTCGTCGTCGCGGCTGTACTCCTGGGCCGAGTCGAGCGAGTACGCCACCCCGTATGTCACGGACCCGGCGCACCGCTCGCAGGTGGTGGGCACCATCGATTTCGCCGACTCGGTCGACGCGGCCGCGGTGGCGAAGATCCTGCGCGCCAACGGCATCGTGGACACCGAGCCCTACCGCAAGCTGGGCCGAAACCAGCTGCGTATCGGCATGTTCCCGGCGATCGATCCGGACGACGTCAGCCAGCTGACCCGCGCCGTCGACTGGGTCGTGCAGAATCTCGGCTGAGCGCCGCGTATTTCGACCCGACGGCCGCAACACGCCCGGGATCGACACGCCGCAGAATTAGGCGCGGCGGAGCAAACAGAGCAGATTAGCGGGGCACGGACGTCTCTCCGGAGATTTCCGTGCCGCGTGTCCTGCCCCATGAATCTCAGATGTGCACTACTGTTTCGGAAAGTGGGCGGTGTCGCGAGTCGACGCGATAAGGAGGTAACGGTGCGTGAACTTCGAGTGATCGGGGTGACGCCCGACTCCACGCACATCGTGTGTATCGACACCGAGTCCGGTCAGAAGTTCCGGCTGCCCGCCGACGACAAACTGCGAGCCGCCGCGCGCGGAGACCTTGCCCGATTCGGCCAGATTGAGATCGAAATGGAAGCAACTATGCGTCCCCGCGATATCCAGGCCCGTATTCGCGCAGGGGCCTCCGTAGAACAGGTCACCGAAGAATCCGGAATGCCGGCCAGTCGCGTCGAGCGATTCGCCTATCCGGTCCTGCTGGAGCGAGCCCGCGCCGCCGAACTCGCTCAGAAGGCGCATCCGGTCCGCCCCGACGGTCCCGCTGTGGACACCCTCATCGATGTGGTCACCGCCGCGTTCACCGCTCGCGGGCACAACATCGAGGGCGCCGAATGGGACGCCTGGAAGGACGAGAAGGGCTACTGGGTCGCCCAGTTGCAGTGGCAGAACGGGCGTTCCGAGATCGCCGCGCACTGGCGTTACCAGCCGGACGCGCACGGCGGCTCGGTCTCACCGCTCGACGATCCGGCTTCCGATCTGATCGATCCGGATTTCGGGCGCGCGCTGCGCGGGCTGGCGACGATCGTGCCGCCCGAACCCGAACCGGCTCCGGCACAGCCGGAACCGGTGGTCGAACCGCGTCCCGCCCCCGCCCCGGCTGCGCCGCCCACGCGGACAGCGAGCCGGCAGAGTCAGCCCACGCTGGACGAATACTACGAACAGCGGGCCGTCGCGGCCGGCGGTAGCGCCGCCGCGATCCCGGCGGCCACCAGCACCGCGCCCGCAGCGCCCGGTGCCACCGCCCCCCGCGGCTGCCGGCAACGCGGTGCCCGCCAACGGCGCCGCGACCACCGCCGATGAGCCCGCCGCGCCGGCGCCCGCGATCACCGAGGAGCCCGCGAAGCCCTCGGCCAAGGCTCCGGCGAAGCCGAGTCGCGCCAAGCGCGGCAAGGCTCCGATGCCGTCCTGGGAGGACGTGCTGCTCGGGGTGCGCAGCTCGGGTCACTGAGCCCTTCCCCGCCGCGTCTGGTCTTCCGGTAGTACCGATCCCGGACGCACGAGCGCGTTCGAGCTCCGGATATTTCCGTGCAGCACCCGTGCGCTCGCGAAAACAGTGATCACGAACCGGTGTTCGCGGTGCGAAGCCGCACCGCGACCGGTGCGGGGCGGGTAAATTCTCGGTGTGGTCGACGACGTGCGTCGGCGCCGGGCAGGTCACCGCAGCGGTGCGCCGGTCGGCGCCTCCGGGCGTTGCTCGAAGTTCGCGGAGTTGATTCGTGCAACTATCGGGAGGTGCCGGAATGCTATCCAAGGCTTGGTCGCTCTGGTACGTCGACGCACCCGATCCCCGTACTGTGCTGCGCGCGAACCACAATCCGGATCCCTCGGCCGCCCTGGCACTGGCGAAGCAACTGCACGAGGACCGCGATGTGCAGCCGATCATGGTCGGCACACTCGCGGGTTGCGCGGGCCCGGCTGCCGATGAGGTGTGCATCGGCTGCTTTCCCGGCGTGACGGTGCTGTGCTCGGCCCAGTCCGCGCGCATCCACCCGACCGAGATCCCGGAGTTGCTGGTGCGGCCGCTTGCCTCGGAGCACACCTACTTGGTGTCGTTCGACATCGAGCACGGCTGGGGCGCGTTCGCCCATTGGGAGCGCGGCGAGTTCCGCAGGTCGTTCAGCTCGACTCGGGTGCGCATCCTGGAGGACGAGGGTCTTCCGCTGGTGTGGGAGCGGCCGTACTGGGCGGGCGAGCATCCGGTGCGCCGGCGCGCGGGCGAACTGCCCGACCCCCATTCGCTGCCGTTCGATCCGCCGGACTTCGCCGATGCGGCCAACGACGAATGGCTCGGGTTCCACTACCGCGAGCCGGCCGCGCCCGGCATGCTCGCGGCGGGCGACATCCTCGTCTGCAAGTTCGCGCTGCACCCCAAGGGCACGGTGCCCGATTCGCCGATGCGCCGCGCGGCCGATCGCGGAGCGCACGACCCCGCGCGCAGGCGCGGCCTGTTCGGCTGGCTGCGCGGACACGACCCCGTCGGCTAGCCGCCTCGCCGCGAGCCGCCCGGCTAAGCGGCGAATCCCCCGAGCAGCAGCACGATCCATCCGAGCAGTACACCCGCCGCGCCGCCGCCGATCACCCACCGCGTCACCGGTGCGGAACGCCAGCGCCAGGCGGTGGGCGCGGCGCCGCCGACCGCGACCAGATTCACCGCCACCGCGAGCAACGGGTGCACTTCGGCCAGCGCGGCCCCGAACGAATACACCGCGACCGCAGCCAGCAGCGCCACCATCACCGCCACGGTCAGTCCCGCACCCCAAGGCGTCGGGTCCTGGTAGGACGGATACGGTCGATACTGTCCGGTCACGCCGTCCTCACCCGCTCGTAGAACGCCATCGCGGCCGCCGTCGCGACATTGAGCGAATCTGTGCCGGGCGTCATGGGAATGCGCGCGCGAACGTCGGTGGCCCGCATGGCCTCCTCGGTCAGTCCTGGCCCTTCGGCCCCGAGCAACAACGCCACCCGCTCCCCCGTCATCGCCGCCGCCAGATTCGCCGCCGCCGGATGGGGAGTGAGGGCGATGATCTGGAATCCCTTGCGCCGCAGTATATCCAGCCCAGCGGGCCACTCCGGAACGGACGCGAACGGAACCCGCAGCACATGCCCCATCGACACCCGCACGGCACGGCGGTACAACGGGTCGGCACAGCGGTCGCCGAACAGGATCGCGTCGGCTCCCAGTCCGGCCGCGTTGCGGAACATGGCGCCGAGGTTCTCGTGGTCGTTGACGCCCTCGAGCACCGCGACGGTGCGCGCCCTCTCGAGCACCTCGTCCACGCCGAGTTCGGCGGGGCGCCGGGCGACGGCCAGCACGCCGCGGTTGAGGTGGAACCCGACCACCTCGGCCATCACCTCGGCCGTCGCGCGGTAGTACGGCACGTCGACGGCCGCCAGATCGTCGGCGAGTGCGGCTCGCCTGCGCTCCACGCCGAGCAGCGCGGTGGGCGCGAATCGCGAATCGAGCATCCGCTGGACCACCACCACGCCCTCGGCGATGACCAGCCCCTTGCGCCCGGGCAGATCGGGCCTGCGGTCGACCGACTTGAGATCACGGAAGTCGTCGACCCTGGGGTCCGCGGGGTCATCGATATCGATCACTTCGGCCACCGCTCCATCCTGCCGGGCGGTCACGGCACAGGCCGAATCGGCGTTCGCCCGGCGGTCACGGACCGCCGGAAAATCCGGTGCGGGCGGGTGCGCGAGCGTGGGATCGTCGAGGCATGACCTCCTCGGGAATCACGGTTCGGTCGGCCACTGCGCAGGACGCGCCCGCGATCACGACGCTGGTCGAGACCTCGTTCGGCACCCGCTACGACCCGGCCGAGATGCGGGGAACACCGCTGCTGTTCCCGCTGGAGCACTCGATCGTGGCGGTCGAGGGCGGGCAGGTCGTCGGGCACGCGCAGTCCACCACCATGACGGTGACCGTGCCCGGCGAGCGGACCGTGCGGGTGTGCGGCATCGCGGGCGTCGGCGTGGCGCCGACGCACCGGCGGCGCGGCATCCTGCGCGCCATGTACACCGAGCAGCACCGGCGCGTCGAGGCGGCCGGCCTGCCCCTGACCATGTTCACGGCGAGCGAAGGCGGCATCTACGGCCGGTTCGGCTACGGCACCGCGACGCGGGAGAACGCGGTCGGCATCGACCGCCGGTTCGCGGCGTTCCTTCCGTCGACTCCCGATCCCGGCGGTGTCACCCTGCGGCCGCCGGGCGACCTGCGCGCGGCCGCGGAATCGATCTACGACCGCTGGCGCACAGTGGTGCCCGGCGCACAGATACGCCCGGCGGCGGCCTGGGACATCGTGTTCGACGATCCCGAGCGTTTCCGCGAGGGCGGCAGCACACTGTTCGGACTCCTGCACGCCGACGGCTACGCGCTCTACCGATACCACGCGGACGGCAGGGCGCGGACGGTGGAAGTCGTCGAACTGCGGACGGTCACCGCCGAAGCGCACGCGGCTGTGTGGCGGGCCCTGCTCGGCCTCGATCTGGTGCGGCGGGTGGATGCCGTGCTCACCGACCACGACCCGCTGCCCTATCTGCTGACCGATCCACGGCTGGTGCGCACCACCGCCCGCTACGACGGCCTGTGGCTTCGCCTGATGGACGTCCCGGCGGCGTTGACGGCCCGCGGCTACGCGGACGATCTGGACGTGACGCTCGCGGTAACCGACCCGTTCCGGAACGCGGGCGGCACGTTCGCACTGCGCGTGCGGAACGGACAGGCGGAATGCGAACCGACCGATCGCGCGGCCGATGTCGAACTCGGCATCGACGTGCTCGGCAGCATGTATCTCGGCGCGTATCCCGCGCGAGTGTTCGCGGCGGCGAACCGGTTGCGGGCCAAAGATTCCGCCCACATCCGCGCACTCGACGACGCCTTCCGCGCGGAACGCGACGCGATGCTCGGCTGGTTCTTCTGACGACCCGCACCGCACAGGCGCCGCAGGCTGGCATGCTGGTCTCATGAAGCCGATTCAGCTGGTTCTCAATATCCTGTGGCTGGTCTTCGCCGGGTTCTGGCTGGCGCTGGGCTACATCGTGGCGGGCATCATCTGCTTCATCCTGATCATCACGATTCCCTTCGGCATCGCGTCGTTCCGGATCGCCGCCTACGTGCTGTGGCCGTTCGGACGGACCACTGTGGAGAAGCCGGGTGCGGGCGCGGGCTCACTGATCGGCAACATCATCTGGTTCATCGTCGCGGGCTGGTGGCTGGCGCTGGGCCACCTGCTCACCAGCATCCCGCTGTTCGTCTCGATCATCGGTATCCCGTTCGGCTGGGCCAACCTGAAGTTCATCCCGATTTCGCTGTTCCCGCTGGGACGGGAGATCGTGGACAGCGACCGCCCGTTCGGGGAGCGGTAGCCGCGCGCTCCGCCCATGGGTTACCGCGCGACAGTTTTGTGATCTGCGTCACAGACTGTTAACGAAATCACATCTCCGTGCGAATGTTAGCTAGAAGGTAACTGATCTTTTCCAGTGCCCATCGCGCCCCGAGCGGGTGCCGAGCCGACCGCACAGGAGGGCTCCACCATGACCGACCGCACCGCCCGCAGGCCCGACTCGGAGACCGCGCCGCTCGCGCCGATCGCGGTGACCCTGGGCCTGCTGCTGCTCATCGGCGCGGGCGCCCGGCTCACCCATCTGCCCCGATGGGCCGCCGACTACGGCGTCCTGGTCTATCCGGCCTTCGTCCTCTGCCTGACCATCGCGGGCAGCCTGCTGTGGTGGGGCGGCGGGATCATTCTCCGGCTCGTCCGCACGAACCGTTGATCCGAGCCGCTATCGGCGGCGAGTCGATGAATTCCGTTGCGCTACTCGGACTCCGCGACGATCTGCTTCATGATCGCCACCGCCCGGGTCAGCACGACGAGCTGCTCCTCGGTGAGCGTCGACAGCTGCTCGGTCATCCACGCCTCACGTGCGCTGGCTTCATCGGCGATGAGCGCGCGGCCCGCCGGGGACAGCGAGACGATGATCTGACGGCCATCGGTGGGATGCGGGTTGCGTTCCACCAGATCGAGGTCGGTGAGCGAGGCGATCACGCGCGTCATCGAGGGCGGCTGCACGCGCTCCTTCGCCGCGAGCGCACCCGGCGTCATCGCTCCCTCGCGCGCGAGGGTGGCGAGCGCGGAGAGTTGCGTCAGCGAAATCTGCGAGTCGGCACGACGGCCGCGCAGGTGTCGCGTCAGTCGAACGACCGCCAGCGAGAGCTCACCAGCGAGGGCTCTGACATCCGATGGCGTTGTCACAGTGGCAAACGATACGGGACCGCGGGCGGCCGGTCGCGGCTTCCGGCCACTGGCAGACCACACGTCGCCGCGCGGTCGGCGGAGTTCCTCCAGCCGGGCCGATTAGGCTGAACTCGTGACGCAGAAAGTCCCGCAACTCCCACCGCGCCTCACCGATCCGCGCCCCGTGCTCGCGGTCGGCAGCGCGTTGTGGCTGATCGCCACCGTGGTGGTGTGGGCGGGCGGCGACCGGTGGGCCTCGGCCCGGCCGGTCTGCCTGATGGGTCTGGTGGTCGGACTGATCGCGCTCGCGATCTATCTGGTCCAGCGGCGCGGCGCACGGCGCGGGGACAAGGGCGCGCAGACCGGTTTGTAGCCGATCCGGTTACGGTCGGCCGATCTCGAATTCGTCGGTGGTACCGGTGATCGGGTAGAGCGCGCCACCGGGATCCAGACGGGTCGCGTAATGCTGGAAGCGATGACGTCCCGGCTCGGCATCGAGCGGGATGTCCCAGGTGAATCGGGCTATCGACTCGGCGATACCGCGCTTGCTCCAGTGGTATTTCACCGCCCATTCGCCCTCGTTGGCCACTCGTACCCATTCACCGGACGCATTCCTGCGCTGCACTTCCAGAAACGTCCCGTTGCGGCGGTTGTCGTGTTTCGGGTGCGCCGAGACGAATTCGGCCACCACCTGGTCGCCGGGGCCATAGGACGGACGCGGTTGCACCAGTACGTCGCCGAAGCGGCGCCCCGGCACGGCGGCGTCCGGACCGGCGCCCGGCTGGAAGTTCGGTTGCAGATGGGACACATCGCGTGGCGCCGGGCCGCGCGGCACCGGCGTGCGGGCGGCGAATGCCGTGGCCAGCCGGGTGAACTCCTGCTGATAGGCGCACAGGGTGTAGCGGCCGAACAGCGTCGAGGCGCCCTCGTACTGCTGGGAGTCGTATTCCTCGGGCGTGGTGACATATTCGTGGTAGGCGTTCGCGTATCCCTGCATGAGCACCTGCTCCAGCGGGACGTCCAGCGCCGCGGCGACGGCGCGGCGAATGCGCAACCCCGACGTGATGGTGAATTCACCTCCCGCGGCGGCCAAATAGAGCTCACCGATGCGAACGAGCTGGATCGGCAGCACATTCGGCACCCAGGCCACCGGAGGCAGCAGGCCGAGCGGCACCGCGATCGCTTTCGGCGCCTGCGCGTCGGCCAGCCAGGCCGGCGCGGGCCGAGCGGGGGCGCCGAGCGCCTCGAGAAACGGATTGCGCACGCCCTCCGGAATCGGGCCGCCGGGCAGGCCAGGGCCGTCCTCGACGCTGCCCGCGATCAGCGAGACACCCGCCGCGGCCGGTGCGGTGCGCCGCGGCATGCCGTCCGGTGTGAAACGGCCGTCCACGGCGATGTCCGCCAGATCGATGTAGCAGAGCATCCCGTCGACGGGGCCGGAGATCTCCCGCGCCCGCGCCGCCGCGTCTTTCGACGCCGCGTACTGCCGCTCGCCCAGGATGCGGGTGTTCTCGAATTCGTCCTCGGTGGGCCCTGAGCCCTGGCGCAGATTCAGGTTCGGGGACATGTCACCGGCGTTGGTCTGCGCGAAGGCGGCGACGAACGCGGGCTCGCCGTCCAGGTAGCGCACGCCGTGCTCGATGTGCTCGGCGGAGAAGGAGGCGTAGCCCTTGTTGTCCGAGCTGATCAGCCGGTTCGCGTTGGTCATCGACGTGTTGTGGGTGGCGAACCAGGTGATGGCGCCCGCTATCCGCCCGCCCTTACGCAGGACGAGAGTGGTCACGGCGGGATCGATGGCGTCCGGGAAATGTTGTTTGTCCGCAGGCGGATTGAGTTCCCAAGCCACCCGCGAGCGGTTCACGCTCGCGTTGCGCAGTTCGGCACGGCCGAGCGCGAGCGAGCCGGGGCCGAGATCGGCGTGCGCGGCGGCGATCGCCTCGACGATCCCGTTCACCTCGGCGTCGTACACCTGCTGCTGAAAACCGAGGATGGACAGGTTGTAGGCGTAATCGTTGCTGGAGCCGCCACAGGTCGCGTGCGAATGCGTCGAGGTGAGAAAGACGTTCTGCTCGGTGTACAGATCGCCGAAGCGCCGGGCCAATTCGGCGAGCACGCCGCGGTGCACGGACTGGAAGATCATCCCGTTCTCGGCGACCACGAAGACGATCCGCCGCCCCGCGCTGCCGATGATGAACGCCCGCGCCCGGGGGCGCAGGTGGATTCCCGCGGTCTGCTGTTCGAGCTGGGAGTAGCCCATCATCCCGCATTCGGCGGCCGGGCCGGTGATGTCGGAGAGTCCGACGCCGATCTCGTAACCGCCGGATTCCGGCGCGGCGGCCGCCGGAACGGCGAGCGCGTCGGTCATCCCGGGCACCGTCGCGGCCGCGAGCGTGGCCGAACCGATCGCGGTCCGGGCCAGAACAGTTCTACGCGACACCGGCATACCCGTCTCCCTTCTGTCCCGATGCAGCGAACCACACAACTGGTCACTCGTCCAGTCCAAATTTTTCCGGCCCGCGAATTGACTGCGCGGGCGCTGGGCGCTTAACTCGCTTGGGTGTCCTCCCGATTGAGCGTCGAAGAACGACGGGCCCACCTTATCGAGGCCGCGATCGGCCTTGCCGAGAAAAAGGGAGTTGCGGGCGTGACCACCCGCGATGTCGCTCAGGCGGCCGGTGTCTCGCTCGGTGTGGTGCATTACTGTTTCGAAAACAAGGACGCGCTGATGACCGAGCTGGTCAAAGCGTTGTCGATGGAATTACGCGATTCTGTCGACGCAAACGAAACGGTATGGCAGGACGTCGGAAGTGGAAAAGAAGCCCTTCAAAAATTGATCCGCGCGGGACTGGAACTCATGTGGCTGAACATTGAAGCCACTCCGGAACGGCAGCTGCTCACTTACGAAACAACCACTTACGCGTTGCGCGAAGGCGAGCAAACCCCGGCAAAACTCGCGATCGCGCGCGAGCAGTACAACTTCAACGACTCGACAGTCGCCGACATCCTCGAGCACGCGCGCGACGCGACCGGCACGCGCTGGTCGGTCCCGGTGCAGACGCTGAGCCGGTTCACGCTCAACGTCATCGACGGCGTGGTACTGCGCTGGCTGGTGGACAACGACAGCGAGAGCGTGCGCGGACAGCTGGATCTGCTGAGCGAGATGCTCACGGAGAACGCGGCCCAGTAACCGGCCGCTCAGCCGCGCAGATGCGGCGCGCGGACGTGCACGGCCGAGTCGGTCTGCCACCAGGGCACCGCGACCGTGGCCTCGATCGCGCCGCTCAGCCGCACCGTCAATGCATGGTGCACGACCAGCTCGCCCGTTTGCGGGGGCAGAGCGAACAGTTGCCGCAACACGACACCCAGCGGCTCCTCCGCCCAGGTCGTGCGGCGGCCGGCATCGGCCACCTCGGCGGTAACGGCCTCGGACACCAGCGGCAGGTCGAGCAGAGCCGCCAGGGCCGAGGCGGTTTCGGTGTCGCCCGCCACCAATCGATCCGGCGGTACCGCCAAACCGAACCACGCGCGATCGAGGACGAACGCGTCCGCCGGATCGACCACGGCGCCGGTGAGCGCGCGCACCCGATCGGGTGGTCGCAGGTCGGTGAGATCGAGCAGACCCGCGGCGACGGCCGCCGCCAGACGGGCGTGGGTGCGCGAAACCACCTCCGGCGAGGGCGTTCTCGCCGGGTCCGCGAGCGCCTCCAACAGGGCGGCGGCCAGCTCGTCGGTGATCGTCTCGGGGTCGGCGAGGATCGCGCGGCAAGCGTCCGGATCGACGCCGGCGACGGCGAATGCCGGCAACAGCCCGTCGAACTCGGTGTCGGCGGGGTGACGGAACAGTCCCAGCGGGGTGCAGTCGATCCGCGCGTATCTGCGCAGCCACCACGCGGTGTAGCCGTCGGCGTCGGCCAGCAGGCGACGGGTGCGGGGCGCGGCGGCCAACTGCCGCAACGCTTCCGGCCAGGCGGCGTCGTCGACCAGGTCGAGGTCGCGGACGGCGACCAGCTCCGGCGGATCGTCTGCCAGCGTGGACCACCAGCGTTCCTCGTCGTCCAGATCGTGGTCCGCACCGGTGGGATCGACCTCGGTGATCACACCGAAATCCCAGCCGACGCCGAGGGCGCGCAACGCGTCCGCGCCGTAGCGCTCGACCAGTTCCGGGTCCACCGTGCCGAACGGCGCGTCGGGCACGAGCAGATCGCGCAACGGCGCGCCGGGCAGCAGCAGTTCGTCGGCCGGTCGCGATTCACCCTCGCTGTCGGGCAGTTCGAGCAGCCCCAGCCAGGACGGCAGATCCTCCGCGGCCGCGTGCGCGGCAAGACGCAGGATGGCGTCGGCGGTGTCGGGGTCGTCCGGATGATCCTCCAGGTCGGCGCGTAAGCCCGGGTCGGTCAGGAGATCCTCGGCGGTCGCCGACCGCGCGCCCAGCCGAGCCAGCAGGGGATGCGCGGCTTCGGGATGCGCCAGCCTGGCCCAGTGCACCGGGATCGCGACCTCGAGCTGATCGTCCAGCACCACGGTGCGCGGCCCGGTGACGAGCCTGCCGTCCGCCAAGGGCACCGCCAGCGCGCCCAGTTCCTCCGCCGCGAGCGGATCCACCACGAACGGTTCCAGGGCGGCATAGAACTGCCGCCACCAACTCGGCGGCCGCTGCAGGCCCCCCGACAATTCCGCGAGCCGCGCCAACCCGAGCCGGTGCACGTCCAGCGCACCCATGGCCTCGGCGTGCGGCCGCCCGGAGAGGTCCGGGATGACCAGCGGACCGGCCACCTCATCGAGCAGGGCGGCCAATTGCGGGGTCAAACCGGTGAAGACGTATGCGCGGGTAGGGATGGCCACGTCCCGCGGGTGCGGCGCTACGGCGGCTGACGGCGCCCCGGCGATGCCGAACGGAATCGGTTCGCCTGACACCGATGCGCTGCTGGGTCCGGCGGTCCGTTCTTCGGCTTCGTGCGCGGCGAGGGTGTTCGATCCGGCGTAGCGCGCGGTGAAGGGCTCGAGGTCGGCGGCGAGCGGCCCGGCGTCGACGAGGCCTTCGTGCGTGCGCCCGTGGGTGACGACTACGGGCAGCCATGGCCGCGTTTGCAATTCGCGCAGGAGCGCTTCGCGCAGCAGACCATCGGCCTCGCTGCGGGCGAAACCGGGTGTGGGGACGAGCACGAGCCGGTCGCGTGGTGGCAGGGCGCGAGCGAAATCCGCGTAGCCGCCGGCCAAGTCGGCGAGCCGGGTACCGGGGAGCAACCTGCGGCGATCCGGTTGCATCGGAATGTCGGCGACGAGCAGCGCGGGCAGCGACAGTTCCTCGTCGGATCTGGTCGGCGCCCGCAACACGTCGGGGGCGGCCGCCACCGGTCTGCCATCGCGCACCGGCAGCAGCCAGCGGGCGCGTGGGGTGCGGTACTGCCACCAGGTTCGCTGCTCGCTGCCGGGGCCGTCGACGTAGACCTCGTGCATGCCGTCGCCCATGTCCTCCGCACTGCTGACGAATTCGTCAGCGCCGACGCGGATGCGGCCCAGCGCCGGCAGTTCCAGGAGCAGATCGACGGCTTCGGCGCGCATCGCGGCCAGCAGCGCGTCGGCGTCGACGTCCGCGCGCAGCCGCAGCACCACCTCGGTGTCGAGACCCGCCGCCGGTCGCGCCTCGGTCGGCCAGGCCAACCGCAGCACCGGAGGATCGAATTCGCCCGCGTCGACGGCGGGTGTGCGGATCTCGTTGTCTTTCAGAGCTTCCCGGGTCTCGGCGCGGGAGAACCGCAGCGATCCGGAGGCCGACCGGAGCTCGATGTCGTCGCTGACCGCGAGCACCGCGGTGAAGCCGACACCGAACCGGCCGACCGAACCGTCGCCGGATTTCCCCGACGCGCGCAGAGCGGTGAGCGCGTGCACACCGGAGACGTCCAGCGGCGCACCGGTATTGCCGATGTGGAGGTCATGACCGTCGAGCCGGACGACGACGGCGCCGACCACGCCCGCCTTGCGCGCGGCGTCGGCAGCGTTCTGCGCCAACTCGGTCAGCAACCGATCCCGGTAGCCCGCGCGCACCAAGTCGCTCTCGGTGGCGGCGTCCTCCCGCAATCGCGTCGGCGAATTACGCCATGCGGCGAGCACGGCCGCTCGCAGCGCCGAAGTGCCGAACGGATCGGCGGCTTCGCTCAGTTGCGCGGCGATGACTGGATCTCCGGCCGTGCCTCGGCCTCCGGCGCGTCCGCAGCGCTGGGCTCCGGGCCGCTGGGCGCGTCGGCGGAGACGATGTCCGAACCACCCTCACCAGCAGCGGCGGGACTGTTCGCCGCATCACCGGTGCCGAGAGTCGGGCTGGTCGCGATGTCGCCCCTGGCCGCGTTCGGCTCGTTCTCAGCGGCGCCCACCGGACCGGCGTCAGCGGCCGACGTGGTGCCGTGCGCGGTCGGCGGCTCGGCGATATCGTCCGCGCCGGGCGTCGCGCGCACCGCGGACCGAACGCTCGAATCGGTGGGATCTGCGTCGCTGACCGCGGTGGCGCCGACTTCGGCCCCGGTCGCATCGGGGCCTGTGGTCGCTGTCGTGTCGGCGGGCTGGGTGCGGGGCGCGCTCGGGGCCTCGACGTTTGCGCTTCCCTCCGCTACAGCGGTGTTCTTGTCACTCTCGACGACCGCAGGCCCTTCCGCGACTCCGGGCTCGGCGACGGCGGGGTCCTCGGTGGCGCCCTGCGCGAGGGCAGCGTCCTGGGCGACGACGGCATTCTCGGCAACCCCAGGCGACTCGCTGACCGCAGCGCCCTCCGCGACCTCGATTACCGCGGAATCCCCGGCAACAGGAGCGGTCTCGATGTCCGCAGTGCTCTCGGCCACCGCGCCGCCCTCGGCGACTTCCGCCTCCCCGGCAACCGCAGTATCCCGGGCGGGTGCGGCGTCCTCGGCTGTCGCCGAGTCCACACCGGCCTCGGTGATCTCTGTCACGTTGTCCGCTTGCTCGGCGGCCGCACCGTGCCGATCGCCGCCCGTGGATGCCTGGGCCGAATCCCGCGAGGCGGCGCGAGATCGTTCCGTCCCGAGCGAGATCAACTCGATGGCCGCGTCGTCATACGCCTCGTAGAGCGGGGACCCGCCGCCGGTGGGGATCTCGGTATCCGAGTGCGCGCCGCAGCCGTAGGCCACATGGACGACCTGTCCGTCCGCGCCCATGACGTTGCCGCAGACACCGAACGCGGCGCGCAGCGCCCCGGCCAGTGGCAGATAGAACCCGCAGCTCCCGCAGGTGGCGGGCGCGGCCTTGGCCATCTCCGAGTCGGGACCGTGCTCGGCGTACCAGCGCTCGGCGGCCTCTTCGCGTCCTTGCCTGCTCAGCACCTTGGTGCGGCCGAGACCGATTTCGTAGGCCACTTCGTCGACCACCGGATCGCCGGTCGCGACATAACCCGGCACCAGGCGCGGGTCGTCGGCGGGCGGGGCGAGCAGGTCGCCCGGCGCGAGGTCTCCGGGGCGGACTCGCTGCTCCCAGGGCACGAACTCGGGCGCGACCAAGGCTTCGGGCCCGGGGAGCAGCGCCGACTCGCTGACCGTCGCGTAGCCCGCGCCGGGCGGAGCGGCCACCACTACCGCCCACTGCCACCCGCGATAGCCGGGCAGCGTCGCCGCGAAACGGTGGGTCGCCGCGCTCTCGTCCTCGGCGATCACGCCGAGGTGCGCGCCCACACCCGAGGGCTCCAACTCCAGGAGCGCACGGCGGGCCAAGTCGACGGCATCGGCAAGAATCGGCCGCACGCCGGACTCCGAAACAGAAACTGCGCTCACGGCCTACATTTTGCCGTATGAAGCGCAATCGGCGTGCGTTGGCCATCGGTGTGCTGGTCGGTCTGCTGGTCGCGGCTGGATGCGGCCCCGCCGACGAGACGACACCCACGATGAACATCGAGGTGCTCGGCACCCGGCCGCACGATCCGAAGGCGTTCACCCAAGGCCTGGAGATCGACGGCGACGTCCTCTACGAGGGCACCGGCCTGGCGGGCGCGTCGAGCGTGCGCGCGTCCCGGTTGACCACCGGCGCGGAACTTGCCAGGACCGAGTTGGCCGCCCCGTACTTCGGCGAGGGCATCACCCTCGCCGGCGCCACACTCTGGCAACTCACCTGGCATGACGGCGTGGCCATCGCCCGTGACCCCGCCACGCTCGCCGAACGCGGCCGGGTGAGCTACGACGGCGAGGGCTGGGGTCTGTGCGCCAGGGCCGGACGGCTGGTCATGAGCGACGGCACCGACCGGCTCACCTTCCGTGATCCGGTCACCTTCGCCCCGACCGGCTCGATCGAACTGACCAGCCACAACGGCGCGCGCCTCAACGAACTCGAGTGCGCGGCGGACGGGTCGGTCTACGCCAACGACTGGCCCACCGACACGATTGTGCGCATCGACCCCGATTCCGGAGCGGTGCTCGGGACCGCCGACGCGGCCGGTCTCCTTCCGGCGGCCGATCGGGCCCGAGCCGACGCCCTCAACGGCATCGCCCAATTGCCCGGCACCGACCGGTTCCTGATCACGGGCAAGAACTGGCCGACCATGTTCGAGGTCCGCTTCGCACCCGCCTGAGCGCGTTCACGCGTCCGCGACGATGGTCACTTTCCGCCGCCGCCTCGGAGCGCGCGTGAACGCCCAGCACGGAAGTGCGCCAGAATTGGAGTCGTGACTACTCCCCGCGAACCTTCCGGTCCCGACCGTGATCGGTGGGAAGGCGAGGAGTCCCCGCCGTTCGATCGGCATCCCGGTTTCGACCGGTACCCGCCCCCCGACCAGCCACGACGGCGCGGGCCGCTGCCGCCGCTGCGACCCGGACGGGCCGCCACGCGGCACGACCAGCCGGGGCCTCCGCCGAGTCCGCGCCGTGAGGCGCCCCGCGCCCCGCAACCGCCGCGCACCAAACCCCTCCCGCTCGGGAGTGACCCCGAACAACCGACGGCCTCCGAGCGCGCGCCCCGCCGCGTCTTCCCGCACCGGCCCGAGCCGCATCGCCATACCGAACCACCCGGCGGGGCCGAACCCGGCTACCCCGCGACCGCAGGCCAGGATCCGGTCGAGCCACCCGAAAGCCCGGCTCCCTCCGGGACGCGACGAATGCCGCGCAAACTCACGGTCACGCGGGTGGCCGCAATGCGCGGCAGGGAACTCACCGAGAAGGGCATCGCGACCTTCCAGCGCGCGGCCAAGGCCGACGGCGCGGACAAGTCGGGCCTGACGGCGCTCACCTACGCGACCATGGCGAACTTCGCCCTGGACGCCGCCATCGCCGTGGCGCTGGCCAACACCTTGTTCTTCGCCAGCGCCACCGCGGAGAGCAAGACGAAGGTCGCGCTGTACCTGCTGATCACGATCGCGCCGTTCGCGGTGATCGCCCCGCTGATCGGCCCGATGCTCGATCGGCTGCAGCGCGGTCGCCGCCTGGCGCTGGCAACCTCGTTCGCGGTGCGCACGGTGGTCGCGATGGTGCTGATCTTCCAGTTCGACAACTGGGCGCTGTATCCGCTCGCGCTGTGCATGATGATCGGCAGCAAATCGTTCTCCGTGCTCAAGAGCGCGGTGACGCCCCGAGTCCTGCCGCCGGACATCGATCTGGTCCGCACCAACTCTCGTCTCACGGTCTTCGGGCTGGTCGGCGGCACCTTGGGCGCCGGAGCGCTGGCCGGGCTGACCGCGGCGATCGCGGGCTCGAACGGCGCTCTGGTCTTCGCCGCGCTGATCGCCTGCGCGGGAACGTATCTGAGCCTGCGCATCCCGTCCTGGGTCGAAGTCACCGAGGGCGAGGTGCCCGCGACGTTGAGTTACCACGGCGCCGACGCGCACACCGAGGTGCTCTCCTCCGGCAAAGAGTCGCCGGTGCCGCCACGCAAACGCAGGCAGCCGCTCGGCCGCTCCGTGGTGACCGGGCTATGGGGCAACGGCGCCATCCGCGTGCTGACCGGGTTCCTCACCTTCTACGTCGCGTTCGTCGCCAAGGCGACCGAACACCGGCCGGTGCACCAGGCCCTCATGCTCGGCACGGTCGGCGCGGCCGCGGCCATCGGCAATTTCGGGGGCAATGCCACGGGCGCCCGGCTCAAACTCGGCAGACCCGCGCTGATCGTGCTCGGCTGCACGGCGGCGTGCGCGCTGGTAGCGCTGTTCGCGACGTTCACGAACAATCTGCTCGGCGCGACGGCCGCCGCCTTGGTGGCGTCCGCGACGAGCGCGCTGGCCAAGGTGTCGCTTGACGCCTCCATCCAGGACGATCTGCCGCCGGAGTCGATCGCCTCGGGTTTCGGGCGGTCGGAGACCGTGCTACAGCTGAGCTGGGTCATCGGCGGTGCGGCCGGGGTCCTGCTGCCCACGGATTACTGGAAGGGCTTCGCGGTGGTCACCGCGATACTCGTGCTGGGCTTGGTGCAGACTTTCCTCAGCTTCCGTGGCCACTCGCTGCTGCCCGGCCTCGGCGGCAACCGTCCCCAGCACGCGGAGCAAGAGGTGCCGTCCCGGCCGCACGGATTCCCGGCGAGCGCACCTCGCGCGCAGGGTCCCGCTCCGCGCGGCGGTGACACGACACGCTTTCAACGAGGGCAAGGAGACCCGATCTGGTGAGCAAGCTCAACGCACGCACGATCGCCGCGCTGGTCGCGGCCGCCCTGCTCGTGCTCACCGTCGCCTTCGCGGGCGTTCTGGCGGTGCTGGTCCGCAACGCCGACGAACCCGATGTCACCCTCACCGCCTACGCGCACGGCAAGACGGTCACCGTGCGGCCGTTCAGCTACTGCGCGGTGACCATGCGGGACTGCCGCATCCTGCCCGAGGACAACGTGCCCGGCACGGTGTTCACGGCGCTGAACTGCGCCCCCGATACGCCGGACTGCCACCGCGGCCGCACCGCCGAGCTGGAAGTGCCCGCCGGTTACCCGTTGCAGCTGTCGCTCCCGAAGAAGGTCGCCGACGCGCCCTGGCTCGCGCAGCTGGTCTATCTCCTGCCCAACGGCGAGAAGGTCGACCAGGTGATCAGCCGCAACGATTACCCCGATCGCGCCCTGGCCCTGACCATCGATTCCAAGCCGGAGCCCGACCTTCGCCTCATCGGCGTCGAGTTCCAGTTGCCGATCCTCGCCCGCGACGAAACCGGCCGGGAGTTCTACGTGCCGCACGCCACCTGGTCGATCAGCACGGTGTAGCGGCGATGCAGGCGCCCGTGTCGACGATCTGCCACCGCCATTGCTCGACACCGATGGCCGGGTTCGGCCCGTGGCGTAGCGGGGTCACCGGCGCTTGCCGCGTTCGAGTGGACGGCCGCGGAACGATCACGTCGGACGCTTCCCCGTGAGCGCGGCGGGCACCGAGCGCGCGACGGCATCGATGCGCTCGGAGGATCCGCTGCCGCCGACTTGCACCACGGTGATGATGACCGCGGTGAAGACGGCCTCCCAGCGCGATCGCGGTGTCGCGCGGGTCGAGATCCCCGGCGATGTGCCCGGACTGCTGACCGGCGCGCAGCGATGGCCTCCAGTACTTGCCGGATGCGATGCGGCACAACGCCGTCGACCAGCCGGACAATCAACCCGGGTTCGTGTCCCGCGAGGACTCGATACACCAGCGGGCAGGAGTCGAGCCTCGTCACGAACCGGCTGACGATCTGCCGCCGAACTCTACGACCGCCGGGAAGACCCGCTCGAATTGCACAACCTCGCCCACAACGGCGGCACGGCCCAATTGGTCGAGCAGATGAGCGATCTCGTCGACGCCCTCGTCACCCGCGAACTGCGCGGTAGGTGATTTTGCCGCTGCGCGTCCGCGTCCGGTCGGATCGCGTCGAGCCGGACACCGGCCACAGCGGCGCGAACTACCGGTCCAGTTCGCGCGCCACCGCGCGGACGACCTCCGAGATGCGTTGCGCCGTCTTGCGATCCGGGTACTTGCCCTTGCGCAGGTCCGGCTGCACCTTCGCCTCGAGCAAGGTGATCATGTCCTCGACCATGCCGTGCAGCTCGTCCGGCGTGTGATTGCGCGCGGCAGGCTCCTTGCGCGCGTTGCGTTCCTGGCCCTGCCGGACCGACGGCGGCGCCTCGAGCAGCTTGAGGCTCAGCGCCTGGGGGCCGCGACGGCCCGCGGCCATGCCGAACTCGACGCGCTGGCCGGGCTTGAGCCCCTCGACACCCTGCGGCAGCGCGGACGAGCGGACGTAGACGTCCTCACCCTCGTCCTGGGAAAGGAAGCCGAAGCCCTTTTCGACGTCGTACCACTTCACCCTGCCGGTCGGCACTGCGCTCACCCGTTCGTCATCGAAACTCGGACCCCTACGGCCCGAGCACATTTGTCTACCGAGCCGATCCCGCGACCGGCCCTCCTGTGCGAAAAGAACGCGCCCAGCACGATTGCAGGACGCGATTGCCATCGAGTCTACCCCGGTGCGAATAACGCAAGCACATCAGTTTTACCGTCGAACCGTGACGAACCCATCCGCTCCGACCCCACCCGGCGGCGCCCCTCGACGGCGCGGCGACTGGTTGCTGCAACTCGCGCTCGCCCTGTTCGCGCTGGGATTGCTGGCGATCATCGTCATCTTCGCGATCCCGTTGCTGACCGACGGCGAGCCCGGGCTGTGGCTCTACTTCGGGGCGATGCTCGCGCCGCTGGGGTTCGTACTCGCGGTCGCGTTCGCGCTGCGCTCGGGTCGCAGGTCCCGGTAGAACCGGAGAACATGCCTCCGATCCGGCGTAAACCGGTTACCCGATGCGATCGTTACCCATTCAGACGTGTGATCCTCGTCACATTACGAGTAGGTCACGGGCCGGTGGCGACGCGCGCCGCATGCGCCCGCAGCCGCCCTAGCTGCGCGAAGGCGCCTCACCCATTCGATACCGCGCCGAGACCCGTTGGTACACGCCGGTTACCAAATAGTGATTTTTCCCGCGGTTCGTCGTACGGTCTTACCCAGCCGGGACACCCCGGCGACCACCGGCCCGCCGCACCGAGCCTCGCCCCGCGGGTACCGGAACCCCCGACGGAAACGTAGGGGCGAGGGCGGAACGGACGACCTCTCAGTCCGAACCAGAACCGAAGACGTCGCAGGTGCGTCGAGAGGAAGACGAACCCGATATGAGTGGACGCCATCGCAAGCCAAGCTCGACCGGCCGCACGGTAGCCAAGGTTGCCGTCACCGGCGCCATCATCGGCACCGCCGGTGTGGCTCTCGCAGGCAACGCCAGCGCGGCACCCGACTCCGACTGGGATCGACTCGCTCAGTGCGAGGCCGGCGGCAACTGGGGCATCAACACCGGCAACGGTTTCCAGGGCGGGCTGCAGTTCTCGCCCGGCACCTGGCGCGCCCACGGCGGTCAGGAGTACGCCGCCTCGGCCAACCAGGCCAGCCGCGAACAGCAGATCGCGGTCGCCGAGAAGGTGCTCGCCTCGCAGGGCTGGGGCGCTTGGCCCTCCTGCTCGTCCAAGCTGGGCCTGAGCAGCGCGCCCTCCCAGCGCACCGCGCCGGCCCCCGCCGAAACCCCGCGCTGGAACCCCGCGCCGCAGGCCGCACAGGCCGCGCCGGCGGACAGCTCGCAGCAGATCTTCTCGGCCGTCGACCGGGCCCTCGAGGTGGTGCAGAGCCAGGGCGTCCAGGTGCCCAAGGAAGCTCTCGACTTCTTCAACGCCGCAAAGTCCAGCGGAGCCACCCTCGACCCCGCGATCGTGAACTTCTACGAGGCGAACAAGGGCCTGCTGCCCTCCTGATCGCCACACATCGTCAAGAAGGGCCCCGCATCACCAAGGATGCGGGGCCCTTCTTCGTAGCCGAGAACGTTCCGGTCGCGCGCTCAGCGGTTGATCACCGTGTTCGGGTGCATGTAGGGCAACTGCTCAGCGGGGACCGGGAACTCGGTGTCCTCGCCGTAGGGCGAGAGGCCACCGGAGCGGGCCGAAGAGAGTTCGGTCACCGCGTGGTCACCGTCGGCGACCTTCGGCCAGCCGTTGTCGACATAGGATTTCTTCGATTTGTTCACCACGGACCCATTTTGGCACGACCCCTCCGCGCGGATGCGCCGCGGCCCGTACCGCCTGACCCCGGCGGGCGATCGCCCAGCATCGTAGGCTGGATCGGATGACCGCGACCGACTCCCTTGCCGGATGGCTCGGTGCCCGCAGTGATGCCCAGCTCGTGACGCTGCTGCAGCTTCGGCCCGACCTGGCCGTGCCGCTGCCTTCCTCCATGGCCGTGCTCGCCGCCCGCACCGAACAGCGCGCGTCGGTGCTGCGCGCCACCGAGGAGTTGAACACCCTCGAATTCGCCCTCGTGGAAACCCTTGCCGTACACGGCACCACGCATCCCGACAGCGGTCCGCTCCAGCGCGCCGAACTGCATGTGCAACTGAGCGAACGGGTATCGGCCGCCGCGATCGACGAAGCGCTGGAGCGGCTGACCGCTCGCGCGCTTGTCTGGCTCGACGCCGAGCAGGGGCTTCATCTGATCCCGGCGGCCGCCGAGGCGTTGCCGTGGCCGATCGGCACCGCGACCGAGATCCCCGACGCCCTGACCGAACCCGAGGTGGTCGCTGCGCTGCCCGAACTCGCCCCCGCCGAGCGGACGTTGCTGGACAAACTGGCCGCGACGGGACCGCGCGGCCGCACCAGGGACGCCGCGCCGGGCACTCCGGCCGACCGGCCGATCCAGCGGCTGCTGGCGCGCAGGTTGCTGCACTGGATCGATGACGAGACCGTCGAGCTTCCGGTCACCGTCGGCCAAGTGCTGCGCCGGGAACCGGTCACCCACCCGCACGCGCTGACACCGCCGCACCCGCAGACGGCCAAACACACGCCCGCCGACGTGAACGCGGTCGCGGCGGGCGAGGTCGGCGAGTTGCTCCGGCACTGCGCCGCCGTGCTCGAGGTACTCGGCCAAGCTCCCGCTCCCGCCTTGCGCGCGGGCGGCCTGGGCGTGCGGGAGCTGCGGCGCATCGCCAAGCAGGCCGGTGTCGACGAGCCGAGAGCGGGTTTGCTGGTCGAACTGCTGGCGGCCGCGAAACTGATCGAGAAGGGTTTGCCGGACCCGCCACCCGACTTCGATACGACCGACGACTTCTGGGCGCCGACGCCGCTGGTGGACGCCTGGCTGGAATCGCCGCCCGCGCGGCGCTGGGCCGCGCTCGGACTGACCTGGCTCGATCTGGATCGGATGCCGTGGATGATCGGCATGCGCGATGCCAACGACAAGCCGCTGGCGGCGCTGTCGCTGGAGCTGCGCACCCCGAACGCGCCGCGCGATCGGCGCGCGATCCTCGGGCTGCTCGTGGACTACCCGTCCGGCACCGCACTGACCCCCGCGGACATCGGCAGGGTGCTGGCCTGGCAGCAGCCGCGCAGGCGCAGGAACTTCCGGCCGGAGGTGGTCGAGCAGACCATGGCCGAGGCGGCGGCGCTGGGCTTCGTCGGTCGCGGCGCGCTCGGCTCGGCGGCGCGGGCGCTGCTGCACGCGGCGCCGACCAGCGTGGCCGACGCCGAGGCGGAGATGGAGGCGGCGCTGCCGGAGCCGGTGGATCACGTGCTGGTGCAGGCGGATCTGACGGTGATCGCGCCCGGGCCGCTGGCCGCCGATTTGCACCACCGCGTCGCCCTGGTCGCCGATGTCGAATCCGCGGGCGCGGCGACGGTGTACCGGATCGGCGAGTCCTCGGTGCGGCGCGCCCTGGACGCCGGGTTGACGGCGGCCGAACTGCACGCCTTGTTCGCCAAGCATTCCCGCACACCCATCCCGCAGGCACTGACCTATCTGATCGATGACGTGGCCCGGCGGCACGGTCAGTTGCGCGCGGGCATGGCGCAGTCGTTCATCCGCAGCGACGACCCGGCGCTGCTGGCCCAGGTGCTGTCCGCGCCGGTGGCGCGCATGCTGGCACTGCGATCCATCGCGCCGACCGTCGCCATCGCCCAGGCGCCGCTGGGCGAACTGCTCGAGCAGCTACGCGCGGCCGGTTTCGCGCCCGCGGGTGAGGACTCGGCGGGTGCGATCGTGGATCTGCGCCCGCGGGGCGCCCGGATCTCGGTGCGGCCCGCCGCGCGGCAGCCGTATCGGCCGACACCGCCCAGCACCGAGCAGCTCGAATCGCTCGTTACCGAACTGCGCGCGGGCGAACGCGCCGCCAGCGCCCGCTCGAGTCACGCGGTGCGCCCGGACGGCACGCGGACCAACACCGCCGCCACCCTCGCCCTGCTCCAGCTCGCGGCGCGGGTGCGGCGGTCGGTGAACATCGGCTACGTCGACGCCCAGGGGGTCGCCACGCAGCGGGTGGTGGAACCGTTGAAAGTGGGCAACGGGCAGCTGGACGCGCTGGACCCGGTCACCGGCGCGGTCCGGCACTTCACACTGCACCGGATCGCGTCGGTCGCCCTGCTCGAATGATCAGTGCTGGGGCTTGCCCGTGCAGAAGGTGACCTTGGGGTCCGTTTCGATGAGCCGGAAGCTGTCGGCGTCCTCGCCGCAGAGCAGTTCGTCGGCCTTGCCGTCGATCCGCTTCAGCACCTTGAACGTGGCGTCCGAAGACGCGCAGTCGACGTGCTTGTAGCCGGTCGTGCTGCTCTCGTTGTAGCAGCTGCCTTCCTTGAAGTTCGGCGCCAGGCACAGGAACGCGGTGGTGCCGCCGCCCAGGGTCTCCTCGTAGGAGGTGTAGTCGGCGGCGCAGTCGGTCTTCTTGTCGTAGGACTGCGCCACCTTGTAGACGGCCTTGTCCGACGAGCAGTCGACCGGCTCGGTCTTGGAATCGACCGCAGAGCCCTCGATGACGTTGATGCAGTCACCGACCTCGGCCTTGGCGGTGTCCGACTTGCTCGCGTCACCGATCAACGAACAGCCGGTCACCGTGACCACCACGGCGGCCACCGCGACGAGGGCGAGCACGACCCGTGCCAGCAGCCTCGCTCCTGGAAACTTCACCTGAAAACCTCTCTCACCGAACACGTTCACGGGCTCGTGAACGCGGTGAGAATACCCGCACGACCAGGGCGGCCGCATCAGCTCACCGGGGGACCTCGAGCAACGCGCTAGATGCTGTGCGTGCCGTAGAGCCCCATGAGCGCATATCCGAGGATGCTGGGAAGCAGACGGCCGAGCAGCAGGAACGCAGAGTAATTCACTAGCAACGCCTTTCGCGTATTCGATGCAACTGGACCCTTGTCCGGTATGCGGAGTGTGTCGTCGCCCGAGACCGGGTCGTTACGCTTGGGCAGTATGACGCTCGAGGACGTCGCGCGCGACCTGTACGGGCTGCCGCCCGCGCAGTTCGTCGCCGCGCGCACCGATCGGGCGGCCGCGGCGAAGCAGGCGGGTGACAAGCCGCTCGCGGCCGCCATCGGCAAGCTGCGCAAACCCACCCTGACCGCGTGGACGGCGAACCTGCTGTCCCGGGCGGCGCCGGACGACGTGGCCGCCTTGCTGCGCCTCGGCGCCGCCCTGGCCGCCGCTCAGCGCAACCTCTCGGCCGACGAGTTGCGTGACCTGACCGCGCAGCGGCAGCAACTGGTCAACGCGCTCGCCGAGAAGGCGGGTGCGCTCGCCGCCGGACAAGGGCATCCGGTCGGCGAGAGTGTCGTCCGGGAGGTCGGCCAGACGTTGACCGCGGCCCTCGCCGACCCGGAGGTGGCCGAGCGGCTGCGCGAGGGAACGCTCGCCGCGGCCGCGAGCTACGAAGGCTTCGGGCCGAGCGGACCCGATCTGGCCCCGGTCCCCGAACCGGCCGCCCGGCCCGGGCGAGCGGCAGCGCGCCAGAAGCAGGACGACAGCGCGCGCCGTGAGCTGGCGGACGCCCAGGACGCGCTCGAAACCGCCCGCGCCACGGAGCAATCGGCTCGCTCCGCCCTCGCGGACGCGGCCGGCGAACTGACCTCGGTCGAAGAACGCATCACCGCGTTGCGCGACGAACTCGAGCACGCCGAACAGCAGCGTCAGTTCCGCAAGTCGGCGGAGCGGTCGGCCAAGGACGAACTCCACGCCGCACGACGGCAACTGGAGCGGGCCGAACGCAGGCTCGCGAAGGCCCGGCAGCGCGCGGAGGACGACTGACGAGTCAGCTGAGCAGAGCGCCTGGGAACAGGTATTCCTGCGGCGGCGGCGCGGTGGTGTTCAGCCACGCGTGGAAGAAGCCGGTCAGATCCATGGGCGATCGGGACTGCACGAAGGCGCGGAACTCCGGCATCGAGGCGTTGCCGTAGGCGTGCGCGGCGAGAAAGTCCCGAACGGCCGTGAAGAACACCTCGTCGCCGATCTGTCTGCGCAGCGCGTGCAGGAACAGCGGGCCGCGGTAGTAGACGGAGGTGAACTCCTTCCCGGCGCCGGGGTTCTCCAGCGGGATGTTCCAGAACCTCTCGTTGTCGTGATACTTCCGGATGGTCTCGCGGTAGTCGTCGTCGACGTTCTTGCCCTCCACCCGCTCCGGCCACAGATAGTCGGCGGTATAGCTGGCGAAGCACTCGTTCAGGCAGATGTCCGACCACTGACGCACCGACACCCAGTCGCCCCACCACTGGTGCGCGATCTCGTGCACGACGGTCTGCAGATCGGTCCTCGGCGCGTAGAGCGGGCGGGTCTGGGTCTCCAGCGAGAAGGTGATGTCGGCGTCCAAGTAGATGCCGCCCGCCGCCTCGAACGGGTAGGGCCCGTAGAGCTTTTCGGAGAAGTCGAGGATCTCCGGCAGGCGCTGCTCGAGTTCACGATGGCGATCCTGCGTATTCGGCGCGAACGCGCTGATCAGCGGAGTGCCGTCGGCCCTGCGCTGCTCGAGGTAGTCGAACTTGTCGATAGCGACGGTGGTCAGGTAACCGAGCACCGGCTCGGCGTTGACCCAGCGAACCGTCCGCTTGTCGCCACGCACCGCGTTCTCGGTCCGCACGCCGTTGGAGACCACCTCCCACTCCGCGGGAACGGTGGCGTTCAGGGTGAAGGTGGCCTTGTCCAACGGGGTGTCGTTGAGCGGATACCAGCTGGTCGCCGAATGCGGCTCTCCGGCGACGAACGCGCCGCCGCTGCGCGCGAAGGTCCACCCTTCGCCCTCGGTGTTCGCCACGGGGCCCGCGTAGTCGACTGTGACGGCGAACGGCAGGCCGGGCAGCAGCGGGAGCAGCGGCGTCACGGTCAACTCGTGCTCGCCATTTCGCTCGAAACCGGCGGGCTGCCCGTTCACCGACACCATGCGCACCTGCGGCCCCGCGAAATCGAGGTTGAACACGCGCAGGGCCTGGGTGGCGAGCGCGGTGATCGTGGCGGTGCCGGTCAGCGCACGGCTCGGCGGGTCGTAGTCGATGCCGACGTCGTAGTGGTGGACGTCGTAGCCGCCGTTGCCGTCGAGCGGATAGTACGGATCGCCCAGGCCCGGCGCGCCGACCAGCGGGTCCGGTGGCGGGTCCGCGTGCGCGAGCCCCCAAGGCGCCGCGACGAATACGCACGCGACCGCGGCGCACATCCGGCCGGACAACCTCATACGAACGACCAACCCCTCTCCACCCGCCTCTTGCCGGTACCGGCGCACCCACTTCGCTGGATGGTAACGGCTTCAGTCGCCACTTCCGGTCAGCGCCACCGACGCGCCGACACCGAAGATCATCACCCCGCCCGCGCCGCCGACCGCCTCCAGCCTGCGCGGCGACCTGGCGAACCAGGACCTCGCCGAGGCGGCCAGCAGCGCCCAGGCACTGTCGGACACCAGCGCGATGGCCAGGAAGACGGTGCCGAGCAACAGGAACTGCCACGACAGCGAACCCGCCGCCGGATCGGCGAAGTGCGGCAGCACCGCGGAGAAGAAGACGATCGCCTTGGGGTTGGTGAGCCCGACGATCGCGCTCTGGCGCAGCACGCGCGCATGGGGCGCCGCTTCGATCGGGGCGCCCAGCGCCGCGCGCAACGCCGAGCGCTGCCGAATCGCTTGGATTCCCAGATACATCAGATACAGCGCGCCCGCGAACTTGACCACGGTGAGAGCCAGCGCCGACGCCGCGAGCAAGGTGCCCAGCCCGATAGCGACCAGGACCAAGGCGACGTAGACGCCCGCGGCGTGCCCGAGCACCGAGAGCAACGCCGCGCGCCGCCCGAGCGTGAGCGCGCGACCGATGGTGAACAGCACGCCGGGCCCGGGCACGACGATGATGACGAAAGCGGCGGCGACGAATGCCAGCAGATCGGACGCTGGAACCATCTTTCGAGTGTAGGCGCCCACGCACCGGCGATAGCGGTGCGTTCCAGCCGGATCAGGAACCGAGTTCGCCTGGCAACTGGTGCGGGTCGAGCAGCAAGCGCTTCGCGGCGGCGTGCCGCACCTTCTCGGCGAGCGCGAGATTGTCGGTGAGCAGCCGCCACTCGGCCTCAGTGATCGCGGTGCGGGCGCGGGCGATGACGGCGTCGTCGGTGGTGCCCCAGGCGATCGGCATGGCGCTCACCGACTGCCAGCGCTCGCCCACCTGCCGTGGCGCGCGGTCGGTACGCACCGCCACCGATGGCACTCGCTCCCCTGCCTTGGCCTCATGCCCTGGAAGAGTGCGGACCTTGCGGGTCACCAAGGCGTAGCGCGGGGCCTCCGACTCGGGTGTGGACACGTCGACCAAGGCGAGCAGCACCATTCCGGTGGGACGCGCCTCGGAGACGACCGCGGGGATCAGTTCGCCGTCCGCGTAGAGCTTGTCGATGCTGGAATGCCACGGCGCCCACAGGGCGACCCACAGCGCCGTCACCGCGCCGAGCGCGAAGGCGACCGCGAGCAGATACGCCCAGGGATGGTTCAGCCAGATCAGGAACGCAGTCCCGGCCGCCGCGACCACCGCCGCGGCGATCGCCAGGATACGCAGGCGGCGGAAGTCGGCGAAGACTTCGTTCACCGCGTGGGCGTGGCTGCGGTCCACCGCGAATTCGAAGCGTCGCACGCACTCATTCCTAGCACAGTTTGCGGAGGAAAAGCCTCCGCTTATCCGATGGCGGGGCCGAGCAAGTCGTCGGCATCCGTGATGCGGTAGGCATACCCCTGTTCGGCGAGGAAACGCTGCCGATGTGCGGCGTATTCGGCGTCGAGAGTGTCGCGCGCCACGACCGAATAGAAATGCGCCTGGCCTCCGTCGTGTTTCGGGCGCAGCAGCCGGCCGAGACGCTGCGCCTCCTCCTGTCGCGAACCGAAGGTACCCGAAACCTGCACGGCCACGGACGCTTCCGGCAGATCGATGGAGAAGTTCGCCACCTTGCTCACCACGAGCACCGGGATCTCGCCGCGCCGGAACGCGTCGAAGAGCTCCTCGCGCTCCTTGGTCTTCGTCGAGCCCTGGATAACCGGGGCGTCGAGTGCGGCGCCGAGTTCGTCCAACTGGTCCAGATAGGCGCCGATGACCAGGCTCGGCGCGTCCTGATGCTGGGCCAGGATGGATTCGACCACAGCGATCTTGGTGTGGGCGGTGGAGCACAGCTTGTAACGCTCCTCCGGCTCGGCGGTCGCGTAGGACATCCGCTCGGCGTCGGTGAGCGTGACCCTGACTTCGATGCAGTCGGCGGGGGCGATCCACCCTTGGGCCTCGATGTCCTTCCACGGCGCGTCGTAACGCTTCGGGCCGATCAGCGAGAACACGTCACCCTCCCGGCCGTCCTCGCGCACCAGCGTCGCGGTCAGGCCCAGCCTGCGACGGGACTGGAGATCGGCGGTCATCCGGAAGACCGGCGCGGGCAGCAGGTGCACCTCGTCGTAGATGACCAGGCCCCAGTCGCGGCTGTCGAACAGTTCCAGGTGCTTGTACTCGCCTTTGGTGCGGCGCGTGATCACCTGGTAGGTGGCGATGGTGACCGGGCGGATCTCCTTGCGTTCACCGGAGTACTCGCCGATCTCCTCCTCGGTGAGCGAAGTGCGCGCGAGCAACTCACGCCGCCACTGCCTGCCCGCCACCGTGTTGGTGACCAGGATCAGCGTGGTCGCCTTCGCCTTGGCCATGGCCGCGGCGCCGACCATCGTCTTGCCCGCCCCGCAGGGCAGCACCACCACCCCGGAGCCGCCCGCCCAGAACGAGTCGGCGGCCATCTGCTGATAGTCACGCAGATGCCAGCCGTCGGTGGCGTAGTCGAGTTCGATCTCGTGCGCCTCGCCGTCGACGTAGCCCGCGAGGTCCTCGGCGGGCCAGCCGATCTTCAGCAGCATCTGCTTGATGTGACCGCGCTCGGACGGGTGCACCACCACCGTGTCGTCATCGATGCGCGCGCCGAGCATCGGCGCGATCTTCTTGTGCCGGAGTACCTCCTCCAGCACCGCGCGATCCAGGCTGATCAGCGTCAACCCGTGCGCGGGATGCTTGACCAGCTGCAACCTGCCGTAGCGGGCCATGGTATCCACCACGTCCACCAGCAACGGCTGCGGCACGGCGTACCGGGAGAAGCTGACCAGCGCGTCCACCACCTGCTCGGCATCGTGCCCGGCCGCACGCGCGTTCCACAGCGCCAGCGGCGTCACCCGATAGGTGTGCACGTGCTCCGGCGCCCGTTCCAACTCGGCGAACGGCGCGATCGCCTGCCGCGCCGCATCGGCCAACTCGTGGTCGACCTCCAGCAGCAGCGTTTTGTCGCTCTGCACGATCAGCGGACCGTCGTTCACAGTCCCTCCTCAGCTAGATTCCCCGCCATTCTCCCCGACCCCTCCGACAACCTCGCAGGTTACCGGCCCTTCCCGCGAGGCGCGGGTGCGGCAGTGACCGGATGCAACGCGGGAAGGGCGCGATGTCTTCCCGCGAACCGCCACCGAGGCCGGCTCAGCCGTCGGCCAGCGCGCGTTCGGCGAGCGCGCCGATCACCGGCGCGAGCGTCATGGCGTAACCGCTGGTGAGGTGGTTGTCGTCACGGTAGACGAGGTTGTTGCCGACGATGACGGGACAGCGGGCCGCGGTGCAGAACAGCGAGTTCAGGTCGGCATACCGGCCGCCACCCGCCGTGACCGCCGCGCGCTCGGCCGCGATGCCCGCGTCGTCGACCGCGACCGGTCGGTCGGGGACGCATGCCGAGGCGTCGTCGACGTGCTCGGCCACGCACGCGGGCACGGTGGAGTGTGGATCGGGGACTCCACCGAGGACCAGGACGGTCGATCCGGCGGCTCGCAGCTGGACGACCAGGCGATTGAGGCTGTCGATCCACGCCTGGTCGTAGGACACGAAGCCGAAGTCGCCACCGTAGCGCCGGGACATGCCCACCACGATCAGCCGGGGCCGCTCGTTGCGCAGCCGGGTCATGATCTGCCCGCGCCACTGCTCGCATTCGGAGTACGCGCGGCCCAGATAGGGGCTGGTGATGGGCAGGTCGAGCAGCGGGCAGGTGACTTTGGCCATGGTCTCCAGTCGCCAGTGGCGCGACACGGCGGTCTGCTCGAACGCCGGTTGCCACATCGCCGCGTGGGAATCGCCGACCAGGGCCACCGTGGTGGCCGCGTCCGTAGCGCCGGACGCGCACTCGCCTTGGCCCACGTCCTGCCAGGACCGGAAGCAACCGTTGTCGAACACCTCCGCTCGGTCGCCGCGCGCACTCGCCAGGGAGGGGGTGAGGTTCGACGGAACAGCACGAATCTCGGCCGAGGCGGCGACCGCCGATTGGGCCTGTGCCGTCAACTGCTCGACCGCCTCGGTGTAGGGGTCGGTGGCGGTGGCCGGCGCGGCCGGTGTGATCAGCGTGAGACTTCGCGCCGCCATGCCACGGCCGACCGGGGCGGGCACGATCATGAGCAGCGCCAGCGCTACACAGATGGCCGTCGCGGTGCTCACGCCGCCGCACGCCAGACTGAGCCTGCCCGAACGTTTCAACCGGTCGGCGAAGCGCACCGGATCCTCGATCAGCCGCTGGGTGAGCATGGCGAGTCCACCGGCCATCGCGACCGCGCCCAGCGCGCCCACCAGCCCCAGCGGGCGGCCGAGCACCTGCGGCGCGAGCACCAGCAGCGGCCAGTGCCAGAGGTACCAGGAATAGGACACTCTGCCGATCGCCCGCAGCTCCGGCACGGCCAGGACTCGGCCGATCCCGAATCGCGTTACGGCGCAGCCGGATGCGATCACCAGGGCCGCGCCCAGCACCGGTAGCAGCGCGGCGGTCCCGGGATACTGCGCCTTCTCGGTCAGCTGAGCGCAGGCCGTCACGATCAACCCGAGCCCGGCCCATCCCGCGGCCACTGCCGCCCATGGCGGCAACCGGGACCACACGCCGACCGACAGCGCCACCATGCCACCGGCAGCCAGTTCCCAGGCCCGCGCGGGCAGCGTGAAGAACGCCCACGGTGGCAGCGTCCGGGTCCAGGTCAGCGAGACCGCGAAGGAGAGCGCGGCGACCACCGCCAGGACGATCAGGTACGGCAGGGGTGTGGCCGTCCCGTTTCGCCGCCGCCGCACGAGCCAGGCCGTCGCGATCACGAGCGCGGGCCACAGGAGGTAGAACTGCTCCTCCACGCCGAGTGACCAGAAATGCTGGAACGGCGAGGGCGGCGTGTCGGCGGCCAGATAATCGGTGCCGTGCGCGGCCGAACGGTAGTTCCCGGCATACAGCGCGCTCGCGATCCCGTCGCCGAGAGCTTCGCGAGCCTGCATCGGCGGCAACAGCACGGCCGCGGCGATCGCCGCGGCGACGAGCACGATGCCCGCGGCGGGCAGCAGCCTGCGCGCACGCGCGCCATAGAACCGAACCAATTCGACCATTCCCGTCTCGGCCGCTTCCCGGTAGAGCATTCCGGTGATGAGAAATCCGGAAATGACGAAGAATACGTCCACGCCGACGAATCCACCGCCGATCCCCGGCACACCAGCATGAAATAGGACGACGGCCAGCACCGCCACCGCCCGCATTCCCTCGATGTCTCCCCGAAATCCCGCTCTCGGCAACGCGCCGTCGAACCGGTCCACCCGCCGATTTCCCAACCCGCTGACCGTGGCCGCCATGTGCAGCATTGTCATCGGTTTCGTGAACCGAGTCCCGCCGACGCGCCGCCTACTTACACCCTGCCACGATGTTCGATGGACCACGGCGGGACCAGACCGCCAGGCTTCCACCTCGGCCGACGAGCCGACAACCCTGCCGCCCAGTTCCATACTCGCGCCCTCGCGGCACGAAGTTCTCCGAGCCGATGGCGGCGCGGGGATATCCACATCGGAGTGCGGGAGATGATCCCGCTCACCAAAACTCACCGGGCCGACACGACCTCTTATAGATACGACTGGTCGAGCCGATCGATAAAGGAAAAATCCATTTAGGGCGGCAGCATTTCAGGTCGGAAGACGGGGCACCGAGCGGCATTACAGCGGAACCGATACGGGGTCGATGGGCGACGAGCCGCTGCAATCGATCCGCTCGGATACGAGCAGGGAGTACTTTCACCGCTTCCGCAGTGGCGATGTGTTGCGTACGGATACGCGCCTCGAGCCGGTGCCGCCGCAGTCAGCGGGAAGCACCGGATATTTCCAGCCGGCTCCTCGAGGCAACACCCGTCCAGCGGGTGTGAAGTGGACCGCGACGGGGGGCGGTGGGGCGGGTGAGGATCAGGGCATGATCGAGATGGCGGCGGTGGTGGGGGTTGCGGTGGCGGCGTTGGGGATGGTGCTCACGCCGGGGCCGAACATGATGTATCTGGTGTCGCGGACGGTTTCGCAGGGGCGGCGGGCCGGGTTGGTGTCGTTGGCGGGGGTGGCGGCGGGGTTCGGCGTGTATCTGGCGGCGGCGACCGCGGGGATCACGGCGGTGTTCGCGGTGGTCCCGGGCCTGTATCTGGCGGTGAAGCTGGCGGGGGCAGCGTATCTGGGGTGGCTGGCGTGGCAGGCGGTGCGGCCGGGAGGCGTGTCGGTGTTCGCGCCGACGGCGCTGGCGGCGGACCCCACCCGACGGCTGTTCGCGATGGGGCTGGTCACCAACCTGCTGAATCCGAAGATCGCGATCATGTACATGGCGTTGATTCCGCAGTTCGTCACGCCGGAGCACGGTCGGGTCTGGTTGCAGAGCCTGGGCCTGGGGGTGGTGCAGATCGCGGTGGCGCTCAGCGTGAACGGCCTGATCGTGCTCGGCGCGGGTGGTCTCGCGAGGTTCCTCACCGGGCGCCCCAGGTGGCTGCGCATCCAGCGTTACGTCACCGGCACCATGCTCGGCACGATCGCCGCTCTGCTCGCCACCGACCGCGCCCGCCCGATCCCGGCCTGAGCCCGGCCCCCCAAGGGATCGGGGACTGGAGGACCGGAGATCCGGGACCAGGGAGCGGGGTCGGCGAGAGCCCTCTTCGACTCAGCGCTGATCGGCCGCGTTTGTCAAGCGGTAGTGCAGTTCGGCGAATTGCCCGGCCTGCTCGACGCCGGTGAGCCGCATCCGGGAGGACAACAGGCGCCGCGGCAGCAGCGGTGCGCCCGCGCCCAAGGTCACCGGAGCCACGCTCACCATGATCTCGTCGAGCAGTCCGGCGTCGGCGAATTGCCCGGCCAGGTCACCGCCACCGACGATCCAGATATTGCGATCACCGGCCGCCTCGGTCATCTCCCGGTGCACCGCCTCGATCGCCCCCGAGACGAACCGGAGATTCGCGCCGGGTAGGGCGGGGAGATCGCGGTGGGTGAAGACCCAGCACGGAAGGTCCCCGTAGTACTCATGCCAGCTCTCCGGCGGCTCGTTGGCGACCATCCACTCGTAGGTGGTCGCGCCCATGCACATGGCGCCGACCTGCGCGAGAAAGCCGGCGATGCCCGCCTGCGCCTCATCCGCTCCCTCCACCTCGAAAAGCCAGGTGAGCGAGTTGTCCGAATCAGCGAGGTACCCGTCGAGGGTGGTTGCCGTGTAGTACTGAGTTGCCATGGCACGAACGATGCCAGCGAAACCTGACAGTCCACGGCAGGGTTCGGCGAATCATCCGCGTCGCAACCGCCGCACCCCCTCGTCCAGCGTCTCGTCGCGCTTGCAGAAGGTGAAGCGCACGAGGTGATTCCAGGCGGCGGTGTCGTCGGCGAACACGCTGACCGGCACCGCGGCCACCCCTTGACGCTTCGGCAGTTCACGGCAGAAGGCCACGCCATCGGCGATGCCCAACGGGGTGATATCGGCGACGACGAAGTAACCGCCCGCGCTCGTGTACACCCGCATCCCCATGTCGGCGAGCGCGGCGGAGAGGCGAAGACGCTTCTCGGACAACGTCTCTCGCAGCTCCCGCACCCAGTCCGGCTCGTGGTCGATCGCATGCGCGACCGCGGGCTGGAACGGGCCGCCCGCTACGAAGGTCAGGAACTGTTTGGCCGCGAGCACCCCGACGATCAGCTCGGCAGGCCCGCATGCCCACCCGATCTTCCACCCGGTGACGCTGAAGGTCTTCGCCGCGCTGGACACCACGATCGTCCGTTCGGCCATGCCCGGCAGAGTCGCCAGGCTGATGTGCTCGGCGCCGTCGTAGGTCAGGTGCTCGTAGACCTCGTCGGTCAACACCAGAATGTCGTGCTCGCAGGCGATTTCGGCGATCGCCTGCAGGTCCGCGCGCCCGAGCACGGTGCCGGTCGGATTGTGCGGCGAGTTGACGATCAGCATCCGGGTCGCGGGGGTGATCGCGGCACGCAGGCTGTCCAGGTCGAGGACGAACCGGTCCCCGTCTGCCACCAAGCGCGCCGTGCGCCGCCGAGCGCCGGCCAGCGCCACGGCCGCCGCGTACGAGTCGTAGTACGGCTCGATCAGCACGACCTCTTCGCCCGGCTCGACCAAGCCGAGCACCGCAGCGCTGATCGCCTCCGTCGCGCCCACGGTCACCAGCACTTGTGCATCGGGGTCGTAGTCGGTCCCGTAGCGCCGGGCCCGATCGTCGGCCACGGCTCGGCGCAGCACCGGCATGCCGCGCCCCGGCGGGTACTGGTTGAGCCCGTCGGCGATGGCACGGCGCGCCACTTCCAGCATGCTCGCGGGCCCGTCGCTGTCGGGGAATCCCTGACCCAGGTTGACCGCGTCGTGCCGGACGGCGAGCTCGGTCATCTCGGCGAAGATGGTCGACGCGAAGGGGCGCAGGCGGGCAACGGTCTGGTGTCGCGAGGGCATAACCGGAGACTAGCCCCCTATCTCGATGTCATCGCGAACGCCGGAGGCCGCCGGGCAGGCCTGGGGTCTGCGCGCCGGGCTCAACCCAGCCGAACGCCGCCCAGCTTCGCCGGATTCGCCAGATCGTAGGCCCCCCAGACCACTCCGTCACGCACCGTGAAGCCGACCACCCGAGCGGGGTAACCGGCCCGGCCCTCGGACGCCGGACGAGCCTCGACTCGCAGCCCCAACTGCCCGTTCACCGACACGAATTCATAGACCGGCGACGCGTCCCGCAGCCCGTACTTACGCACCAGGCCCAGGTAGAAACGGGCGATGCGATCCGCGCCGTGCAGGATGTTGATCGCGGTGGCGGTGGTGCCGTTGGCATCGCCGATCATCACCGCGTCCGGATGCAGCGCCGCCGCGACGGCGGTCACGTCACCGGAGCTCAGCGCGAGGAGAAAGCGCTGCACGGCGGCCTCGTGCTCGGCATCGGGCACCGGCTGCGGCGTCTGCGTCACCGCCTTGCGGGCGCGGACCGCCAGTTGCCGCGCGGCGTCGGCGGAGATGCCCAGGATGTCGGCGATCTCGTCGAACGGCACCGACAACCCGTCGTGCAGCACGAAGGCCACACGCTGCGGCGGCGTCAGGGTGTCGAGCACGATCAGCGCGGCGAACCGGCACTCCTGCTTGCGCACCACGGCTTCCAGCGGGTCGGGCGCGCTCGACGGCGTGCGAGCGGTGACCACCGGTTCCGGCAGCCACTGGCCCACGTAGCTCTCCCGCCGCGCCGCCGCGCTACGCAGACGGTCCAGGCAGATACGGCTCACCACGGTGGTCAGCCAAGCCCGCAGGTCATCGATCTCGGACTGGTGCGCGCCCGCCAAACGCAACCAGCTCTCCTGGACCGCGTCCTCGGCATCGCCGACGCTGCCCGTCAGCCGATAGGCGACCGAGAGCAGATGCGCCCGATGTGATTCGAACAGGTCGGAAAGCAGCGCGGCAACCATCGAGGAAGAAGTCTACGGTCCGGTTCGAAACGTTCCCGCACGGCATCGGCGGCGAGGTAATCCGGATGATCCACCGAACCTTTCGTGACAGCATGACGCGATGGACCACCACGTGCTGTCGAACGGGACGATCTGGCTGTCGGCCCCGACGACGGACGATATCGACACGATCACCGAGTGCTGCCAAGATCCGGCCATCGCGGAGTGGGTGACCATCCCGGTGCCGTACGTCCGGGACAGTGCCGTCACCTTCATCGAGAAGATGGTCGTCCCCGGTTGGGCGGCGCGCAGTCCGATCTGGGCGGTGCGGCTGCGTGCCGACGGACCGGTGATCGGCACGATCGGTCTCGGCGCAGTCGACGAGAGCGCGGCAGAGATCGGTTTCTGGCTCGCTCCGGCGCAGCGGTCGCGCGGCCTGATGACGCAGGCGGTCGAGCTGGTGTGCCAGTTCGGGTTCCGCGCCGACGGCCTGGCCCTGGAACGGATCGCCTGGCGCGCGTTCGTGGGCAACTACGCCTCGGCCGCCGTCGCCAGGCGCGCCGGATTCCGGTACGAGGGACTGTCCCGGCTGGGCAGCATCCAACGTGGACGACGCCGCGACCACTGGCTCGCCGCCCGGCTGCGCACCGACCCGCCCGGCCCGGCGGGCGACTGG
>NZ_BDBB01000048.1 GCF_001612765.1 Nocardia arthritidis NBRC 100137
ACTCTCAGCAGGTTCGGCCATCGAGTTCCAGCACGCCGACGACGAGATCGATCGCACCGCCGCAAATTTGGGCATCAACGTGTCCGGCAACGAGTCTGCTTCAGTGAACGATCTTTCGATCTGAGCAGGCTGTCGCGCGGTTCAGGGCACCGCGCACGGAACTGTCGCGAGACTCCGTGCGCGGTGCACCGGAACATGTGCGGCGAAGGTATGTGCTGCCACGGTTCAGTGCAATGCCATGGTCGGAAGTAGGCGACCACGTCCGGCCGGGATCGCCGAACTCGCATCACCAGCACGGACCGGCCGGGTAACCGGCCGAAAACCGTGAGTAAAACCGTTATACCCGCGCGGCGTTGTTGGACGGCGGCTTGACCACTCCGACAAGCGATCCCGCGTTCATGGAATAGCTGTTGGATTTCAGTTGATCGCTGGAATTGCCTTCGATGGTGGTGATCCGGCCGGTTCGGGGATCCACGGACTCCACGATTCCCACATGGTCGGGAGTTCCGTCGCCTTCCCAGTCGAAGATGATCATGTCGCCCTTCTGGGCATTCGAGATATTCGATGCCAACCCCATATGCTTGGCATCGTTCCAGATGGCGGGCACATAGTTCTTGTTGGTCCAGTCGACGTTGTAACCGGCCTGATCCCACGTCCAGGTGGAGAAGGCCGCGCACCACGCGTCGTTGATGTTGTACGGGGCCTTGTAGAGCTTGCCGTCCGGGCCGCGGAACATGGGGACGTTGTTGCCTCCGCTTTCGGAGACACCGAGCGCCAGTTGCTCTCGCGCCTTCGCGACGATGTCGTCCGGAGTCCCCGTACCTCGGGTCCAGGTGGCGTTGCTCGCGGTCGGCGCCCACGGAGACCGGGACCCGACATCCGGCGCGTTGCCGTAGGGGTTGCGCGGGAGGTCGGGCATCATCTTGTAGATATCGCCCGCGTCCCTCTGCATACCACTGTCCGCGTCCTCGATCGTGTCATGCACACGGTCCACGCCCTCCAAAATCAGCTGCAACAGCCGATTTTCCTCGCCGGCGGTCAGGTGCAAGTTCCCATCGGGCAGACGGGTCAGCTGGTGCTCCCCTGGTGCGCGACTCAACTCGGTTTTGAGCCCGGCCACGATCCCTTTGACATCCTGGAACGCTTTGTTGGAGGTGTCGAAGCTCGCGATGGCGCTTTCGTTCACACCGTCGTTCTGCGCTTGCAGTTGCGACGTTTTATCCCGGAACGCACCGCGCTTGTCGTCATAGTTGTCGACCAGCACCGACGAACCAGGATCGAGCGTCTGGGCGCCATCCTTGGTGAGCTTTCGACCGTCGGCGCTCAACAGCTTCTTATCCGCCAGCCAAGCGATCATGTCCGGCTGGCCGCCGTCCCACCCGGACGCGAACAGCACGACCGCGTTCTGCATGTATACATTGGCGGCGTCGACAACCGCATTGAGACCATCGCTGGCATAGGCGGGATGCGGAAGGTCTTCGAGATCTATGTCTGCAAGGGTCGTCATGCACACCCTCCACCCGGCGTGGTCCACACGGCCTGTCCCCGCGGGACAACAAACAACATCCGTACCTCTCTCGGCGAGAGTCTCTGGCGCATGCGGCACACATGCGTTACCGCGAGTATCCGGCATTCCCGACATTGGCGACAGCGGCGGCCATCCGAACCCCGGGTGGGCTGTTTGCCGAACCGAACGAGTCGGATCTGTGGTACCCGAATACCTCGCCCGAGAACCGCTTTGCTCTCAGAGGGTCAGGCGCACCATGTCCGCCGTCCGCGCCAGACCCGGGAACGCCTGCGGAGTCGACCGCGGGTGCAGCGCGTGCACCGCGAGCCGGAACATGACCGCGCGCAACAACATCTGCGGCCACTCCGGCAGGTCCGCCCAGCGTTCGAGCAACCCGTCGTCCGCGCCGCCCCAGGCCAGTGCGTCCACCACGATCACGCCGGCCGCCCAGGGCGCCGGCCGCCAGTACGGCGTGATGTCGGTGAGGCCGGGGACCTGCGCACCCGCGAACAACACGGTGCCGAACAGGTCGCCGTGCACCAATTGCGGCGGCGTCTGCACCGGCTTGCGGAGGGTGGCCAGCTGACCGATCAGTTCGATGCTGCGCCGCCCGTCCGGCGAGGTCGACAACGACGCCCCACCCGCGCGGAGGCTGCGCAGCGGCACCGGCTCCCAGGCGGCGCGATCGGCCGCGACGAACACATCGACGTCCACCCACGGCACGACGGGAGGCTGCGAGAGGAAGCGCGGCCGCTCGAGGTGGGCCGTCGCCTGGTGCAGGCGCAGGGACACCGAGACCACCTCGTCGTGCCGTGGCTCGGGCGCGCCCTCCAGATAGGTGTCCGCGCGCCACCCGGACACCACATAGCGGCCGTCGGTCGCCCGCACCGGACGCGCCAACCGCAGGCCGTCCACCTTCAGCGTCTCGCGGATCTTCGCAGACCACGCCGCGCGCGCGTGATCGGCGACCGGACTGAGCACCACGTCACCGAAGCGCCAGCCGCCTTCCCAGTCGCCGATCGAAACCGGGGTCACTTCGCGCAGACCGAACGTGGCACGCACATGCTCGGGAGGTTCCACAGAAGTCACGGCCGTACGGTACGTCGTGTCTGATTTGGCGCGCCTCCGGCGCGCCGTGTTCGCGGCTCCCTTGTGGCTCGAGTCAGAGTGACCGCCGCTGGCGACTGCGTCGCGGACGCGGCGGCCATCGGACGCGAGCCCGGCCGCGAACGGCGGATGCTCGGTCTCGCTTCGCTCGAAAGAGGGATCTGAGGTTGTGTGGCCGCGTCTGCTGACAACCTCCGCATTCGAGAACACCCACTCGCAAGTCGACTGCGTACGAACCGCTTCCATAGCGAGCCATCGGCCTGTCCGGCGCGCCCGGTAGGTCGAGTCGCCGGCGCTGTGCGGGTTCACGACCGGGGGCCGAATTCGGTGAATATCGCACCGTTCGGCCGCCACTTGCCTGCGCAGCGAGGCGCGCAGGCGTTCACCGCCTCAGTACACCGGCAGCGACTTGTCCACCTGGTTGGCCCAGGCGATCACGCCGCCCTGCAAGTGGGTGGCGTCGGAGAAGCCCGCGCGTTTGAGCGCGGCCAGGGCCTCGGCGGAGCGCACGCCCGTCTTGCAGTGCAGCACGATCGGACGGTTCTGCGGCAGCTCGGCCAATGCCTCGCCGGACAGGATGCGGTCCTTCGGGATCAGCCTGGCGCCCTCGATGTGCACGATGTCCCACTCGACCGGCTCGCGCACGTCGATCAGCTCGATCGACGTGCCCGAAGCAAGCAACTCCTCGAGCTCACGCGCGGTGATGGTGGACCCGGCCGCGGCCGCTTGGCCCTCGTCGGACACCACGCCGCAGAACGCCTCGTAGTCGATCAGCTCGGAGATCGGCTGACGCTCCGGGTCACGGCGCAGCTTGATGGTCCGGTAGTTCATGTCCAGTGCGTCGTACACCATCAGCCGCCCAAGCAGTGGCTCGCCGATGCCGGTGATCAGCTTGATGGCCTCGGTCACCATCACCGAACCGATGGACGCGCACAGCACGCCGAGCACGCCGCCCTCGGCGCAGGACGGAACCATGCCGGGCGGCGGGGCCTCCGGGTACAGATCGCGGTAGTTGATGCCGCGCCCGTCCGGCGCGTCCTCCCAGAACACCGAGACCTGGCCCTCGAAGCGATAGATCGAGCCCCAGACATACGGCTTGCCCGCCAACACCGCCGCATCGTTCACCAGGTAGCGGGTGGCGAAGTTGTCGGTGCCGTCGACGATCAGGTCGTACTCGCGGAACAACTCGATCGCGTTCTCCGGTTCCAGCCGGATCTTGTGCAGCCGGACGTCGATGCCGGAGTTGATCTCCAGGATCGAATCCCGCGCGCTGTCGGCTTTCGGGCGGCCGATGTCGGATTCGCCGTGGATGACCTGCCGCTGCAGGTTCGAGGCGTCGACCTCGTCGAACTCGACGATGCCGAGCGTGCCGACGCCCGCGGCGGCCAGGTACAGCAGGGCGGGCGAGCCGAGACCGCCCGCGCCGATCACCAGCACCTTGGCGTTCTTCAGACGTTTCTGCCCGTCCACGCCGAGATCGGGGATGATCAGGTGTCGGCTGTAGCGGGCTACCTCATCCCTGGTCAGCTCCGCGGCCGGCTCGACAAGTGGCGGCAGGGACTTGGGTGATGACACGTCCAGGACTCCTCGAATCGCTTGGCCGATCGCTGCGGCGGTGTGACGCCCGTATCGGGCGGGCTCAACTGTGCAACACCGGCGACCGGACCGTTCTTCCCGCCCATCGTTCCGTATGCCCGGCGCGCCGCGACTACCACCCTCTCCATCCGACGAACACTGCCCTCCCATGTCGACGGTATCGGCCTGACCTCGGGTTCCGAGCGGAGCGAGACCGAGCATCCGCCGTCCGCGGCCCGCGCCGCAGGCGCTGGAAAAACAAGCACAGCCTATCCCCGAGGGTAGGGCCACGGGTTGAAGCGGCAGCGCTTGCCGTCCATCGGGACCACACCGTGCGGATCGAGGGAGGCGATGTCGTCGTTCTTGGTACCGAAGGTCTGCTGCATCATCACCGGAGCCAGCCCACCGTCGGTCTCGCACGGCTGGTGCTGGTGGTAGCCGATGGCGTGGCCGACCTCGTGGTTGATCAGGTATTGCCGGTAGGACCCGATATCGCCTTCGAAGGCGAGCGCGCCGCGCACCCAGCGGACGTCCGACAGCACCACGCGGCGATCGTCGGCGTTGTAGCAGGAGGTATCGATCGGGATGTCGAATCCGCACTCCTTGCGGCTGGATCCCCGGGAGGTGAGCGAGACACGAAAGTCGGCGTCGCCCTGGTCGACCCGGCGGAACGCGAACTTGGGGTCGTGCACCCAGCTCTTCGGATTGGCCAGGGTGGAATCGACCATCTTGGCGATGGCCTCGTCACCGCCCAAGCCGGAGGTGTCCACGCCGTTCTCGATCTCCACCGTGTAGCGGAAGACGGTCGTGGTTCCGGTGCCGACCTGGGCGGTGGTGCCGGGCACCACGTGCCAGTCACCCGCGCCGGTCTCGGCGAACGCGCCGCCCTCGGGAAGTGCCCCGGCGGGTAGATCGGTGGAGAAGTGCCCGTCGCCCGGAGGGGCGCCGATGATGCCCGCGGTGGCGGTGGCCGGACTGAGGCGCCCGAGCCCCGGATCCGAGCCCGCGATGCTGTCGGGGTCGGCGGCGCGGATCGCGTCTACGACGACCAGGACGGTGATCACGACCAGAACGGGCAACGCGTACGCCCGCCAGCCGTAGGTCGAGACGAATCTGCCGAGCGCGCTCTGCTTCTTGGCGTCCCGATCGGGTCTGCCGCGGTCCCTGCCGTCGTCGGGGGACGTGGGATCCCAGCGGGCGCGCAGCGGCTGATGGGATCGTTCGGCTTTGTGCGAGTAGAGACCCAGCGGATCGTAGACCTCGACGCCGTCTCGATCGGGCTGCTCCGGATCGGGCTGTGACACAACGGGTTCGGGCGGTTTGCCGCGCTTGCGCTCTTTCTTCCCGCGACCGGGTGATCCGCCGCCTGCCCCCGACCGCTCGGCCGCGCCGGTTCGAGCCGCACCATCGGATCGCGCCTCTGGCCAGGTTCTCGCCATGTGGTCCGACCCTACGGAACCGGACGCGCCGGAGCCAGCCGGGCGGTGCGCACCGTGCCGTCCGGCGGGGGGTCTATCCGGTCGGTCGGTCACGTTCACCAGCGTCTCACAGCGGCGAATCCCCACTCACGGGCACACCTTGCGGCCCCGTCGGTGCGAGAATTCTTTTCGGGTGGCACCAGTTGCCCGGCCCCGATCCGCGGGCGGGCGACAACCGGGTATCGTTCATGAGATAACCCGGTGCACACCCCTTTGCCGGGGAATCGACTGGGAGAGCCGAAATGACTGACCTCGTGGACCGGATGACGTCCCGTAGATCGTCGTCCGAGGCCATGGCACCCGCCAAACGCGGTACCCGGCTTCCGCGCGACGAGCGACGTCAACAGCTACTCGCGGCGGCAAGCGAAGTCTTCGTGCAGCGCGGGTACCACGCCGCGGGCATGGACGAGATCTCGCAGTGCGCCGGAGTGAGCAAACCGGTGCTGTACCAGCACTTCAGCAGCAAGCTGGAGCTCTATCTCGCGGTGCTGCAGAACTACGTGGACATGCTGGTGTCCAGCGTCCGCCAAGCGCTGCGCTCCACCACCAGCAACAAACAGCGCGTGCGTGCGGCGGTGCAGGCGTACTTCGACTTCGTGGACAACGAGATGCAGGGCTTCCGCCTGGTCTTCGAGTCCGACCTGACCAGCGAGCCGCAGGTGCAGCGCCGGGTCGAGCAGGCCACCGAGGCCTGCGTGGACGCGGTCTTCGATCTGGTCGCGCACGACTCCGGCCTGGACCCCTACCGGGCCCGCATCCTGGCCGTCGGCTTGGTCGGCGCGAGTCAGTTCACCGCGCGGTACTGGCTGGAGGCCGATCGGCCGATCCCGAAGGAGGAGGCGGTCGACACCACCGTCTCGCTCGCGTGGGGCGGCCTGAAGCACGTGCCGCTGCACCCGATCGACTGAGCGGTCACCACGACGAACGAGCCCCTGTCCCCGAGCTATCGGGGACAGGGGCTCGATTGCGTATGGGCCGGACCGGGAATCAGACCGCGGCGAAACCGACGCGGCCGCCGGTGGTGGAACCGATCTCGACGTAGGCGACCTTCGACGCCTGGATCAGGAACTTGCGGCCCTTCTCGTCGGAGAGCGACAAGACGCCACCGTCGCCGCCGCCGAACGCACCGGACACCAGCGCCTCGACCTCGTCCTGGGTCTGCGCGCTGTTGATCACCAGCTCGCGCGGGCTATCCGAAATACCGATCTTGACCTCCACGGCCAACCTCCGAACCTGAGAGTCCTGTGCTGTCGAGTCCAGGCTAGTGGGGGCCGCCGACGGCATTCACTTCGGCTCGATGAGCTGGATCTCCAATTCGATCTTGACGGTGTCGCTGAGCATGCCGGGCAGGGGGCCGCCGACGCCGAAGTCGGTGCGCTTGATGGCGCCGGTGGCGGAGAAGCCCGCGTGCCGGTCGCCGGTCGGGCCGAAGTCCCGCACGCCGCCCCACTCGACCTCCAGGGTGACCGGCTTGGTGATCGCGCCGAGCGTGGCCTCGCCCTCGACCTCGAAGGTCTCCGCGACGACCACCGGCCGGGTGGCGCGGAAGGTCAGCGTGGGGCGGTTGGCGACGTCGAGGAAGTCGGCGGTGCGGATGTGGGCGTCGCGATCGGCGTTGCCGGTGTCGAAGGAGTCGAGGTGGATCGTCGCGCCGATGGTGGCCGCGCCCGATTCGTCGACCACGAATTCGGTCTCGAACCGGGTGAATCCGCCACGCACCTTGGAGATGCCGAGATGACGAATGGTGAAGGCGACCGAGGAGTGCGCGGTGTCGAGTGCCCACGAACCGGTTTTCAACGTGGTGGATTCCGAGGTGGATGTCATACCTCCGACAATGACCGGACCACGGTCCGCTAGCCAGACCGCCGTTATCCTGGACCTGACAGGGCGCGGATAACCGTCCTCGGACCGGGCACGATGGGACACATGGCTCGAAACGGATTCGCGGAATTCCTCATCGCGCGTCGCGCCGAATTGCGGCCGTCGGACGTCGGCATGCCCGAGGGCGGACGCCGCCGGACCCCTGGCCTGCGTCGTGAAGAGGTCGCCGTCCGCGCGGGGGTGAGCGCCGACTATCTGGCCCGGCTGGAGCAGGGACGCGACACCAACCCGTCGGTCGCGGTGATCGACGCCTTGGCCGACGCACTGCTGCTGAGCGGCGACGAACGCCAGCACTTCAGCATGCTCGCACTCGCCTCGGGCAACGAATCCCGGTGCCCCGGCAACGAATCCGCCGCGGAGGAGGTGGCTCCGACGATCGAGACCATCCTGCGGGCCTTGCAGCCGACGCCGGCCTTCGTGGTCGGCCGGAGGCTGAACGTGCTGGGCTGGAACCAGGCGTGGGCCGATTTCGTCGCCCCGCTGGGGCTGCTGGACGGAGCCCATCGGCCCAACCTCGCGTGGTACACCTTCGAGCATCCCGCGGCGCGGCGCGTCCTGCGCAACTGGGAGCAGGCCGCCGACGCCTTCGCCGCCGCGCTCGGCCGCGCCAAACTCCACTGGCCGGGCGACGACGCACTGCTGGAGACGATCGCAGCGCTGCGCGAACTCCCGGATTTCGCGGAGCGCTGGAAACCGCATCGAGTCGGCGCCGCGGGCTCCGGGATGCTGCACCTCGACCATCCCGTGCACGGCATGGTCGAGGTACCGTTCGAGACCCTGGAAGCCGACCGCGACCAGAGCGTCGTCGTCTGGCTGACCGACCGGGCGAGCACGCATGCGCCCGGCTTGCGGCTGGTGCCCGACCGCGCGGCGAACGCGTAGCCCGCGCTCAGATGCCGAGTACCGCCATGCGCTCGGCGTGACTGTCCTGCATTCGCTCGATCAGCGCCGCGATGCCGTTGAGGTCGCCGGTGGCGGTGAGCACCAGGTCGGTGAGTTCGTCGCGCTGCGCCATGACGTATTGGGCCTGCGTGAGCGCCTCGCCGAGCAGCCTCCTGCCCCAGAGGGTGAGCCGGTCGCGTTCGGAGCGGCTCTCGGTGACCGCGCGGCGCACCTCCTCGACCACGAACTCCGAGTGCCGAGTCTCGGCGAGCACGTCGCGGACCACCGCGGCTACATCGGGAGTCAGCGCGCCCGCGATCTCGGTATAGAAGTCCGCGGCGATGCCGTCACCGACGTAGAACTTCACCATCGACTCGAGCCACGTCGATGGGTCGGTGGAGGCGTGGTAGTCGTCCAGCGCGCGCACGAACGGCGCCATCGCGTCGAAGACATCGGCCCCCCGCGCGGCCAGCGCGGACTCCAGCGTCTTGAAATGCTCCATCTCGGCCGAGGCCATCTTCGCCACCGCCACCTTGCCCCGCAGGGTCGGCGACAGCTTGGCCTCCTCGGCCAGCCGGTAGAACGCGGAGATCTCGCCGTAGGCGAGCACCGCGAACAGGTCGGTCACGCCGGGATGACCGGCGGGGATGAAGAGGTTTGCTGGGTCGGTCGACGAAACACCTAACGCGGCAGGTGACTGTGCTCCCATGTGCCCCAGCGTAATACTCACCGCGGTTCAGGCGGTCTCGGCCAGGAACTTCTCGAGATAACTCCATGTCGTGTCACGCGCGGTCGGCGCGGCCAGGATGCCCAGGTGACTGCCGGGGGCGCTCTCGTAGCGGACCATCGCCGCTCCGGTGAGCACGCGCGCGCCCGCCTCGACGGCGGGAGCCGGGGTGATCACGTCGGAGGGCCCGCCTACGAGCAGGACCGGCGCGGTCACATTCGCCAGCTCTATCCGGCGTCCGCCGAGCACGACGACACCGCGACCGATGTCGTTGGCGAGGATGAACCTGCCCCACAGCTGGCCGTAGAAACGGCCGGGATACCCGGGCATCTCGGCCATGAACCGGTCGATCGTCTCCATTTTGGCCAGTGCCTCGGTGCGCGCGATATTGCTCGCGACGAACCACGGCCGGGTCAGCTCGCGGTCCCAGGCGGTGACCTTGTAGCCGATTCGAGTCAGTGTCGCAGGAACGCCACCGGCCGCGCGGATGACGGTGGAGGTGGCTCGGCCGCCGGTGAGTCTCGCGACGGCGCGCAGTTGCGGCACGCCGGTCATCCGGTCGTAGTCCAGCGGTGAGCCGACGGCCGTGATGGACCGGATGGGCAGCTCGGGGTGCGCCGCGGCGGTCAGCAAGGCCAGCGTGCCGCCGAGCGACCAGCCCACCAGATCGACCGCACGTCCGTCGCGATCGGCACTGGTGCGCAGCACCGCCTCGGGCAGGATGTCATCGATCCAGTCCTCGAAGCCCATGCGCCGGTCGGCGAAGGTGATCTCGCCGTAGTCGACGACGTACGGGCTGCGGCCGATCTCCAGCAGGAAGCGCGCCAGGCTCTGGTCGGGCCGCAGGTCGAAACAGGTGGCGGGCGCGGCGAGCGGCGGGACCAGCAGGACGGCCGAATCCCCTTCCGGCGCCGTCGCGTTCGCTGGCTCGAAGCGCCGCAGTTGCCGATGCGGCTGGTCCCACAGGATCGTCGCGGGAGTCGGGTCCGGCGCCTCGATGCCGGAGCCGAAGGTCAGCGCCCAGGCGTTGCGTGCGGCGAGGGTGACAGTGTCGGCAAGGCTCACATCGAAGAGAGTCTCATATGACGGTACCGTCGGTAACAGGCAAGTCCCGGAGCGCGCTACCGCGGTCCCATGCCGACCGGGTTGAGTGGCGGGACCACGGCCTCTTGCACGCTGCGCACCAGCGGCTCTAGCGACGTGGTGAGCTCGGTGATCGCGTCGGCCGACAGCACCGCGAGCGCACCCGTCCACGCCGCGTCGTCGGTCTCGGCCTCCACTTCGGCGAGCAGCTCCGCGCCACTGCCGGTGAGGGTCGGAGTGACCGGTTCGCCTTCCACCAAGCCCCGGGCGCGTAACTCGTCGAAGACATCCGCCCACTCCGCCTCCGACACCCCGCGCGCGAGGCGCATCACCGATTCGGGCGCCTTACCCGCGGCCACCTGGGCGACCAGCGCTTGGCGTCCACTGAGACCATGGGTGACCAAGGCCGCGACATGGCCGTCGCCACGGTGCTCGCGCAGCGAGGTGGTCAGCTGCCACAGCGCTGCCACCGGGTCGGCGGGCAGCGGCAGGTCCGCGTTGGCGGCGAACAGCGCCCGGCCGGTCGGATCGGCCTCCCGCTGCGCGGGCGTGAGCAACTCCACCGCGCGAGCGCACACCGCGTCACCCGCGCCGATGCCGCGCAGCAGACCGGTGGCCAGGTCGAGCCGGGTGGCGAGGCAGCTTTGCGGCGTCGCCCGTTCCCACGCCTCCGGCAGCGCGCGCCGCACCATGTCGGGGTGGAATCCGGCGAAGACCGCTTGCACCGTCGCGGGTGTCACCGCGCCCAGCGGCGCGGCGCGGAAAGCGAAGTAGGTCTGCCAGTAACCGCGCAGGCCGATTCCGACGCCCGCCTCCTTGACGCCGGTTCCGAAATAGACCACATCGTGTAGCGGTTCGAGCGTCGCCCAGATTTGCCGCGCCGGATGAATTCCCATGTGGCGCAGCGTACGTGGGTGCGCGGTGCGACGAAAGCAAACGACTGGTCCGGCGGATTTTCCGGAGCGCGCCGCAGTGGCAATTCGAGCGACGCACAATATCACGCTACAATCGCGTCGGACAACGGAAAGTTTCGCTCGACAGAGTTGCCGGACGTCGCGCTCACGCACATCGCGGAGACGCCGCTGCGACCGCTGACCGGTTTCGGGTGCGAAGTTTTCGTTGGACAGGAAAATGTGCGCGCACCAATCCGCGTCACCAGTGCGCCGCGCCGATGTTTTGCGAGGTAGCCGCCGCTTGTCGCGGCAGGCGCCCGGCATCCGGAGCGTGGCCGGGTGAAGTATCGCCTGCGGAGTCGTGGTCGTCGTGGACCGCCCGGTCCGCCCCACCTCGTGCGCGCGGGACGTGATTACGAGGAAGGCACGAACCCTGAGCAAGATCACAGTCGATCAGGAACCAGGTCTGGCGGAGACCCTGTTGACGGCCGAGCTGGACGCAACGCACACCGCCCCGACTTTCACCGAATTGGGGGTGCGCGAGGAAATCGTCCGCGCACTCGGCGAGATCGGAATCGAACGTACTTTCGCCATTCAAGAACTGACCCTTCCACTGGCGCTCGCCGGGGAAGATCTCATCGGTCAGGCCCGCACCGGTATGGGTAAAACCTTCGGATTCGGCGTGCCGCTGCTGCACCGAATCGCGACCGCGGAATCGGGCACGACGCCGCTGGACGGCACACCGCGCGCACTGGTCATCGTGCCGACGCGCGAGCTGTGCATCCAGGTCACCAAGGATCTGGAGAACGCGAGCAAGTACCTGACCAATCACCAGGGACCGCTGCGCGTCGCGTCCATCTACGGCGGCCGCCCCTACGAGGCGCAGATCGCGGCGCTGCGCGCGGGTGTCGACGTGGTGGTCGGCACGCCCGGCCGACTGCTGGACCTGGCCGACCAGCAGCACCTGATTCTCGGCAAGATCGGCGTGCTGGTGCTGGACGAGGCCGACGAGATGCTCGACCTGGGCTTCCTCCCGGATATCGAGCGCATCCTCGGCATGGTCCCGGACAAGCGCCAGACCATGCTGTTCTCCGCGACCATGCCCGGGCCGATCATCACCCTTGCGCGTACCTTCCTCACCCGCCCCACGCACATCCGGGCCGAGGAGCCGCACGACTCGGCGGTGCACGACCGCACCGCGCAGTTCGTCTATCGCGCGCACGCCTTGGACAAGAGCGAGTTGATCGCGCGCATCCTGCAGGCCGACAGCCGGGGCGCCACGATGATCTTCACGCGCACCAAGCGTACGGCGCAGAAGGTGGCCGACGACCTCGCCGAGCGCGGGTTCGCGGTGGGCGCGGTGCACGGCGACCTGGGGCAGATCGCCCGCGAGAAGGCGCTGACCAAGTTCCGCAAGGGCGCCATCGACGTGCTGGTCGCCACCGACGTGGCGGCGCGCGGCATCGACATCGATGACGTCACGCACGTCGTCAACTATCAGTGCCCGGAAGACGAGAAGACCTACGTGCACCGGATCGGGCGCACCGGCCGGGCGGGACGCACCGGCGTCGCGATCACGCTGATCGACTGGGACGAACTCAACCGCTGGTCGGCGATCGACAAAGCGCTCGGCCTCGGCATCCCCGAGCCGGTCGAGACGTACTCGCGCTCGCCGCACCTGTACTCCGATCTCGGTATTCCCGAGGGCGTGACGGGCGTGGTGCGCAAGGCGCAAGTGGAACGCGACGCGGACGCGGTCGTGGTCGAACGCCCGGCCCGCACCCCGCGCAAGCGCAACCGCAGGCGCACCCGCGCCGGCCAGCCGATCGACGGTACGCCGAACGCCGCCGACGCGGCCGAGACGGACTCGCCCGCGGACGCCGAGAGTACGTCTTCGGAGCAGGCGGGAGCCGAGTCCGACGCCGACAAGCCCGCCCGCCGCAGGCGCAGGCGGCGCAAGCCGAGCGGCGACGGGACCGACAACACCGCGGGCGACGAGTCGAGCACCGAGGCCTCCGACGACCACGGCAGCTCGGACGACGACGCGGACGAGACCGGCACCGCCGACCGGCCCGCTCGCCGTCGGCGCAGGCGCCGTCGTGCCGGCGAGGGCGAGGCGGCGGCGGAGGACGCCGGGAGCGCGGCGGAGCCCGCGGCAGCGGCATCGGCCTGACCGCTCGGATCGGCTAGTCTCGCTTTCGTGCTCGCACCCGAGCGGCGGACGCGCGCCGATATCATCTCCGCAGTCGCGATCGCGGTTCTCGTGGTGATCGCCGGGGTCTTGGTGTGGGTGCGCGGCGACGCGCACGGCACCGAGTCGGTGATCGCGTCCTCCACGGTGCCGACCCCGGCGGCGGCCGATCAACTGCCTGCCGCGTTGCGCGAACTGTGGCACGCGCCGGACGGCGCGAGCGCGCGTGCGCTCGTGTCCGGCGGCGTCGCGGTGACCGGCGACGGCGATACGGTCACCGGCCGGGACCCGCGCACCGGTGACCAGCTGTGGAAGTACCGGCGCGACTTGCCGCTGTGCGGGGTCGAGGGCCAGTACGGCATGGTGATCGCGGTCTACCGCGACGAGCGCGGGTGCAGCCAGGCCACGATGCTGGCCGGCGACAGCGGCGCCCGCCGCACGGCGCGCAGCAGCTACATGGATCGCGACGTGCGGCTGTCGGTCGACGGCACCTACCTGCTCGCGCAGGGACCGCAGCGGCTGGAGATGTGGCGCTCGGACCTGGTGCGCACCGTGGAGTACGGCTTCGTCGACGCCCCGGTGAACGTCAAGACCCAGCCGCGCAGAGGCTGCACGCTGCTGTCCTCCGGCTCCAGCCCGTCCCGGCTCGCCGTGCTGGAACGCTGCCCCGCCGACCCGGCCGAACGGCTCACCGTGCTGAACCCGGCCCCCAAGGACAACACGGTGCCGGAGGAGTACGGCTCGCACGTCTTGACCGGTCCCGGAGCGGATTCCGGGGAGGCCCGGGTGGTCGCGGTGTCCGACAGCCGGATCGTGCTCTACTTCCCCGGCGCCACCACCGGTGCGGAATCGCTGCCGCCGCGCTTGGCCGTCTACGATGGGAACGGCAACCCTGTTGTGGTGCATCAACTTTCGGCGCCCCTGAGCCAGACGGCCACGACCACCCGCATCGGGTCGGCGTATCTGGTCTTCACCGGTAACAGCGTGATCGCCTTGAACGGCAGCACTTTCGACCCGCTGTGGACCGCGGGCGCGGCATTGGGCGCACCGGCGCTGATGGCGGGAAAGCTGCTGCTGCCCACCGCCGGCGCGCTCACCGTCCTCGACCCTGCCACGGGAGCCGAAGCGGGGCGCATCCCGGTGGAGCGGCCCGGCTACGGCGGCGGCCCCATCTCCCTCACCGTGATAGGGACGACCGTACTCGAGCTGCGCGAGGGCGAACTGCACGCCTTCGCGTGAGGCCCGGCGAATTTGTCGGTGCCATGGAGCACACTGAGGGCATGAGCGAAACCCCGCCCGCCGCAAGCGAAAACAGCGCTGCTATCACCTCTTACGACGATCCGGACGCGCCGTGGAATCAGCAGTACTCCGACGAAGACATCGCGCATTGGAACGACGGCGTCATCCAGGAGTTCCGCGACAACGCGGGCAAGGTCGGCGGCGCGTACGAAGGCGGTGAACTGATCCTGCTCACCACCACCGGCGCCAAGAGCGGCAAGACGCACATGGTCCCGCTCGGCCTGTTGCGCCGTGGCGAAACCCTTTACGTGAGTTCGTTCATCGAGGACCGGTACCCCGCCTGGTACCACAACGTGAAAGCCGATTCCGCCGTAATCGTCGAGTGGGGGCCCACCACCTATCGAGGCACGGCGCGGGCGCTGGAGGGAGCCGAGTACGACGAGTTCGCGGCATGGGCGATGGCGAACAATCCATTGCTGGCGGACTACCAGGCCAAGATCTCGCGGCCGCTTCCCCTGGTGGTGCTCGAACTGGGGGACTCGATCGAGTCTTAGCCTCCGGCGGTGGGCGCGGGTTCGGATCCGGAGGGCGTCCGATCCCGCGCACCGCCATGATCATCGGTGGACCATCATGGAGACATGTCCGCACTCGACGATGCCCGCGTTGTGCTGCTCCGGCACGGCGAGACCAGCTGGTCCACACAGCGGCGGCACACCGGCCGCACCGATCTCCCGCTCACCGAGCGCGGCGAAGAGCAGGCCAGGGCGGCGGGTAGCTTGCTCGCAACGCTGAAACTGCGGAACCCGTTGATACGCACCAGCCCCCGGCTCCGCGCCAGACGCACCGCCGAGCTGGCCGGGCTCACCGGCGCCGTGGTGGACGACGAACTCGCCGAATGGGACTACGGCGCCTACGAGGGCTTGACCAACCCGCAGATCCGCGAGTCCGTGCCCGGGTGGACCATCTGGACCGGTCCAGTCCCGGACGGCGAGACCGCCGAGCAGGTATGCGAGCGCGCCGACCGGGTGCTGGCCGCCGTGCCGCCCGTCCTTCCGGAGCGGGATATCGTGCTGGTGGGGCACGGCCACTTCTCGCGCGCACTGATCGCCCGCTGGGCGGAATTCGACGTCCGGGAGGGCCGCCGGTTCGCAATGGCGACCGGCGCGCTGACCGTGCTCGGCTACGAACACGACGCGCGCGCTATCCGCGCGCACAACCTGGTACCCAACGGAGCGTCACTGTGACCCGAACCGGCCCCGCCGACCCCACCGCCGTCGACCTCGGCTCCGCCGTCCTGCGCCGCGCGGTTCCTTCCGACGTGCCCGCCCTGGTCGAGCTCGTCTACGACCTGGCCGAATACGAGAAGGCGCGGCACGAATGCACGGTCACTACCGAGCAGTTGCGCGCCGCGCTGTTCGGGCCGGAGCCGAAGGTGTTCGCGCACGTGGTCGCGGACGAGTCGGGCCTGCTGGGCTGCGCCATCTGGTTCCTGAACTTCTCCACCTGGGACGGCGTGCACGGCATCTACCTGGAAGACCTCTACGTCAAACCGGAGACGAGGGGCAGGGGCTATGGCAAGGCGCTGCTCACGGCCCTGGCGAAGGAGGCCGTCGACCACGGCTACAGCCGCGTGGCCTGGTCGGTGCTGACCTGGAACAAGCCCTCGATCGACTTCTACGAATCGATCGGCGCGGTGGCTCAGGTCGAATGGGCGGGCTATCGGCTGGCGGGCGACGCGCTCGGCAAGCTGGCCGCCGAAGCGCGGTAGCGCATGTCCTGGCTCCCGCCGCTCGACCTCGGGGCCTGGCCCACCACTGCCGAATCGGCCATGGCGATGCAGGACGAATTGCGGCCGCTGGTTTCTCCGGTGACCCCGCCGGGCGCACGGTTCCACACGGTGGCCGGACTCGACTCGGCCTACGACGACACCGGTGCGGTGGCCGCGGCCGCCGTGGTCTTGGCGGCGGACACCTTGCAACCGGTCACCTCCGCCGTCGCGCACGGCGTCACGGACTTCCCCTACCTGCCGGGCCTGCTCGCTTTCCGGGAGATCCCGGCCACCCTCGCCGCGCTCGCAAAACTGGACAGCGCACCGGATCTGCTGATCTGCGACGGGCAGGGACTCGCGCATCCGCGCCGCTTCGGCCTCGCCTGCCACCTCGGCCTGCTCACCGGCGTCCCGACGATCGGCGTGGCGAAGACCGTGTGGGGCGAATACGCCGAACCGGGTCCGGAACGCGGCGCGGCCACCGACATCACCATCGACGCGGTGGTGGTCGGGCGCGCGTTACGCACCAGAAGCGGCGTCAAGCCGGTATTCGTCTCCGTGGGCCATCGCATCGACCTCGACACCGCCTGCGACCAGGTGCTCGCGCTGACCCCGCGATACCGGCTCCCGGAAACCACCCGGCACGCCGACCACCTCTGCCGGGCAGCGCTGCGCTCGGCCGCCGGGGACTATTCCGGCTCGACCCCGTAGTCCTCGGCCATCCAGCGGGTGGACGCGGGCGCGAACAGCAGCACCAGCGCGGCGACCGCGACGACGCCGAGCGCAGCGCCGTAGACCGGCTGATGCGAGTCGGTGAGCAGCGACCACGTGACCGGAAGCAGCAGCAGCTGGGCGATGACCGCGATCGCGCGCCCCCAGCGTTTCCCCAGCAGCAGCCCGGCGCCCGCGGCCAGCACCGCGCCGCCGAGGATGCCGAACCAGGCCGCGGTGCCGTAGCCGCTGGTCGTGGATTGATCGTGACCGAGCAGTCCGCGCACCACCAGCACGATCGCGACGCCCACGGCGACCACGCCTTCCAGCGTCACCAGGGCACCTGCCGCACGGACCGTCGTCGGCACCGCCCCCGCTTTTTCGTCGCTCACGCTCGCGCCTCGCCCGCACTCGGCTCCGTCGTGCGCGACAGCGCACGGTGTCCTCGCTTCCCTCGCTGACGCTCGTTCACGCGGCAAGCCTACGACCCGCTCGGTCCCGCCCTCGTCCTGGTGTAGGGCCGCCCAACGGCACACGGGGCGCCGCTCGCCGCTTTTCCGGCGTGGGCCGGCGGCCAACTAGGCTGCCATCGTGCGGACGCTGCTGATCGTGAACCCGAATGCCACCTCCACCACGCCCGCGACCAGGGACCTCTTGGCGCACGCGCTGGAGAGCCGCACCCAGCTCACCGTTGCGCACACTCAGCACCGCGGCCACGCCGCGGAACTGGCCCAATGGGCGGCGACCAACGAAATGGACCTCGTCGTCGTGCACGGCGGCGATGGGACGGTCAACGAGACCATCAACGGATTCCTGCCGCTGCCGGTCCTCGACGACGGTCAAGCCTGGTTGCCGCGCCTCGGTGTGATCCCCGGCGGCTCGGCCAACGTCTTCGCCCGAGCGCTCGGCATCTCCCCCGACCCGGTGACCGCCACCAATCAGCTCATCGACCTGCTCACGGTGGAAACCGATCGCCGGATCGGCCTCGGACTGGCCGACGACCGCTGGTTCTGCTTCAGCGCGGGCGTCGGATTGGACGCCGACGTGTGTGAGGCGATCGACGCCAGCCGCGCCCGTGGCCGCGCCGCCACCCCCGGGCGATACGTTCTGACGACCGTTCGGCAATTCTTCCGGGCGAAACGCAACGAACCGGGCGTTCAGGTGGAAATTCCCGGCCGCGATCCGGTAGACGGAGTGCACTACGCCTTCGTTACCAACACCACACCGTGGACCTACCTGAACGCCACGCCGGTGCACACCAATCCCGGCACCCGGTTCGAAACGGGGCTCGGAGTGTTTGCGGTGCGCTCCATGGCCGTCGTCCCCACCCTGCTGCTCGCGCGCCAGCTCCTCGCAGCCGACGGAAACCCCAAGTCCCGCAATTTATTTCGCGAAGACGACGTTCCCACCGTACGAATCGAGTCCAAAGAACCCATCGGCCTGCAAATCGATGGCGACTTCATCGGGAAGCGCAACGTGGTGGATTTCACTGCCGTGCCCGACGTCCTCGCGGTCGTCGCTCCGCGGCCGCGCTGAGGGCGAAACACCCCCGAAAACATCGCGGGTAGTGCTGCGAAAACCCGGTGGAGCGAGTACAAAGGACCGGGCAGGCTTCCCCCTGTGGGGGCCTTCAGAGCGTGAGCTTCCCCACGGTGCACCGCGTGCCTATTGACATCTACGGTGTTCGTGAAAGCATTCACAAGCAACCGTGCGGAAACATTCGAGTCGCACAAGTGAACGAACCACAAACCCATAGGCGCCTCACGCGGCGCCCAGCAAAGGAGCAGAGGAATGGACTGGCGCCACAAGGCCATCTGTCGCGATGAGGACCCCGAGCTGTTTTTCCCGGTGGGTAACAGTGGTCCGGCGCTCGCGCAGATTGCCGATGCCAAGCTGGTCTGCGCTCGCTGCCCCGTAACCGCCGACTGCCTGTCCTGGGCCCTGAAGTCCGGACAAGATGCCGGCGTGTGGGGTGGTATGAGCGAGGACGAGCGCCGGGCGCTCAAGCGTCGCAACGCGCGCACCCGCACCCGCACTGTCGTCTGAGCGAGACGATCAGCATTACCGGGCCATTCAGCCCGGCCCGGTAACGCATTTCAGCCCGGCACCCATAGGTGCCGGGCTGTGTTGTTTATGTCCGCCGGATCACGAACTGGAAATACCCGGTCTCGCTTCGCGGAGGAAACGGGAACCGACCAATGCGGTTGGGTGGAACGGCAATTGCGGCAATTGCGGCCGGGCGGCGATTCGACTCGCGAATGCGCGGGAGCTGTGCGAAAGTAGTCGGTTCTCCAGCGCGTGGGACCGGTAGCGAATCCGACCCGCACCTCGCATTCCGCTCGATACGGACATTCGGATGGGTGCCGCACGGTAAGCCGCCGACCGCACCCGAGTAGCGTCCGCCCGCGACCTGCGAGCAACAGGTCCCGGGAGTTCGCACGCGACCGGTGCCGAAGCGGCGAATCCGTCTACCGCCGATCGGTCAACGGCCGGAACGACGGCCCAGCGGGACGCGCAGGACGGCGTCGGTGCCGATATCGGCGCCGGGATGCAGGCCGATGGAACCGCCGAGTTCGGCGGTGACCAGGGTCCGGACGATCTGGAGGCCGAGCCGATCCGAGGACTCCAGGCTGAACCCGGGCGGCAGGCCGCGGCCGTCGTCGCTGATGATCACGTCCAGCCAGCGCGCCGAACGCTCGGAACGGATTGTCACCGTGCCGTTTTCGCCCGAATCGAAGGCGTGCTCGATGGCGTTCTGCACCAGTTCGGTGAGCACCATCACCAACGGGGTGGCGCGTTCGGCGGAGAACACACCGAGCGAGCCTGCGCGGCGCACCTTGATGCGCGTGGTGTGCACCGTGGCCACGTCGGCCATGATCGGCAGCAGCCGGTCCACGACCTCGTCGAGATCGACCTCTTCGTCCACCGACATGGACAGCATCTCGTGCACCGACGCGATGGAGGTGACCCGGCGCACCGACTCGGTGAGCGCGACCTGCGCCTCCTCGTTCTCGGTGCGGCGCGCCTGCAGGCGCAGCAACGCCGCGACGGTCTGCAGATTGTTCTTCACCCGGTGGTGGATCTCCCGGATGGTGGCGTCCTTGCTCAGCAGGGCACGATCGCGCCGCTTGACCTCGGTGACGTCGCGGACGAGCACGGCGGCGCCGGCCAGTTCGCCGTGCGGGCGCAGCACGAGGGTGCGCAGCAGCACGGTGGCTCCGCGCGCCTCGACCTCCATCCGGCGTCCGGTCCGCCCGGCCAGCGCGGCCTGGATGTCGCCCACCACTTCCTGGGCGTCGAATGGATCGGTGATCAAGGACCGGGTGGTGACGGCGAGATCCTGGCCGACCAAGTCGGCCTGCAAGCCCATCCGGTGATAGGCCGAGAGCGCGTTCGGACTGGCGTAGACGACGATGCCGTCGGTGTCGAGGCGGATGAAGCCGTCCCCCGCGCGCGGGCTGGAATGGGTGGCCGCGCGATCCTCGGTGGTCGGGAAGGTGCCGTCGGCGATCATCTGGCACAGATCGTCCGCGCACGCCACGTACGCGCTCTCCAGCTGACTACGCACCCGGGAGCGTTGCAGATCGGTGTCCCGGCTCAGCACGGCGATCACATCGTCACCGCACCGCACGGGAATCGCCTCGCGGATGGCGTGCACCGGACGCGGGTGATAGACACCGGATGTCTCGACGTCGCTGTCGGCTCGCACGATATCGCCGCTGGCCAGCGCGTCGAAAACCTGCGGATGTTCGGCCTGCAGAGCGGATGTGCCGACCAAGTCCTCTTGATGCACGGTATGGGCGGTGGTGGGACGGCACTGCGCGACACACACGATGTCCGCGCCCTCCGTCACCGGGCCCGCACCGACCCACAGCAGCAGATCGGCGAAGGACAGATCGGCCAGCAGCTGCCAATCGCCTACCACCCGCTGCAGATGGTCCACGGCGACCCCGGGGAGGTCGGTGTGCTCGGCCAGCAGCTCGCTCAGTGTCGCCATGCAGATCTACCGCCGCAATCGATCAGGAGATGACCGCGATCAGGTGGCCCGCCTTGATCGCGTCGCCCTCCTTGACGCCGATCGAAGTCACCGTGCCGCTGGACTCCGCGACCACCGGAATCTCCATCTTCATCGACTCGAGGATCACCAGGGTGTCGCCCTCGCGGACTTCGTCACCCTCCTTGGCGACGACCTGGTAGACGACCGACACCAGCTCGGCGAGCACTTCCTCAGCCATGGCACCCCATTCACTCGTTGGCCTGTATCCGCTGACGGTACAGCCAACCACACGTGAAAGAATGGCCTTCAATCAGAAGGGAGACTACTCATGGGTAAGCGCGGACGTAAGAAGCGTAGCCGCAAGGGGAACGCAGCCAACCACGGCAAGCGGCCCAACGCCTGAGCGCGACGCTCGGCTCGAAAAGCACGAAGCGGCACGCACTTCCAGCGGGAAGGCGTGCCGCTCGCGTTTCACCGAACGGCTATTCCGAGGTTTCGACCGAGGTCTCCCCGGCGACGAACGTCCGGCGGATCTCGATGGTCAGGCGCTCGCGCAAGGACTCGGGCGCGCGATCACCGCCGCATTTGCGGCTGAGCAGGTTCTTGACCTTCTCCTCGATGCCATAGGCCTCGATACACGGACTGCAGTGCTCCATGTGGTGCTGCAACCGCGCCCTGGTCGCCTCGTCGCACTCCCCGTCCAGCATCAGCCACACGTCGGCCAGCACCGCCGTGCAGTCGAGCTCCAGGTCGGGGTCCCGTTCGGTACTCACTGCTTGACCTCCTGGCGTTCCCCCGAACGGTTGAAACCGCGCTCGCGCGCGACATCGGCGAGCAAACCCTTCAGTTGCTTGCGGCCGCGATGCAGCCGGGACATCACCGTACCGATGGGCGTGCCCATGATGTCGGCGATCTCCTTGTACGGGAACCCCTCGACATCGGCGTAGTACACCGCCATGCGGAACTCCTCGGGCAGTTCCTGCAACGCGGCCTTGATGTCGTCGTCCGGTAACGCGTCCAGCGCCTCGACCTCGGCCGAGCGCAGACCCTGCGAGGTGTGCTCGGCGGTCGCGGCCAGCTGCCAGTCGGTGATCTCGTCGGTCGGATATTGCGCGGGCTGGCGCTGCTTCTTGCGATAGGAGTTGATGTAGGTATTGGTCAGGATCCGGTACAGCCAGGCACGCAGGTTGGTGCCCTCCCGGAACGATTTGAAGCCCTGGTAGGCCTTGACGTAGGTCTCCTGGACCAGGTCCTCGGCATCCGCCGGATTCCTGGTCATGCGCAGTGCGGCGCCGTAGAGCTGGTCGAGCAACGGGAGCGCGTCCCGTTCGAACCGCTGTGCCAGCTCGGCATCGTCGACGGCGCCGACATCGTCGGCCGCCACGTCATCGTCGCTCGTCACACCTGTCCCTTCGATCGCCGTACCTGCCAAATCTACCGGCATCGGCATATCGAAGGAGAATCCGCCGTCCGCCGGGGACACCTCGGTCCATACCGGGCGGTCATCGAGCAGCACGGGCACAGGCATCTCCTTCACGTATCCATAGGGCCTGCTCATGCGCTGGAAATCAGTCCGAGCGCGGTGTACCGGCTACAACATGCGCGACCCGTCCGGTGTTCCCGTGTCCCTCCCGCTCGCGGCGAACGCGCAGGAAATCCCGTTGCCGGCCGGGCCACGGCCGCCGTTAAGGTTTGGCCATGGCAGCAGGCTCGACTCCGGCGATCCGCGCGTTGACCCAGGCGAAGGTGTCCCATCGCGTGCACGCCTACAAGCACGATCCGCGCGCCGACTCCTACGGCACCGAGGCGGTGGACGCGCTGGGCGCCGAACTCGGCGTCGCGGCCGAGCAGATCTTCAAGACCTTGGTCATCGAACTCGCCACCGGCTCACTCGCGGTGGCCGTGCTTCCGGTGCCCACCACCCTGTCGCTCAAAGCCGCGGCCGCGGCGCTCGGCGCGCCGAAGGCGAGCATGGCGGACAAGACGCGGGCGGAGAAGACCACCGGGTACGTGCTCGGCGGTATCTCACCGCTCGGTCAGCGCAAGCCGCTGCCCACCGTGATCGATGACTCGGCGTTGCGCTGGGACCGGATGCTGTGCAGCGCCGGACGGCGCGGACTGGAGATCGAACTCGCGCCCGCCGACCTGATCCGGTTGACCGCCGCGGTGACCGCGTCCGTGACATCCGCGTAATTCGTCCACCATCGGCGCGATCTGTGCGTTACTGAACTGGCCAGATCGACCCGACTCGTGAGGATGTGATGCGAATGTCTACGCACCAGCGTGTGCGCGCCGTGATCGTCGCGTTGTCCGGAGTGCTCGTCTTGGCTCTCGGTCCGGTAACGCTCCTAGCGCCCGAGGCCGCCGCCTCGCCGGGCACGCAGGTCAGCGATTCCGTGTTCGACTTCGACGGTCAGGGATCGAAGAGTGATGACAAGGCCGGAAAGGCCGAGAAACTGAGCGGGAACGTCACCACCAAGCTGATCGACCTGGTCGCTGGAATCATCAAGTGCGGGCTCAATATCGCCTCACCCAGCGTGAAGTGCTCGCTGTAACTTCGGCCACGACTGCGTCGCGGCGTGTTCGCGGCACAGGCTAGGTCTCGCTTCGCTCGAAACCGGGAGTTGAGCTGGTGTGGTCGCGCATGGCGGTCACACCGGCACCCTCTGTTCGCGGAGTATCGGTGGATGGCTCGTGGCAGCTACCGCCTCGGCTACGCAGCGGTATGACGGCGCGAACACGCTCGACGTCGTGGTCGAAAGCGGCGGTCCGGCCGACGCGGCTACGACGGTGTGACAGCGAGCGATCACAACAGACTGATCTGCTCGGCGTCCTTCTGATCCGACACGCGAGCAAGCAGTTCCGGTCCGTTGTTCCGCACGCTGTTGACCAGCGCGGGCACCGGGCGGGGCACGATGTCGGCGACCACTTCCTCAGACGGCGTCTCCAGCAGGCTCGCGGGCGCCGGGTGATCCGGGTCCAGCCATGCGTCCCAGTGCTCCTGCGGCATGGGCAGCGGCATCCGGTCGTGGATGCGGGTCAGGTCGCCGACCGCGTCGGTGGTCAGGATGGTGCACGACAGCAGCGGCTCGCTCTCCGGCAGGGACCGGTCCCGCCAAACCGACCACAGACCGGCCATGTAGAGGCGGGAACCGTCCGCGTGGGCCATGTAGTACGGATGCTTGGCGACCTTCCCTTTCGCACCCTTCTCGCCGTTCGGCTCGACGACCCACTCGTACCAGCCGTCCATCGGTACCAGGCAACGCCGGTACTTCACCGCGTCGCGGAAGGAGGGCGTGGTGGCGGCCTTGTCCGCGCGGGCGTTGAACAGCGGCTTGCCCTTGACCGGGACACCGGGCTCGGCGGCCTTGGTCCACACCGGGATCAGCCCCCAGCGCATCCGCCGGATCCGCCGCTTCGGGTCGTCGTCCTTGCCGCCCTGATCGTGCCGCTCGACCACGGTGAGAACCTGCGTGGTCGGAGCGACGTTGTAGTTGGTGAAAGAGTTCTGGTCCGCGGAGTCGGTCTCGTCGATCGCATCCAACTCGACCGCGAGCCTGCCGGGGTTGGTCGTGGTCGCATATCGTCCGCACATATCCCGATAGTCCCACTCGCCACCGACAGAGTCGGGGACAATTGGTGCATAGCTGGTGACCAGTTGAGAGTTGTGACATAGCATTCTCTCATCGGAAGGACGGGCCGCCCGTCCACTCGGACACGCGCATCGACCGTCCACCGGAGACGGCAAGAGGAGACCCCCTGTGACATCCACCGACACCAAACCGGCCGATCGCGACACGGCACTGACGTCGGTCAATCCGGCGACAGGCGAGGTGATCGGCACGCACGTCATCGCCGACGACGCCGCGGTGGCCGCCGCGGTGGCCAAGGCTCGCGCAGCGGCCGCCACCTGGGGCGCGCTGAGTTTCGACGAACGGCGCACGCATCTGCTGCGCTGGTCGAGCAAGCTGGTGCAGGACTCGGAGAAGTTTTGTGAGCTGATCCACGCCGAGAACGGCAAGCCGCTCGACGACGCCTTCCTGGAGCTGATGCTCGCGCTCGAGCACATCGCCTGGGCGGCCAAGAACGCCAAGAAGGTGCTCGGGCCCAAGAAGGTCTCCCCCGGCGCGCTGATGTCGAACTTCAGCGCCCGGCTCGAACAGCGCCCGCTCGGCGTGGTCGGCGTGATCGGCCCGTGGAACTACCCGGTCTACACGCCGAACGGTTCCATCGCCTACGCGCTGGCCGCGGGTAACACCGTCGTGTTCAAGCCGAGCGAGTACTCCACCGGCATCGGCAACTTCCTCGCCGACGCGTTCGCCGCGGCCAACCCCGAACTGCCCGAGGGCGTCTTCATCACGATCAACGGTTACGGCGCGACGGGCGCGGCGCTGGTCCGCTCGGAGGTCGACAAGATCGCGTTCACCGGCTCCACCGCCACCGGCAAGCGGATCATGGCCGCCGCCGCGGAGCGGCTCACCCCGGTGCTGCTGGAGTGCGGCGGCAAGGACGCGGTGATCGTCGCCGCCGACGCCGACATCAAGGCCGCTGCGGACGCGGTTGCCTGGGGCGCCACCGCCAACAGCGGCCAGACCTGCGCGGGCGTCGAGCGGGTCTACGTCGACCGCTCGGTGCGCGAGGAGTTCGTCGCCGAGGTCAAGCGCATCCTCACCGACATCAAGCCCGGCTCGGACGACAAGGCCGCCTATGGCCCGATGACCATGCCGAGCCAGATCGACATCGTGCGCCGCCACATCGAGGACGCGTTGAAGAACGGCGGTACCGCGGTGCTCGGCGGGCCCGAGTCGGTCAAGGCGCCGTTCATCGAACCCGTCGTGCTGGTCGACGTGGACGAGAACTCCGAGGCGGTGGCCGAGGAGACCTTCGGCCCGACCATCACCATTCGCACAGTCGACGGCGTGGACGAGGCGGTCGAGCTGGCCAACAACTCCAAGTACGGCCTGTCCTCGGCGGTCTACTCGAAGAAGAACGGCCTGGACATCGCGCGCAGGCTGCGCGTGGGCGCCACCTCGGTGAACTCTGTGCTCGCCTTCGCCGCAATCCCCGGCCTGCCCTTCGGCGGCGTCGGCGATTCCGGCATCGGCCGCATCCACGGCGAGCCGGGTCTGCGCGAGTTCACCCGCCCGCACTCGATCGCGGTGCAGCGCTTCACCGTTCCCGGAATGGCGCTGCTGAGCTACAGCCGCACCGACTCCACGATGAAGCTGCTGCGCAAGCTCGTTCCGTTCCTGCACGGGCGGCACAAGTAAGAATCCGACAGCCGGGGCCGGGGCCTGGTACTCGACGTCGTCGAGTACCAGGCCCGTGCCATAGGTGGCATAGGTGGCGCCGGAGCAGTTCCCCGGAGAGCCCCCTGCGCACCGCTGACCGCGACGGCGAGCGTTATGAAAAAGTCGGTCGGGTAACGTCCGCGGCCCCGGGAACCGCGCAACCGCGGCACTCGGTCAGCACCGCCACACCAGCCACATCCCGACCTCGAGAATCCCTTCTCGCACAACAACTTTGGATGAACACCCGGTCGGAGCGCAAAGCGACCCGAGCATGCGCCGTCCGCGGCCTCACTCGCGCCCGAGTGGCCGCCATGTAGAGGCGAGTGACAGCCGAGCCGACAACCAGCAACCAGCAACCAGCACCAGTAAGGAAGTTCCTATACCGACGCGCCCAGCAAACCCCGACTCCCGGTTTCGAGCGAAGCGAGACCGAGCATGTTCCGTTCGCGCCGCAGGCGCTGGAAAACCAACACAGCCACAAAGGGGCCGCGAACACCCAGCGCCGCAGGCGCTGGAAAACAACACCGTGTGATGATGGATGAGTGAACTTCTGGCCAGCGCCCCATGTCGAGGTCCCCGTACACGCGACCGTGACCCTGCCCGGATCGAAATCGATCACCAACCGGGCGCTCATCCTGGCCGCCCTGGCAGACGGCCCCTCCACGATCACCGGCGCGCTGCGCAGCCGTGACACCAACCTGATGATCACCGCGCTGCGCGCGCTCGGCGCGGACATCGAGGGTGCGGGCGACACGGTGACCGTGACCCCGGCGCCCCTGGGGGGCGGCACGGTCGACTGCGGGCTCGCGGGCACGGTGATGCGCTTCCTGCCGCCGGTCGCCGCGCTGGCGTCGGGCGATGTCGCCTTCGACGGTGACGAACAGGCCAGGATCCGTCCGCTGCGCACCATCCTGGACGCGCTGCGCGCGCTCGGCGCCGATGTCGACGGCGACACGCTGCCGTTCACGGTGCACGGCAAGGGCGCGCTGCGCGGCGGCACGGTGACGATCGACGCGTCCGGATCGTCGCAGTTCGTCTCCGGCCTGCTGCTGTCGGCCGCGCGCTTCGACGAAGGCCTGGTGGTGCACCACGACGGCAAGCCGCTGCCGTCGATGCCGCACATCGAGATGACGGTGGAGATGCTGCGCCGCGCCGACGTGCGGGTGCAGGCGCCCGCGGACAGCTTCAAGGCGCAGACCTGGACCGTGGAACCGGGACCGATCCGCGCGGTGGACTGGGAGGTCGAGCCGGACCTGTCCAACGCCACCCCGTTCCTGGCCGCGGCCGCGGTCACGGGTGGGACGGTCAGCATCCCGCACTGGCCGCGGCTGACCACCCAGCCGGGTGACGTGATCCGCGAGATCCTCGTGCGGATGGGCGCCGAAGCGCGGATCTTCGACGGCGTGCTCACCGTGCACGGCCCCGACCGGCTGGCGGGCATCGACATCGACCTGCACGATGTGGGCGAGCTGACGCCCACCGTCGCCGCGCTGGCCGCGCTGGCCGATTCCCCGTCCGTGCTGCGCGGGATCTCCCATCTGCGCGGGCACGAAACCGACCGCCTGGCAGCGCTGTCCACCGAGATCAACCGCCTCGGCGGCAAGGTGACCGAGACCGAGGACGGGCTGGAGATCGTGCCCGCCGACCTGCACGGCGGCAAGTGGCACTCCTACGCCGATCACCGGATGGCCACGGCGGGCGCCATTCTCGGCCTCCGGGTGCCCGGCATCGAGATCGAGGACATCGGCACCACGGCCAAGACGCTGCCGAACTTCGTCGCCCTCTGGGAACGCATGCTCGAACCCGCGCTATCCGACGAAGGAGCGGCGCACTGAGCGGGGGACGGCGCTCCGCGGCCAGCTACGACGAATCCGATGTCCGGGTTCGTCCAGGGCGGAGTTCCCGTCCCCGCACCAAGACCCGGCCGCAGCACAACGACGCCGAGCCGGCCATGGTGGTCTCGGTCGACCGGGGGCGCTGGGGGTGTGTCCTCGGCGGCGATCCGGAGCGCCGCATCGTCGCGATGCGGGCCCGGGAACTGGGTCGCACCCCGATCGTGGTCGGCGACCAGGTGGACGTGGTCGGAGATCTGTCCGGGCGACCGGACAGCCTCGCCCGCATCGTCCGGGTCGCCGACCGGCGAACGGTGTTGCGCCGCACCGCCGACGACACCGATCCGTACGAGCGACTCGTGGTCGGCAACGCGGAGCGGCTGTTCATCGTGGTCGCGCTCGCCGACCCGCCCCCTCGCACCGGTTTCGTGGAACGGGCGATGGTCGCCGCGTACGCCGGTGGGCTACAACCGGTTCTGTGCCTGACCAAGCACGATCTGGCCGCCGATTCCGAATTCGCCGCCGCCTTCGACGATCTCGATCTCACCATCGTCTACGGCGGCATCGACGATCCGCTCGAGCCGGTCCTGGAACTGCTCACCGACCACCTCACCGCGCTGATCGGCCACTCCGGCGTCGGCAAGTCCACGCTGGTCAATCGCCTTGTGCCGGATGCGGAACGGGCCGTGGGCGTGGTGTCGGGGGTGGGCAAGGGCAAGCACACATCCACCCAGTCGGTCGCGCTCCCGTTGCCGGATGGCGGCTGGGTCATCGACACACCCGGGGTGCGATCGTTCGGTCTGGCCCACATCACCCCGGACGACGTGATCGCCGCCTTCACCGATCTCGCCGGAGCCATCGAGGACTGCCCGCGCGGCTGCACCCATCTCGGCCCGCCCGCCGACCCGGAATGCGCGCTGGACGAGCTTCCCGGCAAGGAACGCCGGGTGGCCGCCATCCGCCTCCTGCTCGTCGCCCTGACCTCCAACGACCCCTGGTAAGCGGGTCAGTGCCCGTCCGGCTGTCCGGGCGCGAACGGCCACTCTTCGAACCACACACAGCGGCCACCCTGGTCGAAGCGCAGGATCCACAGGTCTCGCCATCGCGCGGGGGTGTCCCGCGCGTATTCCACCTCCACCCGGACCACCGCGGTGTCCCCGTCCACCGCGACGATGCTCGATCGCAGGACGAACTGCTCGTCGGGCCCGTCTCGGCCGCCTTCCCAGAAGTCGGCGAGCGCGTCGAGACCGGTCAGCGGCTGCGCCCACGGCGAGACGAGGTATCCGGCGTCCGCGGCGAACAGGTCGGCGAGTTGTTCTGTGCCCGCCGACCGCCAGGCTCGCTCATATCCGGCAACCCATGCTTCGACAGCTGCGCGGTCCACGCCAGGAAGATACGCCGACGCGCCCGGCTGTTGCGGCGCGTTCGGCTTCCCACTCGCGTGTCGTGATGCACCGGCGGACCAGCCGTCCGTGCGGTCGCGCCCGGTCGGTGCTGCCGAAACCGTCCGATCCGTACGGACCCCACGACACGGCGAAGGCGCCCGAGGAGACCTCGGGCGCCTTCGGTTTTCAGCGGTTCAGTGGCGGCGGCGGGACTTCGGGCCGCGTCGGCCCTTCGCGTCCGCGCGAGCCGCCTCGCGGCGCTCACGGCGGGTGGGCTGCGGGGAACCGTCCGCGCCGTATTCCTCGGCGTCGCTGTGCACCGCGGCCCGGCCACCCTCGTCGGGGCCGGAGTAGCTGAAACCGCGCTGGGCGGTCTCATCGATGCCCCGGGCCCGCAGGGCCGCGGGCGCGGCGTGCCCGTTGGCGACCCGAGCCTCCTCGGTGGGCAAGGCGGGCGGGGCGGGCGGCGCTCCGACCGGCGAACGCAGGCCCGGGCCGACGGCGACGCCTTCCGGCTGCGGCTGCTGCACCTCGACCTGCAGGTTGAACAGGAAGCCGACCGACTCCTCCTTGAGGCCGTCGAGCATCGCGGTGAACATGTCGAAGCCCTCGCGCTGGTACTCCACCAGCGGGTCGCGCTGCGCCATCGCGCGCAGCCCGATGCCCTCCTTGAGGTAGTCCATCTCGTAGAGGTGCTCGCGCCACTTGCGGTCGAGCACCGACAGCAGCACCTGCCGTTCCAGGTTGCGCATGCTGCCCTCGCCTGCCAGGCCGTCGATCTCGGCCTCGCGGCGCTCGTACGCGTCGTGCGCGTCGTCCAGCAGCGCTTCGAGCAGCTCCTCGCGGGTCAGCTCGCCCGCCTCGCCGACCTCGGTCTCGCCGGTCAGGTCCCGGTAGTCCAGGCTCACCGGGTACAGCGTCTTCAGCGCCGTCCACAGTTTGTCCAGATCCCAGTCCTCGACGTAGCCATCGGCGGTGGCGCCGTCCACGTAGGCGGTGATCACGTCGGTGATCATGCTCTGGACCTGGCCCTCCATGTCCTCGCCGCGCAGGATCCGGTTGCGCTCGCCGTAGATGATGGTGCGCTGCTGGTTCATCACCTCGTCGTACTTGAGGACGTTCTTGCGGATCTCGAAGTTCTGCTGCTCGACCTGCGTCTGCGCGCTCTTGATGGCCTTGGACACCATCTTCGCCTCGATCGGCACGTCGTCGGGCAGGTTCAGCCGCGTCATGATCGCTTCCAGCGCGGCGCCGTTGAACCGGCGCATCAGCTCGTCGCCCAGCGACAGGTAGAAGCGGGACTCGCCCGGGTCGCCCTGACGACCGGAGCGGCCGCGCAGCTGGTTGTCGATGCGGCGTGACTCGTGCCGCTCGGTGCCGAGCACGTAGAGCCCGCCCGCGTCGCGCACCGCGTCGGCGTCCTCGGCGGTCTGGGCCTTGACCTGGTCCAGAGTGGGCAGCCAGGCGCGCTCGTACTCCTCCGGCGTCTCGACCGGGTCGAAGCCCTGCTTGCGCAGCAGGATGTCGGCGATGATGTCCGGGTTGCCGCCGAGCACGATGTCGGTACCACGGCCTGCCATGTTCGTCGCGACGGTCACCGCGCCCGGCCTGCCGGCCTCGGCGATGATCTCGGCTTCCTTCTCGTGGAACTTCGCGTTCAGTACGTTGTGCGGGATGCCGCGCTTGGTGAACTGCTTGGACAGGTACTCCGAGCGCTCGACACTGGTGGTGCCGATCAGCACCGGCTGGCCGTTCTCGTGCCGCTCGGTGACGTCGTCGACCACGGCGGAGAACTTGGCCTCCTCCGTCTTGTAGATCAGGTCGGACTGGTCGGCGCGGACCATCGGCTTGTTGGTCGGGATGGGGACCACGCCGAGGTTGTAGATCTGATGCAGCTCGGCGGCCTCGGTCTCGGCCGTGCCGGTCATGCCGGAGAGCTTGTCGTAGAGGCGGAAGTAGTTCTGCAGCGTGATCGTGGCCAGGGTCTGGTTCTCCGGCTGGATCTCCACCCCTTCCTTGGCCTCGATCGCCTGGTGCATGCCCTCGTTGTAGCGGCGCCCGACCAGGATGCGGCCGGTGAACTCGTCGACGATGATCACCTCGCCGTCGCGGACGATGTAGTCCTTGTCGCGGGTGTAGAGCTCCTTGGCCTTGATGGCGTTGTTCAGGTAGCTCACCAGCGGCGAGTTGGCGGCCTCGTAGAGGTTGTCGATGCCGAGCTGGTCCTCGACGAACTCGACGCCCGCCTCGTGCACGCCGATCGTGCGCTTCTTGATGTCGACCTCGTAGTGCAGGTCCTTCTTCAGCAGCGGCGCGATGCGCGCGAACTCGGCGTACCACTTCGAGGAGGCGTCGGCCGGACCGGAGATGATCAGCGGGGTGCGCGCCTCGTCGATGAGGATGGAGTCGACCTCGTCGACGATGGCGAAGTTGTGCCCGCGCTGCACCAGGTCGTCCAGCGAGTGCGTCATGTTGTCGCGCAAGTAGTCGAAGCCGAACTCGTTGTTCGTGCCGTAGGTGATGTCGGCGCCGTAGGCCACCCGCCGCTGCGCGGGGCTCATGCCGGACAGGATCACGCCCACCTCGAGGCCGAGGAAGCGGTGCACGCGGCCCATCCACTCGGAGTCGCGCTTGGCCAGGTAGTCGTTGGTGGTGACAACGTGCACACCATCACCGCTGATCGCGTTGAGATAGGCGGGCAGCACCGAGGTGAGGGTCTTGCCCTCACCGGTCTTCATCTCGGCGATATTGCCCGTATGCAGCGCGGCGCCGCCCATGATCTGCACCTTGTAGTGCTTCTGGTTGAGCACCCGCCAGGACGCCTCACGCGCGACCGCGAACGCCTCGGCCATCAGCTGGCCGAGCGGATCGGTCTCGCCTTCCTCGGCCATCTCGGCGTAGCGCTCGCGGAACTCGTCCGTTTTCGCCCGTAGCTCCGCGTCGCTGAGGTCTTCGTAGTCCGGTTCGAGGGCGAGGACCTGGTCGGCGAAATGCGCGAGCCGCTTGACCATGCGACCCTCACCAATCCGTAGCAACCTCGTCAGTGTCAGCGCAGGCACGGGTCTCGTCAGTCCTCTGGTCGGTGTGTCAAATCGTGTCGTCGGCCCCCGGGCCGGTGCGGGCCCACGCGGTTGCGCGGAATCCGCTGCATGTTTCATGGTAATGCTCTGTCCGATGTGCAGCGCCTGCGGCGCTGCGTGTTCGCACCCCCTTCGTGTTCGCTGCCCATGCTAGGTCTCGCCGCGCTCGAAACCGGTGGGCCGATGTGGGCGGGTGATGTGGTTCTCATGCGACCTCGGTGTGCGCGGCACGGTGGAGGAGGTGAACGGCATCGTTCGCGACTTCGTCGTCATGTGTGCGACAACCGACGGGCAGTTTCGACCGTGCGACCCGGTGCGAACTGTGATCGGATCGAGGCACCGAGGGCGAGTGGGCGGCGTGCCACCGAATCCAGGGGTGCGGGAATAGGGTGTAGGAGATTCATCGGAAATGCCGCAACAGCCGGGGTAACGGGCGCTGCGGCAGCACAATGAAGCGGGGGACGGTATCGGCAAAAGGAGTACCGGGCAGCGTGATCACGAGACTGACGCCGCAGGACACGGCCTTCTACCGGCTCGAGTCGAGTAGCAATCCGATCCATATCGGCTCTCTCGCGATCCTGCGGAACAGCGAACCGGCCGACGGCGCGGGCCGTGCGGTTCTGGACTACGACCGGCTGGTCGACCTGGTCGAGAGCAGGCTTCCGCTGGTGCCGAGGTACCGGCGCAAGGTGCGGGAGATCCCGCTGTCGCTCGGGCGGCCGGTCTGGGTCGAGGACAGCAGGTTCGACATCACCTACCACATCCGGCGCTCTGCGCTCCCCGGCCCCGGCACCGACGAACAACTGCACGAGCTGGTCGCCCGGCTCACCTCCCACCCCTTGGATCCGGCGCGGCCGCTGTGGGAGATGTACCTGATCGAACGGCTGTCCGACGGCCGCTGCGCGATCTTCACCAAGACGCATTCCGCCCTGGTGGACGGGGACACCGCGCTGGAGATCGGTCACGTGATCCTCGACGCGGGGCCCGCGCCCCGCGAACTGGCCGGTGACGATTGGATCGCGCCGCGCGAACCCGGCGAGGTCGAGCTGCTGGTGGGCGCGCTGGCCGATCTCGCCGCGCAACCGCGCAAGGCGCTGGAAGTGGCCCGCGACGCGAGCGCGGGGGCCTTCGCGGTGCTCGGGACGGCGGGCAAGGCGGTCGAGTCGGTGGTCGCCGCGGTGCGCACCGCGGCGACCGGCGCGCCCGCCAGCCCGTTGAACGCCCGTACCTCGCGTAACCGGCGCTTCGACGTGGTGCGCACCGACCTGGCGGACTACCGCACGATCCGCAGGCGTTTCAGCTGCTCGATCAACGACGCGATCCTCGCCGTGGTCACCGGAGCGCTGCGCAACTGGCTGCTCTCGCGCGGGGAAGCGCTCACCGAGTCGACCGCGCTGCGGGCGGTGGTGCCGATGTCGGTGTATGTCGAGGGAGCCGATGGCGACCAGGCGCAATCGGCGAGCGAGGTGTCGTCGTTCCTGATCGATCTGCCGGTCGGCGAACCGAATCCGGTGATGCGGCTGTCGCACATCGCGCACGCGACCGAGCTCAACGGTCGGCAGCGGCGCGGCGTCCGCGCGCGCACCCTCGTGCATCTGGCCGGTTTCGCTCCGGCCAGCCTGCATGCGATGAGCGTGCGCGCGGCGAGTACGTTCGCAGAACACACGTTCAATCTGGTGATCACCAACGCGCCGGGTCCGCAGGCGCCGATGTACATCGGCGGCGCGCGGATGCTGGAGATGTACCCGGTGTCGCCACTGCTGCGCAATCAGGCATCGAGCATCGGGATCACGTCCTACGACGGACGGGTGTTCTACGGTCTCAACGCCGACCGCGACGCGATGGCCGACATCGGCGTGCTCGCCACGGCGGTGCGCGATTCCATGGAGGAGATGCTCGGTGCCTGCGTCTGATCAGAACAAGCTGCGGGTCTACATCCCAGCTACGGTGCCGATGCTGCGCGAGCTGGTCGACAACCGGGAACTGTCCGCCGTCGGCGGGACCGCGTTCGCGGTGACGCCCGCGCTGCGCGAGGCCTACGCCTCCGGCGACGACGAGGAGCTCGGCGAAGTCGCCATGAACGAGGCCGCCCGCGCCTCGCTGCGGCTGCTCGCCGCCGAACGCGAGGCGATCGGATCGTCGGAGGAGTCCGACGACGAGGCCGCGCCGGTCGCGGGCGGCAGTCCCGTCTACCGGCGCGCGGTGATCGCCGCCGACGTGACCGGCGCGAAACTGCGGCCCGACCTCGACGACGCGGTGGTCCGGCTGGCCGGTCCGATCGGCTACCAGCAGATCGCCTCGGTGCACGTCGATCTGGCCGACGCCGAACCGCAGGTGGCCAAGGCCGTCGACGTGGTGGACGCGGCCGATCTCGGCGACACCGACGCGGAGTTCGTCCTCGGGGACGCCGAGGACCATCAGTTGGCCTGGTACGCCGCGCAGGAGCTGCCGTTCCTGCTCGAACTGCTCTGACTCGCGGCCGCGTACTCGGGCTCACCCATCGCGATAACCTACGATGCCGTAACCTTGCTGGCGAGGCATCCGATCGGCGAGACGGCGGCCTGCGCATCCGGACGACAGGGAGATCAACGGCAGCGATGGGTTCGAAAATTGGGAGCTTCTCCGTGCGAAGCGTCCGCGCGTGGCTGGAGGCGCCCGCCGCGAGCGTCGCCGAGCGTGGCGGCAAACTGAACGTGCTGCGCGGGGCAGTGGCGCGGGTGACCACGCCGTTGCTGCCCGACGACTACCTGCACCTGGCCAACCCGCTGTGGTCGGCGCGCGAACTGCGTGGGCGCATCGTGGAGGTGCGCAAGGAAACCGCCGACGCCGCGACGCTGGTGATTCAGCCCGGATGGGGCTTCGACTTCAAATATCAGCCCGGTCAATACATCGGCATCGGCCTCTTGGTCGACGGACGCTGGCATTGGCGTTCGTATTCGCTGACCTGTCCGCCGGATTGGTCGGTGCCGGGCCACGCCGGTAAGCGGTTGATCTCCATCGCCGTGAAGGCGATGCCGGAGGGCTTCCTGTCCAGCCATCTGGTCAGTGGGGTGCCGGTCGGCACCGTCGTCCGGCTCGCCGCCCCGCAGGGCGGATTCGTGTTGCCGTACCCGCCGCCGGAGAAAGTGTTGTTCCTCACCGCGGGCAGCGGCATCACCCCGGTGATGTCCATGCTGCGTGCGATGGACCGTCGTGAGCTGTTCACCGACGTGGCGCATCTGCACTCGGCCCGGACCGCCGACGACGTGATGTTCGGTGCGGAGCTGCGCGCGCTGCACGAGCGCAACCCGAGCTTCGACACCCGTCTGCATCTCACCGCCGAGAAGGGCAAGTTCGCGCTCGCCGACCTCGACACCGAGTTCCCGGATTGGCGCGAACGCCAGACCTGGGCGTGCGGCCCCGCCGGGATGCTCGACGAGCTCGAGAACCACTGGCGTGCGGCGGGCCTGCCGGAACGGCTGCATGTGGAGCGCTTCGAGATCGAGCGCTCGTCGGTCGGTGCGGGCGGCACGGTCACCTTCGGTAAAACCGGTCGCACGGTCGAGGCCGACGGCGCGACCAGCCTGCTCGAGGCCGGTGAGTCCGCCGGCGTGCAGATGCCGTTCGGCTGCCGGATGGGCATCTGCCAGACCTGCGTGGTCACGTTGAGTTCCGGCCACGCGCGCGACCTGCGCAACGGTGAGGAGCGCCGCGAAGGCGACAAGGTGCAGACCTGCATCTCGGCGGCCGCGGGCGACTGCACCCTGGACGTGTAGTCCAGCGGGTACCCTCGAGGTGGATCGAGTAGGGAAAGGACCCCGGTGGCAATCACCGACATCAAGACATTTGCCCATCTCACCGCGGCCGATATCGAGACACTGGGGCAGGAACTCGATTCCATCCGGCGTTCGGTGGAGCTGTCCCGTGGCGAGCGTGACGCGAAGTACATCCGGCGTGCGATCGCGGCGCAGCGCGGTCTCGAAGTCGCGGCTCGCGCCGTGCTGTTCGGCAGCCGCAACCGCTGGGCCTGGCTGACCGGCACCGCGCTGCTGTCGGTCGCCAAGATCATCGAGAACATGGAGCTCGGGCACAACGTCAGCCACGGGCAATGGGACTGGATGAACGACCCGGAGATCCACTCCACCTCGTGGGAGTGGGACATGACCGGCCCCTCCGCGCAGTGGCGCCGCGCGCACAACTACTCCCACCACACCTATACCAATGTGCTGGGCAAGGACGAGGATCTCGGCTTCGGCATCCTGCGGATGACCCGGGACGAGCCTTGGCGGCCGATCCACCTGGTGCAGCCGTTGGCGAACCTGCTGCTGGCCGCGACCTTCGAGTGGGGCATCGCGCTGCACGACTGGAGCATCGAGAAGGAGTTGGCCGGCACCCCTCCCCGCGAGCTGATGTCGGAGCCGAACGTTGCGTTCGGACGCAAGATCCGCCGTCAGGTGGCCAAGGACTTCCTGTTCTACCCCGCGCTCACCGGCCCGGCGTTCAAGCAGACGCTGAAAGCGAACGCGACGGCGAACCTGGTGCGCAATCTCTGGGCGTACGCGGTGATCTTCTGCGGCCACTTCCCGGACGGCGCGGAGAAGTTCACCATCGAGCAGCTGGAGAACGAGACCAGCGGCGAGTGGTACCTGCGTCAGATGCTCGGCAGCGCGAATTTCAAGGCCGGGCCCGCCATGGCGTTCATGAGCGGCAACCTCTGCTACCAGATCGAGCACCACCTGTTCCCCGATCTGCCGAGCAACCGGTACCCCGAGATCGCGGTGCGGGTCCGCGAGCTGTGCGACAAGTACGACCTGCCCTACACCACCGGGTCGCTGGGCAAGCAGTATCTGCTCGCCTTCCGCACGATCCACAAGCTGGCACTGCCGGACCGGTTCCTCAAGGCGACCGCCGACAACGCGCCCGAGACCTCCTCGGAACGCAAGTTCGCCGGTATCACGCTGCCGTCGCTCGGCACGGAGTCCACGCACTGGCTGCGCATCGATCCGGAGACCGGCAAGCGGCGCGGTCTGCGCTCGGCGTTGCACGAGGCGAAGGTCGTGCTGAAGGAGAAGGCGCGGCAGGAGAAGGAGATGCTGCGCGAGGCCAAGGCGGCGCTGAAGGAGAAGGCCGAGCACGAGGGTCAGGTGCTGCGGGAAGCCACGGTCGCGCTCCAGGAACGAGCCCGGCACGAACAAGCGGCGCTGCGCGAAAAAGCCATGCGGGACAGGCGATTTCGCTTTCTCCGAAGGGCGCGGTAATCTACCAGCCGACAACCAGTATCGCAATAGGGTGATTGACACATCCGCGCGGCGCACCTCGCAACCTACGCTTTCGTAACTTACGGTAAAGTAACCCGTATGGCGATCTCGGATGTCAAGGAATACGCGCACCTCACCGAGGCCGACGTGGAAGCACTCGGCGCGGAATTCGACGCGATCCGGCGGGAAATCGAAGCCTCGCGCGGCGAGCGCGACGCGAAGTACATCCGCAATGTCATCAGGTTGCAGCGAGCTCTCGAGATCAGCGGCCGGGCGGTGCTGTTCGCCAGCCCGGTCCGCGCGGCGTGGCTGGCCGGCGTCGCCCTGCTCGGCACCGCCAAGATCATCGAGAACATGGAGATCGGGCACAACGTCATGCACGGGCAGTGGGACTGGATGAACGATCCGGAGATCCACTCCAGCTCGTGGGAATGGGACAACACCGGCGCAGCAAAGCACTGGAAGCACACCCACAACTACCTGCACCACAAGTACACCAACGTGCTCGGCATGGACGACGACATCGGCTACGGCCTGCTGCGGGTGACGCGCGACCAGCGCTGGAAGCCGTTCAACCTGGGTAACCCGATCTACAACCTGGTGCTGCAGCTGTTCTTCGAGTACGGCGTCGCCATCCAGCACATGGAGCTGGGCAAGCTGGTGGCGGGCCGGTACAAGCCGGGCTCGCCCGAGCGGGCCGAGTTCGAGCGCAAGCGCAGCGAGGCGCTCACCAAGATGGGCAAACAGATCCTCAAGGATTACGTCATCTTCCCCGCCCTCACCGGCCCGGCGTTCTTCTCCACGCTGACGGCCAACCTGGCGGCCAACGCGATCCGCAACGTCTGGTCCAACGCGGTCATCTTCTGCGGGCACTTCCCCGACGGCGCGGAGAAGTTCACCAAGGCCGACATCGACGGTGAGACGCACGGCCAGTGGTACCTGCGCCAGATGCTCGGCAGCGCCAACATCTCCGGTGGCCCGGTCATGCACTTCATGACCGGCAACCTGAGCCACCAGATCGAGCACCACCTGTTCCCCGACCTGCCGAGCAACCGATACGCCGATATCGCCGTGCGGGTGCGCGAGCTGGCCGACAAGTACGACCTGCCCTACACCACCGGCTCGCTTCCGGTGCAGTACTTCAAGGCGTGGCGCACCATCCTCAAGCTGTCGCTGCCGAACAAGTACCTGCGGGCCACCGCCGACGACGCGCCGGAGACCGCCTCGGAACGCAAGTTCGGGGGCAGCGCCGCGGCCACCATCGATCCGGTGACCGGCCGGCGCCGTGGTCTGCGCACCGCGCTCGCCCAGGGGCGGCGCCGGCTCGCTCGACGCGGCACGCCCGCGCCGCGCTGAGATTCCACCAGTGACGCTCGTCGGCTCGGCCTCTGATCCGAGCCGACGAGCGTCACTGGTCGCTCGGCCGGGCCGTGTGCGGCGAGTTCGCCGGATTTGATTGACTCAGGCGGTGCATCCTGAGGTTCTGAACGTCTATGAGGCCATCCGGCGGCGCCGCGACGTGCGCGCGGAGTTCACCGGCGAGGTCGTGGACGAGGCGACGCTGTGGCGGCTGCTGGATGCCGCGCACCGGGCTCCCAGCGTAGGCAATTCGCAGCCCTGGGATTTCGTGGTGGTCCGCGATCCGGCGACGCTGCGCAAGTTCGCCGACCATGTGGCGCGCAAGCGCATCGAGTTCCGGGACGCGCTGCCGCCCGATCGCGCCGCCACCTTCGAGCCGATCAAGATCGAGGGCATCCTGGAGAGCGGCACCGGGGTCGTGGTCTGCTACGACCACGATCGCGGCGGACCGCAGGTGCTCGGGCGGGCCACGGTACCCGAAACCGGTATCTACTCCGCGGTTCTCGCCATCCAGAATCTCTGGCTGGCGGCTACCGCCGAAGGCGTCGGCGTCGGGTGGGTGTCGTTCTATGATCCCGGCTTCCTGTCCGACCTGATCGGCCTTCCGGAGGGCGTCCGCACCGTCGCCTGGCTGTGCGTCGGGCCGGTGCGCGAATTCCAGCGCGTCCCCGATCTCGAGCGCTTCGGCTGGCGCGCGGGCAGACCGCTCACCGAGGCGGTGCACCGCGAAACCTATCGCGGCTGATCTGCGCGTCCCGGTCTCGCATCGTTACGCAAATGTGTGGATCGTTCATGGTTCAATCGGATGCCCACTGGGTACGACAAGGGCGAAACTGCCTCTGACGCAGTGTTCTTCACGTGATTTCGTCGGTTCCAGGAGGTTTTTGCACATGGCCAATGTCGATGCTGTTCGGCTGTCGAGCGAGCTGGGCATCGATCTGGCACAGGCGACGTTGCGCCTGCGTCGGGAAGGCATCCCCGGCGAGACCAAGCACCAGACCTGTCTGCGGATCCTCGCGGACGAGGGACGCAAGCGGCGGGGCGCCACGGGCAAGGCCTGAGGACGCCGAGGCGGCGATAGCGAGGCGACCGCCGCCCGGCGCGGGCTCCCGGTCGGCGAGTGCGGCCACCCGCTAACGTCAGACGCGTTCGAGCACCGCCGACGCGCCGATGCCGCCTGCAGCGCAAATCCCCAGCAGCGCCGTATTCTTCCCCGTGCGGGCCAGCTCGTTGGCCATGGTGGTCACCATGCGCGCTCCGGTGGCTCCGAACGGGTGGCCGAGCGAGATCGAGCCGCCGTGCACGTTCAGCTTGTCGATGTCCACCTCACCGACGGCGGTGTCGCGATCCAGCCGGGTCTTGGCCCACTCGTCGCTGGCGAGCGCGGTCAGCACCGCCAAGGTCTGGGCGGCGAAGGCCTCGTGGATATCGACGAGATCGGCGTCGCCCAGCGACATCCCGGCCTTGTCCAGCGCCCGAGGCATCGAGATGGCCGGACCGATCAGCACCTGATCGGCCGGATCCACGCTCACGTAGCTCCACGACCGGAACGCCGCCAGCGGTCGATACCCGAGGGCATGCGCCTTCTCCTCGCTCATCAGCAGCACCGCGGCGGCCCCGTCGGTGAGCGGGCTGGCGTTGCCCGCGGTCACGCTGCCGTCCGCGGCGAAAACCGGCTTCAGAGCGGCCAGTTTCGCGATGCTGGTATCGCCGCGTACCAAGCCGTCGCGCAGGATCTCCACGTCTTCGGGAGTGCGGACTCGCAGCACTTCGTCGTCGAACCGGCCGGACTCGATGGCGGCCGCCGCGCGATGGTGCGAGCGGGCGGCGAACTCGTCCTGGTCCGCGCGGCTCACGCCGTGGATGCGAGCCATCTTCTCGGCCGACTCGCCCATCACCTCACCGGTGGTGCGCTCGGCGATCCTGGGCCGGCTCGGCAGCAGATCGGTGAACGGCGCGAGGCGCGCGACCGCAGACAGGTAGTCCTTCGGCTTCGGCTTGCCCAGCGCCAGCGGCGCCGCCGCGTGCACAACCTTCTGCGGCAGCTTGACCTCGGCGTTCGAGGTGGAATCACTGCCGCCCGCGATCATGATGTCGTACTCGCCCCGCTCGATCGCGGCCGCGGCCGAGGTGACCGCCTGCAAGCCGGAGGCGCAGGCCCTGGTCACCGTGTAGCCCTCACAGCCCGGGTCCAGCCGCAGGTCCAGCGCGATCTCCCGGGCGATGTTCGGCGCCGCGCCAGGCAGGATGACACCGCCCCAGACGATCGCCTCCACTTGCGCGCCGGGCAGCCCGGTTCGCTCCAGCAGTCCCCGTACCGCGGCGTCGGCCAGCGCGATGGAATCCATCCGCGTGTATCCGGTGAACGCGCGCAGGAACGGCGTGCGCGCACCGGACACGATCACGGCACGGCGAGCAGCTTTGGTGGCCATGCGATTTCCTTTCGAAAGCCTCTGGCCACCAAACTTACTCTAAAGTAAGTTCACCGTCGACCCCCTTCGCCGACGGTGAACCCGACGTAGCGGCACTCCCCTCCACCGCCGCTGAACCGGTCCGCCGCGCGCCGTTGAGCGGCAGACCGGAGACGCCCGTCCCGGCGAACGCCCCTGCCCGTTCCGGAACCGCCGCAGGCCCTCCCCGGGACCTTCCGACGCAAAGAACCGTAACAAACTTTCTACCGATTTTCCAAATAGTTTCTATTGATTTGCTTAAGACCTCCCAGCGGCTTACCATGAACGCACTATGCATAGCCCTTCGGAGCTGTCGCGGCAGAAGAGATTCGGGCGAATCATCAGAGAACGCCGGGACGAGCTCGGCCTCACCCAGCTACAGATCGGCGACCTCGGGGGACCTTCGGCGCCGACCATCCGGAAGATCGAGGACGGCGAGGCGACCATCAGCATGCAGACGCTGAACAAGCTCGACGCCCCGCTGCGATGGTTGCCGGGCAGCGCCGCACGCACCTACGCCGGCGGCGTCCCCGCCGCCGACGAACCCGCGAACGCTCCGCGCGGCGCAGGCGAATCGGTGGTGGCGGGCCCGGACGCGATCCGCTTCGAAATCTCCGACCTCACCGGTCTTCTGGCGGCGTCGGGCAGGCTCACCGACGCCGTCGAGAACGGTCGCACCGCCGACCCGCAGGTGGTCGCGGCGATCGCGGAACTCAACCGGGTGGTCTCCAAGCTGTCCGCGCGGTACGCGACCGCCATGCTCGAACGCAACGGCGGACCGGGCAGGCAAGTGCATCCGCTGGTGGAGATGGCCTTCGCGCACCTGCTCGCGATCCCGGCGGAGGCCAGCGACCCCGGCGAGTTACAGGAACGCCGGTACCGCCGCTGGCTGGCCGGTCGATCGGAGGATATCGATGCGGCGACCGAAGCCCGATTCCGTGCACGCTGGCTGGCGGCCAACATGGCGACAGCAACGGTTCGAAACGGTGAGTGACGAGGCAGCCATGACCGACAACGGACCCGACCGCGCGGCACTCACGCTGAGCCGCAAGATCAATCGGCTGTTCGCCGTCGTGCATCCGCGCGACACACCGGAACGCAGCGTCGAATCCGTCGCCGAGCAGGTAGGCGATTTCCTCGGCCGCCCGGTGCCGCACGGCTACCTGACCCGCCTGCGCGCCGGGGAGTTCGACGACGAGAACGCGCGCTCCGTCGATCCCGAGATCCTCGCCGCGGTGGCGCGCAGCTTCGGCGTGGCCGCCGACTATCTGCTCACCCGTGGCCCCGCCGCCGACGCGATCGACCGGGAACTCGAATTGCTCGCCACCATGCGCGACGCCAACGTCGCCAGCATCGCGCTGCGCGGTTCCAACATCGATCGGGCCATGCTGGCCGAGATCATCCGGAGCACGGAAGGGTCGACGCCGCCGAGTCGGTAGCATGCCTTCTACATGGGCCACTGAGCTTTTGTAGGAGACCGATCGCATGGCCATCCAGGCCCGGTTCCGGAGCTTGACCCGGGACCTCCCGATACCCCACCCATGGGATTTACAGACCTACCTCGATGATGTCGCGGCGTACCGGGGCCGCAGCATCAGCCTGCTACCGATCGATACCGCGCTGCTCGCGGGGACCGGATGCGGCACGGGCAGCGGCCTGTGGATCGCGAAGCAGGACAGCGATGTCATCGCCTACGGCGCGGACACCACCGAGTGGCACGCCGAGCACATCATCGTGCACGAGCTCGGGCACATGTTGCTCGGACACGGCCCGGAGCAGTCCGAATCCGGTGAGCCGCCGACGAGCGCACCGACCGTGGCGGCGGTCGCCGACCTGCTGCCCTCGATCTCGGCCGAGTCGATCGCCCACGTGCTCGGCCGCACCGACTACGGCACCCGGCGCGAACGAGACGCGGAGACCTTCGCCGACATGGTGATGCTGCACGCCATGCGTCCGCCGCGCCGCGATTCGCTGCTGCACCGCACATTCTTCCGCGACCGGCGGCGGTGACCTCGCCGGTCCCGGCGCCGATCGCGATTCCGCTGATCGTGTTCGTCGCGGTGGTCGTGCTCGGGCGTCGTTTCGTGCTGCACCACGCCACCGTCGATCGCCTCCTCAACCGGGCCATGCTGTGGGGCATCGCCACGTTGATCCTGCTCGAACGCGGCATCGCACCGGAGATCGGCAGTCTGCTGCACCAGCTTTCGATGGGCACGCTGTTGATGGAGGTGGTCGGCCTGTACGGCGCGGCCCGGCTGTGGTCCGGCGCCGACCCCGCCGCCGCGTTCGCCCGGCAGCGGGTCTACGACCTCGCCGGCCTGGCCGGAGCGGCGATCATCCTGGTCGTGGGGACCCCGGCACGCCAGGAGGGACGGCTGGTGGGGCAATCGCCGGACTGGCCGGCTCTGGTGGTGTGGGCGATCCTGTGGATTCCGCTGCTGGCCGCCGGCCGGCTGTGCTGGCGCGCGGCGACGCGCGAACTGCGCTCGAACGAATCGACCGCGGCGGAGCGGATCGTCTACGGGACCCTGCTGGCCACACTGGTCGTGGGGTCCGGAGGCCTGGTCGTCTCCGCCGTACAGCTCGCAGGGCCGGGCGCGACGGCCGATCCAGCCCTGGCGCGCTGGGCCGCACCGACTTTCGCCGTATCGGCGCTCGGCGCGGCACTCCTGGCCGTGCCCCTGGTCGCGTGGCTGCGGGCCCACGCGGGCTGGGACCGCGCCGGACGATACTGCCGACGCCTGCATCCGCTGTGGCGCGATCTGACCGCGGCGGTACCGGAGGTCGTGCTCGAGCCGGACCTGCCCGCGGCCGAATCCGACGCGCGGCTGATCCGCATGACGGTCGAGATCCGCGACGCCCTGATGCACCTGCGGCGCTATCTGCCCGAGGACGCCGCAGGCGCCGACTACGTGGAACAGATCCAGCGCGCCATCGCCGCGAAATCGAGCGGCGCGGCGGTGCGGACGGTGCGGTCGGACCGTCCCGCGGGGCCGCCCGTGGGCGACATCGACTCGGATCTGCGGCTGTTACTCGCGATGGCACGCGACTGGCCGCAAGGTGCGAGAGGCGTCTCGACATGATTCTCCGGGCATCCAGCCGGTGAGCTGAATGCCCGGAGAAGTCGGGACGGATGGTTCGTGCCGTCAGGCCAGGCGGATCAGGCCGTAGTCGAAGGCGTGGCGGCGGTAGACCACCGAGGGCCGGTCGCTCTCCTTGTCGTGGAACAAGAAGAAGTCGTGACCGACGAGCTCCATCTGGTACAGGGCGTCGTCGACGGACATCGGTGTCGCCGAGTGCACCTTCGTGCGCACGATGTGGCCGGGACCGGCCTCGTAATCCTGCTCGCGCCCTTGCTCCAGGTGGGTGTGCGCGGCATCGGACTCGGTGAGCCGTTCGAACAGGGAGTCATCCACCAGATCGGCGGTAGCCTGGGCGACCGACAGCGGCGTCTTGTCGCCGTAGTGCACCCGGCGCCGATCCTTGGTGCGGCGCAGCCGGCTCTCCAGCTTCGCGGTCACCGACTCGAAGGCGGCGTAGAAGCTGTCCGCGCAGGCCTCGGCCCGCACGACGGGACCCTTTCCGCGCGCGGTGATTTCGACGCGCTGACAGTTCTTGCGCTGACGCCGGTTGCGCTCGTGGAACAGCTCCACGTCGAAGAGGAAGATCGATGGATCGAAGCGTTCTAATCGGGAGAGTTTTTCCGCGACGTAAATACGAAAATGGTCGGGCACCTCGACGTTGCGGCCCTTCACCACGATGTCGCCGCGTGGCGCACGTGGTCGTTCCGCTGCGGTTTGCTCGGGTGCTGCTGCCTGGGTGCCGGAGTCCAGCACCGAAGGAGCGGGATCTTTCACTGAAGGTCGTGAAGAAGTCGTCACGCGTACCTCCCGGATCTGGCCGCACCGACCGATTCCAGTGCGGCGGGATTGAGCCGTGCCGATCGATAATTACTCGGCACAAGTTGTCCGAGGCGCCACCTCCAAACTTGCGGTTCGGGTGTGTGTCCGCGACGCTAGTCCGCCGACGCGCTGATCGCCAGTGTTCACGCAAATTTCCCGGAGTCAAGCAACACACGTAACCAGAACGCCATGTGTCGGCAATCCGGTGCGCCGCAGAGCACGCACCGATTCGCTCGCCGTGGCGCCGGTGGTCAGTACGTCGTCGACCAGCACTATCTCGGCATTCGCCGGTATTCCCCAATCGGCGACACAGCCGGGGGCGGTGCCCACCCGCCCTTCCAGGTTGCGAGCCCGCTCGGCGGGTGTCAAGCCGACCGAATCACGCACCTCACGCCCCAATCGCAACAGGGGTACCATCCGGGTATCCGGTAGCCATTGCGCAGCTACCGAGGCGGACCGCAGCACCGGATCGCCGCCTCGGCGCCGCGCCGCCACGCCCCTGCTCGGCGCGGGAACCAGCACCAAAGGACGGCGCGGCGAACGCAACTCGGCGAGCGCGCCCGCGAGCGCCGCCCCGAGTGGCTTCGCCAGATCCCGCCTGCCTCGTTCCTTGACGGCGAGCACCGCCCGGCGCGCGGGCCCGGCGTACGGCCCCAGCGCCCAGCACGGAACGCCCGGATCGGTGCGCGGCCACACCCGCACCGGCGGGCCTGCCAGGGTGACGGCGCAGTCGGCGCACCAATCGGCACCGGAACGCCCGCAGCCGGCGCAGGCGGCGGGCAGCACCAGATCGAGCAGGGTTCGCATCGACCGAGTGTGCGCCCATCCCCCGACAAGTTCGCCCGCTCAGGTCGACGGCGGCGGCGCGCGATCGTATGCCTCTGCGGCAGGGACGTTTACGCGGTCCACCATGGCCGCGTTTCCGGGGCCGGACGTACCTCAGCCGGGCAGGACGGGTATGGCGTTCGCGCCCAGACCCGGAACCTCGCGCCAGTACGGCTGTCCTTGGTCCGGTGCGGAGGTCAGCTCCAGCACCGCGCGGGAGTCGGCGACGTACTGGTGGTCCGGGCTCGCGCTCACCGAGCGCACCGGCGCGGTCAGATTCTGCGAGGTCAGCGGGGTCGGCTCCGAGCCGTCGACCGACACCGTGCTGACCGGGTCCACATTGCCCTCACGGGCGATGATGATGGTGTCCGCGTCGAGCCAGTCCACCGACACCGCGGCCGTGCTGAGTCCGACGCCCACGGGAAGCGCCGAGGTCAGCGCCACCTTTCCGTCCGGTTTGGGCACGACGACCGCGACGTAGACCCTGCCGTCCGCGATCATCGCCGCCCGCACCCCGGACCGGGAGATCCGTAGTTCGGTGATCGGCAACCGGGGCGAGGTGGTCGAGGATGCCGCCGTCAGCCCGGAGATGTCGACGTTCTGCACCGATACATTGCCGCTGCCCCGGTCATTGACCGCGCGGATCACCCGGTCGCCGTCGACCACCGCCCATGCCGCGCTGCCGTCCGCTGTCCAGGAGGGCCGGGTGATGGTGAAGCCCTCGGCCACCGGAAAGGCGTTGCCGCCGTAGGTGCCGACCATCAGCGTGCGCGACGCCACGCCCGGGGGTCTTCCGGCTTCCGCGACGGCGGCGACGAGCTGACCGTCCGGGGACAACGTCGCCGACTGCAGGTTGTTCACCCCGCCGAAGTAGCCGCCGGCGGGGTTGATACCACCGTTCTCGGCGATCTGCACCAGCCCCCCGCCGCGCAGCGCGTGCAGCCCGGTCTGGTTGCGCGCGGAGGTGGCCGGATTGAACTGCTGCACGTCGGCACCGCTCCACCCGTTCGCGGCGAACCGCTCGTCCAGCGGCTTGCCGTCGGCGAGCAGCAGGTACGGCCCGAGGATGTCGGCGCTGGACAACGTGAGCACCACCTGCGCGGCCAGTAGTTCGCGCTCGCGCGGATTCAACGCCGACGCGCCCGCGAAGTCGATCTTGACGCCGCCGAGCCCGATGCCGACGCCGTCGGGATCACCGTTGGCCTTGGTGATCGCCCCGCGCAGCGCGATCGGCGGCGTCAGCTCGCTGCGCAGCACCGACGCCAGCGCGGGCTGCGGCCCCTCGAGCAACGAGCTGAGCAAGCGCTGGGTCAGCTGGGCTTTCGGCACCGCGAGCCAGCGTAGATCCGGGACGGCCATATTGCCGCTCGGATCGATGAAGTACAGCACGTAGCGGCGGTAGGACTTGAAGAACGCGGTGGAGTCCATGACGACGCCGTCGGGCAATTCGTCGATGCGCCACTCGCCGTTGATCTTGGTCAGCTCGATCTTGTTCTCGACGAAGGGGATATCGTCGTTGGGGCGGTACCCGCCGTCGGCGGACAGCTCCCCGACCTTGCGCGCGCGGATCAGATAGTTGGCTTTGTCGCCGGAGCGCGACTCGCGCAAGGTGTCGGGCTTCTCGACGATGACGGTGCCCGCCGCGTCGTCCCATTGCGTGGAAGCCGCGGGTGTCATGTACTGCCGGGCAGCCAGATGCCGGTTGGCGGGATCGGCGGTGGCCTGGAGGAAGTCGCGCAGCAGCAGATCGGGATCGCGGTTGGCGACCGGTGGCGGCGGGCCTTCGGAGGTGGGTTCCCGGTTGATGGTGCCCAGCGCCTCCGGCGCGGAGGACTCGGGCAGGCTGGCGCAGGCGGTGAGCGGCGCCATGACCGCGAGAACCGTTGCCACCAGCACTGTCAGTCGCCGCCTCCGCGCAGATCTGACACGCATTCTCATGACTGTACGTCCCCCGGTTCGCGCGTCCCGCCGCCCCCGGCCTGCGCCGACTCCGATGCCGATGAGCCGTTCGTTCCGGACGCGTGCGCCTCTTCGGTCGAGGCGGTGTCGGTGGGCTGCGTGCCGCCGGCCGAGGCGTGCGGTGCACCCGCATTCGCCTCCGAGCCGCGTTCCGCGCCCCTGCTGTCTCCCTCATCGCCGCTCGGCCCGCCGCCGCCCGGCTCGCCGGCGTGCTCCGAACGCCCGTTGTCGGGCGCTGTCACGGAGTCGCCCCGCTGCGCATCGACCGGATCGGAGCTGCCCGGCTCAGCGCTATGCGGCGCGGCGTTCGTCCCCTGCGCGGCGCCCGAAACGGTCGAGTCGTGGGTGGCATCGTCCGGTTCGGCGGCGACCGGTGGCGCCGTCACCGCTTCGGCGGGCGGTTCCGGCTCGACCAGGCGCATCGACTTGCGCGCCGGTTCCAGCGGAAGCGGGCTCGGGCCGAGCTTCTTGCCGCGCACCAGCGGCAGCGTCAGGCGGAAGCTGGCGCCGATGCCGGCCTCACCCCAGGCCTCGAGCTTGCCATCGTGCAGGTTCGCGTCCTCCACGCTGATCGACAGGCCGAGACCGGTGCCGCCGGAGCGGCGCATGCGGGACGGATCCGAGCGCCAGAACCGGTTGAAGACCAGCTTCTCCTCGCCCGGCCGCAGGCCGACGCCTTGATCGCGCACGACCACGGCGACGGCATTGGCCTCGACGTCGCCGCGCATCCGGATCAGCACCGGCTTGCCCTCGCTGTGATCGATCGCGTTGGCGAGCAGATTGCGCAGCACGCGCTCCACCCGGCGCGGGTCGACCTCCGCGACGAGCGGGTCCTCCGGCATGTCGCTGATCACCTCGACCCCGGCGTCCTTGGCCAGGTGCCGCACGGTGGAGATCGCGGCTCGCGCGCACATCCGCACGTCCAGCGATTCGACCTGCAGTTCGGCAACGCCCGCGTCGTGCCTGCTGATCTCCAGCAGGTCGTTGAGCAGGCCCTCGAACCGGTCCAACTCATTGACCAGCAACTCGGCGCTGCGGGCCAAGGCGGGATCGAGGTCGTCGCTGCTGCCGTGGATCAGGTCGGCCGCCATGCGCACGGTGGTCAGCGGGGTGCGCAACTCGTGGCTGACGTCGGAGGTGAACCGGCGCTGCAGATTGCCGAACTCCTCCAGCTGGGTGATCTGGTTGGACAGGCTCTCGGCCATCTCGTTGAACGCCTGAGCCAGCCGCGCCATATCGTCCTCGCCGCGCACCAGCATGCGTTCCTTGAGCCTGCCGTCGGCGAATCGGCCCGCGATCCGGGCGGCGGAACGGATCGGCAGGACCACCTGCCTGGTGACCAGCGCGGTGATCGCGGCCAGCAACACCAGCAGCACGATGCCGCCGACCAGCATCGTGCCGCGCATCAGCGACAGGCTGCGTTCCTCGTTCGCCAGCGGGAAGATCAGGTAGATCTCCAGGGTCGGGATCTCCGCGCTCGGGCTGCCGATGATCAGCGCGCGACCGCGGTAGCCATCCGCGTCGTCGACCGTGGCGAACTGGTAGCTCACCTGGTTGCGCTGCACGAACCGGCGCAGTTCGTCGGGCACCTCTTGGATCGGGCCGCGCGGAATCTGCTGCGGCGGCATCCCGCCGATAACGCTCAGCGCCGAATCGAAGCTGCCCGCCGCGCCGGTGGACTGCCCGGTGCCGCCGCGGTTGGACAGCGCGTTGCGGGCTTCCTCCAACCGCTGCGGTTGGGCGCCGATGTCGTGCACACCCGCCAGCTGGCTCTCCACCGTGTTGCGCGCACGGTCCATCTCCTCGACCGCGGCGTTGATCTTGGCGTCCAACAACCGGTCGGTGATCTGACTGGTCAGCACCACGCCCAGGATCGTGATGACGATCAGCGACAGCGTCAGCGTGGACACGATGACGCGCAACTGCAGCGAACGGCGCCACAGGTGGCCTAGGGCAATGCCGACCGCTTGGAACCAGGCCACCACCGGAGCCAGCGATCGTTCCAGACGCGTGATCACGCCATGGATCACGGCGGTCCGGCCTTGTAACCGACACCACGGACGGTCAGCACGATCTCCGGGTTCTCGGGATCCTTCTCCACCTTCGCCCGCAACCGCTGCACATGGACGTTCACCAGGCGGGTGTCGGCGGCGTGCCGGTAGCCCCAGACCTGCTCGAGCAGGACCTCACGGGTGAACACCTGGCGCGGCTTACGAGCCAGGGCGACGAGCAGGTCGAACTCCAGCGGCGTCAGCGAGATCTGCGCGCCGCCGCGGCTGACCTTGTGCGCGGGCACATCGATCACGATATCGGCGATCGACAGCAGCTCGGCGGGCTCCTCCTCGGTCCGGCGCAGGCGGGCCCGCACCCGGGCGACGAGCTCCTTCGGCTTGAAGGGCTTGACGATGTAATCGTCGGCGCCCGATTCCAGACCCAGCACGACGTCGACCGTGTCGGTCTTCGCCGTGAGCATCACGATCGGAACCCCGGAATCGGCCCGCAGCACACGGCACACGTCGATGCCGTTCATGCCGGGCAGCATCAGGTCCAGCAACACCAGATCGGGGCGGATCTCGCGAACCGCCGCCAGGGCCTGTGTGCCGTCGCCGACCACGTGCGGGTCGAACCCTTCCCCGCGCAAGACGATCGTGAGCATCTCCGCGAGTGCCATATCGTCGTCGACGACCAGAATCTTCGGCTTCATAACTACTATGTTGTCATCTCCCAGGCCAGGATCGGGCCGCCACGCCAACACTGGTGCGAACCCACGGCACAGCCAACCTTATCGACCAACGATTTCGGCGATCCGCGCGGCCAGCTCAGCCGGACCGTCGTCGGATCGGTATGTCCACCAGGGTCCGCGCCAGTCGCGTTCGGCCAGCTCACGGTACACCGCACCGGTCCGGTGCTGCAGACCGCCGTCACGCTCGTAGGCGTCGAGGGCGCGCTCGGCGTCGAGTTCGCCACGCCTGCGGGCACGCTCGGCCGCGAGCTCGGTGGGCACATCCAGCAACACCTGCAGGGCAGGCACGGGCAGGGCGAATCTGCGGAACTCCAATTCGCCCACCCAGTCCACGATTTCACCGTCGGCCGACTGCCCGAGCCGGGCGGCCGAGTAGGCGGCGTTGGAGGCGACGTAGCGATCCAGGAGCACAACGTCGTTGTCGGCCAACAGTTTCGACAGCTCGTCCTGCGCGTCCGCGCGGTCCAGCGCGAACAGCAGGGCCATGCCGCTGACCGAGCCCGCCAGGTCGCCGTGCGCGCCACGCAGCGCCTCGGCGGCCAGATCCGCGTGCACCGAGACGCGGTAGCGCGGGAAGGCCACCGTCGCGACGCGGAGCCCGCGCCCACGCAGATCGGCGACAACCCGCTCGATCAGCGTCCGCTTGCCGGCGCCGTCGAGCCCCTCGACCGCTATCAGCACTCCCATGACCAGGCAGACTACCCCGCCCGATACCCGGCGCTCGCACCGACTGACCAGCGAGGATACCGGCCGGGTGCGCCGGGACCGTCCGGCGAGCCGGATGTCCGACCGCCGGACGCGGACGGGACACCCGGCGGCGCGCTCAGTAGCGGTAGTGGTCCGGCTTGTACGGGCCCTCGACGTCGACGCCGATGTATTCGGCCTGGTCCTTGGTGAGCTCGGTGAGCTCGCCGCCGAGCGCTTCGACGTGGATGCGGGCGACCTTCTCGTCCAGGTGCTTCGGCAGCCGGTAGACCTCGTTGTCGTACTGCTCGGGCTTGGTCCACAGCTCGATCTGGGCGATCACCTGGTTGGAGAAGCTGTTGGACATCACGAACGACGGATGGCCCGTCGCGTTGCCGAGGTTGAGCAGACGCCCCTCCGACAGCACCAGGATCGAGCGGCCGCTCTCCTTGAACGTCCACAGGTCGACCTGCGGCTTGATGGTCAACCTCGTTGCGCCGGAGCGCTCCAGCGCCGCCATATCGATCTCGTTGTCGAAGTGGCCGATGTTGCCCAGGATGGCCTGGTCCTTCATCGCCTTCATGTGCTCGAGGGTGATGATGTCCTTGTTGCCGGTCGCGGTGATGACGATGTCGGCCTCGCCGATCGCGTTCTCCACGGTCACCACGTCGTAGCCGTCCATCAGCGCCTGCAGCGCGTTGATCGGGTCGATCTCGGTGACCTGCACCCGCGCGCCCTGTCCGGCAAGCGATTCCGCGCAACCCTTGCCGACATCGCCGTAGCCGCAGATCAATATCTTCTTGCCGCCGATGAGCACGTCGGTGCCGCGGTTGATGCCGTCGATCAGCGAGTGGCGGGTGCCGTACTTGTTGTCGAACTTGCTCTTGGTGACCGAGTCGTTGACGTTGATGGCGGGGAACACCAGCTCACCCGCCGCCGCGAACTGGTAGAGCCGCAGCACGCCGGTGGTGGTCTCCTCGGTGACGCCGCGCACCGACTCGGCGATCTTGCTCCACTTGCCCCGGTCGGTCTCGAACCGCTCGCGCAGCAGGCTCAGGAAGACCTTGTACTCGGCCGAGTGGTCCTCGTCCTCGGGTGGCACCACGCCCGCCTTCTCGAACTGCGCGCCGCGCAGCACGAGCATGGTGGCGTCGCCGCCGTCGTCGAGGATCATGTTGGCCGGCTCACCCGGCCAGGTGAGCATCTGCTCGGCGGCCCACCAGTACTCCTCCAGCGTCTCGCCCTTCCAGGCGAACACCGGGGTGCCCTTGGGCTCCTCGACGGTGCCGTTCGGGCCTACCACCACGGCGGCCGCCGCATGGTCCTGGGTGGAGAAGATGTTGCAGGAGGCCCAGCGGACCTCGGCGCCGAGGCTGGTCAGGGTCTCGATCAGCACCGCGGTCTGCACGGTCATGTGCAGCGAGCCGGAGATGCGCGCGCCCTGCAGCGGCCGCACCTCGGCGTATTCACGGCGCAGCGCCATCAGACCGGGCATCTCGTGTTCGGCCAGACGGATCTCTTTGCGGCCGAAATCGGCCAGCGACAGATCCGCCACCTTGTAGTCGATGCCGTTGCGGACATCGGCGGTCAACGACGTGCGTGCGGGAAGTTCTGAGGTGGTCATCAGCCTCTCCTGGTTCGGCAAGTACCGAGGCAAGGCTAGTCGCTCACGGCCGGGTGCGGACTACGCGGCCGTCCTCTTCGCTCGGCCCGGCGCCGGCCGGGGTCGCGCCGGGGCACCGATGCGACCGTTACGCGGCGACCCCGCGGGCCGCCAGGATGCGGCGGCGCTTGCGCGGCTGGATGTTCGCCAGTGTGATGTCGCCGCCATAGTGGGCGAGGACGCGATCGTCCATCATCCAGCGCCACAACGGCGGGATGGCGGCCAGCACGATCATGGCGGCATAACCCGCGGGCAGTTGCGGGGCCTGTTCGGAGGTCCGCAGCGTCTGGTAGCGACGGCCGGGATTGGCGTGGTGATCGCTGTGGCGCTGCAGGTGGAACAGGAAGATGTTGGTGACCAGATGGTCGCTGTTCCAGCTGTCGCGCGGCGAGCAGCGGGCGTACCTGCCGTTCGGGCGGCGCGCCCGCAACAGGCCGTAGTGCTCGACATAGTTCACCGTCTCCAGCAGGCCGAAGCCGATCACGGCCTGCAACAGCAGCCAGGGCAGCACTTGGTAGCCGAACGCCGCGATCAGGGAGCCGAACAGCACCAGCGTCATCGACCAGGCTTGCAGGATGTGGTTGTGCACGCTCCACCAGCCCTTGCCCTTGCGCGCGAGCCGTTCGCGCTCGAGGGCGATGGCGGAGCGGAAACTGCCGGACACGCTGCGGGGCAGGAACTCCCACAGCGACTCGCCCAGCCGGGCGCTGGCCGGATCCTCCGGGGTGGCCACGCGCACGTGGTGACCGCGGTTGTGCTCGACGAAGAAGTGCCCGTAACCGGACTGGGCGAGCGCGATCTTGGCCAGCCAGCGCTCCATGTGCTCGACCCGGTGGCCGAGTTCGTGGGCGGCGTTGATGCCGATTCCGCTGACGAATCCGAGGGTGGTGGCCAGACCGAACTTGTCGACCGTGCTCAGTTCGTCGCCGGCCCACATGTAACTCGCGATGACCAAGCCGATCAGCTGGACCGGGAGCATCAGATAGGTGCACCACCGGTAGTACCGGTCGTTGGACAACAGCTCGTAGTCCTCGTCCCTGGGGTTGCTTCCGTCCACGCCGACCGCCCAGTCCAGCACCGGGATGACGATCAGCACGATGATCGGGCCGATCCACCAGAAGACCGCGGAGCCGGTGTGCAGCACCAGTTGTGACGGCAGCAATGCCGACGAGGGCGCGAGCAAGCCGAGAACCCACAGATGGCGTTTGGGATCAGCCGATCCCGTCGGTTTGCCAACCGTTTGCACTTTTGCTCCACTCAGAGAAGACCCGAACACCGTCGCCTGAGAATACTTCGTGAGTTGTGGTCCGTTACAACGATGCCGTCGGTTGAAACGTGATCGCTATTACAAGCCGGGCAGTCTGTTTTCAATGTGCTGCATATGCGCCAGGTCGCGAGCAGGTTGCCCGTCAGGGCTCAGCTCTGCACCCGCGCGGCGAGGATCGCTTCGACGTAAGGGCTCAGCAGCGCGCTCAGCTCCGCGGGCGCGTCGCGCCCCGGACCAGGCGGAGTGGGAATGTAGCTGAGGGCGATTCGCACCAGCGCGTGCGCGATGACGTCCGATTCGGCCGCCGTCGACGCCACCCAGCTGTACTGGAAGGCACGCGACAGCCGCACGGTCGCGTGCTCCAGCAACGGCCCCGCGTCGAGCGTGATCAGGCGCAGCAGATCCAGCTTGACCTCGCCCGCGACCAGCGACTGCACCAGTGGGTCGGACGCCGCGTCGAACAAGAAGTTCGTTATCCCGTCGCGGAAAGCCGCGCGAACGTCACCGACGTTGCCGTTGATGGCGGCGTCGACGTGGTCGACCAGGAAGTCGGCCAAGCGCAACGCGTATGCCTGGGTGAGTCCGCTGCGCGAGCCGAATTCGTTGTACAGCGTCTGCCTGCTCACGCCGGCCCTGGCCGCGACGTCACCGAGCGTGATCTTGGACCAATCCCGCTCGGTGAGCAGCTCGCGCATCGCGTCCAGGACCGACGTCCGCAGCAGGTCCCGCGCGGCCTCCTGGTAGGGAATCCTGGTTCCGTTCCGCGGCATACCCGCGACACTGTCACGGGCGCCTGCCGCAGTCAAAATCTCACGACCGTTCGATTTCGACCATGAAGAAATCCGCCTTGGCGGCGCCGCAGTCCGGACAGGTCCAGTCGTCGGGGATGTCGTCCCAGCGGGTCCCCGGGGCGATGCCGTCCTCCGGCCAGCCCTCGGCTTCGTCGTACTCGAAGCCACACTGGATGCACTGATACAGCTTGTACTCGGTCATCTCGTTGTCTCCATCGGCTCGAAGTCGATCTTCTCCCGCACGCCGCAATCCGGACAGCACCAGTCGTCCGGCACCGCCTCCCACCGGGTGCCCGGCGGAAAGCCCTCATGCGGAGCGCCTTTCGCTTCGTCGAAGACGTAGTCGCAGACCGGGCAGCGATACGCGCTCACGCCGTCTCCTTTCGGACACAGACGGAGCCCTCCGCGGTGGTCATTCGCCGCCACCTCCGGCCTCGGACGCTCATGCCGTGGCCTTTCCCGCCTGAGCGGCGCCGTAACGCGCCAGCACCTTGTCCCGCTTGCCCGGATCTATGTTGGCGCGGGTGATGTCGCCGTCGTAGTGCGCGAGCACCCGCTTGTCCATGACACGACGCCACAGCGGCGGGAAGTAGGCGAGCAGGATCATGCTGGCGTAGCCGCTCGGCAGGTTCGGCGCACCGTCCCAGCTGCGCAACGTCTGGTAGCGCCGGGTGGGGTAGGCGTGATGGTCGCTGTGCCGCTGCAGGTGGTACAGGAAGATGTTGGTGACGATGTGGTCGCTGTTCCAGCTGTGCACCGGGGCGGGCCGCTCGTACCGGCCGCTCGCCGTGCGCTGCCGCACCAGGCCGTAGTGCTCCAGGTAGTTGACCGCCTCCAGCAGGCTGAAGCCCACCACCGCCTGCAGGATCAGGTACGGCAGCAGCTCGACGCCGAACACCGCGACCAGGACCGCGAACAGCGCCGCCGACATCAGCCAGGCGCTGAGCACTTCGTTGCGCAGGCTCCACGGCTTCTTGCCGAGCCGCTCCAGCCGGGCCTTCTCCAGATTCCAGGACGATTTCAGGCTGCCCCACACGGTGCGCGGCCAGAAGGCCCAGAACGTCTCGCCCACCCGGGAACTCGCCGGATCCTCGGGCGTCGCGACGCGCACGTGGTGGCCGCGATTGTGCTCGATGTAGAAGTGCCCGTAGCAGGACTGGGCCAGCGCGATGCGCGACAGCCAGCGCTCCAGGTCGACCTTCTTGTGGCCGAGTTCGTGCGCGGTGTTGATGCCGATGCCGCCGATCATGCCCACGGTGATCGCCAGGCCGATCTTGTCCACCACGTGCAGCCCACCGTCGATGCCGAGCCAGCTCACATGGTCGGCGGTGATCAGATAGGCCGCCATCACCAGCGCGGCGTACTGGAACGGCAGGTACAGGTAGGTGAGATAGCGGTAGTACTTGTCGTTCTCCAGGTACTCCATCACCTCGTCGGGCGGATTGTCGCCGTCCGGGCCGAAGAAGACGTCCGCGATCGGGATCAGCACGTAGATCAGAATCGGCCCGAGCCAGAACGGCACCTGCGCGAGGCGATGCCAGCCGAGTTCGTTCAATGCCCAGATCAGCGGCAGGCCGATGGTGAACAGGCCGGTCGGGGCGAACAACCCCCACAGCCACATATAACGCTTGCGGTCCCGCCAGGCCGGCACCTCGACCGGCTGCGCGGACATGTCGGCGTACGTCGACATCGTCGTCTCCATTCCGAACGGCGCGTCAGCTGTGACGCGCATTACCTCTCTTATGGACGATAGAGGCACATTTGTCGCATGTCTAGACAAATCAGATAATTTGTAAACTCCCTTGAATGCCGGAAGCCCCGGCCGGATCTGCATCCGGCCGGGGCTCGGGTGGAACTGACGCGGCTAGTTCACCGCAGCAGGACGTCGGCGTCGGCGGGTAGGGCGTCTACCGGCCACCAGCGCAGATCGGTGGATTCGTGGCTGCGCACCGGGATCGCGCCCGCGGGGGCGGTGATGCGGAACAGGAGGTCCAAGTGCCTGGTGGGCGTACCGAGCGAACAGGTGATGGGGTGCGCCTGCGCGCCGTAGAGGCCCGGATGCAGGCGCAGGTCCGCGATGCCGGACTCCTCGGTCGCTTCGCGCAGCGCGGCGCCCGCGATCGTCTCGTCCCGCTCCTCACAGTGGCCGCCGAGCTGGATCCAGCGCCCGACCCGCGGATGCAGGGTGAGCAACACCTCACGACCGTCGTGGGAGAACACGACCGCGGAGGCGGTGATGTGCCCCGGCGCGTGCTCACGCAGGCAGCCACGCGGTGCGGAGCCGAGGAAGGCCAGCATCGCCTCGCGCAGCGAGCGCTCCGGATCGGTCGCGGGACCCCAGGTCGCGAGCAGCTCGGTCGCCGAGGCGTGCAACGATTCCGCGCTCACCGGTGACCCGCCGTGGCGCCGAGGGCGATCCGTCCGATCACAGCTCGACCAGCCCGGAACCCGCACCGGGCGCCTGGCGCGGGCTCAGCTCCTCGAGTGGATGGCCGATGGCGACGGCGCCCAGCGGACTCCAGTCCTCGGCCAGGCCGAGAACCTCACGGGTGACCTCCGGCGCGAAGATCGTCGACCCGATCCAGCAGCTGCCGATTCCCTCGGTGGCCAAGGCGACCAGCAGCCCCTGCACCGCGGCGCCCACCGCGACCGTGAACATGGTGCGCTCGTCGGCCCGCCTGCGCTCGTCCGGGTAGTCGTGCGCGCCGTCCGGCACGCAGAACGGAATGATCACCTCGGGTGCGTCGAACAGGATGCGCCCCCGCGCGACCCGGCGCTCGATCCGCTCCGGCGACAGGCCGTCCGCGGTCAGATCCGCGCGCCACTTCCGCGCCATCGCCTCGAGCAGTCGCGTGCGCAGCTCCGGCGTACGCAGCCACACGAACCGCACAGGCCGTGTGTGGTGCGGAGCGGGCGCGGTCAGCGCGATCGACACCGCCGAACGGATCCGCTCCGGATCGACGGGCGCGTCGGAGAACTGCCGGATCGAGCGACGCAGCAGGATCGCCTCCCTGCGACCGCGTTCGATCGCCTCCGCGGTGCCCAGCCAGAACAGATCGTCGGTGCCGCCGCGGAGCAGATCGGTGGCGGCGGAGCCGTCATCGACGATCGGCAGCCCGCGCACCACGGCCACCGGGACACCGCCGAGCTTGCCCTTGACCAAGTCCGCTGCCGCGGCCAGTTCGTCGGCCACGGCCACTTGGGTGACGAACAGCTCGTTGCCCTGGCCGTCGACCGCACCCGCGTAGTCGTGCAGCACCCGCAGGCCCGCGGCGCCGATGGCGGCGTCGGTCTGGCCGTTGCGCCAGGCGCGGCCCATCGTGTCGGTGACGACCACCGCGACTGTCACGCCCAGTCGCTCGGCGAGCGCTGCGCGCAGTGCCTTGGCGCTGGCGTCGGGATCGGTGGGCAGCAGCACGAGTTCGCCCTGTTCGACGTTCGAGCCGTCGACACCGGAGGCCGCCTGCACGATCCCCAGCTTGTTCTCGGTGATCAGCGTGCGCCCCCGGCGCGCGAGCACCCGCACCGCCTCCTGGTCGACGAGCCCGCGCCGCACGGCATCGCGCTCCTCGCGGTCCAACGGCGCTTCCACGATGCGGCCCTCGACCTTGGCGACGATCTTGCTGGTGACCACCAGCACGTCACCGTCGGCGAGCCAGGGCGCGCAGCGGGCGATCTGCTCGGCGAGGTCGTCGCCGGGGCGGAACTCGGGCAGCCCGGTGACGGGCAGGATGCGCAGCTCTGTGGCCGCGTGGTCGATCGATGCGCTCACAGGGCGACTCCAGCGAGATCCAGCGCCTGACGCACCATTTCGGCGGTGGTGGGCGGGTCGGTCATCAACAAGGGCACGCTGCGTACCTCCACTCCCGGCACCTCGGCGGTGTCGGTGCTGTGGATCAGCCAGCCGTCCAGGATTCCGGTGGCCGAGCGGGCGCCGTAGTGCCGGCCGATCGCCTCGGCCGTGGTTTCCACGCCGATCACCGACAGGCATTCGTCGGCCATACCGCGCAACGGCTTCCCGTCGATCACACCGGACACGCCGATCACCTTGGCCGGGGTGGTGCGCAGCGCGCCGCGAATGCCGGGCACGGCGAGGATGGCGCCGATGCTCACGACGGGGTTCGACGGAGCGAGGAGAACCACGTCGGCGGATTCTATGATATCGATCACATTTGGGGCAGGTTTGGCTTCATCGGCGCCAATTGTGGCGAATCCATGGGTGTCGACGTTCGCGCGGTAGCGAACCCACCACTCTTGAAAATGGATCGCGCGCCGTTCGCCAGGGTTGTCCGGATCGGTCACCACGACATGCGTTTCGCAGCGATCGTCGGTTGCCGGGATCAGTTTCACACCGGGCTGCCACCTGTTGCACAGCGCCTCGGTCACCGTCGATAGCCGGTATCCGGCGCGCAACATTTCGGTACGGATCAGATGCGTGGCGATATCGCGGTCCCCCAAGCCGAACCAGTCCGGCTGGGCCCGATACTTCGCGAGCTCCTCCTTGGCGTGCCAGGTTTCGCCGACGCGACCCCAGCCGCGCTCGGTATCGATGCCTCCACCGAGGGTATACATGCAGGTGTCGAGGTCGGGGCAGATCCGAAGGCCGTGCATCCAGACGTCGTCGCCGACGTTGACGATCGCGGAGACGTCCGCCTCGGGCAGCAGCTCCCGGACGCCCTGAAGGAAACGCGCGCCACCGACGCCGCCGACCAGCACGGCGACCCGGGGTCCGTTCGCGGGTGTGGCGTCCGCTTGTTGTCCAGTCACATCCGCACAGCCTATGCGCTGGCGTGGCGACTCCCGTTCGCGGCAAATTTGCTGTTTATTTGCTATTGCAGATCACAGGATCGTCTCGGAATGCGGCTGCGGATAGTAACGGAATAGCGACGGCGGCTTGACCATCGACGCGTCCGGCGTGTCTAATCACAGTCATGTCATTCCGGGTTCGCGCGAGAGATCAACGCGCGAACGGTATTTCGAACACCTGTTCGCATCGGTGTGACAAGCTCGGGGACGTCCGCGGGACAACGTCGCGGGGTATGGCCGTCGGTGCATGTGTTGGTCCGACGGAAAGAATCATTCTGCGCTAACACACAGTGAGGAGGCGGAGCGATGGCCAACGAGATGGTCTCGCCGACCGATTCCACAGCAGGCGCAGCACGTGGCGTCTGCGCAGACAACGGCGGCTGGAAGGACCAAGAGGGGGGTGACGGAGTCACGACGCCCCGGCTCAGCCTGGTCGTGACCGGCTTCGACGAGATGTTCGAATCCATCGAGGAGCAGTGGCAGGAGCGCGCCCTGTGCGCGCAGACCGATCCGGAGGCGTTCTTCCCCGAGAAGGGCGGCTCCACCCGTGAGGCCAAACGGATCTGCATGGGCTGCGAGGTACGCGACGAGTGCCTGGAGTACGCGCTCGCGCACGATGAGCGCTTCGGCATCTGGGGCGGCCTCTCCGAGCGGGAGCGCCGCCGCCTCAAGCGCGGCATCGGCTGACAGACGTACGCGGCGTCCGGAGCCGCCCGCACACCAGGGCGCTCCGGGCGCGCGCGACACGACCGAAGTTCTCCCACCGCCTCGGTGCGGACGGCCGCGGCCCGCTGGCCTAGATTTTGTCTCATGGCACGTTCCCGTAAGCGTCGACCGCCCACCGCGCGGTCGGTGATCCGCCGTGGCCGCGGAGTACGCGGGCCGATGCTGCCACCCACCGTTCCCGCTTGGCGGACCCGCGGCCAGAAGTTCGACCGGCTGGTGCTGGAGGCGTTCGCCCCCTTGGACTCCCGCTGGCACGACCGGCTCACCAAACTCGACATCGCGGTCGACGACGTTCCGAAAATTCGTCCGCTGCACCCCGATTCGGTCACCTGGCCGGACGAGGTGGTCGCCGACGGCCCGGTCCCGCTCTCCCGGCTCATCCCGGCGGGCGTCGACCGGCACGGCGCGGCGACCAGGGCGCGGGTGGTGCTGTTCCGCAAGCCGCTCGAACTACGCGCCAGCGACCCCGACGATCTGGTGGATCTGCTGCGCGAAGTGCTGGTCCAGCAGGTCGCGACCTACCTGGGTGTCGACCCGGACGTGATCGATCCGGAAGCCGAGTGAGTCGCACCCATCCGCCCGGCGGCAGTCCTCGAATGCCGTTGCGGGGCAAGCGCAGGCACGGGCACGTGTAGGCCGGCCGGTCGCTGGGTACTCCCGCACTTCCACTCCGCGACCGACCACTCGCGCGCGTGTCCGGGACACCGATGCCCGCGCGTCCGGGGACGTCGTCCACATCGCCGCGGTGCGCGTCGCGCGCACTGCGGAACGCTGTGCTGCCCTCGTTTCGCGGCATGCGGGCCGAGATTCCTCGAGCGTGTCTGTCCCCATCGACGCGCCAGGGGGGTTACTCTCATCGGCGTGATTCCCATGCGTCGTTGCTGCCGTCCAGGCTGCAAGAATCCGGCCGTCGCGACGCTCACCTATGTGTACTCGGACTCGACGGCAGTGGTCGGACCACTCGCGACGGTCGCCGAACCGCACTCCTGGGATCTCTGCGAAACGCACGGCTCACGCATCACCGCTCCGAAAGGCTGGGAACTGGTTCGCCACGAAGGCGGATTCTCCTCCAGCACACCGGACGACGACGATCTGACCGCGCTCGCCGAGGCGGTGCGGGAGGCCGGGCTGCGCCGTCGCCCGCCGGAGCGCGAGCAGCGCGGCTACCACGACTACTCTCCCCCGCCGCCGCGTACCACGCGAACGGGTCGCCGCGGCCATCTGCGCGTCCTGCCCGACCCGCCGTCCTGATCGACGAGGACGGTGTCGGACCGGTACGGCGCAACCACTAGGGTGTTGGGCATGACAGTCGCCCGCTCTGCCGAATTCGTGAACGCGGTGATCAAGGCCTACGACGTTCGCGGTGTGGTCGGTGAACAGATCGACGCGGAATTCGTCAGGGACGTCGGCGCGTCCTTCGCCCGGCTGATGCGCGCCGAGGGCGCGCACCGGATCGTCATCGGACACGACATGCGCGACTCCTCACCCGAGCTGTCGGCCGCCTTCGCCGACGGCGCGCTCGGCCAGGGCCTGGACGTGGTGCACATCGGCCTCGCCTCCACCGATCAGCTGTACTTCGCTTCCGGCCGCCTGGACTGCCCGGGCGCGATGTTCACCGCCAGTCACAACCCGGCCCGGTACAACGGCATCAAGCTGTGCCGCGCCAAAGCCCTTCCGGTCGGCCAGGACACCGGTCTGGCCACCATCAAGAACGAGCTGATCGAGGGCGTGCCCGCGTACGCGGGCGAGCGCGGCGCCGCGACCGAGGTGGACCTGCTGGCCGAATACGCGCAGTTCCTGCGCGGCCTGGTCGAACTCGGCGGCATCCGGCCCCTCACCATCGCGGTGGACGCGGGCAACGGCATGGGCGGGCACACGGTGCCCGCGGTGCTGGGCGCGCTGCCCCAGGTGAAGATCGTGCCGTTGTACTTCGAGCTGGACGGCAACTTCCCGAACCACGAGGCCAACCCGCTCGACCCGGCGAACCTGGTGGACCTGCAGAAGCTGGTCCGCGAATCCGGCGCGGACATCGGCTTGGCCTTCGACGGCGATGCCGATCGCTGCTTCGTGGTCGACGAGAAGGGCGAGCCGGTGTCGCCCTCGGCGATCACCGCCCTGGTCGCCGAGCGCGAGCTGGGCAAGGAGCCCGGCGCGGTGATCATCCACAATTTGATCACCTCCCGCGCGGTGCCCGAGCTGGTGCACGAGCTGGGCGGGACGCCGGTGCGCACCCGGGTCGGCCACTCGTTCATCAAGCAGGAGATGGCCGCCACCGGAGCGGTGTTCGGCGGCGAGCACTCCGCGCACTACTACTTCCGCGACTTCTGGGGCGCCGACTCCGGGATGCTCGCCGCGCTGCACGTGCTGGCCGCGCTCGGCGAAAAGGACCGGCCGGTGTCGGAACTGATGGCGTCCTACGCGACCTACGCCGCATCCGGCGAGATCAACTCCACCGTGGCCGACGCCGCGGCGCGGACGTCGGCCGTGGTGGACGCCTTCGCGGACCGGGCGCACTCGGTGGACCGGCTGGACGGGGTGACCGTGCAGCTGGCCGACAACGCCTGGTTCAACCTGCGCGCGTCGAACACCGAGCCGTTGCTCCGGCTGAATGTCGAGGCCCGATCGGCGGAGGAAGTAGACGCACTCGTGACCGAGATCCTGAGCATCGTGCGCTCCTGACTGGAATAGTGGAATCACAGGCCTTGGATTCGCCCGGCTCGGTCTCGGTGTGGCAGCTGGACCGGGTGGGCGCGGGGGCGGAAAAGATACAGCGCGATGAGGGGAGGTGGGACGCCCGATGATCGCTGGAACACCGGTGCTCGACCTCGACGATGCCGCTTCACTCGAGGCCGCCGACGCAGGCGGCGCCCTTCGCTCGGCCGCCTCGGGCGGCGCCCAGGTGCGCGCTACCGCGGCCGCCGTGGGTGAGCACGCGCTCGCCCGATTGGCCGATCTGCGGCCACGCAGCGTGGTGCTGGTCTCCGGTTCCGGACGTGCCGCGCGTGCCGCGGGACTGCTCGTGGCCGCGCTCGGGGACCGCGCGGGCCTGCCCGTCGTGCCCGCCGCAGCCCTCCCGCCGTGGGTGGGGCCGCTGGACGTAGTCCTGGTCTCCGGCGACGACGCGGGTGATCCCCGCCTGATCGATGCCGTCGACCGGGCGCTGCGCCGCGGCGCCGAGGTGGTCGTCGCCGCGCCGCA
>NZ_BDBB01000049.1 GCF_001612765.1 Nocardia arthritidis NBRC 100137
TCGGAACTTCAGTGAGGCAACTTTTCAAGCTTAGCTCATTCGTTCACCCGATCAAAATCGGGCTCCCGTTCGAGCCATGTGATCGCCAGGCGCTCCTCGTCCTACCTCGTTTCCCGGTCCATCCGCTCGGCGTCTCCGCCTCGCTTCTCGGCTCCGGGTCGGTGTCCGTGTCGCTCTGACTTGGATAAAGTTACGCGGCGGAAAACGCTACGTCAAATCGCCTGTCCAGCGCGCCTTTTCGCAGGTCAGAGATGCGCCGGGGGGCGCACGCCGGGCGGAATGACACAAATGTGATTCAGGCCACGACAAGATCGTTTCGATTGCTCGTACAGCCATCCCCGTTCAGCCGCCCAATGGAGCTCGGCGCGGCACGACCTTGCGATAGGAGATCCTCCATCCGGCGGATTCACGCACCACGACGTCTTCGTACGTCACGCTCCCGCAACCGCCGTCGGCGTTGATGCCGATTCCCTTCGATCGCACCACGGCGACGCCCGCGTCGTTCTGGGTGATGAGGACATTGGTGACGTGGTGCCCGACCGGATTCGCGTCGCCGAGCACGAGCGCCGCTTCGCGGAGGGCGACGACGCCGCGTGCTTCGACTCATTCCGGGATGGCAGCCGCACGAAGCAATTTCGCGCCGAGGCCGGCGAGGAGATCTCTCATCTCGGCGGGTTCGACGACCTCGAAGTCCAGGTCCAGGTGCGCGATGCGCAGTGCGGTCCACTCCAGGGAATCCGCCGAGGTGCGCAGGAGGCAGGTGTGCGCATCCAGCGGTTCGATCTCCTCCGCACGCACGCGGAACGCGTCGGCGAGGGTCTCGGCGCCCGCGTGCACGCGCAGGACCACTCGGCGGACGGGCCTGGTGCGGGCCAATTGGCTGGTGACGAAGGTCGCCGCGTCCTCGGCGGGCAGTGCTCGGGCCGCGCACCGTATTCCGGTGGGCTGCGGAGACGTCAGCCGATCCACCCGGAAGGTGCGCCAATCCGCGCGATCGACGTCCCACGCGACCAAGTACCAGCGGCGACCGGCGGAGACCAGACTGTGCGGTTCGGTGAGGCGGCTGGTTTCCGCGTCGGCCTTGTCCCGGTAGCGGAAGCGGATCCGTTCGCCGTCGCGCGCGGCGCCCGCCAAGGCGACGAGCACCTCCGGATCGACCATCGGACCGGCCGGGGGCCCGCCGAGCGAGACGGTAGTGGTGTCTATCGCGTCGACCCGGCGGCGCAGTCGCGACGGCAGCACCTGCTGCAGTTTCACCAGAGCGCGGGCAGCCGATTCCTCGATACCCGCGATCGCGCCCTGCGCCGCGCCACGCAGCCCGAGGGTGATCGCGACCGCCTCCTCGTCGTCGAGCAGCAGCGGCGGCAGCGCGGCGCCCGCTTCCAGGCGGTATCCGCCTATCGCGCCGAGGCAGGCGACCACGGGATATTCCAGCTCGCGCAGACGCTCCACATCACGGCGCACCGTCCGCACGGTGACCCCGAGCCGCGCGGCCAGTTCCGGACCGCTCCATTCGCGGCGGGTCTGCAGCAGCGACAGCAGCTGGAGCAGGCGCGCGGCGGTCTGGGTCACGGGTTCCAGTATGGCCGGGAAGGAGGACAGAACCTGACCTCATCGGCTCCTAGCGTGGGGCTCGTGCATGCTCATCGAGACACCATCAGGATTGTCGGGGCCCGGGAGAACAACCTGCGCGACGTGTCGCTGACGATCCCCAAGGGCAAGATCGTGGTCTTCACCGGCGTCTCCGGTTCGGGTAAGTCGTCGATCGTCTTCGCGACCGTGGCGGTCGAATCGCAGCGGCAGCTCAACGAGACCTTCACCTGGTTCATTCGCAACCGGCTGCCCAAGTACGAGCGGCCGGAGGCGGACGCGATCGACAATCTCGCGCCCGCCGTCGTCGTCGATCAGAAGCCGATCGGCGGCAATTCCCGTTCCACGGTGGGGACCATGACGGATATCCAGTCGATCATCCGCGTGCTATTCTCCCGGCACAGCGTGCCGAGTGCAGGCGAGGCGACGCGCTATTCGTTCAACGACCCGCTGGGCATGTGCCCTGCGTGCGGCGGTCTGGGCCATGTGGTGCGCCCGGATCTGGGCAAGCTCATCGATACCGGCAAGTCGCTGAACGAGGGAGCCATCACCTTCGGCCCGTTCGCGGTCGGAACCTTCCAATGGCAGCTCTACGCCGAGTCGGGACTCTTCGACCCGGACAAGCCACTGCAGGACTTCACTACGGAAGAGTGGCAGTTGTTCCTGCACGGCAAGGGGTTCCGGGTGCCGCGCAAGAACCGGAACGGATCGGCGGGGAACAATGCCTACGAGGGTCTGCTGGAGCGGTTCGACCGCCTCTACATCAAGCGCGATCTCACCGCGCTGTCGGACAAGAATCGCGCGGCCGCCCGCGCCGTGGTCACCGAGGAGATCTGCCCGGACTGCGGGGGCGCCCGGCTCAACGCCGCCGCGCTGGCGAGCCGGATCGATGGGCTCGGCATCGCCGACTACGGCAGGCTGGAGATCACCGATCTCATCGAGGTGCTCGCGGGGCTGGACGATCCGGTGGCTCGACCGATCGCGCAGGCCGCCATCGGGCGGTTGCGCCGGATCGAGGAGGTCGGGCTCGGCTACCTGTCGCTCGATCGGGAAACCGCGACCCTGTCCGGCGGCGAGGCGCAGCGCCTGAAGGTGGTCCGGCATCTGGGCTCCAGCCTCACCGGTATGACCTATATCTTCGACGAGCCCAGCGTCGGCATGCATCCGCGCGACGTGGGGCGGCTGAACACTCTGCTGAGCCGGCTACGCGACAAGGGGAACACCGTCCTGGTGGTGGAGCACTCCCCCGACGTCATCGCCGTCGCCGACCAGGTGGTCGACATGGGACCGGGCGCCGGGTCGCGCGGCGGGCAGGTCGTGTTCCAGGGCACGGTCGATCAGCTCCGAAACGCGCCGACGGCGACCGGTGCGGGATTGCGCCGGGCGCGGCGGGTGAAGGACGACGTCCGCGAGCCGACGGGATGGCTGACCGTCACCGATGCCGACGCCTACAACCTGAAGAGCCTCACGGCGCGGTTTCCGACGGGCGTGCTGACGGCGGTGACCGGCGTGGCGGGTTCCGGGAAGAGCACGCTGGTTTCGGGTGCGTTCGTCGCCGCGCATCCGCAGGTCATCGCGGTGGACCAAGCCGCGATCGCCGCCTCCCGGCGTTCCAGCCCGGCCACCTATCTCGGCATCATGGACCCGCTACGTCAGCTTTTCGCCAAGCGGCACGGTGTGCGGCCGGGCTTGTTCAGCTTCAACTCCGACGGCGCCTGCGGCGAATGCGATGGCGCGGGGGTGATCTTCACCGATCTCGCGTACATGGATCCGGTCACCACGGTGTGCCGGGCCTGCCACGGACGCAGGTATCGCCCGGAAGCGCTCGCCTACGAGATTCGCGGGGCGTCGATCGCCGATGTTCTGGAGATGCCCGCCGAAGAGGCGCTGGAGTTCTGGGCCGAAGACGCAGACCGGCGCGTTCACACGCCGTTGCGGGCGCTGCTCGACGTCGGTCTCGGCTATCTCACCCTCGGTCGCGCGCTCTCGTCGCTCTCCGGCGGCGAGCGCCAGCGCGTCAAGCTGGCCGATCATCTCCAGCGGCGTACCGGAGCCGGCATCTATGTGCTGGACGAGCCGACCACCGGACTGCACATGGCCGACGTCGACACGCTGGTCGGGCTGCTGGACCGGCTGGTCGACGCGGGCAACACGGTGATCGTCATCGAACACGATCTCGACGTCGTCGCCCGGGCCGACTGGGTGATCGATCTCGGACCGGACGGCGGAAAGCACGGCGGTGAAATAGTTTTCGCCGGGACTCCGGCGGCCCTCCTGGCGGACGAACGCTCGCTGACCGCGGATTACCTGCGGCGCACCGTCGGCGCCCGCGCGTGACGGCCCGGCAGGAAAGTCGTAGCGCCATCGCAAGGATCGCGGCTGCCGAAGCATCGAGCAGCCGAGTTCCATCGGACCGATACCGCACAGGGACATCTACCGCGGCGGCATCATGAACCTATGACGACACGGGAGGTGGTCCGGGCGGGAACTTTCGCGCGGATCTACGACCCGGCCGTCGGCGAATCGGAAGACTGGTACATCAACGATCACACGATCGTCCGCGACGACGCCGGGCGCTGGCACCTTTTCGGCATCACCCACCCGGAGCCCGCCGACCCGTTCGACGAGACCGAGTTCGCCCACGCCACCGCAGACCGGCTGCACGGACCGTGGACCAAGCACGACCGTGCGTTGCTGGTGGATCGGACCTATGGCGAAACGCATTTGTGGGCGCCTTACGTGGTCGGCGCCGACGAGCGGTACTACATGTTCTACGCGGCGGGCGGAGCCGACCGCACCGCCGCGGCGATGAACCTGGCGACCTCCCGCGATCTCTTCCGATGGACCCGATCGCCCGCAGGCCCGCTGTTCCGCGACGGATACGACGCTCGCGACCCGATGGTTGTGCGCGTGGGCGACCAATGGGTGATGTACTACTGCGCGACCAGCGCCCCGACGGGAGGCCACCATGTCGTCGCCTATCGCACCAGTACCGACCTCGTGCACTGGGGTGAGCGCCACATCGCGTACACGGACCCGACCAAAGGCACCGAGGCGGGCAACACCGAATCGCCTTACGTCCTGCGGCACGACGGATGGTGGTACCTGTTCATCGGCCCGCGCCCGCATTACGTCGGCACCGACGTCTTCCGCAGTGACAGTCCTTTCCGCTTCCGCATCGGAGACAAGGTCGGCCACATCGCCGCGCACGCCGCCGAAGTGATCGGCGCGGACGGCCGCTGGTGGATCACCAGTGCGGGCTGGGGCCGCGGCGGCGTTCATCTGGCGCCGCTCGACTTTCCGCAGTCGCGCGTGGTCAAAACGGTTCCGCGCTAAGCGGTCCGAAGCACAGGGCCGAGCGCGAATTCGGCGAAAGGGTCTCCGGACTCGGTCGCGGCTGGTATCTGTTGATCGAGTCGAACTCTCCGATCACCCCACCTACGGGAGGGACCGGCATGGCCCGTATCGGCGTTATCAGTGTTTCCGATGGCCGCGACTATGTGCATGCGGGCATCGCCGATTTCATCGCCTCCACCGAGGATCGGCTGGTGGCCGCGCTGGCGGCTGCGGGACACGATGTGGTCCGCGGCGCGGCGCCGATCAGCGACAGCGCGCTGGCGAGTTCGGTGGCGCGCACGGTCGCGGCGGCGGGCGTCGATCTGACCGTCCTGCACTACGCCGTCTGGGCGTTCCCGCATTTCACCATGCTGGCGGCGGGCGCCATCCCCGGGCCGCTGCTGTTGCTGTCGAATATCGACCCGGTGCAGCCCGGGATGGTGGGCATGCTCGCCGCGGGCGGCGCACTGGATCAGATCGGACGCAGGCACAGCAGGCTGTGGGGTGATCCGTCCGATCCCGAACTCGTCGAGGCCATCGGCGTGCGCGCACGGGCCGCGGCCGCCGTATCGGGCTTGCGCGGTTCGACATTCGGGCGCTTCGGCGGGCGGCCGATGGGCATGAACACCGCGGTCGCCAATACCGACCAGTGGCAGCGGCAGTTCGGCATCGACGTCGAGGAAATCGATCAGTGGGAGATCGTGCGGCGCGCCGAACTGGCCGACGCGGGCGAGGCTCGGGCCGCACGCGAGTGGCTGGAGCGGCACACCGCGGGCGTGCACTACGACGGGGCGAAGCTCACCCCGCAACTATTGGAGCGCCAGATCCGCTCCTATCTGGCGGTACGCGAATTGATCGCCGAATGGCGGCTGGACTTCTCGGGAATCAAGGGGCAGCCCGAACTCACCCAGTATTTCGCCACCATGGACGTCACCGAGGCGTTCCTCAACGATCCCTACGACTGGAACGGCCCGAAGGAACCGCACGTCTGCGCCACCGAGGCGGACATGGACGGTGCGCTCACCATGCAGCTGCTCAAGCGGATCGCGGGCACCCCGGTACTGTTCGCCGACGTCCGGCACTATCACGCCGATCGCGACATCTGGGACCTCTGCAATTCCGGCCAGCACGCCACCTGGTTCGCCGCGCGCAGCGCCGATCCCGCCGAGAACCTGGCGAGGGTGCACTTGTATCCGGAGGTGTTCTTCTTTCCCGCCGGCGGCGCCTCGGTGCACCATCTGGCCGCGCCGGGCCGGATGACCCTCGCACGGCTCACCCGTCTCGACGGCGACTACCGCATGCAGTTGATGCTCGGCGAGTTCGAGCACTACGACCAGCAGACCAACGAGGCGCTGATGAAGCAGTCGACCTGGGAGTGGCCGCACGCGTTCGCCCGGCTGGACGCGCGCGCCGAGGACTTCCTGAACCGCTTCGGCGCCAACCACATCCACGCCGTGCCCGGCGACCACCGGGCGGCCGTCCGCGCGACGTGCGAGTTGCTCGACGTCACGGTGGACGAGTTCACGCGGTGACGATGTTCCTCGGCATCGACATCGGGACCGCGAGTTCCAAAGGCGTGCTCACCGATGCCCGCGGCACGATTCTCGCCAGGGCCGAGCGGGCGCACGAGGTTTCCATGCCGCGCCCCGGATGGGTCGAGCACGACGCGGAGACGGTGTGGTGGGCCGACTTCGTCGCACTCGCCCGCGAGCTGGTGGCGGCGGCCGACGGCGCCACGCTCGACGGTCTCGCGGTATCCGGCATCGGCCCGTGCCTGCTGCCCGCCGACGCCCGGGGCAGGCCGCTGCGCCCGGCCATCCTCTACGGTGTCGACACCAGGGCCTGGGCCGAGATCCACGAGCTGAACGAGGAATTCGGCGCGCGGGCCGTGCTCGACCGCGCCGGATCGCCACTGACCAGCCAGGCCGTCGGCCCGAAGGCGCGGTGGCTGGCCCGGCACGAGCCGGACGTCGCGGCACGCACCGAGCTGCTGCTGATGGCGAGCTCTTACCTGGTGTACCGGCTCACCGGCCGGTACGTTCTGGACCACCAATCGGCCAGTCAGTGTGTACCGCTGTACGACCTGCGCGAACGCGCATGGGCGACGGACTGGGCCGAGCGGATCGTGCCGGGCTGGACGCTGCCGGAGCTGGCCTGGCCCACCGAGATCGTGGGCTCAGTGAGCGCGGACGCGGCCGCCGCCACGGGCCTACCGGCCGGGCTACCGGTCACCACCGGAACCATCGACGCCTGGGCCGAGGCGGCCAGCGTCGGCGTCCGCGCTCCGGGCGACGCGATGATCATGTACGGCACCACGATGTTCCTGGTGCAGGTGCTCATCGACCCTCGTCCGCATCCCGGCCTCTGGGGCACCTGCGGCACCTGGCCGGACACGTACACCCTCGCCGCGGGTATGGCCACCTCCGGCGCGGTCACCGACTGGCTGCGCAAACTCGTAGGCGGCGAGTTCGCCGACCTGGTCGCCGCGGCCGCGGACGTGCCGGCGGGCAGCAGAGGGCTGCTGGCGCTGCCCTATTTCGCCGGGGAACGCACTCCCCTGTTCGACCCGGACGCGCGTGGCATCGTCGCGGGACTCACCCTCGGGCACGGACGGGCCGAGCTCTACCGCGCGGTACTGGAGGGCATCGCGTACGGCGTGCGGCACAATCTCGAGGCCATGACCGAAGCCGGCGGGCGGGCGGCGCGCTTGGTCGCGGTGGGCGGTGGCACCAAAGGCGGGCTCTGGACCCGGATCGTCTCCGATGTCACCGGGCTGCCCCAGCAGCTGCCCGCCGAGACCGTCGGCGCGAGCCTCGGTGACGCTCTGCTCGCCGCCGAGGCCGCCGGAGTCGAGACCTCCGCGTGGAATCCGGTCGTCGACACCGTGCTGCCACGTCCCGAACGCGTCGCGAAATACGAGGAGTACTACCGGCACTACCGGGATCTGTACGATCGCACAACGGATATCGCGCATTTCCTCGCGGCCGAACAGCGCCGTGCGGGCGCGTCCTCTTGAACGCGGATGCCCGGGCGCCGATGCGGAGTCGGTGCGCGGAACGATACGAGGATTTCATGCCCACGATTACTCCGGCCCAGGACGATTTCGGCTCCGTCGTCGCATCACATTCCATCGTGCTGGTAGATCGGTGGGCCGGATGGTGCGGGCCCGGGCCGTGCCGGCATTTCGCTCCGGTGTACGAGTCGTCCGCGCAGCGGCATCCGCGGATCGTGCACGGCAAGGTCGATCCCGAAGCGGAGGCAGTCTCGACCGCCACCGGGCGGGTGACCCCGTATCCGACGTCGAGGGCGTTCCGGGACGGCGTGCTGGTCTACTCCGCGGCGGGCGTTCGAGAACCGGACGCACTGGAAGATCTGGTGCAGCAGATTCTGTGGCGCGACATGGATCGGGGCCGCTGGGAACTCGCCCAGCGAGCCGACGCCGAGCAACCGGCCGCGGCCGGCGGGTCGGGCTCCGCGCGCAGGGCCGGACTCGCGCCGACCACGCCCCGAGACGGGTGGCCGGGATTGTGACCGCGCCGGGCGGGGAACTGTGGCGGCTGGACGGCACGCGAACGCGGTCGGTCAGCGCCGAGAACCCGACGGGAGCACCCGGCGCGGGCGCGCGGGCGACCGACGGCACCGGAGCACACGCGGCGCGGCTGCTGGGCCCGGGCTGGAAGATCTCGCCTTCGATCGCGCTCGCCCACGGGGAGACCGCCACGCTGGCGGACGTTTCCGGCCCCGGCGTGTTCCGGCATTTCTGGCTGACCACCGAACGTTCCGTCCTGCGCGGACTGATACTGCGGATGACCTGGGACGACGCGCCGCGGCCCGCGATCGAGGCGCCGCTCGGTGACTTTTTCTGCAACGGATGGGGCGAGACGGCCCTGCTGAGTTCGGAGATGGTGGTGGTCGCGCCCGCGGGCGGCCTGAACAGCTACTGGCCCATGCCGTTCCGGCACCGAGCGCGCATCACGCTGGAGAATCGTTGCGGCCGCGAGGTGCCGGTGTACTACCAGGCGACCTTCACCGAAGAGGACGTGCCGGACGACGCGGGGTATCTGCACACGCGGTGGACGCGGACGACCGGCTTGGGCAGTCCGGCCGTGCACACGATTCTCGACACAGTGCCCGGGCCCGGCCGCTACGTCGGCACCTACCTCGCCATCCGCCCGGGCGCGCCGGGATGGTGGGGCGAGGGCGAAGTCAAGTTCTTCCTCGACGGGGACGCCGAGCATCCCACGATTTGCGGAACCGGCACCGAGGACTATTTCGGCGGCGCCTGGAACTTCGACCTCGACGGGATGTATCGGACGTATTCCACGCCGTATCTCGGCCTGCACCAAGTGCTGCCGCCGGAGCAGATCTATCGACCCGATCAGCGGTTCGGCATGTACCGCTGGCACGTGCGCGACCCGATCTGTTTCGAACGCGAACTGCGCGTCACCGTGCAGGCCCTCGGATGGCAGGACGCGCAGACCTATCTTCCGTTGGAGAACGCCGAGGTGGCGACCACCGCGTGGTGGTATCAGGCCTGATCGGGGTCGTCCGGATTCGAGGGGAAGTCCGGCGCCAGCAGTTCGTCGGCGCGTGCCAGCGCCGCGTCCATGCCCGCGGTGAGATCGTCCATCACGGTCAGGCCGTCGAGCAAGCCGGTGAGTTCGTCCTGCACGGCGCGCAGTTCCGCGATCGCCGGATCGATCGGGAACCACGCGACGGAGTCGTGCCACCACGGATCGTCGGACAGCCAAGACCACAGCACATCACGGACCAGCACCGGGTCGGAGGTGTACATCTGGAAGGACTCCGTCGCCGAACCGGCCCGATGCTCCAGCTCGTAGACGCCGTCGGGCAGCAACTTGGCGCGGATCTCGTGCTGGTCGGCGCGGCTGAGTTCGAGGATCGCGTGTTCCGGCCCGGCCGGTTCGTCGAGCAGGTCGCCGAGCGCGTCCTCGGTCAATTCCGGCAGGTGCGTCCCGTCTCCCGTGCGGATGCGCACGTCGGTGGGGTCGATGCTCACCGCGACAGTCTGCCCGATACGACGGCCGAATACCCGAAATGCGCCGGTGCAGGACGGATCGGGTGCAAGGTGGTCGGTATGGGAGTGCGCGAGACGATCGGGCGGTTCGCCTGCGGCGGGTGCGTCATCGGAGAACGACCGGCCGCGTCCGAAGCCTGCTCGACTCACCCGCGTCCGCCTCGCCGCGGCTGCTGCGGCGGCGATGCCGGGCTTCGATCGGACCGGACCGGATGACGACGGTCGCTGGAGTCGACAGTTCCACCCAGTCGTGCAAGGTCGTCGTGTGCGACGCGGACAGCGGCGAGATTCTCGGGCGCGGGAAAGCCCCGCACCCGGAAGGGACCGAGGTCGCCCCGGCCGCCTGGTGGGACGCGCTGCGCGCGGCGGGCGCGGGATTGCTCGATCATGTCGACGCGATCGCTGTCGCGGGGCAGCAGCACGGCTTGGTCGCCTTGGACACCGCGGGCGTTGCGGTGCGGGACGCGTTGCTGTGGAACGACGTTCGCTCCGCCGGCGCGGTGGGGCAATTGATCGCCGACCTCGGCGGTCCGCAAGCCTGGGCCGACGCGGTGGGCAGCGTGCCGGTGGCGGCCTTGACCGTCGCCAAGCTGCGCTGGCTGGCCGACCACGAGCCGGAACTCGCCGACCGCACCGCGCAGGTCCTGCTGCCCCACGACTACTTGACCTGGCGGCTGCGCGGCGGCGGAGGACGGCGCGTTCCCGAGCCGACCACCGACCGGGGCGACGCATCCGGCACCGGGTACTGGTCCCCCGCCTTCGGCAGGTATCGGGAAGATCTGCTCGCCCTGGCCTTGCGCGGGCGTAGCCCGGCCCTTCCCCGAGTGCTCGGCCCCGACGAGTCCGCCGGACGGACGCCGTCGGGCACACTCGTCGCCGCCGGAACGGGCGACAACGCCGGGGCGGCGCTGGGGCTGAGCATCACCGAAGGCGAGGTGGTGGTCTCGCTCGGCACCAGTGGGACGGTCTTCGCTCGCGCGGGCCGTCCCGCGGCCGACGGCGACGGCGCTGTCGCCGGCTTCGCGGACGCCACCGGCGCATTCCTGCCGTTGGTCTGCACGCTCAACGCCGCGCGCGTGCTGACCTCGACCGCCGATCTGCTCGGCGTGGACCTTCCCACGCTCGAATCGCTCGCCGCGCGGGCGCCGGCGGGCGCGGACGGCGTGGTCCTGCTGCCGTATCTCGCCGGTGAACGCACACCCAACCTTCCGCACGCCGCGGGCAGCCTGCACGGTTTACGTCCGGAAGCCATGCGCCCCGCCACGGTGGCCCGTGCCGCTTTCGAGGGTGTGCTGTGCCATCTCGCCGACGCGCTCGACCATCTCACCGGCATCGGGGTGACGCCGCGGCGCGTGCTGCTCATCGGCGGCGGCGCGCGCTCACGACTGATCGCGCAGATCGCCGCGCAGGTCTTCGGCGTCACAGTGACGATCCCGGAACCGGCCGAGTACGTCGCGCTCGGCGCGGCCCGGCAAGCGGCATGGGCGCTGAGCGGCGCATCCCTGCCGCCGTCCTGGCCGGCGCGCTCGGCCGCGGAGATTCCGGCGCCGGCCGACGCCGCGACCGGGCGAGAGATCCGCGCCGAGTACCGGCGGGCGCGCCGGGCCCTCTACGGCTGACCTCGGTCTTCATCGCGAAACCAGTCCGGCGGACTCGCCTGCCCTCGATCCGGGAACCCCACGTGCCCCCCTTCTCGGGCCGCCGATTTTCCGCGCCGGGTGGCGCCTCGACGGCGTGAGGGGTTTGATCACCCTCGTCGAAGAGAGGTGGACGAATGACCGAGACCCAGGTGCGAAGGGCGGTGACGGCCGAACGGACGGAACTCGCCGAGCTCTTGGCCGGGCTGGATGCCGCGAGCTGGGATGCGCCGACCCTGTGTGTGGGCTGGCGGGTACGCGAAGTAGTCGCGCACATCACCATGCCCTATCGCCTGTCGAACGCGCGATTCACGCTGGGGATGCTCGCGGCGTTCGGCAACTTCAACCGCATGGCCGACCGCACCGCCCGGGTGGACGCCGCCACGCTCAGCACGGCGGACCTGCTGAAATCGCTGTGGGACAACGTCGATCACCCCTGGCGGCCGCCGGGCGGCGGGCTTTCCAACGCGTTGAGCCACGATGTGATCCACGGGCTGGACATCACCGTGGCGCTGGGGCTGGACCGCCGGGTGCCCGAGGACCGGATGCGCATGGTCTTGGACACGATCGAGCCCAGGACCGCCAAGCTGTTCGGCGCCAAACTCGGCGGCATCGAACTGCGCGCCGACGACCTGGACTTCCGCTACGGCTCGGGCACGGTGCTGTCGGGCCGCGCCCAGGACCTGCTGCTCGTGTTGTGCGGGCGCACGCTGCCCGCCGGATACCTGCGGGGCGAACCCGCCGAGCGGTTCAGCGTGCCCGGATGATCCCACCACCGTGCTCACCGGCCGGGTGCGGCCAGTGCGCGTAGGTAGGAAGCCGTTTCGTCGTCCCTCGAGCACAGCCCCGGAAACCCCTCCGGTAAGGATGCTTTCCTCGAGTTCATCGCACAGGCGCCCGTGACAGGGTCCACGCTGGAACTCGCGCGGGTGATCGCCGACGACGAGTACGTGGTCATGCACTACCGCATGATCCTGCCCGACGACACGGAGCCCGACCAGGCGGTTGTCGACATCTGGCGCATGGTCGACGGGAAGATCGTCCAGCACTGGGACGTCGTGCAACCGGTTCACCAGCGCTGGACCGACCGTGTCAGACGATCATCGTCGTGCCGAGCGTCCGGCGGCGCGTACGAGCGCGGCCAGTGCCGCCGCCACGGCGGATTCGGCTCGGCCGCAGGACCATCCGGTGTGTTCGCCGCTGCGGTATTCCAGGTAGGCGAGAGCGGATCCGGCGTCGTCTGTGCCGATCGACTGCTGGGTCAGACCCAGTACCTCGATCGGGCATCCGGCGTCGGCCAGCGCCTCGGCCAGCACCGCGAGCGGATCGCCCGGACGCCGTGTGCGGTGGGTGGCACCGTCGACGGTCAGCGTGATCTCGGTGCTCGTCTCGTCGTCGCTGGTGCACCAGTCTTTCAGGGCCAGCCACGACGGATCGTCGAAATAGCTCGCCTCGAACAGATCGCGCAGTTCGGCGGCGGTGATCTCGGCACCGGTGTCGTCGGCGAGCGCTTGGACGCGCCGGGCGAAATCGATCTGCAGGCGCCGCGGCAGGTCCATGCCGTAGTCGGTGTGCAGCAGGTAGGCGATGCCGCCCTTACCGGACTGCGAATTGACCCGGATCACCGCGTCGTAGCTGCGGCCGAGGTCGGCGGGATCGATGGGCAGATAGGGCACGTGCCAGTCGAGGGCGCGCTCCGCGATGCCCGTCGCGGCGGAGCGGGCGCGATGCTCGGCCATTCCCTTCTTGATCGCGTCCTGATGGGTGCCGGAGAACGCGGTGTGCACCAGGTCGCCGACGTACGGGTGGCGTTCGTGAATCGGCATACGCGTGCAGTATTCGACGGTGCGCCGGATCTCATCGAGGTCGGAGAAGTCGATCATCGGATCGACGCCTTGCGCGTGCAGGTTCAGCGCCAGCGTGGCGATGTCGACATTGCCGGTGCGCTCGCCGTTGCCGAACACGCAGCCCTCGACGCGTTGCGCGCCCGCGAGTACCGCCAGCTCGGCGCACGCCACGCCGGTACCGCGATCGTTGTGTGGGTGCACCGACAGGATGACGCTGTCGCGGCGGGCCAGATTGCGATGCATGTACTCGATCTGGTCGGCGTACACGTTAGGGGTAGCGACCTCGACGGTGGCGGGCAGGTTAAGGATGACGGGCCTGCGCACGGTGGCGTCCCACAAGGTCGTCATCCGGTCGCAGATGTCGAGCACATAGTCGGGCTCGGTCAAGTTGAACACTTCGGGTGAGAATTCGAACCGGACGTTCGGCAGGTCCCCGGCGCAGTCCAGCACGGCGCGGCCGCCGTCGAGGATCAGCTCGCGCAGCGCGGCACGGTCCTTGCCGAGCACGACGTCACGCCAAGCGGGAGCGGTGGCGGTGTACAGGTGGATCACCACGTCGTTGGGGATGCCGCGGATCGAGGCGACGGTGCGCTCGATGAGATCGCGGCGGGCGGGGGTGAAGACGACGATGGTGACGTCCTCGGGCGCCAGGTCGTCCTCGGCGATGAGCCGGACGAAGTCGAAGTCGGTCTGCGACGCCGACGGGTAGCCGACCTCGATCTCCTTGTAGCCCATGGCGATCAGGAGTTCGAAGAAGCGGCGCTTGCGCGCCGGGTCCATCGGCTCGGCGAGTGCCTGGTTGCCGTCGCGCAGGTCGACGGGCACCCACAGCGGGGCTCGGGTGATCCTCGCGTCGGGCCACTGCCGCCGGGTGATCGGGACCTCTACGCGCTGGTAGATGTCGCGGTAGCGGTGCGAGGGCATTCGGGAGTGCCGCTGGCGATTCCACGCCGGGGCCTGATCCGGTATGTCGCCCGAGGGGGTATCTATGGTCGGGAAAGCGCTGGTCATGGGTCTGCTTCCTGGCCGTTGCGGCCGTCACGACGAGAGGTTGACCGGCCACGACGACGCCCCACGGCGGGCGGTCGGTCGTTCAGGCCCCGCCGTGGCGGCTAAGCAGAAGCATGGTGCGCATGATGGCTAGACTGTACACGACTCCTCAGACAAGTAGAGAGGTAACGATGATCTCGCAGGTACGGCGTCATCCGCTGGCCGCGCAGACGGCCGAACTGCTGCTCGCCCGCATCCAAGCGGGCGAATGGCCGCTGGGTCACCGCCTGCCCGGTGAGACCACGCTGGCCGCACAACTCGGCGTCGGGCGCTCGACGCTGCGGGAGGCCATTCGCGAACTTGCCGGGAAAGGCGTGCTGGACAGCCGCCAGGGTGCGGGCGTCTTCGTGATCGCTCTGCATGCGACCGAGGAGTGGGACACGGTGCTGCGCCGTGCCACCATCGCCTCGGTGATCGAAGCGCGCATCGCCATCGAGGCCGAGGCCGCCGCCCTGGCCGCCCAGCGGCGGACCCCCGCCGACCTGCGGGCCATTCGCCGTACGCTGGCCGCGCGCGAGGCGCACGGCCAGCCGGTGGCCGAGCACGTCGATGCCGATATGGCGTTCCACCGGGCGGTGCTCGTGGCCGCCCACAACGACGTGCTGACCCAGTTGTTCGACAGCTTCCTGCCGCGGCTGCGCCTGGCGATGATCGACATGCTGAAGATCCGCCCGGTTCCGTCGGAGCCGGCCGATCACGCCGCGCACGAAAGGCTCGCCGACGCGATCGCCGCCCGCGATCCCGCCGCCGCCGCTGAGTACAGCCGCGCCCACCTGACTACCTTGAAAGAGGCTTTCACGTGACCGAACCGGTGCTCGAACTGACCGATGTGACCTTCCGCCGCGACGGCAAGAAGATAATCAACGGGATCTCGCTGACCGTGCGCGCGGGCGAACGCTGGGCCCTGCTGGGACCGAACGGCGCGGGCAAGAGCACGCTGCTGGGCTTCTGCGGCGCGGTCACCTTCCCCACCTCGGGGTCGGTGCGGGTACTCGGCGCGGAACTCGGCCGCGTCGAACTTCAACGGCTGCGCCGGGGCATCGGTCAGGTGAACCCGCGCCACCCGCTGCGCTCCGCGCTGACCATCCGCGAGGTCGTGCTGACCGGCTTGACCGCGACCATCGACACCCCCATGCGCTGGACCCCGACACCCGACCAGCGCGACCGGGCCGACACGATGATCGACACGGTCGGACTGACCGGAAAGGCGGACGAGCTCTGGCCCACGCTGAGCCAGGGTGAGCGCGGCCGCACGCTCATCGCCCGAGCGCTGATCGCGCAGCCGCGGCTGCTGCTGTTCGACGAACCGTCCACCGGATTGGATGTCGCCGCCCGCGAACAACTCCTGGACACCCTCGACACCCTGGACCGGACACACCCCGACGTCGCCTCCATCCTGGTCACCCACCACCTGGAGGAACTTCCCCGCACGACGACCCACGCGCTGCTCATCGCCGACGGTCACGCCGTCGCGTCGGGTCCGGCCTTGCGGACTATCACCACCGAGAACGTCACCGCGGCGTTCGCGCACCCGGTGGAAGTCCGCCACGACGACGGCCGCTGGACCGCGCGGGCGGCACGCAAACCCACCGCATGGCCGTCGCGCTAGCCCCATAGACGACTCACCCGTCCAGACAAGGCCGTCCGGCCGCACCACGGTGGTAACGCCGCTGTAATCGCCACACCGCAATCGCGTGTGAGCATGCAACGAAATCGTCTACCACCGAAGGGAATACGGCTACGTGTGGCAGCTGTATCGAGCGGTACTCCGCACCGACGACCACCGCGTGCTCGGCTATGTGGACTTGGGTGCCAGGCTCATCGAACACGCAAGGATCGGCAACCACCTGGTCCAAGGAATCGAGCGACTGCTCGCCGAACCGGCCAGGGTCACCTGGGCGGGACGGAGTGCGCCACGGTCGCCGAAGATCGAAACCCTCTATCACACAGTCGGTTCGGTCGCCGCCCTGCTACCCCCGGAACATGGGGCGGTCGGCCGGTACCTGCTCAATCACGACATGCGGATCTTCGTGGACAAAGCGACAGTGCTGGAGAACGAGGCCCGGCACCGCATCCACCCGTTGCCTTTGCTCACCGCCGACCCCACACCGGACCCCGGCCGCACGGTGGGCGACCACACTCTCCCCGGCTCCTGGGCACACGCCCTGATCTCGGTGCGCGACACTGTGCCGAAGGGCTTCGAACAACGAAAGTTCGACCTGGTCGAACGCCTCCCCTGAGCGCTATCGCCGCTCGGCGCTCGCGTGGACGAGCTCCGACCCGGCGACCACCGTCGTTGCCGGTCAGCGGCGTAGGCGGAAGGAGCCGATGACTGCGGCGGTGCGAATCGTGGCGACGGCGTTGCGATGACCAGCGTCATCACGGCGCCCACCGTCAGGGCGGAGATCAGCAGGTCGATCGGCCTGAGCCACCGCTGAGCGCGGAGTGCGCGGGCGACGAGAACTAGGCCGTCGAGGCGGTGCGGTGTTCGGCTTCGGCGAGTTCCTTCAGCGTCAGCAGTTGCTTGCGCATCATGAGCAGGTCGCCGAGGGCCAGCGCTACCGCGACGAATTTCGGTGCGCTACAGCGGATCCGAACCAGGAGCCGGGTTCCTTCCCCTTCGGGACGCACTGCGTAGGTGACGCACACCTTGCCCGCGACCAGAGTGATGTGCTCGCCCGGGACGAAGGAGACGAGTTCGAACAGGGACATGAACCGCTGCCCCACCGCCAGGTGAGCGCCGGGTCGCGCAGGCGCGGACTGCGTCTGCCGACATTGTCCAGCAGGTCGTAGCTGTAGGGAGCGATCCGCAGCTGGCACAGCCAGGCGTAGACGAGCGCGGGCGGCGCGTCGACGCTGACCGCCCGGTCGGCCCGGAAGCCTCCGGGTAGCCGGTCGTCGCACGGCAGGGGCGCTTCGCGCTCGGCCTCGGTGGCGCCCCACACCGTCCCGGGGATCATGCCGTCGCCGCGATCCGGCGCAACATCTGACGCACCACCAGGCGGTGACCGCCCGACCCTATCACCAGCGCACGGTAGATCCGGCCGTGCAGACCGGGAAAGTCGCCGTAACTGCGGGCGCGGACGCGGGTCCGGCTCGGTCCCTCCTCGTCCAATTCGAAGATCAGCGCGTACTTCGAGAACCAGTGCTGTCCGCGCAGCGCCAGACGATGCGGTTGCGCGACGGAATCGACAACGAACCCTGTCGGCGGCGACGGCTCGTGCGAGTCGTGACACACGACTTTCAGCACCGCTTTCCACGCCCGGTCGCGATTCGCCTCGACCGATCTGGCATGCTCATCTATATAGGACAAACGCTCCATATAGAAGGACCGTACTAGTACATGGCGCCACCCCGCAAGCACGACACCGACGTGATCCTCGACGCAGCGCGCACCCTGGTGCTCGCCGAGGGACCTCGCGCGGCCAGCGTGTCGGCCATCGCCGAAGCCAGCGGAGCCCCGGTCGGCACGTTGTATCACCGCTTCGGCAACCGCAACGGCGTGCTCGCCGCCGCGTGGCTGCGGGCGCTGCGCCGCTTCCAGGACGGCACCCTCGCCGCCGCCGCCCGGCCGGACCCGGTGGACGCGGGAGTCGAGATGGTGCGAGCCGCCCTGCGTTTCGGGCGCGAACTACCCGAGGACGCCAAGCTCCTGCTCGAGTTGCGCCCCAGCGATCTTCTCGACGGCGGGCCGGATGCCGAGTTCCGCACCACCCTCGCCACCATGAACGCGCCCTTGATCGAGCACCTGCGCCGGATCGCCGAGGGCGTGTTCGGCCGGGTCGGCGAACGCGAGATCGACGCGGTCTCGCGAGCGGTCGTGGACCTCCCCTACGCGGCGCTGCGCCGCCACGCCCACGCCGCGGCCCTGCCCGCATGGCTCGAGGACGACCTGACCGCCGCCGCCCGCACCCTGCTGACCTCCTACCGCCTCTGACCAGCCCGGTCGGAGCAGGCTCAGCCGGTGATCAGCGCCGGAGTGAGTTCGTCGAGGCCGGAGATCACCTTGGCGGCCATGGCCAGCGCATCGGAGGCGGGCGGGTATTCCGGGCGTGGCGCCGCGATCACCCGCATCCCCGCCGCATGGGCCGAGCGCAGGCCGTTGCTCGAATCCTCAACGGCCACACAGTCGGCAGGCCGCTGACGCAGGAACGTCGCGACCGTCACGTACACATCCGGCGCGGGTTTGCCGCGGTCGACCTCCTCGGTGGAGAAGGTCACGGAGAAGTACTCGATCAGACCGGTCCGGCCGAGCACCGCGTCGATGAGCGCGCGTGGCGAGGAGCTGGCCAGCCCCAGCGGCCAGTGCTCGCTGATCCGCTGCACGGCCTCGACCGCGCCCGGCAGCACCGGCACGCCCGCGTCGTAGCGCTCGGCCATCCGCTCGATGACCTCCCGCGCTACGGTCTCCGGCGGCTCGCCCACACCCAGCTCACCGCTCAGGTAGGCCGACCATTCACCGGTGCTCATCCCCATCAGCCGCTGCTGGGTGTCGGGCAGCCACCGCCCGCCCTTCTCCGCGACATAGCCGCGCCGCACCAGCTCCCAGACCGGCTCGGAGTCGATCAGGACGCCGTCCATGTCGAACACCACCGCGGTGATACCCATGCGCACAATGCCTTTCGCCAGCCGAAGCGGTCACAGATCGAGCGCGGTCGGATCGCGTCTCCGGCCGCGGGGAACCGTGCCGGTATCACCGGGGAAGCGGCGATATCCGGTCGCGCACCAGCCTAGGCGGTGACGGCTCGCGGCGGCGGACACCGCACCCGCCCGGCGAGCATTCCCCGGGCAACCGATAACTTGTTCTTATGAACGAACCGCAGGCCGGCGACTCGCTGCCGAGCAAGGAGCACCACGAGGGCGGGTTCCGGCCGATGACCGAGCTGATCGCCGCCCACGAGGCCGCCAAGGACGACATCTCCCGCGGCGGGCCGCACTACGGGCAGTTCATCGAGCAGGTGCGCGGCCTGATGGACCGTGTCCGGCTGGCCTCGCCCTCCGACGAACTGGCGGTGGAGGCGATCGGCATCCTCAAGGAGCTGAACGACAAGCTCGACGCCGCCGCGGTGGACGAGTGGTCGACGCCCAACTGGACCCGCTTCGACCTGCCCGCCCGCGGCAACATCACCCTGCCGCCGTTCTTCATCGACCACGTCCACCCCCAGCAGGGCGTCGACGCGCGGCTCACCTTCCGCACCTTCCATCTCGGCGGCAACAGCGCCGCCCATGGTGGCCAGATCGCCATCGCCTTCGACGACCTGCTCGGCATGGCGGCGGCCGTGCATTCGGGCGCGGTGACCAGGACGGCGTCGCTCACCGTCGACTTCCGCTCCATCACTCCGCTGAACACCGAACTGAAGGTGCGCGCCTGGGCCGAACGGCAGGAGGGCCGCAAGGTCTACGTGCGGGCCACCCTGCACGACGGCGACCGTCTGTGCGCGGAGGCGAACGGGCTGTTCATCGTGCTGAAGCCCGGCCAGCCCTGAGGCTTGCGCTCCGCCGCCCGGTCAGTTGCCCGAGCGCTTCACGAGGGTGGGCGGCATGCCGAAAGCGGCGAACAGCGTTGGTTCGAGAAAGACGGTGATCGCGACGACCCCGCCGGCGCCGGTGGTGATGACGTGGATCGAATGGGCTTCCAGGAGGCTGCCCGCGCCGCGACGGTATTCCGCCACAGCGGGTTGTCCGTTCGCGGCCGTCGGGATCAGCACGAGATCGCCCGGTTCGGCGAAGGCACGCTTGGCAAGGAACCTGGTCACCGCGTCGCGCCCGGTGAACCACAGTGGCACCGGCGGCATTTCGAGCCGGACGTCGGCCGCCAGCAGCTCGGTGAGCGCGGCGAGGTCGGCGTTCTCGAAGGCCGCGCAGTAACGGTCGAGCAGTTCGCGGCGTTCGGCGTCCTGCGGTTCGGTCGCGTCGTCACCGGTGGGGGCGACCTCGGCGAGACGTGCCCTGGCCCGCTGCAGGGCGCTGTTCACCGCGGCCTGCGTCGTTTCGAGCAGCTCCGCTACTTCGGCGGCACTGAACTGTGCGACGTCGCGCAGGATCAGCACGGCCCGCTGACGCGCGGGCAACTCCTGCATGGCCGTCACCACGGCCAGCCGGACGCTTTCCCTGGTGACGAATGCCGTTTCCGGTGTCAACGCGTCCGGCAGTGGTTGCATCCATTCGTATGTCCCGGCGTCGCGGTCGAGACCCGCGTCGGGGTCGACCGAGCCGGCGCCCAGACCGGCCGGCAGCACCCGGCGAGCACGGTTCTCCAGCGCGCGCAGGCACGCGGTCGTCGCGATGCGGTACAACCACGTGCGCAGCGCCGCCCGCTCCTCGAACGCGGCATAGCCGCGCCAGCCGCGTAGGTACGTCTCCTGGACGAGATCCTCGGCGTCGTGCACCGAACCGAGCATGCGATAGCAGTGCGCGATCAGTTCGGCGCGCAACGGCGCCGCCTGCTCGATGAAATCCTCCTGGACCGGCACGGTCGTACTCCTAGGTCTCGACGTGGCGGGGATGAACACCTCTACCGGTACTGATACGTCCGGCGGCCGAAATTCATCGGTCGGCTCGCCACCGATCGTCCCTCGAGCGCGGGCCGCGTCGTAGCCGAGGAGACCGATCGGTCGTCGCCGCACCGATGAATCGCGGCGCCTCCACGTATCTGAATAGGTGAGGACCTCGAGCACATCACCGACGAAAGTGAAGACGACCGTGAACGAAACAACCAAACCCGGCGACCTATGGGGCACCACGTCGATCGTGACCGGAGCCGGCCGTGGGTTCGGTCGCGGTATCGCCAGGGCGCTGTCGGCTGCCGGTGCGCATGTCATCGGCGTGGCCCGCACCGGCGCGCAGCTCGACGCCGTGCGCGACGAACTCGGCGGCCGCTTCACCGCCGTGGCCGCGGACGCCGCCGATCCCGCGACCGCAAGCCGGCTCCTCCACGAGTACCGCCCGCGCACGGTGGTCCTGTGCGCGGGCGCCACTCCGCGCATGAGCCCCGTGCAGGATCAGACGTGGGAGGTCTTCAGCGAGAACTGGAATGTCGACGTGGCTCAAGCGTTCCACTGGATTCGCGAAGCGCTACGACGGCCGCTGGCGCCGGGTAGCTCGGTGATCGCGATCTCCAGCGGGGCCGCGATCAACGGGTCGCCGCTGAGCGGCGGATACGCGGGGGCGAAGGCCACCGTCCGGTTCATCACGAGCTATGCCGCCGTCGAGTCGCAACGGGCAGAGCTGGGGATCAGGTTCGTGTCCGTTCTCCCGCAGTTGACACCGGCTACCGACCTGGGGGCCGCGGCGGTGGCGGCCTACGCCGAACGGCAGGGCGTCGAGGCCGACACGTTCGTGCGGTCCATGGGACCCGCCCTCACCCCGGAGCAGGTGGGGACGTCGGTGCTCGAGATCGCGACCGCCGCCCATCCGGTCCACCACGCGAACACGCTCACCGCCGCGGGCATATCACCGCTGGCCTGAACGACCGCAACCGAAAGGAAGCCCATCACGATGAACACACCGTCGATCGTCTCGGCACAGGAGTGGGAGGCCGCGCGGCAGCGGCTGCTGGTGAAAGAGAAGGAGTTGACCCGTGCCCGTGACGCACTGGCTGCCTCGCGGCGGCGGATGCCGTGGCAGGCCGTGGACAAGCAGTACACGTTCGAAGGACCCGATGGCAAGGCGAGCCTGCTCGACCTGTTCCAGGGCAGGCGTCAGCTGATCGTCTACCGCGCCTTCTTCGAGCCCGGCGTGAGCGGCTGGCCAGACCATGCCTGCCGCGGCTGCTCGATGATGGCCGATCATCTCCCCCACCTGGCCCACCTGAACGCCCGCGACACGACACTCGTGTACGCCTCCCGCGCGCCGCAGCCCGACGTCGAGCGCGTGCGGGCCCGGATGGGCTGGGAGATGCCGTGGTACACCATCACCGACGACTTCGACGCCGACTTCGGCGTGGACGAATGGCACGGCACGAACGCGTTCATCCACGACGGCGACAGCGTGTTCCGCACTTATTTCATCAACAACCGCGGCGACGAGGCGCTGGGCACCACGTGGAGCTACCTCGACATGACGGCACTGGGACGCCAAGAGCGGTGGGAGGACTCACCGGAGGGCTACCCGCAGACCCCGCCCTACGAGTGGTGGGACTGGCACGACACATACGGCAGGCACACGCCGTCGCGGTGGTTCGGCGACCCCGATCCGGACAATCCCGACGACCAGCGGCCGCCGCGGGCCGACTCGCAGGGCTGCGCCTGCACATGATCGACGGCGCCGTGCCCCGGTAGGCGCGTCGCTGTCACGACCGCGTACTCGCTCGTGCGGGTCGTGACGGCGACGCCGGTGGCCGAGCGGGTCACCGCCCCGGGAAATGCGCCTCCCGATACGCGCCGAACCGGGCGTCCACCTGCTCGGAAGTGAGCCCGAAATCATCGAGGGTGTAGCGGTGCGCCGGACGAGCGGCGCCCGACGTGCTCTCCGAATGCAACGAGGCCATCGCCGCGCGCGCCTCGTCGGTCAGCGGCAGCCCGAAATGCCGGTAGATCGACTCGACGGTGCCGATCGGGTCGGCGACGAACGCGTCGTAGTCGACGTCGCAGAACTGCGCCGCGTCGTGGCGCTTGCGGTCGACTAGGAACCGCTGGGCGCCGCGCGCCCACAGATCCAACTGCGTCGCGCCGACCACCGGACCCCGGAACTTCTCCGACCAGCCCGCCGTCGCCTGCTCGTTCAAGCTGCACACCGACGCGATGATGGTGCGCGGATCGCGATGCATCTGGATGACCAGTGCGTCCGGGTAGACCTCGAAGATGGCGTCCAGCGCGAACAGGTGGCTCGGGTTCTTCAACACCCATCGTTTTCCGGCATCCGGCAGCCCGATCAGCTGGAGATTGCGCCGGTGCCTGCGGTAGGCGGGCGTCCAATCACGGTCGCGCAACCACTCGGAATAGGTGGGCAGGTAGGCCAGGCATTCGTAGGACACCGACATGGCCGACTGCCGCAGCAGCTGCCAGCACTCCTCCACCTGGTCGGCCGAGATGTGGTGCACGCCCATGAATTCCGGATGCTCCACATGGTGCTTGTCGTAGGCGGCCGCGAGACGCTGGTACACGGGATTGCTCGCCCAGGTCTCCCGCGGCGGGCGCGGCTGCGGCATCTCGGTCAGCCACATCTCCAGGCCTTGGTGGCCCGGGTCGGCGTTGAGCAGGCGGTGCACCGCCGTCGTTCCGGACCGCGGCAGGCCGGTCACGAAGATCGGCCGTTCGATCGCCACGTCGGCGTGCTGCGGGTGCTGCTTCCAGGCGGCCTCGCTGAGCAGCCGGGCGATCAAGGCGCCGCGCAGGAAGGCACGGTTGACCTTGTTGCCGAAGGGGGTGAGTTCGGCGTCTCGGGCATAGGACTCGAGTAGCACCCCGAGTCCCTCGCGGTAGTCGTCGGTGCCGAAATCCTCCAGCCCGACCACCTTCGTCGCCGAGGCGTGCAGATCGTCGATGGTTCCGACGTCGTCCCTACCGATCACGGTCATCTCCTAGTGGTGGTATTCGCCGGCGTTGACGTCCAGGCACGCGCCGGTGATCGCGCGCGCCATGGCGGAGGCGAAGAACACGACCGCGTCGGCGATCTCGTCGGGTTCGGGCAGCTTGCGCAGGTCGGTGGTCTTCGCGGTCTCGGCGTAGACCTCCTCGGATGTGATCCCGCGCTGCTGCGCGAGATAGTTGAAATACCACTTCAGGTTGTCGGCCCAGATGTAGCCCGGCGCGACGGAATTCACCCGGATGCCCTTCGGCCCGAGTTCGGTGGCCAGGCTCTGGGCCAGCGCGAGCAGGCTGGCCTTGGCCATCTTGTAGGGCCCGAAGGTCCGCCGCGAGTGGCGCAGCACCGCCGAGTTGATCATCACGACCGACCCCTTGGTCTCCGCGAGAGCGGGCACGAACAGCCTGGTCAGGCGCAGCGCGGCGAGCACGTTCGTCTCGAAGCCCGCGCGCACCTGGTCAAGGTCGACGTCGGCGAGGTCGACGATGGGCGGGATCGCGAAGGCATTGTTCACCAGCGTGTCGACCTTGCCGAACGCGCTGTGCGCGGCCTCCACCAGATGGGCCGCCGCCGCCTCGTCGTTGATATCGGTCGGCACCACCACCGCGCGCCTGCCCAGTTCGGTGATCTCCTTCGCCACCTCGGTCAGCCGCGACTCGGTCCGGGACGCGAGCACGACGTCCGCGCCCGCTTTCGCGCTCTGCACGGCGATCGCGCGCCCCAGTCCCGGCCCCACGCCGGAGACGACGACCACTTTGTCCTGCAACAACATCAGCCGAGCATCCTCTCCGCGACGGCGACCTGACGCGCCGCGATCCGGGCCCGCCACTGCTCCGGCGTGACGCGCGCCTGCTCGTAGAACGGCAAGCGGGCGGGCAGGTCGGCGACCGGCACCAGTTCCACGGTCGGCCCGTCGTCGGGTTTCATCTCCCGCGACAACCGCTGCCAGCGGAACTGTAGGTACCCCCTGGCGTGCCCGGTGCGCTCGATCCAGTTCGCCAGGCCGGGGTCGCGCTCGCTCACCACCAGCCGGATCATCCCGTCCGGGTCCACGTGCGCCTGGTCGGCGGTGAGGCTGGTCTGGTGGTTGATGTAGTCCAGCGACAGGTACCACATGCTGCCCAGCTGGAAGCCCTGGTAGGGCGCGTCCGACTTCGGCACCGTGATGATCATGGCCTGGTCGTCGTCCAGGTCGTAGTGACCGACCGAGGAGAACTGCGTGCTCAGCCCGCCCGGGGTCTGCCTGGGCTCGGTCAGCGTGTTGACCGGCAGGTTGAGATAGAACCACTCCGGGAAGGCGAGGAAGGTCTTCAACCGCGACACCAGCATCTTGCCCGCGACGCCGTACCGCTTGGTCATCACGTCCTTGGTCAGCGGCGGCGGCGCGTCACCGATGCGGTCCACCCGCTGGATGCGGATCGTGCCCGCCTTCTCGGTCGCCCAATCGCTGTGCACCTCCCGTACCACGAGCATCGCCGCATCGGCGCCCAGGTGCACGTAGCCGGGTCCGGCTTCACCGGGTCCGAACCGGATCTCGTAGGACCCGTCGGGGCGGATGTCGAGTTCGCGGTCGTCGAAGGCGGTGAGGCTGTCGGGTACGTCCACCGGCGAGTAGTTGCCGTTGAGCACCTGGAAGCTCAGGTCGCGGGTGGTGCCGCGGGTGCCGGTCACCACGTATTCCGCGTCCGGCCGCAGGTAGGAGTGGAAGTAGAGGGTGTCGGGGTTGTCCAGGCCCATCTTGGTGTAGGGGCCGGTGGACATCACGAAGAACGGGAAGTCCCGCTCGTAGGCCCAGGCCATCTGCAACGACGCGCGGATGCTGCCCGCCAGATAGTCGTAGCCCTCGACGAGGTCCTGTTCGGTGCGGATGTGCGCGGCTCCGGTGATGATCTGCTCGGCGGCGGCGATGGCGTCCGCGAACGGCTGTGTCAGCAAGAGGCTCTCTCCGGTGTTCCAAATATGTACCACTCTGGTACATTTCGATAGAGGCAAGATTAGAACGTGTTCTAGGAGTGGTCAATGGTCGGCCGACGGTCCGCACCCACCGCACGCGTGGTTCAGGTCCTGGATTTCTTCGTCGAACAGCGCGGGAAACGCTTCGGACTCTCCGAACTCGCTCGCGAGCTCGACCTGGCCAAGCCGACCTGCCTGGGCATCCTCACCGAGCTGACCTCGGGCGGCTACCTGGTGCGCGACGCCGGCACTCGCACCTACGGGCTCGGACCGGCGCTGATCGCGGCGGGCCGGGTGGCGCAGGACAGCTTCGCGATCTCCGCGCTCGCCCGCGTCGAGCTGGAGAAACTCTCCGCGCACTACCACACCACCTGCACCGCGTCGGCGGTGGTCGGCGAGCAGATCATGGTGCTGGAGAGCACCGGGCCCGGCCTGGTCAAGGTGGGCGCGGCCTACCACTTCGCCCCGCCGGTGGGCCTGATGTACGTGCTATGGGATATCGACGCGGCGTTCGACGCCTGGCTGGCCAAGCCGCCGGCGGTGCCGCTGCGGCAGGACGAGGCGCGCCTGCGCCAGGTCGTCGCCGAATGCCGCGAGCGTGGATTCCTGGTGGAGAGCATGACCACGGCCGGACGGCGCCTGTACTCGCTGCTGGCCGGCGTCGCCGACCGCGATCTACCTCCCGAGCTGCGCGAACTGGTCGGCGAACTGGTGACGAGCCTCGGCGAGCGGGTGTATCTCGGCTCGGATCTGCGGCCCCGCAAAGAGCACGCGGTGAGCCTGCTGGCCGCGCCGACCTACGACGGTGACGGCAGGCAGAACATGGTGCTGACGATGTATGTCGGCCGCTCCATCACCGGGGCGGAGATCACCCGGCGCGGCGCGGCGCTGGTGACCGCCGCCGACGCCGTGACGGCGAACTCCAGTGGACGCAAACCATTGACCTATAACCGAAACGTGTTCTAGTTTTGCGGTGTGAGCCAGTACGCGAAGTCGACGGCGAGCACCTACGAGCTGCCCCATCTGGACGCGCTCGAGGCCGAGTCGGCGCACATATTCCGTGAAGTGGCAGCGACATTCGAGCGCCCGGTGTTGCTGTTCTCCGGCGGCAAGGACTCGGTGGTGATGCTGCACCTGGCGGCGAAGGCCTTCTGGCCGGCGCCGCTGCCGTTTCCGGTGCTGCACATCGACACCGGGCACAATTTCGACGAGGTGATCGCCTACCGCGACCAGACGGTGGCGCGGCTGGGCCTGCGCCTGGTGGTCGGGCGAGTGCAGGACGACATCGACGCGGGGCGCGTGGTCGAGGAGACCGGGCCGCGCGCCTCCCGCAACCGATTGCAGACGACGACGCTGCTGCGCTCGATCCAGGAAGGAGCGTTCGACGCGGTCTTCGGCGGCGCGCGCCGCGACGAGGAGAAGGCCCGCGCCAAGGAGCGGGTGTTCAGCTTCCGCGACGAGTACGGCCAGTGGGATCCGCGCAGGCAGCGCCCCGAGCTGTGGAACCTTTACAACGGCAGGCACCGCGCGGGCGAGCACATCCGGGTGTTCCCGCTGTCGAACTGGACCGAGCTGGACATCTGGAGCTACATCGCCGCCGAAGGCATCGAGCTGCCCCCGCTCTATTACGCGCACCGCAGGCCGGTGGTGCAGCGCGACGGAATGCTGTTGGCGCACACCCGCTTTCTCGGACTGCTCGACGGCGAGGAGCCGTACGAGTCCACCGTGCGGTTCCGCACCGTCGGCGACGCGACCTGCACCGGCTGCGTCGAATCCACCGCGGCCACACCCGCGGAGGTGGTCGCCGAGGTCGCCGCGGCGCGGGTCACCGAGCGCGGCGCCACCCGCGCCGACGACCGCATCTCCGAGGCAGGCATGGAAGACCGCAAACGCGAAGGCTACTTCTGATGACGACCACATTGTTGCGCCTGGCCACCGCGGGCAGCGTCGACGACGGCAAGTCCACGCTGATCGGCAGGCTGCTGTTCGACTCCAAGACGCTGTTCACCGATCAGCTCGCCGCGGTGGAGCGCACCAGCCGCGACCGCGGCGACGACTATCCCAACCTCGCTCTGCTCACCGACGGCCTGCGCGCCGAACGTGAACAGGGCATCACGATCGACGTGGCGCATCGCTATTTCGCCACGCCGAGAAGAAAATTCATCATCGCCGACACTCCGGGGCACGTGCAGTACACCCGCAATATGGTGACCGGCGCTTCCACCGCCGACCTGGCGCTGATCCTGGTCGACGCCCGCAAGGGCGTGGTGGAGCAGACTCGCAGGCACGCGTTCCTGGCCGGTCTGCTCGGCATCCCGCACCTGGTGCTGTGCGTGAACAAGATGGACCTGGTGGACTGGTCGCAGGAACGTTTCGAGGAGATCCGCGAGGAGTTCGCGCGATTCGCGTCCAAACTGGACGTCTCCGACCTGACCTTCGTGCCGGTGTCGGCGCTGCACGGCGACAACATCGTGCACCGTGGCGCGAGCATGCCGTGGTACGAGGGCACTCCCCTGCTACACCATCTGGAAGAAGTGCACATCGCCTCGGACCGCAACCTGATCGATGCGCGCTTCCCGGTGCAGTACGTCACCCGCAGCCACGCCCACGATTTCCGCGGGTACGCGGGCACCGTGGCGGGCGGAGTCTTCAAGCCCGGCGACGAAGTGGCGGTGCTGCCGTCCGGCTTCACCACCACGGTCGAGGCGATCTGGGGGCCGGGCGGTGCGCCGGTCGCGGAAGCCTTTCCGCCGCAGGCGGTCACCATCCAGCTCGCCGACGAGCTGGATATCTCCCGCGGCGATCTGATCTGCCGTCCGAACAACCGCCCGGCCGCCGGCCGCGATCTCGACGCGATGGTGTGCTGGTTCGCCGAGGAGGCCCAGCTGACCCCTGGCGCGACCTACACCATCCGGCACACCACCCGCGCGGCCACCGCCGAGGTGCGCTCGCTCGACTACCGGCTGGACGTCAACACGCTGCATCGCGATGAGCACGCGGAATCGTTGTCGCTCAACGAGATCGGCCGCGTCCAGCTGCGCACCCGGCAACCGTTGCTGTTCGACCCGTACCGCCGCAACCGCGCCACCGGCAGCTTCATCCTCGTCGACGACACCACCAACAACACCGTCGCCGCGGGCATGATCACCGGCCCGAGCCTGCCCTCCACCCGAGTGGTCTGGCACTCCACGGCCGTCGAACGCGACGAGCGCGCCACCCGCGGCCTCACCGTGTGGCTGACCGGCTTGTCCGGGTCCGGAAAGTCCACCGTCGCCGTGGAACTGGAGCGCAGGTTGGTCGCCGCGGGCCGCCCGGCGTTCCTCCTGGACGGCGACAACCTGCGCCACGGCCTCAACTCGGATCTCGGCTTCAGCACGGCCGACCGGGAGGAGAACGTCCGCCGCGTCGGCGAAGTGGCGAAACTGTTCGCCGAAGCCGGTGTGGTCGCGGTGGTTTCGCTGATCAGCCCCTATCGCGCCGACCGCGACCGCGTCCGCGCCGCCCACGAAGCGGCGGGCATCCCCTTCCTGGAAGTGTTCGTCGACACGCCACTGGCGGTCTGCGAAGCCCGCGACCCCAAGGGCATGTACGCCAAAGCCCGCGCGGGCGAGATCCGGGGCTTCACCGGCATCGACGACCCCTACGAAGCGCCGACCGAAGCCGAGATCGTGCTGCGGCCCGACCACGGCGACCCGGCCTCGATGGCCGCGACGATCATCGCTCGGCTGAGTCGTATGGACTGAGCAGGCGCGGAAAGGGCAGGCGGCAAGTGGCCGCCTGACCCTTCGGCTTCCCCGATTCGTCGTCGCCGGCTTCGTGGATCGGCTATCCCCTCCAGAGTCGATACACGAAGCCGGCTTCCGGTGACATCTCCGTAATCGGTTCGGATACGAGCGTAAAGCGATAGGATCTGATTGTAAAGCGCTAATCACCTAGCCGCTGCGCTCTGATCCTTTACCGGCGGATACCATGTGCGCACGGTGACGGGGCCGAATCGGGAGGTTGGTGGCACAGGTCGTGTCCGGCGATGCAGATGAGATCAGCGAGGAGCCGACGGAGGACGCCGGTCCCATCGCGCGGCACCTGAATCGGGTGATCGCCGCTGCCCAGCAGCGGGATGCACGCAGCTACTCCAACAAAGACATCGCCGAGCGCTCGACCGCGCTCGGCTATCCACTGAGCCCGGCCCAGGTCTCGCACATCCGGCTCGGACGAGTCCGCAACCCCAGTTTTCGCACGGTCGAGGGGATTTCCGTGGCATTGGGCGTCGATGTTCGGGAATTCCTCGACGGCGCGGCCGCGCAACAAGCCGACGTCGAATCGCGGCTGGCCGCGGAGCTCTCCGAGGCGGGCGTGGAGGCGATCGGTTTCCGCCTGTCCGAACTCGGCACCTTGAACGAACTCGGCAGGTCGACGTTCGGCGCCATAGTCGGCAATATCCTGCGCGATCTCCAGCAGCACGAACTCTATCGCCGACCGGCCGCTGCGGAGGACGACGAGAAAACCGAGGGCTGAGTGATCGGCTGTCGCTCGTGTCAGAGTCGCAGATCCGCAGCCGAGACTTTCGGAGCGGGGCCCGGCCGATAGGTAGCCTGCGCGATCGGGCGGCGAACTTCCGTATAGGCCTCCAGCGCGGCGGCAACGGAGTCCGCGCTGCGCAGGGTCTTCGCCAAGACGATCGCATCCTCGATGGCGGAGGTCGCGCCACGCCCCGCCGCAGGCGAAACGGCATGCGCCGCATCGCCGATCAGGACGGTGTCGGCGTTGTGCCAGCTCCCCTCGGGTTCGAGTTCGTACAGCGCGATCGGAGCGCTCACCTCGGAGCGCTCCAGCACCCGCACCACCGGGGTTGCCCGCAGCGCGTCGAGGAACACCTCCGGGTCGACCGCCGTGCCGGACGCGACGCTGCGCCTGCTGAACCAGAACGATCCATCGCGGTCGTCCCCCACATAGCCCGCTACACCTTCGGGGTGCGACCAGAAGTGCAGGACGTGCGTCGGGAGCCCGGGCACCACGACCGGGCAATGACCGTAGCGGATCGATTGACCGGTGTAGGTGGGCTCTCTTGCATCACCGAGCATGCGCCGCGTGGCCGAACGAGCACCGTCCGCGCCGACCAGCAGGTCACCCGTGGGCGAGCCGGGGTCGACCCGCGTTCCGTATTCGCACGGGATGTCCGCTTCTTCCAGACGTTCTCGCAACAAGGCCAGGAGATCCTTGCGCCAGATGTGGGTGCTGGACCAGCGATGACCGGGCTCGGTCCGGGGGAAGGAGTTCGTTCGCCCGGTGAGCGTGTCGACGGCGCTGACGCCGACGACGGGGAATCCGGCCGCTCTGACCTTTTCACCCAGGCCGATCTGATCGAGCGCGGTCGCCGCCGCGGGGCCGAGGGTGACCCACCCGCCCACCTCGGCAGTGCGCGCCGCGGTCTCATAGACCTGCACCCGCGCACCGACTTTCGCCATCGCCAGGGCCGCGCACGCCCCTCCGACACCGCAACCGATGATCTCCGCTCGAAACATCCGGTCACACCTTCGCCGTGGGCCGAGCCCATTGCCGACGCACCCGAACCATGTTCTCCCCCAGGCCGGCCGCCAAGGCCACGAGCAATTTGCGGTCGGCATCGAACGTATCAGCCTGGTCCACGGCCGCGCGGTGCGGTTCGCCGTACAGCACCGGCCGCTCGCGATTGGCCGCGGCGACGCGCTGGAGTTCGCGCGCGTAACCGGAGACGGTCGCGGTCGACGTCGGATCGATCTGGGGGCTGAGCAGCATCAGCGCATCACGAATGTCGACCATCATCGCCTGCCGCCATTCCATGACGGCCGCCAAGGGCTGCCGGACGCGGAAGGCGGGCATCCGCCGTTCCGGAAGAAACCGGGTGATCACGCCGACCGCGAAGCGCCACAGCCGCCACAGCAACAGAACGTCACGCAATGCTGCGAGGCCGACGGCCACCGCTCGTATCCGCATCACCAAGCCATACCAGGACACACCCAGAAGGAATACGAACTGCCCCAGATAGACCTCCCACCGCCCCAGCGCGACGAGCGCTCGCGGTGGCCGTACCGATGCCGCGTGATACCCGAGCTGGACGGTGAAAGTCACCGTGGCGGCGAGCATCGACACCGCGCCTATCGCGGCGAGCACGATTCCGTGGGCCGGCGTCCCTGAGAGCAAACGCAAATAGGCGAAGCAGTAGAAAACGATCAACATCCCGATCGGCAACGTGCTCACCTTCTCCCCGAGATTGAAGCCGACCACGGCGGGGTCGGCGAATCCGTAGGGTTTCGCGCCGGGGCCCGCGACCACCACGCACACGGCCATGACGATGATCGACGCGGCAAGCGGGATGCCGAGCGCGACCAGTATTTTCTTCGTCTGAGCGGTGTGCCGGGAGGCCAGCACGAAGAACGCGACGATGCACGCTTTGGCTCCCACCAGCAGGACGGTCCCGACGAATTCGTAACCCATCACGCTCAGCAACCACGGGTCCGGGCGGTTCTGGACGTACTCGCCGAAGGCATACCCCGACGCCAGGAAGAAGAAGGCCCCCACGACCGCGAGAAGAGCGACGTCCTTGTTGCGGCGGTATTGACTCGACTTCCAGATCATGGCGGCGGCGAACGCCGCGATGAGCCACCCGTGCGGTATGTAGATCACAGCCAGCCTATTCTCTCCTGCAACGGCAGTGACAGGTCTTCGGTCCGCTGTAAGGGCCGCAGCGCGCGTTGCCGATCGAGCACCCTGCCCACCTCGTACCCCCACCGCGCGAGCAGGTTCGCCGTGTACTCCGCCTCCCATTCCCGCGCCGGAGACATCGCCGAATGGCGGTGCACGTTCTCGGTCTCGTAGTGCCCGGCGATGATGTGCCCGAACTCGTGCCCGATCCCGTGGTCCTGATGCCAGGCGGGTGTCGCCTTCTGATACGCGATGACGTAGGTGTCGGGCGGCGCCGAAAGCTTCAGCGTGATCGCGAAGAAGCAGTCGACCGGCAGCAACTTCTCCTGCAGAAGCACCGTCGCGCCGGTGAATTCGCAATAGCGCTCGATCAGCTGGCGCATGGTCAGCAATTCGCGCACCTTCATGCGCTGGAGCAGCAGGCGGGTGCGATGCTCGACCTCGCGAACCCGCGCGGGACTCGGGACGAAGCGAGTTTTTCCGTCCCGCGCGCTATCGGCGGACCCCGCCGTGTCAAGCGCCGAGCGTCTCATGCGCCCGCGCCGTACGGAACTCATCAGACCTCACACCCCGCTGCCCGCCCCACCGCCCCGACAGTCGGCAACCGGTCCGTCGAACGGTACTAAAACGATGCCGAGCGCTGCGCCTGATCAACCATAGTGGTCACAGAACCCCCGTGCCCGGCCGGTTCGGCGTTCAAAATACCACCGCCGCGACCGGACGGCATTGATTCGAATCCCCCTGGCACGCCTTGCATTCGCGTCGATTCGGCTGTCGTACATCGGCCGCACCTGCTCGGAGGCGACACGGTGTCACTCGGCCGTGCGAACGGCCCCCGCCGATTTCCCGCCGCCCGGCTCGCACAACGCGTCGCGAATGGTGTCGCGCAGCCAGCGCTGGGCCGGATCGGCGTCGAGCCGGGCATGCCAGAGCAGGCGCACTTCGACTTCCGGCAGGTCCGCGGCAAAGGGAAACCAGCGAATGCCGAGAGTCCGGCCGTACTGTTCGGCGAGGCGCTGCGGAACGAGTCCGACGTAGCGGCTCGCGGATACCAGGAGCGCGGCGACAGCGAAGGTCGGGACGACGGCGGCGACGTGGCGTTGCAGGCCCGCCGCCTCGAGGGCATCGTCGAGCGGCCCGCGAGCGCGTCCACGGCGGGAGGCCGAGACGTGGGGGTGCCCGCACAGTTGCCGCAGCGTCGGGCGGCGGTGCCTGCCCAGCGGGCTGTCGGCGCGGACGATGCCGACCATTCGTTCCCGGTACAGCACGGCGGTACGGATGTCGGGAGCCGCGTTGTCGCCCACGCCGATATCCAGATCGATCGAACCGTCGCGGAGGGCCTCTGCGCTTTCGCTGCCCTCCGTGACGAAGCGCAGCACCACACCGGGAGCGCCCGCGGCCGTGGCTTCGACCACCGCCGTCGCCAGGGTCGCGGCGACGCCGTCGTTGATGCGGATCGTGAAGGTGCGTTCGAGATCGGCGATCGCGACTTCGCGGTCGGCGCTGATCAACGCGGAAGCTTCGTCGAGCAGTGACCGTACGCGCGGCGCGGTGCGCAGTGCGAACGGTGTCGGAGCCATCCCACGCCCGGCTCGCACCAGGATCGGGTCGTTCATCGCCCGTCGTAACCGACCCAGCGCCCGGCTGGTCGCGGGGATGGACAGATGCAGGTGCTCGGAAGCCGCCGTGACGCCGCCTTCCCGGAGCAGGGCGTCGAACACCCGCAGGAGGTTCAGATCCAGCTGCTCGGGCATAGTTGCATTCTACGCAAGTATCTATTGTCAAAGTTGCGTGGCACGAAGTTCTTCGAGATCCCTACCGTCGGGGACATGCCGTTCAATGTCATGCTCCGGGATCGCGTTGCGTTGTCGCGAGACCCGTCCCGTCCCTCCGCACAGCGCGGTCTGCTCGCGATCATGTGCTCCTGCGTAGTCCTCGTCGTCGGGATGGTCGCCGCGATCAACCTCGCCGTCCCGATGCTCGCCTCGAGCACATTGCATCCGTCCGCCTCGGCGCTGGTGTGGATCGTCGACACCTATGTGGTCGTGTTCGCCTGCCTCGTCATCCCGGGTGGAGCCGCCGGGGACCGCTTCGGGCGTAAGGGAGTGCTGCTCACGGGCCTGGCGCTGTTCGCGGTGGGCGCGCTGATCTCTGCGACAGCACCCGGCGTGGCCCTGCTTCTGGTTGGCCGTGCGCTCACGGGTGTCGGCGCTGCCGCCGTGCTGCCCAACACGCTGTCGGTCCTGCTGCACGCCGTACCCGCCGAACGCAAGGGCGCGACGATCGCCACCTGGGCGTCGATGACCGGCATCGGCGGAGTCGTCGGCAACGTCGGCGGCGGGTCGATCCTGTCGGGCGGCTCGTGGCGGTGGTTGTTCGCCGCCGCCGTGCCGATCTCGCTGCTTCTCGCCGCGCTCGTGGGACGTATCGCGCCGGTGTCGGCGCGCCATGATCGCCGCCTCGATCCGCTCGGCGCGGTGCTGCTCGTCGGTGCGTCGGTCGCGCTGCTGCTCGGCATCGTCCAAGGGCCGGAGGCAGGGTGGAACAGCATGGTCGTCGTCGCTGGGTTCGCCTGTGCCGCTTTGTTGTTCACCGCGTGGACGGTCGTGGAACTGAAGGTCGACCACCCGCTGCTGGATCCCCGGCTGTTCCGCGTGCCCGGCCTGCGCAGCGCCTGCCTCGGTATGACGGCGGTCTTCTTCGGCATGTTCGCGCTGTTCTATGTCAACGCGTCGTTCTTGCAGTACGGCAAGGGGTTCAGCGTTCTGCGGACCGGACTGGGGATCGTGCCGCTGACAGTGCCGATCATCCTCGGCGCACGACATGCCGGACGCGTGTCGGGACGCATCGGCCTCGACGCGACCATCGCACTGGCCTTCACGTTCGTCGGATGTGGGCTGCTGGGGCTGTCCGCGAGCGGCACGCAGACGTCCTACCTCGCATACGGGGCGTGGCTCGTGATCACCGGAATCGGTGTGGCGCTGGCCCTTCCGACGCTGTCCGGCGCCATCGCCGGTTCGCTGCCGCCGGAGCAGGCCGGAGTCGGAGCGGGACTGCAAGCCACCACGCGGGAATTCGGCAGCGCCCTGGGGGTCGCGGTCATCGGCACGGTGCTCACCGCACGATTCGCCGCCGCGCTACCACCGGACATCCGCGCCGACCATTCCCCGCACACCGTGGCCGAAGCCCTCGCCACGACCGCGCCCGATCGCGCCACCGAGGTCGTCACGGCGTTCGTCTCGGGAGCGGACGCCGGATTCCGCGTGATCGGCGTGACCGTACTCGTCCTCGGCGGGCTCGTCGTACTGCAGTCGCTGCTGACCCGGCGGAGTAGCCGGTCGTAGGTTGATCAGGGGACGATATCCGCGCTCACAACGACGTATCGGGTGCGGTCGGTGTTCTGGGCCTCCGACCCGAGGTCGATCACCGTCGCGTCACCGAGTTGTTCGACGACGGTGACACCGATCTCCACCGGCACCGGGTACGCCGAATCGGGACCGAGGTCGTCAGGTGCGCCGAAGATCGGCAGCTTGTCGATCAGGCTGTGCGTGACACCGTCGACGTCGGTGAATTCGACCTCGATGACGCCCGGTTGATAGTCCGACACCCATCGGACGGCTTTTCCCCAAATAGTCGCCATCACTCAATATGCCAGCCGATTCGGTGCTTCGCCCAACGCGCAGGCGCAACCACCGGTCGCCGTATCAGCGCCTCCAGCCGACCAGCGGATACCCCCGCAGCCCATCGACTCTCCGGGGAGTGACGGGCGTCCGCCCACCCCACAGAACACCGGTGGCGAGCTTCGAGCCACCGGATCGAATCCGCGAGGTAGTCGCGGACCTACACGAAGGAGTATCGACATGGACGTCTTCGTCACCGGAGCGACCGGGTGGATCGGTTCGGCTGTCGTCGACGAGTTGCTGGACGCCGGTCACGAGGTCACCGGCCTCGCCAGCTCGGGCGACTCGGCCGCCGCGCTGGAGCGGAAAGGAGCCCGGGCGCGGCGCGGCGACCTCGACGATCGAGCGCGCGATTTCCTGGCTGACCGGCTACCGCTGCCTCAACATCCGCTACGACCGCCAGGCCACCACTTCCTCGCCTTCCTCACCCTCGCCGCGACACGTACCTGGTACAAGAAACTCGCGAAATACGCCGGTCGAGGCCTGGCACGGAAGCTGCACGATACGCTGTTGAGCAGCCGACCCGAACGGCGTGCGACGCTCCTGGTCGAGCCCGAGAATGAACGCGCTTACGGCGCGTACCTGCGCTGGGGATGGTCCCGAGTCGGTGTAACGAAACCGAGTTGGCCGGACGCACCGACATTCGATGTCTTGATTCGTGAGCTGAGATAACGTGAGCATGCGCGAGCTATCGACGCTGGACAATGATGCTCGTACGGCAGGGCGTCGTCGCGGTGCTCGCGCGATCAGGTCGCGGACGCGTCTTCTCGGCCACGTCGTGGGGCAGGCGGTCGCCACTGCCTGCCCGCTCCGACTCCGTTGAATCAGTCCAGCGACCGGAAGAACTCGCGCACGTCGCCGATCAGCAGCTCCGGTACCTCGAGTGCGGGGAAATGCCCGCCGGAGTAGAACTCCGACCAATGGGTGATGTTGTGTGTGTGCTCGGCGAAGCGGCGGATGGCGTAGTCGCCGTCCTTGAATACCGCGACGCCGGTGGGCACGGTGCCTTTCGGTTTCGGGGCGAACATGGTCGCGTCGTGGAAGCGCTCGTAGTAGAGGTTGGCGACGCTTCGGGCGGTGTCGGTGAACCAGTAGATGCTCACCGTGGTGAGCAGGCGATCGAGGTCGACGGCCTGTTCCGGCAGGTCGTGGGATCGGTCGGTCCACTCGCGGTACTTCTCCACGATCCAGCCGAGCTGGCCGGTCGGGGAATCGGCGAGCAACTGGGCGATGGTGTTCGGGCGGGAGCCCTTCAAATTCATGTAGGCGGAACCGTCGTCCTGGAACTTCTTCATCGCGCCCAGTCGCGCCTTCTCCGCGTCGGTGAGCGCGGCCACGTCGGCGGGGTCGCCGGTCGGGAAGGTCACCAACGCGTTGACGTGCACGCCGAGGACATGCTCGGCATCGGTCCGCCCCAGTGCCGGGGCGATGAAGGCGCCGTGGTCGCCGCCCTGCACGCCGTAGCGGTCATAGCCGAGGCGGGCCATGAGTTCGGCGAGCGCCGCCGCGATCCGGCCGTCGTTCCAGCCCGGCTCGGTGATCGGGCCGGAGAAACCGTGGCCGGGCAGCGACGGGATGACCAGGTGGAAGGCGGGCGTGTCCGGGGCGCCGTGCGCGGCGGGGTCGGTGAGCGGGCCGATCATGTCGCGGAAGTCGGCCACCGAACTCGGCCACCCGTGCAGCAACAGCAGCGGGGTGGCGTCCTCTCGAGCCGAGCGCACATGCAGGAAGTGCACGTTCTGTCCGGAGACGATGGTGGTGAACTGCGGGTAGGCGTTCAACTGCGCCTCGGCGGCGCGCCAGTCGAACTTCTCGGCCCAGTACCCGGCCAGTTCCTTCAGGTAGGCCGTCGGCACACCGCGCTCCCAGCCGACGCCGGGCAGGTCGTCGATCCAGCGGGTGCGGGCCACGCGAAAGCGAAGGTCGTCCAGGTCGGCCTGCGGGATGTCGATGCGGAAGGGGCGGATCTCGGTGTTCGTCATGCCATTGATACTTCGGGTAACGAGGGGCCCGCCGAATCACGAGAATTCGTTATTTCCATCGTGGGCGCTCTGGCTCGAAGTACCGATCCAGCTCTCCACCGCGCTCCGCCTCGGCTCCCGCGATTGGCGCTGACCTCGCCGTCGGGGCATGATCGCGCCGTGGTCAGCCTTCCGGTATGCGGCGCCTTCGTGGGGCGGGCCGCTGAGCTCGCGGCATTGCAGGATGCCTATGGGGAGCCGGCGGTGCATACCGTGCTGGTCGGGGGCGAAGCGGGGATCGGCAAGTCGCGGCTGGTCGCGGAGTTCGGGACGCGGCTCAGGGCCCGCACGGCGGTGCTGTCCGGGCGGTGCCCGGAATTCGGCGCGAAGGGGGTGCCGTTCACTCCGTTCGTCGCGGTCATGCGCGCACTGCTGCGCGACCAGGGCGTGGAGGCGCTCGCGGCGCTGCTCCCGGCGAAACCCGCGCTGGCGCGCTGGCTTCCCGAACTGGCGGCGCGGTCCGGCGCGGCGGAGATCGACACCGATCGGATCCGGTTGTTCGGCGAGATCCTGACCGTGCTGGAACAGTGCTCGATGAACAGACCGCTGGTGGTGGTGCTGGAGGATCTGCACTGGGCCGACGAGGCCGGCCTGGAATTGCTCGCCTTCCTGGTGGCCAACATCGCCGAAGGTGATCTGTTCTTGGTCGGCACCTACCGGCCCGCCGATTCCGGACCGTTGCGCAAGCTGGTCGCGGGCCTGCGCCGCGACCCCGGTGTCCGCCTGCTTTCTCCGGCGCCACTGACCAGGCACGAGGTGGGCAGGCAGCTGGCGGCGCTGCGCGGCCGGGAGCCGGAACCAGGAACGATCGGGCGAATCTTCGAGCGCAGCAGAGGAATTCCGTTGTTCGTCGAGGCGCTCGGTCCCGCACCCGAGGATACGCCCGCCGCACTGTCGGAGCTGTTGCTCGGCCACCTGTCCGACCTGCCCGACCAAACCGCGTCGGTGCTGCGGCTCGCGGCGGCGGCCGGGTCACCGGTCCGGCATACCCTGCTGGCGGCCGCCTCCGATCTCGCCGAGGACACGCTCACCGCGGCTTTGCATCAGCTGATCGACCAGCAGCTCTTGGTGCCCACCGACACCGGCTATCAGTTCCGCCACGTGCTCATCCGCGACGCCGTCTACGACGATCTCCTACCAGCCGAGCGAAAAAGGCTGCACAGCAGCCTTTCTCGTGTACTGGCCGCGCTCCGCAAGCGGGAACCGGACGAGTGCCCCTCCGGCGAGCTGGCCTACCACGCGTATGCCGCCGGGGAGCTGCCGCTGGCACTCGAGGCCGCCTGGGAAGCCGCGGCAGAAGCGGAAACCGTTGGAGCGCATCGTGTCCGCGTGCGCTATCTGGACCAGGTGCTCGAATCGTGGGATCGGGTGCCGGAAGCGGCGAGCCGGGTGGACGCCGACCGGATCGATGTGGTGGAAGCGGTGGTCGCCGCGTGCTACCGGGGCGGTGTCGTCGAGCGCGGAATCGCGGCGGCCGACGAAGCGCTGACCGTCATCGATGCGGAGACCGCCCCGGAGCGCGCGGCCCGGCTGCACTACTACCGCGCGGGACTGCGCAATCAGAGCAGCGGCGGCGGGGAAGACGACCTGCTCGCGGCGCTGGCTTACCTTCCTTCGGACCGGCCGACCCTGCTGCGCGGCGAAGTGCTCGCCGAACTCGCCGCGGCGCGGGTGTTCAGCGGCGCGGCGGCGGCGGCCGAGAACGACGCGCGCGCCGCCGTCGAGGTGGCCGAACGGTTACGCAGTGCGCCGAACGCCGACGACACCTCGCCGGTAATGGCTACGTCGCGTGCGCCCGAGGAGGCCGCCGGCGCGGACGCCGCGTCCGCATGGCCGCATTCGAGCGTCTTTCGCGACGACCGGCGCGCCGGGGCGCTGGCCGCGCGCGCCTACGCCTATCTCGGGCTGGCAACCGCGGACCGTCCGAAGGCCGCCGTCGCCCACTTCGAACAGGCGCATGCGATCGCGAAGGCCGCGCAAGATCCGGGCACATTGCTCACGGTGGTGCTGTGGGAGTCGGCACTGCTGGTGTCGGCGGGCGCCGACGAGGCTGCCATCACGGCGATCCAGCAGGGGCTACGCGCCGCGCACGAGACCTACCGATTCGCCGAGGCGGCACCGATCCTGCTGGTCAAATGGGCACAGGCGCTCACTGCGCTGGGCCGCTGGAACGAAGCGCTCGAGCTGATCGACGAATCGCTCACCGAGCAGCTGACCCCGTTGAGCACCGCCGCGCTGCTGCTGTGTCACGCGCGGATCATGCTGGCGCGTGGGGACGAGGAGGCCGCGGCGGCGAGCGCGGCGACCGCACAGCCCTTGCTCGGAGACCGCCGCTGGGCCAGGCAATACCAGATCCAACTGCACACCGTGCGGACCGAGATCGCGCACGCGGCGGGCAACCCGCAGCGCGCCGCCGAGATCGGCGCTGCGACATTGAGCGCGGACGACCTGGCCGCGCACCACCACGAGGCGTGGGCACTGGCCGAGGCGATCGCCCGAACTCGCCGCGCCCCACTGGTTCTGGACTCCGTCACGGCGAAGTTGCCGGTGACGTCCGCCGTCGACATCGCATGTCGGAATTCCTGCCACGCCGTGCGCAGTGGCCGTCCCGCTGATTGGGCCAAGGCGGTGTCCTCCTGGCGAGCCCTCGGTCGACCGTACGAGCTCGCGCGCAGCCTGCTCGAATCCGGCGACGCGGAATTGGCAGCGGGTGATCGCGCGGCAGCACGCGGCGCACTGCGTTCCGTTCTGGAGCTGGCCGACGAGTTGGCGGCCGAGCCACTCGCCGAGCAAGCCAGGCGGCTGGCCGATCGCGCCGGGATCGATCTCGCCCATTCCGGCAACCGGCCTGCCACGACCTCGCGGGCGGACACAGCGGGCCTGACCCCACGGGAACTCGACGTGCTGCGTCTGGTGGCGACGGGAGCCAGCAACCGTCAGATCGCGGCCGAGCTTTTCATCAGCGCCAACACCGCCGGTGTGCACGTCTCGCGGATCCTCGCCAAGCTCGGCGCGTCCAGCCGCACCGAAGCGGCCGCGACGGCGCGGAAACGCGGATTGCTCGTCGCCGACGGATGACCGACCACGGGCTGGCGGCATGATCGGCATCGTCCGCGCCGCCGCGTAACGAACGCGACCCACCACGTTTCGTGCCGGTGCGCGGGCCACACAGGTTCGATCGCCGACCAGGCATACTCCTCAGCGGCCGATCGGTGCGATGGCCGTGGATACCGGACCACCGACCCGTAAGATACAGTACGTCGAACATGTCTCGAAAGGACGGGCTGATGCGGTCGACCTTGCTGTCCCGGCGCGATCTCGACTTCCTGCTCTATGAGTGGCTGGAGGTCGAGCGGCTCACCAAACGCGAGCGGTACGCCGAGCACTCGCGCGAAACCTTCGACGCCGTGCTCGACCTCAGCGAGCAGCTCGCGACCAAATACTTCGCGCCGCACAACAAGCTCAACGACGCCAACGAACCCACCTTCGACGGCGAGCGCGTGACCATCATCCCGGAGGTCGGACAGGCGCTGGAAGCCTTCGCCAAGGCCGGGTTGCCCTCGGCGGCAATGGATTACGAACTCGGTGGCGCACAGCTGCCCGCGACAGTCGCGCAGGCGAGCTATGCCTGGTTCCAGGCGGCCAACCCGGGCACCGCGGGCTACCCGTTCCTCACTGTGGCCAACGCGAATCTGCTCCTCGCCCACGGCCCGGAGCACGTCGAGAAGTTCGTCGAGCCCATGCTCGCGGGCCGCTTCTTCGGCACCATGTGCCTGTCGGAGCCGCAGGCCGGCTCGTCGCTGGCCGACATCGTCACCCGCGCCGAACCGCAGGACGACGGCAGCTATCGCCTGTTCGGCACGAAGATGTGGATCTCGGGCGGCGACCACGAACTCGGCGAGAACATCGTGCACCTGGTGCTGGCCAAGATCCCCGGCGGGCCCGCGGGCACCAAGGGCATCTCGCTGTTCGTGGTGCCTCGCTTCCTGGTCGGCGACGACGGCGCGATCGGCGAACGCAACGACGTGGCCCTGGCCGGGCTCAATCACAAGATGGGCTTCCGCGGCACGGTGAACACCGTGCTGAATTTCGGCGAGGGCCGCTGGACGCCGGGCGGCGCGCCGGGCGCGGTCGGCTACCTGGTCGGGGAACCGCATCGCGGCTTGACCTACATGTTCCACATGATGAACGAGGCGCGCATCGGCGTCGGCCTGGTCGCCACCGCGCTCGGCTACACCGGATACCTCGAGTCGCTGGACTACGCCCGCACCCGCACGCAGGGCCGGGCCAAGCTTCCCGCCGACCCGTCCGCGCCGCAGCGGCCGATCATCGAGCACGCCGACGTGAAGCGAATGCTGCTGGCGCAGAAGGCGTATGTCGAAGGGGCGCTGGCGCTGGTGCTCTATTGCGCGCGGCTGGTCGACGAGCAGCGCACCGCCGAATCCGACGACGACCGCCGCGCGACCACCCAACTGCTGGACATCCTGACCCCTATCGCCAAGAGCTGGCCCTCGCAGTGGTGCCTGGAGGCCAACAGCCTCGCCATCCAGGTGCTCGGCGGCTACGGCTACACCCGCGAATACAACGTCGAGCAGCACTACCGGGACAACCGGCTCAACCCGATCCACGAGGGCACGCACGGCATCCAGGGCCTGGACCTGCTCGGACGCAAGGTGACCCAGCAGGGCGGCGCGAGCCTGCTCGCACTCGGGTCCCGGATCGATGCGACCATCAGCGCCGCGCGCGCGGCGGGCGGCGAGGCGGCCGAGCTGGCCGCACAACTGGATTCGGCGTGGCGGCGGCTGGTCGAGGTCACCGCGGGGCTGTTCGCCTCCGGCGATATCGAGGCCGCGCTGGCCAACAGCTCGGTGTACCTGGAAGCCTTCGGCCACACCGTGCTGGCCTGGATCTGGCTCGAGCAGTTCCTCGCCACCGCGGACCGTTCCGGCGATTTCTACGATGGCAAGCGGCACGCGGCCCGGTTCTTCTATCGTTTCGAATTGCCCAAGACCGCACCGGCACTGGATCTGCTCGCCAGCCTGGACACGACTACACTGCGGATGCGCGACGCCTGGTTCTGAACACCGCCCGTTTCGATACACTTTCCAGAAGATGTATCATTCCGCGGTGATCGATTCCAGTCAGCGGACCACCCGCCCTCCCGGCCGACCGGCCTCCGCGACCAGGGAACAGGTCATCGAGCACGCTCGCCGGGCGTTCCTGTCCGGTGAGCGCGTGGACATCCAGGCGATCGCCGGACAGCTCGGGCTCAGCCGCGCGTCGGTCTACCGCTGGTTCGGCTCTCGCGACGGGGTGCTCGGTGCGGTCCTGGCCGGGGAGTTCGAGGCGCTGCTCAGCCGGGCGGACGCTCGCCGCCGCTCCACCGGAGCGCGGCGCATCCTGGACGTGCTGTACCGGGTCAACCGGTGGATGACCGACAACGAACCGTTCCGGCGCTACTTCGAGAACGAGCCGCTGTCCGGGCTGCGCATCCTCACCGCGAGCGACGGGCCGGTACAGCCGCTGGTCGTGGGCACCGTCCAGGAGCTGATCACCCGGGCCACGGAGGAGGACGGCTACGACCCGCCGCTGGAACCGGCGCTGCTCGCTTACGCACTGGTCCGGCTCGGCGAGGCGTTCCTGTACAACGACAACGTCGCGGGTATCCGCGGCGACGTGGACCGGCTGCACGAGGTGCAGGCGGCGCTGCTGGGCATCCCCGAGGCGATCGCGCCGTGACCGGAGCGCTGCTACACGCGCGCTTTCCCGAGGTGGCCGACACGTTGCCGTTCCTCCGGCTCGGCACCGCTCCGACGCCTGTGCGCCGCTGTGACCTCGGCACCGCCGCCGAGCTGTGGTGCAAGGACGAGAGCGGATACGGCGACGGCGGATGGGGCGGCAACAAGGTCCGCAAGCTGGAATGGCTGCTGCCCGAGGCACGACGGCGCGGTGCGCGCACTATCCTCACGGTCGGCGGCATGGGAACCAACTGGGGCCTCGCCACGGCCTTGTACGCGCGCGCCCACGGTATCGATACTGCTCTCGCGCTGCTGGACCAGCCGGTCGACGACCATGTGCGCGCACAACTGCGGCGACTGGAGAATTCCGGCGCCACTTTGTATTACACGCACAGCAAACTGCGCACGATCCTCGCGGCGCCGTGGCTGTATCTGCGCCGGATCCGTGGCGGCAGGCGTCCTTACTTCCTCCCTGCGGGCGGGTCGTCACCGGTCGGCGCGCTGGGCTATGTCGAAGCGGCGTGCGAACTCGCGGCCCAGGTCGCCGCGGGTGAGCTTCCCCAGCCCGGTTACCTCGTCACCGCGGTCGGATCCGGCGGCACCGCGGCCGGCCTCGCGCTCGGCCTGCGGCTCGCCGGGCTGCGCACGCGCGTCGTCGGAGTCGTCGTCAACGACACGCTTCCCCTCGACGCGAAGCACATCGTCCGCCTCGCCGAACGGACCGAACGCCTGCTCCGCACGCGCGGAGCGCGCTTCGCGCCGACCGGACTTCGGCCCGAGGACATCACGATGACGACCGACTGGCTCGGCTCCGGCTACGGCCACAGCACGCCCGCCGCCCGAGACGCCGAACAGCGCGCCGAAGCGAGCGGATTGCGCCTGGAGACCGTCTACACCGCCAAAGCGCTCGCGGCGCTGCTCGCGATGGACGGCGCGGGCGCCTTCGGCGCGGAACCGGTGCTGTTCCTCAATACCTACGGCCCACGACCATAGATCGGTGCGCCGAAGCCTGGTCGCCGCCGCGTTCGAATCGCCGTGATCGAAATTCGGCCGTCGGCGCCCGACGTGGCGTATTGCCCGGACAGCCGGGCATATCGCCAGGTCGGGCGGCGGGACACCCGGCGCAATAACATCCCCTGATTTTTCCCGGCGGCGGCGCGGGCGAAAACGCCGCCCCATCCGCATTATCGTCGCTATTCGTGCAGGTCAGCGACGGAAAGGCGGAAACGGTGGCAGCGGAACCCACGCCGGTGCGGCAGTTGCGCGCCGATCAGGCGCGGCGGGTGGCCGACATCCTGCGCCACCAACTGCACGCGGGCGCGTTCGACGGCGCGCTGCCGAGCGAACAGGACCTGGCCGCCGAGTACGGCGCCTCGCGCAATACCGTCCGCGACGCCTTGGCGCTGTTGAAGGACGAGGGCTTGATCGACCGGGCGCCCAAGGTGGGCACCCGTGTGGCCACCCGCAAGTACGACCACGGGCTCGACGCCCTGCTCGGATTGCAGGAGACCTTCAAAGGCCACGGCACCGTGCGCAACGAGGTGCGCGCGGCGATGCACGTCGCCGCGCCGCCGGCTGTCGCGCGCAGGCTCGGTCTGGCGCCGGGCGAGCGGGTGGTCTATCTCGAGCGGCTGCGCTACCTCGCGGATCTGCCGTTGAGCCTGGACCTCACCTACCTCGTGCCCGACATCGGCACCGAGGTGCTCGGCCACGATCTCGAGCACACCGACGTCTTCGTGCTGCTGGAACGCATCAGCGGCCGCTCGCTCGGCTCGGCCGACCTCGCCCTGGAAGCGGTGCCCGCCGACCCGCACACCGCCTCCACCCTCGACGTCCCCGGCGGCGCGCCGCTGCTGATGCTGGAACGCCTGACCCGGCTCGACGACGGCCGCCCCGTCGACCTCGAGTACATCCGCATGCGCGGCGACCGCATCACCATGCGCGGCAGCCTGACCCGCAGCACCCCCGAATGGAAGGTCCTCTAGATGGCACTCGTGAACCAGCGCGCCGACATCCCCGTCACCATCGACGAGTCGCTGTGCATCCAGGGCTGCACGCTGTGCGTCGAGATCTGCCCGCTCGACTCCCTGGCCATCAACCCCGACAACGGCAAGGCCTTCATGCACGTGGACGAGTGCTGGTACTGCGGTCCCTGCGCGGCCCGCTGCCCCACCGGCGCCGTCACCGTCAACATGCCCTACCTGCTCCGCTGATCTGGAAGACCGATGAAAGCAAAACTCGCCCCCGTCCTGCTCGCCGCCGCGCTCGCGCTGACCGGGTGCTCGCTCGAGCAGACCGACGACACCCCCGCGGGCACCGTGAAGGTGGTCGTCGGCTACCAATCGAAGACCATCAACACCGTCACCGCGGGCACCTTGCTGCGCGCGCAGGGCTACCTCGAGCGGTGGCTACAGAAGATCACCGACAACGGCGGGGCCAAGTACCAGGTCGAATGGCAGGACTACGACACCGGCGCGCCGATCACCGCGCAGATGGTGGCCGAGAAGATCGACATCGGGTCGATGGGTGATTACCCGTTGCTGATCAACGGCTCCCGCACCCAGGCGGGCGAGCGCTCGCGCACCGAACTGGTGTCGGTCACCGGGTACAACCCCAAGGGCGCGCTGAACATGGTCGTCGTGCCGAACGATTCGGCGGCCACCGGCATCGGCGACCTGGCCGGGCAGAAGATCTCGGCCAGCGTGGGTTCGGCCGGGCACGGCACCCTGGTGCAGGCGCTGTCGCGGGCCGGGATCGACCCGGTCAAGGGCGTGGAGGTGCTCAACCAGCAGCCGCAGGTCGGCGCGACCGCCCTGGAGTCCCGTCAGGTGGGCGCGCTGTCGCAGTTCGTCGCGTGGCCCGGTCTGGTCGTCTTCCAGAACAAGGCCAAGCTGCTCTACGACGGCGCCGAACTCGGCGTGCCGACTTTCCACGGCGTGGTGGCCCGGCGCGCGTACGCCGCCGATCACCCGGAGGTGCTGCAGGCGTTCCTCGCCGCGCAACTGGACGCCACCCAGTTCCTGCGGGACGAGCCGTTCCAGGCCGCGAAGATCGTCGCCGAGGGGTCCGGGCTGCCCCAGGAGGTGGTGTACCTCTACAACGGCCCCGGTGGAACGAGTTTCGACACGACGCTCGAGCCCAGCCTGATCTCGGCGCTCAAAGGCGATGTGGCGTACCTGAAGTCGATCGGCGATTTCGCCGACCTGGACATCGACCGGTTCGTCGACGACGCGCCGCTGCGCAAGGCGTTCGCGGAGACCGGCCGCGACTACGACCGCGAACTCACCGACACCACCAACCCGACCCGCGTCACCGGCGCCGATCCCGTCTGCGGTAAGGCGGCGGAGAACCCCGCGCTGGCCGGCGAGTTGTGGCTGGACGGCGCGCCGAAGCCGCAACCGGCCGCGGATCCGACCTGCCTGCTGCGCGCGGTCCAGGCCGCGAAAGCGCAGGGCAAGACGATCCGCGCCGCCTACATCCCGGATACCGAACTCGGCACCCGCTGGTTCGCCGACAAGTCGATCTGGCTGCGCGACGGGGACGGCTATCTGCCCTTCACCACCGCCGCCGCCGCGCAGCGCTACCGGCAGGCACATCCGTCCGCCGCCCCGGTCACCTACGACCGAGCCGTCACGGAAGTGCGCGGATGACCAGCGAACTCGCCGCCCCCGCTGTGCGGGCCACGGCGGAAACCACCGCGGTCGGCACGGAGGCCGCCCCGGCGTCGCGATCGGCTTGGCGCTCACGGCTGCTGCGCGTCGGCTCCGTCGCCGCCGCGGTCGGCCTGTGGCAGCTGCTCACGGTCAACAACGTGCGGGCGGGTCTGCGTTTCGACACGTTGCCGACCGTCACCGAGATCGTCGCCGAATTCGGCACCCAGTTGCGCGCCGACCAGTACTACCTGGACATCGCGCAGTCGCTGATCCGGATTGTCACCGGCTTCGGGCTGGCCGCGGTGGTCGGCGTGATCGCGGGCATCGGCCTCGGCCGCTCGCGGCTGCTCGCCGACACCTTCGGCCCGCTGGCCGAACTGGTCCGGCCGATCCCGGCCATCGCCCTGGTCCCGGTCGCGATCCTGCTGTTCCCCAGCGACAAATCCGGCATCGTGTTCATCACCTTCACCGCGTCGCTGTTCCCGGTGCTGGTCAGCACCAGGCACGCGGTGCGCGCACTGCCCACGATCTGGGAGGACGCGGTGCGCACCCTCGGCGCGTCCCGGCTGGACGTGCTCGCGCGGGTGGTGTTCCCCGGCATCCTGCCCGGCGTCTTCAGCGGACTGTCGGTCGGCGTCGGCGTGGCATGGATCTGCCTCATCTCCGCGGAGATGATCTCCGGACGGCTCGGCGTCGGCTACCGCACCTGGCAGGCCTACACCATCGTGGACTATCCGGCGGTGTTCGTCGGCATGATCACCATCGGCGTCCTCGGTTTCGCGACATCGGGGCTGGTCGAGCTGGCCGGCCGCCGCATCACCCGCTGGCTGCCCAGAGAGGTCGAAGCATGACCACAGTGATCGACGCACCGGCATCGACCGGGATGCGCCTGAGCCTCACCGGCGTCCGGATCGCCTACGGCGGCGAACCGGTGCTCGACGGGCTCGACTTGGCGATCGCGCCGGGCGAGATCCTGGTCGTGGTCGGCAAATCCGGCTGCGGCAAGTCGACCTTGCTGCGCGCGATCGCCGGACTGCGCGCCCCGGAAGGTGGAACCATCCTGGCCGACGGCGACCGCGTGAGCGGCCCCGCGGCCGACCGCGCCCTGGTGTTCCAGGACGACGCGCTGCTGCCCTGGCGCACCGTGCGGCAGAACATCGAGCTGGCCCTGCGCCTGCGCGGCACGCCCCGGGCCGAGCGCCGGGCCACGGCCCTGCACTGGGTGGACGAAGTCGGGCTCACCGGGTACGCCGACTATCTGCCGCGCGACCTGTCCGGCGGCATGCGCCAGCGCGTCCAGCTGGCGCGCAGCCTGGCCGCCGCGCCGCGCGCCGTGCTGATGGACGAGCCGTTCGGCGCGCTGGACACCCAGACCAGGGAAACCATGCAGCGCCTGCTGATCCAGACCTGGCGCGCCCACCCCACCACCATCGTCTTCGTCACCCACGATCTCGACGAGGCCCTGCTGCTCGGCGACCGTATCGCCGTGCTCGGCGGCGGCACGCTGCGGGCGCTGGTGCCGGTGCCCAGCCCACGCGAGGCGATCGACCGGTCCGCGACGAAGGCCGAGATCCTGGAGAGACTGTGAACATTCCGCCGCTATCCGAACAGATCCGGCTCGACTGCGACGTGCTCGTCATCGGGGGCGGCACGGCGGGCACGATGGCCGCGCTCACCGCCGCCGAGCAGGGCGCGAACGTGCTGCTGCTGGAGAAGGCGCACGTGCGGCACTCCGGTGCGCTGGCCATGGGCATGGACGGCGTGAACAACGCCGTGATCCCGGGTAAGGCCGAACCGGAGGACTACGTCGCCGAGATCACCCGGGCCAACGACGGGATCGTCGACCAGCGCACCATCTATCAGACGGCGACGCGCGGCTTCGCCATGGTGCAGCGGCTGGAGCGCTACGGCGTGAAGTTCGAGAAGGACGAGTACGGCGAGTACGCGGTGCGCCGGGTGCACCGCTCCGGCTCGTACGTACTGCCGATGCCCGAGGGCAAGGACGTCAAGAAAGCGCTGTATCGCGTCCTGCGCCAACGCAAGATGCGCGAGCGGATCCGCATCGAGAACCGGCTCATGCCGGTGCGCGTGCTCACCGAGGGCGGGCGCGCCGTCGGCGCCGCCGCCCTGCACACCCGCACCGGCGAATTCGTCGCCGTCGCCGCGAAAGCGGTGATCCTGGCCACCGGGCCGTGCGGCAGGCTCGGGCTGCCCTCCAGCGGATACCTGTACGGCACCTACGAGAATCCGACGAACGCGGGCGACGGCTACTCGATGGCCTACCACGCGGGCGCCGAACTCAGCGGCATCGAATGCTTCCAGATCAACCCGCTGATCAAGGACTACAACGGCCCGGCCTGCGCCTACGTCGCCAATCCGTTCGGCGGCTACCAGGTCAACGCCGAGGGTGAACGCTTCGTCGACTCCGATTACTGGTCTGGCCAGATGATGGCCGAGGTCAAGCGGGAGATCGAATCCGCGCGCGGCCCCATCTATCTCAAGGTGTCGCACCTGCCCGACGAGACACTGAGCACGCTCGAAGGCATCCTGCACACCACCGAGCGCCCCACCCGCGGCACCTTCCACGCCAACCGCGGCCACGACTACCGCACCCACGACATCGAGATGCACATCTCCGAGATCGGCCTGTGCAGCGGGCATTCCGCCTCCGGCGTGTGGGTCGACGAGCACGCGCGCACCACGGTGCCCGGCTTGTACGCGGCGGGTGATCTGGCGTGCGTGCCGCACAACTACATGATCGGCGCGTTCGTCTTCGGCGATCTCGCGGGCGCGCACGCCGCGTCCACCCTGGACGAGGTCGCCGCACCCGCCGACCTGCCCGAGGACCAACTGGCCGCGGCCCACGAGCTGATCTACCGGCCGTTGCGTCAGCCGGACGGGCCGCCGCAACCGCAGGTCGAATACAAGCTGCGGCGTTTCGTGAACGACTATGTCGCGCCGCCCAAGACCGCGGCCAAGCTGAGCATCGCGGTGGAGACCTTCGACCGGATGCGCGGAGAGGTCGAGAGCATCGGCGCGCGCACCCCGCACGAGCTGATGCGCGCGGTGGAGGTGTCGTTCATCCGCGACTGCGCCGATATGGCCGCCCGCAGCTCCCTGACCAGGACCGAATCCCGTTGGGGCCTCTATCACGAGCGCGCCGACCTACCCGAACGCGACGATGTCGAATGGCGATACCACCTCAACCTGCGCAAGAACCCCGACGGAACTATGGCCTTCCTGAAGCGACCGGTGGCGCCGTACCTGGTTCCCGTGCCCGGACTCGACGACCTGCCCTCCGCCGATGCCGAAGCGGTGCCGGTGCACCAGCCGCACCTGATCGCAGGCCGTGCGCCGCATATCGGCGTCGCCGCTGACGGCGATCGGGCCGCCACCGCGACGGCGCAACCCGCCACTCCCCCGTCACCCCGGATCGTCGCGTTGCTCGCGCTCGACGAGCCCAGCGTGGAGCAATTGTCGGCCTATCTGACCGATCCCGACGCGGGCGTCCGGGCCGCGGCGATCTCGGTGCTGAGCGAGCACACCCCGGAGGGCTTCTCGATCGCCCTCGGCGAGGCCTTGGACGACGAAGCGGCCTCGGTCCGGCGTGCTGCCGCGGCCAGTCTGCGCGAGCTCGTCGAAGTGCTGCCCTCCGCGGAAGGGCTTGCCGACCGGCTCGGTTCGGCCGATCCCGTCGTGCGATCCACCGTGATCGATCTGCTGCGCGCGCTGCGGGCGGGCGAGGCCGCGCAGTATCGCGCCGCCTTGGCGGACGGGGATCATCGCGTCCGCATCGAAGCGGTACGCGCGCTGGTGTCGCTGAACGATCGCGACGGCGTCGCCACCCTGGCCGCCGACGAGAATCGGGAAGTGCGGATCGCCGTCGCCCACGGCCTCGCCGCCATCGGCGACGGCGGGCTCGAGGTGATCCGTCGCCTCAGCGACGACCACGACCCGCTGGTGCGCGCCGCGGCGCTCACCGCGTTCGCCCAGCTGGGTGGCGAACCCGCGGACGTCACCGCACTGGACGCCGCGCTGCGCCATTCGGCCTGGCAGATCCGTCAAGGTGCGGCGCGCGGGCTCGCAGGCACCGACCCGGACCTCGCGGTGCCGATTCTGGCCGCCGCCCTGCACGATCCGCATCTCGACGTCCGCAAGGCGGCGGTGCTGTCGCTCTCGGCGTGGCCGCACCTGCCCGCGGCGCACGACGCGCTGCGCGCCGCGATCGACGACACCGATGCCGATGTGCGCGCGTATGCCCGGCGGGCGCTGGCCACCCAGCCCACGGCATAGGACAACATGGTTGCCGCAGCTCGAATCGCTGATTAAATTAGCGGCTCGACCGTTGCCGACGCGCTAACCAGGGTATAGCCGGGTGGTGACGGGGCGGCCGACGACGAGTCCGCGCCGTTGTCCATCAGCAGCGACGGGAGTGTGGCGTTGACCGTGCCGAACTGGCTGGATCTGGCCGTGCTCGGCATCCTCGCGGTCGCGGCGGTGCTCGGCTGGCGCCGCGGCGCGATCGTGGGGCTGCCCGGCTTCGCGGGTGGACTGGCGGGGGCGATCCTCGGCGCGGCGCTGTCGGCGGCGGTGCTCGGCCGGCTCGCGCCGGGCGCCGTGCGGCTGCTCCTGGTGCTGATGGTGACCGTCGGGTTGGTCGCCTTCGGCGCGGTCGCCGGGCACCGGGCCGGACAAGCCGCGCGCGCGGCAGTTTCCGATCCCCTCACGCGGCGCGTCGACGCCCTCTGCGGCTGCCTCGTTCATGTGCTCGCGGTCCCGCTGGTGGTGTGGTTGTTCGCCGCGCCGGTGGAATCCGCCGCCTTGGTGCGTGATTCGACCACCGTGCGGACCGTGGACGACGTCGCGCCGTTCTGGCTGTCCGGGCTGTCCGAGGTGCTCACCGGGCCGATCATGGAGGCCGGGCTCGGCCTCCCGCTCGCGCCGCCCGATCCCGGCATCGTCGACGGACCGATGCCCGCCGAACTGCGGGCGAGCGTGCTGCGGATCCAGGACCTCGCACCGACCTGCGGTGTGCGGCAATCCGGCTCCGGATTCGTCATCGCGCCGGAGCGGGTGCTGACCAACGCGCACGTCGTCGCAGGCTCCAGCAAGGTCTCCGTGGACGCCCCGACCGGATCGCTCACCGCCGACGTCGTGCAGTTCGATCCGGCCATGGACATCGCGGTGCTGGCCGTCCCCGGTCTCGCCGCCCCCGCCCTCACCGTCGCGCCCGAACCCGCCGGTCCCGGCGCCGACGCCATCGCGCTCGGCTATCCGCGGGGCGGGTCCTACACCGCGTCCGCCACCCGGGTACGCAGCCGGGCCGCGCGTCAGGTACGCGACATATACCGCACCGGTCTCGGCGAACGCGAGATCTACACCGTGGACGGGACGATCCAGCACGGCAATTCGGGCGGACCGCTGGTCGACCGCGCCGGCCGCGTGCTGGGCATCGTGTTCGGTGTCGACGAGAACAACAGCAACGTCGGGTTCGCCACGAGCCTGCCGGAGGTCCTCGATCGGCTCGACCACGCATGGCGATCCGACCGGCCGGTCGACACCGGCCCCTGCGCCTCCTGACCGGTGTCAGGAAGCGTCGGCGACGATCACCACTCCGCTCGAGGCGTCCAGCAGCGGAATCGTGCGCTCCGCGGCGTCGTCGACGTGCACGCGCGGGTGCGTGGGCAGTTCGGTCTCGTAATAGGTACCCGGACCGTAGAACTGGCCGTACTTCACCACCACACCGTCGAAGTCCAGCACGGCGGCTTCGTGATCCTGGATCGCCGCGCCCCGGCCCGAGGGCGGCTCCCACGCGATACTCTGCGCGAGAAAACGTTTCGCACCGGCCGCCCGCGCGGCGGCGATCAAGTTGCGGGTGCCCTCGGTGCGGATGCGCGAGTTGGCCTCGGCCCGCTCCGGCAGCAGCGCCACGTCGTCCGGCAGGTCGGTGAGCTGATGCATCACCATGTCGGAGCCGAACCCGACCACGGCGGCGGTCAGGGCATCCACGTCGTAGACATCGCATACCACCGGCTCGGCGCCGGCTGCCCGCAGCCGGTCGGCTTTCGCCGCCGACCGGGTCATCCCCGCCACCTCATGTCCCGCCGCGAGCAGCAGCGGAAGCAGGCGGACGCCGATCACGCCGGTAGACCCGGCCAGGAAGATGCGCACGGTCTTCATTTTGCAGCGCCCGCGGTGCTGCGTGTTCGCCGGGATGTGTATGTTTCGCCACAGGCTCGGCCCGCACACGAAGGAAGCGTGCGCGCGCATCGTCTGTTCGCACGCGGTTCGCCACGGGGGAGGCCCGCTGTCGTTCCGCCACAGCGATTCTCCCGCTCCGATCAGGTCACGCGCGGGCACAACGGCAGGTCAATCGCAGCTCACCCAAGCGCTTACCGCGTTGTGGTCCACCACGTAGTCGATTCCGCGGGCGGCCAGCATGCGCAACACGGCCGTGTTGTCCGCCGTCGTGCTCACGAGGAGCTTCGCGTAGCCCTCCGCTCTCGCCCGCTCGATCAGTCCGCCGAGCACCGCGGTTCCGATGCCCGTTCCCCTGCGCGAGCGGCCGATCCATACTCCCGCCTCGGCCGCTCCCGGCACGTCGGGCAGCGGACACAGGCGCGCCGCCCCGACCACCTCGCCGTCCACTCGGATGCCATAGGTCGACTCGATCGGCGGACTCGCCAGCGCCCGGCCTCGGTGGAACGCCAGGAAGCCAGCTGTCCGGTCGGCATCCCAGCCGCCACCGGGCTCCTCGACCGGCATCACCTCGCCCGGGTCCGCGTCCGCCACGGCCGCGTGAAGCAGATCGGTGAGGCATCGCTCGTCGAGCGGTTCCAGGGTTACGTGGATGGGCACAGCGCCGATCCTGTCACCGGGATCGACCACGCGCGAACCTATTTCCGCCCGCTCAGATCGGAGTGATCGGCAGCCGCAGCGCGCCGGGTGCGGCGACCGGGACCACCGGGTTCTTCGGTTCGATCGCAGCGAGCCTGCGGTAGGCCGTCCCGAGGGGCGGGCGCGGGTCGTCCTCGCCCTTGTTCGGCCACAGCGCCATGGCGCGTTCGGCTTGGGCGGTGATGGTCAGCGAGGGATTCACGCCCAGGTTCGCCGAAATGGTCGACCCGTCGGTGATGTGCAGGCCGGGATAGCCGTAGACCCGGTGATACGCGTCGACGACGCCGGTCTCGCGGGAGTCGCCGATGGCGCAGCCGCCGATGAAGTGGCCGGTGATCGGAATGTTCATCAGCTCGGTCCACGCGCCCTGCGGAAGGCCGCCGATCTTCTCGGCGATCCGCCTGGCCACTTCGTGGCCCTCCGGAATCCAGGTCGGCGGCGCGGCGCCGTCGCCCGGCTTGGTCGTCATCCGCCTGCCGAACAAGCCGCGCTTGGTGTAGGTCACGATCGAGTTGTCGACGTTCTGCATGACGAGCACGCCGATGATGCGCTCCGACCAGCGCCGGGGATTGTGCAGCCGATGCAGGTGACGGCGCTGCGCGATGAGTTCCCGCACCCCCAGCCACCAGCGGGCCCTGCCTTCCTGGCCGTCCACGAGCACGGTGGTCAGCAAACTCATCGCATTGCTGTCCTTGCCGTAGCGGACCGGCTCGATGTGGGTGTACTCGTTGGGGTGGATGGACGAGGTGATCGCGACGCCCTTGGTGAAGTCGGAGTCCTTGCGCAGGGAGCGCGCCGCGAGCACCGCTTCGGAGTTGGTACGGGCCAGATGGCCCAGCCGCGGCGAGACATGCGGCAAACTGCCGTTCTCGCGCAACCGGTGCAGCAGCTTCTGGGTGCCGAGCGCGGCGGCCGCGAAGATCACCTGGTCGGCGGTGAAGGTCTGCCTCTCCTTGCGCACCCATCGCCCGGTGCGCACCGTTCGCACCTCGTAACCGCCCTCCTGCCGTGGCCGCACGTCGGTCACGGTGGTGAGCGGATGCACTGTCGCCCCGGTCTTTTCGGCCAGGTAGAGGTAGTTCTTCACCAGGGTGTTCTTCGCGCCGTGCCGGCAGCCGGTCATGCATTCGCCGCAGTGCGTGCAGGTCGAGCGCGTCGGCCCGACGCCGCCGAAGAACGGGTCGGCGACCTGCTGGCCCGGACGGGAATCGTTGTCCGCGAACAACACTCCGACCGGTGTGCGGCGATAGGTGTCGCCGATGCCCATCTCCTCCGCGACTTCGCGCAGAATCCGGTCGGTAGGTGTGGTCGCCGGGTTCTGGGTGACGCCGAGCATGCGTTTGGCCTGGTCGTAATACGGCGTCAACTCCTCGCGCCAATCAGTGATGTGCGCCCACTGTTTGTCGCGGTAGAACTTCTCCGGCGGCTCGTACAACGTGTTGGCGTACACCAGCGACCCGCCCCCGACTCCCGTTCCGCTCATGATGAAGGTGTCGTTGAGCAAGGTCATCCGCTGGATGCCGTAGCAGCCGAGTTTCGGCGCCCACAGATACTCGCGCAGATGCCAGGAGTTCTTCGCGTATTCGTCGTCGGCGAACCGCCTGCCCGCCTCGAGCACGCCGACCCGGTATCCCTTCTCGGTCGCTCGGAGGGCGGCCACGCTGCCGCCGAAGCCGGAACCGATGACGAGCACATCGTAGTGGCTGTCCATGCGCTCGAGCGTAGGGCGGCGAACACACCGGCCGGACGAGAGATACGGACGGTATATCGAGATTTCCGGCCATCTTCCCTTCCGCTTCCCACCGCAACGAGCAACCCGCCGGGAAACCCCGACGGCCCTCGTATGCTCACTGCGTCGCGTCCAGCGAGAGGGAGAGCCTGTGACGGATCGCGAAGTACTGACCTGGGAATTGTTCGGTTCCGCGAGCCGGGAGCTCGCCGCGGCCATCGCGGCGGACGGCTTCCAGCCCGATCTGGTCCTGTCGATCGCCCGGGGCGGGCTGTTCGTGGCGGGCGCCCTCGGCTACGCGTTGGACGTGAAGAACCTGCACGTGATGAACGTGGAGTTCTACACCGGCGTCGACCAGCGCCTGGAACTGCCGGTGATGCTGCCGCCGGTGCCGCAGGCCGTGGATCTGGCCGGCGCCACGGTGTTGGTCGCCGACGACGTCGCCGACACCGGCGCCACCCTGAAACTGGTCCGCGACTTCTGCTCCGGCAAAGTCGCCGAGGTGCGCTGCGCGGTGATCTACCAGAAGCCGTGGTCGAAGGTCGACAGCGAGTACGTGTGGCGGCGCACCGACCGGTGGATCAATTTCCCGTGGTCCACCGAGCCGCCGGTAGTGCAACGCCGACCACGCGTGCTCGACGCGTAACCCGCCTGCGCGTCACTGTCACTGGGACATCGCCGCATCCGAGCCCGTGCGAATCGTCCCCGGGACGAGGCGAACGATGCTGCGGGCGCGAAGCGGCTG
>NZ_BDBB01000050.1 GCF_001612765.1 Nocardia arthritidis NBRC 100137
CCGAGGCCGCGAGCGGCTGTGCGACACCCGGCGCGGCCGACGACTGCGCCATTCCCGCCGACGAGGACTGCGTGACGCCGGAGGCCGCCGACGACTGCGTCGCGGACGAGCTCGGTGACGTGAGCCCGCCGAGCAGACCGGGATGGCCGGGCGCATGCGGGTCGGTGACCGGGTGATCAATGCCGTCCGGCACGTGGATGCCGTCGGCCAGCCAGTCGGTGTACTCGTCGAGCTGATCGCCGACGTGACCGACCGCCATATCGACCTTCATCTCGGAGGTGAAGTAGATCCCGTTCGGGCCGAGCCCGAAGTCGACCTGCCACTGCGTGCCGACGAACGCCCCCAGATCGCTGCCCGCGCCGACGCCGTCGAACGGATCGTCCGCCGTCGGCGCCGCACCCACGCCGCTTCCGGGTAGGCCGCTGTTTCCGGGCAGGTCGAAGACGGTGGAGCCGGGCGCGACGAAGCCGTTCGAGCCGGGCAGGCCGAACCCGTGCCCGGCTTGGCCGAGTCCGTGGCCGGGCAGGCCGAAGCCGTGGCCGCCGGGTGCGTCGAGATCGTTCGCGGCCTCGGACCGGACGCCGGGCAACGAGAAGCCGTGCGATGTATTGCCCTCGGTCCCCGGAATGGTCAATCCGGATCCGGAACCGCCGTCCGTGCCGGGGATGCCGCCCAGCCCGGGGACCCCGCCTCCGGAGTGTCCGGGCAATTGCATCCCGTGTGTGCCCGACTCGCCGCCGGGCAGCGTCGGTAGTGGCATTCCGGCGTCGGTACCGCTGTATTCGCCGAGCGAGGGCAGCGATCCCGCAGGGCTTGCGCCGGTGCCGGGCAACGTGAACCCGGGGGCCGGGTTGACCGGCCCGGGGGCCGGATTTCCATGGGCGACCGGGCTGTTCGGGCCGTGCGAGGAGAACGGCGTGGGCTCGACGACCGGGTCCGGGAAGGTGATCACCGGGCTCGGCTGATCGGGATCGGGATCGGTGCTGTGCGCCCAGCCGGTGTGCCAGCTGTCGAGGCGGGATTCGCCCGGTTGCGCGGGGACGCCGCCGCCGTTGGCGGCGACCAGGGCGCCGCCGGTGACATAGGCGCCCGCTCGCGCCACCCGCGCGACGCCGGTGGCCACCCGGTAGGCGGTGTCGCCTGCGCGGTCGGCGCCTTCGGTGTCGTCGTCGAAGGGCAGATCACGCGTCATAGAAGCTCCACTCTCGATTGTCCAGCATCCTCACCGCGCCGGTCCGACCGAGTGAAGATCACCCCAACAGTATTTCGGGAATACTCGCCTGTCACATTCTCCAGGACTGGAGAGAATGTCACTGTGGTGAGCAACACAACCTTGCCATCCAAATTACGGGATCGGAAGCCCCATTTCCGATGGCCTTCCGGACCGCGCGCAGTCTCCGGTACGCACCTCTACCAGGCCCGATCGCCTCGTCGTCGGCGCACCGGCGGACGCGCCGGGAAAAACTAATGAAACTCTGAGAGTTGCCGAAAGAGTGCTGAAGATCCGCTCCGTACCGTCGAATTCGATGAAACAGCCGTTCGGCAGCATGGACGCACGGGAGACCGAACCGTGGACGCGTCAACCCCAACCCGCCATCTCAAACTGCGGGATTAGATTGGCACCATGGCCGGACAACGAATCTTGGTCGTGGACGACGAGGTTCGCGTCCTCGCGTCGCTGCGGCGGGGACTGGAGCTCTCCGATTTCGAGGTCGTCACCGCGGCCGACGGCGCCGAGGCGTTGAGTATGGTCCGCGCCACCACGCCCGACGCGATGGTCCTCGACGTCAACATGCCCGAACTCGACGGCGTCGGCGTGGTCACCGCGCTGCGGGCGATGGGCAACGACATCCCGATCTGCGTGCTCAGCGCGCGCACGGCGGTCAGCGACCGGATCGCCTGCCTGGAGCGCGGCGCCGACGACTACCTCACCAAGCCATTCGATCTGGGTGAACTCGTCGCCCGGTTGAACGCGCTGCTGCGGCGCAGGCAGAAACCGGCTCCGCGGCCGGAGGAGGTGCGCACGGTCGGGCGGGTACGGATCGACCCCGCCGGGCACCGGGTGCTGGCCGGGGGCAAGCCGGTGGAACTGACGAAGCGGGAATTCGAGGTGCTCGCCCTGCTCGCCGGGCACATCGGCGTCGTGCTCGGCCGCGAGCAGATCCTGTCCGCCGTGTGGGGCTACGACTTCCCCACCGACACCAACGTCGTCGACGTGTTCGTCTCCTATCTGCGGCGCAAGCTGGAGGCGGACGGCGTGCCCCGGGTGCTGCACACCGTGCGCGGCGTCGGCTTCGTCCTCCGGGAGGAACCATGAGCAGGTCACCGTCGCTGCGCACCCGCGTAGCGGTCGTATCGGGAGTTGTCGCGGCGCTGGTCACGCTCACCTTGACGGTCACCTTCGCCGGGCTGCTCGGCGCCACCGGCGAACGTCAGCTGGACGAGACCGTCTCCTCGATGGCGGTGCGGATCGCCGCGCCCCTCGAAGCGGCTCCCGCACCGCCGTCCGCGGCCACGCTGTCTCCCGAGCAGACGCCCGCGGACGCGCGGCGGCCGGGCGTGCCCGCCGACGCCGCGATCGCCCGGGTCGACGGGTTGCCCGGCGTGCTGGTCGCGCTCGATCCCGATCGCGATGTCGTGGAGGCGGCGATTCATCGCAGTCAGCGCATCGGGCTCGGCATCGGAGTGGCGGGCGCGTTGCTGGCCGCTCTGCTCGGCTGGTTCCTGGCCGGATTCGCCGCACGCCCACTGCGCCGCCTGGCCGATGCCACCCACCGCATCGAGACCTTGGAGGAACTGCCGCCGCTGTCCGGCCGCGGCGCACGCGAAGCCGAGGAACTCTCCGACGCGATCACCCGCATGCTCACCCGGCTGGAAGCCGCCCACCGCGCCACCCAACGCGCGCTGACCGGCGCACGCGACTTCGCCGCGGTCTGCGCGCACGAATTGCGTACGCCGCTCACGGCTCTGCGCACCGACCTGCAGGTCCTGGCCACCAAGGAGATTCCGGACCAGCAGCGCCGTGCGATTCTGTCCGAGGTGCTCCTCGCCGAACGGCAGATCGAGAACACGCTGACCGACCTGGAACGCCTCGCGGTCGGCGAACTCACCGGACCGGACGTCTTCGAGCCGTTCGACCTCTGCGACGTGCTGGACCGGGCGGTGCACGACGCGCGGCGCAGGCACCCGGGGGTGCGGGTGGAGCTCGGCGAATGCGCTCCGGTCACCGTGACCGGTTCGCCCGGCGGCGTCGGGCTCATCGTCACGAATGCCGTCGCCAACGCCGTGCAACACGGCCGGGCCGAAACCGTCACCGTCAGCGCCCGATCCGGCCCGGAGGACATCGTGGAGATCCACGTCGACGACGACGGCCGCGGCATCCCCGAGGCGCTGCGCGCCGACGCCTTCGACCGCTTCGTCAAAGGCCCCGGCTCCCCCGGCTCCGGACTCGGCCTTGCCCTGGTCCGCCAGCAAGCCGAATTGCATTCCGGCGCCGCCGAACTCGAGGCAAGCCCGCTGGGCGGAGCGCGCCTACGCGTCCGGCTGCGCGCGGCGACGGGTTAGCCGCCTACTTCTTGTCCTTGGGCTTGTCCGAAGCGGCGTCGGAGGACAGCGCGGCCACGAAGGCTTCCTGCGGGACGTCGACGCGGCCGATCGTCTTCATCCGTTTCTTGCCTTCCTTCTGCTTCTCCAGCAGCTTGCGCTTACGACTGATGTCACCGCCGTAGCACTTGGCCAGCACGTCCTTGCGGATGGCGCGGATGTTCTCGCGGGCGATGATCTTCGACCCGATCGCGGCCTGGATCGGCACCTCGAACTGCTGGCGGGGGATCAGTTCGCGCAGCTTGGTGGTCATCTTGTGGCCGTATGCCTGCGCGGCGTCGCGGTGCACGATCGCGCTGAACGCGTCCACCGCCTCGCCCTGCAACAGGATGTCCACCTTCACCAGCTGCGACTCCTGCTCGCCCGACTCCTCGTAGTCGAGGCTCGCGTAGCCGCGGGTGCGCGACTTCAACGAGTCGAAGAAGTCGAAGATGATCTCCGCCATCGGCATCGTGTAGCGCAGCTCGACGCGGGTCTCGGAGAGGTAGTCCATGCCGCCGAGCTCGCCGCGGCGGGACTGGCACAGCTCCATGATCGAACCGATGAACTCGCTCGGCGAGATGATGGTGCACTTCACGACCGGCTCGTACACCGTCTTGACCTTGCCCTCCGGCCAGTACGAGGGGTTGGTGACCACGTGCTCGGCACCGTCCTCCATCTCCACCCGGTACACCACGTTCGGCGCGGTCGAGATGAGGTCCAGATCGAACTCGCGCTGCAGGCGCTCGCGCGTGATCTCCATGTGCAGCAGGCCGAGGAAGCCGCAGCGGAAACCGAACCCCAGCGCCACCGAGGTCTCCGGCGTGTAGGTCAGGGCGGCGTCGTTGAGCTGCAATTTCTCCAGCGCGTCGCGCAGGTCCGGGTAGTCGGAGCCGTCCACCGGGTAGAGGCCGGAGTACACCATCGGGCGTGGCTCGCGATATCCGGTGAGCGGTTCGCTCGCGCCGCCGCGCGCGCCGGTCACCGTGTCGCCGACCTTGGACTGACGCACGTCCTTCACGCCCGTGATCAGATAGCCGACCTCGCCGACGCCCAGACCCCGGGTCGGCTTCGGCTCGGGCGAGACGATGCCGATCTCCAGCAGCTCGTGGGTGGCGCCGGTGGACATCATCTTGATCTTCTCGCGCGGGGTCAGCTTGCCGTCCACCACGCGGACGTAGGTGACCACGCCGCGGTAGGTGTCGTAGACCGAGTCGAAGATCATCGCGCGGGCGGGCGCGTCTGCTTCGCCGACCGGCGGCGGGACCTGGGCGATCACCTGGTCGAGCAGATCGGTCACGCCCTCGCCGGTCTTGCCGGAGACGCGCAGCACGTCCGACGGCTCGCAGCCGACGATGTGCGCCAGCTCGGCGGCGTAGCGGTCCGGGTCCGCGGCGGGCAGGTCGATCTTGTTCAGCACCGGGATGATCGTCAGATCCTTGTCCAGCGCCAGATACAGGTTGGCCAGCGTCTGCGCCTCGATACCCTGCGCGGCGTCGACCAGCAGGATCGCACCCTCACACGCCTCCAGGGCGCGCGACACCTCGTAGGTGAAGTCCACGTGGCCGGGTGTGTCGATCAGGTGCAGCACGAAATCGCTGCCCGCGTGCTCCCCGGTCCGGGGCGTCCAGGGCAGCCGCACGTTCTGCGCCTTGATGGTGATGCCGCGTTCGCGCTCGATATCCATCCGGTCCAGGTACTGCGCACGCATCTGCCGCTCCTCGACCACACCGGTCAGTTGCAGCATCCGGTCGGCCAGCGTCGACTTGCCGTGGTCGATGTGCGCGATGATGCAGAAGTTCCGGATCCGGGCGGGATCGGTGAACGTCGTGTCGGCGAAGCTGGCGGGCACTCCACTCCTCATGGGTATCGGCAAACTGCCGTCCATCGTCCCATGATGCTGTGTTGGTTTTTGCAGCGCCTGCGGCGCTGCGTGTTCGCGGCCCCGGGAAGTCTCGGGTTCGAGCGACCGAGACTCGCGACTACGTCGCCTGCGCTTCGGTCACACGAACCCGAGACCGGCCGCGAACGGTGCTCGTAAGACTCGCACTCGACGGGGCTGGGAGTGTGGTCGAGCGGAGGGCTCGCAACGTCGCCGCCGCCGGGCGCACCATGCCGCTCTCGGCGGTGATCATCGCCATCAGCCTCGGCGCACTGGTCGTCTTCCGCGACGGGCAGCGGAGCCGGACTTTCGTCCGCTCGGTCCCGGATGGGCCGCATGTCCGACTCCATGGCGGCTCGGGTCGTCGACGACGCTGACGACACAACGGATCCCACGCGGGTGAGAAGCGGCGGGCGCGCCGTTATCCTCCAGAGATGGCCCGAAGTTGGAACACCCTCGGCAAGCAGATCGGTCTGATCGCCAAACAACAGGGTCCCAAGATCGTCAAGCAGCAGGGGCCCGGGCTGGTCGACCGGCTGGTGGGGTCGCTGGCCCAGCGGCGCGCGACCGGTGTCGCGGTGCGGCCCGCCGCGTCCAGGCCGGTTCCGACCGCGGAGCGGGCCCGGCAGATCGTCTACTCGCCGCAATTGGACGGCCGTGCCGATCCCGGGGAGATCGTCTGGACCTGGGTGCCGTTCGAAGAGGATCCGAGCAACGGCAAGGACCGGCCGGTACTGGTGGTCGGCCGCGACCGTCGCACGCTGCTGGGCCTGATGCTGTCGTCGAATCCGGAACGCGCCTACGACCGCGACTGGATCGGCATCGGCAGCGGGGCATGGGACCACGACGGCCGCCCCAGTTGGGTGCGGCTCGATCGGGTGCTCGACGTGCCGGAGGCGGGCATCCGCCGGGAGGGCGCGATCCTGCCACGCAAGACCTTCGATCTGGTCGCCCACCGGCTCTGCGCCGAATACGCCTGGCACTGAGTCCGATCGTGTTTCGCGTGCTCGGGCCGACCAAGATCGCCATGGTTGTCACCGACATCGGTTTCCTGCTCTACTGGGCGATCGCGTTCGCCCAGGTGATCCCCCCCGAATGGGCCTACAAGGATTACACCGACCCGATCCTCAGCGACTGGAACTACTCGTTCGTCGTCGTGGACCTGGCCGCGAGCGCCACGGGTCTGGCGAGCCTGGCCCGTACGCCGGGCCGGCACACCCTGATGACCGTTTCGCTGACCCTGACCAGCGTGGCCGGGCTGCAAGCCCTCGCCTTCTGGACGCTGCGCGGCGATTTCAGCCCACTGTGGTGGACGCCCAACCTCTTCCTGCTGCTGTTCCCCCTCCCGGCCTTGGTCACCTCGGTATGCGACGGGCCGCGGGAGCGCACGGCCGGCTGACCGTCGCGGCCGCGTCTTCGGGCCGGGCGACCGCCGACCGGGTCAGGAGATCATCTCGCGGGAACGGCCGTACAGCAGGCCGTACAGCAGCGCACCGAGGGCGCCGCCGATCAGCGGGAAGACGATGAACGCCCAGACCTGCCCCATCGCACCGTCCTGGTAGGGCGCCACGGCGAGACTGCGGGCCGGATTGACCGAGGTGTTGTCCACCGGGATCGACACCAGGTGGATCACCGCCAGCGTGACGCCGATGGACAGCCCGGCCAGCGGCACGTCGGAGATCTGGTCGGTGGAGGACAGCACCACGAAGACCAGCAGCGCCGTCAGCATCACCTCGATGATGATCATGGCGGCCACCCCGTACCCGTTCTGCACCACCACCTCGCCGAGCGGTCCCCGGATCGCCGACGGGCTGTGCTTGCCCCACCCGTTCGCGCCGAGCCCGTCGACCGGCCGATCGTAGGACGGCAGGTTCTTGGCCAGCGCGAACAGCACGAGTCCGGCGAGGAGTCCGCCGATCAGTTGCGAGATCACATATCCCGCCGCCGACACGCCGCTGAGCCGACCGAGCAGCAGATGCCCCACGGTCACCGCCGGGTTGACGTGGCAGCCCGAGATGGGCCCGATCGAGTAGACCAGGAACATCAGCGACAGGCCGAAGCCGAGCGCGACGCCCAGCGGACCGACCTTCTCCCCCGCCAGCACCGCGGTGCCGACGCCACCGATCACCAAGACAAAGGTGCCGAGCGCCTCGGCGCCCCATTTCTTGCTCTCGGGAATCGGTTTGTTCTCGACAGCCTCTTCGACTACTTCCTGGGCCGTTGGAGACATCTGTCCACCTTCCGCGTTCCAGACCTGCGCTCGGACTAGTCGTGGTACCGCTTCGACAACAGAGCCGCTCGATGAGCAACGGTTGCTCTGAGGACGCTACGCGAGTCGAGTGATCTCTACAACGACTTCGGGGTCCGCCGAGCCGCGGCTGGAAAGGGAGCCGTCAACAGCGGAACATCGGCGTTGCCCGAGGCCCGTCTCGTCTCGAGTGAAAATACTGTTCTCCAGGGGAGATGCTGCCGGTCCCGCCGGGCCGACACCGAACGCCGCTCTGGTCTCGGTATCGGTGTGAGCGTGCCCGGCAGCCGGGCGGCATGGAGGTAGCCAGAGATACACCGCGTCAGGTGCCATCTGCACGGCGGGCGCGTGGCTGCGATGCCCTCCGGAACGCAGGTGGAGGCCGGCAGCACGAACGTGTGCCGGACCGAAGCCCGATTGCCCGATTACCCGATTACCCGAGCAGCGGCCGTCCGACCGGTCGGGTGTCGATTTCGTGCGCAGGACGGCGACTGGTAACCTCGATCTTCGGCGCTGCGTTACCCGTCCACCTCGGGTATGTCGCGCGCTCGACGAACTTTCCCAGGACATACCAACCAGACAGGAACACGAGGAACCGGCGTGGCCAACATCAAGTCCCAGCTGAAGCGGATCCGCACCAACGAGGCGGCGCGCAAGCGCAACCAGTCGGTCAAGTCCGCGTTGCGCACCGCCATCCGCAGCTTCCGCGAGGCCGCGGCCGCCGGCGACAAGGACGCAGCCGCCGAGCGCCTGCAATTCGCCAGCCGGAAGCTGGATAAGGCTGCCTCGAAGGGCGTCATCCACGCCAATCAGGCCGCCAACAAGAAGTCGGCCCTGTCGCTGGCTTTCAACAAGCTCTGATCCATCCGGTACCGCATGCCGGTACCGCGCTCGTGCTGTGACGCAGCCGCCGTGGCCTCGACGACCACGGCGGCTTTTGTCGTGTCCCGGCGGCAACATCTCTCTCGCGCTTTCTACCTGGGGTTTCAGGATTCGACCCGCGCCGTGTCAGAGGTTCCAGCTACCATTCCGCGCATGGTAACCGTGTATGCCAATCAGACGGTCGTTCGCGCCGAGGATCTGCCGGATGTGATCCGCGCCGCCGAGGTGCTCGGCTTCGGACTGAAGATCGAGAATGTGCTCGTTCCCGACGACGACGGCGGTTACTCGTTGGAGTGGATCGTCACGCGCGACGAGGACGTGCCCGCCTACGAGGAGTGGGACGGCCGCTACGAGGACGCGGACGACGACGGTGAGCTGGTCCTGAGTTCCGCGGAATAGCCCCTGATCACGGCGCATCCAGAGCGGCGACCAGCCGGTCCAGCGCGGCCTGGGAATCGGCGTCCACAGCGCGGTAGATGACGATCCGCTGGTCGGGATCCTGCACGGGCATCAGCACCTCATAGCTGACGACCAGCGGACCCACCAGCGGATGCCGCAGCGGCTTGTTCCCCCGCCCCTGCACCCGCACGTCGTGGCGGGCCCACGCCTGCTCGAACTCCGGACTGTACGCGGTGAACTCGGCGATCAGATCGGCCAGGGCGCGGTCGTCCGGGTGCGCGGCCCATGCCGCACGCAGATCCGCGATGCCCTCACGAATCACGCGTTCGCGCTCGACATAGAAATCCCGCATGCTCGGATCGAGCAGGCACAACCACATGGAGTTTCGCTGCCGCTGCGGTAGCGCGCCGAAATCGGTGATCAACGCCGCCATCTCCCGGTTCCAGGCCAGGATGTCGTAGCGGTGGTTCACCAGCATCGCGGGCAACGGCGACAGATCCCGCACCAGCATGGCCAGCGCGGGCGCCGGCGCGGTGCTCGGCTTGCCGTGGTCCGGCTGCCGCTGGAGCGCCAGATCGAACAGATAAGCGCGCTCGTCGTCGTTCAGGCACAGCGCCCGCGCCAGCGCGTTGAGCACCTCCACCGACGGACGCAGGCCGCGCCCCTGCTCCAGCCGCACGATGTAGTCGGTGCTCACGCCCGCGAGTTCGGCGACCTCTTCCCGCCGCAGCCCCGGTGTCCGGCGGGCCTGCCTGCGCTGCGGCAAGCCGAGATCCTCCGGCGTCAACCGCTCCCGGCGGGCCCGCAGGAAGGCGCCCATCTCCTGCACTCGATCTGCGCTGCCGCGACCTGCGCGATTGCCGGGAGTGCCGCCGCCGGAGGCGTCGCGGGGCCGAGTCGGATCCGCCGCGCTCTCGGGCTGTCCGTGACTACGTGGGCCGCCGCCGGACCCTAGGTCGCGGCGCTGAGTCGAATCCGCGCCGTTCCCGGGCCCGCCTCGGGTATGCGAGCTACCGCCGGGCCCGAGCTCGCGGCGCTGGGTGGAGTTCACCGTGCCAGTCATCACCGTCGATCCTACGGCTGCCTAGGACTGGCCTTCCCAGGATGAAGCTTCCCTTACTCGGCCTCGTGCGCCATTGAAAACTGGCTATCGACAACACGGCATCGCGAACCCAAGGAGCTGGACATGTCCGGAGCTCGCACCCTCGACACCTACCGGCTGCTCGGCCGCTCGGGACTTCGAGTCTCTCCGCTGTCCCTGGGAACCATGACCTTCGGCGCCGATTGGGGCTGGGGCGCGGACCGGGACGAGGCCCGCAAGATCTTCGACACCTATGTCGAGCGCGGTGGCAACTTCATCGACACGGCCAACCAGTACACCAACGGCACCTCCGAGCAACTGCTTGGCGAATTCACCGCGGACAACCGCGAAAGCCTGGTGCTGGCCACCAAATACACCATGCTGCGCCGTCCGGGCGACCCGAACTCCGGTGGCAACCACCGCAAGAGCATGATCGGCTCGGTCGAGGCCAGCTTGCGCAGGCTGAACACCGACTACATCGACCTGCTCTACTTGCACGCCTGGGACTTCCTGACCCCCGTCGAGGAAATCCTGCGCGGCATGGACGATTTGGTGCGCTCGGGCAAAGTGCTCTACGTCGGAATCTCCGATGCGCCGGCCTGGCAGATCGCGCGGATGCAGACCATCGCGGACCTGCGCGGCTGGTCACCGCTGATCGCACTGCAGATCGAGTACAGCCTGATCGAACGGACCGTCGAGCGTGACCTCATCCCGATGGCGCGTGAACTGGGTCTCGGCGTGATCCCGTGGTCTCCGCTGGGCAGCGGCGTGCTCACCGGCAAGTACAGCCGCACCGATCTCGACCACGAGGCGGACGGTTCGCCCGAGGGCAGCCGCAAGAACGTGGCCGCCGCCAACGGCTCACTCACCGAACGCGGGCTCGCCATCGCCGATGTCGTCAAGCAGGTCGCGGAGGAAATCGGTAAGACGCCTTCGCAAGTCGCGCTGGCCTGGACGCTGCGCGACCCCGCGATCACCTCGCCGCTCATCGGCGCCCGCACCGCGGCGCAACTGGAGGACAACCTCGGAGCGCTCGACGTGGAGTTCGACGCCGCCCAGCTCGCCCGGCTCGAACAGGCCAGCGCGGTGGACCTCGGCTTCCCGCACGAGTTCCTGAACCGCTCCATGACCCAGAGCGTCACCTTCGGCGACCTGAAGATCGAAGGGCGTGCCTGATCGTCGACCTAGGCGGCGGTGCGGACTGGATCCGCACCGCCGCACCCGACTGTCACCTCGCGTCGCACACCTTCCCGGGCACGCGTCGGCGTACGGCGCATGGGTGCTCATACCCGGGGCGCTGACCTCCTGACCTGCATCACCGGCCGGGGAAACGGGGTGTGATGGTCTCGGACGTGTCCTGAATGGCGGGCAACGACGCGGCGACCAGCGCGAACCCGCCCTTCTTGCACGTGGCTCGCCGCGACCGAGTGATCGTCTCCACGTCCCTGCCACTGGCGCGCCGAGGCGATGCCGCACAACCAGGGCAGAGCCGGGATCGGCTGGCGCCTTCGCCGCTCCGGGGAGTCGCGACACCCCACGTAGGGTGCTCACCGCTCCCGCTCGGACACTCACGCGACTCGAGCCGGCGAAAGTGATGAGAATCATAGTCCGATCAGTTCGGGTGCGTCGCCCCGTCCACATCGGTGACCGCGACGACGGAGGAGACTGGCCATGGACCTGGACGAGATCACGATGTGGACGCGCGCCGAACGTCTCGCCATCGCCGACCTCCTCGATGACCTGGACGACCGCGAATGGACCGCCGACTCGCTGTGCCCCGGCTGGACCGTGCACGACGTCTTGGCTCACCTGACCCTGTCCAATCGAGTCACCCTAGGTGCGACGATCGCGGGAATCCTCCGGGCGCGAGGCAACTGGAACCGGATGACGCAGCGCATGGCACGCGACCGCGCGCGCCGCTACTCACCCGCCGAGCTGATCATGCAACTACGCGAAGGCGCCGCCTGGACTCGTCGGGCGCCAGGAGCCGGACCGCTGGATCCACTGGTGGACACCATGATTCACGGTCAGGACATCGCCCGCCCGCTCGGCAGGCGACACGCCATGCCCCTCGAGCAGGCCGTTGTCGCGCTGGAACACGTGCTGCGCAGCCCGTTCTACGGCGGTAAGAAGCGTCTGCACGGTCTGCGCCTGGTGGCCACCGACGCGGAGTGGTCCTCCGGCACCGGTGCAGCGGAGATCGAGGGGCCGCTGAGCGATCTGCTACTCGTGGCGACCGGACGCACGGCCGGGCTCGCCGGATTGACGGGCACGGGTGTGGAAAGCCTCGCCGGCGCGCTGTAGCGGTCGAGCCGGTTGGATACGCGGAACATGGGTCACGAGGCACCCGCCTCCATATCGAGCGGGCCACTCGATCCCATGCGATGCCGGCAGGATGATCGAGCCGGCCCGATCAGCCCGCGCCGTGCAGGTCGAGGATTTGGGTGAGGGCGTGTTCCAGCGCGTAGCCCGCGTCGGCGGCGCCGCCCTTCACGTCGGCGTTGAGGATCGCGACCACCTGGAGGGCGGAGCCGATGGTCGCGGAAGTCCAGTTGCGGGCCTGAGCTTGCGCCTTCTTCACCTTCCACGGCGGCATGCCGAGTTGCTGGGCCAGTTTGAACGGGTCACCGCGCCCGGCCGAGCCGACGCGAGCGATGGTGTGTACCGAGTCGGCGAGCGCGTCGGCGAGCAGGACATGCGGCACGCCGCGATCATTCGCCCAGCGCAGCGCCTCCATCGCGCCGGGGCGATCCCCCGCCACCGCCAGTTCGGCCACGTCGAAACCGGAGACCTCGGCCTTGCCCGAGTAGTAGCGGCGCACGGCCGCCACATCGATCTTCCCGCCGGTGTCCGAGGCCAGCTGCCCGCACGCCGCCGCCAGCTCACGCAGGTCCGAACCCACCGCCTCCAACATCACTTGGACCACCTCGCCGGACACCCGCACTCCCGCGTTGCGGAACTCACCGCGGACGAATTCGACTCGCTCCGCGGCCTTGGTCAGCTTGGCGCAGTCGTGTGTCACCGCGCCGGCTTTCTGCAAAGCGGGCGCGAGGGCCTTGGCTCGACCGCCACCGGAGTGCACGATGACGAGCACCACACCCTCGGGCGGACTCTGCGCCGCCTCGGCGATCACCGCGACCGCGTCCTTCCCCGCTTCGGCCGCAGCCTCGAGAATGATCACCCGGTCCTCGGCGAACAGCGACGGGCTCAGCAGCTCCGCCAGCTCCGCGGTGCTCGCGTCCCCTGCGCGCAAGCGATCGACCGGCACCGCGTCCGGGTCCGGGGCCAACGCCCGCACCTGCGCGGTCACCACCCCCAACGCTCGCTCGATCAGCAGTTCCTCTTCCCCCAGCACCAGGTGCACCGACGCGGGCCGTTCGCTCACGACAGCGCCTCCCCGATACCGGAGGGCGTCGTGCGCGACGGACCCGCCGCATTGCTCCATTCGCCGCGCTCGTCCACAGCCCGATCCTACGGTTCTCGACCGACACCTCACCGAGTCGAGTAGTTCCGAGGCGCCTGGTGGCCTCCGGTCGGCTTGCGGGGTGGGCGCAGGGCCGGTCCGAGGACGGTGGTCACCTCCACATCGACTACTTCCCCGGACACCCCTTCCTCGTGGAAGGGTCTCTGCCGATTGTGATCGACAGCCCTCACGGAGGGATGCCCACCCTATGACTGACGGCAGGCCCCGCGGCGATCAGTGATCGTAAGCGACCAGCAAGCGGGTGACCGGGTGCACCGATCCTGTTGCGGTGCCAGATTCCGGCCGCCATCGCCAGAACACACTGCCCATTCAAGGTGTCGTTGACGGACTCGACGTGCTGACGGACCTTCTCGAGCATCGGCTCCCCGTGCCGCTGCTTTTCCCGCTCGAGTGAGGGCCGCAGCAGTGGCGATGCCGAGTTAGACCAGGGTCTTCTCGAAGGTTTTGGACGCGAAGCCTTGTCCGAGATCAGGATGCCCTCGTGCTAGCACGCGCCGAGTGCGCACATTTCGCGCTTGGGAGGGAAGGTTCGATGAACGATCGCCGCACCCTTCCGGTCGTCCGCAACGGTGCACCGCCCGACCGTGCGGCGGCATGTGAAGCTCACGATTCCGCGTGCTTGCCGGATCATCGTGAACTCGTCACGCGAAGGTGTCGGCTGCTGCCGGACACCACGATGTCGCCTTCGCGGTCCGTTCGGGACACCATGGCGCCGAGGGCGGACAGGTCCGCGAGGACGGCGGGGCTGGGATGCCCGAAGGCGTTGTCGGCACCGACGCTGACGAGCACCAGGCGGGGGTGTACCGCCTCCAGGAATTCTTCGGTCGTTGTGCGTGATCCGTGGTGCGGAAGTTTGAGGATGTCCGCCTGGATGGGGATCCCGGCATGCATCAGAGCCCGTTGCGCGGATGCCTCGATGTCCCCGGTGAGCAGGATCCGGCCTGCGGGCGTGCGGACGGTGACGACCACCGAACGGTCGTTGGCGTCCTCGGTTTCGGCGCCCCGGACGGGTCGCGGACCGTTTCTGGACGGCGCGAGCACTTCGAGTTCGATCGACCCGAAACTCAGGAGGTGCCCGGCCGACAATTCCAGCAGCGGCACTCCCGCATTCCTGGCGATGGCGGCGACCTGCACGAGCCCCGAGACAGGAATACGTGCGTCACCCGATGGGCGCACCGACCTTTTGCTGTCGAATTCGGGTGAACCACAATCGAGTTGCTCGCGCGTGCTCCCGGAGGGAGAGTGCTCGTAGCTGCCCGGCGGCAGCCGCTGCGCGTCTCTCCCGCTGGTGGGAGGAATGCGATGATTCGCCGCATCGCGCTTCGGGGCACTGATGAGCCCCGGTGCGTTCGCGGCCGGTGTAGCGGTCGGCGCGGAGCCGCAGCCGGGCTCGACTTCGGAAGTCGACCGGGCCTGTCCGGGGGTGGGCGGCGCGAGCCCGTCGAGCTCGTGGATTCCGACGGCGATCGCGTCGACCGCACGATCGTGCAGTGCGCCGGTGAGCCCGTCGATGTGGTCCGCGTGCGGATGGGTGAGGATCAGCAGCGGGATGCGGGAGATACCCAACCGGTTCAGACAAGTGCGGATCGGGCGCGGGTCCGGTCCGACATCGATGACGACGGCGGCGCCCGGACCGACCGACAGGGCGAGACCGTCGCCTTGACCGACGTCGCATGCCGCGAGAATCCAACCGTTCGGTGGCCAGCCCGGATGCCAGAGCCGCACCGGGACCAGCACCGCCGCGACGCCGAGCACCATGGCGGCGGCGATCCGCCGCACGGCTCGGGCACGCATGCCCGCGATCACGCCCGCCACGACGGCACCCGCGATCAGCCCGCCCGCCACACCGCCCGGCACCGCGATGGACGCTCCGGGCAGCGCGGCCGCGTGGCGGGCCACCCACAGCAACCACCACAGCGGCGGCGTGGCGCAACGCAAGACCAGCTCGGCGAGCGGCGACCAAACGCTCGCGAGCACCGCACCACCTGCCCCTACGACGGTGATCGGCGCGATAACCGGGGCGACAAGGACATTCGCCAGCACCGCGATCAGGCTGAGCCGTCCGGTGAGCGCGATCACGATCGGCGTCGTGACCACGAACGCCCCGGCGGACACGGCGACTATCTCGGCGGGCACGCGCCACCATCCCCTGGCACGCAACCAGTCGCCCCAGCTCGGCGCCAGCAGGATGAGGCCACCCGTCGCGATCACCGACAGCGCGAACCCGGCGTTCACGGCGAGCCCGGGCCACAGGGCGAGCAGCGCGATGATCGCGGCGCACAGCGCGGGCAGCGCCTGCTTACGACGACCCGTGAGCACCGCCAGCAGGGTGATCGCGCCCATCGCGCCGGCGCGCAGCACGCTCGGGTCCGGCCGCGCGACGACGACGAACATGAGCAGCGCCGCGGCGGCGACGGTCACGGCGCCGCGCGGGCCGAGGGTCAGCACCCGCACGACGAACAGCACGACGGAAAGCAGGATGGTGAAATTCGCGCCGCTGACCACGGTCAGGTGTTGCAGCCCAGCGATCTCGAAGTCGTCGCGTACCGGTCCGGGCAGCGCCGAGATGTCGCCGACGACCAGCGCGGGCAACAACCCTGCGGCGTCGGGCGGCAGTGCCCGCTCGGCCGATGCCGCGAAGTCGGTGCGCACCGAATCGGCGATGCGCTGCCACCAGGGCAGCGCACCGGCGGCGACGGGCGCTCCCTGCGCGTGCAGCGTCACAACGGTGAGGTCGGGCCGGCGCGGCTTTTCCACCCGCGCCCGGAACTCGACCGGGCCGCCCGGCGACAAGCCGGCCCATTCCGGTCCGGAGGCCAGGACGACCACCGCGCCACCGGCGCGCACCGTCACACCCCCGCGCCGGTACTCGCGCAGATCCGCCCGGACCACCCAATGCCGGTCCGCACCGGCAACCCTCGCGCGCAGTGGTTTCGGGTCGTCGGTCGGGGTAACCACCACGCGCAGCGACTGCCCCGCCGCCGCCCGCAACGGATGGCTCGCCACCCGATGTTCCCGCCATGCCGCGGCAGCCGCGAAGCCCGCCCCCAGTACCACAGCCGCGAGCGCTACCACCGCTACCGCTCGCCGACGCTCGCAACGGTGCGCGATCGCCCACAGCAGCAGAACCCACAACCCGAGAGCCGAGACCGTCAACGCGGCCGCCAGTCCCACCCCGGCCCGCCACCCTGCCGTGACAGCCACAATCGTTGCGCCCCAACAGGTAAGCGCGGCGGGTAACAGACGGGCGTCCAGCACCTGGACGACGCCGGACTCCTCCGACGCAGTACCCTGCTCCGAACCTCGAACGCCTTCGCGCGTACCGGCCGCCGGCGACTCCGCACGAGATCCCTGCCTCCGGCGAACCAGCTCGATCAAACCGCCTGCACTCATACCCGCACCAGATCCCGCAGCCGGGCGAGCCTGGCGGGTCCGATGCCGTCGACCTCGCCGAGTTGTTCGACGGAGGTGAAGCGGCCGTTGGCCGCACGCCAGCTGACGATGGCATGAGCGGTGACCGGCCCGACACCGGGAAGAGCGTCGAGATCGGATTCGGACGCCGCATTCAGATCGATCCGGCCCGCCGAGCCCGCCGGGCGGCTCGGCGTGGCGGCGGACCCGGAGGACGGACGCCCGCCCGCCCCGATCGTGCCGCTGCTCTGCTGCGGCCCGCCGGGACTGGGTGCGACCGGGCCGACCTGCACTTGGTCGCCGTCGGACAACCGCTGCGCCAGATTCAGGCCGGTGGTGTCCGCGCCTGTGCTCGGGCCGCCCGCGGCGGCGAGCGCGTCGGCGACACGAGCACCTTCGGGGAGGCGGACCAAACCGGTGCGCTGGACCAGGCCGACCACGCTGATGACCAATTCGGCCGTCGGCGGGGTCGGGTCGACTCGCTCCCGCGGTGCCGCGACGGCGCTCGCCGAAGTGGAGGTACTCGGTGTTGCCAAGGCGACGGTCTGCCCGAGCGCCAACGGTGGCACCGGCTGGGCGATCGGGCGCTCGCGGAAAACGATCACACCGGCGACGACCATCGCGGCGAGCCCGACGAGCGCGAGCGCACGCACCCCGCGACGCCCCGGATCGAGCCGGATGCCTCGCAATCGTTCGGGCACGAGGCGGTGCCGCCAGTCGGGCCCGGTCACCGGCTCCGCCAACCAGCCGGGGGACCGGACGCGACCGACATCGTCTTCGGACTCCCGGTCGGGCGCCGGATTGCCGGGCAACCGCAAGAGATCCCATTTCCCCGCCCCGCCGGAACTATCGTCCGGCCCTGGTTCACCCTGTTGCGAATTACCATCGGCGAAGCCTTCTTCGTGTGTCGATCCGCGCCAGTCCTGGTCCTCCTCGGATCCGGTCGACCGGCTTTCCACCGCTGTCCCGCCAGAACTAGGTGCGGACGGCGCTTCCCCAGCCGCCGGCTGGGGGCGGTCGACCCGCGGCGCGCGACTCGCCGATCTCGAAACCGCTGCCGGTGACGAGGTTTCGCGGGGGAACGGCGGACGCGCCCCCGCGCCGGACCGCCCCACGTGTCGGGCTGCTGCCTGGGCGGTCCTCGACTCGCCCGCACGATCCGGCTGCCCGATCCTTCGTACGGGTTCGCCGCTGTGGGATCGCGCTGTCGCCCAAACAGACGGCGCCCGCGCGGCTTCCGGCTCGGTGCCCGCACCGGCCGTTCTGCCCGCGCCCACCCGGGCGGTCAGTTCACCCAATCGCCGTCGTACCCGCTCGCGTTCGTCCTGTCGTGACATGGCCGCGACGGTAGTGCCGCCGCACGTCCGGAAAACTCGCCCGACCAGCGGATCAGACACACCTGTTGATAACCGCAGCGCTGTGCACAACTCGCCCTCGGCCGGTCGGCGCCTCCCTCCAGACACGCGTGTAGGCCGCATACGAACTTCCCGGGACAAGGTCCAGCGCGGGTTCCGGCCGGAGCGCGCCGATCGCGCTGCGCTCAGGTCGGCGCGCCAGGCACGCTGTGCCCGCGAAGAGAACTTTCACGAAGGTGCTGTGCACGGTTGCCGGGTCGACGGCATTCGGATTCGTGGACAGCTGTTTGCCAGATGCGCATAGCGCGGCCCGACCTCGGCAGCCGGCTCCGCGCGCAATGTCACCGCGTCGGGATGCTCCCAGTCCACCGAGGTAACGGTGAGCGGCGGCCTCGACACACTCGTGCCCCGACGCCAACCACAGGACGAACAACTCGCCCGTATTCGGATCACCGAGATTGCTGTGCGCGGCGCCGTTCAGTGACACCCGCCCGGCACCACCAGCACGCCCAGCGCCCCCAACCCCAAGTGCACCGCCAGCGCGGGTCCGAATTCGGCAACGATGAGTTCCTTGATGCCGGGGACGAGTTCGCGCAACTGGCCCGCGACGGTCCGCGCGGCGTCCTCGGCGCCGAGGTGCTGCACGGCCACCGCGGCGCCGTCTTCGCCGGCCGCGTCGACCGCCGCGGCGACGAGTTTCGTGTACGCCTTGGAGCGCGTCCGGACCTTCTCGCGCAGTTCCAGCCGCCCTTCGACGATGTGCAACAGCGGCTTGGTGACCAGCTCGCTGCCGAAGAAGGTGGCCGCCGACGACAGCCTGCCGCCGCGGCGCAGCTGTTCGGTGCGATTGACCAGGATGAACGTGCGTGCACGCGCGGCGGCGGCGACCGCCGCGTCGTAGACCACGTCCAGCGGCGCCCCGCCCGAGGCCCGGCGCGCGGCGGCCAGCGCGGGCAGCCCGGTGGCCAGCCCGGCCCCCAGGGAGTCGACCAGGCGGACGCGGTCGGCGGCGTCCATGTCGCGCACGGCCTGTCGCCCGGCCTCCCAGGTCCCGGACAGCCGACGGGAGAGATGCACCGCGACAACGCCGTCGCCGCCGCTGCGTTCCCAGGCCCGCTCGTAGACCTCGCGCAGCTCACCGGGTGAGGGGGCCGAGGTGGTCACGGTGTCGGAGGCGTAGTCGATGTCGACGGGATCCACGCCTTCCCGCATCGCCCGGTCACCGACCAGGACGTGCAGCGGGACAACGGCGATATCCAGTTCGTCGAGGTGTTCGGCAGGGAGACCGGCGGACGAATCGGTGACGACCACGACTGCCACGGACTACCGAACCTCCTGCAGGGTCTTCACCATCGCGTTGGCCACCGCCGTGTGCCCGTCCCAGCCCCAGTGGATGCCGTCCGGGTTCGCCTCGCCGGAGAAGATGTTCTCGCGCACCGCTTCACCGAGGTCGACCAGCGGCACCGAGGTCCGGCCCGACCAGGCGCGCAGCGCCTCGACGGCCCGTGGCCTGCCGGAGTGCACGCGACCGTAGGCCGCGCAGTCGTGCACCGACGGCAGTACCGCGACAATGGGCAGGCCGGGACGCAACTGCGCCAGCGCCGTGCGGGACTGTTCCAGATAGTCGACGCTCACCTTCGGCGGAAGCGCAACGGGCCTGCCGAGTTTCGACAGCTTGGGCTGCAGCCAGTTGTAGGTGGCGCGCACGACCCGGCGCAGAGCAGGCGGGCGCACGTAGCGGATCAGCTCGCGCAGGGCGGTGGGCAGCGGCGAGGGCAGCGTGTCCATACCGCCGACCGCGAAGACCACCGCACCCGCACGCGGCACCGCGGCCCACACCCGGGGATCGCCGATCAGCGCCCAGTAGGCGTCGCGGCAGGTCCAGCCGATCCGCGCGACCAATTCGACGTCCCAGTCGAGCTCGGCGGCAACCAGGTTCGGCCAGATGCGCGGATGGTCGGCGGGCAGCCCGCCCTTGGGCCCGAAGTAGGAGAGCGAGTCGGCGATCACCAGCAGCACCGGGCGAGCGGCGTCGCGTGTTTCGGCCGACTCGTCGGCGGCAACGGATTCCGAGGCGGCAGCGGTCGATTCGGCGAGCGCGTCGGCCGCGACCTCGTCCGCCGCCATAGCAACCGGTTCATCGGACTCTGCCGCGAACTGATCTGGCGCTGCGACAACCGATTTCGCGAGCGCCTCCACCGCGACCTCGTCCGCGTTCATAGCATCCGGTTCGTCGGACTCCAGGGATCCATCCGGTACTGCGGCAGAAGATTCGGCGACCGCTGCCCCGGCTCCGTCCGCAACCGAGGCCATCGATTCGTCGAGCGCTTCCGCCACCTCGGCGACCGGTTCCGGGGCGTCGTTCATGGTGGCGACATTCATGGTGGCGTCGTTCATGGTGGCGTCGTTCATGGTGGCGACGTGCGAGGCGGCGGCGTGCAGTCGCGGCTCCGCTCCGGAGACGATGTCGGCGGATGCATCGTCCTCCGCGTCGGATTCCTCGGCGGACTCGGACCGGCCGTTGTTTTCCACGGCCGAGCCCGAGGCATCCTCGGACGTTGGTTCGGGTTCGCGGGCAGCCGGTGTCGGTCCGCCGAACAACGCGTCCGGCAACTGCCGTTCGGGCTTGGCCGACACCTTACGGAACAGTTCGTCGGGGACCGATCTGATCGGCTCTTCAGAGGACATCCGGTGCTACCTTCGCCGCTGCGTTCCACACATCCAGGCGCCAGCCGGGCTGTTCGATGCTCGGGCCGTGACTGCTGAGCTGCACCCAGCTGGTGTTGGCCAGTCCTCCGAGGATCGGCCAGTTCTGCGGCGGCAGGTCGAGCAGCGCGGCCGTGAGGGCGGCGATCAGCCCGCCGTGCGCCACCAGGATGATAGTCCGGCCCGGCCAGTCCTGTCGCTCGACCAGCAGCTCCCGCACCACCGGCAGCGACCGCGCCCCGACCTCGAGTTTGCTCTCCCCGTTGGGCGGGGTGTAGTCCGCGTTCAGCCGCCACGTCATGCGCGCGCCCGGGTAGTCGGCGTCGACTTCCAGGTGGGTCAGTCCCTCCCAGTCGCCGAGGTTGGTCTCCCGCAACCTGGTGTCGGGCACGACGGTGAGGCCGGTGTGCTCGGCCAGTGCCGTCGCGGTGTCGAAGGCCCTGCGCAGGTCCGAGGAGTGGATTGCGATGGCGTTGCGCGAAACCAGTTCGCGCGCCGCCTCTTTGGCCTGCCTGCGACCGAGCTCGGTGAGATCGGTGTCGATCTGGCCTTGCATACGGTCGGCGGCGTTCCATTCGGTTTGCCCGTGGCGCAACAGGATCAAAGTGCGCACGCCGGCATGTCTGCTCACGATCGCGCCTCATCCTCCGTCGCCGCCGAGCGTGTCTGCGGAGGCCCGGTGAGGCCGGCGACCGGCACGACGGGGCAGTCCTTCCACAAGCGTTCCAGCGCATAGAAATTGCGCTCGTCGTTGTGCTGGATGTGCACGACGACGTCGACGTAGTCCAGCAGCGCCCAGCGGCCTTCGCGGGTGCCCTCGCGCCGGACCGGCTTGTGCCCGGCCGCCCGGAGCTTCTCCTCCACGTTGTCGACGATGGCGTTGACCTGACGTTCGTTGGGCGCCGACGCGATCACGAAGCAGTCGGTGATCACCAGCTGCTCGGACACGTCGAGCACCACCACGTCCGATGCCAGCTTCTCGTCCGCGGCCAGCGCGGCGACCTGCGCGATCTCCACCGACTCGGTCGACGCCGTCATGCCCGCACCTCGCTGCGCTCGCTCACGCTCAGCTACCTTCCGCTGCTCCGGGCACATACAGGTGCCGCTTCGATATGTACTGCACCACGCCGTCGGGGACGAGGTACCACACCGGCCGGTTCTCGGCGGCGCGGCGACGGCATTCACTCGACGAGATCGCCAGCGCGGGGACCTCGATCATGGTCACCGCATCCGCCGGAAGATCCCGCAGATGCTCTTGAAGGTGATCGATGTTCAGCTCGTACCCCGGACGGCTCACCCCGACGAACTTCGCCAGGTCGAACAGTTCCGCCCAATCCTGCCATGTCAGGATGCTGGCCAACGCGTCCGCACCGGTGATGAAGTACAGCTCGGCACCGGGATACGCCGATTGCATCTCCCGCAGGGTGTCGACGGTGTAGGTCATCTTGCCGCGATCGATGTCCGCGCGGCTCACCGAGAACCGCGGATTGGACGCGGTCGCGATGACGGTCATCAGATACCGGTCCTCGGCCGGACTGACCTGTTTGTGCGATTTCTGCCACGGTTGCCCGGTCGGGACGAAGATCACTTCGTCCAGGTCGAACCGGTGCGCGACCTCGCTGGCGGCGACCAGATGCCCGTGGTGGATGGGGTCGAACGTGCCGCCCATCACCCCGAGCTTGCGGCCGCGCCGACCTCTCTCGTGCATGACTGCCGAGCTTAACGGGTCGCGCCCGGCCCGCACGGGCCGGTCAGCGGGGAGCGGGCACCGAACTAGGGACACCCGCCCGCAGTCCGGCCCCGCCGCAAGCCTCAGGCGCTGGTTTCCGGGACGCCGCTGATTCTCAGCATGCGAGCCAGTTGTTCGCGGGTGTGCGCGAGTTCCTCCGCCGCCTCGGCCGACCGATCGGCCAGCACCGCCAACTCGGCGGTCAGCGTCCGCATGGAGGTGAGCCAGGGTTCCGGATCGGCTCCGGGGGTCACCTGGAGCCAAGCCGCCGACCGCAGGCAAGCCGCCCGCGCCGCCACCGCGTCCAGCCGTGCCCACAGCTCGGCGGCGCGGCGGTAGGCCGCCGCCGCCTCCTCGTCCTGCCCGCAGTGCTCGAGCGCGGCGGCGGCCGACCACGCCAGCTCGGCGTGCAGCTTCGTCCGCTCCGGATCGTGCTCGACCAGACGCGCCCCTTCGAGGAATTGCCGCGCGGCCTCGCGGTGGCGGTCGAGTGCGTCCAGGGAGCGGCCGAACTGCGCGCGCACCACCGCCAGCTCGCCGGACGGATACGGGATGGCACCGCCGGCCAGCGCCTGTTCGAACAGGGCGACCGCCTCGCCGTGGCGCTCGGCGCGGTGGAACGCGCGCGCGGCGACCACGGTGTGGTGCAGCACGTCCGGTTCGGACAGCCCCTCCCAGCGCGCGGCGGCGCGCACCGCGGCGTCGGCCAGATCGAGCTCGCGGTCCGGCTGGCTCGCGATGGCGATGACCAGCTGCGCGCCGAGCCGAGCGGCCTCCTCCCCGGTCAGCACCGGCGTGCCGAGCGCCAGCGCTTCCCGCAGATGCGCTTCCGCCTCCTCGGGCGTATCGGCGAGCCGGGCGGCGCCGAGTTGGGATAGCCTGCGCACCTCACCGGCCCGATCGCCGGAGAAGTCGTCCTCCGCCGGAGCATTGTCCGGCATGCACGCGGGGCGAGGCAGCGTGCTGCGGACACCGAGCGGCAGCCGCTCGAGCAGCGGCTGCGCGGCGAGCCGGGCGGCCGTGCGCAGGCTGACCGCGCTGTTGCCGTTGCGGGCGTCGTAGCGGGCGCACAGCGCGCCGATCTCGGTTTCCAGCCTCGCGCGCACCGATTCCACCGTCCCGTCCGCCAGCGGGAGATCGCCGAGGCGCAGCGCGACCAGCCTGCGCAGCAGTACGCACACGCCGGTCGCGAACGCGAGCCGCGCGCCCGCGTCGGCGCCGGAGTCGGTCAGCCAGCTCGTGTGTTCGGCGAGGATCTCGAGTCCGCGCGCCTCGTTACCGGTCAGCGCGCAGAATTCCACGTGCAACGCCACCGACGGACGCAGGTCCTCGATGTGCCGGACCAAGGGGTAGCCGGTCAGGTGCGCGCCGCGCGCGGCAGCGACGCGTCCGGTGCGCACCAGCGGCAGCAATGCCTCGGCCAGCACGCGGTGCGGTTCCTCGGCGCAGGACCGGTCGCCGTCGAGCACGGGTTTCCACTGCGCCAGCCCGGCCTCGTCGTCGCCGAGGTACACGCTTGTCACGCCCCATTCGCTGCGCTCACAGGCGTCGCAGTCGGACATGCTGTCGCGCGCGGCGGCCCTGGCCCGCGACAGCCACGCGGCGGCGGCCGCGGTGTCACCGATCTCGCGAGCGAGTTCGGAGCGCAGCGCCAGCACCGGGCGAAGGCTGTAGCCGCGCTGCCGGTAGCGGTTGTCCAGCTCGTCGAACCAGCGATCGATCGTGGACAGCGGTATCGAGGGGTTGTCGACCATGCCCCAGGTCATCCATTTCAGGTACCAGTGCACCGAATGCGTCATCGAGCCCAGTTCGGCGGGATGATCGTCGTAGACGCGCAGCAACCGGCCGTAGACGACGGGCACCAGATCACGTTCGCCCGCGTAGGTGTAGGACTGCGCCAGCTCCAGCAGCACCCTTCCTTCGAGCGCGCGATCCGGACCGGTTTTCGCGGCCGCGGCCAGGGTCTCGAGTCGCTCGGTCCGCGTCCGGCCGTGCGGCAGCGCGTAGATGTGCGCCAGTGCGGCGTTGATCTCGGCGGCGTCCATGCTCACTCCGTCTCTTCGCCGCGGTCGGCGGCGCGTTCGGTTGCCCAGCCGAGGAATTCGCCGAAGGCGCGGTTGAGCAACGCCGTGTCGGCCGCGTTCAGCGGACGGTGGGTCATCAGCAGCGCTTGGCCGTAGAGCGATTCGACCGCCGTTCTCAGGAAGGCCGGGTCGCCGATGCGGGACAACCTGCGGACGATCGGGCTGTGGTGGTTGAGCACGAGCTGAGCACGCGGCGTCGTGACCGCCAAGGCGCCGAGAATCTCGGTCCACAATTCGTCGGCGTCCTCGGCGGTCTGCGCCCTGGCGCGTTCGTTGCGGGCGGCGCGGCCGTCGAGGTAGAGCGCGGGCACCGTGACCGGATGGAAGGCGCGCACGATCACATCGCACGCGAGCGGGTCGAGCACGGTCCGCGCCAGCGCCAGCACCGGGGCCAGCGCCGATTCCTCGCCGGGGTCGACCGGGTCGAGCGCCGCGGTGATCGCGCCGGCGTCCAGGTCCACCACCTCGACGCCGGGCAGTAGCCGGGGCAGCTGCGCGACCAGCTCGCGGTCGTAGGCGTAGCCACCGTTGACGACGCCGATCCCCTGCGCGGCGGCGGTGGCCGCCACCTGACGGAACTCCTCGACCGTCGCGGTCACCCGCACGGTGCGGTGGTTGCGGGCGAACTCGGTGAGCGGCACGCGCCCGTCGGTGGTCTCGAAATGCAGATGCGGCAGCATGATCCGCAGCAGGTCGGCTGAATGCCTGGCCATCGCCTTCACCCCGAGCGCGTGTACGGACAGGAACGCGGCCAGCCGCTGCGGCTGTTCGGCGGCGATCTCGGTGAGCCAGTCCCGGATCCGATCGCCGAGCACCTCACGCACGACCGCGAGTCGCTCGTCCTCGTAGAGTCCCTCCCGCGACGCGGTGGGCCGCAGTGTGTCGGTGTCGATCACACCGCGCACGAAGAACGCCCAGTCCGGCAGTACGCCGCGCACCGCGTCGCCCAGCAGCATCCCCTTCAGGTACACCCGGTGCGCACTGCTGTCGGACGGGTTCCCCGGCTGGGACAGCACATAGGCGACACCGCTGACCCCGGCCGCACCGGCCTCGAGTTCGATGACGTCGAGCGGGGGAAAGCCCAGCGTCCGGCGCCCGTATTCGAGCAGGGCGGCCCTGCGCTGGTCCGCCGACGCGAACACGCGCCGCCAGACCGGGACACCCTCGGTGACCGTCGTCACCCCTGCGTCCGACTCCACCGTCACCTCGTAGGGCAGCAGCGACCCGAACTCACGCGCCAGATCGGTCACCCGCCGCGGCCGGAACCACTCCCGTGCTCCCCCACGCGCGGTGAGCCATACGGTGGTGCCCGGCTCGGCGTAGTCCGCCGGATCGAGCGCGCGCACCGAATAGGTACCGTCGGCCGAGGCCAGCCACTCGACGGGCGGCGCCGTCGGGTCGGTCGCCGATCGCGTGACCATCCGGATCGTCTCGGCGACGGTGAAGCAGGCCAGCAGGCCGATCCCGAACTGCCCGAGGAACTCTCGTCGTGCGCCTTCGATGTCGTCCCGCTTGGACGAGCGGCCGATGGTGGCGAGGAACCGGTGGACGTCGGTCTCGGTCAAGCCGATGCCGGGATCGCTGATTCGCAGACCGGTTTCGCCTACGGTGAGCCGAATCGCGGTGGGTGCCGACGGATCCAGCCGGTTGCGAGCGGTGACCGCGTCGACAGCGTTCTGCAACAGCTCGCGGAGGTAGACCCGCGGGCTCGAGTAGAGGTGATGCGAGAGCAGATCGACTATCCCGCGCAGGTCGACCTGGAACGAATAGTTGTTGTGCACCGCCGCCGGATCGTGCGGCGTTCTGTTCACCATGGCCGCCGATCTTGTCGGCGCACGCCAAAGGTTCGCTTAACGAACCCTTTCGATCAGGCGGTCGGACGTTTGCTCTTCGGCAGCTTGCGCACGATGGCGACCACGTCGCCTTCTCACGGCTCGTCCTGCCAGGCGCCCGGCTTCGCCAGGCAGTAGCTCAGCAGCGCGGAATCGTCCATGCCGGTCTTCTACACCGGCAGCAGCCGCGAGACAACCGCGGTGAGCTGTTTGGCCGAGCGGCATTCGTGCATCTCGATCACATCGCGATATCTGTCGGCGGCGGAATCGCCGGAGCCCCACTGGCTGCGCGGCTCCGGATTGAGCCAGTGCGCGTGTTTGGCGACCTCGACCAGCGACCGCAGCGTGTCCAGCTCGGGGTCACGGTAGTTCGTGCGGGCGTCACCGAGGATCAGCAGCGAGCTGCGGCTGGTGACGGCATCCGGATAATCCCTGGCGAACCCGGCCAGCGCGTTGCCGTAGTCGGAGTGCCCGTCCAGCCCGACGACGCTCGCCTCGCCGAAGATCCGGGCCATCGCCCGATCCAGCTGGGTGTGCGGGTCGAAGAATCGGGTCACCTCATCGATCTGGTCGACGAACGCGAAGATGCGCACCCGGGAGAACTGTTCGCGCAGCGCGCTCACCAGCAGCAACGTGAAGTTGCTGAAGCCGGCCACCGAACCGGAGACATCGCACAGCAGCACCAGTTCGGGGCGGCCCGGCCGCGGCTTGCGGTGCACCAGATCGATGGGCACCCCGCCGGTGGACATGGATGCGCGCAGGGTGCGGCGCAGGTCGATGGCGCCGCGGCGGGCATGTCTGCGACGCGCGGCGAGGCGCGCGGCCAAGATGCGAGCCAACCGCTGGGTGCTGCGCTTGAGTTCGGAGAGTTCGGCTTCGGAGGCGCGCAGGAAATCGACTTCCTCGGCTTGGCGGGCCACCCCGTAGCTCGCCACACGTTCGCGGCCGATCCGCTCGGCGACCCGCCGCCTGGTCTCGGCCTCGACGGTCGCGCGGAAACCAGCGATGCGCTGCCGGGCGGCGCGGCGGGCGATCTCGGCGTCGAACTCGCTCGCGTCCGGCCCGAGTCCCATACCCGCGAGGATCTTCGCCAGCAACGTCTGCGGCTGCACTTCTTTCAGCGCCTGATACGACGAGAAAGACGAGCCGCGGGCGGATTGGTACTGGCCCAACTGCTCCACCAGCTGCGCGGCCAGCGCCTCCAGCTGCGGGGTCGCCGACTCCTGCCCCAGTAGTTGCGCCAGCAGTTCGCGCAGGGCAGGAATGTCCACGTCACCCGAACGCGTGTGCGGGATCTCGATCTCGTCCCCGGCCGCGGCGCGTTCTCCGACAGCGACCGGGAACCACAGATCGAACAGGCCGTCGAAGGTCGCGCGGTGGGTGGTGCGCCGCAGTAACGCGCACGCCAGTCCTTCGCGCAGGACCTCGCGGTCCATCAGATCGAGCACGGTCACCACACGGCCCGCGTCGACCGTCTCTGAGGGGCCGACCGGTATGCCGCGCGCCCGCAGCGCCTCCACGAAGCCGACCAGATGCCCCGCGATACCGTGCGGCGCGCTCAGCGACGCGACCTCGGCGGGGACCGACCCGGCCGCCACGGCTCAGGCCAGCTTCAGTTCGGCCAGCGCGCGCTGGTGGTCGCTCTGGTGTTTGAGGACCACACCGAGAGTGGCGCGAACGGTCGTGTCGTCGAGATCCCGCAGGCCCAGCGCCAGCAGAGTGCGGCCCCAGTCGATCGATTCCGCGACCGAGGGCAGCTTCTTCAACTGCATGCCGCGCAGTACGTGCACGATCCGCACCAGTTGCGCGGCGACCGCCGCCGACAGCTCCGGGACCCGGCTGGCCAGAATGCGCCGCTCCAGCTCCTCGTCCGGGAAGTCCAGATGCAGATACAGGCAGCGGCGCTTGAGCGCCTCGGACAGCTCCCGGGTGGCGTTCGAGGTGAGTACCACGAACGGCTTGCGGCTGGCGGTGATCGTGCCCAGCTCCGGCACCGTCACCGCGAAATCGCTGAGCACCTCGAGCAACAGGCCCTCGATCTCGACGTCGGCCTTGTCGGTCTCGTCGATCAGCAGCACCGTGGGATCGGTGCGCCGGATCGCGGTCAGCAGCGGGCGCGACAGCAGGAATTCCTCGGTGAAGACGTCGGCCTTCGTCTCCTGCCAGTCGTTCTCGCTGGAGGCCTGGATGCGCAAGATCTGCTTGGCGTGATTCCACTCGTACAGCGCGCGGGCCTCGTCGACGCCCTCGTAGCACTGCAACCGCACCAGCTCCGCGCCCGAGGTCTGCGCGACAGCACGCGCCAGCTCGGTCTTGCCCACACCCGCCGGTCCCTCGATCAGCAGCGGCTTGCCCAGGCGATCGGCCAGGAACACCGAGGTGGCTGTGGCCTTGTCCGCCAGGTAGCCCGTGCTCGCCAACCGTTCGAGCACGTCTTCCACCGATGAGAAGACCGGCTCCTGTACTGCGCTCTCCGACACCACCCGGCACCTTTCTTCCGAACCATCCCCCACGCTACGGCAGCGCGGCGCGGACACCGACTCGGCATCGTCCGCGGCCGCCGCGCACACCGGTCAGACCGGCCGGATCTGCCCCTCGCCCCAGACGATCCACTTCGTCGAGGTCAGTTCCGGCAGGGCCATCGGACCGCGCGCGTGCAGTTTCTGAGTGGAGATGCCGATCTCGGCGCCGAAGCCGAACTGCTCGCCGTCGGTGAATGCGGTGGAGGCGTTCACCATCACGGCGGCGGCGTCGACCCGGCCGGTGAACTCGCGCGCCGCGGCGAGGTCGCCGGTGACGATGGCCTCGGTGTGGCCGGTGCCCCAGGTGTTGATGTGCTCCACCGCCGCGTCCAGGCCGTCGACGACCTTGAGCGCGATGTCCAGGGTGAGGTACTCCTCGCCCCAGTCCGTGTCGGTGGCCGGAACCTGGCCGGGGAGGTCACCGTGGATGGTGACCCCGGCACGCTCCAGCGCGTCGGTGAGCCGCGGCAGCGCGGTGTCCGCGATGGCGGCGTCGATCAGCACGGTCTCGGCCGCGTTGCACACGCTGGGCCGGCGGGTCTTGGCGTTGATCAGGATCCGCTCCGCCATGGCCAGATCGGCGGCGGCGTGCACGTAGACGTGGCAGTTGCCGGTGCCGGTCTCGATGGTGGGCACCTGCGCGTCGCGGACGACCGCGTTGATCAACCCGGCGCCACCGCGCGGAATGACGACGTCGACCAGGCCGCGAGCCTGGATCAGATGGGTGACGCTGGACCGGTCCTCGCTCGGCAGCAGCTGCACGGCGTCGGCGGGGATGTCCTGCACCGCAAGCGATTCGCGCAGCACCGCGACGAGCGCGGCATTCGATCGCGCCGCCGAGGACGAGCCGCGCAGCAGGGCGGCGTTACCGGACTTGAGCGCGAGCCCGAAGGCGTCGACGGTGACGTTCGGCCGGGCCTCGTACACCATGCCCACCACGCCGAGCGGCACGCGCACCTGCCTGATCTCCAGCCCGTTCGGCAGGGTCGAGCCGCGCACCACCACACCGACCGGATCGGGCAGCCCGGCCACCTGCCGCAACCCCGAGGCGATGCCGTCGATGCGGGGCTTGGTCAGCCGCAGCCGGTCCAGCAGCGACTCCTCGGTGCCAGCGGCCCGCGCCGCTGCGATGTCCTCCGCATTGGCGGCCAGCACCCGATCGGCGGCGGCGAGCAGCGCGTCGGCGGCGGCGTGCAGTGCGTCGTTCTTCTGCGCGGTCGTCAGCTGGGCCAGCGCCCGCGACGCGACCCTGGCCTTACGCGCGGCCTCGTGCACCACCGCACGGACATCCGGTTGGGTGGTCGTTCCTACCGTCATGGGTACAGCCTACGCACCGGGCGCAGCGCCGATCCCACCCGCTGGGCCGCGCCGACGCGGGCGCGCGGTCACGTGCGCGGCCCGGGCCGGGCGACTACCGTCCGGCGATATGACGGTCCGCCCGCGAGGAGATCACCGCCGCTCCGGCCGCGGAGTAGCGGCGCGCGCCACAACGGCTCCCGCAGCGCCCGAGCCGATATCGTGAGGATATGGCCACCACGCCGGATCGCATCCCCGCCGACGGCGACACCACTCCGATCCAAGGGCTGGACGCGTCCATGGTCGCCCTGAGCTTCGTGGACAACGCGGGCATCACGCGCGTGAAAGCCGTCCCCGGCAAGCGGCTGGATCTCGCGTCCCGGTACGGCGTCGGGGTGTCGCCGTGCTTCGAGACCTTCGCCTTCGATGACGTGATGGCGGTCGGGCGCTATCTCGGCGGCCCCGACGGCGATCTGCGACTCATCCCGGATCTGGCCGGGCTGACCGTACTGGCCTGCCAGCCCGGCTGGGCGTGGGCGCCCACGGACAAATACACCCAGGACGGCACCCGTTTCGTCGCCTGCCAGCGGCACTTCGCGGCACGCCAGACGGCTGCGGCGCAGGCCGCCGGACTGCGGTTGGCCATGGCCTTCGAGACCGAATGGGCAGTGGGCCGCGCCGACGACACCGAGGGCTTCACACCCGCGATCCACGGCCCCGCCTACGGCATCGTGCGGCTCGGGCAGGTCGCCGAATACGCCGCCGACCTGGTCGCCGCGCTCGAACGGCAAGGTGTGGCGGTCGCGCAGTTCCATCCGGAATACGCGCTCGCGCAACTGGAGTTGTCGGTCGAACCGTCCGAGCCGGTCGCCGCCGCGGACGAGGCCGTGCTGGTCCGGCACACAATCCGTCAGATGAGCGCGCGGTACGGCTGGCGGGCGCTGCTCGCCCCCTGTATCGAGCCGGGCGGCGCCGGTTCCGGAGCGCACCTGCACCTGTCGGTGACCGACGACGAGGGCCCCTTGTTCGCGGGCGGCGACGGCCCGCACGGCATGCGGCGGACCGGTGAGGCGTTCCTGGCGGGAGTGTTGCGGGAACTGCCCGCGCTGGTCGCGGTCGGCGCGGGCAATCCGGCAAGCTTCTTGCGGCTGGTGCCGTCGCGCTGGGCGGGGGTCTGGCAGTGCTGGGGCCGCGAGACCAGAGAGGCCGCGCTGCGCTTCGTCACCGGAGTCCGCGGCACCGAGGGGTGGGCCGCCAACGCCGAGATCAAGTGTCTCGACGCGACCGGCAATCCGTACCTGATCGTCGGGTCGGTGATCGCGGCCGGGCTCGCCGGTGTGGCCGAACGCCTACGCCTTCCGGCCGAGATCGCCGGGGATCCCGCAACTTTCGACGCCGAAGCACGCATGATGTCGGATGTGCGCCGCCTACCCACCACACCGGCCGAAGCCGCCGACCACCTCGCCGCGTCCGCGGTGCTGGCCGACGCCATGGGCGCCGAACTGCACGACGCGCTGCTCACCGTGCGTCGCGCGGAGGCCGAGCGGTACGCCGCCGCGAGCGCCGAAGAGCTGGTCGGCTTGACGCGTTGGCGGTTCTGACATGCTCACCGACGGGGTGCGGCTCACCGATCACCACTGCCACGGCGTCCACACCGGGAACCTGGACCGGCGCGGCTTCGAGCGCCTGCTCGGCGAGGGCGCGCACGGAAGTTTCGATTCCGCGATCGGGCTCGCGGTGCGCCGCTGGTGCGCCCCCGCGCTCGACCTGCCCGCCCATGTCAGCCCGGATGTCTACCTGCGTCATCGCGCACGGCTCGGCGCCCGGGAGGTCGCCACCCGACTGCTGCGCGCCACCGGGGTGACCCGGTGGTGCCTGGACACCGGAATCGGCGGCGGCACGGCGGATTTCGCCGCCCTGGTGGACGGCGAGGTACGCGAGGTGATCCGGTTGGAGGAGGTGGCCGAGCGGGTCGTCGCACAGGTCGGCGCGGTGTCCGGGGTCTACGAGCGGATCGAGGCGGAACTGCGCGCGCGGGCCGCCCATGCCGTCGGGTTGAAGACGATCGTCGCCTACCGGTGCGGTCTGGACTTCCCGGTGCGGGATCACCCGCCGACCAGTTTCGCGCCCGAACACCGGCTCTCCGATCCGCACGTGCTCGGCTGGCTGGTCGGTCTCGGGGCGCGGATCGGCGCCGAGTTCGGTCTGCCCCTGCAATTCCACACCGGGTTCGGCGACCCCGATCTGCGCCTTCGGCACAGTGACCCGCTGCTGCTCACCGATTTCCTGCGCCGGACGGCGGGCACCGGGCTGTCGGTGATGCTGCTGCACTGCTGGCCCTTCCATCGCCATGCCGCCTACCTCGCGCACGTCTTCGATCACGTCCACCTGGATCTCGGCCTGACCATTCCCTATGTGGGGCAGCGGGCCGGGGCCGTGCTCGCCGAGACGCTGGAGCTGGCTCCGTTCCGGGCGCTGTGCTACTCCTCGGACGGCTACGGACTCCCGGAGTTGCACTACCTCGGCGCCCTGCTCTGGCGGCGCGGGCTCGGCAAGCTCATCGACGAGTGGATCGCCGAGGACGCGATCACCACCGCCGACGCCGAGGTGCTGGTCGACGCCATTGCCCACGGGAATGCCGGGCGCGTCTACCGGGCACGATTCGAACACCCCGTGGGCTGAACCTCCACCGTCCGGGTCGGCCGGATATTGGGGTGCGCCGGGTGCCGGCGGTCCCTACCGTTGACGGTGAAGATCAACGGAAGGATCGAGACCATGTTTCCCGTCGAGCTGCGCGGCACCAAGGCGCAGACGCTCATGTGGGCCCACGAGCACGAGGTCGAGCAGTCCGCGCTCCGGCAACTGCGCAACATCGCCGCGCTGAAATGGGTCCACGGCGTCCGCGTGATGCCCGACGTGCACCTCGGCAAGGGGGCCACGGTCGGATCGGTGATCGCGATGAAGGACGCGGTGTCGCCCGCCGCGGTCGGCGTGGACATCGGCTGCGGCATGGAGAGCGTGCGCACCGACCTCACCGCCGCGGATCTGCCCGACAACCTGCGGTCGCTGCGGTCGCGGATCGAGGCGGCGGTGCCGGTCGGCTTCCAGGCCCATCACGACGCCGTGGATGTCGCCCGGCTCGGCGCCCAGGTGGCCGGGCTCGGCGCGAGCACTACGCCGCTGCGCGCGGGTTGGGACCGTTTCTGGGGTTCGTTCGGCACACTGGACGCCCGGGTACAGCCGCGCGAGTCCAAGGCGCACAAGCAGATGGGCACGCTCGGCGGCGGCAACCACTTCATCGAGGTCTGCCTGGATCAGGAGCAGCGGGTGTGGATCCTGCTGCACTCCGGCAGCCGCAACATCGGCAAGGAACTCGCCGAGCGGCACATGGCGATCGCGCGCACGCTGCCGCACAACGTCGATCTGCCCGACCGCGACCTGGCGGTCTTCGTCTCCGGCACGCCGGAGATGGAGGCCTACCGCCGCGACCTCACCTGGGCGCAGGAGTACGCGGCGCGCAACCGTGCGGTGATGCTCGCCCTGGTCTGCCGTGCGGTCGCCGCCGAATTCGCCGAGCGGGGCGTGCGTTTCGAGCAGCCGATCAGCTGCCACCACAATTATGTGGCGGAGGAGCTCATCGACGGCGTGCCGATGCTGGTCACCCGCAAGGGCGCCGTGCGTGCGGGCGCGGGTGATCTCGCGCTGATCCCCGGCTCGATGGGTACTCGGTCGTATGTGGTGCGCGGCAAAGGAAATCCGGCCTCGTTCCAGTCGGCTTCGCACGGCGCGGGACGGCGGATGAGCCGCAACGCGGCCAAGAGGCAGTTCACCGTGGCCGATCTCATCGCCCAGACCGAGGGCGTCGAGTCGCGCAAGGACGCGGGCGTGGTGGACGAGATCCCGGCCGCGTACAAGGACATCGACGAGGTCATCGAGGCACAGCGCGACCTGGTCGACGTGGTCGCGACGCTGCGTCAGGTGCTCTGCGTGAAGGGCTGACCGTCGCCGTCTGGATCCGCCGCCCGCTTCCCGGATACCATCGGGTATGCCCTGGCGGCCGTCCTTCTTCGCACCCGCTCCGGATTCCGACCCGGCGGCGGGGCCGCCGGATATCCCCGGCGTGCGCCGGTCGGAGGTGACCGCCCGCGGCGTGCGTTTCCACGTCACCGAGGCGGGTCCGGCGGACGGACGCCCGGTGCTCGCGCTGCACGGCTGGCCCGAGCATCATTACGCCTACCGTCACCTGCTCGCCGATCCACCGGACGGGTTGCGGATCATCGCGCCCGATCTGCCCGGGTACGGCTGGTCGGGTCCCGCGCCGCACCGGTGGGCCAAGGAAGACGTCGCCTCCGACCTGCTCGCGCTGCTGGACGCGCTCGGCCTGGACCGCGTCCTACTGGTCGGCCACGACTGGGGCGGCTACATCGCCCACTTGCTCGTGCTGCGCGAGCCGGAGCGATTCGACGCGCTGCTGGCGCTCAACATCGCCCATCCGTGGCAGACGCCGCGCGATTTCCTCCCGCACGCCTGGCGGTTGCTGCTCTACCAGCCCGCCGTCGCGGCATTCGGCACCTACCTGCACCGGCGTACCCGCTTCTTGGAGCAGTTCGTCTTCGCCGGCGCCGTACGCCATCGCGAGGCGTTCGGAGCCGAGGTGATCCGGACCTACGCGGACCGCTTCCGCGACCCCGTCTGTGCCCGCACGGCGACCGACACCTACCGCACATTCCTGCTGCGCGAAGTGCCCCGGTCGGCCGGGCGCGGCGAACAACGCCGAGCGCGGGTGCCGATCCTGGCCCTGTTCGGCGTCGAGGACGCGGCGGTCCATCCGTCGCTCGCCTCCGCCGAAACCGCTCGCGCCGATGACTACCGGCTGGAACTGGTCCGCGACTGCGGCCACTTCATCATCGAGGAACGCCCCGACCTCGTCCGCGCCCGGCTGGCCGAGCTGGCAGCGGCGACCGCGCGTCCCGCTCGAGTCCGACCGGCGGCGAGCCGGCCGCCGCGACCGCCTGGGAAAGATGCGCACCAGGCGTGGCGCGCATGTGAAACTCGGGACTGAGCTGCGAGACCGCAGGTGAGGACGGCATAGGAGAAACCTGCATGGTGCGCATCGGGGTCACCGGGCATACGAACTTCACGCCCGCCACCGAGCCGCTGGTGTCCGCCGTGGTCGGTGAACTGCTCGCCGCGTACCCCGCCGCGGACCTGGTGGGCGTGAGCTGCCTGGCTCGCGGCGCCGACTCGATGTTCGCCAAGGCTGTCCTGGATGCCGGTGGGCAGCTCGAAGTGATATTGCCGTCGCGGAACTACCGGGAAGCGCAGGTGCGGCCCGACCACGCCGACCTGTTCGACGAACTCGTCGATCGCGCGGCGGCGGTACGGGTGATGGACTTCGACAACGCGGGGCGCGACGCCTACGAAGCGGCGAACGAGACGATGCTGGCGTCGTGTGATCGGCTGATCGCGGTGTGGGACGGCGAGGCCGGGCAGCGCGGCGGCACCGGATCCGTAGTCGCGGCCGCTCACCGGCGTGACGTGCCGGTCGAGATCGTGTGGCCGGAAGGCGCCGCGCGGCTGACCCGGTAGGCGGCGGCCGGGCGCACGGCCACCTGTCGGAGTCGTCGGGCACGATGGAGCGCATGACCACGGCCACCGGCGCGTCTTCGATCGACCTCACCGCCCCCGACCTGCGTGAGCACGCCGAACAGCTGCTGCGCGAGCTGGCCGGTGCCGGCGCTCGGCTGCGGGAGGACCAGTGGACCGCGATCGAGGCGCTCGTCGTTCGGCGGCGCAGGGCGCTGGTCGTGCAGCGCACCGGCTGGGGAAAGTCGGCGGTGTACTTCATCGCCGCGAAGCTGCTGCGCAGGGCGGGGCGCGGGCCGACGGTGATCGTGTCGCCGCTGCTCGCGCTGATGCGCAACCAGGTGGCAGCGGCGCAACGCGCGGGGGTCGTAGCGGCGACCATCAACTCCGGCAATGTCACCGAGTGGGACGAGATCCACGCCGACGTCGCCGCGGGTGCGGTCGACGTGCTGCTGGTCAGCCCGGAGCGGTTGAACAATCCGGACTTCCGCGATCAGGTCCTGCCCCGGCTCGCTGCCGACGCCGGGCTGGTGGTGATCGACGAAGCGCACTGCGTCTCGGACTGGGGGCACGACTTCCGGCCGGACTACCGGCGCATCCGGACGCTGATCGCCGACCTCGGCTCCGGCGTCCCCGTGCTCGCGACCACCGCGACCGCCAACGACCGGGTGGTCACCGACGTCGCCACCCAGATCGGCACCGACACCCTGGTGCTGCGCGGCACGCTGGATCGCGAATCGCTGCACCTGTCGGTGGTCCGCTTCGACGACGCCGTGGAACGCACCGCCTGGCTCAGCGGCCATCTGCGCCGGCTGACCGGCTCCGGCATCGTCTACACGCTCACCGTCGCCGCCGCGCACGATCTCGCCGACGTACTGAACTCGCACGGCCACACCGTCGCCGCCTACACCGGGCAGACCGACCCCGCCGAACGCGAGGCTTTGGAGGCGGCGCTGCTGAACAACGAGGTGAAGGCGCTCATCGCCACCTCCGCGCTGGGCATGGGCTTCGACAAACCCGACCTCGGGTTCGTGGTGCACGTCGGCGCGCCGTCCTCCCCTATCGCCTACTACCAGCAGGTGGGACGCGCCGGGCGCGGCACCGACCGGGCCGAGGTGATCCTGCTGCCCGGCCCCGAGGACGCACGCATCTGGAGTTACTTCGCCTCCGTCGCGTTCCCCCGTGAGCACATCGTGCGCGCCGTGCTCGACGCGCTGGACTCCGATCGGGCGTCGTCCACCGCGGCATTGGAGCCACTGGTGGAGCTGAATCGCTCCCGGCTGGAGATGGTGCTGAAGGTGCTCGACGTGGATGGTGCGGTGCGCCGCGTGCGCGGCGGCTGGATCGCCACCGGCCGTCCGTGGACCTACGACACCGAGCGCTACGAGCGCCTGTCCATCGCCCGCGAGGCCGAACAACAGGCCATGATCGATTACCAATCCACCACCGGTTGCCGGATGGAATTTTTGCGCCGCCAGCTCGACGACCCGGGCCTGTCCTCCGACGCGGCCGATTCGCCCGGCTGCGGCCGCTGCGACAACTGCACCGGCAGCCGCCCCGACCGCACCGTCGCCGCCGACGCGGTGGCCGCCACCAAGGCCCGGCTCGACCGCCCCGGCATCGATCTCGCGCCCCGCAAGCAGTGGCCCACCGGTATGGCCAAGCTGGGAGTCCCGTTGTCCGGCAAGATCACCGGCGGCGCCGAGACCGGCCGCGTCCTCGGCAGACTGACCGATCTCGGCTGGGGGCAGCGACTACGGGCGCTGCTGGACGGCCCGGACGATCCGGTCCCCGACGCGGTCTTCGACGCCTGCGTCGCCGTGCTGCGCGAATGGGATTGGGCCACCCGCCCGAGGTCGGTGCTCGCCCTGGAATCCCCGCGCTACCCCGTGCTCACCGCCACCCTCGCCGCCCGGCTGGCCGAGGTCGGCCGCCTGCGGGACCTCGGCACCCTGCGCACCCGCCCGGACCGCCCACCCGTCTCGGCGGCCAACTCCGCACACCGGGTAGCCGGACTGTTCGACTCCTGGGAGATCCCCGACCTCACCGACGTGCCGGGCCCGATCCTGCTGGTCGACACCATCACCGACACCGGCTGGACCTTCACCGTCGCCGCCCACGCACTCCGCACGGCCGGTGCCGACGCCATCCTGCCGTTCGCGTTGGCCACGCCGACATAGCGACAACGGTCGGGGGCCGCGGACGAGGCTTCCCCGCTCATGGACTCGACGCCGCGCAACACGCTCACCGGCGTGGGTCGGTGTGCCTGCGACCGCAGCGAAGACGGTGGGCCCGAGGCCGCGCGGCTTCCGCCTCACGTACCACACCGGCTCGACTCCTGGTTCCGAGTGAAGCACGCAGACCTAGCATGCGCCGTACGCGGTCCCGGCTCGCCACAACGGTGCGCGGGCACGCCGCCCGAAGGCGCGGCACCTACAAACTCAGCGTGGCCCGCAGGCGGGCGTCGAGGGATTCCGTCTCCTCCGGGGAGAGTATGCCGAGATGTTCGGTGAGCCAGGGGCGGTACGCGCGGTGCAGTTTCAAGGTGTCGGCCCAGCCGTGCTCGGTGAGAGTGGCCAGTACATGCCCGGGATCGGCGTCGCGCAACGGGACGACCTGCAGCCAGCGATAGCGCGAGGTGATCACCGCCGAGTCGGAGACCAGCACGACCGTCATACGCCGCGGGAAAGGGGTGCCGTCACTGAGTGTCGGGGCGTAGCGCCAGATCTCGCCGCGTCTCATGCGGCGCCGGCGGCATCGTCTTCGGCGGCCTGGGTGAGTGTCACGTCGTCGTAGGCGGCGGCCAGCTCGGCCTCCTCGTCGATGGTCAGCGCCGTCAGGCTGTCGTGCACGAGCGTGGAGCGCAGCGCGGCGTTGATCACCGCCGACAGGCTGCGGTTCTGGCGATCGGCGACCTCCCTGGCCCACTCGGCCACCTGCGGATCCAGCGTGACGGTCACGCGCGTCGCCTTGCTCATACCGGTATGCATACCAGAGCGGTGCAACGCCGGGAACCCGGCCGCGGCAAAGCGGGCGCCGGCGCGAAGTCGTGCCGGGCTTTCCCGCGCCTCGCCCACTACAGTCGACCCGTGGCCAGCAAATCCACCGGGTCGGCGATCGAACTCGAAGTCGGCGACCATACGATCCGCGTCTCCAACCCCGACCGCGTCTACTTTCCGGAGACCGGCGCGACCAAGCTGGACCTGGCGCGGTACTACCTGAGCGTCGGGGACGGCATCGTCAACGCGCTGCGCGGCCGGCCCTGCATGCTGCACCGTTTTCCCAAAGGACTCGCGGGCGACAAGGTGCATCAGAAGCGGCTTCCCGCCGGCGCGCCGGACTGGATTCCGACTGTGCGGGTGTACTTCCCGCGCTATGGGCGGCATGCCGACGAGCTGTGCGTCGAGAAGCTCGCCGACGTCCTGTGGGCGGTGCAGATGTCCACGGTCGAGTTCCATCCGTGGAATTCGCGCGCCGCCGATACCGAGCGTCCGGACGAGTGGCGCATCGACCTCGACCCGATGCCGGATTGCCCGTGGTCACGAGTGCGACGGGTCGCCGGGGTCGTGCACGAGGTCCTCGACGAGATCGGCGCCGTCGGGTGGCCGAAGACCTCTGGCGGCAAGGGCCTGCACGTGTACGTGCGGATCGCGCCGGATCAGGGATTCCAGGACGTGCGCCGGGCGGCGCTCGCGTTCGCCCGTGAAGTCGAGCGGCGGGCGCCCGACGACGTGACCACCACTTGGTGGCGGCGCGACCGCGATCCGAAGATGCTGTTCGTCGACTACAACCAGAACGCCCGCGATCACACCATCGCCGCCGCCTACTCGGTGCGCGGCGTCCCCGCCGCCACGGTCTCCACACCGGTACGCTGGGACGAAATTCCCGACATCGATCCGCGCGACTTCACCATGGCCTCCGTTCCCGCTCGCTTCGCCGAACTCGGCGACCTGCACGCGGGCATGGATGACGCGGTGTTCCACCTGGATCCTCTCCTGGAGTGGGCCGAGCGGGACAAGGTGGACGTGGAGCTCGACGAGGAGCAGAGCGAAGCCTAGCGCGGCGCCGGACGCACACCCTGTGACCGGTCGGCGCACGCCGGGCGGTGTTACGGTCGCAACGTCTCGCTCGCGACCACGTTCCTACTGCTCCGAAGGAGGTCCGTCCATGAACCGACCGGCAGTGACGATCGCGATCGGCCCCGCCGACCCACCTCCCACGCTGCTGGAGAAAGCCGTCGTGGGGGCGGGCGCCACCCTCTCCGATCTCGGCGAGGCGCGCGGGCTGATCTGGGCCGGCGACGCCGGCGAGTTCCCGGACGAATTACCCGCCGGTGTGGAGTGGGTGCAGCTTCCGGCCGCAGGCGTCGAGGACTGGTTCGCCGCGGGCGTCATCGCCAGGCATCCCGGTGTGCGATTCACCTCCGCCGCAGGCGCTTTCGCGGCGAGCGTGGCCGAGCACGCGCTCATGCTGCTGCTCGCGGGTGTCCGCTACCTGCCCGAGCATCTGCGCGCCTCGGACTGGCGGCAACAGGACTTCTTTCCGCACGTCGGCACGCTGCGCGGCAAGACGGTGACGATCGTGGGCGCGGGCGGCATCGGCCGCGCGCTGATCCCGATGCTGGTTCCGCTCGGCGCGCACATCATCGCGGTGAACCGCAGCGGGCGTCCGGTCACCGGCCCCGGCATTCCCTCTTCGGTCGAGACGATTTCCGCCGATCATCTCGGCCGGGTCTGGCCGCACACCGATCACGTGGTGATCGCCGCGCCCGCCACGCCCGCCACCAGGCATCTCGTCGGCGCGGACGAACTCGCGCGACTCAAGCCGTCCTCGTGGATCATCAACGTCGCGCGCGGCAGCCTCATCGACACCGACGCACTGGTGGCCGCGCTGGCCTCCGGCGCGATCGGCGGCGCGGGCCTCGACGTCACCGACCCAGAGCCGCTCCCGGCCGGTCATCCCCTCTGGTCGCTGCCGAATGCCATTGTCACTCCCCATGATTCGAACCCGCCGCAGCTGCGGTTGGCGGCCTTCGCCGACCATGTCGAAGCGAACGTCTCGCGATTCCTCGAAGGACGCCCGCTGCTGGCGCCGATCGACCCCGCGCGCGGGTACTGAGAGCATTCGGGCACAACCGAATTCGAGCCGAGAGGGCCTCGGCATTCGGCGGCGCGGTGGACGCGCCGGGCATGATCCGCGCGATCCCGGTCCGCTGCCAGGCGCAGCGTGCCCGCCACTGCGGAAAGCGCTCGACGGTGCCGGTCGGGCGGTCGTTGTCCGGTGACGAGTCGAGTGGCTCGCCCGCTCGGCATCAGCCGGACAGCGCTCGGCCGAGGATTTCCTCGATGACCTCGCTCTTGGCGTTCGCGTAGTGCTGCACGAACTTCCAGTCACGCCGCGCGAGAGCTCTTTTCGTACGCTCGTAGTACTCCCGGTCTTCGTCGCGCGTGCGCAACCAGTCGCGGAAGGCGAGGACCCGCTCGATCTCCGGTGCGCCCGACTCCGGCGCGAACACATGCAGATTCACGTTTCGGCGTGTACCACTCTCCACCCGGCGGACAAGACAGCGATGCTGATACCAGTCCGGTTGCCGGACGCGCAGCGCGTACCCGGCAGCTTCGAGAGCCGGTAGATAAGCGGCTTCGTCGTCGGCGTCGGGAACCAGCAGCAGGATGTCGATCAGCGGCTTGGCCGCGAGACCGGGAACCGACGTGGAACCCGTGTGCTCGATCCGCAGCGCCACGTCGCCGAGTGCCGCGCGTATCACGGCTTCTTCCTCGGCATACCAGTCCGGCCACGCGGGGTTGTAGTCCTCCAGAACCACCTTGACCGCATAGGGCTCCACCTCGCCGACCGTCGCCGCCGCGATCTCGTCGTCATCCAAGGTAGCCACACGTCACGGTAACCGGTCAATATTACCTTTCATCAATGTGCCATTGACAACTGGCACATTGATGGCTGATTCTTAGCGCATGACAAGGTCAACGAGGACCTCGGTCCCCAGCATTCCCACCGTGCCCTCGACCCGCGCCACCGTGGCCGCGACGGCCACCAGGCTCACGCTTCGGCCGGTGAACTGCGCGGTGCCGATGAACGCGCCGGGCGTCTGGTTCGCACGCAAGCTCATCGCCACACTGATGGCCGTCGGCGGTCCCGTGCCGCCCGGTACATCCGTCACCCAGGTCCGGTCGGGCGCGGTGCGCGGCGAATGGGTGCGGGCGGCAGGCGTGCCGTTCGGGACGCGAGCCGTCTACTACATCCACGGCAGCGGGTATGTGATCTGCTCGGCTCGCACGCATCGCGCTCTCGCGGCTCGGCTGTCGGCGAAGACCGGTCTTCCGGTCTTCCTCACCGACTATCGCCTCGCGCCCGAACACCGGTTCCCCGCCGCCGCCGACGACGTCGAGGCGGGCTACCGCTGGCTGCTCGGCCGGGGCATCGCCGCGGAAGACCTGGTGATCGCCTGTGACTCCGCGGGCGGACATCTCGCACTGGACCTGCTCGTCGAGAACGGGCGACACCGGCGTCCGCAGCCCGCGGCCGTCGCGATGTTCTCCCCGCTGCTGGATCTGACCCTCGGCTTGGCGGCCGAACGGGAACGCGTCCGGACCGATCCGCTGATCTCGGCCGCCGCCGCGAGCAGGCTGCCCGCGGCCTACACCAACGGCCACCCGGCCGACGCCGCGCGCCTGCGGCTGACCATCCCGCAAGGTCTCGCGCTGCCGCCGATCCTGGTGCAGGTCGGCGGTACCGAGATGCTCGCCGCCGACGCGCGGGCGCTGTGCGAGATGGTCCGGCGCGCGGGCGGCAGCTGCGAGCTCGAGATCTGGCCTGGGCAACTGCACGTCTTCCAGGCCCTTCCCCTGGTGGTGCCCGAGGCCGATCAAGCCCTCGCGCGCGCCGCCGACTTCCTGCGCGCTGCGCTGGTCGCTATCTCCGGTACGGAAAAGGTGAGCTGAGATGTTCGGATTGGACAGGCTGGTGGCCCTGGGCCGGGCCCGGCGCACGCACGGCGCGCGAGCCGTGGTCACCGGCGCGGGCAGCGGCATCGGCCGCGCGTTCGCGCTCGAGATCGCCGCCCGTGGCGGCCGGGTGATCTGCGCCGACATCGATGAGGCGCGCGCCGACGAAACGGTCGCCCTGATCGAACGCACCCACCCGGGCGCCGCGCACGCCTTCCGCTGCGACGTGGCGCGACGCGAGGACGTGGAGTTGCTCGCCCGGTTCGCCGACACGCTGTTCGATCGCCCGGTCGACCTGGTGATCAACAACGCGGGCGTCGGAATCGGCGGAAAACCCGTGGGGCACATCGGCTTCGACGACTGGCAGTGGGCACTGGGCATCAATCTGTGGGGAGTCGTGCACGGCTGCGAGGTATTCGCCCCGCGCCTGCGGGCCGCCGGGCGCGGCGGCATCATCAACGTCGCCTCGGCCGCCGGATTCGCCGCCGCGCCCTCCATGGCCGCCTACAACGTTTCCAAAGCCGGTGTGCTCTCGCTGTCGGAGACCATGGCCGCCGAATTCAGCGGCACCGGTGTCGCGGTGACGGTGTTGTGCCCGACGTTCGTCCGCACGAACGTCGCGCGTGACGGCCGGATCACCGAGGAATCGGCGCAGCTGGCCGACTTCCTCATGCGCTGGATCGGTTTCTCCCCCGAGCGGGTCGCGCGCACCGCCTTGGACGCGCACGACCGCGGCCAACTCTATGTGCTCCCCCAACTGGACGCGCACGCCGTATGGCTGCTCAAGCGGTGCTTCCCCGCGCAGTACACCTACGTCCTCGGCCTCCTGGAGCGGCTGCTGCCCCAGGACCACTCGACCACCACCGACCACACGCCGGTCACCGACAAGACAGGAGTCTGACATGGCTGCCATCGCGATGGACTTCGACGACATGCTCCGCAAGATCAAGGACCGCCAGTGGGCGCTGGCCGACATCGACTGGGACGCGCCGGGCCGCGAGACCATCACGCCCGAACTGCACGCCAAGCTCAAGCCGTTCATGGCCGATCTGATGTGGATCGAGAACGTCGGCGCGCGCGGCTTCGCGGCGATGGCCAAGAAGGCGCCGACCGAGACGTTGCGCGAGATCTACCGCTATTTCCACGCCGAGGAGCAGAAGCACGCCAACGCCGAGCTCGCGCTGATGCGCCGGTGGGGCATGCTCGACGGCGACGAGATCCCGCAGCCGAACGTGAACGTCAAGCTGGTGATCGACTTCCTGGACAAGTACTCCGACGACATGTCGCTGTCGTTCCTCGGCACCGTGATCCCGATGCTGGAGGTCGCGCTGGACGGCGCGCTGATCAAGTTCATCATGGACGAGATCGAGGACCCGGTCTGCCAGGAGGCGTTCAAGAAGATCAACTCCGACGAATCCCGGCACCTGGCCGTCGATTTCGCCGTGATGGATCTGCTCGGGCACGCGCAGATGCGCAAGCTGTTCATCGACCTGGTCGGCGGCTGGGCCAAGCCCTCGCTGATCATCGGAGTGCTGAGCTACGTGCCGCTGCTGAACAAGATGCGCGACAACATCGTCGCGATGGGCGTCGACGAGGAGAAGCTCTACGGCGCGCTCAAGCGGTACGCGAACGTCGGCGAGCGCAGCGAATTCGCACGCAGGCTGCCGATGTACCAGATCGTGAAGACGCACGGCGGCTGGGTGATCGACCGCGGTCACCCCTACCACCTGGTGGCCGACACGCTGGTGAAGATCACCGGGTTGCTGCCGAAGGCACTGCTGCGCAACAACCCGACCTGGTCGAAGGAACTGACCTACGAGCCCGCGGCATGACAGGGAACCCGATGAGCACGCACACCCTCGACGTCGCCGTGATCGGCGGCGGGTTCGCCGGAATCGGCACGGCAATCCGGCTGAAGCAGCGCGGCATCCATGATTTCGCGATCTTCGAGCGCGGCGCCGCGATCGGCGGCACGTGGCGCGACAACACCTATCCCGGTGCGGCGTGCGACATTCCGTCGCGGTTGTACTCCTACAGCTTCGCGCCGAACCCGGATTGGTCGCGCACCTACTCCGGAAGCAACGAGATCCTCGGCTACATCGAGGCGATGGCAGCGGAATTCCGGCTCGGTCCGCACCTGCGCTTCGGGCACAACGTCACCGGCATCGTGTTCGACGAGCAGGCCGGAGTCTGGCAGATCACGATCGAGGGCCACGCCGACCCGATCCTCGCCCGCACCGTCGTGCTGGCGTCCGGGCCGCTGGCCAACGCGAGTCTCCCGGATATCCGCGGTATCGAGACGTATCAGGGTCACAAGATCCACAGCGCTCGCTGGGATCACGACTACGACTTCACCGGCAAGCGCGTCGCGGTGGTCGGCACCGGGGCCAGCGCGGTCCAGATCATCCCGGAGCTGGTCGACAAGGCCGCCTCGGTGAAGGTGTTCCAGCGCACCCCCGGGTGGGTGCTGCCGCGGATCAACCGGCAGACCAACGGACTGACCAAGGAGCTCTACCGACGCGTACCCGCCGCCGAACAGCTGGCCCGGCGCGCCTGGTTCTACGGACACGAGTCGGTGGCGCTGGGCGTGGTGTGGAACACGCCGCTGACCAGGGTGGTCGAGCTGGTCGGCAAGGCACAGCTGCGCAGGCAGGTCAAGGATCCTTGGCTGCGCCGCCAGCTCACCCCGGATTTCCGGGCCGGCTGCAAACGCCTGCTGATGACCGACGACTACTACCCGGCCCTGCAGCGGGACAACTGCAAGCTGATCACCTGGCCGATCGCCCGGATCTCCGAGCACGGCATCCGCACCGCCGAAGGCATCGAGCACCAGGCGGATTGCATCGTCTTCGCGACGGGCTTCGACGTCTCCAAGACCGGGACGCCCATCCCGGTGGCCGGGCGCGACGGCCGGATTCTCGCGGACGAATGGGCGCGCGGCGCCTACGCCTTCAAGAGCGTCGCCGTGTCCGGATATCCCAACCTGTATTTCACCTTCGGACCCAATTCCGGGCCGGGGCACAACTCGGCGCTGGTCTACATGGAAGCCCAGATCGACTACCTCGTCGGCGCGATCGGCGTCATCCTGGATAGAGATCTGCGCATGCTGGACGTGCGGCAGGATCGGCAGGACCGCTACAACGCCGCCATCCAGCGCAGGCTCTCGGCCACCACCTGGAACTCGGGATGCCGCAGCTGGTATCTGACCGAGGACGGCTTCAACGCGACGATGTATCCGGGCTTCGCCACGCAGTACGTCCACCAACTGCGCGCGGTCGATCTCGACGACTACCTCGTCATCGAGCAGACCGCCGACCAGCGGCGACAACGGGTGGCGCCGGTTTCCTAGGTGCCGAGAGACCGGCGGCGCGGACGATAGACTCGGTCCGCATGCAGTTCAGCGGCGCGCCGCCGGTCCATCGGCGCCTGGTCAGCGAGGGAGGTGAGGTCGACGCCGGAGTACCGGATCGATGACCTCGCGCGCGCCGCGGGGACCACCACCCGCAACGTGCGCGCTTACCAGGAACGCGGACTGCTGCCGCCCCCGGTCGGTAAGGACGGCCGGGCCAGCATCTACGACGACGCGCACCTCGAGCGGCTGCGCCTGATCGACGCGCTGCTGCAGCGCGGCTTCACCACCGCGCACATCGCCGACTTCATCACCAGCTGGGAGACCGGCAAGGATCTCACCGAAGTGCTCGGCCTGCAGCACGCCGTGACGGCGTCCTGGGCCAAGGACGAGACCTTCGAGGTGCCCCGCGAGCTGATCGGCACCATCCTCGGCGCCGACGCCGACGAACTGGTCGACCGGCTGCGCGAGATGAAGCTGGTCCGGCTGGAGGGCGACACGGTGGTGTTCACCGAGACCCAGCTGCTCACCTCGTTCGCCGAGTTGCACGAGTACGGCCTGGAGTTGCGCACGCTCATCGAGATCTACGCCAAGGTGGCCGACCGCATCGATGACATCACGCACATCATGATCACCGCGGCCAAGCAGCACATCATCGATGAGCACGGGCCCGGCTGGATGCCCGACACCAGCGGCGAAATCGCCGAGACCACAACGATGCTCACCAAGATGCGCGAACTCGCGGTAGCCTCGGTGCACGCCACGCTCGCCCGCTCACTGGACGTCACGCTGCGCCGGGAACTGGGCGATTACCTCGCCACGGCGGCCGAGCGAGACAAACAGCGCAGCGAAACCGGCCGCGACGTACCCTCCTAGACAAGCGCAGAGTGCCGACCTTCGACGGATGGAGTCGCAGTGGCCGACCGACCGAGAATCCCTCCGCTGCCGCTGGTACGGGCCGTCGAGTCGGTACGCGGCGCCTTGGCTCTCGCGTTTCGCAAGCTGGTGCCCGGACACGTCGCGCTGATGGAACTGATCGCCGCGGGGTGGATCACGCAGGCCATCCACGCCGCAGCGGTGCTCGGTGTGGCCGATGAGCTCGCGGCAGGTCCGCGGTCGGGCGCGCAGCTCGCGGCGGCGGTCGGCGCCGACGAGGACGCGCTGCGGCGATTACTGCGGCTGCTGATCAGTCACGGCATCTTCACCCAGCAGCGCGACGGGCGCTACGCGCTGACGCCGATGGCGCGAGCCCTGCGCCGCGATGCCGACGTGTCGTTGCGCGATGCGGTGCTGTTCTTCGGTTCGCCCGGGCACCGCAATCACTGGTCGCATCTGGTCGAGGCGGTGCGCACCGGGGAGCCGGTCGGCGAGAAACTCGACGGGATGCCGTTCTTCGACTACGTCCAGCACGACCGCGAACTCGGTGAATTGTTCGACCGCGCGATGACCAGCATCGGCACCCTGGCGATGGAACCGCTGTTCGCCGCCTACGATTTCGGCCGCTTCGAGACCCTGGTCGACGTAGGCGGGGGCGAAGGGACGATGCTCACCGAAATCCTGCGCCGCGCGCCCCGATCGCGCGGCATCCTGTTCGACCTGCCCGAGGTGGTGGCCGACGCGCCCGCTCGGCTCGCCGAACTCGGTCTCGCCGATCGCTGCGCGGTGCACAGCGGATCGTTCTTCGACAGTGTCCCCAAGGGGGGCGATGCCTACCTCCTCAAGCACATTCTGCACGACTGGGCCGACGCGGACGCCGGGCGCATTCTGCGCACGCTGCGTGCGGCCATGGACCCCGACGCCCGGTTGCTGATCGTCGAACTGGTCGTCCCCGAACACGCCGCGCCGCATCCGAGCAAGTACATCGACCTGGAGATGCTGGTCAACGCGGGCGGCCGGGAACGCACGGAGGCCGAGTACCGCGAGTTCCTCGCCCGGCACGGATTCACCCTGTCCAGGCGCGTGCCGACGGCCTCACCGGACAACGTGCTGGAGGCGCGGCCGAGCTGACCGCCGCGATCCCGGAAACGCCGACAGCCGGGCGTCTTCGCTGATCCTCGGCTACGACGTCGTGGCGGGGACGAGGAACGCGAGGGTGGCGATTCCCACGGCGCCGTCGGCCACGCACGTGACGCGCATCGGCTTGCCGACCGGCGTCTGTCGCGATTCGAAGCCGCTGTAGTAGCCGAACACCGGCCCGGACCGCTCCGACGGCTGGAAGAAGCCGAGACATTCGGCCTCCAGCACCGAGGCTCCTTCGCCGCTGTGGCACAGCGCGGCCGCGTCGGTGACGCCGCGGTCGACATAGCAGCCGGCCGGCTCCGCGACTGCTGGCCCGGCTCCCGCCCAGACGAGGCCACCCGCGAGGAACAGCAGAACGGTTCCCGCGCCCACTCGCCGTATCGTGGTGTGCACCGCGATCCCTCCTCGGCAGATCTCAGCCATATCCGGTTGTTGCCGTGCGGGGTCGTCGCTTCGCCCACGCGTCGCGAACCCCTTCCGAATATTCCAGCAGAACCGGAGCAGACGGTCGAGCACGACACCGCCTCGAAATCGCGGTTTTTCAGGACGGATGCCGGAAGGCTGTGGCGTCCCCGTGCGGTACATCGCTTGTCCCGGCGTCGGGACCGCTAGGCTACGAGCAGCATTGGCGGGTTCGGTGAGGATGTGATTCGGCCGTGGAATGGACCTTCACTCCGGACGAGTTCGCCTATATCTGGCGCGAGACCGACCTGGACCGCCACCCCTACCCGCTGCGCATCCTGGAGACGCCCCGCACCGAGGACGAGGCCGAAAAGTTGCGCATCGCCCTCGCGGAGCGGCTGCCGCTGCGCTCCGACCCCGACCTATCGGCCTGCCTGCGCATTCTGGCCGAACCGCACACCAGGATCGTGGCGATCGGCGGCACGCATCAACCGGGCAGCGAACTACGGTTGCTGGCCGCCGCCATCTACGATCGCGCCGTGCTCGCGGTGCAGGAACCCGGTGCCAGCCCGGATTTCGGTGGCCGCGTGCGCATTTCGATCGGCCACAGCACCAAGCTGGGCCGGCGGATCGCGGCGCTGCTGCCGAGGACGCCCGCGGGCCGCGAACCCGCTCGAGTCGCGTCCGGTGACGCGGTACGCGACCAGGAGACCGTGCGCGCGCGGCAACAGGCGGCGCCCCGAATCCGCAAGCTGCTGCTCGAGCCACATACCGCCGAGGGCCACATCAGAATCGAACCGCGATTGGATCGTCCCACCCCGCCCCCACCGATCCACTACACCTGGATCGATGTACGCGACGACGGAAGATACCTGATCAAAGCGGGCGACGAAGTGCGTATCGCCCCCGCCTCCGCCGAGCAGATCGCCCTCCAATTGCAAAAGCGCATACCGGTATAGCTCGTTATCGCGGCCGTGGCCGCCGACTAATGCTGACCCGGCACTGGGCTTCCGGTTAGTCTGAGGCGGACCGACCGATCTCAGGGGTGAGCGATGACGATCGAGACCAGCCGAGCCGATATCGCCCGATTCAAGGAGGCCGCGCAGAGCGGGACCGTCCAGTTCGATCCGGCGGCGGCTCGGCAGTGCGCTGAAATGTATGAGCGGCAGGCCGATCGGCTGCTGCACCTACAGCAGCGCCTCCAATCCGCCGCGGACCTCGGCGGTTTCGGTGGATTCGTCTCCGCGCAGCAATTGCAGGCCGGTTTCAGCCACAAGGCGCGGGACGCGGCGGCGCTGCTCGACCACTACATCGAAGCGGCCTATCGCATGAAGGAAGCGTTCCTGATCAGCGGAGGACTGTTCGAAGAGGCCGACGCCGCGAACGCCGCCGCCCTGAGAGCGGTCCAGACGAGGTTGCCCCGATGAGCGGCTCCGATCCCACCTACATCAGCTCGATGGAGCATTTCGAGTCCCTGCGGCACGAGGAGATCTACGCGAAGGCGCAGCAGATCGACGCCGCGCAGGTACTGCGCGCCTCGACCATCTGGCTCGACGCGGCGGGGGCGCTCACTACGTCGTTCCCACTCACTCGCGGCAGTGTGGACCGCGTGATGGACAACGCCGGATGGAAAGGCGCCGCCGCCGACGCCGCGCAGGCATGCGCGCGCAGTTTCGCGGCGTCGGCCGACGAGCTGGCCGCGGTGCTCGGTCAAGTGGGCGCCCGGCTCGGCGGCGTCGCCGCGGCCGCCGAGGCGGTGAAACTCGCGGTGGTGCCGCCGGGCGCGTCCGGGCCGGTCGGCGCGATCGCGCGACTGCTGGAAGCGGCGCACGTCATCAACGCGCAGATGGCGCAGGAGGCACTGCGCCAGGAAGCCGTGCTCGCGATGAACATGGTCTACAAGCCCGCCTACTCCGCGGCGGGAACCGCCGTGCCCGCGCTGCCCGAACCACCCGCTGTCACGGCGCCGGCCGCACCACAGGCGCTCTCCCCCGGCACACCGAGATACTCGACACCCGAGCCGGTGCTGCCGGACGACGAAACACCGCCGGACACAACGCAACCCACACCTGATACCACACGACCCGCACCCGACGCTCCGGAATCGTCCGCGCCGTCCCATCCACCGGCATCGCCGACCCAACCGGCGCCGGACCCACAGCAGACTCCCTCGGCGCCACCCACCCAGCAGACGCCATCGCCGCAGCAGTCCCCGTCCACAGAGACCCCGACGCCGCAGCAGGCCCCGTCCACCCAGACACCGACCCCACAACCGTCGCCGTCGCCGTCGCCGTCGCCGTCGCCGTCGCCCGAGCCTGCACCGCAGACACAGCAGGCGCCCTCGACCACACCGCCGCCGCCGAGCCCTTCTCCCGCACCGGACATTCCAGAGCCCGCGCAACCGCCGAGCTCGTCGGCTCCCCCACCGCCCCCACCCGCACCGCCAACCCCGGAACCCGTCCAACCACCGAGTTCATCGGCTCCCCCACCGCCCCCACCCGCACCGCCAACCCCGGAACCCGTCCAACCACCGAGCTCGTCGGCTCCCCCACCGCCCCCACCCGCACCGAGCCCTCCACCGCCCGCGCAACCCCCGGCTCCGGGCCCCGCCGGGCCTGGGGTTCCACTGCCCGATCCGGGTGGCCAACCCGGCGTCACCGGCCCGGTGGAAGGCAACCAGCAGCAGATACCGACGACCAACCAACCGGGCGTCGTCCCGTCCTGACGGCCGGTCCGCCGACCCGGTCACCACGCTGTGGCGGCGGGCAGTCCTCGGCAGCACAGCACCGGCGCTGCCCGGAACTGTCGCGTCCTGCCTCGTCGGCCAGGACTGCGGTGCGCCCGACTCATCGCCTCCGTCAGCGCATCTCGGACACGGATGGTGTCACCACGCCGTCTCCACAGCTCCCGGCCGTCACCGCGCAACCTGATGTCGACCGGTTGCGAGCCCAGAACTGCTTCGCGTCGCCGCGACGGCCACCGCCGAACAGAGCTCGGCCGAGCCGCGATCGACCCGCCCGGCTCGCGAACACGTTCACTGGGGTGCACGAGCAGATGAGTTCTCGGGTTGGGCCCCGTGGCGTCAGGCCGGGGCGAAAGAGCGCACGGCTGTGCGCGACATGCCGCGCCAGTGCGGGATCAGACCTTGACCAGGTCGTCGGCGTGGATCACGGGGCGTTGCATCGTGTCGGGGAGTTCGGCGGTGGAGCGGCCGAGCATGCCCGCCAGTTCGGTGCTGTCGTATTCGACGACGCCACGTGCGACGACGCGGCTGTCGGGGGCTACCAGGTCCACCACATCACCGCCGTAGAAGCGGCCCCGCACGCCGACGATACCGGCCGCGAGCAGCGATCGGCGCCGGTGCGCGACCGCTTGGACGGCGCCGTCGTCGATGAGCAGGGCGCCGCGGCTGTCGGCAGCGTGCCGGACCCAGAACTTGCGGGCGGACAAGCGCACCGGGCGGGCGGCGAACGCGGTGCCGACGGTGCCGGTGGTCAGCGCGGTGGCGGCCGATGAGGCGGCGGCCAGCAGGACCGGCACGCCCGCGTCCGCGGCCAGGCGCGCCGCCGACAACTTCGACGCCATGCCGCCGGTGCCGAGCGCGCCGCCGCTGCCCGCGATGACGCCGTCCAGGTCGGCGCTGCTGCGCACTTCGGGAATCAACGTGGCCGCGCCCTTGCGCGGGTCGCCGTCGTAGAGGCCCGCCACGTCCGATAGCAATACCAGCGCGTCGGCGCCGATCAGGTGGGCGACCAGCGCGGCGAGCCGGTCGTTGTCGCCGAAGCGGATCTCTTCCGTTGCCACGGTGTCGTTCTCGTTCACCACGGCCACCGCGCCGAGCGAGCGCAGTCGGTCGAGGGTGCGCTGGGCGTTGCGGTGGTGCTCGCGGCGGGCGAAGTCGTCGGCGCTCAGGAGCACCTGCCCGACCGTGCGGTGGTACCGGGCGAACGACGTGCCCCAGGCGTGCGCGAGAGCCAGCTGCCCGACGCTCGCCGCGGCCTGCTTGGTCGCCAGATCACGCGGACGGCTGGTCAAGCCGAGCGGCGCGATGCCCGCGCCGATCGCACCCGAGGACACCACAACCACATCGGATCCGGCGCGCATCCGCGCCTCCACCGCATCGGCGAGCAGATCCAGCCGCGCGGTGTCCAAGCCGCCTTTCAGACTGGTCAGCGCCGACGAACCGATCTTCACCACGACCCGGCGCGCCGCCGCGATCGCCCGCCGCGCCTCGCTCAGGCCCGACGAATCCGCCTCGGCAGTCATGGATTTCATCTGCATCGCCACCGAACTCCCTGCGCCACAATCGAATCCACGTTAGCCGGGACCCTTGCCCCGACCATACCCGGACCGCCCGCGATCGAGGCCGCCGAACGCGGCACCCGCCGCGAGCGCACGACTCGACCGTCGTCCACCTCTACTCCTCGTCTTCCCGCACCAGACCGCGGCGCACCCGGGACGCGTGCTTGCGCTCGGCCGCGCTGACCCGGTCGGTCTGCTCCAGCCGGATGTCGGTGCCGCGCCCGGTGGGCACCATGTCGATGCCCGCCGATATCTGGGGTTCCCACTCGAACGTCACGTCGCCGATGGTCACCGGCGCTCCCGGCTCCGCGCCCAGCCGCACCAGCTCGTCTTCCACGCCCAGGCGGGCCAGACGGTCGGCCAGGTAGCCTACGGCCTCGTCGTTGTCGAACTGGGTCTGCCGCACCCAGCGCTCCGGCCGGGTGCCGCGCACGATGAAGCCACCCGGCTCCTCCGGGTCGGCGAGCACGCTGAACCCGGTGTCGTCCACCGCGATCGGGCGGATGACCGGGCGCTTGGGCGCGGCCTGCGGATGCTCCTCGCGGTACCGGCGCACCAGATCGGCGAGGGCGAAGGTCAGGGGGCGCAGGCCCGCCCGGCTCACCGCGGAGATCTCGAACACCGGCCAGCCGCGCTCGCTGAACTCCGCGGTCACCATCTCGGCCAGTTCGGCCGCGTCGGGCACATCGATCTTGTTCAAGATCACCACACGCGGCCGGCCCGCCAGGTCACCGAGTGCGGCGTCCGCGCTCAGCGCGGGCTTGTAAGCGGCGAGTTCGGCCTCGAGCGCGTCGACGTCGGATACCGGGTCGCGGCCCGGCTCCAGCGTCGCGCAGTCCACCACGTGGGCGAGCACCGCGCAGCGCTCGAGGTGCCGCAGGAAGTCCAGGCCCAGACCGCGCCCCTCGCTGGCCCCAGGGATCAATCCGGGCACATCGGCGACGGTGAAGGTGGTGTCACCGCTGGCGACGACGCCGAGGTTGGGCACCAGCGTGGTGAACGGGTAGTCGGCGATCTTCGGCTTGGCCGCCGACAGCACCGAGACCAGCGAGGATTTGCCCGCCGAGGGGAACCCCACGAGCCCGACGTCGGCGACCGACTTCAGCTCCAGAACCAGGTCGAGTTCTTCACCGTCCTCGCCGAGCAGCGCGAAGCCCGGCGCCTTGCGGGCTTTCGAAGCCAGCGCGGCGTTGCCGAGCCCGCCGCGACCGCCGCGCGCGACGATGAAGCGGTTGCCCGAACCGACCAGGTCGACGAGCACCTTGCCGTCGTCGTCGAGTACGACGGTGCCGTCGGGCACCTTGAGCACAAGATCGGCGCCCTGCTTGCCGTCACGGTTGCCGCCCTCACCCGGCTTGCCGTTGCCCGCCTTCGCGTGCGGGTGGAAATGGAAGTCCAACAGGGTGTGCACGTTGGCGTCGACCTCGAGGATGACGTCGCCGCCGTTGCCGCCGTTGCCGCCGTCCGGCCCGCCGAGCGGCTTGAACTTCTCACGGTGCACCGAGGCGCAACCGTGGCCGCCTTTACCCGCACGCACATGCAGTACGACACGGTCGATGAACTTGGACATACGCCGAATCATCCTCCTTCGGGACTGGTCGTACTGGGACTGGTCGTTCGAGAACACGAAAAACGGGCCAGGGTTTCGAGACCCTGACCCGCTCGCTGTGTATCCGGAAGTGGTTCGGCGGTCAGGCCTGAACCGGCTCCGGGATCACGATGTTGACGGTCTTGCGTCCACGCTTGGTGCCGAACTCGACCGCGCCCGCCGACAGGGCGAACAGGGTGTCGTCACCGCCACGGCCGACGTTCACGCCGGGGTGGAAGTGGGTGCCGCGCTGACGCACGAGGATCTCGCCCGCCTTGACGGTCTGGCCGCCGAAGCGCTTGACGCCGAGTCGCTGGGCGTTGGAATCACGCCCGTTGCGGGAGCTGGACGCACCCTTCTTGTGTGCCATAGCTGGTTCTCCTCGGGATGTCTTACTTGATGCCGGTGACCTTGAGGACCGTCAGCGGCTGACGGTGACCCTGGCGCTTGTGGTAGCCGGTCTTGTTCTTGAACTTATGGATGCGGATCTTCGGGCCCTTGGTCTGCTCGACCACCTCGGCGGCCACGGAGATGTCGGCCAGCTTCGCGGCGTCGGTGGTCAGCTCGGCGCCGTCGACGACGAGGACCGGATTCAGCGCCACGGCGGTGCCCGGCGCGCCCTCGATCTTCTCGACCTTCACCAGGTCACCGACCGCGACCTTGTACTGCTTTCCGCCGGTCTTGACGATCGCGTACGTTGCCATCGGTCGGCTGCCCTTCTTCCTGTAGTGCTCGGCACTCGTTCACGCGGCGACACCTCCGGTTTGATGCCACCGGAAACCGCCACACGACTGGTCTGGTAATCGCCACCGCCTCGGCATCTGGTGGCTCTCGGTACTGAACTGTCGAGAACCGGGCCACGGAGGCAAAAACATGTTGCCACCGGGCAGCGACTGTCCAAGATTACAGGACGGCCACCGCCACGACCAAACCGGCGTCCACCCCCGCTCCCGGCCGATGCCACCGGTTCGCTGCCGACACGCACGTGGCCCCCGCCGGAGGCGCCGGCGGGGGCCACGGAACGTGCGCGACGACTCAGTGCGACGCGTCCGG
>NZ_BDBB01000051.1 GCF_001612765.1 Nocardia arthritidis NBRC 100137
CGCGGCGGCCTCCGGCGACGTGGCAGGCGTCCGCTGCTCGGCCGGTGCCGCGGAGGGAGCGGGCGCTCCCGCGGGGCGGGAGGCGCTGCGGCGGCGACGGGATAGAGACTCGCTCACGAGAGCACCCCCGCCGAGCGCAGGTCGGCGGCGAGCGCTTCCAATTGCTCACCGGTCGGCATCAGCTGGGGCAACCGTGGCTCCCCGACCTCCACGCCGAGCAGCCGCAGGCCACCCTTGCTCATCGCGACACCGCCCAGCCTGGCCATCGCGGCGTGCAACGGCAGCAGCGTGGTGTTGATCTCGCGGGCGCGCACGACCTCGCCCGCCGTATACGCTTCCAGCAATGCGCGCAACCGTTCGGGCGCGAGATGTCCGATGACGCTGATGAATCCGGCCGCGCCGACCGACAGCCACGGCAGGTTGAGCGCATCGTCGCCGGAGTAGAACGTCAGGCCGGTGCTCGCGATGAGTTCGGCGCCCATGTTCAGGTCGCCCTTGGCGTCCTTGACCGCGACGATGCGCGGGTGCTCGGCGAGCTTGCGGATGGTGTCACTGGCGATCGGCACCACCGACCGCCCGGGGATGTCGTACAAGGTCACCGGCAGGTCGGTGGCATCCGCGACGGCGGTGAAGTGAGCGATCAGCCCCTCCTGGGAGGGCCGGGAGTAGTAGGGCGTCACCACGAGCAAACCGTGTGCACCCGCGCGCTGCGCGTTGCGCGCGAGTTCGATCGAGTGCGCGGTGTCGTAGGTGCCCGCGCCCGCGATCACGGTCGCGCGCTCGCCCACGGCATCGACGACGGCGCGCAGCAGATCCGCTTTCTCCGATTCGGTGGTGGTCGGCGATTCACCGGTGGTTCCCGAGATCGCGAGCAGGTCGACGCCGCGGTCGATCAGGCGGGCCGCGAGCGCGACCCCGGCATCGACGTCGAGCTTGCCGTCGGCACTGAAGGGGGTCACCATCGCGACACCTACCGTGCCGGACGCACGCAGCTCCGTTGGCGTCGATTCACCGTTCGTCATGGTCAGAAAGGCTACCCGGTCTGGGACACGCCCTCGACACCGTCGTCGGCGATCAGGCCGCAACACAGACGCGAATCCATATCGACGACGGCGCACTGCTGTCACACCCGCCCTTGCTAGACATCATCTATGACGTCACACTGATGTCATGGATTTGAACAAGTACACCAGTCGGCTGCGCGAGGACCTGATCGCCGCCGCGGCGCTCGGCGACGAGAAGACGCAGGCCACGGCCGCGGCCCTGGCCGCGGCCACCGAAGGCTCGGCCCGCTTGGTCCTGCTCGCCGCGCTGTCGGACCTCGCCGCCGAGGTCAGCGCCGCGCTAGGCGACCGTACGGTGCATGTGTCGATCGACGGCACGGACGCTTCCATCGATGTGCGCAAGAGCACGGTGGGCGACGAGCACCCCACCTTCGAGGAGATGACCGGAGACATCAGCCGGGTCACGCTGCGGCTGGTGGAGCAGATGAAGGCGCGCGCGGAAGAGGCTGCCGCACAGAGCGGTCAGTCCCTGAACTCGTGGCTGTCCAGCGCGGTGCACGGGGCCTTGCGCGACCAGATGCGCGGCTACGGGCCCAAACGCGACATCTGACCCAGTCGCGCTACAGCAACGCGGCCAGATTGCCGCGGTCGCCGATGGCGACCTCGTCCAGTTCGAGCCAATCGGCCAGTTCGCGCAGCGCGCCACCGAGGGCGTGCGCGGTGGCGGGAGTGTCGTATCCGGGCTCGGCGAACGCGGCGGGCACCCACAACCGTCCGTTCGCGCGTTCCGCGCGCAGGTCGACCCGGCCGACGAGTTCACCGTCGAGCAGGAACGGGAAGACGTAATAGCCGTGCACCCGTTTGTGTTCCGGGGTGTAGATCTCGATGCGGTAGTGGAAGTCGAAAATCCGTTCCGTGCGGGCGCGGAAGAAGATCAGCGGGTCGAACGGGCACAGCAGGGCGGCGCCTTCGATCCGCCGCGGTGTCGCGGCGCCCGCCCGCAGATAGGCCGGTTTCCCCCAGCCCGGTACCTCCACCGCGATCAACTCACCCGCGTCGACCAGATCGGCGATGGCGGGCTCGGTCTGGCTGCGATGGAGACGGTAATAGTCGCGCAGGTCCGCTTCCGTGCCGATGCCGTGCGCGGTGGCCGCGCGAAGCACCAGCTCACGGACAGCGTCCTGCTCGGCGACCTCGCGCGCCAGCACATCCGCGGGCAGCACCCGCTCGGTCAGGTCGTAGTGCCTGGTGAAGCCCACCCGGGTGGCCACCGACAGCGCGCCCGCCGCGAACAGTTGTTCGCAGATCATCTTCGTATCGCTGAGGTTCCACCAGGAGCCCTTCGGCCGCGGCTTGTCCAACTCCAGGTGGCGCTCCACCTCACCCGCGGTGGCCGGGCCCACCGCGGTGATCACGTCCAGGATGTCCTTGCCCAGGGTCGGATTGCGCTCGACCACCTTGCGCATACCGGACCAACGCCCGTGCTCGTACCGCCGCATCCGCCAGCGCAACAGCGGCCAGTCCTCGACTGGGATGAGCGCGGCCTCGTGCGCCCAGTACTCGACGAGTGCCCGCGGCCGCCGCGCGCCGTTGCTCCACGCGGCCTGATCCAGCAGGGTGCGATCGTAGGGACCGATCCGGCTGAACACCGGCGCGTAATGCGCCCGCACCACCGCCGACACCGAATCCAGTTGCAGCAGCTGGGTCCTGTCCAAGACCCCGAGCACCGTCCGCCGCGTCGTCCGCCCGGGTCGGCGCACCCCGAAACCCTGCGCCGCCAGCGCCGTTCGCCGCGCCGCCGCCGTACCCATCTTCCGCATGACTGGCAACCATGCCACGAGGCACCGACATCACGATCGCGCCGTCAGGTCGAGACCGTCACCGCGCCGGTGGTGTCGATCTCGGTGCGGCGGTCCCGGTCCGACGCGGTGGCCAGGACGGTGGCCAGGATGCGGCGGCCGGTCGGGAGGATGCGGACGGTGACCGAGCCGTCGTTCGCGGCGTCCAGTTCCCGGGTGGCCGCGTCGATCACTTGCCGGCGCACCCGATGCGGGACGCCGGTGAAACCGCCGTCGTCGAGCAGGATCACCTCGACGCCGCGGGAGCGGGCTCCGCGGGCGGCGCTGCTGAGCTGGTCGGTGGCCAGCTGCGGGGCCCGCAGGCCGTCGCGCAGTTCGGCTTCCAGGAGCCTGCACTGTTCGCGCTCCGCGGCGGTGAGGTCCTCCCCGTCGGCGATGCGTTCCAGGATCGGGCGCGCCACCGCGTCGAGCCGAGCCAGCTGACGGGTGCGTTCGGAGTTCTCCGCGGCCATCGAGGCCTCGGCGGCGGCGCGCATGGCGGCCTCCTCGCGCAGCAGCCGCAGCGAACGCTGGGTGGGCCGCATGATCGCCGCGAACAGGGAGACCCCCGCGACCGTGGCGACCGGCACGATCGAACCGACGACGACGCCCACCCGCAGGCCGGCCACCACACCGACCACGGCGATCACCACGCCGATGCCTGCGACGCCGAGCCAGGCCGCGGCCGAGCGTCCGCGCAGCACCAGCACGGCGAGCACATACGAGGCGGCGAACGCCGTCCACACCTGCTTCGACCAGCCGTGTTCGACATCGAACGAGGTCAGGGTCGTGGCCAGCGGCCCGGAGGCGGCGACGAACACGGTCGCGGGCCAGGGCAGCGGATCGGTCGGCGCCACCAGCACCACGACGCCGGCCAGCGCGAGCACGACCAGTGCCGCGACGGCGGCGGCCACCGGCGATTCGGAGAAGTTCCGGATCATGTACAGCACGATGGTCGCTTCGAGAACGACCAGGAACAGCCAGGCCGCGCGGTCCCGCAGCCCGAGCAGATCCCGCAGCCCGAATTCGGCCTCCCGCTCAGCCATTTCCGCCCCACACCAGCGTCACGGTCGTTCCCTCGCCCGGCTCCGATTCCACGAAGCCGGCGCCGCCGGCCAGCTGACGCATGCGGCCCAGGATGCTCACCGAGATGCCGAGCCGATCGACCGGCACCTCACTCAGGTCGAAACCCGCTCCGTCGTCCCGGAACACCACGCGAATCCCACCCGCGCTGATCGTCACCGTGACGGTCCGGCGCACTTCGCGCCCGGCGACGGTGGCGTGCCGCAGACTGTTGCGCACGGCCTCGGCCAGCGCGGCCGCGATCGTGCTCGCGGCGTCCACCGGCAGATGCAGATCGTCGAACCCGGGCCAGCGTCGCGTGGTGAACCGGATGCCGGGATTCACCTCGTGCACGGCGGAGCGGAGGAACCCGATCGCGGACTGCGCGTCCAAGCGGTCGGGTTCGTACCCGGCCACCCGGCACTCGTCGAGCTGTTCCAGGGTCCGTTCGGCCTGGCGGCGCAGTACCGGTGATTCGGTCCCCGCTCGCGAGGCGTCCAGCAAGGTGGACAGCACCGCGTCGTGGATCAGCGCGGCGAAGCGCGCACGTTCCCGCTCCCGGGCCGCCGCGCCCGCGACCGCCGCCGCGCGGCTGCTCTCGATCGCCGACTCACGATCCACTCGCACGGCCGCCGCCCTGGCATAGATCACGCACCACAGGAACAGCGCGCTCAATCCGGCGGCCCTGGCGAAGTCGCCGAGCAGCGCGAGCGCGGTGGTCTCCCGCAGCACGACCAGATTCGCCAGCGCGCTGAACGCCGCGCCCACCACCAGGTACGCCACGGCGAGCGGCGGTCGCCAAGCGAGCACCGCCGCGAGGACGCCGAGCGCCAGCACCCGGTACAACCACACCGACGCCCCTTCGGCGTCCGGCACGGCATACGCCAGCGGAACCACCGCCATGGCCGCGAGGAAACTCACCGCCGCCGCGCCGGCGACCCGCTGGATCATCCGCCTGCTCATGCCGAACGAGACGATCGCGAGCACCGGGAACAGTCCGAACGCCAGCGCCACCTCGACCACCGTCCACCGGACCGGCACGAAGCGGCTCTGGTCGGCGATCTCGGGCAGCTCGACGACCGCGGCGATCACCCCGGCGATGCCGATGGCCAGGCCGAATCTGCGCAAGATGCGGTCGGCGGCGCCCTCGGAAGCTTTCTCCCCGGACAGCGCGATGACTCCGCGACGCCAGCGGTTCGCACGGAACCGGTCGAGCGGGAGGGAGCGAGAACGCGACTTGGTGTCCAGCATGCTGGACGCGATCATCCGCGCGGATGCCGCTCGGGAACCGGCAGCCAGCCGTCCTCGACCGCCCGCTTGTACAGGTCGGTTTTGGTCGGCGCGGGACGACCGGCGTCGGCGTACTTCTGGCGGATGCGGCCGAGATAGTCGTTGACCGTCTGCTCGGACAAACCGGTCAACCGCGCGACCCTGGAGGCTTTCTCCCCGGACGCGTACAGGGTGAGCACTTCCTCCTGACGCGGGCTCAGGCCCACATCGGACAGTTGCGGATCGCCGTCGATGGCGGCGGCCCAATCGGTGGTCACCACCTGCTCGCCGCCGGCCGCACGGCGTACGGCGGCGACGACGGTCGGCACGTCCTCGGATTTGCGCACCACGCCCAGCACCCCGGCGCGCGCGGCGGCGCGCACCAGGAAGGCGTTGTCCGCGCCGGTGAAGACCAGCACCTCGATACCGCGGCTACGCAGGGCGCGCACGTTGTCCTCGGGCGAGGACCCGTCGGCCAGCCGCAGGTCCAGCACCACCAGGTCCAGCTTCGGCGCGCCGTCGGCGGCGGCGAGCAATTCCGGCACGGTGCCCGCCGTCAGCACCAGATCGAGATCGGTTTCCGGCGCGAGCATCGCGGCGAGACCGATGGCGACCGATTCGTGGTCCTCGACCAATCCGATTCGGCGCGGGGTGTTCTCGTTCCCTTCGGCCCAGGTCACCTGGCTCTCCCATCCCGAGCTACTCGTAAACATCCCCACCGCGACAACAACCGCAGACAGTATGCCGGTCGATGGTGCGCCATGGTCAGACACCAGAATTCGGGGGTGCTCAGGCCATGAGCCCGGCCGCCAGGGTGGCCCCCAGCTCCCAGCACCGCCGCAGGTCTTCCTTGGCGGGCGGACCGGAGATCACCACCGCGGCGGCGGCCTGTTCCCAGCCCAGTCCGGTCGTGACGCTCACCACCCCGCGCTCGGCGCCTTCGGTGCCTTCGTTGCCGTGCAGGTACAGGCCATACGGACGACCGCGCGTGGAGTCGAGGCACGGATAGTAGAACGTGTCGAACGCGTGCTTGAGCGCGCCGCTCATGTATCCGAGGTTCGCCGGACTGCCCAGCAGGAAGCCGTCGGCGGCGAGCACGTCGGAGGCGGTGACGGCCAGCGCGGCGCGGCGCACCACCTCCACGCCTTCGATCTCCGGGTCGGTGGCCCCGGCGACGACGGCCTCGAACATCGCCTGCATATGCGGGGACGGCGTGTGATGGATGATCAGCAACCGGGCCACCCCGCGATAGTATCGGCCCGCGCGGCGGTCAGGCGGTGTCGCGCTCGTGCCGTTCCAGCGCGACCGCGCGGCGCATGGTCTCGCGGGCTCTGGTGCGGTCCCCCGCGTAGTCGTAGGCGCGCGCGAGGCGGTAGGAGACGCGCCAGTTGTCCGGGTCGGCCTCCCACTCCGCCTTGACCGTGGCGAACAGTTCGTCGGCCGCCGCGCGTTCGATGCGACCGGAGGGCAGGCGCGGCAGATCGGCGGTGTCGAGCTCGAGGCCCTCGTCGTGGATGCGCCGCGCCAGGTGCTGATGCGCCAGGGCCGCGCGCACGGTGGCCACGACGATCCAGACCCCCAGCAGCGGCAGGATCAGCACGCCGACGCCGATCACGATCGCCGCCACGTCGCCGGAACCGATCAAGCCGAACGCGATCCGGCCGAGCAGCAGGAAGTAGAAGCCGAGCACCAGGATGAGGGCCGCGATCAGTGCGACGACCTTGAGGACTTCCCCGCCGCCCTTCCGATCGGCCCGGTCCGAGCCGCTCACGGGCGCGCTCCGACGGGCGCCGTGCCAGGCCGCCGCGCGATCACAGGTCCAGGAACGGGTCGAGTCCGACGGTGAGACCAGGGCGGTTGGCGATCTCTCGCACGCCGAGCAGCACGCCTGGGGCGAACGACGAGCGGTCGATGGAGTCGTGCCGGATGGTGAGCGTCTCACCCTGGGTGCCGAACAGCACCTCCTGATGGGCGACCAGACCGGCCAGGCGCACGGAGTGCACCCGCACTCCGTCCACGTCGGCGCCGCGCGCACCCTCCAGTTCGGTCGTCGTCGCGTCGGGACTGCGGTTGAGGCCCGCCTTGTCCCGGGCGGCGGCGATCAGGCCTGCCGTGCGGTAGGCGGTGCCGGAGGGCGCGTCCGCCTTGTTGGGGTGGTGCAGTTCGATGACCTCCACCGATTCGAAGAAGCGGGCGGCCTGCTCGGCGAATCGCATGGACAGCACCGCGCCGATGGCGAAATTCGGCGCGATCAGCACACCGACATCCGGGCGACCGGCCAGCCAACCGCGCACCTGCGTCAACCGGGCCTCGTCGAATCCGGTGGTGCCGACCACCGCGTGGATGCCGTGTTCCACCAGGAACTCCAGATTCCCCATCACCACGTCCGGGTGGGTGAAGTCGACGACCACCTGCGTGTCCGCCGCGGTGAACGCCTCGAGCGAATCGTCCTTGTCGACGGCGGCGACCAGTTCCAGATCCTCCGCCGCCGTCACCGCCGCGCAGATCGCCTGTCCGACTTTGCCACGCGCTCCGAGCACTCCGACCCGAATGGCCACCGCACCTCCTCGTTCCGTTTCCGGTCGGGATCAGCCTAATGGGCCCGGTCGAGCGCGATCCCTCCGCCGCCCGGCCGGGCCCGGCGTTCATCGCGCCGCCTGCGGTTCACCGGCCTCCGGGTTCGGCGCACCCGCGAGATTCGCGGCCATCTTCTGCAGCAACCGCAGCACCTCGGCGAATTGCTCGTCGGCGATGCCCTCCGCCATCTGCCGCCTGCGCTGGGCGATCCGGACGAAGGCCGCCTCGTGCGTGACGCGGCCCCGCTCGGTCAGCGACAGCACACCCGCGTCGTCGGAGACCAGGCCGGCGGCCACGAGTTCGGCCAGTTCGGTGGGCCATTCGGAGTCGTCGGCCCAGAAGGTGTCGAGCGCGTCGCGGATATCGTCGGCGCGCTGCGGTCCGTCGGCCAGCGAGTGCAGACTCTGCCAGCGTCTGCGACTCAACCCGCCCGACGCGAGGTCTTCGTCGAAGCGCTGGTTGATCAACCGATCGAGTTCCACGAGCCAGTAACCGATACCGCGCTGGATGGCCATCACCACTCCTATACATGTCTATCTACAATCACATGTGATCTTACATATATATTTCGAGCATGACAGAGTGGAGTCATGGACGACCACGATGCGATCACCGTCGCCGTGGAAGCGGCGATGGTCCGAATCCGGCGCAGGCAGACGCGCGGTGCGCTGAGCGACGGCGCGATTCCCGTCGCTGTGTTCCGTGTACTGGACGCCGTCGCCGACGGCTCGGCCGCCACGGTCGGCGCACTCGCTCCGGCGCTCAGCGTCGATCAGCCCAGGGCGAGTCGCCTGGTGGCGCAGGCGGTTTCCGCCGGCCTGCTGGAACGCGTCGCCGATCAGCGCGACGGTCGGCGTTCGGTCCTGCGCCTCACCGCCGCCGGTAACCGGGCGGTGGCCGAAGCCAGAAAGGGCAGGCGCACGACCATGGCCGCCGCCATGGCCGACTGGACGCCGGCGGAGCGCGCCGACTTCGCCCGTCTGCTCGAACGATTCGTCGACGCGATGGACCGGCCCGCGGGCTGAACGATCGCCGGCGACAGGCCGGGTCAGTCGAAGACGATGACCTGGCGCAAGGCGTGCCCCGCGGCGAGTTCGTCCATGGCGCGGTTGATTTCGTCGAGCCCGACGTGCGCCGAGACCAGCCGCTCCACCGGCAGGCGTCCCGCCCGCCACATGCGGACGTACTCGGGAATGTCCCGGGATGGCACCGCGGAGCCGAGGTAGCTGCCGACGACGGAACGGCCTTGAGCGACCAAGGCCAGCGGAGAAATGGCGGCACGGGCGTCCGGGGCGGGCAGCCCGACGGTGACCGTCGTACCGCCGGGCGCGGTCGCCGCGACGGCGGTCTCGAAGGCGCGGACGTTGCCCGCGGCCTCCACCACCACCTCGGCCTGCACACCGAGTTCGGCGATCTCGGCCGGGGTATAGGCAGCGTGCGCACCCAGCTCCCGGGCGAGAGCGAGCTTGTCCGGCACGGTGTCGACCGCGATCACTTCGTGCCCTGCCGCGGCGAGCGACACCGCGACCAGCACCGCCGCCATACCGACGCCACCCAGACCGACGACCATGATCCGGTCCCCGGTGCCCGGTCGCGCCGAATTCAGCAGAGCGCCACCGCCGGTCAGCACCGCGCAGCCGAGGACGGCGGCGATCTCGGCGGGCACGTCGTCGTCGACCGGCACCACCGACCTGCGATCCACCACCGCGTGCGTGGCGAAAGCGGAAACACCCAGGTGGTGGTGCACCTCGGCGCCGTCGCGGGACAATCGCCGCCCGCCGTTGAGCAACTCGCCCGCATTGTTGGCGATGCTGCCGGGCACACAGGGCGTGCGGCCGTCGGTCGCGCACCCGGCGCATTCGCCACACCGCGGCAGGAAGGTCATGACCACGCGCTGCCCGACCGCGATATCGCCGCCGCCGGGACCGACCGCTTCCACCTCCCCGGCGGCCTCGTGGCCCAGCAGCATGGGCACCGGGCGGACCCGGTTTCCGTCCACCACGGACAGGTCCGAATGACACAGCCCCGCCGCCTCGATCCGGACCAGCAGTTCTCCCGGCCCCGGCTCGCGTAGTTCCAGATCACACACGGTGATCGGGGCCGACTCGGCGAACGGCGCGGGCGCCGCGATCCGCTCCAGGACCGCTCCACGAATCTTCATTCCGCCGACGCTACCGCTCGCTGCGGTCCGAGCCCACCGAGAACGTCCGTGAGACCGGACTTCGAACCACGGACCCGTGGCACCGGTTGATCTGCGCCGACCCGGCGGATCGCGATCCGGCTCGCAGAGGGGGCGATCGCAGCGTGCGTACGATGCGCGAATGGGTGTGGATCTGGCCGATGTGGTCGAACGCTTGCATGCCGACCTCGCGGCGTGGCTCGGGTCGGCGGCGCCGGACGAGGTGTTCGAGCGGTTCGCGGCGGCGCAGCACGAGCGGTTCAGCATGGTGACCACCGGTGGTGAAGTGCTGGGGCGCAACGCGTTGCTGGCGGGTCTGCGGGGTGCGCGCAACGCCGTGCCCGGCCTCACCATCGAGGTGTCCGAGGTCGAAGAGCTCCAGCGATCCGGCGGCATCGCGGTCGTGCGGTTCCTGGAGACGCACCGGGCGCCCGGCGGCACCACGCATCGCCGGGTGACCGCCGTTCTGACGACCGAGGATCCCGGTGGCGTTCGCTGGCTGACGGTGCACGAGACCGAGAACTCGCCGGCCTGACCATTCCCAGCAGAGGGATGTGCGCGCCGCGGCCGCGCCCCGAGTGCCGGACAATTTCTTGCCTCGTTCCCGGCCGCGAGTCGTCCCGGTGACGACTCGGATCGCGCAGCTGCGGTTCGGGAGTGAGGTGAACCCGAGGAGGTCGGCGCCGGTGGATCGCTGGGAACGCGACGGGCTGCGCTCCGCCAACGGCGGAATCCGCAACCAGGTGGACCACATTCTGGACGCGCTCGCCGAGCAGCGCACTCACCTGTCGGAGGTGCGCGAAAAGCTGGCCGCCGTGCGCTGCACAGCCGAGTCGGCGGACAGCCTGGTTGAGGTGACCGTGGACGCGGCGGGCGTCCTCGTCGATGTGCGCTTCGCCGCGGCGGCACTGCGGAGCACACCGGAACAGCTCGGCCGTTCGGTCACCGAAGCGGGCAGGCAGGCGGCGCGGCTGGCCCGAGACCAGCACGCGGCGATCATCGCTCCGCTCGTCGCCGAAGCCGAAGCGGTGCCCGATCTGCCCGATCTGGTCCCCGGCGCACCCAGCCTGCGTGCGGTGTGGGAACCCACGGATCACGACTCGACCGGCTAGCGGGCTCGGTACCCGAAGCCGTGACTCCTCGCCGGACGGGACGGTCCGGCCGATCCGGGCCGACTCGACCGGCGAGGAATCACGGCCATCCCGAGATCCGTTGCGCTGTGGGCTGGTTCGGGCGGCTCGAGCGTGCGGTCCTCGAGTGTCGGCACATGGCATCTACCTCCGTTCGGATGGCAGCGCGTCGGCTGCCGGGATGGGCAAAGGGATCAGGCGTAGAGCTTCGCGAGGAACGTGTTCAGGTTGTCGCGGACTCGCTCGACCTTTTCCTCGGGCGTGAGGTCCTCGCGGTACCTGCTTCCGAGCGCGGGTCGCTTCTTGTTCCGCGCGTACAGCGAGCAGGCGAGATCGGTGCACATGTAGGTGCCGACCGAGTTACCCCTGCGCCCGGACTCGCCTGCTTTGTGCGCGGTCATCAGCGAGACCCCGCCGCCGGTGTGGGTGGTCAGGCAGATCGCGCACATCTGCGCGCGTCCGGTGCCGCCGGTGGCATACCGCAGGGCGACGCCGACCAGGCGGTCGTCCTGCGGGACGACCAGGTACCCGCGTCCCGGAAAGGACGGATCACTCCAGCCCAGGAAGTCCAGATCCGCCCAGGGCCGCTCGCCCAGGTCCCTGGGCACGGGCAACCGCTTGGCGTCTCCTTTCGAACAGTTGACGAACGACGACCTGATGTCGCGTTCGGTGACGGGTTCCACGATGAAATCTCCTTCGGTCGATCGGTGGGCAAACCGAAACGACGTTACGGTCCCCCGGTGCCGGGAACAACGGATTTTCCGACGTCGCGGGCATTGCGCGCCGCCCCGGGAACAAGCCGGGAGCCGCGAACACCTCGGGCGCGGAGACGGTTTCGCGGCCCATAAGGCGGGTATCCGCGCGCCAGCGGGAGGTGGTGGTAGGCGTCGGGAGGTGATCGGTGAGGTGCAAGACTTGAAGAATGGGTTCGCGGCGCGACGCAGGCTGCGCGGGCCGGCGGATCTGCCGGGACGATCGTGGTGGGGCGTGATCAAGCGGTCGGTCGGCGAGTTCCAGCGGGACAATCTGACCGACTGGGCCGCGGCGCTGACGTATTACAGTGTGCTGTCGCTGTTTCCGGGACTGATCGTCATGACCGCCGGGTTGGGCATGCTCGGACGCAACGACACGCGGGCACTGGTCGACACCATCCGCGAGATCGGACCGGGCAGCGGAACGGATCTGCTGGTCGACGCGGTGAACGAGATCCAGGAAGCGCAAGCCCCGGCCGGGCCGTTGGCGCTGCTCGGGTTGGCGTCGGCGCTGTGGACCGCGTCGGCCTACATCGGCGCGTTCATGCGCGCGACCAACGCCATCTACGACATCCAGGAAGGGCGCCCGATCTGGAAGACCGTGCCGGTGCGGGTAGCCCTGACCGCCGCGGTGGTGGTCCTGCTCGGCGTCTGCACGGTGGGCGTCGTCGTCAGCGGTTCACTCGCCGACCGGATCGGCGGGTGGCTCGGACTCGCGCAGGCCACGATCGCCATCTGGGGCCTCGCCAAGTGGCCGGTGATGATGGCACTGATCAGCCTGGTTTTCGCCCTGCTGTACTGGGCGGCGCCGAATGTGCGGCAGCCGGGATTCCGGTGGCTGACCCCCGGTAGTGCGCTGGCCGTCCTGCTGTGGGCGGGGGCGTCCTGGGGATTCGCGTTCTACGTCGGCCACTTCGGTTCCTACAATCGGGTCTACGGTTCCCTGGGTGGCGTCGTGGTCTTCCTCGTGTGGCTGTGGATCTCGAATATCGCGGTCCTGCTGGGCGCGGAACTGGATGCCGAACTGGCGCGTGCGCGCAACATCGCACACGGCCATCCGGAAGATGCCGAACCGTATCTGCCGCCGCGCGACGATCCCGACGAATGACCAACTGCGGCAACAGGTTCGAGAGGAATTGGGCGCCGACGATCTTCGTCCTGCCGAGCGTCGAAACCTGGCAGATGGTCATCAACACCGCGACGATGATCATCACGTTCCTGCTCGTCGCACTGCTACAGAACACGCAGAGCCGCTCCGACGCCATCCAGCAGAAACTCAACGCGATCGCCGACGGACTGGCCGACCTGATGGGCGAGCTGAGCGCCGACCATCCCGAGCTGCTGCGTCACCGCAAGGAACTCGCCGAGGCCGTCGGGCCGGAGAGCGCCGGGTGACCGGCGCGCGGGCCGGCGGCATGGTGCGCCGCCGGCCCGCGCGGCCACGGATTCGTCACCGCTGATCGGTCTCGGTGTCCTTGCCCGCTTCCCGAATCGCTTCGGCGAGTTCGCCACGCAGACGCTCGGCGTTGGCTTCGTCGCCCGTGTCCTCGGCGGTGGTGATGTCTTGACGCAATTGCGCGATCGTGTCCCGCGAAACCATAGGACCTCCCTCGTCTCTTCGGACGGTTTCCAGTGATGGGGCGAACCGCACCCCTCGTGCTCAGGGTGGCCGCTCGGGCAAGGACGAAACACTCCCGAGACTCGTGCGGGCCGGTGGCGGACGCCGGATGCGCCACAGGCTCGGCTCGATGCGAACGCGCGCCGTAGAGTGGAAGAAGGCCGACGAATGAACCTCGATGAAGCGGGTACACGTCACAGCGGTATGTCCGGATCGGCTTTCGCATCCTGTGGTGACGACCGCAGCCGCTGACCTGCCACCGGATCAACGGTTGTGACCAGTCCGTACGCCGAGCAAAGTGGCTCGACAGACCCTACGAGGTGCCGGACGGGATGCCGTATTCGAGAGAGCAGGAGCGTCGCATCGATGGAATCAGTCACCTTCCACAGCGACAGTCTCGGTGCTACCGAGGACTTCCTCAATCTGAACTACACCAAGATGCGGATCGGCAACAGCACGGGGGTACCGGTCCGGACGAACATCACCCGGAAGCTGCTCGGCCCGGTCAGCCTGGACGAGCTCGAGTTGAGCTTCGACATGAACTACGACGCCCAGCCGCTGGGCAAGATATGCCTGTGCCAGGTGACCACGGGGATGATCGAAGAGAATCACGTCGACGGCGCCACCGACTACTTCCAGGCGGGCGACATCGGGCTGCTCACGCCACCGGATCTGCCGTATTCCGGAGTGGTCCACCACGCCCGTTACAGCATCACGATGTTCGATCCCGCTCTGCTGACGCAGGTCGCCGCCTCGGCCCCGGACCACGACCTGGAACCGATCCGGCTGACAGGTCATCGGCCGGTCTCCCCGGCCGCCGCGCGGCACCTGTCGAACGTGCTCGAGCACATACGCGGTCTCGCCATCGACCGCAGGGTGAACGAACAACCGCTGGTCGCCTCCACTGCCGCGCAGTACCTAGCCGCCAGCGTGCTGCACGCTCTCCCCAGCACGGCACACACCGATCCGACTGCGCGCGACCGCAACGACGCCCACCCCGAGACGGTGCGGCGGGCGCTGGCGTACCTCGAATCGCACGTCCGCGACGACATCACCGTCGCCGACATCGCCGCCGCCGCTTATGTCACCGTCCGTGCGCTGCAACTGGCGTTCCGTCGCCATCTCGACAGCACACCCATGGCGTACCTGCGGCGCCTTCGGTTACGCGGGGCGCACGAACAGCTGCGCGATTGCTCACCCGAGGACGGTCACACCGTGACCTCGATCGCCGCGGCGTGGGGCTTCGCCCATCCGGGACGGTTCGCGACCGCCTACCGCGACGCGTACGGCCGATTCCCCCATACGACGCTCCAGGCGTGATCCCGCGCGCCGTGGCTCGCGGTGATCGCGGCCGAGCGCACCGCGGGGGCAGCCGCGATCAGTCACGCAGAGCGCGCTCTCGAAGCTCGGCGAGCGTCCGCGACAGGACGCGCGAGATGTGCATCTGTGAGACGCCGAGCGCGGCGGCGATCTGGGCTTGCGTACATCCTTCGAAGAAACGCATGCGCAGTAGGCGCCGCTCGCGCTCGGGCAGTTCGGCCAGCAATGGGGCGACCGCGAGCGCTTCATCGGTCAGATCGTAGGAGGGGTCCTCCTCGCCGAACGTCTCCGCGACCCGAACCGCCGCGCCGCCGGTGTCGTCGTCATCGACGACGGCATCGATGGAGTTCGTGGAGTAGGCGTTAGCCGCCAGCAGCGCTTGGGTGACTTCGGTCAGGTCGATGTTCAGCTCCACGGCGATCTCCAGCGCGGTGGGCATTCGTCCCAGACGTTGGGACAGCCGCTCCACGGCCGGGCCGATGGTCAGCTGGATCTCCTTGATCCGGCGCGGGACCCGCACCGCCCAGCTGTGGTCCCGGAAGTGGCGGCGCACCTCCCCCATGATCGTGGGGACCGCGAACGACAGGAACGACGGTCCCCGTGCCGGGTCGAAACGGTCGACCGCGAGCACCAAACCCACGGCGGCGATCTGGTACAGATCGTCATAATTCTCCCCGCGACCGACGAAGCGACGGGCGATATGCTCGGCCAGCGGCAGGCACCGGCGCATGATCTCTTCCCGCAGCCGCGGGCGTCCGGGGTCGTTCTCGGCCAACGCGTGCAATTTCTCGAGCCACGGTTCGATTCCGTCGTAACTGTCGGTTCCACGCCGGGACCGGCGGGGCGTGGCGGTCCTGTGGTTCGCGGTCGCCAGTGACATGAGCTTCCTCGATTCCCCTTTTTCCAACGGTCGACGCGCTCGTGCGATGGCCGACGAGGCGACGGTCGCCGAGTACCGCCCTACCGTTGCGTCAAGCGTTCGTGGGCGGTGTTGTTCGTTTTTCGGATGGTCGAGCGGTGTGCATGTGCGTTCGCGGGATGCGGCCGCTGCTCACCGTCCGCCCGCCCCGCCGCCTCGTCCGCGGCGGCCGCGGATGACCCGCATACGCGCGGCTGGTCGATGCCGTGCATCGCCGGCGCCGGGCGGCACGCCATGACCGGAACGCTCTGCTGCACCGCCAGCAGGTCCAGGACGCGCCGCACGGGCGCCTCATCCGGCACGGTCATGCCGACCGGTACGCCCGCTCGCGCACCCCATCCCGCCAACCGCAGCACCACGCGCACGCCCGCGCAGGACAGAAAACGCACCCCGCACAGGTCGATCACCACCGGAAGGGGGACCGGCGTTGTGTCGCAGTATTTTTCGACGATCTCGGTCATCGACGTGAAGCATTCCTCGGCCGTCGCCGCATCGAGTTCGCCGTGTGTGACGAGGATCAGGCCTTCGCCGGTTCGGATGCCTTCCACGCGGTTCTGACAGGTCATGAGCACCTCCGGCGGCTGGTATCGGCACAAGACCGCAACTTCGAGCCTGGCAGGGAGCGCCGGGGGTGTCAGTGCGATAGACGAAGTCACCCGGGGCGTCGGTCCGAAAAACGAAATGCCCCGCAACGTTCCGGCTGCCTGTCGCTCTGGATGGTCAGTCGCGGGGTATGCGGTGGTGGACGGTGAGCAGGATGTGGTCGAACGCGGCGACCAGGTCCGGCGGTGGCGGCGGCACGAGGAGAAGCTCCGTGATCAACTGCTGGGCGAGCGCCCGCAGCTTGGTGTTGGTTTCCTGCGAACGCCAGCGCAGAACTTGGAACGCTTGCTCGGCGCTGATCTGATAGATACGCATGAGCACGCCCTTGGCCTGCTCGATCACGGCGCGGTTTTCGTAGAGTCCCGGCAGCGTCGCGGCCAGCATGGCTTCGTGCGCCTCGGCGAGGGTGTCGGAGAGGTCGACGTAGAAGCCGGAGGTACCTACCGCGGTTTCCGCGTCGTCCAGGATCCGGTCGGCGACGACGAGCACGGTGTGTTCCTGGCCGGATAAGTCGATGAACCGATGCCTGCTCGAGAAGGGTTCGCCGTGATCGATGGCGCGTGTGATGGTCTCGGCCACGTGCGTGCGGTCGTCGGGGTGTTTGTGCGCGAGCAACAGCTCTGTGGTCGGCTCGATCTCGCCGGGCCGGTAGCCGTGCATGCGATAGACCTCAGCGGACCATTCCCACCGACGGGTGGCGAACCAGAACCGGAAGCTTCCGACCGCAGGCTGCTCGGACGGGGCCGAACCGGTGGTGGTCAAGACGGACGTGCGGGGCTCCATATGCCGAGTCATGGATGCAGTGCCTCTCCGAGGTACAAGGGGCTTGCGGCCGCAACGGGTCCGCGAACCGATGCCATCCCTCGATGGAATCACGCGGACGCGGGCGCGTCGGGCCGAGATTCCGCTGTTGACTCAACGGCCGGCGCACGCGCACATCGTGGCGGCAACCAGGGACCCACTAGCCAGTATGTCATCCATGTCCCGCGCGGGCGCGATAAGCCCGCGACAACGCCCGGCAAACGAGCCCACCCCGGAATTCGTAATACGGGGTAACCGCTCGATCCAAAGGCTTTCGAGCCCGGAAGACAGCGCCGACCCACGGCGTGACTCCCGATTCACCTTGCGCGTGATCCGAGCCGTCGCGCCGGATGCGCGGTGTTCAGCAGGTTCCGAGCCCGAATAGCGAGGCGAGTGTCACGTCCCCGGATCACCCCAGGCGGCAGGCACTCCGGAAACCGCGGCCGGCTCCGATTCCGAGAACGCCGCGGCGGCACCGGAGCCGACGAACTCGGCCGCCGCGAGTACCGCGCGGCGCACCGCGCTTTCAGGTCCGCTGCCCGCGCCTAAGTGGGCTGCCGCGGCGACGGCGAAACTGTCGCCCGCACCGCAGGCGTCGCTGCCCTCGGGCGCCTTGGCCGCGGCCGGAAGCGGGATGCGCAGGCGTTTACCCGACGCGCGCAGGCACATCAGTGCGCCCTCCGATCCGAGGGTCACCGCGATCGCCTGCACGGCCCACCCTTTGGCGAGTTTCCACAGGTCCGGCCCGTCGTCGAGCCGACCGGACAGCAGGGCGAGCGCTTCCGAGCGACTCGGGGTGACCAGAGCCGCGCCCGGGATCGGGACGGATCCGTGCGGATGGGGATCCCAGACCACCGGGACGTGAGCGGCGTGGGCGCGCAGCAGCGCGCGGATCTGCGGGTGGGTCGCGGCGCCGCGACCGTAGTCCGAGACCAGGACGGCGTGCGCCGCCGCGAGCACGGCGTGCGCGGCCTCGGGCAGCGGGTCCGTGCCGAGTCGCCCCGTACCGGAATCGATCCTGGTGATCAGGACCTGCCGCCGGGACTCCTTGGTCTTGGCGTGCCCGTTCGGGGCGGCCCACGGGCCGATCGCTCGCACGCGCTGCTTGCAGACCGTCGAACCGCGCAGGGGCAGCGCGATGACCCGGACGTGGCCGTCCAGCAGTCCGCGCAGCCGGGCAGCCGCCTCGTCGGAACCGAACCCGGCGATGAGAACGACTTCCCGCTCCCCCGTGGCAGCGAGCCGGGCCGCTAGTCCCGCTCCACCGGGACGAAACGTCCGGTGTACGACGTCGACGACAGGAGCCACGGAATTCGGGCTGCACCGGTCGGCGCGACCGTCGACGTCGATGTCGAGCAGCGCGTCGCCGATCACGACGAGCGGATCGGCCGCCGCCATCAATTCCGCTCCAACGCGTCTCCCGACGCCATGCGCAGTCCGGCGACTGTTGCGGGCGTGGCGGGCTGTGGCGGACCGGTATCCGACCCTGTCCATCCGGCCGCGCCCAGCGGGCCTGCGTGCTCGGACACCATGGCGATCTTCACTGCCGGCTCCGTTCGCCGCGGACGACTGGGTCGAATAGCGCAGTAACCGATCGGGGCCTCACGCCGAAGCCCGCACGTGCTGAGATGCCCGGGCCGCTCGCGACGAAACATGGGAACCCGGAATACCGCACGGTTCGCACCCTGAGCCCCGAGAAAACAATGACCTCCGTTCCGGCCCGTCGTGACCCCGAGGAGGGCGCATCGGCGCAGCTCCTGGCACTGCCATGGGCCGTACTCGAACGAATCCAGAGACGACGGACGGCGGGCGACTACCGCTTGTCATGGGAAAGCCTGGCGCGGGGGGTGGGAGCTGCGGGCCCGGGACGCCGGGTGCCGGGCCCGCGTCGGAAGAGAGTGACGTGACGGTTCGATCGGTCCGGAGCATCACCTGCCTTTCGCTGTGCTCGTCTTTTCCGGGGGCACCGACTGGATACCTCTTCCCCCGCGGAGGTCCGCGCTCACGCGGGTGCGGACGGCGCGCGGGGACTCGGCCGCGCGGGGCGGCCCCTTCCGATGAGTGCCGCGGCCCGGTCACCCCCTTGTGGGCAGAAGCCAGGCGTGACGGCGCCGGTGGACATCGCGCGGGAGCCAAAGCTTCACAAAGGATCTCGTCCACCTCGGCGAACAACACCTCGAGTTCGGCATCCAGCAGCGGTGGCCCGCAGACGTCATCCCACGTGTCGAGCATGGTCACGACCCTTCACCTCCTACCGGAACGTGCTGGGCCCTGCGGCGATCAGGCGTCGATCACCTGGTGGCCGTTACCGCGGGCGACCTCGATCTTGCGGGGTTTCGCCCGCTCTGCGACCGGGATTCGCAGCCTCAGTACGCCATCGGTGTAGTCGGCGCCGATGCGCTCGGTGTCGAGTCCCTCTCCGAGGAATATCTGACGGCTGAACACTCCGCGGGTGCGCTCCGCGGCGATCATCTCCCGGCCGGAATCCAGTTCGGGGCGCTGTGCGCGCACAGTGAGGACATTGCGTTCCATGTCCAGGTCCAGGGAGCCGGGATCGATACCGGGCAGATCGAGCTCGACCACGAATTCCTCGCCCTCGCGCCAAGCGTCGATCGGCATGACGGCCGGGTGCGCTGCCGTGCCGAGCACCTGTTGCGTGAACCGCTCCAGATCGCGGAACGGGTCGGTACGCATCAACATGGTCGCCACCTCCAACTCACTCCATCTACCTCGCGGTGCCGAGATAACCTATGTCAATACAGATAGATTTCTTATAGCACTATCCAGAAATGAACGCAAGAGGTCGGAATAGACAGCTTCCCGGTTCGCGGTTGCGACCGGCGCAGGAGCGGGGCCGGATCGCCCGCCGCACGACGGCCACCCGACGATGCCGGTAGTCCCGGCTTCGGCATGGCGCAGCTCGGGAGCCACGGGCGCACTCCTTCGGGGGCGTGATACCGGTCCGTGCTCGTTGCCCACCGCACCACCGCGGTCGGCTCTGGGCGGGAATACCGAATGACGCCGGATGCGCGCGAGTGACGACAGAACCTGGAATGACTTGCTCGTCCGGGCGTCTCCGGAAGAGGGCCGGAAGATTTCGTGGAGCGGATGACGGGATTCGAACCCGCGACCCTCACCTTGGCAAGGTGATGCGCTACCAGCTGCGCTACATCCGCATTCGCATCGCGGCGACCGTGATGCGACACAGAACATTAGCGGACACTCATGGCAAAAAGCCAATCGCCGCTCATGCCCGCCGGACCTCCGCCCGGTCGCGGCGCAGGCCGAGAGCGGCCGCGAGCAGGCAGGCGAGGGCGACCACTCCGACGAACCAGGGGAACACGGTGCTCAGACCCCAGGTGGTGGCCGCCCAACCGGCCAGGATGGTGGGCAGTGCCATCGCCGAGTAGGCGAGCAAGTAATACGCCGACATCGTCTCGCCGCGCTTGTGGTGCGGCACGACCTCCGACAGGTGCCGCAGCGATCCGCCGAAGCCGAGGCCGAAGGTCGCACCCAGCGCGACGCCCGCGGCGAGCACGGCGATCCAGTTGTGCGTGGCCAGCGCGGGGACCGTCAGCAGGAGCGCCAGCGCCATGCCGGTGTCGCCGAGGATCGCGGCCCACCGGGCCGGCACGCCGGTCGCGAACAGTTGCACCGTGGCGCCGGAGAGCGCGGTCGATGCGACGACGGCGCCGCCGAAGACCAGGTTGTGGATGCCGGTCTGCTGCGTGGCCAGCGAGGGGTACAGCGACAGCAGCACACCCAGCACCGACCAGGCCGCCATCACGCCGATGGCCGAGAACCAGAAGTCGCCGCGAATCTCTTGCGGTACAGCGGGTTTCGCGATCCGGATGCGTCCGGCCGCCCGGGCCGAGTGCGGTTCGCGCAGCGCGAGCACACCGGCGCCGATCGCCAGGCAGACCACGGTGATCACGACGTACGGCGTGCGTAGCGGATGCGGCGCGTACTGCGCCAGCAGTGCCGAGCCCAGGATCGCCACCGCCATCCCCACATTGAAGGCGACACCACTGAGTTGCCCGGACCGCGCACCGCGGTGCGGACGCAGATCCAGCAGCGCGGCGGCGCCTGCGACCACAGTCGCGCCGACCGCGATGCCGTGCAGCGCACGCGCCAGCAGCAGCATCGGCACGCCGTCGGCGAGCACGAACACCAGCAGCCCGGCGACCATCGTGGCGAAAGCGCCGAGCAGCACCGGTTTCCGGCCGACCACGTCGGAAATCCGCCCGGACACCAGCACCGCGCCCAGCGCGGCCACGGCGTACACCGCGAACACGATGGTCGTGGTGAGCGGCGAGAGATGCCACTGCTTCTGATAGATGCCGTAGAGCGGCGCCGGAACGCCCGAAACCCCCAGCGCTACGCCACTGGCCGCCAGGACCAGGGCATAGGCCCAGCGCTGTGAGGTTTGTTCATCGACGGCCACCGCCATCGTCGCTGCCATCGGAACTCCGATCAGGTAAGTTTGATGATGATCGAACCGCAGTCGACGATACATCCGGTACGACGATCATCAAACCTGAGAGTGAGCCAGATCATGTCCGATGCGCGAGACGCGGACCAGCAGGCGCCCCCGGTGGCAGCGTTGCCCGCGGTGCTCAGCGCGCTGCAGGACCCGGTGCGCCTGGAGATGGTGCGTCGGCTCGGCAACGCGGGAACGGCGGTCCGCTGCGGCGCGCTCTACGAGGTGATCAACAAATCGACCGCCACCCACCATTTCAAGATCCTGCGTGACGCCGGTGTGATCGAGCGCCTGATCATCGACGGTCACACCTGCCAGCGCCTGCGCATCGACGACCTCGAGGCCGCCCTGCCGGGGCTGGTGCCGACGATCGTCGCGGCCGCCAATCGCGCCCGCGGGGACTGACCCTGCCGAGGCAGTGCGCGCTCAACAGTTGTCGAAGCGCCACTGCCCGTCGATGAACGTCCAGGTCTTCGGCTTGGTGTCGTCCTGCCCCGCGCGGGCGTCGGAGTGCTCGACCGTAACCGTGCCGGTCGAGCCGGACGTGGTGACGGTGATCCGCGCGGGCTCGGACTTCAGGTCCCGGCCGTCGTAGAGCTGCGCCATGGACGCCACGTAGTCGTCCTCGTTGAGCGTGAGCTTGCACCGCGCGGAGCGGAACCGGTACGCGGCGGCATAGTCGTGACTCGCCAGCGCGTCGGTCATCTCCGTGGCTTCCGCGCGCAGTGCGGACTCGGTCGGCTCGCCCGCCTTGCCCGCCTCCGCGTCCGTTCCACCGCACCCGGACAGCACGAGGATGGGCAGCGATACCGTTCCCAGCGCGCGAAGGGCACGATTCGTTCGGTTCATCTCGACTCCTTGCCAGAGATCGCCGGATCCCATGCCCGGACAATCGAGTTCAGCGCCCTCCAGCGGGGACCGAGGGGGCGGGCGGCCGAAACAGTATCGCGGGAACGGATTCCCCGCCAAGCCGCGGTCCCCTCCCTCGCGACGATCAGCTCGGCACCAACCGCCGGACGGCCGCCGGTAGATCACGGGCGCGCTTGTACGGCCCGGCGACCGACGCGGCGAAGGGCCGCGCCAACAGCGTGCGCGCGACGGCGGACACCTCCTCGGTGGTGACGGCGTCGATGCGGGCCAGGGTCTCCGATACGCTGCGGTGGTTGCCGTAGCTGAGTTCGCTGCGTCCCAGACGATTCATACGCGAGGCGGAGTCCTCCAGGCCGAGCACCAGCCCACCACGCAACGAGCCCTTGGCGCGTGCGCACTCGGCATCGCTGATGCCGTCGGCGGCGACTTCCTCCAGGACGCCGCGGGCCAGTGCCGCCACCTCGCCGAGGTTCTCCGGCTGGCAGCCGATGTAGACCGAGAACGCGCCGGTGTCGGCGAAGGTGTCGACGCCGGAATACACCGAGTAGGCCAGCCCGCGTTCTTCCCGGATGCGTTGGAACAGACGCGAACTCAGCCCGCCGCCGACCACGGTGTTGAGCACCGACAGCGGCCAGCGCCGCTCCCCTTCGTGCCGCCCGAAGGCGCGCACGCCGAACGCCAGATGCGCCTGCTCACTGTCGCGATGACTCCAGTGCAGCTGCGGAGCGCCGTGCGGCCGGAACCGGCCCTCGCGCCGCGGTGCGGGCGTCGCCGCGGGTTCGAGCCGGTTTTCGAAAGCACGGTGCACCAATTCCACGGTGTGGTCGTGCTCCACGTTGCCCGCTACCGCGATCACCATCCGGTCCGGCCGGTAACGCCGCAGGTGGAACGACCGCAGTTGCGCGGCCCGCATCCCCTCGATGGATTCGACGGAACCGATCACCGGGCGCCCGATCGGATGATCACCGAACAGCGCGGCCAGGAAGGAGTCACCGACCAGGTCCTCGGGGTCGTCGTCGCGCATGGCGATCTCCTCGAGCACCACCTGCCGCTCCACGTCCACATCCGACGCCCGGCACAGTCCGTTGAGCACCACATCCGAGACCAGGTCGACGGCCAGGGGCAGGTCCTCGTCCAAGACGTGCGCGTAGTAGCAGGTCTGCTCCTTCGCGGTGAACGCGTTGAGTTCGCCGCCGACCGCGTCCATCGCCTCGGCGATGTCCAGGGCCGAGCGCGTCGGCGTCGCCTTGAACAGCAGGTGCTCCAGGAAGTGCGCGGCGCCCGCGACGGTCGGGCCTTCGTCGCGCGACCCGACGCCCACCCACACGCCGATGGACGCCGAGCGGACCCCGGGCAGATGCTCGGTGACCACGCGCAATCCGCCGGGCAGCACGGTGCGCCGTACTCCGCTGTCCGAGTCCGCCCGCAGCTCGAGTGACGAACCCCCCTGCCCGGTGCTGAGCAGAGGGGTTGTCGTCTTCTTCTTCGTCACAGGGACAAGTACTACTCGGTCCCGGCCGAACCCGCATCGGCCGCGTCGTCGCCGGGCTCCTCGGTGTTCTCCTCGACCGGCACGAGCGAGATCTTGCCGCGGTTGTCGATGTCGGCGATCTCCACCCGCAGCTTGTCGCCGACGTTCACCACGTCCTCGACCTTGGCCACACGCTTGCCGTTGCCCAGCTTGGAGATGTGCACCAGACCGTCGCGGCCCGGCAGCAGCGAGACGAACGCGCCGAAGGCGGTGGTCTTGACGACCGTGCCCAGGAAGCGCTCGCCGACCTTCGGCAGCTGCGGGTTGGCGATGGCGTTGATCGCGTCGATCGCGGCCTGCGCCGACGGGCCGTCGGTCGCGCCGACGAACACGGTGCCGTCGTCCTCGATGGAGATGTTGGCGCCGGTCTCCTCGGTGATCTGGTTGATCACCTTGCCCTTGGGTCCGATCACCTCGCCGATCTTGTCGACCGGGATCTTGATCGCGGTGACGCGCGGCGCGTACGGGCTCATCTCGTCCGGGGTGGCGATGGCCTCGGCCATCACGTCCAGGATCGTGGCACGCGCGTCGTGAGCTTGGCTCAGCGCGCCGGCCAGCACCTGCGAGGGGATGCCGTCCAGCTTGGTGTCCAGCTGCAGCGCGGTGACGAACTGAGGGGTGCCCGCGACCTTGAAGTCCATGTCGCCGAACGCGTCCTCGGCGCCGAGGATGTCGGTCAGCGCGACGTAGCGGACCTCTTCCTCACCCTGATCGTTGGTGATGGTGTCCGAGACCAGGCCCATCGCGATACCGGCGACCGGCGCCTTCAGCGGCACGCCCGCGTTCAGCAGCGACAGAGTGGAGGCGCACACCGAACCCATCGAGGTGGAGCCGTTGGAACTCAGCGCCTCCGAGACCTGGCGGATGGCGTACGGGAACTCCTCCTGGCTGGGCAGCACCGGGATCAGCGCCCGCTCGGCCAGCGCGCCGTGGCCGATCTCGCGGCGCTTGGGCGAACCGACCCGGCCGGTCTCACCGGTGGAGAACGGCGGGAAGTTGTAGTGGTGCATGTAGCGCTTGCTGGTCTCCGGGCCGAGCGAGTCGACCTGCTGGGCCATCTTCACCATGTCCAGAGTGGTGACGCCCAGGATCTGGGTCTCGCCGCGCTCGAACAATGCCGAGCCATGTGCCCGGGGCACCACCGCGACCTCGGCGGACAACGCGCGGATGTCGGCCAGGCCGCGGCCGTCGATGCGGAAGCCGTCGGACAGGATGCGCTGACGCACCAGCTTCTTGGTGACCGAGCGGAACGCCGCGCCCAGTTCCTTCTCGCGTCCGGCGAAGTCGTCGACGAGCCGCTCGAGCACGGCGAGCTTGATCTGGTCGATCTTCTCCTCGCGCTCCTGCTTGCCGGAGATGCTCAGCGCCTCGCTCAGCTCACGCTTGGCGGTGCCCTCGACGGCCTCGTACACATCCTGCCCGTACGGCGGGAAGAGCGGGAACTCCTCGGTGGGCTTGGCGGCCAGCTCGGCCAGGTCCTGCTGGGCGCGGCACAGGCGGGCGATGAACGGCTTGGCGGCCTCGAGACCCTCCGCGACGACGGCCTCGGTCGGCGCCTGCGCACCGCCCTCGACCAGCGCGATGACGTTCTCCGTCGCCTCCGCCTCGACCATCATGATCGCGACGTCGCCGGAGTCGACCACCCGGCCCGCGACGACCATGTCGAACACGGCGCCCTCGAGCTGCTCGGTGGACGGGAAGGCGACCCACTGGCCATCGATCAGCGCGACGCGTACGCCGCCGACCGGGCCGGAGAACGGCAGGCCCGCGATCTGGGTGGACGCGGACGCGGCGTTGATCGCCACCACGTCGTAGAGGTCCTTCGGGTCCAGGCTCAGCACCGTGACCACGACCTGGATCTCGTTACGCAGTCCGTCGACGAACGACGGACGCAGCGGCCGGTCGATCAGGCGGCAGGTCAGGATCGCGTCGGTGGAGGGGCGGCCCTCACGGCGGAAGAACGATCCCGGGATGCGGCCCGCGGCGTACATCCGCTCCTCGACGTCGACCGTCAGCGGGAAGAAGTCGAACTGGTCCTTGGGCTGCTTGCCCGCGGTGGTGGCCGACAGCAGCATGGTCTCGTCGTCCAGGTAGGCGGCGACCGAGCCTGCGGCCTGCCGGGCGAGACGTCCGGTCTCGAACCGGATGGTGCGGGTGCCGTAGCTGCCGTTGTCGATCAGCGCGACGGATTCGTACACGCCCGGTTCGACCTCGACGGCAGTGCTCTTGCGTTCAGTTGTTTCGGTCATTCTTCTCTGTCAACCTCTCGTCTTCGCCGGCTCGAGCGCACGGTGGCGCGATCCGGCTGTCGTCAGCCGTACCGGGTACGGACGCGCGGCAACCCTCCTGGCTGCGGCGCGCGCACCCGGCCGAATCCCCTTGGAGACGGCGACGCGGAGGCGGTCATCGATCGAAGCCCGACGGCGTCAACTCGCTGCCGATAGGCCACTACCGAAGACCGACGCCACGCGGGCGGGTGCATACGGCTGTGCAATGTTGTCGTGCGCAGGGGGGCGATCCACCCCTATACACAAATAGCCAACGGAGCGATTGTACGTCTCCCCGTCGGCTGGACCAGCGACCGCCTCGGGCACTCCGTGTCGGACCGCCTGTGACCACCACCGCGGTTCACGAGCGCCCGGACCCGATCCCTGGGAGTCGACAGATGCCCGCGGCCCTCACGGCCGCCGATCGCGGCTCCGCGGAAAATCGCACCTGATCAGCGAACGGCTCCTGCCGTCGGCACACCGGGTAGTCCTGGCCCGGCACGCGGGTCCGAACTCACACACTGAAACGCGCAAGTCGAATCACGGCAGCCATAACCGGCGAACCGCCGCAGGAGCGCGCGCCGTTCACAGCCCGGCTCGCGTCGAGGGATCGCTGCGTCCGCGACGAAGTCGCCGGCAGCGGTTGCTCGGACGCGAGCCGTGACGGGCCGCGAACCTCGGCGCCGAAGGCGCCGGAAAGAACTACCGACGCAGCCCGAGCCGCTCGATCAGCGAACGGTAGCGGTTGATGTCGTTGTCCTGCAGGTACTTCGACAGCCGCTTGCGACGACCGATCAGCGCCATCAGACCGTGCCGGGTGTGGTGGTCGTGCTTGTGCTTCTTCAGGTGCTCGGTGATGTCGGCGATCCGCTTGGACAGCAGCGCGATCTGCGCCTCCGGCGAACCGGTGTCCTTCTCGTGCAAGCCGTACTCGGCGAGAATCGCCGACTTCTGCTCGGTGGTCAGCGCCATGGGGCATCCACTCCTGTTTCTCAGTTCCGCGCTCGAAGGTCCGGTTACCCGGGTATGGGCGCCACCGCGGACCGCAGCAAACCCGAGGGACCACCCTACCGGACCGGGCGCTTCCAGCCGAAATCGCCGCCCGCGGCCCTCGCGCCCGGTTCCGGCCACGCGGCACAGGGAAGCATCGGCATTACCTTCCGGGTAATCGACTCCGCGCAGTCCGGCTGCGAATCTTCTTGTCGTACCGCCGAATACGAGGAGAAGACGATGCCCTACCTGAACACGACCGACGGCACCCGCCTGGCCTACGAGGACTACGGAACCGGAGCACCGATCGTGTTCATCGCCGGGTGGGCGCTGAACACGGAGATGTGGGAGTACCAGGTCCCGTTCTTCGTCGAGCAGGGTTACCGCTGCGTGCTGCTCGACCGGCGCGGGCACGGCCGCTCCGACCGGCCGTCGACCGGATACGACCTGGACACGCGCGCCGACGACGTGGCCGAGCTGATCGAACATCTGGACCTGCGCGAGCTCACCCTCGTCGCCCACTCCGCGGGCGGCGCGGAAGTCGCGCGCTACCTGGGCAGGCACGGCACCGCGCGGGTCGCGCGCATCGCGCTGCTGGCCACCACGCTGCCGTTCCTGCGACAGACCGAGGACAACCCTGAGGGCCTGCCGGAGGAGCTGAGCCTGGCCTCGGTCACGCAGTGGCGCACCGACCGGCCCAAATGGTTCGCCGACCGCGCGCAAGGGTACTTCGCCACCCACCTCGGCAACGACGTCTCCCCCGCGCTGATCGAGCACGAGACGCGCCGCTGCCTGTCCGCCGCGCCGTGGGCCACCATCGCGGTCTGGGAGTCGACCTTCCCGTCCGACCACCGCGAGACGCTGCGGAATCTGCCGATACCCGCTCTGGTCGTGCACGGGGTGCCGGATCAGTCCATCCCGATCGACGCCAGCAGCAGGCGCACCGCGAAACTCATTCCCGACTGCGTCTACAAGGAGTACCCGACCGCCGGGCACGGCCTGTACGTCACGCACGCCGAGCAGCTCAACGACGACCTGCTCGACTTCATGAAGTCCTGACGCTCACCCGGCGTCGACGGCGATGAGGATCTTGCGCGCGGTCTCCACGTCGCGGCCCATGCACTCGACGAGTTCCTCCACCGACTCGAACTTGCGCTGGCCGCGGATGTGCTCGACGAAGTCCACCGCGACGTGCTGACCGTAGAGATCGGCCTCGCCGTCGAGCACATACGCCTCGACGGTGCGGGCGCGGCCGGAGAAGGTCGGGTTGGTGCCCACCGAGATGGCGGCCATGGCCCGCTCGCCCGGGGTGACGGTCCCGATGGTGGGGCCGGGCCCGAGCACGGTGAACCATCCGGCGTACACGCCGTCGGCCGGAATCGCGGCGTGCATCGGCGGCGCGACGTTCGCGGTGGGAAAACCGAGTTGCTTACCGCGGCCGTCACCGTGCACGACGACGCCCTCCACCCGGTGCGGGCGTCCCAGCGCCTCGGCCGCGGCCGCCATGTCCCCGGCGTCGACGCACGCGCGAATGTAGGTCGAGGAGAAGGTCACGGCGTGTTCGGCGAGCAGCGTCACGCCGTCGACCTCGAAGCCGAAGCGCTTGCCGAGCTCGCGCATGGTCTCGACCGTGCCCGTGGCCTTCTTGCCGAAGGTGAAGTTGTCCCCGACCACGACCTCGACCACGTGCAACCGCTCCACCAGCAGGTCGTGCACATAGCGCGCGGGAGTCAGCTTCATGAACTCATGGGTGAAGGGCATGACACAGAACACATCGACGCCCAGTTCCTCGGCCAGCTCGGCGCGGCGGGTGAGGGTGGTCAGCTGCGCGGGGTGCGAGCCGGGGCGGACCACTTCCATCGGGTGCGGATCGAACGTCATCAGCACGGCGGGCACGCCGCGCGCTGCGGCGGACTTCACGGCCCGGCTGATCAGCTGCGCGTGGCCGCGGTGCACACCGTCGAACACACCGATCGTGAGGACACAGCGCCCCCAGTCCGCGGGCACCTCGTCGAGACTTCGCCATCTCTGCACAGTGCGCAGCCTACGCAAATCAGGTAGCGAACAGTATTCGGGCGTGCTGATCTCACACAACGGTTCCGCTGCGGTGAGCCGACGCGGAGGCGGCCTGGCGCCCGCGAGCGCGGACAGGTCGTGCGCCACCCGGCGGAAACGCCGATCGGTCGGGCCACCCGCGCCGTGGCAGGAGACGCGCGGTAGCGGCCCGAGGGATAACCGGGAGGTGGCCGTGGACGCCGCACGACGGCGCATCGCGGTACCGCGCCGTCGGTGTCGACGACATCGCCGCGGAAATCTCAGGTCACCGGAAAGGAACCGTACGGAATCGCGAAAGCGCCTATACACATCGGTTTCCCACGGGCCGACGAGCTCGTCTCGCCAGCAGCGGGAATGGTCTAGCGTCCAATTCGTCGGTGACGGAGTGCCCCGGAGTAGCCATGAAAAGTGCAGTCAAGCACGTGCGTGTGATCAAACCGTCCGATTCGGCCGAAACAATCGGCCGGCAACGACAACGCCTCATTCCCTGCGTCACCACCGAAACCTGTGGCGCCACAGGCATCTCGGCGGGCATTGTCAACATGGCCCCGGGCGCGATGTCGAAAGCGCATTATCACGCGCACACCGAGATCGTCGTCGTCTGCCTGCGCGGACGAGCGGTCACCCTGATCGGCCCGGAGCTGACGCCACATTTCCACGGTCCGGGCGAGTTCATCTACATCCCCGAAGGCGTCGTGCACGTGGCGGTGAATCTCGACGACGCCGAGGATCTGGTCGCGGTGGAAATGCGGACCGATCCGCTGTTCAACGACGACGTGGTGCTGACGCCGGAATACGACGCCGACGTACCCGAAGTGGTTGCCCGCCTGCGGCGCCTCGACCCGGTCGGCTGACGTGGCCGTCCACAAACGCAGCCGCGGCGCGGCCGAGGTGACCAGCGGGCCGATCGACGACATCTTCGCGGCGCTGGCGGGCCGCCCCGACGTGGTGTCCTTCGCCGTCGGAGCGCCCGACCCCGCTCTGCTGCCGAGCGAGCTCGTCGCCACGTTGGCGCAGACGGTCGTGGGCAGATACGGCAGCGCCGTCCTCCAGTACGGGATGACCCAGGGATTCGCCCCGCTGTTGGACGAAGCCCGAAACCTTCTGCGCAATCGCGATATTCGGTGCATGCACGATCGCCTGCATATCTCGACCGGCGGCTCCGGCGCATTGCACAATGTGTGTTTGGCGCTGCTCGACCCGCGGGACGTGGTTCTGGTCGAGACTCCCACTTACGGCCCGGCGGTGAAGGAATTCCGCAGCCACGGAGCCGCCGTCGTGGCGGTGTCCTCCGACGAATTCGGCCTCGTGCCGGAAGCGCTCGCCGAAGCCCTGGCCCGATACGACGCGGCATTCGTCTATCTACTGCCCACTTTCCAGAATCCAACCGGGCGGACGATGCCCGCCGATCGGCGTGCGGAAATCGCGGAGATCGTCGTCCGCCACGGCACGCTGGTGGTCGAAGACGACGTCTACACCGACCTGCGCTATCGCGGCGTGGCACAGCCCGCGCTGTCGTCGTTCGCGCCGGACAACTCGGTCTACATCACATCCCTGTCGAAAACGCTCGCTCCCGCGATCCGCGTCGGAATCACCGTCATGCCCCCGGATCTCCTGCGGACCGTGCTGGCGTTGAAGCAGGGCATTGATATGCAGACTTCGACGTACTGCCAGGCGATTGCCGCCGAATTCCTCGGCAGTTCGGCCGGGATCGCCCACCTCGCCCACCTCGTCGACGCCTATGCGGCCAAGTTGGACGCGTTGTCGGTCGCGCTCGAGCGGCATTTCCCGCCGGGGTTCCGCTGGGTCGAGCCGGAGGGCGGGATGTTCCTGTGGATCGAGGGGCCGCCCGATTTCGATGCCGATGCGCTGCTGGCGCGGGCCTTGCGGCAGGGGGTGGCGTTCCTGCCCGGCAGCGCCTTCTACGCCGACGACGTCGCGGAGCACCGCAACACCATGCGGCTGAGTTTCGCGAACGTGCCGCGCGACGACATCGATCGGGGCATCGCCGCGCTCGCGATCGTCTGCGGGGAGACGGCGTGAGCGATCGGCATCCGGTGCACGGCACCTGGGAAGTCCGCGCCGACGGCGCTCCGTTCGGCTACCACGTGATGCAGTTCCACCCCGGCGGCACGATGCTGCAATCGAATCCCGATCACGGCAATCGCGCCACGAGCGACAGCAACGGCATGGGCACCTGGCGCTGCGCGGGCGAGCGGGTCACCGGCGCCTTCCTGGAGTTCACCGTCGATCGCACCGACCCCGCCGTGGTGCGCAAAGGAATCGTCGCCTTCGAGCTCGACGTGACCGGCGACGAGTTCACCGGGTTCGCCACGGCGACGTTCTACCAGCTGTCCGGCGAGCCGGTGGGCGCACCGGCCACCGCCCGGTTGACCGGTCGCCGATTCGACGGCGTGGCCGCGCATCGCGACGCGGTGGATCTGTCGACAACGGTTCGACCCCCGCACATCCGGACACCGATCCGCCCATTTCGCGGCGGGTGAACGGCGAACAGCGCTTCGTTATCGCCGCGCCGACCGCAGGTCGGGGATGTGTGTATCGGCACGCCAGTGCCTAAGCTCGGGTGTGTGCCAGGTAAACGAGATATCGCCACTCGACGCGAGTTGGCCGACGCCCCGGCGCCGGGCGATGCGCACGGCGGTACCGCGACGATCGCGCCTGTGCTCTCGTCGGTCGCCCAGGACTACCTGAAGGTCATCTGGACCGCGCAGGAGTGGTCGCAGGAGAAGGTGACCACCAAATTGCTCGCCGAGCGGATCGGCGTGTCGGCCTCCACGGTGTCCGAAGCCGTCCGCAAACTCGCCGACCAGGGGCTGGTCGAGCATGCCCGCTACGGGGCGATCGCCCTCACCCCCGAGGGCCGCCGCGCCGCCGTCGCGATGGTGCGCAGGCACCGGCTCATCGAGACGTTCCTGGTGAACGAACTCGGTTACGGCTGGGACGAGGTGCACGACGAGGCCGAGGTGCTCGAGCACGCGGTCTCCGAACTGCTGATGGCCCGGATCGACGCCAAGCTCGGACACCCCGATCGCGACCCGCACGGCGATCCGATCCCGTCGGTGGACGGCGCGGTGCCGACCCCGCCCGCACGCCAGCTCAGCGACTTCCACGCGGGCGAGACCGGCCGGGTCGCGCGCATCTCCGACGCCGACCCCGACATGCTGCGCTACTTCGACTCCGTCGGCATCGCGCTGGACACCGCCATCACGGTCGTCGAACGCCGCGACTTCGCCGGCACCATCGCCATCCGAATCGGCGCCACCGACTCGCAGACGGACCTCGGGCGCCCCGCCGCCGAGGCCATCTGGCTCACCGCCTGAGCCGGTCCGCTCTGTCGGTGGGTCCCACCCGGCGAGGTCGGCACGGTTCCGGCCGCCGCGAGTCATCGGCCATCCTCGGGCGATCGGACTGCTCGCGCCGGTAGTCACGGCGGCGCGTGCTCGGACGGAACGCTCGCCGCTCGCGCGCAGGCCACCGCCGCCATCGACCGCTCCGGTCACCGGCCGCGAATTCGAGAACTGTCCGAGCGACCAGGTCAGCCGAGTTCGGCCGCGGCGGCGCGGGTCAGTTCGGCGGCGCGAGCGGCGATGGCGTCGCCTAGTTCGGTGGTGGTCGCGGTGCCGCCGAGGTCCGGGGTGCGCATTTCCCCGGCTGCGAGCACGTCGCAGACCGCTCGGTCGACCGCGGCGGCCGCGGCGGACTCGCCAAGATGGTCGAGCAGCATCGCGCCCGCCAGGATCTGCGCGACCGGGTTCGCGATGCCCTGACCGGCGATGTCAGGGGCACTGCCGTGCACCGCCTCGAACATCGAGGGGCCGGTGCGCTCGGGATTGATATTGCCCGACGGCGCCAGACCGAGCCCGCCGGTCACGGCGGCGGCGAGGTCGGAGAGGATGTCCCCGAACAGATTCGAGCCCACGATCACGTCCAGCCGGTCCGGGTGCAGCACGAGTTCGGCGGCCAGCGCGTCGACGTGCATCTGCCGCGTCTGCACCCGGGGATACTCGGCCGAGACACGCTCGAAGACGCTGTCCCAGTAGGGCATCGAGTGGATGAGCCCGTTGGACTTGGTCGCCGAGCACAACCGCCCCGACCGTTCGGCGGCCCGCTCGAACGCGAAGCGGATGATCCGCTCGCATCCGGTACGGGTGAACACCGACTCCTGGAGCGCGAATTCGTCGGGGCGGCCCTCGTTGTGGATGCCGCCGATCCGCGAGTATTCGCCCTCGGAGTTCTCCCGCACGATGAGGATGTCCAAATCGTCGGCGGTCCGGCCGCGCAGCGCCGACTCCGTGCCGGGCAGCAGGCGCACCGGGCGCAGGTTGACGTACTGACCGAAGGCGCGGCGCAACGGGATCAGCAGACCCCACAGCGAAACATGATCGGGCACACCGGGAAAGCCGACGGCGCCGAGCAGGATCGCATCGAAGCCCGCGAGCCGCTCCGCGCCGTCGGGCGGCATCATCGCCCCCGTGCGCAGGTAGTTCTCACAGGACCAATCGAATTCGGTCCACTCCAGGCCGGGCAGCACGGCGTCGAGCACGCGCGCCGCCACCGCGGTGACGTCGACTCCGATCCCGTCACCCGGGATACTGGCGATGCGGTACCGGCTCACGAGAACTCCTTCACAGCCGCACTCCGATGTACTTGGTCTCCAGGAATTCGTCGATCCCGGTCAGCCCGCCCTCACGGCCGAGCCCGGACTCCTTGACACCGCCGAACGGTGCGGCCGGGTTCGACACCACGCCCTGGTTGAGGCCCACCATGCCGGTTTCCAGCGCCTCGCACACCCGCAATCCGCGCCGGAGGTTCTCGGTGAAGACGTAGCTCACCAGTCCGTACGGGGTGTCGTTGGCCCGGCTCACCGCCTCGTCTTCGGTGTCGAAGACACCGATCGCGGCGACCGGTCCGAAGATCTCGGTATGGCACAGCTCGGCGGCATCGGGCACGTCGACCAGGACGGTCGCGGGATAGAAGGTGCCCGGCCCGCCCGGCGCGGAGCCGCCGGTGAGTACCGTGGCCCCGCGGGCGCGGGCGTCATCGACCAGGCGCTGCACCTTGGCGACGGCCTCGGCGTCGATCAGCGGGCCGACCACCACGTCCGGCTCGGTGCCCCGGCCCATCGGCAGTTCCGCCAGCCGAGCGGCGAGCCTGCGGGCGAAGACGTCGGCGACGCCGCGCTGGACGAGGATGCGATTGGCGGCGGTGCACGCCTGGCCGATGTTGCGCATCTTCGCCGCCACCGCGCCCTCGACCGCCTCGTCCAGGTCGGCGTCGTCGAACACCAGCAGCGGCGCGTTGCCGCCGAGCTCCATCGAGGTGCGCATCACTGTCTGCGCGCACTGCGCGAGCAGCTGCTTGCCGACCGCCGTCGAGCCCGTGAAAGACAGCTTGCGCGAGCGGCCGTCGAGGATCAGCGGCGTCATCACCGCGGCGGGATCGGCCGTCGTGATGACGTTGACCACCCCGGCGGGCAGCCCCGCGGCCGCCATCACCTCGGCCAGCGCCAGCATCGACAGCGGCGTCTGCTCGGCGGGTTTCACCACGCAGGTGCAGCCCGCGGCGAGCGCGGGCGCGATCTTGCGCGCGCCCATGGCCACGGGGAAGTTCCACGGCGTGATGAGCAAGCTGGGACCGACCGGCTGCCGCGCCACGAGAAAACGCGCACCGCCGGTCGGGGCGGGCATGTAGCCGCCGTCCAGACGCACGGCTTCCTCGGCGAACCAGCGGAAGAACTCGGCGGCGTAGGCGATCTCGCCGCGCGCCTCGGCCAGCGGCTTGCCCATCTCCAGCGTCGCGATCAGCCCGAGCCGGTCGGTCTCGGCCAGCAACGCGCGGTGTACTCGCATCAGCAGGTCGCTGCGCTCGCGCGGCGGCGTCGCCGCCCAGTCGCGCTGCGCCGCGCACGCCGCGTCCAGCGCGGCGAGACCATCGGCCGCATCCGCGTCGGCGACCGCGCACAGCAGTGCACCGGTCGCCGGGTCGAACACCGGCAGCGTCCTGGCGGTTGTCCGCCATTGCCCCTGGATGAACAAGCCACGCGGCACCGTGTCGATCGCGGTCCGTTCGGCTGCGCTCAGCGTGGTTTCGGTGAGCATGGTCGGTGGCTCCTCTCGTCACCGCGCAGCGTTCGGCCATTGCTGCGACCCGTGCGGCCATGTTATGCATATTGTCAACAATCCGACAATAGGACTGTCCCTCATCCACCCGCTCCGGGAGGCGAATCACCGTGACCGAGCTCTCGCCCATCCTGAAACAGGCCACTCCGGTGACCGTCGACCACGGTGCGGGGTGCTATCTCTACGGCACCGACGGGCGCCGATACCTGGACTTCACCGCGGGTATCGGCGTGACGAGCACCGGCCACTGCCACCCGAAGGTCGTCGCGGCCGCACAGGCGCAGGTGGCCTCGCTGATCCACGGCCAGTACACGACCGTGCTGCATCGCCCGCTGCTGGAACTGACCGAACGGCTCGGCGCGGTGCTGCCCGACGGGTTGGACGCGCTGTTCTTCGCCAACTCCGGCAGCGAGGCCGTCGAAGCCGCGCTGCGACTGGCGCGCCAGGCTACCGGTCGCCCGAACGTCGTCGTCTTCCACGGCGGATTCCACGGCCGCACCGTGGCCGCCGCGACCATGACGACCTCCGGCACCCGATTCTCTGCCGGATTCAGCCCGCTCATGTCGGGGGTGCACGTCGCGCCGTTCCCCACCGCCTACCGCTACGGCTGGAGCGAGCGGGAAGCGACCGCCTTCGCGCTGCGTGAACTCGACTATCTGTTCGCGACGCTCACCTCGCCCGCGGAGACCGCCGCGTTCATCGTGGAGCCGGTGCTCGGTGAAGGCGGTTACGTGCCGGGCAGCACCGAGTTCTTCCACGGACTGCGTGAACGCGCGGACCGGCACGGCATCCTGCTGGTCTTCGACGAGATCCAGACCGGGTTCGGGCGCACCGGAAAGTTCTTCGGCCATCAGCACTTCGGGGTTCGACCGGACGTGATCACCATCGCGAAGGGCCTGGCCAGCGGGTTCCCGCTGTCCGGTATCGCGGCTTCGCGCGAGCTGATGTCGCGGGCGTGGCCGGGCTCGCAGGGTGGCACCTACGGTGGCAACGCGGTGGCGTGCGCGGCGGCGATCGCCACGCTCGACGTCATCGAATCCGAAGGGCTGGTGGACAACGCGGCCGCCCGCGGCGAACAGCTGTTGCGCGGTCTGCGCGACAGCGCCGTCAAGGCGATCGGTGACGTCCGTGGTCTCGGACTGCTCGCGGGCGCCGAGTTCACCACAGCCACCGGCGAACCCGATCCGGCGACCGCCGCGGCCGCCCAGCGCGCCGCGGTGGACAAGGGGCTGCTGCTGCTGACCTGCGGCGCGCACATGAACGTGGTGCGGATGATTCCGCCGCTGATCGTGACCGATACCCAGATCGAGGACGCTCTGGCGATCTGGTCCGAGGTGCTCGCCGAGTTGTAACTCGCGAACAACCCGTCCGTTGTGCCCGTCCCGCCGGGCACCGATCAGGAAGCAACCGCATGGCCCGCTACATCACGATCACACTCACCAAGGCCGCGATCACCTGCCGCGCCCGTTTGCTGGACGAGCAGGCGCCGCGCACCTGCGCGGCGGTGTGGAACGCGCTGCCGCAGGAAGGCGGCGCTTTTCACGCCAAGTACGCCCGCAACGAGGTGTACACCCTGCTCCCCCGGATCGACGCGGCCCCGCACCGGGAGAATCCGACGGTCACGCCGATCCCCGGCGACGTCTGCCTGTTCGATTTCGAGCCGTGGGAGATCGGCAATCCCGCCTACGGCTACGAGCCGGGCTCCGCGGCCGAGCACGAGCGTGGCGCCACCGATCTCGCATTGTTCTACGGCCGCAACAACCTGCTGATCAACGGCGACCTCGGGTGGGTGCCGGGGAATGTCTTCGCCACCATCGAGGAGGGGCTCGCCGAGATCGCCGCGGCGTGCAACACGCTGTGGTTGCACGGCGTGCAGGGCGAAACGCTCGCCTTCGCCCGCGCCTGAGACTCGAGCGCACGATGGCCCCGCGGCATGCCGCGGGGCCACTCGCGTTCAGGAAGCCAACACGAATTCGGCGTACCGGGCCACCGCCAGGACCAGATCGTCCGAGTGACGCGGACCGACGATCTGTAGCCCGACCGGCAGGCCCGCGGCCGTGGTGCCCGCCGGGATGCTGATCGCGGGCTGCTGGGTGAGATTGAACGGGTAGGTGAACGGAGTCCACTCGGGCCAGCTGCGCAGGCCGCTGCCGGGCGGCACGTCGTGTCCCGCTTCGAACGCGGGAATCGGCACCGTCGGGGTGATCAGCACGTCGTAGTCGGTGTGGAAGGCGCCCATCGTGATGCCGACTCCGGCCGCCACGTTGCGCGCGGCGAGATAGTCGACCGCGGTGACGGTCTCGCCACGCTCCCAGACCGCACCTAACCCGGGGTCCACCCGGTCGCGCGTGCCTTCCGGGAAGCCGGACAGCATGGTGGCCGCGCCGGCCGCCCACAGCAGTTCGAATGCCTCGCGCGGATCCTCGAAGCCCGGATCAGCGGCGCCGACCGTGAGCTCTGCCTCGGCCAAGCGAGCCACCGCCGCGTCCACGATCGCGGCGACCTCGGCGTCCACCTCGGCGTAGCCGAGCGTCGGCGAGTACGCGACGCGCAATCCCCGCACGTCGCGCTGCATCTCCGCGCGGAACGCGGTGAGCGTGGGAGCCAGTGCGGTGGGGTCGCGCGGATCCGGGAGCGACAGGATGTCCATCAGCAGCGCCGCGTCCTCGACGGTGCGCGTCATCGGGCCCGCATGCGCCAGCGGGCCGAACGGGCTGGCCGGGAACAGCGGAATCCGGCCGTAGGTGGGCTTGAATCCGACGATGCCGCAGAAGGCGGCCGGAATGCGCACGCTGCCCCCGCCATCCGTGCCCACCGAGACCGGGCCCAGGCCCGCCGCGACGGCCGCGGCGCTACCGCCCGAGGACCCGCCCGCGGTGGTGGACGGGTCGGCCGGGTTGCGGGTGACGCCCGCCAGCGGGCTGTCGGTGACCGCCTTCCACGCGATTTCCGGGGTGGTGGTCTTGCCGAGGAAGACCATGCCGTCTTCGCGCAGCCGCGCGGCCACCGGACTGTCCACCGACCACGGTCCGGCCGGATCGATCGACGTCGACCCGCGCCGGGTGGGCCAGCCCTCGGTCAGGAACACGTCTTTGATCGAGATCGGCACACCGTCGAGCAGGCCGCGGGCGTGACCGGACTGCCAGCGGGCCTCGGAATCCTTCGCCTGCACCAGGGCGCGATCGGGGTCGACGAGACAGAAGGCGTTGAGCGCGCCGTCACGGTCGGCGATCGCGCGCAGGATCGCCTCGGTCGCCTCCACGGGCGACAACGCGCCCGCCGCGTAGGCGGAGACCAGCTCGACCGCGGTCATGGCGGTCGGGTCGGTGGGTTGGTTCTTGTCGGGGTAGCTCATGGATGGGCTCCTTCAGCCGGGCACGTACCCCAGCCTTTTGTCGACCACGTTGTCCAGCGGACGTCCGGCGATCCAGTTGTCGAAGTTCTCGGTGAACGCGTCGACGATCTCGGTGCGCCATCCGATGAAATCACCGGAGTTGTGCGGGGTGATCCGGACGTTCGGCAGTTCCCATAGGGGGTGATCGGCGGGGAGCGGCTCGGGGTCCACCACATCGAGCGCCGCCGCGGCGATCGATCCGGTGCGCAGCGCGGCAACGAGATCGTCGGTCACAACGAGTTCCCCACGTCCGACGTTGACAAACCTGGCGTGCGGTTTCATCGCGGCGAAGGCGGCGGCATCGAACATGTTCCTGGTCTGCTCGGTGAGCGGGGCAATCGCGACCACGTAGTCGGCGCCGGCCAGTTCGGCGTGCAGATCGGTGGCGATCTCGCCGAAATCCGGATCCGGCGCGCGCTCGCGCCTGCCCACCGCGCGCACGGTCATCCCGACCGCGCGCAGCAACCGGGCGATATGGCGTCCGATCGAGCCGGTGCCGACGATCAGCGCCGTCGCCCCCTCGACTCGTTCGGATTCCCGATGCCGCCACTCGTGCCGCTGCTGCAGCAGCAGCGAGCCGGACAGGTCTTTGGCGAAACCGAGGATCTGGCCGAGCACGTATTCGGCGATCGCGCCGTCGAAGACGCCTCGGGTGTTGGTCACCACCACGTCACTCGCCCGCAGCTCGGGAAACATCGCCGGGTCGACGCCGGTCGAGCCCATGTGCACCCATCGCAAACGGTCGGCGGCATGCCAGGCGCCCGGCAGCGCCCGCGTACCGAAGTCGTAGACGAACAAGACCTCCGCTCCACGCAGGGCGTCCGCCAACCCAGGCGCCTGGGTGTACCTGATGGTGGCGCGTCCCGCTACTCGGTCCATTCGCTCGGCGTCGGGCACACTGTCACTGTGCAGGACGACGACAATCGGGCCCTGTTCCACATTGACACACTAAGATCACATCGTATGATTGTCAACAATCCGATCGTGTTCGGAGGTCGTCCCGGCTGAGCGCGAGAGGGGCCGTAGTGGATCTGAGCTTTCCCGACCTCGAGGGGCCCGTTGCCCAACGAGGCATCGGGATCATCGCACCGTTCGATCTCGCACTCGAACGGGAGCTCTGGCGGTGGGCGCCACTGGATGTGAGTCTGCACCTGGCGCGCACCCCCTACGAGCCGGTCCCGGTCTCGCTGGAGATGGCCGAATTGGTGTCCGACGCGGCGCATCTCACCGCGGCCACGCACAACGTGCTGCACGTGGAACCCGAAGTCGTGGCCTACCTGTGCACGTCGGGCAGTTTCATCAAAGGCCTCGCCTACGAGAAGTCGCTGCGCGAGACCATCTGCCGGGCCGGGGCGCAGGACGCGGTCACCACCTCTGGCGCGTTGCTGGAAGCGATTCGCCATCTGGATCTCACCCGGATCTCGGTGCTAACCCCCTACGACGAGATCCTGACCCACCGGCTGCACGAATTCCTCGCCGAGGCCGGTTGCGCGGTGGTGCGCTCCGACCACCTCGGGCTCGGCGGCGGCATCTGGAAGGTCAGCTACCGCACGATCGCCGAACGCATCGTCGGCGCCGACGATCCCGAGGCCCAGGCCGTCTTCGTCAGCTGCACCAACCTGCCGACCTACGACGTGATAGAGCCGCTGGAGAAGGCGCTCGGCAAACCGGTGCTCACCGCCAACCAGCTCACCATGTGGGCCTGTCTCGGCCGGATGAAGCTGCCGATGATGGGCCCCGGCAAGTGGCTGCTCAACGTTTTCTGAAGGAAGAACATCGCATGGACGCACCCACCGTCGGTTTCATCTACCCCGACCACGCCGCCGAGGACGACTACCCGCTCGCGGCGGCGGCGATCGGCGCGCACCTTCCCGTGGCCCATATCTACGGCACCGATCTGCACGCCGTCCCCGAACTGCTCGAGCTGGGCAGCCCCGAGAAACTGCGCCTCGGCGCCTCCTTGCTCGCCCGGCACAGCCCCGACGCGATCGTATGGGCCTGCACGTCCGGCAGTTTCGTCTACGGACCCGAGGGCGCACGCGACCAGGTGCGCGCGCTGGCCGAAGTCGCGGGCGTGCCTGCGACCAGCACCAGCATCGCGTTCGCCGACGCCGTGCACGCGCTCGGACTGCGCACCGTCGCCATCGCCGCCAGCTATCCCGACGACGTCGCCCGGCTGTTCGTGGAATTCCTCGCCGACGCGGGCATCGATGTCGTCTCGATGTCCAGCGCGGGAATCGACACCGCTGCCGAGGTCGGCACCCTCACCCCGGCCCAGGTGCTGCGGCTGGCGGTGGACAACGACCACCCCGCCGCGCAGGCGCTGCTCATCCCCGATACCGCGATGCACACCATGGCGGCGCTGCCGGACCTGGAGGCTACGCTGGGCAAACCGGTGCTCACAGCCAATCAGGTCACCATCTGGGCGGGTCTGCGGCTGGCCGGCGCAGAGCCGGTCGTTCCCGGCCTCGGCACCTTGTTCGCGGAAAGGCACCTAGATGTCCGTCGTTGATTTCGAGCCGGTGAATCGGCAGTCGACCGCGGAGATGATCGCCGATCGGCTCCGCGAGGCGATCATGCGCGGCAGTCTCGCGCCCGGATCGCAGCTCGGCGAAGCCGACCTGGCCGCGCAATTCGCGGTCTCACGCGGGCCGGTGCGCGAGGCGATGCAGCGCTTGGTGTCCGAGGGCCTGCTGCACAGCATCCGCCACCGCGGCATCTTCGTCATCGAACTGAGCCTCGACGACGTCGTCGACATCTACCGCGCCAGGACGGCGCTGGAGGGCGGGGCGCTGGAACTGATCCTCGACGGCCGCCGCCCGATCGCCTACGAGGCGCTCGGGCCCAGCGTCGAGGAAATGGTCACCTGCGCCGAACGCGGTGACGCGGTCGGGGTATCGGAGGCCGACCAGGCCTTCCACGAGGCGCTGGTGGAAAGTGCGGCCAGTCCGCGGCTGGTACGCGCGGCCCGCACCTTGCTGATCGAGACGCGGATGTGCCTGGGCGCCTTGCAGACCACCTACCCGGACCTGCGAGAACAGGCCCGTGAACACGTCGACCTGCGCGAGGCGATCGGCACCGCCGACCCCGCGCGCGCCCGCGCTCTGCTCGTCGAGCACATGGACGACGCCGTGCAACGCCTTCGGCACCAGATCGGTGGCTAGCGCGGGCTGCCATACCTTCGCGCCGGCGCAGACCGGTTCGCCGGCTGCGCGGTCCACGCGGCACCTTCGGTTCGCGCGCCGCTATCGGGAGAGAAACTCCAGCAGCGCACGGAATTCCGGCAGCGAGAGATAGCCGTCGCCATCGGTGTCGGCAGCGGCCAGCAAAGCGTCCGCCGGTTCATCGATCCGGCCCGCGCCGCAGTGACGGATGAGCGATTCGAGTTCCTCGACGCAGATGCGGCCGTCGCCGTTGACGTCGAAGACCTTGAACGCGGCGTCGGCGTCGGTCACCTCGATGCGCCCGCCCACCAGCGCGGCGTCGAATTCGGCGCGCGAGACCAGGAAGTCACCGTCGGTGTCGGCGGCCGCGACCAGCCGTTCCACCGCCGCGTCGTCTACCTCCAGACCGAGCGCCCGGATACCCGCCGTGATGTCCCGCACCGAGACCAGCCCGTCCCCGTCGCTGTCCCACAGTTCGAACGTATCCGCCTGTCCATCACTCACGCCCGCCACCTTCGCCGCCGTTGCCCGACCATGGCCGCCGCAGGCGACCACCCCACACTGTACGGATTCTCCTGAGCGACAGGGCTTACCGAAACTGTGCCAGGGCCGGGAGCCGGGCGGGTGCGGGATCAGCAGACGAGAGTGTGATCCTGCGGCACGGGCAAGTGCCTGCATTGCAGGTCGTCGAGCAAGCGGTCGGGGGCCGGCACATCCACGACCCGGTCGAGAAGGTCGGCGCCACCAGGTTGTCGAACCTCGACACGATGGGATCCTCCCGGCAGGTTGTAGGCCAACGAGTAGGCGTGTCGCTGGGCGACCTTGCACGGGTGGCCGTCGCAGCTCACGTTCCGGCCATCGATCCACACTTCCACCTCGGTCACCGGCACATCATCGGAGTCCGGGAGGGCGACCACTATCCGGCCGCGACCTTCGATCACCGATGCCGGTCTGGCTGCGAGAGCGTCCCCGGCGGTGGTGACGACCAGTGCCGCACCGCCGACAAGGACCGCCGCCGCGGCCGCGATAGTTCGCACCATTGATGCTCAACCTCTCACTGTCGATACGACACCAGCATGGATCAAAGGTTGGCCGGACGGACGACCATCACCGAGGACGCGCGATTACCGGACTCCCGCAGCAGGGCGATGGCGCGGCCTGCCGGGTCGATGGCGGCATAGACGCCGGAAAGCCCGGCCGGGGCGAGCCAACGGCCGTTGCGCAGGTCGTCGGCTTGCCTATCGTCGATGTCCCGGTGTGGGAAGGCGGTCCGGACCGCGGCGTCCATGTCGAGGCTCAACGGCGGCGCGCCCGATTCCGCGCCGGCGGCCAGCTCGTCCAGCGTGCGGGCGTGTTCGAGGGTGAACGGCCCGACCCTGGTTCGGCGCAACGCGGTCAGGTGGCCGCCGACGCCCAGCGCCGCGCCGAGATCGCGCGCCAGCGCCCGCACATAGGTGCCAGAGGAGCATTCGACCGCCACGTCCACGTCGGCGAAATCGCCGATATCGCGCCGGGCGAGCACATCGAACCGCGACACCGTGACCGGGCGGGCAGCCAACCGCACGTCTTCGCCCGCGCGGTGGCGGGCATAGGCGCGCTCACCGTTCACCTTGATCGCGCTCACGGTGGCAGGCACCTGGTCGATGTGCCCGGTGAGTTCGGCTGTACGCGCGGCGATGTCGTCGTCGGTGAGGTGAACGGACGGGGTGGTCGTGAGCACCTCGCCCTCGGCGTCGTCGGTGCTGGTCGCCTGCCCGAGCCGGATGGTCGCGGTGTACGCCTTGGTCGTCAGGGTGAGCAGGCCGAGCAGTTTGGTCGCGCGCTCCACACCGAGCACCAGCACGCCGGTCGCCATCGGATCGAGGGTGCCGGCGTGGCCGATCTTCTTGGTGTGCAGTAGCTTCCGGCATTTCGCGACGACGTCGTGGCTGGTCCAGCCGCCGGCCTTGTCGATGATGAGCAGCCCGCCTAGTCCGTCCATCAGACGTGCGCGATCGCGGTCAGGATGTACCCGTCGGTGATCAGCCAACGGCCGTCGAACGAGTGCAACGGCGGCCCTCCGTCGGTGGTCTGCCCAGGCACCAGCAATTCGGTGCGGAAGCTGCCGCGCCCGGAATCGGCGGAGCTGTCCTCGATCTCGAACGTGATGTGCGCGTCTTCGAAGCCCAGCCAGCGCAGGGTCAGGGGGAACCACGCCTTGTAGGTGGCCTCTTTGGCGCAGAACAGCAACCGGTCCAAATGCAACTCGGAGTCGGTGGTCTTCAGCCACTCCCGCTCCGGCGGCAGGCTGACCGAGTCCAGTACGCCGTCCGGCAGCGTGGCGTGCGGCTCGGCGTCGATGCCGATCGAGCGGAACCGCAGCTTGTGGCCCAGCGCGGCGGCCTGGTAGCCGTCGCAGTGGGTCAGGCTGCCGACGATTCCGCGCGGCCACACCGGAGCGCCGCGCTCGCCCTTGCCGATCGCGACCGGCTGCTCGCCGAGCTGGGTGAGCGCCAACCGGGCGCAATGCCGCGCGCCGATGAAGTCGCGGCGTCGCTTCTCCACCGACTTGGCGATGAGATGCTCCTCCGCCGGATGCGGCCGCAGATCCTCCGGGTACGCCAGCAACTCGGCCGAGGCCACACCCGTGGGCAGAATGTTCTCGATCATCACCGACGAGCGTAGTCGAGCCGCACACGGCGGTCTCGCAGCGCCATGTGCCGCGAACTACAGTCCGCGCCGCTGCTGCGCCTTGCTGCGCATCTCCGCCGCGGCGGCTTCCATCTCGGGAGTCACCTGGAAGTGCCCGCCCCACTTGTTCAGCGTGCCCGGCGGATACTGCGGGGTGGGCAGGATCTGGCGCAGCAACCGCTCGGGCAGGCCGCGGCGCTGCCATTCGCGCGGGTAGCCCAGCGAGACCTCCTCGAACCGGACGCCGTCGTAGTGCGAGGTGCGCGGGATGTGCAGGTGGCCATAGACCGAGCAGACCACGTTGTAGCGGGTGTGCCAGTCGGCGGTCAGCTCGGTGCCGCACCACAGCGCGAACTCGGGATAGAACAGCACGTCGGTCGGCTGCCGGACCAGGGGGAAGTGGTTGATCAGGACGACCGGGGCATCGGGGCCGAGGGCGTCGAGCTTGCGCTTGGTCACCTGCACCCGGGCATGGCACCACGCGTCCCTGGTCAGGTACGGCTCCGGCGAGAGCAGGAATTCGTCGGTCGCCACCACGTTGCGCTCGCGGGCGATCGCCAGACCCTCCGCCTTGGTGGTGGCTCCCTCCGGCAGGAACGAGTAGTCGTAGAGCAGGAACATCGGCGCCAGCGTGACCGCCCCGCCGTGCTCCTGCGCGCCCGCGCCCCGCCATACCGGAAAAGGGTCCTCCGGCGTGAGGACGTCCAGGTCACGACACATCGACACCAAGTAGTCGTAGCGCGCCACCCCGGACATCTGCACCGGGTCCTTGGCCGTGGTCCACAGCTCGTGATTGCCCGGCACCCAGATCACCTTGGCGAACCGGCGGCGCAGCAGCTCCAGCGCCCACCGGATGTCCTCGGTCTTCTCCCCCACGTCGCCGGCCACGATGAGCCAGTCCTCCGGCGAGTCCGCCTTGATCTGCTCGACGACCGGCCGATTCCCCTGGTGCCCGACATGAATGTCGCTCACCGCCATCAACTTGGGTATCACCACACCTACCTTGGCACATCCGTCCGGATTCGCGCGCACCGGCCGAGCCGGGTGTCGGTCACCTGGGCAGCTCGGCGCCGACCAAGGCCCACCGGCCCGACAGCGCCCGCCACGCGACCGCGATCAACCGCAACAGCATGAACGCCCCGAGGCCCGACCAGATTCCGGCGACGCCCCAGTCGAAGGCCAGCGACAACCAGATGGCGGGCAGGAAACCGAGCATTGCCGCACCGAGCGTGGTGGTACGCAGATACGCCGCGTCGCCCGCACCGAGCAGCACGCCGTCGAGGGCGAAGACGATGCCCGCCACCGGAATGAGCGCGACGAAGAACCACCACACCACGTGGGCACGCTCGAGCACTTCGGCGTCTTCGGTGAACAGTGCCGGAATCGCCACCGCTCCCGCCGCGAAGCAGGCGGCGAGCCCGAGGCTGAAGATCTCCGACCAGCCGGTCACGCGCCGTGCGATCCCGCGGGCGCCGGTGGCGTCGCCCGCGCCCAGAGCGGCGCCGGTGAGTGTCTGCGCGGCGATGGCCAGCGCGTCCAGGGCCAGCGCCAGGAAGTTCCACAGTTGCAGCACCAGCTGGTGGGCCGCTACCGACGCGGCGCCGAAACGCGCGGCGACCGCCGCCGCCGAGACGAAGCACGCCTGGAAGGCGAAACTGCGGGCGATGAGATCGCGCCCGAGCACGAGCTGGGCCCGCATGACCGACCAGTGCGGGGCGAGGGGGACCCCTTCGCGGATCAGCGCGTCGAGGAACAGCACGGCGGTGACGATCTGCCCCGCCACGTTCGCCACGGCCGAGCCGGGCAGGCCCAAGTGCGGCGCGCCGAGCAGTCCGTGCACCAGCGCGGGGCAGAGCACGCCCGACACCACGAGTCCGGCGGCCACGAAGGCCAACGGCCTGCGCGTCTCCTGGACGCCACGCATCCACCCGTTGCCCGCCATGGACATCAGGATCAGCGGCACACCGAACAGGGCGATGCGCACCCAGCCCAGCGCTTCCTCCGCGATATCCCCACCACCCGCGATGGCGCTGGTCACCGGTACGGCCAACGCCTGGACCAGCACGAGGATCGCGACGCCGACGGCGCCCGCGATCCAGGTGGCCTGCACACCTTCGGCGACGGCTCCTCGATGGTCGCCCGCGCCGTGGCGACGCGCCGAGCGCGCGGTGGTGCCGTAGGACAGGAAGGTCAGCTGCGAACTCGTCTGCGCGAGAATCAACCCTCCGACGGCGAGACCGGCCAGCGCGAGCGCCCCGAGCCTGCCGACCACGGCCAGATCGAACAGCAGGTAGATCGGTTCGGCCACCAGCACGCCGAGGGTCGGCAACGCGAGGCCGAGAATGCGCTGCGGTCCGGCAGCGGCGGCGCGATCGACGCGCGCCGACTCCGTCCCACCCATGGGGGAAGCCAGGTCACCGATCTCCGCGCCGCGGGAACCCTGCGCGTTCACGAACACCTCCCCGAGACCACCGTCGTTCCGCTCGCGCTCCACCTTCGCACGCCCCACCGACAACCACGGCAGCGTGCGGCGGGCTTCGCCCACCCCGCGATTCCGGACGGACAGGGCGACGCCCGGACGACGTCACGGCCACCGCGCGGGCGCCCCGGCGCGGCGCCGCTACCGACGAGCACGCCTCATCCGAGTGCGGCCAGCAGCGCACCGACCAGATCGCCGGGCGTGCCGTACGCGGTGTATCCGGCGGCGAAACGGTGGCCGCCGCCGCCCAGCGCTGTCGCCACCTCCGCGACGTCCACCCCGTCGCCCGCGCACGATCCGCTCTCGCGCGAGCGCAGCGACACCGTCCACCGGTCCGGCACGACACGGGATTGCTTGAAGACCGCGGCGATTCCCGCTTCGGCGGTTGTGCGCACGATGTCGATCACGCTCTCGACTTCCTCCGACCGCACGTCGTCGATGTCGTCGCGACGCACGAACGCGTACACCAGCCCCACACCGCCGCGGACCTCCGGGACGAGCTGCGCCGTGCCGAGCACCCGCGACAACATGGGCAGCCACCCGAACGGGTGGGTGTCCATCAAGGTGCGAGCGATGTCCGCGCCATCGATTCCGGTGGCCAGCAGCCGTTCCGCGAGTTCATGGGTACCGGGCCGCACCCACCGGAACGAGCCGGTGTCGGTGACCAGACCGGCATAGAGACAATGCGCGACGTCCGCGGTTATCGGCACGCCCCACGCGTCGAGCACCCGCGCGACGAGGCTCGTGGTGGACTCGGCGCCGGGATCGACCACGTTGATCGCGCCGAAGGAGGTGTTCGACCGATGGTGATCAATCACCATCGTCGTTGCGGCGCCGGGCAATCGGTCGGCGAGCGCGCCCAACCGGGTCGCGCTGCCGCAGTCGACCGCGATCAGCAGGTCCACCTCGGCACGCACCTCGGCGGGCGCCACCAGGTGCCGCACGCCGGGCAGCGACCGCATCGACACGGGTAACTCCGCCGGTTCGGCGAAGGACACCTGCACCGGGATCCCGCGCCGGTGCAGCACCAGCGCCAGCGCGAGACCACTTCCTACGGTGTCCGCATCGGGCTGCACATGGCAAACGATGGTCACCGAGCGCGCGGCGTCCAACGCCGCCACGGCCACGTCCAAATCGGCCGTTTCCCGCATCGTCGTCATCGACTACCGCATGTCACTCGTCGGCGTCGCGTTCGGCCTTGTAGGGGTCGGCGTCACCCGCGGGCCTGGCCGTGGCGGCCACCTTGGCGACCTCGTCGTCCGCGGCCCGCGCCCTGGCGAGTAGTTCCTCCATCTGCCGTGCCGCGTCAGGCACGGTGTCCAGTACGAATGCCAGCGTCGGGGTGAACTTGACCCCCGTTCCCGCGCCCACCTTGGAGCGCAGGACACCCTTGGCCTTCTCCAGGCCGATCGCCGCACCTTCGTAATCGGGCTCGGCGTCGAGGGTTTCGCCCATCACGGTGTAATACACCGTCGCCTCCCGGAGATCACCGGTGACTTTGGCGTCGGTGATGGTCACGAAACGCAGCCGCGGGTCCTTCACCTCGTATTCGATCGCGGTCGCGACGATCGAGGAGATCCGCTTGGCGAGTCGGCGTGCCCTGGCTTGGTCCACCATGGCCGTTTCCTCCTCACTATCAACTCTGTTCGATGGCGGTCGGAGCGCGGACCGGTGTCGCCACCGGAACTCCGTCCTCCGCGCCGTCGCTGCGCCGGTCAGTCTTCGGGCCCGAAGATCCGGCGGCGCACCGCCAGCAACTGTAACTCCGGACGGGACGCGACGTGCCGTTCACATTTGTCCAGCACCTCGGTCAGGTGATCCATGCCTGCGCTGACCATGGCCACGCCCAGTAGCGAGCGACGGTATAGATCGTGTTCCCCACCTTCGGCGGCACTCACACCGAAGCGCTGCAATTCGGCCAGGATCGGCCGGATCACCGAGCGCTTCTGTTTCAGTGAATGCACATCGCCGAGCAGCAGGTCGAACTCCAGTGCACCCAGGTACACCCACACCCTCCACTGTCAGGAAGACCGGCCGGACGCCGCGCACGTCGCGCGGCGTCCGGATTCGTCTCGGTCTATCAGTCGCGCGGCTTCTCGCGCAGCTCGTAGGCCTCGATGATGTCGCCTTCCTTGATATCGGAGTAGGTGACCGTCATACCGCATTCGAAGCCCTCGCGGACCTCGGTGACGTCGTCCTTCTCCCGGCGCAGCGACGAGATCGTCGTCGTCTCGGCGATCACCACGTTGTCCCGGAGCAGGCGCGCCTTGGCGTTGCGCTTGACCGAACCCGACGTGACCATGCAACCGGCGATGTTACCGATCTTCGACGATCGGAAGATCGCCCTGATCTCGGCCCGGCCCAGCTCGACCTCTTCGTAGATCGGCTTGAGCATGCCCTTGAGGGCCTTCTCGATCTCGTCGATGGCCTGGTAGATCACCGAGTAGTACCGAATGTCGACACCCTCGCGGTTGGCCAGCTCGGTGGCCTTGCCTTCGGCGCGGACGTTGAATCCGATGATGATCGCGTTCGACGCCGAAGCGAGGTTGACGTTGGTCTCGGTGACGCCACCGACGCCGCGGTCGATCACCCGCAGACGCACCTCGTCGCCCACCTGGATCTGGAGCAGCGCCTCCTCGAGGGCCTCGACCGTACCCGAGTTGTCGCCCTTGAGGATCAGGTTCAGCTCGCTGGTCTCCTTCAGCGCGGCATCCAGATCTTCCAGGCTGATCCGCTTGCGGCTGCGTGCGGCCAGCGCGTTGCGCTTGCGCGCATTGCGCCGGTCGGCGATCTGCCGGGCGATCCGGTCCTCGTCGACCACGAGCAGGTTGTCACCGGCGCCGGGCACCGAGGTGAAACCGACCACCTGGACGGGCCGCGACGGCAATGCCGCCTCGACGTCGTCGCCGTGCTCGTCGACCATCCGGCGCACGCGGCCGTAGGCGTCTCCCGCCACGATCGAGTCGCCGACCCGCAGGGTGCCGCGCTGGATCAGCACGGTCGCCACCGGGCCTCGACCGCGGTCGAGGTGCGCCTCGATGGCCACACCCTGCGCGTCCATGTCCGGGTTGGCCCGCAGGTCCAGCGCCGCGTCTGCGGTCAGCAGGACCGCCTCGAGCAGCGCATCGATGTTGATGTTCTGCCTGGCGGAGATGTCGACGAACATGGTCTCGCCGCCGTATTCCTCGGCGACCAGGCCGTACTCGGTGAGCTGCTGACGAACCTTCTGCGGGTTCGCGCCTTCCTTGTCGATCTTGTTGACCGCCACCACGATCGGCACGTCGGCCGCCTGTGCGTGGTTGATCGCCTCCACCGTCTGCGGCATGACGCCGTCGTCGGCGGCGACCACCAGGATCGCGATGTCGGTGGCCTTCGCACCGCGGGCACGCATGGCGGTGAACGCCTCGTGACCGGGGGTGTCGATGAAGGTGATGAGCCGGTCCTCGTCACCCAGATGGGTGAGCACCTGGTAGGCGCCGATGTGCTGGGTGATGCCACCGGCCTCGCCCTCGCGGACGTTCGCCTTGCGGATGGTGTCCAGCAGTCGGGTCTTACCGTGGTCGACGTGACCCATGACGGTCACCACCGGCGGACGCTGTTCGAGGTCTTCCTCGCCGCCCTCGTCCTCGCCGTAGGTGAGGTCGAACGACTCCAGCAGCTCACGGTCCTCGTCCTCGGGGCTGACCACGTGGACGACGTAGTTCATCTCGCTGCCGAGCAGCTCGAGGGTCTCGTCGTTCACCGACTGGGTCGCGGTGACCATCTCACCGAGGTTGAACAGGGCCTGGACCAGCGCGGCCGGGTTCGCGTCGATCTTCTCCGCGAAGTCCGACAGCGACGCGCCGCGGGCGAGCCGGATGATCTCGCCGTTGCCGCGCGGCAGCCGCACGCCGCCGACGGCGGGCGCCTGCATCGAGTCGTACTCTTGCCGCTTCTGCCGCTTCGACTTGCGGCCACGACGGGGAGCGCCACCGGGACGGCCGAACGCGCCTGCCGCACCACCGCGGCCACCGGGACCACCCGGACGACCGCCACCGCCGCCGCCACCGGGACGACCGCGGAAACCGCCGGCCGCGCCGCCACCGGCACCGGGCGCACCGGCACCAGCGCCAGGGGCGCCGCCGCCACCACCGCGGTAGCCACCACCGCCACCACCGCCGGGACGACCC
>NZ_BDBB01000052.1 GCF_001612765.1 Nocardia arthritidis NBRC 100137
AACTCGGCGAGATCGAAGCGGCGCTGCTGCGTTGCGACGGTATCGGGCAAGCGGTCGCGCTGGTGCGCGACGATCAGCACACCGGTGACCGCCTGATCGGTTATGTGGTGGCCGACACCGGCGTGACCATCGACCCCGCAACGGTCCGGGCCGAAGTCGCCCGGTTCCTCACCGGTTACATGGTGCCCGATGCCATCGTGGTGCTGGACGCGCTGCCGTTGACCCCGAACGGGAAACTCGACCGCCGCGCGCTGCCCGCCCCGGAGATCAACAGCGCCGTCGCCTACCGCGCGCCGCAGACGGTCACCGAGCAAGCGGTGGCAGGCGCGTTCGCCGAACTGCTCGGCGCCGACCGGGTCGGCCTGGATGACGATTTCTTCGGCCTCGGCGGCAACTCGCTGCTCGCGGCGCAGGTGGTCGGGCGGCTGCGGGACGCGACCGGAGCGACGGTGCGCGTGCAGTGGTTCTTCACCGACGCCACGGTGGCGGGCTTGGCCGCCCGCATCGACGCCGGTGACGCCGACGCCACCGCCGCGCTGGACGTGCTGCTGCCGATCCGTGCGAGCGGATCGGCGGCCCCGCTGTTCTGCCTGCATCCGATGTACGGCTTGGCCTGGTCGTATGCGGGTCTGGCCCAATTCCTGCCCGCCGAGCAGCCGATCTTCGGTCTGCAATCGCCCGCGCTGTCGGAAGACGGCGAACTGCCCGGTTCGCTCGAGCAGCTGGCCGAGCGCTACCTCTCGGAGATCAAGGCGGTACAACCGCAGGGTCCGTACCGGTTGCTCGGCTGGTCGCTCGGCGGTGTGCTGGCCCATGCCATCGCCACCGAGCTGCAGGACGCGGGCGAGCAGGTGGAGTTGCTGGCCATGATGGACAGCCATCCGAATCCGGACGTCGTCGGTTTCCGCGCCGCGGTGCGCGGTGCCCTGGCCGAACTCGGCCTCGGTACGGCGGCTGCCGAGGGCGATGATGTCTACGAGCTCGACGACGAGTCGTTGGCCGCACTGCACGCCATGATCCCGGCGGATCTGGTGGCGGTGACGCCGGAACGGCTGCGCCGGATCTATCGCAGCGCGGTCCGCTCGGCGGAGCTGATCGCCGAGCACCGGCCCGGCGTCTTCCGCGGCACCGTGCAGTACTTCAGCGCGGCCGTCGCCGACCCCGCCGACGAGTTGCGCGCCGCCGCGGCGGACTGGTGGCCGTATGTCCAGGGCATGGTCGTCGACCGGCCGGTCGAGGTCACCCATGCTCGGATGGCCGCGCCGGAGGCGCTGGCGGTGATCGGTCCGCAGCTGGCCGCTCTGCTCGACGGCCGCCGTTGATCGTCCCTGCCGACGCCGCGACCCGAATCCGGCGTCGGCAGGGAATAATCGTCCCCGGCACTCGTCATACGCGTCCGTTCCCGCGGCCCGGAACCCCACGGGTCGTGACCGGTCGCGCTCGGCGTGCGCCGACGGTTCGGTAACGATCGGCATGCGCGCGCTCGATGATCACAGCGCGGGGAGCATGGTGACGTGCGTGTGGCGACGATAGACAGGGTGAGGCAGCACGATGGTTCGGGCGGTCGGGCAGCGGTGTGACGAGACTGCGGAAGCGGTGCGCCGATGACCCGCCCGGCGCGCGTGCGCCCGACCCGGACCCGCCGCCCCCGCGTCACCACCCTGCCCCAGTTGATGGCCACGGCTGTCGAGGCGAACCCGAGCGGCGCGGCCGTGGTGTTCGGCGACGCGACCAGCACCTTCGCCCAGCTGAGTTATGCCGAGCTGGACGAACGGTCCACGCGGTTGGCGCGGTTGCTCATCGATCGGGGGGTGGGTCCGGAGGATCTGGTCGCGGTGGGTGTTCCGCGTTCGGTGGAGTCGGTGGTCGCGGTGTGGGCGGTGGCCAAGACGGGTGCGGGTTTCGTGCCGGTGGATCCGAACTATCCGGCCGATCGCGTCGAGCACATGGTCGTCGACTCGGGCGCGGTCTTCGGGCTGACGGTCCAGGAGGTCCGCGCCGACCTGCCGGACCGGGTCGAGTGGCTGTCGATCGACACCGCCGAGTGCGCACGGCTGCTCGAGGAGTTCCCGGCCGATCCGGTGACCTACACCGAGCGGGTGCGCCCGCTGCGCGCGGAGCATCCCGCCTACGTCATCTACACCTCCGGTTCCACCGGCAGGCCCAAGGGCGTGGTGGTCACCCAGGCGGGTTTGGCGAGTTTCTGCGCCGAGCAGCGTGATCGGTATCGGGTGACGAGTGCGTCGCGGACGTTGCATTTCGCCTCGCCGTCGTTCGACGCGTCGGTGCTGGAGTTGCTACTGGCGCTCGGTGGCGCGGCCACCATGGTCGTCGCGTCCCCCACGGTGTTCGGCGGCGAGGAATTCGCGTCCCTGGTACGCAGGGAGGCGGTCACGCACGCCTTCGTGACGCCTGCCGCGCTCGCGTCGGTGGACCCGGCCGGGCTGGACGAGCTGCGTGTGGTGGTGGCCGGTGGCGAGGCGTGCCCGCCGGAACTGGTACGGCGCTGGGTGCTACCGGTCTCGGGTGGGCGGACCCGCGAGTTCTTCAACGGTTACGGCCCGACCGAGACCACGATCATGACGAACATCAGCGCGCCGCTGGCGCCGGGGGAACCGGTGACCATCGGCGCGCCGATCCGTGCCGTCACCGAATACGTGCTGGACGAGCGGCTGGTGCCCGTGCCGAGCGGTGTGGTCGGCGAGCTGTACATCACCGGCGCCCAACTGGCCCGCGGCTACCACGAGCGCCCCGGGCTTACCGCGTCCCGCTTCGTGGCGAACCCGTTCGATGCGAACGGCTCCCGGCTCTATCGCACCGGTGATTTGGTGCGCTGGACGCCGGAAGGCGAGCTGGAGTATCTGGGCCGCAACGACTTCCAGGTGAAGATTCGCGGTTTCCGTATCGAGCTGGGCGAGATCGACGCGGTGCTGGCCGCGCACGAGACGGTCGATTTCTCGGTCACCGTCGGGCATCAGTTGGACAGCGGCGCCACCATTCTCGTCGCCTATGTGCACGCCGTGCCCGGGATGGCGGCCGACGCCGCCGAACTGGCCGCCTTCGCGCAGCAGAGCCTGCCCGCGCACATGGTGCCCACGGTGGTCATGGTGCTGGACGAGATCCCGTTGACCCCGGTGGGCAAACTGGACCGCGACGCGCTGCCCACACCGCGATTGCAGACCAAGGTGTTCCGCGCCCCGGTCGGCCCACTGGAAGAGCTGGTCGGCGAGGTGTTCGCCGAAGTGCTCGGACCTGGCGCGCCGGTCGGCGCGGACGACGACTTCTTCGAGCTGGGCGGCAATTCGCTGATCGCGACGCAGGTCGCGGCCCGGCTGGGCGCCGCCATCGCGGCCCGGGTGCCCGCACGGCTGATCTTCGAGAGCCCCACCGTGGCCGCGCTGGCAGCGCGGCTGGAGCCGCTGAAGGGCGCGGGGGACCGGCGCGCGTTGGTGGCGCTGCAGCGTCCGGAGCGGGTGCCGTTGTCGTTGGCGCAGCGGCGGATGTGGTTTTTGAATCAGTTCGATACCGGTTCGGCGGCGAATAATATTCCGTTCGCGGTGCGGTTGTCGGGTGTGTTGGATGTGGCGGCGTTGCAGGCGGCGGTCGCGGATGTGGTCGAGCGTCATGAGACGTTGCGGACGGTGTATCCGGCGGTGGACGGTACCGGTTATCAGGTCGTGCTGCCCGCCGCGCAAGCTGTTCCCGACCTCGCGCCGAAGCCCGTCGCCGAGCACGAGCTGACGGCCTGGCTGCGTGAATTCGCGTCGACCGGTTTCGATGTCGCGGCGGAGGTGCCGCTGCGCGTCGCGCTGGCCGAGATCGGCCCCGACGAGCACGTGGTCGTCGTGGTGGTGCATCACATCGCCGCCGACGGCGCTTCGGTCGCGCCGTTCCTGAGAGATCTGCTCAGCGCGTTCCTCTCCCGGCGCAACAGGGCGAGGCCGTCCTGGGGACCGCTGCCGGTGCAGTACGCGGACTACACGCTGTGGCAGCGCGCGATGCTCGGCGACGAGAGCGACCCCGATTCGGTGGCCGCGGCTCAGATCGCCTACTGGCGTCGCGCGTTGGCGGGCATCCCGGACCGGATCGACCTACCCTCGGATCGGCCGCGCCCGTCCGTCGCCTCCGGCCGGGGCGCGGAATACACCTTCGCCGTGGACGCCGCGGTGCACCGAGGTATCGCCGAACTGGCGCACAGCTCGGGCGTCTCGGAGTTCATGGTGGTGCACAGCGCGCTCGCGGTGCTGCTCGCCCGGCTCACCGGCACCGACGACATCACCGTCGGCACGCCCGTGGCGGGCCGTGGTGAACGGGAACTCGACGCGCTGATCGGCATGTTCGTCAACACGCTGGTGCTGCGCACCCGGATCGACCTCGGCGCGTCGTTCCGTGCGCTGCTCGCCCAGACGAAGGAAACGGATCTCGGCGCGTTCTCGCACGCCGAACTGCCGTTCGAGCGGTTGGTCGAGGTACTCGATCCGGTGCGGTCGCAGGCGCATCACCCGCTGTTCCAGGTGGCGCTGTTCTACCAGAACATGAGCAGGCCCGAGATAGAGCTGCCCGGACTGTCCGCTCGGGTACTCGAGTTCGCCGGCGCGGTCGCGAAATTCGATCTGCAATTGACCGTGGTGCCCGACACCGAGGGGGAGGCCGCGGGCTTCACCGCGGGGTTCACCTACGCCACCGACCTGTTCGACGAGCGGACGATCGCCGAGTTCGCCTGGCGGCTGGATCGACTGCTGGTCGTCGCCGTCGCCGAGCCGGATCGGCCGATCGGCGCGATCGATCTGCTCGCTCCCGTGGAGCGCGAACGCATCCTGCGCGAATGGAACGACACCCGGTATCCGGTGCCCGCCGAGCTGCTGCTCGACGGCTACCGGCGTGCGGCGGAGGCGTACGCGGACGAGGTGGCTCTCGTGCACGAGGGTGTCGAACTTTCGTATCGTGCGTTCGATGCGCGGGTGAATCGTTTGGCTCGGTTGTTGATTTCGCAGGGTGTGGGTGCGGAGTCGTTGGTGGGGTTGGCGGTTCGGCGGTCGTTGGATCTTGTGGTGGGGATGTATGCGATCGTGGCGGCGGGTGGGGCTTATGTTCCGTTGGATCCGGATCATCCGGCTGAACGCATCTCGCACATCCTCGAAACGGCGCAGCCGGTCTGTGTGCTCACGACCTCCACCGACGCGGTCGACGTGCCGGAGGGCACTGCGGTGCTGCTGCTGGACGCTCTGGACCCGAATCGATTCGACGACGCCCCGGTGCGTGCCGACGAACTGGTGCGCCCGGTGTTGCCGCACCATCCGGCCTACGTGATCTTCACCTCGGGGTCGACCGGCCGCCCCAAGGGCGTGGCGGTTTCGCACTTCGCCATCCAGAACCAGATCAGCTGGATGCTCGCGGCGTATCCGCTCGACGCCGATGACGTGTATCTGCAGAAGACGGCGACGACGTTCGACGTCTCGCTGTGGGGCTACTTCATGCCGTTGCGCGTGGGCGCGAAGCTCGTCGTCGCCACGCACGACGGTCACCGTGACCCCGCGTACGTCGCGGAAACCATTGCCTCCCAGGGTGTGACGGTGACGGACTTCGTGCCGTCCATGTTGACGGTCTTCGCCGCGCACACCGCCCCCGGCTCGTGCCCCACCTTGCGCGACATCTTCGTGATCGGCGAGGCGCTGCCGCCGGAGACCGTCGCCGCGGTGCGTGCCGTGTCCGACGCGGCCGTGCACAACCTCTACGGCCCCACCGAGGCGGCGGTCTCGGTGACCTACTGGCCCGCGACCGCCGTGGACGAGCGGTCCGTGCCGATCGGCGTCCCGCAGTGGAACACCCAGGTGTATGTCCTGGATTCGCGTCTGCAACCGGTGCCGACCGGCGTTCCGGGCGAGTTGTATCTCGCGGGTGACCAATTGGCTCGCGGTTATGTGCGGCGCCCCGATCTCACCGCCGACCGCTTCGTGGCCGACCCGTTCGGCAACGGCGCGCGGATGTACCGCACCGGTGACGTGGTGGTCTGGCGCGCCCCGACCGACGTTCTGCCGCATCGACTCGACTATCTCGGCCGGACCGATTTCCAGGTGAAGTTCCGTGGTCAGCGGATCGAGCTGGGTGAGATCGAGACGGCGCTGCTGGCGCAGCCGTCGGTGAGCCAGGCCGTGGCCCTCGTCGCGCCTTCGTCGTTGGGTGACCAATTGGTCGCCTACGTTGTTCCCGCGCCGGGGCAATCGATCGAGCAGGCCGAATTGCTGGCGGCGATCGGTGCGGCGCTGCCCGCCTACATGGTTCCGGCGGCGGTCGTCGCGCTCGAGGCGTTGCCGTTGAATCCGAGCGGCAAGCTCGATCGCAAGGCACTACCCGAGCCGACCTTCACCGCGCGGGAATTCCGTGCGCCCGCGACGGCGGTCGAGGAGATCGTGGCGGGGGTGTTCGGTGAGGTGCTCGGTGTGGGCCGGGTGGGTGCTGATGATGATTTCTTCGCGCTCGGTGGTAATTCGCTGGTCGCCACGCAGGTGGTGGCGCGTTTGGGTGTGGCGGTGGGTGCGCGGGTGCCGGTTCGGACGCTGTTCGAGGCGCCGACGGTGTCGGCGTTGGCGTTGGCGCTCGAGTCGGAAACCCACGGTGAGCGCCGGGTGGAGTTGGGTAGTATCGCCCGGCCCGGGAAGTTGCCGTTGTCGTTGGCGCAGCGGCGGATGTGGTTTCTCAATCGGTTCGATCAGTCCGATGATGCTGGGGAGCGTATTGGTTCGGCGGCCTACAATCTGCCGTTCGCGTTGCGGCTGACCGGTGCGTTGGATGTGGCGGCGCTGGGTGCGGCGCTGCACGATGTCGTCGCGCGGCACGAGGTTTTGCGCACGGTGTATCCGGAGACCCCGGATGGTCCGGTGCAGGTGGTGCTGGCGGTGGGACAGGTGGCGTTGGATGTGGCCGTTCATCCGATCGGTGCGGCCGAGGTCGCGCACGAGGTGTACACGCTCGCGGCGGCACCCTTCGATGTGACCGACGAAGTGCCCGTCCGAGTGCGGCTGCTGCGAATCGCGGATGCGCCGCAGGAGCATGTGCTGGCGGTGGTGGTGCATCATATCGCGGCGGATGCGTCGTCGATGGGTCCGTTGGTGCGGGATGTGATGGTGGCGTATTCGGCGCGGAGCTCTGGTGATGTGCCGGGGTGGTCGCCGTTGCGGGTGCAGTATGCGGATTACGCGTTGTGGCAGCGCGCTGTGTTGGGGGATGAGTCGGATCCGGATTCGGTCGCGGCTCGGCAGATCGGGTTTTGGCGTGGGGAGTTGGCTGGTCTGCCGGATGTGTTGGAGTTGCCGACGGATCGGCCGCGTCCGGCGGTGGCGTCGCTGGCCGGTGGGCGGGTGGGTATCGAGATCGATGCTGCGACGCATGCGGGGTTGGTCGAACTCGCTCGTGGGCATGGTGCGACGTTGTTCATGGTGGTGCATGCGGCGTTCGCGGTGTTGTTGGCTCGGTTGTCGGGCAATGCGGATATCGCTGTCGGTACGCCGGTGGCGGGTCGTGGTGAGCGTGAGCTCGATGATTTGATCGGGATGTTCGTCAATACTGTGGTGTTCCGGTCGAGGATCGATGGTGGCGAGTCGTTCGCGGATGTCCTTGTCCGTCAGCGGGATGTCGATTTGGCTGTGTTTGCGCATGCGGATGTGCCGTTCGAGCGGTTGGTGGAGGTGTTGAATCCGTCGCGGTCGACGGCGCGTCATCCGTTGTTCCAGGTGGGTTTGTCGTTTCAGAATGTTGCGCGTGCGGCGTTGGAGTTGCCGGGTTTGTCGGTGGCGGGTGTGGATGCCGATGTGGATGTGTCGCAGTTCGATTTGCATTTGATTGTTGGTGATGGGTATTCGGAGTCGGGTGCGGCGGCTGGTATCGGTGGGTTCTTGACGTTTGCGACCGATTTGTTCGATCGGGCGACGGTGGAAGGTTTCGTGGCGCGGTTCGCGCGGATCCTCGCGGCTGTGGTCGCCGACGCGAACGTCGCGGTTGGGGACATCGAGATCCTCACGGACGCCGAACGACACGACGTGGTCACCGCATGGAATGACACCGCCCATCCGGTGGATTCCGCCGCGACACTGGGATCGTTGCTGCGCGGGACCGTCGCGGCGACGCCGGGAGCGGTCGCGCTGGTCGCGGACCTGCCCGATGGCGAACGCGTCGAGCTGAGCTACGCGGAACTGTCGGCCCGGGTGCATCGACTAGCCCGCTACCTGATCTCGGTGGGTGTCGGTGCCGAGAGCAGGGTCGCGCTCGCGTTCCGCCGATCGGTGGATCTGGTGGTGGCGATGTACGCGGTGGCCGAGGCCGGTGGGGCGTACGTACCGATCGACCCCGACCAAGCCACCGAGCGAACCGACTACATCCTCTCCGCCGCCGCCCCGGTATGTGTGTTGAGCAATACCGAGTCGGATTTCGATACCGACGTCGCGCCGGTGGTGCGGCTGGAAGACCTGGAATTGAGCGCGGTCGCCAGCGTGCCGATCACCGATTCCGAGCGCGTCACGCCCGTTCGGCCGGAGAACACGGCTTACATCATCTTCACGTCGGGTTCGACCGGGCGTCCGAAGGGCGTCGCGGTGCCGCACTCGGCGATCGTGAACCAGTTGCTCTGGAAAGCGGCCGAATTCGAGTTGGCCGAGGACGACTCGGTGCTGCTGAAGACGCCGGCGACGTTCGACCTGTCGGTGTGGGAGTTCTGGTCGGCCGCGGTATGCGGTGGCCGTCTGGTGATCGCCGCGCCTGATGGCCATCGGGATCCCGCGTATCTCAACGATCTGATGGCGCGCGAGTCGGTCACCACGTTGCATGTGGTGCCGTCGATGCTCGACGCGCTGCTCGTGCACCGGGCGACCACGGACACCGGGGACTGGTCGCCGCGACGGGTGTTGGCTATCGGTGAGGCTCTGCCGGGTTCGATGGCGCGGCGGTTCTTGCGCGAGAATCCCCGTACCGAGTTGTTCAATTTGTATGGTCCGACCGAGGCGGCGGTGTCGATCACCAGCCACCGGGTCACCCTCGCCGACGAGACCTCCGTGTCGATCGGTGCGCCCGAATGGAACAGCCGGGTCTACGTCCTCGATGGGCGTTTGCGTCCGGTGCCGGTGGGTGTTTCGGGTGAGTTGTATTTGGCTGGTGCGCAGTTGGCGCGTGGGTATTTCGGTCGTGCGGATTTGACGGCGGATCGGTTCGTGGCCAATCCGTTCGAATCTGGTGCTCGGATGTATCGCACGGGTGATTTGGTCGCCTGGAACGGTGACGGTGAGCTGGAGTATCGGGGTCGTACGGATTTTCAGGTGAAGATTCGTGGTTTCCGTATCGAGTTGGGTGAGATCGAGGCCGCGCTGCTCGCGTTGCCGGAGGTCGCGCAGACGGCGGTGGTTGCGAAGTCGGATCCGAAGACCGGTGACCGGTTGGTGGCTTACATCGTTCCTGCCGGTACCGGTGCGGGTGCTGCTGCTGGTGGTGTGGATGTGGCGCGGGTGAAGTCGGAGCTTGCGGCGGTTCTGCCGTCGTACATGGTGCCCTCGGCGTTCGTGGTGCTGGATGCTCTGCCGTTGAATGTGAACGGCAAGCTGGATCGTAAGGCGTTGCCGGAGCCGGAGTTCGAGGTTCAGGCCTTCCGCGCGCCGTCGACGCCGATCGAGGAGATCGTGGCGTCGGTGTATGCCGACGTGCTGGGTGTCGAGGGTGTCGGTGCCGATGACGATTTCTTCGCGCTGGGTGGTAACTCGTTGCTGGCGACGCAGGTCGCGGCGCGTATCGGTGCGGCGTTGGACGCGCGTGTCCCGGTGCGTGTGTTGTTCGAGGCCTCCACCGTGGCCGGACTCGCGATCAAGGTCGAACGGGGCTTCGGTGCGGGCAAGCGCACCCCATTGATCGCCGGACCGCGTCCGGACCGCGTCCCGCTGTCGTTCGCCCAGCAGCGCATGTGGTTCCTCAACCAGTTCGACACCTCGGCCTCGGTCTACAACATCCCGGCCGCGATCCGCTTGTCCGGCGACCTGGACGTGGCCGCGTTGCGGGACGCCGTCGCCGACATCGTCGCGCGTCACGAGATCCTGCGCACGATCTACCCGCAGACGCCGGACGGCCCGGTGCAGCGAATCCTCGCTCCGCACGAGGTGTCGGTGGATCTGGCGCCCGTGCGACTCGATGACGAGCACCTCGCGCTCGAGGCACAGCGGATCGTCGCCGCCGGCTTCGACGTGACCACCGAGGTGCCGTTCCGTACGCGGCTGTTCCAGCTCGCCGGTGCCGAGTACGTGCTGGTCTTCGTCGCGCATCACATCAGCGCCGACGGCTGGTCGATGGGCCCGCTGACCAGGGATCTGATGCTGGCCTACGTGGCGCGCAGCGGCGGCCGCGAGCCGGCCTGGGCGCCGCTGCCGGTCCAGTACGCCGACTACGCGCTGTGGCAGCGCGAGGCGCTCGGCGCAGACGACGATCCCGAGTCGCTGGCGGGCGCGCAACTGGCCTACTGGACAACCGAACTCGCCGACCTGCCCGACGAGCTGAACCTGCCCGCGGACCGCCCGCGCCCGCCCGCCCAGTCCTTCGCCGGCGGCCGTACCGATTTCGTCGTCGAGGCCGACGTGCACGCGGCGCTGGCCGACCTCGCGCGGCAGCACAACGCCACGTTGTTCATGGTGGTGCACACCGCGTTCGCGGTCTTCGTGGCTCGCCTGTCCGGCACCGATGACATCGCCATCGGCACGCCCGTCGCGGGCCGCGGCGAACCCGAAATCGACGACTTGATCGGCATGTTCGTCAACACCTTGGTGCTGCGCACCCGGGTCGCGCCCGATCTCGGCTTCACCGAACTGCTGGCCCGCACCAGGGAAACGGATCTGCGCGCCTTCGCCAACGCCGACGTCCCGTTCGAGCGGTTGGTCGAGGTGCTCGACCCGGAACGCTCGGCCGGTCGCCATCCGCTGTTCCAGGTGGCTCTGTCGTTCGAGAACCTATCCGCGACCAGTTTCGAACTACCCGGTCTGAGCTTCACGGCGCTCGATCCGGCCGCCGACACCGCCAAGTTCGACCTGCTGCTGACCATGCGCGAGCAGCGCACCGAGTCGGGCGCGGAAGCCGGTATCGCCGCCGAATTCACCTACGCCCGCGACCTGTTCGAGGAGCGGACCGTCGTCGAATTCGGCCGCAGGTTCCGTCGCGTCCTGTCCGCGATCGTCCGGCATCCCGGCACCGCCGTCGGCGATCTGGAGATCCTGGACGACGCGGAGCGCGCCGACCTGATCGCCCGTACCGGCGCACCCGCCGTGCCGCCGCGCACGCT
>NZ_BDBB01000053.1 GCF_001612765.1 Nocardia arthritidis NBRC 100137
CCCGCCGTGCCGCCGCGCACGCTGCCGGACCTGATGTCCGCCGCCGTCGCCGCGAACCCGGCCGGTGTCGCCGTGGTCGCCGACGACCGCACCTTCAGCTACGCCGAACTCGACGCGGCGTCCGCGCAATTGGCGCGCGCGCTGATCGACCGCGGCGCGGGGCCGGAGGTACCGGTCGCCATCGCGCTCCGTCGTTCGGTGGAAGCCGTGCTGGCCCTGTGGGCGGTGGCCAAGACCGGGGCGGCGTTCGTCCCGATCGACCCGGCCTATCCGGCCGACCGCATCGCGCACATGGTCGCCGATTCCGGCGTGGCGCTCGGCGTGACGCTCACCGCCGAGCTGGAGAATCTGCCCGTCCTCGCCGCCGGCACATGGGTCGCCCTGGACGATCCCGACTTCACCCACGACGTCGCCGTGCGCTCCGACCAGCCGTTGCGGCCGGCCGAACTGCGCGGAGCGCTGCGCGCGGGCAACGCCGCGTATGTGATCTACACCTCCGGCTCGACCGGTCTGCCGAAGGGCGTCGTGATCACCCATGCCGGCCTGGCGAATTTCAGCGCCGAGCAGGTGGAGCGCTACCGGCTCGATCCGTCCGCCCGGGCTCTGGCGTTCGCGTCGCCCTCGTTCGACGCGTCGATGCTGGAACTACTGCTCGCGCTGGGCGCCGCGGGAGGGCTCGTGGTAGCGCCGCCGCTGACCTTCGGTGGCGAGGAGCTGGCCGAACTGATCCGCGCCGAGCGCGTCACGCACGCCTTCCTCACTCCCTCCGTGCTCGCCTCGCTCGACCCGGACGCGCTGCCGGGGATGCGGACCGTCGTGGCGGGCGGTGAAGCGGTGCCCGCCGATCTGGCGGCCAGGTGGACCACCGTGCCGGAGCGTGATTTCCACAACGGCTACGGGCCGACCGAGACCACCATCATGACCAACATCAGCGACCCGCTGCGGCCCGGCGAACCGGTGACGATCGGCGGTCCGATCCGCGGCACGCGGTCGCTGGTGCTCGACAGCAGGCTGCGTCCGGTGCCCGAAGGCGTCACGGGCGAGTTGTATCTGGGCGGCATCCAGCTCGCGCGCGGCTATCACGCACGTCCCGCGCTCACCGCAGCCCGGTTCGTGGCCGACCCGTACGGCGCACCCGGTGAGCGCCTCTACCGCACCGGCGACTTGGTGCGCTGGCGTCGCGCCGGCACCGCGCCGGTCGTGGAATACGTGGGCCGCAACGACTTCCAGGTGAAGGTGCGCGGCTTCCGCATCGAACTCGGTGAGATCGATGCCGCGCTGGCGGCGCAGCCCGAGGTCGGCTTCGCGGTGACCCTCGGCCGTGCGACCCCATCCGGCGCGACGATGCTCGTCTCCTACGTGCTGCCGGCCGGGGATGCCACGGTGGACCCGGCTGCACTGACCGAGCGGGTCGGGCGCACGCTGCCGGAGTACATGGTTCCGACGGCGATCGTCGTGCTCGACGCGATCCCGCTGACGCCGGTGGGCAAGCTGGATCGTAAGGCCCTGCCGGAGCCTGAGCTGGACGCGCGCGCCTATCGTGCCCCGCGGACGCCGGCCGAACTCGTGATCGCCGAGGTGATCGGCGAGGTGCTCGGCGTCGAGCGGGTCGGCCTTGACGACGACTTCTTCGCCCTCGGCGGCGACAGCATCGTGTCCCTTCAGGTGGTCTCCCGGGCCCGCGCACGCGGGGTGGGTTTCTCGCCGCGTGACGTCTTCGAACATCGGACCGTCGCCGCACTGGCCCGCGCCGCCGCCGTCGCGGGCGGCCCCGGCGACGAGGCGGGCGAGCTACCGCTCACGCCGCACGCGGCGCGCATGCTGGACGAGGGCATCGAAGTGCGAGCCGTCGCACTCGACGTCCCCGAGACCTGCCCGGTGGAGACGGTGCACGGCGCGGTGACCGCCGTGCTCGACCAGCACCCCATGCTGTGGGCGCAGGTGCGCTACGACGACGAAGGCGCCGCGTCGCTGCGCATTCCCCCCGCCGCCGAACGTACCGGCGAGGCGTTCCGCCGGCTGGACCCGCAGCGTGGCGAGACGTCGCTGCCCATCGACGACGTGGTGCAGGCGGTCGCGGCCGCCCTCGATCCCGAGCAGGGCCGCAACATCTACTTCGTGCTCACCGGCGGTCCGGAGGGCCGCTCCACGCTCATCGTCGTGGCCAGCAGCCTCGTGGTGGACGACGTCTCCTGGCGGGCCATCGTCGACCAGCTCACCGCCCGCTGGAACCGGGCACGCCACGCCGTGCCCGCGGGCCCCGAATCCGGTCTCGGCGCGCTCATCCGAACCCTGTCGGCCGAGGCGCGCGATCCGGGCATCGTAGCCGAAATGGATTGGTGGCGAAGGGCCCTGGGCACGGTCCCGGAGGGCGCCGGCGCCGACGGCCGAGATCTGCGCGCACGCAGCCGGGTGTCGCTCACGATCACCGCGGAGGGCGCGGAGGCCGTCGCCGCGGCCGCCGAGGCGTACCACGCCGGGGTGGACGACATCCTGCTCACCGCACTGGCGCTGGCCCTGCGGACCTCCGCGGGAGAGACCGTCACCCGCGCCATCGGTTCGGTCGTCCGGCTGCCCGCCGACGGTCGCGCGGTCACCGGCGCCGACGCAGAGAGCACGGTGGGCGGCTTCGTCACCGAATACCCGCTGCCACTGCGGCTGACCAGGATCGACATCGATGACGCCCTGATCGGCGGCCCGGCGGCGGGCACGGCGATCGCGCAGATCAAGGAACTGCGCCGATCGGTGCCCTCGCACGGTGTCGGCTACGGCCTGTTGCGCCACCTCAACGCCGAGACGGGCGCCGAACTGCGCGGTCTCGGCCGCGGCCGGTTCGCGCTGCGCTACCGGGATCTGCGCCCGGCGCGGGTGCACACCGACATCCCGTCCGACGATCTGCTGCTCGTGCTCACCGTCGACGCCACGGACGACGGCCTGCTCGCCCGGTTCGACTTCGCCGCCGCCGCGTTCCGCGGCGAGGACGCGAAAACCTTCGCCGAGCACTGGATTCGCGCACTCGGCGGCCTGGCCGAGCACGGCCTGCGCCCGGACGCGGGCGGCTTCACCCCGTCGGACTTCCCGCTGGTGCGGCTCAAGCAGCCCGATATCGATCGCTTCGCCCGCGCCTACCCCGACCTGTCCGACGCCTGGCCGCTCACGCCGCTGCAATCGGGCATGCTGTTCCACGCCCTGCTCGCGGAGCACTCGGTGGACGTCTACACCACTCAGTTCGTGCTCGATCTCGGCGGCGCGGTGGACGCCCACCGGATGCGGGCGGCCGCGCAAGCGGTGCTGGACCGGCACGACAATCTGCGGGTCGCCTTCGCCGACGACAGCGAGGGCAAGCCCGTGCAGATCGTGCAGGATGCGCTGGAGGTGCCGTGGCGGCTGATCGACCTGTGCCACCTGGAACCGGCCGCGGCCGCCGCCGAGCTGGAGCGGATCAAGGCGGCCGATCTGGCCGACCACTTCGACATGCGGACCGCGCCGCTGCTGCGTTTCGCGCTGATCCGCTCCGCCGCCGCCCGCTATCACCTGCTGGTGACCAGTCACCACATCCTCGTCGACGGCTGGTCCATGCCCCTGTTGATGAAGGATCTGCTCACGCTGTACGCGTCCGGCGGTAACTCCCGGCACCTGCCCGCGGTACCGCGCTATCGCGACTATCTGGCGTGGCTGGTCGAGCAGGACACCGAAGCGGCCCGCGCGGCGTGGCGCGGCGCGCTGGCCGGTATCACCGAGCCGACGCCGTTGGCGCCGGTCGACCCGGGCCGCGAGATCTCCGCGGGCGTCGGCGAAGTCGGGTTCGAGCTGTCGCAGGCCGACACCACCGCGCTGACCCGGCTCGCCACGGGGCTCGGCGTCACGGTGAACACCGTGGTGCAGGCGGCCTGGGGTCTGCTGATCGGACGCACCGTCGACCGCGACGACGTCGTCTTCGGCGCCACCGTGTCGGGCAGGCCGCCTCAGCTCGACAGTGTCGAGGCGATGGTGGGACTGTTCCTCAACGCGATCCCGGTGCGGGTGCGCCTGGACGCGACCAGCACGCTGAGCGGGCTGCTGCGCCGGTTGCAGACCGAGCAGGCCGCGCTGCTGGACTACCACTACCTGGGCCTGAGCGACATCCAGGAAGCCGTCGGCGTGGAGGGGTTGTTCGACTCGCTGGTCGTGTTCGAGTCGTTCCCGGTGGACCGGGAGGGCCTGGACCAGGCCGGCGCCATCGATGGCATGAACGTCACCGGTGTCGGCGCGGTCAACGGCACCCACTATCCGTTCACGGTGATGGTGGTGCTGGACAGCCAGTTGCGCGTCTCGGTGAAGTACCTGCGCGACGTGACCGGCGAACCGGCGGCGCGTGCTCTCGCGCAGCGGCTCGCGGCGCTGATCGATCGTTTCGTGACCACCCCGCAGGCGCGCGTCGGCGAGGTCGACGCGCTGCTGGACGACGAGCGCGCCGAATCGGCCGCGCGCAACGCCACCGGTGTGCCGGAGTTCCTCGACGACGCGACATTGCTGACGCTGTTCGACGCGCAGGTGGCGCGCACGCCGGACGCGCCGGCGGTGCGCTTCGGCGAGACCGCGCTCAGCTACGCCGAACTCGACTCGCGCGTCCGGTCCTTGGCCGTGGAGCTGATGCGCTGGGGAGTCGGTCCGGAGACGCTGGTCGCCGTGGCCATGCGGCGCGGCATCGATCTGGTCGTCGCGATCTACGCGGTGTTGCGGGCCGGCGGCGGCTACGTCCCGATCGATCCGGACCACCCGGCCGAGCGCAGCGAGTACGTCCTCGGCAGCGCCGCTCCGATCTGTGTGCTGACCACCACCGCCGACGCGTTCGACACCGCGACCGATGTGCCCGTGGTCGCGGTGGACACGCTGTATCTGGCTCCGTACGAAGGACCGTGGCCGCAGGAGCACAGGTACCCGGACACCGTCGCCTATGTCATCTACACCTCCGGCTCGACCGGTCGGCCCAAGGGCGTGATGATCACGCACCGGCAGATGGTCAACCAGTTCCGCTGGGCGCAGGCGGCCTATCCGCACGACCGCGGCGACGTGGTGCTGCACAAGACGCCGATCACCTTCGACATCTCCGCCTGGGAGTTGTTCTGGCCGTTGCAGACCGGCGCGTCGATCGTGATCGCCGCGCCCGACGGCCATCGCGACCCCGCGTATCTGGCCCGCCTCATCATCGAGAACGCGGTCACGACGGCGCATTTCGTGCCGTCGATGCTGGACGCGTTCCTGGACTCGGCCGCGAATCCGGCCGCGGAGTACCCGTCGCTGCGGCGGGTGTTCGCCGCGGGTGAGGCGTTGTCCGGGGAGACCGCGGCGGCCTTCGCCGCGGCCGTGCCCGGCGCCGTGCTGGTCAACTGGTACGGCCCGGCCGAGGCCACCGTGGTCACCGGCCATCCCGTGCGCGACGCCGCCACGGCGGTGCCGATCGGCGTTCCGGTGGCCAATACTCGCGTGCACGTACTCGACCGGCACTTGCGGCCGGTGCCGCCGGGCGCGGCGGGCGAGTTGTACGTCGCGGGTGTGCAGTTGGCGCGCGGCTATCTCGGCGCACCGACCCTCACCGCCGAGCGTTTCGTCGCCCATACGGGCGGCGACCGGCTCTATCGCACCGGCGACATCGTGCGCTGGCGCGACGGCGTGCTGGAATATCTGGGTCGCGGCGACTTCCAGGTCAAGCTGCGCGGCCAGCGCGTGGAGCTCGGTGAGATCGAGGCCGTGCTGACCGGCTATCCCCAGGTGCGGCAGGCCGCGGTCTCGGTGGTACGTGGCGCGACCGGTGACCGGCTGGTCGCCTATGTGGTCGCCGGGCCGGGGGAGACCATCGACGAGGCCGCGGTGCTGACCCATGCCCGTGCCGCGCTGCCGTCGTACATGGTGCCCTCGGCTGTCGTCGCCCTCGCCGGGCTTCCGCTCAACGCCAGCGGCAAACTAGACCGCAAGGCGCTGCCCGAGCCGCGGCTGGTGACCCGGCCGTACCGGGCACCCGGCACGCCGCTGGAGCGGACCGTGCTCGAGGTGTTCGACGAGGTGCTCGCGTCCGGCGCCGGACAGCGGGTCGGCATGGACGACGGCTTCTTCGATCTGGGCGGCACCTCGCTGGTCGCCACCCGCGCGGTCAGCAGGCTGCGCGCGCTCACCGGCGCCGAGGTGCGGGTGCAGTGGTTGTTCACCGATCCCACTCCGGCGGCGCTGGCGGCCCGGATCCTGGCCGCGCTGGCCGACGACCACGACTACGACCAGGATTCGAACGCGGCGCTCGGTGTGCTGCTGCCGATCCGGACGATGGTGCCGCACGACGTGGCCGCCGCCCAACCGCTGTTCTGCCTGCATCCGATGTACGGATTGTCCTGGTGCTATGCGGGCCTCGCCCGCTACGTTCCCGCGAGCACGCCGATCTTCGGCCTGCAGTCGCCCGCGCTGACCGAAGAGGGCTACCTGCCCGAGTCACTGGCCGAGATGGCGCACCGCTATGTGGCCGAGATCCGCGCGGTGCAGCCGCACGGGCCCTACCGGCTGCTCGGCTGGTCGCTCGGCGGTGTGCTGGCGCACGCGGTGGCGACCCAGTTGCAGGCCGCGGGGGAGGAGATCGGGCTGCTGACCATGCTCGACAGCCATACCGACATCGACGTCACCGACTTCCGCGCGGCGATCCGGGAGGCGCTGGCCGAACTGGGCATCGGCGCGGACGCGCTGCTGCCCGCCCACGGCGACATCCACGATCTGAGCGAAGAGGCGCTGGCCGCGCTGCACGCCACCATCCCGCCGGACATGGCGGTGCTCACCCCGGACCGGGTGCGCCGGATCTACCGCAGCGCGGTGCGCTCGGCCGAGCTGATCGCCGAGCACCGGCCGGAGGTCTTCCGCGGCAGGCTGGACTACTTCAGCGCGGCCGGTCACGAGACCGCGGCGGATGGCTGGCAACGTTATGTCGACGGTCGGGTCGACGATCATCCCGTCGGCGTCCCGCACGATCAGATGACGGCGCCGGAAGCGCTGGCGCAGATCGGTCCCCGATTGTCCGAGTTGCTCGATCCCCCGCGGTGGGAAGCGACACGGATTATGGGGCGGTCATGATCGAACCGACACCGTTCGGGCATGATAGGCAACGGTGCGGTAACGAAGTCCCCTGTCGTGACGACTACATAGGCCGTATGGTCGGGCGTGGTGCTGGGCATCCACTCCGGCGCGTGGGGCATGCAGAGCGAATCTCGAGACGAAGCGAAGGTGCGAAATTGATACGTCGACAGAGCCGGCGCGGTGGCCTGCGGGTCGCGGCCGCGATCGCGGCAACCGCGGTGCTCGCGGGAGTGATGACCGGTCTCGGCGCGTCCGGCGCGACAGCTGATCCGATCATCGATTCCAAGAGCCTGCTGGGCAACCCGGTCGCCCCGGACGGTTCGCGTATCACCAAAGCCGAGTACAAGGACGAGCGCAGCATCCGCTTGTACGTGTACTCGGCGGCGATGGACGAGAAGATCATCATCGACGTCCAGCGCCCGGCCGACGCCTCCGTGCCGCGTCCCACGCTGTACCTGCTCAACGGCGCGGGCGGCGGCGAGGACGAGGCCTCGTGGCAGGCGAAGACCGACGCGCTGCAGTTCCTGTCGGACAAGAACGTCAACGTGATCCAGCCGATCGGCGGCAAGTGGAGCTACTACACCGACTGGATCAAGGACGACCCGGTACTCGGCCGCAACAAGTGGAAGACCTTCTTCACCGAGGAGCTGCCCCCGCTGGTGGACGGCGCGCTGGGCACCAACGGCGTGAACGCCATCGCGGGCCTGTCCACCTCGGGCACCACCGTGCTGGCGTTGCCGATCTCCAAGCCGGGCCTGTACAAGGCCGCCGCGGCCTACAGCGGCTGCGCGCAGACCAGTGACCCGGTCGGCTCGGAGTTCGTCAAGCTGACCGTCGAGACCTGGGGCGGCGGCAACACCGACAACATGTGGGGTCCCGAAGGCTCGGCCGACTGGGTGGCCAACGACCCGTACGTGAACGCCGAGGGGCTGCGCGGGCTCGACCTGTACATCTCCACCGGCAACGGCCTGCCCGGCCAGTACGACACGCTCAACGGCCAGTACGCCCTTCCCGGCGCGTACGGTCTGGCCAACCAGATCGTCATCGGCGGTGTGATCGAGGCGGGCACCAACTATTGCACGCACAACCTGCAGAACCGGCTGAACGAGCTGGGCATCCCGGCCACCTACAACTTCCGCAACTCGGGCACCCACTCGTGGGGCTACTGGCGCGACGAGTTCCTGATGTCGTGGCCCGTGCTCGCGAAGGGGCTCGGCATCTGATCGCCACCGCGCTGACGCGCGAAGCCGGGACGCCCGGCTGAACCTCCCCGACCGCCTGGTCGCCGCGCTGCGGCAACCAGGCGGTCGGTTTATAGGCCGAACGGCAACGAAAAGTTCGGGTACCCGTAAAATTCTGTTCGTGGGTATAACGTTGGCCGAGTCGACCAGGTCCGTCACCGGGCGAGCACGTGCCGTGACGGTGCTGCTGGGGCCCGCGTTCGTGGCGGCCATCGCCTACGTCGATCCCGGCAACGTCGCGTCGAACATCAGTGCGGGCGCGCAATTCGGCTACCTGCTGGTCTGGGTCATCGTTCTGGCCAACGTGATGGCGGGGCTGGTCCAGTTCCTGTCGGCCAAGCTCGGGCTCGTGACCGGGTGGTCGCTGCCTGAGGCGGTACGCGAGCAGGCGAGCGGTCCGGTCCGGCTGGCGTACTGGGGCCAGGCCGAGACGGTCGCGATGGCCACCGACCTGGCGGAGGTGGTGGGCGGCGCGATCGCGCTGCACCTGCTGTTCGGCCTGCCCATGCTGGTCGGCGGCGTGATCACCGGCGCCGTGTCGATGGGCCTGCTGCTGGTGCAGGACCGGCACGGCCAGCAGCCGTTCGAGCGGGTGATCACCGGGATGCTCGCGATCATCGCGATCGGCTTCCTGGCGAGCGTGGTGATCTCCCCGCCGTCGGTCACGGGCACGGTCGGCGGTCTGCTGCCGCGCTTCCAAGGCACCGAGAGCGTCCTGCTCGCCGCCGCCATGATCGGTGCGACGGTCATGCCGCACGCGGTCTACCTGCATTCCGGCCTGGCCCGCGACCGGCACGGGCATCCGGCGGCGGGGCCGCTGCGCACCAGGCTGCTACGGGTCACCAAGGTCGACGTCGGACTGGCCATGGTTTTGGCGGGCACGGTGAACCTGGCCATGCTGCTGATGGCGGCGGGCACCCTGCGCGGGCGGGACGTCGAGACCATCGAGGACGCGCACGCCGCCGTCGGCGAGGTCCTCGGCCCGGCCGCCGCGCTGCTGATCGCGATCGGCCTGCTCGCCTCCGGCCTGGCCTCGACGTCGGTCGGCGCCTACGCGGGCGCGATGATCATGCAGGGCCTGCTGCGCAAGCGGATCCCGCTGCTGACGCGCAGGCTGATCACGTTGATCCCGGCCATCGTGGTCCTGGCCACCGGGATCGACCCGACGCGCGCGCTGATCATCTCCCAGGTGGTGCTGTCGTTCGGCATACCCTTCGCGCTGATCCCGCTGGTGCGCTTCACCAGCGACCGCGAGCTGATGGGCGAGGACGTCAACCGCCGCCTGACCACCGGGCTGGCCTGGACGGTCGCCGCGATCATCTCCGTTCTCAACGCCGCCCTGATCTATCTCACCGTCACCGGACGGTAGCCCGGCCGATGGGGCGCGCCGATCAGACCCAGTTCTCGATCCAGTACTTCCAGATGCGCGGCGCGTAGGCGTCCAACGGCGGCACCCGGATGTCGGTGCCCGCCAGCGCCGCGCTGGTGTGCCTGCAGTCGAACCAGCAGGTGAATTCGCTGTGCTCCAGAACATCCAGCGGCACGCCCACCCGGGGCAGCAGCCAGTTCGCGCCGGGGACGCGCAACATCATGTTCAGCGTGCGCTTGGGCATGACCTCGACCAGGTGCGGCGCGCCGGCCTCGTCGGCGAACAGGTTCAGCGCGTCCACCGCGCTCTGCCTGCGCGGATCCACCAGGTGGTAGGTGGTCTTGTCCGAGCCGGAGCGGTGGGCGATGTGGTCGAGGGCGCGGGCGACGAAGTCCACCGGAACCATGTTGGTCTCGCCCAGCTCGGGCACCAGCACCGGCAGCAGCCGGGGCAGCTGCGCGGCCATGCGCAGCAGGCGGAAGAAGTAGTACGGGCCGTCGATGCGGTCGGTCTCGCCGGTCCTGGAATGCCCGATCACGATCGAGGGCCGGTAGATGCGCCAGCGCAGCGACGACTCGCGCACGATTCGCTCGGCCTCGAACCGCGCTCGTTGCGCGGGTGTGGTGAGCACTTGGCCGTGATCGAACATGTCCTCGGTGAACAGGCCCTCGCTGGACCCGGCCACCTCCACGGTCGAGACGTGGTGCAGCAGATCGGCCCGCAGCACCTCGGCGACGTCGACCAGGTGCCTGGTCCCGCCGCCGCGCTCGGTCAGGTCGTAGCCGGCGGCCAGATGGAAGACGTGCTCGATGGCGCCGCGATGCCGGGCCAGCCAGGTCGGGTCGATGCCCAGCCCGGGGGCGCCCAGATCGCCGCGCACCGGACGGACGCGGTCGCCGCCCGCCCATTCCTGCGCGCAGCAGGCGAACCGGTCGGCCGAGGCGTCGCCCGGCCGGACCAGTACATGGATGTCACCCTCGCGTTTCAGCAGCTCGGGGATGAGGAACCGACCGATGAACCCAGTTGCCCCGGTAACCAGGTAAGTCATAGCCGATGAACATAGTCGCTTGCCGGGCGGTACGTTCCGGCGGGCCGATCAGTCGGCGAAGACGGGCTTGCGCTTGGTGAGCATCGCGGTGGCGCCCTCGACGAAATCGGGGGAGCGCAGCAGTTCGGTCTGGCCTTCCTTCTCCGCGGCCAGCGCCGTGTCCAGTGCGGCCAGCGTGGCCTGGTTCAGCGCCTGCTTGGTGAGTTCCAGCGCGCGGCGCGGACCGGCCGCGATCTTCTCGACCCCGGCCTCGACCGCGGCATCGAGTTCGCCGTCGGGCACGACCGCGGTGAACAGCCCGGCGGTCGCGGCTTCCCGGGCGGGCAGCCGCTCGCCGAGCAGTGCCATCCGCGCCGCCAGCGGGCGGCCCGCCGCCGCCGCGACCAGCGCGGCCGCGCCGCCGTCGGGCATCAAGCCGATGTTGATGAAGGCCAGCAGCAGATAGGAGTCCTCGCTCGCGTAGACCAGGTCGGCGGCCAGCGCGATGCCGACGCCGACGCCCGCCGCGGCGCCCCGGATGCGCGTGATCACCGGCACCGGCGCGTCCACGATGGCGCGCACCAGCCGGTTCGCCGCGTCCATGACCATGTCCGAGGTGATGCCCCGTCGCGCCTCGTCCGCGCTCGCCGACAGATCGGCGCCGGTGCAGAAATCGCCGCCCTCGCCGGTGAGTACTATCGCCCGCACCGCGCGGTCCTCGGCCGCCGCGCGGAAGGTGTCGCCGAGCGCGACCATGGTGTCGTAGTCGATGGCGTTCTTCCGCTTCGGGTTGGTGATCGTGACCCGGAGCACCTTGCCGTCCTGGACCGCCGTGAACTTAGCGGCGACGGGGACCGCGGAATCGTTGTTGCTCATGTTCGCTCCTAGGCTGCAATTCGGCGGACGCCAGGCCGTGAATAGTGGTTAACTTTGCGAATTGTGGTTAACTTAGGTTCCAGTGTCGGGCGCTGTCAACCAGCGCCGCCGGAGAACGGAGAGGTGCATGGTCGCGGATCGCAGCGAGGTCGACCTCGCTCCCGCGCGGCCCGAACCGGGCAGCAGGACGGGCGCCGAGGGCGCGCCGTCGGTGCGCCGGCGTCCGAAGGACCGCAAGGTCCAGATCATCCGGGCGGCCGCGCGCGCGTTCAGCGAACGCGGGTACTACCCCGTGGGCGTGGACGAGATCGCCGCCGAAGTCGGCATTTCCGGTCCGGCCCTCTACCGGCATTTCACGAACAAGTACGCGCTGTTGGTCGCGGCCGCCGAGGAAGGCGCGCGGCACCTGCTGACCGTCGCCGAGTCGGCCGACGACATCCGGCTGGACCCGGTGCGGCGCGCGGACGCGCTGATCCGCGCGATCAGCGAGCACACCGTCGAGATCCGCCGCGAGGCCGGTCTCTACCGCTGGGAACGGCGCTATCTCGAGCGCGATGACCGGATCCGGATCAGGAAGATCTACGACGACCTGAACAACACCCTCGCGACGCCCATCGCGCTGCTGCGACCCGAGGCCCCGCCCGCGGACGTGGCGATGCTGGCCGCGGGCGTGCTCAGCGCGATCGCCAGCATCGCCGCGCACCGCACCGCGCTGTCGAGCGCTCGGCTGCTTCCGCTGCTGCACCAGATGTCCTGGGCCATCCTGCGCACGGAACTGCCTCCCGCCCCGGCCGAACCGGATCCGGGCCCGCCCGTGCGCGGCATCCCCGTCACCTCCAAGCGCGAACAGTTGCTCACCGAGGCCATCCGGATCTTCGGGCGGCAGGGTTACCACGAGGCGAGCATCGAGGAGATCGGCGCCGCCGTCGGCATCAACGCCTCCAGCGTGTACCGGTACTTCTCGAGCAAGGCCGACCTGCTCGCCGCGGCGTTCCATCGCACCGGCGACCGGCTGGCCATCGCGATCACCGAGGCGCTGGCCGAGGCGACGAGCAGGCCCGACGCGGCGCGGCGCGTGGCCGACCGCTACGCCAAGTTGAGTTTCGCCATGCCCGAGATCATGGCGGTCTACTACGCCGAGTTCGGCAACCTGCCGCAGTCCGAGCAGCACAAGCTGCGCGCCATTCAGCGGCAGAACGTGCTGGAGTGGGCCAACCTGCTGGACGGGGACCAGGTAGAGGCGCGCTTCCGTGTGCACGCAGCCATCAGTCAGGTGATCGATGTGGGCAGGCTGATCCGATTCGATCCCCGCCCCGCGCAATTGGCCCGGGTCACCGCGCTCATGGACGCGGTGCTGCTCGACTAGCCGTCCGCGTCAGGGACGGCGGCCGTGCCGGATCCGGAAGATCGCCCTGGCCACGCGGAGATGGCGCGGATGCCGATCGAACGTGGACAGGTTCACCGGCGCCTGGTACCGCTTGCGGGTGATGGCCAGGGTCCGGCTGAACTCCCGCAATCCCTGGTCGCCGTGGCTGTGGCCCTGGCCGTATTCGCCCACTCCGCCGAAGGGCAGTGCGGGAATGCCCGCGTAAGCGGTCGAGGAGTTGATGGTCACCACCCCGGCGCGCAGTTGCTCGGCGAACGCCTCGATCTCGTGCACGTCCCTGGTGAACACCGACACCGCGACATCGGTGCCGACCGCGTTGATCCGCTCGGCGGCTTCGTCCATGCTCGCCACCTTGTTCACGATGAGCACCGGGCCGATGCCCTCGCCCGTGATCGCGATGCTCTCCTCCGGCACCTCGGCCAGCACGATCGGCTCGATGTAGGGGTCGCGGATCGAGTCCAGCCCGCCGACCACCGCGCGGCCGCCGCGGGCCACCGCGTCGCGCACCTGCCTGCGCACCACGTCGACCTGCGACTCCATGATCATCGGGCCGTAGGACGCCTTCCGGTCTGCGCCCGGCCGCAGCTTGCGGGCCTGCTCCGCGACCAGGTCGAGGAAGCGGTCGTAGACCGACTGGGCGACGTAGGCCCGCTGGATGCCGGTGGCGTTCTGCCCGGCGTTGGCCATCGCGCCGAACACGGCGGCCTCGGCGGCGTCGTCCAGCTTGGCGTCGACGTGCACGACCATGCTGCCCTTGCCGCTGCGCTCCACCACGACCGGCGTCATGGTCTGCGCGCACACCGAGATCGCCTCGCGCGCGTCCGCCTCCGAACCGGCGTAGGCGATCTTGTCGACCTTCGCCCGGCACAGCGCCGTACCGGTGGCCTTGTCGCCCGTGACCACTTGCAGCACCGGTTGGTTCGGCGCGAGCCGGGACCAGCTGTCGGCCAGCCACACGCCGACGCCGGTGGTCAGTTCGTGCGGCTTGAACACCACGGCGTTGCCCGCCGCCATCGCGTAGGCGATCGAGCCCATCGGGGTGAACACGGGGTTGTTCCACGGGCCGAGCACACCGACCACGCCCAGCGGCAGATAGCCGACCGAGGCCCGCTGGTTGCGGGTGAGCCAGCTGGAACCGACGCGCCGCCGGTCCAGCGCGCGTCCCGCGTTGCGCGCGGCCCAGTCCAGGTTCTCCACCGCGAGCATCACCTCGATCGCGGCGTCCGCTTCCGGCTTCCCGGTTTCCTCGCACAGTAGGGCGACCAATTCACCGGAGCGCCGGGCGATTTCGCGTTTCCAGTCCAGCAACCACCGCTTCCGGCTGCTGAAACCCAGCTCGATCCACCACTTCTCGGCCGCGCGCGCCGCGCGCACCGCGCGATTCAGCTCGGCCGCACCCATCACGGCGTAGTTGCCCACGACCTCGCCGGTGCGCGGATCATAGGACGTCAGCACGTTCGTTCGGCCCGTTCCTCCCGGACGCGCCGCCAGTTGTGGCTGCGCGGACTCGGCCATGATCACCTCTCGCAGTGTCGAAACCGGCGTGCGGACCACTGAACGGGCCCGCAGCCGCGGACGAGTGAGTGTTTTCCCCCGCGAAGCAGACTATGGTCTGGCGCGGCGGGTCGACAAGGCTCGGCCGTCGGCTCGCCGCCGCACCGGATCGCGCTCACCAGCGTGGATCCCTTGCGCGGCCGACGGGCAGCGAGAAATGTGAGTAAGGACACAATGGGCGCACGCTGCTGCGGGTACCGCGCGCGACGCGGAAGCCCGCGCGATCGGGCCGGTAACATCACGCCGAGCGCGACGGATCACCAATCCGAGCGTGCGCCTGCGCTCGGGCGACCTGGTCGCCGCACCGGCCGATAGTGGAGAGTTGATGCCGAGTTCCAACCAAGCAGATTCGCATGCGGGTGACGCAGCGGTCCGGGTAACGGACGTCCGCAAGTCGTTCGGCGATGTGCATGCACTGCAAGGCGTCAGCTTCGTCGCCGAACGCGCCTCCGTCCTCGGCATCCTGGGGCCCAACGGCGCGGGCAAGACGACCATGGTGAAGGTGCTCTCCACGCTGCTGCGCCCCGACTCGGGCACCGCCGTCGTCGCCGGGTACGACGTGCTGAAGGACCCGGCGGGCGTGCGCCGCTCGATCATGATGACCGGTCAGTACGCGGCGCTGGACGAGAACCTCTCCGGGCGGGAGAACCTCGAGCTGTTCGGCAGACTGATGGGCTTGGGCAAGGCCGCGGCCCGCAAGCGTGCCGACACGTTGCTGGAGGAATTCGACCTGGTGAGCGCGGGCCGCCGCGCCGTGCGCCACTACTCGGGCGGCATGCGCCGCCGCGTCGACATCGCGTGCGGGCTGGTGGTGCGCCCCGAGGTGGTGTTCCTGGACGAGCCGACCACCGGCCTCGACCCGCGCAGCAGGCAGGGCGTCTGGGACCTGGTGACCGCGCTGAAGACGCAGGGCATCACGGTGCTGCTGACCACGCAGTACCTGGAGGAGGCCGACGTCCTCAGCGACAACATCATCGTGATCGACAAGGGCACGGTCATCGCCGAGGGCACCGCCGACGAACTCAAGGAGAAGACCGGCGGCAGCTACTGCGAGGTCGTTCCGCTGGATCCGAAGAAGCTGCGCACCGCCGCGTACGCGCTGGGCGATCTGGTGCCCGCCGCGGTGCTGGCCGACCTGAACGGCGGCGACCGTCTGTCCATCCCGGCGCCGGAGGGCGCCGCCACGCTGACCGAGGCGCTGCGCAGGCTCGACAGCGCCGGCGTCGACCTGGCCGACATCGCGCTGCGCCGCCCCTCGCTCGACGACGTGTTCCTGTCCATCACCGGCCATTCGGGCGGCCACGCGTGACCGCTGCGACAGCCCCGGAGCACATCCAGGCCGATGCGACGTTGTTCGCCGAGCTCCCCGCGGCGCGGCTGTCGTCGTTCGCCCAGTGGCGCGCGCTGACCGGCCGCATCGTCCGCACCATGGCGACCAAGGGCGAGCTGATCGTCGCGATGGTCACGCCGCTGATCTTCACCCTCGGTTTCTACCTGCCGCTGCGCTATGTGATGAAGATCCAGGGCGTCGACTACGCCCAGTACGTCATGCCGATCATCGTGTTGCAGACCATGGCCTTCACCATGATGTCCAACGCGCAATTGGCCGCGTTCGAGGCGATGACCGGCTTGAGCACCCGCCTGCAGACCATGCCGATCGGGATCCTGGTGCCCTTCACCTCGCGCATCTGCGCCGGTCTGGTCCGGTCGGTCACCTCGCTCACCGCGGCGGTGCTGTTCGGGTACCTGATCGGCTTCCGCTTCGTCGCCGGCGTCGGCCAGGCCGTGCTGTTCTGCGGGTTCTCCCTCGCGGTCGGCACGGTGCTCGCGATCGGCGCCGACGGGCTCGGCAGTCTGACCAAGAGTCCGGAGTCGCTGAGCCAGGCGCTGACCCTGCCGACGCTGATCTTCGGCATGCTCTCCTGCGGGTTCGTGCCGGAACGCAATTTCCCGGAGTGGATTCGCCCGTTCGTGCGCAATCAGCCGATCTCCCAGTTCTCCTTCGCCTTGCGCGACATGGCGGTCGACGGGGTGACCTGGCAGGTGCTGTGGGTTCCGCTGGTGTGGGTGATCGGGCTGGCGGCGGCGTTCGTTCCGCTGGCGATCTGGGCGAGTGTGAGGCGGTCATGAGTTCGGTGGAATCGACCGTGGAGCGCACCGCCGACCGGGCCGAGGAGCCCGAGGCCCGCGCGACCGAACCCCTTCCCGTCGTCCGGGCGCGGCCGGAAGGGTCGCTGGTTACCTGGGTGGCGCAGAGCCTGATCCAGTGCAAGCGACTGCTGCTGGTCTGGGCGCGTGATCCGGCGACGACGATCCAGACGCTGGTGTATCCCGCGCTGACCTTGGTGATGTTCTACATCGTGCTGAACAAGCCCGTCTCCGGAGCCACCGGCATGCCCGCCGTGTACGGCACGGTCCCGCTGTTGACGTTGGTCGCGGCGATGTCCGGTGCCGTGGTCAGCGCGCTCGGCTTCAAGACCGAGAAGATGACCGGGCTGCTCGGCCGGTTCTGGACGATGCCGGTGCACCGTGCGGCCGGATTCACCGGACGCCTGCTCGCCGAGGCCATCCGCGTCCTGGTGACCACGGTGTTCGTCGTGGTGGTCGGTCTGCTGCTCGGTTTCCGGTTCGGGCAGGGGCCGGTCGCGGCGCTGGCGCTGATCGGCATCCCGGTGCTGTTCGGAGTCGCGTTCGCCGTCCTGGTCACCGCGCTGGCCACCGTGTCCGAGGGCGTGATGCTGGTGAACATCATCGGCATGATCAGCACGCTGCTGATGTTCTTCAACTCGGGTTTCGTCCCGGTCTTCGCCTACCCGGTCTGGTTGCAGGACGTGGTGGCGAATCAGCCGATGAGTTGCGCGATCGACGCGATGCGCGGGTTGTCCTACGGCGGGGCGGTGGCAGAGCCGCTGACCAAGACGCTCGCCTGGACGATCGGGATGATCGTGGTCTTCGCCTACCCCGCGGTCCGGGGATACCGGCGGGCCGCGGAGACGGGGCCCTAGCCGCCTGCGGGCCGCGTGCCGGCCCGGTCACCGGGTCCGGCGCTCGGCCTCTTCCCGCGGTTCGGCGAAGTCGTAGTCCAGCCAGCGGTCCCGATTGGTCCAGCCGACCAGGTCGAAGCGCCAGCGGAACGGCCAGGTGTGCGCGACCGTGCCGAACAGCACCGCGCCCAGCGCGGCGTAGTCGTCGTGCGCGGTCAGCAGGGCGCGCTGGCCGCGCGGGGAGGCGCTGAAGAACGCGTCGAACATGGCGATGGACTGTTCGGTGGTGAGCCGGCCGAGGCCGTAGAGGCCGCGCATCCGCATCCAATACACCAGCCGCGCGCGCGGCGGCCACAGCGCGGCGATCGGGTCGCGGCCCTGGCGCAGCGCGGTGATCGCGGTGTCGACCAGCGCCAGTGAGTCGGCGACGCTGTACCCCGTGCACGGGTGCATCATGCCGCCGCGTGAACCGAACGGGATCGCGCGCGCCGTGCCTCGCCGTGGCGGCGGCTGGTCGAGCGGATAGTGCGCCGCCTCGCTCGGTTCGGCGCCGGTGAGCCTGATGCCGTGCGCGGCGAGCCGGTGCAGCGTACGTTTGCGCAGTTCGTGCTGCGGCATGCCGCCCCGCAGACCGAGGCTGGTCTCCTCGAAGATCACCGTCCCGTCGCCGAGCGGCACCGCGTAGAGGAACGACGGCGGCTCCTGCGGCCCCGCGCCGTTGTCCGGCCGCCAGTCCAGCAGCAAGCCCTCGCCCTCGACGATCATCGGCGCGGCCGTCTCGGCGTCGACGAAGATGCCGTGCGCGCTCGCGGCCCGGCGGCGGCCGAGCGTGGGCAGCCCACGGGTGTCGAACACCGCGCAGGCCCGGTACACCGTGCCGTCGGCGAGCTCGACCTCGCGCGCGTCCACCCGGGTGGCACGGCCCGCGACGACCGTGGCGTCGTCGAGCGGCAGCGCCGCGTGCAGGCCTGGCTTGGACAACACGCAATAGGGGCGGTCGATGCGATGCGCGGTCTTCGTCCAGACCGTGGGCGCGGGGATGGTGGTCGCGATGGCCGTGGACGGCAGCCACTCCGGCAGCTCGTCGACCCAGCAGGAGAACGTGGGCGGCCACAGCCGATCGGGGCGGGGGTCGATCGCGGTCACCGACAACCCGGCGCGCATGGCGCGGTGCGCGAGCGCCCGCCCGGTGGGGCCGAGCCCGACCACGCACACATCGACTTCCCGGCCCGCGCTGACACCCATACCGGCATTCAATCCGCTCGGCCGATGCGAGCGCAACTATTCGCGGCGTGCGAGCCCAAGGAATTCGGGTCTCGCTTTTCCCGGATCGGACCTGGCCGGTAGGAATTGCGTTTTCGCGCATGCCCCCAGAATCAGTGGCCCAGCAACTTCAGTCGTGAATCGGCTCGACGCGCACCATAGCCTGGGCTCGGAACGCGACGCGTTCCGGGATTCGGGATAAGGGGAGTCATGAGAGGAAGCCACCTCCGCCGGCTGGTGTTGTCGGCGGCCGTCATCGGCGTCGTCGCATCGGCAATGGTTTCGGTGTCGGCGCAAGCGACGCCCGCGGAGCCTTCCATAGTTTCCGTGCAGGAGCACGATGCGCGGAGCCTGACATTGATGGTGCATTCCGCCGCCATGGATCTCGATATCCCGGTGGAAGTGCAGCGCGCCGCGGACACGAGCGTTCCCCGGCCCGTGCTGTATCTGCTGCTCGGTGCGGCCGGTGGCATCGACGGCTCCACCTGGGCCACGAAGACCGATGCGATGCAATTCCTCGCGGACAAGAACGTGCACGCGGTCACGCCGATCGGCGGCATGTTCAGCTATTACGCGGACTGGCAGAAGGACGACGCCAGGCTGGGACGCCAGAAGTGGAAGACCTTCCTGAGCAGCGAACTGCCACCGCTGATCGACTCGTATCTCGGGACCAGCGGGCGCAATGCCCTCGCCGGGTTCTCGATGTCGGGGACCACGACCCTCGCGCTCGCCGCGACCACGGGCGACCTGTTCTCCAGCGTGGCCGCCTATAGCGGTTGCGCGCAGACCAGCGATCCGGTCGGCCGCGAGTTCGTCCGGCTGACGGTAGAGGAATGGGGCCTCGCGGAACTGGACAACATGTGGGGGCCCGCGGGTGACCAGCAATGGGCGGCCAACGACCCATACGTGCAGGCGGAGGGTTTGCGCGGAAAATCCATCTACATCGCCAGTGGAAATGGCATGCCGGGTGTCTACGACCAGTACGGCGGAAAATACTCGCTGAACGGTCCGTGGGGTTTCGCCAATCAACTCGTGGTCGGCGGCGTCATCGAGGCGGCCACCAATTATTGCTCGCACAACATGAAAGACCGGCTGGACAGCCTCGGCATTCCGGCGCGATACAACTTCCGCCCGGAAGGCACTCATTCCTGGGGCTATTGGGAGGACGCGCTGAAGGACTCGTGGTCGACCCTCGCCGCTCCATTGGGAATCTGATTCGTCGGGAATAAGAGATGCCTATTCGCAACCGGGCCGCGCGAGTCGTCGGTCTGCTGTTGGTCGCGGCCTGCGCGGCACTGTCGCACGCGCCGAGCGCGGGCGCCGCTCCGGAGACACCGGCGCTGGACGGCGCCAACGATTGGTCGTGCCGGCCGACCGGGGCACGGCCGGAGCCGGTGGTGCTCGTGCACGGCTCGGGTACCGATATCGGCCGCAGTTTCCCCCTGCTCGCGCCCGCCATCCGGGCCGAGGGACATTGTGTGTTCGCCGCGAACCTCGGTGCCGCTCCGGGTGTGGTCGACGCGGTGAGCGGGCAGACCGGCTCCAGTTCCACCGGCGTCGGGCCGATCGGTGCGGCATTGCTGGGCCGCGCGGTCTACGGCGTGGCCGACATCGATCGGATGGCAGGCGAACTCGCCGAAGTCGTGCGGTCGGTGCGGGAGACGACGGGTGCGAGCCGGGTGGCGCTGGTCGGCCACTCCACCGGCGGCACCGTGATCCGGCAGTACCTGCGCGCTCGCGGCGCGGAGGCGGTGTCCCGGGTGGTGACGCTCGGCACCCCGTACCGGGGCACGACCTGGGACGGTTTGCGCGCGGGCTATCCGGACCTGGCCGCACTCGGCCTGGGCAACGCGCAGATCGCGGCCCAGGTCTTCGGAACTCCGGGGCAACAGCAGGTGGTCGGGTCACCGCTGCTGAACCGGCTGAACGCGGGAGGCGAGACCGTGCCCGGTGTCCGGTACACGGCCATCGCCTCCCGCGCCGATCGGGTGATCACGCCGCAGGACACCGCCGTGCTCGCCGCGCCCGCCGCCGCTGACCGCAACGTCTGGCTACAGGACGGATGCCCCGGCAACACCGCCGACCACAGCGGCATGCTGGAAGACCCGCGCGCCGCCGCCGCCGTGCTCTCCGCGCTCGCCGGAGACCAGCGAGCGTTGCCCTGCTGATCCCGCCCCGGCCGGACACGATCATTCGAGACGAAGATGGAGAACCTCGGTGGGTCTCGGCATTACCTGTAGCGGCCTGCGCCGCGAATTCGCGGGAGTCGCCGTGGTCGACGACGTGACATTCCGCGCTCCCGCGGGCCGAGTCACCGGGGTGATCGGAGCGAACGGCGCGGGAAAGACGACCCTGTTGTCGATGCTCGCCGGTCGATTGCGGCCGCACCGAGGACATTTGCGCGTGGAGGACGCCGATCCGAGCGTCGAACCATGGGTGGTCCGATCCAGGGTCGGCTGGGTTCCCGACGTGTACGAAGGCGCCGAGACCTGGTCGATCCAGGAAGTGGTGGAGTATTCGGCGAAAATCGCCGGTCACACCGGAGCCGCGGCCGGTGAACTCGTCGATCGGGCACTGCATCTGGCACGTTTGACGGATTCTTCTTCGACGACCGTTCTCCGTCTCTCCCGGAGCGAGAAGAAGTGGCTGGGGCTGGCCAGAGCGCTGGCCGCCGGTACGGCCGCGCTCGTGCTGGACAACCCGATGGCCGATTTGGACGACGAAGGTCGGCGCTATCTGTCCGGAATGCTGCGAGCCCTCGCCCAGCAGGACATGGCGATCGTCGTTTCGGCTTGTGCCGAAGACGAACTCGCCGGATGCGCGCAGCAGATCCTGCACCTCGATCACGGTCGAGTCGTCACTACCGCCTGAAGGCTCGATCCCGGCGCATCCGCGACTTTCGCGCGCCGATCGCGGGCTCGTGACTACTTCGGCGTGACCCAGGTGGTGATATCGGCGTGCACGACCTCCAGGCCGTGCTTGTCATAGATCGAGACCGGCACCACGACCTCGCGGCCCTCGGTGATAGTCGCGAAATCCGGGAGTTCCGGCAGCTTCGCGACGGCCCGCAGCGCGGTCTCGGCTTTGGCCAGGTATCGGACGTTCATCGCCTTGGGAATCCACCGGTGCGTCGAAGGCACCGTCGCCTCGCTGAGCATGCCCATGGCGACCTCGGCCAGATTGCACGCCGCGATGGCGTGGAAAGTGCCCAGGTGATTGTGGATACCGAACCACTTCGGCGAAGTCACTTCGCACAGCCCCGGCTCGAGCCGGACCACGTTCGGCAACACGGTGCCGAAGTAGGGCACCCGAGCCACCATCCCGAGCGAGAACAGGGCGTGCCCCAGCCGGTTGTCGGGCAGCTTCTTCCACCCGCGGTAGGTCGCGGTCTCTTTCGACATGCGCCTATCTTACTCAAAAGTAAGTTTCTCGACACCCCACCGATTTGAAGTGACTCCCGGGGGTCGTGCATACTGTTCGGGTTGCCCTGCACCGGGCCATGTCTGTTTCCCTGTGAAACAGGTGGTCGGGCGGGGCGAGCAGTACCCCATCGTGTACCTCGCCGGGTTTCCGGCGTGGGTACGTCCGGGACAGTGTTCCAGGTCTGAGACGCAGTGCGATCCGAGGCCGAGGAATGAGCGGACGGGCGACACGCCCGACCGCGTGGACCGGAGAACCATGACAGATGAACAGCGGCGAGGATCGGGCATGCCCGGTCGTGAGTCTCCACTGTGTCGGATCCAGCCCGACCGGGGCCGTGCGTGATTACGCAGGCTGCCCCCTCCGGGCCTGATCCACTCGGGCTGGGACGTCTTCGTGTGTTCGGGCTGTGCAAATGAGGGTGGTCCAGTGGACCGGCGTAGCCGGCTTCCGGATCACGAAGGAAAGCGGAGAAAAGGACACTTAGCGTGGCGGGACAAAAGATCCGCATCAGGCTCAAGGCCTATGACCACGAGGCGATCGACGCATCGGCGCGCAAGATCGTGGAGACGGTGACCCGCACCGGGGCACGCGTCGTCGGCCCGGTGCCGTTGCCGACCGAGAAGAACGTGTACTGCGTCATCCGTTCGCCGCACAAGTACAAGGACTCGCGCGAGCACTTCGAGATGCGTACGCACAAGCGCCTCATCGACATCCTCGACCCGACGCCGAAGACGGTGGACGCGCTCATGCGCATCGACCTGCCGGCCAGCGTCGACGTCAACATTCAGTGACGGGGACTCGAGACATGACTGACAACAAGAACAGGCCGGCCGCCGGCATCCTGGGCACCAAGCTCGGCATGACCCAGGTCTTCGACGACAAGAACCGCGTCGTTCCCGTGACCGTCATCAAGGCCGGGCCGAACGTCGTCACCCAGATCCGCACCGAGGAGCGCGACGGCTACAGCGCCGTCCAGGTCGCTTTCGGCGCCATCGACCCGCGCAAGGTGAACAAGCCGGTCTCCGGCCAGTTCGCCAAGGCCGGCGTCACCCCGCGCCGCCATGTCGCCGAGATCCGCGTCGCGGACGCCTCCACCTTCGAGGTCGGCCAGGAGATCAGCGCCGACGTGTTCGAAGAGGGCAGCTACGTCGACGTCACCGGCACCAGCAAGGGCAAGGGCTTCGCGGGCACCATGAAGCGCCACGGCTTCCGTGGCCAGGGCGCCTCGCACGGTGCGCAGGCCGTGCACCGTCGTCCGGGTTCGATCGGTGGCTGCGCCACCCCCGGCCGCGTGTTCAAGGGCATGCGCATGTCGGGCCGGATGGGTAACGACCGGGTCACCACGCAGAACCTCTCGGTGCACAAGGTCGACGCCGAGAACGGCCTGCTGCTGATCAAGGGAGCGATCCCGGGTCGCAAGGGCGGCGTCGTGATCGTCAAGAGCGCCGTGAAGGGTGGTGCGCACGCATGACCAGCTCAGCTGTGAACACTGAGAAGAAGTCCGCGAATCTGACGCTGCCGGTCAAGGAGATCGGCGGCAAGACCAACGGCACGGTCGATCTCCCCGCGGAGATCTTCGACGTGACCGCCAACATCGCGCTGATGCACCAGGTCGTCGTGGCCCAGCAGGCCGCGGCCCGCCAGGGCACGCACGCGACCAAGACGCGTGGCCAGGTCTCCGGTGGCGGCAAGAAGCCGTACCGGCAGAAGGGCACCGGCCGCGCCCGCCAGGGTTCGACCCGCGCGCCGCAGTTCGCCGGTGGTGGCACCGTGCACGGCCCGCAGCCGCGCGACTACACCCAGCGCCTGCCCAAGAAGATGAAGGCCGCCGCCCTGCGTGGCGCCCTGTCCGATCGGGCTCGCAACGAGCGCATCCACGTGATCACCGAACTGGTGGCAGGCCAGACCCCGTCCACCAAGACCGCCAAGAGCTTCCTGGCCGAGTTGTCGGACCGCAAGAAGTTCCTGGTCGTGGTGGGCCGCGAGGACGTCGCCGCGTGGAAGAGCCTGGCGAACCTGCAGAACGTGCACCCGATCGCCCCCGACCAGCTCAACACCTACGACGTCCTCAACAGTGACGAAGTGGTGTTCAGCGTCGAGGCGCTCAACGCGTTCGTGCACGGTCCCGCGGAGTCCCCGCAAGACGCTGCGGCGATTGCACAGGAGGAGAGCAAGTGACCACCATCGCCGACCCCCGCGACATTCTGCTGGCGCCGGTCATCTCCGAGAAGTCCTACGGACTGATCGAGGAAGGCACCTACACCTTCCTGGTGCACCCGGACTCGAACAAGACGCAGATCAAGATCGCCGTGGAGAAGGTCTTCGGTGTGAAGGTGACCAGCGTCAACACCGCCAACCGTCAGGGCAAGCGCAAGCGGACCCGCTTCGGTTACGGCAAGCGCAAGAGCACCAAGCGCGCGCTCGTGACCATCTCGGCCGACAGCAAGCCCATCGAGATCTTCGGAGGCCCGGTCGCGTAAGCGCTCGGGAATCCAGAAAGCAGAGAAGAACTCATGGCAATCCGTAAGTACAAGCCGACTACGCCGGGCCGTCGTGGCGCCAGCGTCTCGGACTTCGCCGAGATCACCCGGTCGACCCCGGAGAAGTCGCTGCTGCGCCCGCTGTCCAAGTCCGGCGGCCGCAACGCCCACGGCCGGATCACCACCCGGCACCGCGGTGGCGGGCACAAGCGCGCCTACCGTCTGATCGACTTCCGTCGTTTGGACAAGGACGGCATCCCGGCCAAGGTCGCGCACATCGAGTACGACCCGAACCGCACCGCGAACATCGCGCTGCTGCACTTCGTGGACGGCGAGAAGCGGTACATCATCGCCCCCAAGGGCGTGACGCAGGGCACCCGCATCGAGTCCGGCCCGACGGCCGACATCAAGCCGGGCAACAACCTGCCGCTGCGCAACATCCCGACCGGTACCACCATCCACGCGGTGGAGCTGCGTCCGGGCGGCGGTGCCAAGCTGGCCCGCTCGGCCGGCATGAGCATCCAGCTGCTCGGTAAGGAAGGCCCCTACGCCACGCTGCGTATGCCCTCCGGTGAGATCCGCCGCGTCGACGTGCGCTGCCGCGCCACCGTCGGCGAGGTCGGCAATGCCGAGCAGTCGAACATCAACTGGGGTAAGGCCGGCCGCATGCGCTGGAAGGGTCGCCGCCCCACGGTCCGTGGTGTCGTCATGAACCCGGTCGACCACCCGCATGGTGGTGGTGAGGGCAAGACCTCCGGTGGTCGCCACCCGGTCTCGCCGTGGGGTCAGCCGGAAGGCCGCACCCGCAAGCCCAACCGTCCGAGCGACAAGCTCATCGTCCGCCGTCGCAAGACCGGCAAGAAGCGCTGAAGGAGGAGGTAAGAAATGCCACGCAGCCTCAAGAAAGGCCCGTTTGTCGACGACCACCTCCTCGCGAAGGTGGACGTGCAGAACGAGAAGGGCACCAAGCAGGTCATCAAGACCTGGTCGCGTCGTTCGACCATCATCCCCGATTTCATCGGGCACACGTTCGCGGTGCACGACGGCCGCAAGCACGTGCCGGTGTTCGTCTCGGACAACATGGTCGGGCACAAGCTCGGTGAGTTCGCGCCGACCAGGACGTTCAAGAGCCACGTCAAGGAAGACCGGAAGAGCAAGCGGCGATGAGCGAAGCGAAGAGCAATCAGACACTGCTGACGACTCCGTCGAACCCGACTGCGCGCGCGACCGCCAAGCACGTTCGCGTCACGCCGATGAAGGCACGCCGTGTCGTGGACCTGGTCCGCGGCAAGCGCGTCGAGGACGCCCTCGCCCTGCTGAAGTTCGCGCCCCAGGCCGCGAGCGAGCCGGTCGCCAAGGTCGTCGCCAGCGCCGCGGCCAACGCCGAGAACAACCTCGGCCTGAACCCGGCCACGCTGGTCATCTCGACGGCCTACGTCGACGAGGGTACGACCCTGAAGCGGTTCCAGCCGCGTGCCCAGGGCCGTGCGTTCCGCATCCGCAAGCGCACCAGCCACATCACCATCGAGGTCGAGAGCATCCCCACCGCCGGTGGATCCACTCGTAACCGCCGGAAGGGAGGGGCAAAGTAAATGGGACAGAAGATCAATCCCCACGGCTTCCGCCTCGGTATCACCACCGACTGGAAGTCGCGCTGGTACGCGGACAAGCAGTACGCGGACTACGTGAAGGAAGACGTCGCGATCCGCAAGCTCCTGGCCACCGGCATGGAGCGGGCAGGCATCTCCAAGGTCGAGATCGAGCGCACCCGTGACCGCGTCCGGGTGGACATCCACACCGCGCGTCCCGGCATCGTGATCGGCCGCCGCGGCGCCGAGGCCGACCGCATCCGCGCCGAGCTGGAGAAGCTCACCGGCAAGCAGGTGCAGCTGAACATCCTCGAGGTGAAGAACCCCGAGTCGGATGCGCAGCTGGTCGCCCAGGCCGTCGCGGAGCAGCTGTCCAACCGTGTGGCGTTCCGTCGCGCGATGCGCAAGGCCATCCAGTCGGCCATGCGTTCGCCGAACGTCAAGGGCATCCGTGTGCAGTGCTCGGGCCGCCTCGGTGGCGCCGAGATGTCGCGCTCGGAGTTCTACCGCGAGGGTCGGGTGCCGCTGCACACGCTGCGCGCCGACATCGACTACGGCCTCTACGAGGCCAAGACCACCTTCGGTCGCATCGGCGTGAAGGTCTGGATCTACAAGGGCGACATCGTCGGTGGCAAGCGTGAGCTCGCCGCCGCTGCCGCCGCGCCCGAGCGTCCGCGCCGGGAGCGGCCGAGCCGTCCGCGTCGGTCCGGTTCCGCAGGCACCACCGCGACCAGCACCGAGGCCGGGCGCGCCGCCACCGCGGTGGCCGACGCGCCGGCAGAGACACAGGAGGGCTGACGCATGCTGATGCCTCGCAAGGTGAAGCACCGCAAGCAGCATCACCCGGGTCGTTCCGGCATGGCCAAGGGCGGCACCTCGGTGGCGTTCGGCGAGTTCGGCATCCAGGCGCTGGAGCCGGCGTACGTCACCAACCGGCAGATCGAGTCGGCGCGTATCGCGATGACTCGCCACATCCGCCGTGGCGGCAAGATCTGGATCAACATCTACCCGGATCGCCCGCTGACCAAGAAGCCCGCCGAGACCCGCATGGGTTCCGGTAAGGGTTCGCCGGAGTGGTGGGTCGCGAACGTCAAGCCCGGTCGCGTGATGTTCGAGATGAGCTACCCGAACGAGGAGACCGCTCGTGAGGCCCTGCGCCGCGCGATGCACAAGCTCCCGATGAAGTGCAGGATCGTGACCAGGGAGGAGCAGTTCTGATGGCTACCGGAACACCGGCCGCAGAGCTCCGCGAGCTCACCGAAGAGGAGTTGGTGGCCAAGCTGCGCGACTCCAAGGAAGAGCTGTTCAACCTGCGCTTCCAGATGGCGACGGGTCAGCTGGACAACAACCGTCGTCTGCGCGTCGTCCGTCACGAGATCGCGCGCATCTACACGGTCATGCGTGAGCGCGAGCTCGGTCTGGCCACCGGACCCGCTGGCAAGGGAGATGCCGCATGAGCGACAAAGTAGAAGGGCAGCGCGGCACTCGCAAGGTGCGTGTCGGATACGTTGTCTCGGACAAGATGAACAAGACGATCGTCGTCGAGCTGGAAGACCGCCATCGGCACCCGCTCTACGGCAAGATCATTCGCACCACCTCGAAGGTGAAGGCGCACGACGAGAACGAGATCGCCGGCATCGGCGACCGCGTTCAGCTGATGGAGACCCGTCCGCTGTCGGCCACCAAGCGCTGGCGTCTGGTCGAGGTCCTGGAGAGGGCCAAGTAAGCCCTCTCCACGGCGTGAAACCCGAAGGCCCGCTTCCCGTTCCGGGAGGCGGGCCTTCGCCGTGTCCGGGCGTGTCCGAATTTCCCGGAATCGCGGTGGAGTACCCCTCGATGGGTACTGTCGTGGTTGTGTTGCGTGCACCGATCTAGCACGCCGCAAGCAGGCTCGTGGCCTGACCGATACGGCGAGCGAAGGCCGATGTGGAGGTGTGAGCGGTGGCATATGGGACTCGACCCGGCCGGCCCGATGACCGAGCGCTGCTGCGGGAGCATCTGCTGAGGACGCGGATCGCGGGGGATGTCGCGACGCCTCGGGAGGGGAATCTCTCGAATTATCGAAAGATGGTGGACAAAGATCCGGGGTACCAGTTCGGCCTGACGCTGAAGGATTGGACGTTCGCCGAGACCCTGGAGATGATGGCGCGTCTGTGCGGAGTCCACCCGGACCCACGCCATCGGCGGGGTCCCGACACCATCGACGTCGACCTCACCCTGGACGCGCTCGCCGCGATGGGGGCGCGGATCGGCCAGGCGGCCCGCCGTCAGGAGACCGTGATCCTGGCGACCGGGCATCCCCACACGCTCTTGGGCGTCTATCGTGCCGTCGAGGATGCGTTGCGTGCGGCGGGATGCGTGGTGCTCGCGCCCGCCGCCGGATGGTCGTACCGGGTCACTACTCGTTTCGGACCGCAGAATCGCGAAATCATCTACACCTCGGGTGTTGCCGCGCTCGGCACCGACGGCAGGCTGGAACACACGCATGACCCGCACCCGATGCGGGCGATGCTCCGAGAGTTGCGCGATGCCGAGCCCCGCCACTGGCCCGACCTGGTCGTCGCCGACCACGGGTGGGCCGGTGCGGCGGGGGAAGCGGGCATCGAAACCGTTGGATTCGCCGACAGCAACGATCCCGCCCTGTTCGCCGGGCACGCTGAGGGAAAGATCGCCGTCACGGTGCCCCTCGACGACGGCATCCGCCCCGACCACTACCAGCCGTTGACCACCTACCTGCTCGATCGGGCGGGTCTGGGCCGGTGACGTCAGCGCGAGTTCCGCCGGTCGTCGTCGGACATGTCGCGGACTATGCTCTCGAGCTCGGAATGCCTCGGATACCAGCCTAATTCGGCCGCCGCCTTGGCGGGGTCGCTGACCAATGCGGCCGGTTCGGGCGCCGGTGGCCGATGGATCAGCTGGATTCGACGGCCGGTCCGCTGTTCGACGGCGGCGACGACGTCGAGGACGCTGCTGGCCTGCCCACTGCCGACGAGGTACCGCTCGAACCCGCCCGGCAATGTCTTCTCGAGGCACGCGACGAAAGCGGCTGCGGCATCGTCGATGTGCAGGTAATCGCGTACCGCGCTGCCGTCGCCGTTCACCTCCAATGCAGAACCGCTCAGGGCGGCGGCGAACGTGCGGGGAATCAGGCGCGTGGGGTCGGGGTCGGCGCCGCCTGCCACGTTCATCAAACGGAGTACGGCAGCCGACAAGCGTCCGGTGCCCGCCTGTGCGTGGAGGGCCCACTCGGCGGCCAGTTTGCTTGCCGCGTACGGGTGCGGCGGTGCGTCGGGCAGGCTTTCCGTCATCGGCTGACGCTCCGGCGTCCCGTATATCGAGCCGGTCGAGGCAAAGACGATCCGCGATACTCCGGCCGCGGCCATGGCCTCCAGCAAGGCGATGGTCCCGCCCGTATTGACGCGAAAGTACCGCAAGGGTTCGGTCATCGACTCGCGCGCGCGAGTGAGCCCGGCAAGATGGCACACCGCCTCCGCGCCGTCCAGCGCCTCGCGTAGCGCGGCGTCATCCAGCAGGTCGGCAACTCGAGCCGTCGACTGGGTGGGCGAAATGCGCTTGCGAACCATCGCGATCGGCTCGTGCCCGGCTCTACTCAGCAGGTGAACGACCGCCCGGCCGAGATAGCCGTTCGCTCCTGTGACGAGAACGCGCACCACACGATCTTGTCATCGAGCAGCGCGTATATCGATGGCTGCCCGCGTTACCTCCAGCACGGCCTTCCGCTGGGGCGGGTCGATTGGCCGAGCACTGTTCGGCCCTCACCGGGCCGGGCGAGGATAGGACTTGCGCTATACGTATACATCTACTTATAGTGAGATGGCGGCTCGGGCTGTCTGGAAACATGGATTTCGCGCTCGGAGAGGCGGATTCGGAACGGGCCGGTCTGCGGTAGACGCATGCCTGGATGCGCACTGATCTATGAAACGGGGAACATCATGACGACCGATCCGAACGACCTGAGCGAGGCCGGCACTGTCGAGGAGCGGGAATCCGGCGTCACCATCGTGAAAGCGCCCGCCGAACCGGGTGACCTCCGCCAGATCGTGTTGCGGGTGGGTCCGGGCGGCGGACGCAGGCAGCGGTTCGTCGGCAGGCTGCTCGGTGAGTCGCGGGAGTACGACAAGGCCGGGATGAACGTGGTGCGCGTCTACGTGAGCCGTAAAGGCAAGTACGTGGTGCATCGGCGGGAATCGAACTGGCGCGAAATGTTCGGCGCGATCGACTGGACCGACTGGAAGAATTGGCGCGAGCTGCTGGGGGTCGGCGGCGGTGAGCGCGAATGGGGTGACTACACGGTGGAGATCGTGGACTCGCCCGCTGAACTGGACGGCCGGATTCCGGAGCACATCTACCGGACGGTCGTCGATATCGCAGAGAACCCGACCTCGCAAGACCTTCAGATCTGAGACACCGCCGCTTTCGGCGAATCCGGAAAGGATTTCTTCGCAGATGTTCGCACGACTGGGGGCCGTGGTCGTCCACCATCCGTGGAAGGTGATCGGCCTGTGGCTGCTGCTCACCATCGCGGTGGTGGCCTCGGCGCCGGAACTCAAATCAACGACAGACCAATCCGCCTTCCTGCCTTCGCATTACGAGTCCATTCAGGCATTGGAGCTACAGCAGAGGGCTTTCCCGGACAGCTCCGCTCCCGCGGCGATCATCGTGTTCGCCCGCGAGGACGGTGCGCCGCTGGCCGACGCGGACGCGGCTTCGGTCGTGTCGATCGGCAACGGCCTGCGCGACAGGCAGATCAAGGACGTCATCGGACTGCAACCGACGCCGCCGTCGGAGAACCGCCTGATCCAGATCATCGCGGTGCAGATGACCAAGGTGACGAATCCGAACGACACCACGCAGGGCGACGCGGTCAAGGCGCTGCGCAAGGAGCTGAAGGAACGCGTCGCGGGTACCGAGCTGAAGGCGGGCATCACCGGACAGGCCGCGCAGGTGCTCGACCAACGCGAATCGGGCGACAAGGGCATGGCCATCATCGGCATCGCGACCGTCGTGCTGATCCTGGTGCTGTTGCTGATCATCTTCCGCAGCCCGGTGATCGCGTTGCTGCCGATCGTCGTGATCGGAGCGGTCTCCAGCATGGTCAACGGATTGATCGCCGTGGTGGCCAAGGCCTTCGACTTGGAGATCGACGCATCGATCAGCGCCATCCTGGTGGTCGTGCTGTTCGGTGTCGGCACCGACTACATCCTGTTCCTGATGTTCCGCTACCGCGAACGGCTGCGTGCGGGCGAGGATCCGAAGACCGCCATGGTCAGCGCCGTCACCCGGGTGGGTGAGGCCATCACGTCCGCGGCGGGCGCGGTGATCATCGCGTTCATGGCGCTGGTGCTGTCCTCGCTCGGCATGTTCCGTGCCATGGGCCCGGCACTGGCGATCGCGGTGGCGGTCGCGCTGGCGGCGGGGCTGACGCTGGTTCCCGCGGTGGTCTCGCTGCTGGGCACCAAAGTGTTCTGGCCGTCCAAGGCATGGCGCACCGAACCGAAGGGCGCGCGCTTCACCGCGGCGGGCAACGCGCTCGGCCGTCGGCCCGGTGTATTCGCCGTGGCCTCCGGCGGTGTGCTGGTGGTGCTGGGGATCTTCGCCTTCGGCTTCCACCCGACGTTCGATCTCAGCTCCGGATCGACCTCGGAGGCGTCGGAATCCGTCGTGTACAGCAAGGAATTGGTCAAGGGATTGCCCGCCGGGACCACGCAGCCTTCGGATGTCCTGTTGCGATCCGACGGTGCGTTGACCGCCGAGCAGCTCACCGCCTACCGCAACGAGTTGGCCGGTGTGCCCGGTGTGGGACAGGTGGCCGAGCCGAAGTTGTCCGCGGACAAGACGATCGCCGACTTCGCGGTGACGCTGAATGCCGCGCCGGAGTCGGATGCCGCGCTGGACACCGTGAAGGGCCCGCTGCGCGACACCGCGCACTCGGCGGCGCCCGCAGGCACCACCGCCGCGGTCGGCGGTATGACCTCGGTGTTCGTCGACTTCCAGGACGCGATGGCGCGGGATTACGCCATCGTCTTCCCCGTGGCGGCCATCCTGATCATGATCGTGCTGGGATTGCTGCTGCGCAGTCTGGTCGCGCCGTGGTACCTGATGGCGTCGGTGTTCCTCGGGTTCGCCGCCACCCTCGGCGCCGCGGTGCTGGTCTTCCAGCACTTCCGGGGCGAGACCGGCCTGATCTTCACGCTGCCGGTGATCATGTACCTGTTCGTGGTCGCGCTGGGCACCGACTACAACATCCTCATGGTGGCCCGGCTGCGGGAAGAGGCCCGAGAGGGCAACGAACCGAAACAAGCCGCGGCACTGGCCCTGCGGCACACCGGACCGACCATCGCGGCGGCCGGCGTGATCCTGGCGGGAACGTTCGCGTCGATGATGCTGGCGGGCAACAACGTCCTCGCGCAGATGGGCTTCGCCATCTCGGTGGGCATCGCGATCGCGGCCTTCGTCATGGCCATGTTCTTCACGCCCGCGCTCACTGCGATGATCGGGCACAAGGCGTGGTGGCCGGGGCACGGGGACGAAAAGCCCGATGCCGGACGGGACGCTCGCGGCGTCGTGGAAACCGCCGTCGGCGCGAGCCGATCGGAATAGGGGCTGTGCGCATCGGCGGTCGCCACGGCTGATCAGCGCGGAGCTGTGCACCCGGATCTACCGGGTGCACAGCTCTTTCGCCGGATAGCGAGATCCGTGACATCCCGCAGGCTTGGACGAACAGGCACGGCTCATCGTGCTTCGATCGTGGTCACGGGAAACCGATTGATCCTGTGCGCAGTGCACAGCGATCACGCGCCGGAAGAGACCTGGGACAGGGGTCGATGCGCTGAGTCTCGCGGAGCGCTACTGAGCGAGAACACAGGAAATCTGTCTTCCCAGGGGTGGGGGCTGGAATTGGACGCGCACCCGCCGGCCCGGCGAGAGCGGACGCCGGACGACCTCGTCGACAGGCACGGCGTGACCTTGTGCTCGGTGCGGTCGGTGCGGTCGGTGCTCAGCCGATGGTCGCGTAGGGGCGGTGGACTTTGATCGCCGAGTCCAGGACGCGGGTGACCGCGGAGCGGGCGAGGCCGAGTTCGTTGGCGATGGCCGGGGTCGAGCCGCCCTGATCGGCGAGCGTCAGGATCTCTCTGACCTCCTCGATCGGGAGGTTGGAGAGGCGGCGGCCGGTGATGGCCCGTGCGATCGCGGAGATCTCGTCGTCGTCGGTGTCGGCTTCGTCCGGTTCGGTGGGGAATTCGTCGTCCTCGTCGCTATCCTCGGCAATCGGCATCGCGTCGATGCGGGGGTGCGACGGCTCGGGAGTTTCCTCGAGGGCCAGTTGTTCACTCTCCGCGTCGGCGGAGCGATCGTTCTGCTCGGCGGACACCGACTTCCCGCGTTTCGCTGCGCGCGGCGCGGTGGCGTTCGGGTGCACCTGCGCGGCAGTGTCGGCGGTCGCGGGGGCCGGTGTGCGCTTGGGATCGGTGGAACCCGGACGCCGGGCGGCGTCATCTCCGCGATGCACGCGATCGACCGAGCGTTCGCCTCGAGTGGTAGGAGCATGCGAAGCCGCGTTCGCCGAGGTCGATGAAGGGTCATCGAATTCGAGGCCCTCGTGCAGGTCGGCGAGCGAAATTTGCTGTGCCGCGGGTGGTGCGGACTCGAGACGCGGCCGTCGCATCTCGGACTCGAGCGCTTCGTCTCGTCTCGATGTTCCCTGCTCGAACTCGGCAGGGGAAGGCTGTGCCGCTTCGGGGCGGCCCGGTCGAGTGCGGTGTCCGTCGGCGCGGGTCTCCGGCACATGTCGGGCTGCGGGCGGAATCACATGCGGTGGGGGAGTCGCCAGCTCGGAGCCGGCAACCGGCTGATTCGGGCTTTCGGTGGGAGCGAGGTTATCCGGGTGGTCTTCGGTGGGATCGGTGTGCCCGTCGACCGGGAGTGCGTGCGCTGGGATGGTCGGCATCTCGGCGGCGCGACCGTTGGTGCTGGGGCGGACGGTCTTCTCATCGACCCGCGAGGGCTGCACTGCGCCGTCGGCGGGGATTTCGACAGTGTGGCCGTTGCTGGCCGGGTGCGCCGTGTTTCCGTTGACGTGCGGGTGTGCGTTTCCGTTGGCAGCCGCCCGATCGGTTCTGCCGTCGATAGGCAGGAGGGTGTGGCCGTTCACGGTCAGGCCGTGGGTGTATCCGTTGACAGTGGTTTCGACGGGGTGGCCGTTCGAAGCGGGCGGGAGCGCGGCGGCGTGGCCGTTGCTGCGCTCGGCGGCGGGACCCGAGGTGGTGGAGTGCTCGCGCACTTCGCCGTTCGCAGGGTCCGCGGTGGCGGATGGGGTGCGGTCGACCGTGATGGGGTGACCGTTGATCGGCGATCCGACCGCGTGACCGTTGCGCGACGACTTCCCGTGGTCGACCCGTGCCGGGCCCGGCACGGTCGCTGCTGCCGCGCTGCGCTCGTCGAGCCGGGCTGCGGAACGAGTGTCGGTCGTCGCGGCCGGGACGGTGCGGTGGGCGGCGGTTTCATACCCGGAACGATGGACGCCGTCCAGATGAGTATGCGTTCCGGAACTCGCCTCGCGGTCATCGGTCATACCTGCGGCGTAAGCCTCGCCTCCCAGGGGAAAACGGCCGCTGTTCGCCGCTTCTCCGAGAGGGTGGTATCCACCGGCCTCCGACGTGCCGGGAATCCGTTGTGTGTCGATGTCGATCATCCGCCGGTCGCGCTCGATCACCGGCGCGCCGTCGATCAGCACCGCGTACCGCGCGGACACCCAGGCGTGCAGCCAGATCACGACGCCGACCATCACCGGCGCGATGGCGTATTCGGCGGCGCGGCCCAGGTCGCCCGCGGCCAGATGCGGTCCGGTGTTGAGCGCGACGGTGGTGCCGAGCAGCGCCGCTTCGAAGAAGATCACCTTGCCGCGCGCCAGCTCGCGGCCCCACCGCGATGCGGTCGTCGCCGCGACCATGATGGTGATGATCGGGATCGAGATCATCGCCTCGATGCCGTAACTCAACCAGTACAGCGGATCGGACATGTCGCCGCTGGGCACCAGATTGTGCTGCACGTTGACCCCGGCCCACACCATGCCGAGGACGACGACGGCGATCAGGGCGCGCGACGACCACTCCGCCCGCTGGTAGAGCTGCGCCAGGCGCGCGTCCTCGCTGGAGGCCCGCCGCCGCGCCGCCAGG
>NZ_BDBB01000054.1 GCF_001612765.1 Nocardia arthritidis NBRC 100137
CGGCCGACGAAGGCCAGCAGCTGGTGGTCGGGCGCGCCGACAGGTGCGGACTGTTGGATGGCGAACATGCCGGGCCTGCGGAAGGCGCTGAAGTCCATCGCTTCCATGATGGTCAGCAGGTGTCGGCAGAGGTTCTGGTCGACGCGGTCTTGCTGGGTTGTGCTCACGGCGAGATCCACGCCGTCGGATCCTCGCCACCGCCGGCCGCACCGGCTAGCGGAGCGGCAGCGGGCGTCGTTCAGCGTGACGATGCGGCCGCCGGTCTGCCCACGAACTGGGGCACTCCCGGGTAATCGCGAAATGTTCGAGACCCCTCGCCGCGCAGCCGCGCCACCGACCACACTGTGGCGCAGAGCAGCAGGCCGTTGCGCATTGTCAGAACAATGACTCCCGGCCAGCTTCCGGTAGCCACCCGGTCGTAGACGAACGGGAATTCCACCTGACTCAGCAGCGCCGTCGCCAGCACGAGCACCACCACAGGCCGCTGCGTGGTGCCCGAGTCGAGCGCGCACACCGCGGCCACCGCCACCGCCCACACCAGGTACTGCGGGCTGAGTACGCGGCTGGTCACCAAGGCGAGCAATACCGCGGCCAATGCGAGATCCGCTGCCGGGGGCCGCATGCGCCACCAGGTGAACAGCAATATCGCGCCGCCGACGACTGCGGCGGCCACGCACCCCCGGGCCGCGGCGGACACCGCGGGCCCGGCCAACTCATCGGCCCCGTAACGGTGCACGATGGTCCACCCGCCGTTCACCAGACGAGCGATCAACAACGGTGTGGCAGCGGCGGATTCGATCTGCAACCCGCGCTTCGACTGGAATTCCAGAAACGACCACGCACCAGGGCCAAGCGCTGTCAAGCCGACGCTCGCCGCCAGACCGGCACCGGCCGCCACCGCGCTCATCCGCCACAGCGTTCGCCGGCGCAACCCCAGCAGAACCACCACCGGCCACACTTTCAGCAAGACGCCCGCAGCAGCGGCCGCGCCCGCCACCGCGGGCCGGCGCGTCGACCACAGCAGTGCCGCGGCCGCCGTCGCGGCGACGATCAAATCGAATCGGCCGTAACAGACCCGGCCCAGCAATGCCACCCCGACCGTCCATACCCACGGCCCTGTCTGCGCGACTGCCCGTCCGTCACGGCGTGCGGCCCGGATCAGCAAACTCAGTACGCTCGCGTCCGCCGCGGCGACCAGCGCGAAGAACAACCAGTTGTAGGCGAACCCGCCGCCGAGCAGCCAAGGCACCGCCAGCAATATCCCCGCTCCGGGCGGATACTGCCACCGCTCGTCGTCCAGCGGGAAAACACTCCGGCCGACGATGATTTCGGCCCATTCCCGGTACAACGTCAAGTCCGCGGCCGAGGCATCCCAAACGCTGTGCGGCAACACCGTCACCCCGGTGAACACCACCATCAGTAGCCGAGTAACCACCCACACCAACCACAACGTCGATACCGACGACAGCCCACGCACAACGCCGCAGCCTAACCATCGCCACACCTTTCCCCCACAAGACGCAGGCCACGACGAGCAGGCACCGACGCACCGGCACAACGGATTCCGACCATGCGGTCAGCGGCCGACCTGGCGTGTCAGGGGGCGATCGGCTGGAACGGGCGGGTTTCGTCGTGGCCGAGGCGCACGACGCCGGCCGATGATTCCCGAACCTCGTTCCACTCCCCCGGCAGGTCGCGCAGCGGCTCGGAGACGACGAATCGCGCCTCCTCGCCGAGCAGGCGGAGAGCTTTCACCTCCGGGTGCAGCGCACGTACTTTCGCGACATCGGTGGAGTAGAACAGCGACCGTGATCGCCGTTCCGTGGAATACCGGAAGAACCACATGGATGCGCCGTCGGTGGTCGCGACGGTCATCTGCACCGGGGCCTCGACCTTGTATGCGCGACCGACGTCCTCGACGAAGCCGACCGCACGGGCGACCGCGCCGAACGGGTCGTCGACGAGTCCGAAGCTCAGTGCCAGGAAGAAGAGCACTTCCGAATCCGTGGAACCCTCGATGTCGGCGAACAACGCCGGTTCCACCGCCGTCATCAGATCGCGCTTGAACCCCCGGAAACCGCGCAGCGATCCGTTGTGCATCCACAACCACTGCCCGTGACGGAACGGGTGGCAGTTGGTGCGCTGCACCTCGGTTCCGGTCGAGGCGCGCACGTGCGCGAAGAACAGCGCCGTGCGCACCTGAGCCGCGATCTCACGCAGGTTGCGGTCGTTCCACGCCGGTTCGATGTTCTTGAACATGGCCGGACGCGGGCCTTCGCCGTACCAGCCGATTCCGAAGCCGTCACCGTTCGTGGTCGTCGCACCGAGCCGGGAGTGCAAGCTCTGATCGATCAACGAATGCGCCGGCCGGAACAAGAGTTCCTCGGCCAGGATCGGCTCACCGGAATAAGCCATCCACCTGCACATACATCGATTCAAGCAAAGCAGGCGGCGTTCGGCCACCAGCATCGGCGCCCAGACCGCTGGTCGCCGTCTCGGATCATGACCGCACGCTCAGCCGACGGGGGCGCCGAACCACTTCGGCAGCTGGCCGAGCAACTCCTGCTGATCTTCACCGACCCACGCCACATGACCGTCCGGACGCAACAGCACCGCGGGCACCTCCAGTTCCTCGCTGACGTCGACGACGTGGTCGACGCGATCCGCCCAGCCCGTCACCGACAGCAGGCCGGTCTGGTCGAGCAGCAGCCCGCGGCCGCCGTGCATCCGCTCGTAGAGGCGCCCCCGCTTCAACGCCACGTCCCGCATCCGCCTGCCGAGCAAGTCGTGCCCCTCACCGAGGTCGTAGCGAACCCCGACCGCGGTGATCATCTCGGTGACGTACCGGTTCACCTCCTCGAAGTCCATCAGCTTCGAGAACAGCTCCCGCAGCGCGGTCGCACCCGGATCGGCCCCCATCAGGGTGATCTGCGCGCGGGTGTTCTCCAGCACGCGCGCGCCCACCGGGTGCCGTTCGGTGTGGTAACTGTCCAGCAGTCCCTCCGGCGCCCATCCGTCGACCTCGGCGGCCAGTTTCCAGCCGAGGTTGAACGCGTCCTGGATCCCGAGGTTGAGCCCCTGCCCACCGGTCGGCGGGTGGATGTGCGCCGCATCGCCGGCCAGCAGCACCCGGCCGACCCGGTAGCGCTCGGCCTGCCGAGTGGCATCGCCGAACCGGGACAGCCAACGCGGCGCCCGCGCGCCGAAGTCGGTGCCCGCGAAGGTGCGCAGTTGCTGTTTGAACTCCTCGAACGTCGGTGCGGCCGCACGATCATCGCTCACCCCGGCGGCGGGCACGACGATGCGGTACACACCGTCCTCGTGCTCGACGGCGGCGGCCCCGAACCGCTTCTGGGTCTGGTGGACCTCCGCGACGATCGCGGCCACCGCCGCCGGGTCCTCGGTCAACTCCATCACGCCCAGCAGCGTCTCGACCTTGGTCGGCTCGCCGGGGAAACCCACGCCCAGCAGTTTGCGCACGGTGCTGCGAGCGCCGTCGCATCCGACGAGGTAGCGCGCACCCAAGTGCGTCCCGTCCGCCAGTTCTACGGTCACCCCGCCTTCGTCCTGGGTCAGCCCCACCAGTTCGCAGCCGCGGCGGATCTCGGCGCCGAGTTCGAGAGCACGCTCGTTCAGCAGCCGTTCGGTGACCGTCTGCGGATTGGCGAGACCGTAGGGGTGCGCCGTGTCCATCCGGTCCGGCCACGGCTTCACGATGCCGCCGAAGAGACCGCCGACCTGGAACTTCTTACTGACCGCGAGGAACCTGTCCAGCAGGCCGCGCTGGTCCATCATCTCGACGCTGCGCGCGTGCAGTCCCTGCCCCCGGGACCGCTCGGTGAGCTCCGCCTCCTTCTCCAGCACCAGCGTGTGCACGCCGTGCAGCCGCAACTCGCAGGCCAGCATCAATCCGGTCGGTCCGCCGCCGGCGACGATCACATCGATCACACAAACTCCATCCCTGTATCCCGCGAAACCCATTCGGAGCCGAAGCGCACATACCCCGCGAATCCTGGATTTCCGCAGGTTGTGGCTTCGGCTGGAGATTGTGCAGCACGACCGGGGCCTTGCCGCAAGGCCCCGGGTGCGACATATGTTGAAAGTGGCAAGGAGTGCAAGACTCCTTGCCTCCGCTTTCTCACGGCCTCCGCTTTCTCACGCCGGGTACGCACGCGTTTCGGTGGCCTTCACCGCGGCCCACAGCCGCTGTCCCGGATGTAGCCGCAACTCGGCGACGGTGGCCGGTGTGATGTCGGCGAGTACGGGCGGGGTGCCGTCGAGACGAATCCGCGTGATGTGCGCGTGTTGCTCGATACCGGTAATGGTGACCGGCCAGCAGTTGCGTGGGCTGCCCACGGGTTGTCGCGGATGCAGGCCGACGGCGTTCGGGCCGAAAGCCACATGGACCCGCCCCTGCGCGGGGTCGGCGATGGTGATGCTGCCGCCCCCGTCCAGGTCGACGAGCGTGCCACGCGCGGTGCCGCGGTAGAGGTTCAGCCCCATCAGCGTGGCCACGTAATCCGATCGGGGCCGCGCCGCCACTTGCGCGGGCGGTCCTTGCTGGACGATCGCGCCGTCCTCGAGGATGACCAGCCGGTCGGCCAGGACCATCGCGTCGAGCGGGTCATGGGTGACCAGCACGGTGTGGCCAGGGTAGTCGCGCAGATGGTGGGCGAGGTCGGAGCGCACGTGCAGCTTGGTGCCGGCGTCCAGCGCGGCGAGTGGCTCGTCGAGCAGCAAAAGCTGTGGTTCGGTGACCAGCGCGCGGGCCAATGCGACCCGTTGCGCCTGCCCGCCCGACAGCGCTCGCGGTTTGCGCTCCGCGAAATCCGCCAGTCCGACCCGGTCGAGCCAGCGGGTGGCCTGCGCGCGGGCGGCAGCGCGCCGATACCCCCTGGCGCGCAGCCCGAAGGCGACGTTCTCCAGTGCCGACAGATGCCCGAACAGCAGGTAGTCCTGGAACACGACACCCACCCGCCTGCGTTCGGCGGGCACGAAAATCGACGGTGGCGCGTCCCAGGTGGTTCCGTCCAACCGGATGTGCCCGCCGGTCAACGCGATCAGTCCCGCCAGGGCGCGCAGGGCAGTGGTCTTGCCCGCTCCGTTCGGACCCAGCAGGGCGACCACCTCCCCCGGTTCGGCGACCAGGGGCAGCTCCAGCGCGAAGCGCCCTCGGTCGATCCGCAGGTCGGCCTCCAAGCTCATACCGCTCCCCGGATCCACCGTTCGCGCAACGCGACCAGCACGGCGACCGAGACGGCCAGCAACACCAGGCTGAGCACGATCGCGGCGTCCGGATCGGTCTCCAGCGCGAGATAGACCGCCAGCGGCATAGTGGTGGTACGGCCCGGGAAGTTGCCCGCGAAGGTGATGGTGGCGCCGAACTCACCGAGTGCACGCGCCCAGCACAGCACCGAACCCGCGATGACACCGGGCAGGACCGACGGCAACGTGACCCGGCGGAAGGCATACCAGCGGGTGGCGCCGAGCGTGGCGGCCGCCTCCTCGACGCGCGGATCAGCCGCCCGCAGGGCTCCTTCGACGGAGATCACCAGAAAGGGCATGGCCACGAATGCTTCGGCCACGACCACCCCGGCGGTGGTGAACGGCAGCGAGACATCGAACCATTCGTAGAGGTACCGTCCGATCAGCCCGCGTCGCCCCAGCACCAGCAGCAGCGCGACACCACCGACCACCGGCGGCAACACCAGCGGCACGGTGACCAAGGCGCGGATCAGCCCGCGCCCCGGCAGTTCGGCGCGCGCGAGTACCCATGCCAGCGGAATGCCCAGAACCAAGCAGATCGCCGTGGCCACGGTCGCGCACACCAGCGAAAGCCGCAGCGCCCGGCCGACTTCGGCACTGAACAGCCGATCCGGCATGGTCGCCCACGGCGCTCGCGACAGCAGCCCGATCAGCGGGACGACCAGGAACGCCAGCCCACAGACGGCGGGCAGCATCAGCGCGACCGGTCGCCGCCCGAGTACGGCCCGCCGACGCGAGGGCGCGATCACGGGGTGTCGAACCCTGCCGCGGCGAAGACCGACTCGGCCTCCTTCGAGGTCACGAACTCGACGAACGCCGCGGCGGCCGCCGCGTTCGGCGCGTGCGCCAGCGGCGCGACCGGGTAGTCGTTGATCGCCTTGGCCGATTCCGGGAAGTCGATGCCCTCGACCTTGTCTCCCGCCGCCTCGACGTCGGTGCGATAGACCAGTGCGGCGTCGACCTCACCGAGGGTGACTTTGGTCAGGACCGCCTTCACGTCCTGCTCGCGGGTATCGGGCCGCGGTGTGATGCCCGCGGTCTGGAACACCGTCTCGGCCGCGGCACCACAGGGCACCTGCTCCGCGCACAAGGCGAGCTTCGGCTCGGTCCTGCCGAAATCGGCCAGCCCGGTGATATGCCCGGGATTGCCTTTCGGGACCGCGATCTCGAGCCGGTTGCGCACGAAAGTGACCGGCGTGGCGGTGACCGAACCTTTGTCGCGAACCTGCTGCATGTTCTTCGGCGCGGCCGAGGCGAACACGTCGGCCGGTGCGCCTTGGTCGATCTGTTCGGCCAGGGCGGAACTCGCGCCGAAGCTGAAGACCACCTCGATACCCGGGTGCGCGGCCTCGAACTGTTCGCCGAGTTCGCCGAACGTCTCGGTCAGCGAAGCGGCGGCGAACACGGTCACCGTGCCCGACACATGCTGGGCGTCGGCGTGCCCGCTCGTGTCGCCGGAACCACAGCCCGCCGTGGTCACGACAGCCAGCACGGTCGCGGCCGCGACACCCCATTTGCGAATCATGCTCATCCTCGTCAACTTTCCGGTATCTCCACGACGACGTGCGTGGATTTCACCGACGCGACAGCGATGCTGCCGACTTCCAGACCGAGCTCGTCGACCGATTCCCGGCTCAGCAGCGACACCAGTCGGAACGGTCCGGCCTGCATCTCCACCTGCGCCATCACGGTGTCCTTGACCACCCGGGTCACGATTCCGCGCATCCGGTTGCGGGCCGAGGCCGCCACCGTCGCCCCGGGTGCGGGCGCATCGGCATTGGCCCGCAGGAATTGGGCGAGCTCGCGGCCGCTGACACCCTTGCGGCCGCTGTCGAGCTGAATCGCGGTCAGACGGCCCTGATCGATCCATCGACGCACCGTGTCGTCGCTGACCCCCAGCAACGCGGCCACTTCACTGATCCGTAGATTCGACACGAAGTACAGCATATTGCCGCATCCACGGCATTGATAACCGATGGCAGCCGCGATATCGCCGCGAGCGGTGGCGCTGTCTCGCCGGAAGGTCGAGTACGGGGGTGAGACCACCCGGTCCATCGCACCGGTTCGTCGGCTATACCGTCGTGGTAAGCCGCCGCTCGCGTAGTCGTCGCGCACGGCCGATGAGAAGGACCTCTAGCGACATGTCGACATCGAAGAAGGCGATTCCGCGAACGCGCAGCCGGGAGCTGGCGGCCGCCTGTCGTGCGGACATCCCGGCGCTGACCGATCGGCTGATCTCGGAGATCTTCACCGACAATCCCGAGTGGACCGACTATTCGACGGTTGCCCGCGCCGACCTCGTCGACGGCTGCCGCCGCTACGTGACCCGCATCCTCGACCTGCTGGGCACTCCGGCCACCGCGTTCGACGACGAGGTCGCCGCGTCCATCGGCCGCCGCCGCGCCGAACAGGGTGTGCCGCTGGAAGCCATGCTGCGCACCTTCCGGCTCGGCGGCCGGATCGTGTGGGAGGTCTTGCTCGACAAGGCAGACGAACTCGCTCCCGGCGAGATCCGTGCCGCGGGCACCGGGTTGTGGGCCGTGATCGACGCGCTGTCCTCGTCCCTGGTCACGTCCTACCGGAATACCGAACTCGAGCAGCTGCGCAGCGACGAGCGCCGCAGGCATGCCCTGATCGAGGACCTGCTCGCGGGCCGAGCCCACGACACCACCTTCGCCGCCCGCGCCGCGCGTGAGTTGAACCTTCCGGCCGGTAGCGCCTTCCTCGTCGTGGTCGCCTGCGGCGAAGGCGAGGCGGTGCAGACCGGCACAGAGACCGCGTTGGCCGCGGTCGGTATCCGTTCGGTGTGGCACGATCGCGTCGACTCGACGGTCGGGCTGATAGCGGTCGAGCGCCACGACGTCGACTCCGTTCTGCGCCGGATCGAACCGCATATCCGCGGACGAGCAGGCGCCTCACCGACAGTCGGCGGACTGGCGCAGGTCGGCACCGCGCACGGCTGGGCACTGCTGACCCTGCAGACCTTGCCCCTGGACGCGACCGGGCTCGTGCCGCTGCATGAGCGCTTCCAGCACGCACTGCTCGTACGCTCGGCCGACCTGACCGACATGCTGGTCACGCACACTCTCGGTCCGGTTCTGGCACTGCCCGCGGCCGAACGCGCGACCTTGCTCGACACCCTGGCGGCCTGGTTGACGCACGACTGCTCCGCGGCCCACGCCGCGACACGACTGCATTGCCACCGCAACACTGTCATCAATCGGCTGCACCGCATCTCGACCTTGCTCGGGCGCCCGCTCGAAGGCCGGCGCGACTATGTGGAACTGTCACTGGCACTGGCCGCGCTCGACCTCGCCCGAGCGTCGGACGGAACCTGATCCTGTCGGACGATTGGGCGCAGCGCCCAATCAGGCCGCTGCACTACTGGGCTTCGTGGCAATTGTCTGTGCACTTCGCTACGGCAACACTCGATAGCGATGATCCACCCCACAACCGAGGGTGGATCGAATCATCGAGGACGAGGAGCACCACGAGTGCCGGATTTCGATCTCCTGGTGGTCGGCGGCGGCCCCGGCGGATATGTCGCCGCCATCCGCGCGGCCCAACGCGGCCTGCGGGTCGGCTTGGTCGAGAAGGAGCGCCCGGGCGGGGTCTGCCTCAACTGGGGCTGCATTCCGACCAAAGCGATGCTGCGATCCGCTGAAATCTTCCACACCCTGAGCACCGCAGCGGATTTCGGAATCTACGCCGACAACGTGCGCTACGACTTCGCCGCGGTGCGCCACCGCAAAGACGGCATCGTCAAGCAACTCACCGACGGCGTGGCGAGCCTGCTCGCCGCCAACGATGTCACGGTGATCGAGGGTCACGCCCGCTTCACCGGCCCGACCTGTGTCGAGGTGTTCGAGGCGGCCCAGTCGCCGGTCTTCCCCGGCGGGCCCCGCTACGCCGCCGCGCCGACGGCCACCGCCACCCGTGCGATCAGCGCGACCGACGTGATCATCGCGACCGGGTCGGTGCCCGCGCGACTGGCGATCCCGGGTGCAGACCTGCCGGGCGTCATCACCTCCGACGGCGCGTTCGGGCTGACCGACGTGCCCGAACGCCTAGTCGTCATCGGCGGCAGCGCGGTCGGCGCGGAATGGGCCAGCCTGTTCGCAGGCTTCGGCAGTCAGGTGACCATCGTCGAAATGCAGGACACCCTGGTGCCGCTGGAGGACGCCGACCTCGGCGCCGCCCTGGGACGGTCGTTCACCAAGCGCGGCATCACCGTGCTCACCGGCGCCACGGTCGATGCCATCACGCGCACCGACGCGCTGCGGGTGAGCGTGACCGGCAAGCACGCGCGCGAACTCGACGCGGACGTGGTGCTGGTCGGCGTCGGACGCCGTCCCAACACCGCCGATCTCGGCCTGGACGTCGCGGGAATCGACACCGACGCTCGCGGTTTCATCCCCGTCGACGAGCAGCTGCGCACCGGCGTCAAGCACGTCTACGCCATCGGAGACGTCACCGGGCGCGCCCTGCTCGCGCACGTCGCCTCGCATCAGGGGCTCACCGCCGCGGATGTGATCGCCGGTCACCCGGCGCGCATCGACTACACCGCGATCCCGGCCGCTACCTTCACCCACCCTGAGATCGCGAGCGTCGGGCTCACCGAGGCGAAGGCACATGCCGCCGGCCACGACATCGTCACCGCACGCTTCCCCTTCGCCGCGCTGGGGCGGGCCCAGACCTTCGGCGAGACCGAGGGATTCGTCAAAATCGTTGCCGGGCAGCGTCATCGAGAAGTGCTCGGCGTGCACATCATCGGCCCGTCGGCCAGCGACCTGATCACCGAGGGCGCGTTGGCAATCTCCCTCGAGGCGACCCTCGACGAGCTCGCCGACACCATCCACGCCCACCCCACTCTCGGCGAGATCGGCATGGAGGCGGCCCTGGCCGGCCTCGGACTGCCCGTGCACATCGCGCCCAGGAAGCGTTGAGGAGCCCCGCCGTGACCACCAGCACCACCCCCCGCAAACCTAGTCGCAAGACGACTCGGTCGGCGACGCGTCCCCCCGCGCCGATCGCCGAGGACCGCGGCATCGACGATGCCTCCACGCAAACCCGCGTCGCCGCCGCGGGCAGCGCCCCGGTCGATGCGCGCATCACCGCACAGGACCCCGACACCCTGCGCGGACTGTATCGCGACATGCTGTTCGTGCGCCGGTTCGAGGAGCGCACCGCACAGAGCTATCAGCAGGCCCAGATCGGCGGTTACTGCCACCTCAACCTGGGCGAAGAGGCCACCGTGGTCGGGCTCGGCGCGGCCATGCGCCCGACCGACTACCTGTTCACCAACTACCGTGAGCACGGCTACGCGCTGGCCAAAGGCATCGAGCCCGGCCGGGTCATGGCCGAACTCTACGGCCGCTCCACCGGCACCTCCAAGGGCTGGGGCGGTTCCATGCACATGTACGACACCACCACCCGCCTGCTGGGCGGCTACGCCATCGTGGGCGGGCAGGTGCCGTTGGCCGTCGGCGCGGCGCTGGCCATCGACTATCGCGGCGAAGACGACGTGGTGGTCTGCCAGATGGGTGAGGGCACCACCAACATCGGCGCGTTCCACGAGTCGTTGAACATCGCGGCGCTGTGGAACCTGCCGGTGGTGTTCCTGGTGATCAACAATCAGACCGGGATGGGCACCACGGTCGAACGCTCCTCCGCCGAACCGGATCTGTGGAAGCGCGCGGCCGCCTACCGCATGCGCGGAGAGCGCGTGGACGGCACCGATGTGCTGGCCGTGCGCGAGATGGCCGGTGAACTGATCGAATCCGCCCGGCGCGAGCGCAAACCCGCTCTGCTGGAGGCGGTCAGCTACCGCCTCAAGGGCCATTCGGTGGTCGACCCGGCGAAATACCGCACCGAAGAAGCCGTTTCGATCGCCCGGAGCAACGATCCCGTCGTCCGGTGGCGCGACGCGCTGCTCGCCGCCGGTGTATTGAGCGACCGGTCCGTGGCCGCGCTGGAAGACGAGGTGAGCGCCGAGGTCGCCGCGGCGGTCGAATTCGCCGCGAGCAGTCCGCACCCGCAGCCGTCGAGCCTGTTCGACTACAACTACGCGACGCCCGTGGCGGGCGACTCGCGCCGCCTGCCCGCCGATCCGCTCTTCTCCCGTTAAGGACATCACCGTGTCTGTCATGACCTATCGTGAAGCGCTGCGCGAAACCCTCCGCGAGGAGATGCGGCGCGACGACGATGTCTTCCTCATCGGGGAGGAGATCGGCATCTTCGAAGGCTCCTACAAGATCACCGCTGGTCTGCTCGCCGAATTCGGCGAGCAACGGGTGCGCGACACTCCTATCGCCGAAGAGGGTTTCGTCGGCGCCGCCATCGGCGCCGCCATGCTCGGCCTGCGCCCGGTGGTGGAGATCATGACGATCAACTTCTCGCTGCTGGCGCTGGACCAGATCGTCAACCACGCCGCCAAGATCTACGGCATGTTCGGAGGGCAGACCAGCGTGCCCATGGTCATCCGTACCCCGGGCGGCGGCGGGCAGCAGCTGGGCGCCACACATTCGCAGAACATCGAGCTGTACTACGCCTTCGTGCCGGGTCTGAAGGTGGTCGCGCCCAGCACTCCGGCCGATGCGCGAGCGCTGCTCAAAGCCGCCATCGAAGACGACGATCCGGTGCTGTTCCTGGAGAACTTGTCGCTGTACAACACCAAGGGCGAAGTGCCGGAGAATCTTCCGGCCGCGCGAATCGGAAAGGCCGCTGTCACGAGAACCGGCGCCGATATCACGCTGATCGGCTACTCCCGGATGGCCACGGTCTGCACCGAGGTCGCCGAGCGACTCGCCGCCGACGGCTTCTCCGCCGAGGTCGTCGACCTGCGCAGCCTTCGCCCGCTCGACCGCGACACCCTCGTCGAGTCAGTTCGCAAGACCGGTTGCGCCGTGATCGGCGAGGACGACTGGCTCACCTATGGAATCGGCGCCGAGGTCGCCGCCTCCATCTCCGACGGCGCCTTCGACTATCTGGACGCTCCGGTTCGCCGGGTGGCCATGGCCGAGGTGCCGCTGCCCTACGCCAAGCCGCTCGAACGGCTCGCCCTGCCGTCGGCCGATTCGCTGTACACCGCCGCGGTGGAAACCCTCGCGGCAGTCGGCAAACGACGCTGAGACCCGAGGACGCATCCCATGCCCGAAATCACCATGCCCCGCCTCTCCGACACCATGGAGGAAGGCGTCATCGTCTCCTGGCTCAAACAGGTGGGCGATCCGGTCGAACGAGGTGAAATCCTCGCCGAGATCGAAACCGACAAAGCCCTCATGGAGCTCGAAGCCTACGACAACGGCGTGCTCGAGCGGATCCTCGCCGCCGAAGGCGCGCGGGTGCCGATCGGAACCCCGATCGGTCTCATCGGCGACGGCAGCGCGACAGCCGCGACCGGTGTGAGCGGTAACGCCCCAACCCCGGCCGCCGCCGCACCCGCCGAGCATGCGCCCGCAGCTCATCCCGGCAACGGCCCCGAGCAGGGCAGCCGCGCGGTCCCGGCCGCCACTGACGGCGCCCACGCGACGCCGGAACGCAAAAAGACCTCGCCGCTGGCCCGCAAGATCGCCGCCGAACTCGGTGTCGACATCTCCACCGTGGCGGGCACCGGCCCCGGCGGACGCGTCGTCCGGCAGGATGTCGAATCCGCCCATCGCGCAGCCGAACTCGACTCGCCGACCGAAGTCGTCCCCGCTGCCTCGATCGGGACCTCTTCTGCGGCTGCGGGTGACTACGAGGAGATCCCGCTGACGACCGTTCAACGGGTCTCGGCCACGCGGCTGACACAGAGCAAACAGCAGGCCCCGCACATCTATCTGACCTCCGCGATCGATGTGACCGAGTTGTTCGGCTTCCGCGCGCAGATCAACGCCACACTGGCGCAGACCGGCGCGGGGAAGGTCAGTGTCAACGATCTGCTGGTCAAGGCCGTCGCCGTGACGCTGCGAACGAACCCTTCGGTCAACGTGTCCTTCGCGGGCGACAAGCTGTTGCGCCACCGCGGAGTTCACCTTGGCATCGCCGTCGCCACTGCCGCGGGCCTGCTCGTCCCGGTGCTGCGCGACGCCGATCGCAAGAGCGTGTCGGAGATCGCCGCCGAAAGCCGCGACAAGGCCGAACGCGCCCGCGAGCGCAAGCTGCGCACCGACGAGATGAACGGCGGCACCTTCACCATCTCCAATCTGGGGATGTTCGGAATCGAGCACTTCACCGCCGTGATCAACCCACCGGAGGCCGCCATTCTGGCCGTCGGCGCGGCCACCGACGAACTGCGGCTGGACGAGGATCGAGTGGTGACCAGGAAAATCCTGCGCGTCACCCTGTCCGCCGACCACCGCGCCATCGACGGAGCCGTGGCCGCCCAGTTCCTGCAACAGCTGAAAGACCTGCTCGAGCATCCCCTCCGGATAGTGACCTGACGCTACGGCCATTACCCTCCCCGAGCGGGCGGCGATTCACCTCCGACCGACCCGGCAGCGGGCGCGTCCGGCCTCGAGCTGCTGGTCGAGCCACGCTGCTACCCCCGTCGGCGGCGCCACCCGGGCGTGACGTTCGCCGGTTGCAGCAACGTCGTGAAGGCCGGTGTCATCGTGTCGAATTCCGGAAGTGACAGCTCGTAGCGAGTGAACAGCTGTTGTACGGCCAAAACCATCTCGAGTATTTCGCGGAAACAGTCGTCCGGTCCGGACGCGCCTCGCAAGGAGCAGGTGGCCAGGTAGCTGCGCCGGGCAAGGGTGTCGGCGAGAACCGGGAATCTGACACAACCTGCGACGCCATCCGCGCGTAGCGAAATCAGCACGACGGCGACTTCCGTGCTCGGCCTGCCACTGTGGCGCAGTGGCAGGCCGGTTCTTCAGCTCACCGCCTTCTTCACCAGGTCACTGATCCGCGCCTCGTCGTCGGCGGTCAGCTTCGTGAGCGCGAAGGCGGTCGGCCATACAGTGCCGTCGTCGAGGGCGGCGATGTCGTTGAAACCGAACGTCGCGTACCGCGACTTGAACTTCTCCGCGCTCTGGAAGAAGCACAGGACCTTGCCGTCCTTGGCGTAGGCGGGCATGCCGTACCACAGTTTCGGCGACAGCTGCGGAGCGCAGGCTTTGACGATGGCGTGCAGACGTTCGGCGATGACCCGATCGGATTCCTGCATCCCAGCGATCTTCGCCAGCACGTCGTTCTCCCCGTCCGCCTTGGCCGCTCGGGAGCCCCGGCGCGCGGCCGTCTTCAGCTCTTGGGCATGTTCTTTCATCGCGGCTCGTTCCTCGTCGGTGAAACCGACGGAAGCCTTCGTCTTAGTGGTGGTACGGGTAGTGGACTGCTGCGCGGTCATGAGCTGGTTTCCTTCGTGGCGATCGTGGATGAAAGTGGGGTCGGGGGGTTCGGCGCTCAGCGGTCCTGGATCAACCCGAGCGCGTTGCCGTCGGTGTCGGCAACGGTGGCGACCAGGCGGCCGCCGCCGACGTCGTGCGCGTGCTCCGTCACGGTGGCGCCCGCGGCGGTCAGCTCGGCCAGCTTCGCCTCGATGTCGAGCACGTGCCAGTAGGCCACCGGTGCGGTCATGCCTTGCGGGCCGCCGCCGGGCACCAGCCCGATGTGCTGGCCTTCGGCCTCGAAACCGACGTAGTAGGACGTGTCGGTCTGCGGCGCCACGCCGAGCAGGGCGGCGTACACGGCCTTCGCCGCCGCCAGGTCGGACACCGGATGCAGCACCGTCTTGATGCCCTGGGTGGAAGAGCTGGTCATGATCACTCCTGAATTCGTCGGTCTCGTTGTTCCTGGTGCCGCCTGTCGAGGCGAACCGAACGTGCACACAGCATCTCCTCCGGCGCGGCCGGCGCACATCCGTGGCGACCACGGAACCGACCACGGAACGCGGCACGGATCACCCACGGTGGGTGCTCGGGCGCCGCGCGGACGTGGTCAGTGGCGAGGGCTGCGGACAGGCCGGAATCAACTCCCCACCACCGGAAACCGACCGCGGAGTAGGAGTGCGGCGCGCATACGGCAGAATCGGTGCCATGGCGGCGGCGGTGGAGATCTCGGCTCGGGAGGCCGAAGTGCTGGCGCTGGTGGGGGAACATTTCAGCAACGCCGAGATCGGGGCGCGGCTGTTCATCTCCGTGCGCACCGTGGAGAGCCATGTCTCCTCGCTCCTGCGCAAGCTGGAGGTGCCGGATCGGCGGGCACTCGCCCAGCGAGCGTCCGATCCGCCTCGCGCGGACCGGGCGCACCCGGCGCCGGTTCTGCCGACACCGCTGACCTCGTTCGTCGGCCGGGCGCGGGAGCGGGCCGAGCTGACCGAGATGATCAGGAAACATCGGCAGGTGACCGCGGTCGGCCCGGGCGGGGTGGGCAAAACCCGGCTCGCGCTGGCGGTGGCCGCGCAGATCGCCGACGAATACTCCGACGGAGTGTGGTTCGTCGACCTGGTCCCGATCACCAGCGCGGATACCTGCGTGGTCGCCGGCACGGTCGCCCTCGCACTCGGTCTCGGCGAGCAACCCGGCCGCGCCATGGACGAGACCGTGCCGGCCGCGCTGGCCGACCGTCGTGCCTTGCTGGTGCTCGACAACTGCGAACACGTGCGGGATGGGGTGGCGCCGTTCATCGAACGGCTGCTCGCGGCGTGCCCCGGCGTGACGGTGCTCGCGACCAGCCGGGCCCGGCTGATGGTTCCGTTCGAACGGGTGTACGCCGTCCCGCCGATGTCACTGACCGGCGAGGGCGCATCGGATGCGGTCGAGTTGTTCATGGACCGCGCGGCGGCAGGCGGCTGGCCGCCGAATCATGCGCTGCGCGACGATGTCGCCGCGTTCTGTGCGCGGCTGGACGGGGTGGCGCTCGCGATCGAACTGGCCGCCGCCCGCTGGACCACGCTCGGGCTCGACGGCCTCGAAGCCGGGCTGTCCGACCAGCTGCGGATGCTGGCGGGGGGCTCGCGCGCCGAGGACCGGCACAGCTCGGTGCGGGCAGCACTGGACTGGAGTCACGCCCTGCTCGAGCCGGACGATCGAGTGCTGCTGCGGCGGGTGTCGGTATTCATGAAGTCGTTCACCGTCGCGGCCGCGGCGGAGGTGGCGGCCTCCGAGAAGAACGTTGTCGCCGACGGCCTGGCCCGGCTCGCCGAGCAGAGCCTGCTGGTGGTGACAGCATCCCCGAGCGGTACCGCATACCGTGCGCTGGAAACCATCCGCCAGTACGGGATGGAGCGGCTCACCGAAGCCGGTGAGCTGGACGACATCCGGGCGCGTCACCTGAGCTGGTGCCTGACCACGGCCGCCGAGCTGGCGGTGGTGGGAACGGAGTGGCGGCCACGATTCGACTCGGTGGCCGACGACTTCCGCGCCGCGATGGCGTGGGCGGGCGACCGGCCGCAGCAGCGCGCGGATGCCGCCCGCTTCGCTCAGCACCTGGCGCAACTGTGCTTCACCCGGAATCTGATCGGCGAGTCCCAGATGCGCTACGAGCAGGCGGCCGCGCTCGCGGACGACCCGGCCACCGCTGCCTCGATGCTGCGACACGCCGCTTCCGCGGCCGGGTGTCAGATGCGGGGCGACGACATGCACCGTCTGCGCCGCGCGGCCGCCGACGCCGCCCTCCGGTCCGGTGACTGCGCCGGCGCCGCTCGCGACCTGGCGATCGCAGCCGCCGACGCGTACCGGTTCGCGAGCAAGTTCGTAAGGCCGTTGCCGTCGGAGGAGGCGGCCGCACTCATCACCGAGGCGCAGCAGCTCGCCGGGGACGACCCGGCCGCCCAGGCCGCCGTGGCGCTGGCCGACACCGGGCGGGCGCTCACCGATGCCCTCATCGCCCAGCACTCCCCCGACGACACCGTGCCGCGGACCATCGAGCGTGCCGAACGGGCGGTCGAACTCGCGCACCGCACGGGCGACCCGCTGGCCGAGTCCGCCGCTCTCGACACTCTCGCCGGTGCCCACAGTCTGGCCGGTGACACTTTCGCCGCCGCGGACATCGCGCGGCGGCGGATGGCGCTGCTGGAGTCCACCACGAACACGCCGGCAGGCACCCACGAGCTGATCGACGCGCTCGGCGAGGCGGCCGAGGCCGAACTCGGCGCGGGGGACCTGCGAGGCGCCCGCCGATGGGCACGGCAGCTTGCGGATCATCCTTTGCTCGCCGAAGTCGGCCATCGTGCGACGAGCTGGCTACTGGTGACCGACGCGCTGGCGGGCAACGTCGATGAGGTACTCACCCACAGCGTCCGGTTCCTGGAGGCGTGGCAGCGGGCAGGCCAGCCCGCCAAGTCGGTCCTGGGTCCGCCGGTAGCCGGTGTGGCGATGATCCACAACCTGCGCGGCGACCACGACGCCACGAGCGAATGGGAGGCTGCCGTGCTCCGGCTCGGCACGCCACCAGCGCACACCCACGGCTACGGCGCGGTCTTCGACGCACTCGCCATGCTCCACCGCGGGCAGATGAGCGAGGCGCTGGAACGGCTGGCGGCCGAGCCCGGCGAGGTGTGGAGATGGGTCACGTGGATCTGGCTGCACTGGTATGTGGCGCTGCGGGCCGAGGCCGCAGTACTCGCCGGGGTCTCCGATGCTGGGGACCGCTTGGCCGAGGCCAGGACCATCGTCGCCGGAAACCCGGTCGCCGGCGCCATCGTGGAGCGAGCCGAAGCCCTGCACGCCGGTGACCGGCAGCGGATGCTCGCGACGGTCGCCGCGTTCGACGCCGCCGGTTGCCGCTACCAGTCGGCGCGAACCGAGGTGCTCGCCGGCGGCGATCATGCCGCCCGCGGCGCGGCCGCGCTCGCCGATCTCGGCTTGGCCCCGATGGCTCCCCAGGGAGGGAGGGCCCAATGCTGATCGACTTCGTTCCCGACGGGAATCTGTACCCCTTTGTTCCGTCCGAACGCCTGTATCCCGCGGATGCGCGCCGTCTTCCGCGATCTCGACTCGTCTTGCCTAGTCGTCCTGCGGCGACCGGCGACGGAACCATTTCCGGATACGCCTGCCGATTCCGGTGACGCCTCGCGGTTCCGCAGCAGCGGTTCCGACGACTTCCGGGACCGTTGTCGCCTGGGCGAATCGTGCGTGCAGTTGTTCGCGAACCTGGTCCGGGGTATAGGCGCGGCGGCGGCGCTCGGCGCGCACCACTACGACACCGGTGGCAACCACACCGGCCACACCCGCTAATCCCACTGCCTTCCACCACCTCATACCGCATAGGCTACGACCATGACGGGGACGGGCATCAGTCTCGACCGAGCGGTCGAGGTCACCAGAACGGGCGACATCTGGCTTTTCCGTGGGCATTCCACGGCCGACCGGGTGATCCGGATGACAACGAACAGCCCGGTGAACCATGTCGGGATGTCCGTCGTGATCGATGATCTGCCCGCGCTGATCTGGCACGCGGAACTGGGGCGATCCCTGACCGACATGTGGTCGGGAACCGCGCACCGTGGCGCTCAGCTGCACAACCTGCGCGACGCCGTGCTCGTGTGGGCGCACCGCTACGGTCAGCGGGCCTGGTTGCGCCAGTTGGAACCTTCGGTCAGCCGGGAGATGGAAGACGGCGCGCTGCGCGCCATCGCCCGCCTCGACGGCACCCCGTTCCCGACCACTGCGGGCATGGCGGGGCGCTGGCTACGCGGCCGCGCCCGCCTCCCCCGCCGCGCGACGAGTCGGGCGGCTGCCCGGGAACTGGAGAACGCGTACTGCGCCGAAATCGTCGCCGCCACGTATCAAGCAATGGGACTGTTGCCCTCCCACCGCAGCCCCGACTGGTACGACCCGGGCCGATTCTGGAGCGGAGACGGACTGCACCTGTCCGGCGACTACACATTGAGCGGCGAAATCGCCGTCCGGACACCGGCTCAGCCGAGTTCTTGAACAAGAATCGTTTTCTCGCAGCGGAATATTCGTTCGCCGCCACTTGGTTTCCAGGCGCCGGAGATCACGTCGAGATCAACGACATCCTCGCGGCGCGCACTGGCACGCACTCACAGCGGTGGCCGGCGCGAGAACGCGCGGACTCATTGGCCACGCGCTGATCGCTTCCTCGCGGTGTGCGAAACAACGCCGACCGGGACGGCCGGCATGCATTGCCAAACCTAGGCACCCTAGGTTATAAACTAGTAGATGTAGGTTTTCGGAGGGACGCACATGGCGCGAGCAGGGTTGACCACGGAGCGGATCACGCTCGCCGCGGCCGACCTCGCCGACGAAGTCGGATTGGATAATGTCACGATGTCGGCGGTGGCCAAGCGGTTCGGCGTGCAGGACGCGAGCCTGTATTCCCACGTCAAGAATCTCCGGGATCTCCGCGCGCGCGTAGCCGCCCTGGCGGCCACGGAGAAAACCGAGCTGATCGCCGCTGCGGTGGCCGGTCGCGCCGGACGCGACGCACTCGCCGCTTACGCCCACGCCTGGCGGGATTACGCCCTGCGCTTCCCCGGCCGCTACGCCGCGACCCAACTCCCGTTCGATCCCGAAGCGGCGCACACCACGACCGGCGCGCTGCGCGCCATCGAACTGACCTACGGCATGCTGCGCGCCTACGGTTTGGCCGAACCCGACAGCACCGACGCGGTCCGATTGCTGCGCAGCACCTTCCACGGATACAGCGTTCTGGAGGCGACCGGCGGTTTCGGGCACACACGCTCCACCGCCGACTCCTGGGAACGCATTATCGACGCCCTGCACGTCACCCTCGAGCAGTGGCCGACCGCCCAAAGAGAAAGGTGAGGAAACCATGAGATCCGGCACTCTGCAGGTCCCGGGAGCGACGCTGTACTACGAGGTGAGCGGCGCCGGGCCGGTGCTGCTGTTGCTGCCGGGCAGCGGAGGCGACGCGGCGGTCTTCGACCCCATCCTCGAGCCCCTCGCCCAGCACTTCACCGTGGTCACCATCGACCCGCGCGGTTACTCACGCAGCGTGCTCGAGCCGGGCCCGCCGGCCGACATCGAGGTCGGGGTGCAGAGCGAGGACGCCCACTTACTCCTCGAGCACCTCACACCCGCGGGCGAACACGCCTACGTCTTCGGCGGCAGCGGCGGCGCGGTGGTCGCGCTGGACCTGCTCGCCCGGCATCCCCAGCGATTGAGGCTGGTGATCGCGCACGAGCCGCCGTCTTTCGGCGTGCTGCCCGACGCCGCCGAGCACAAGGCGTTCGTGGAGGAAGTGTACGAATTGTTCGAGACCGAGGGTCTCGCCGCCGCGGGCGCGCGCTTTCTCGAGGGGATCGGCGGAGGTGTGCAGATGCCCGATGCCGCCCAGCTCTCACCGCGCGCGGCGGCGATGATCGAACGTCTGCACGCCAACGCGCCGCGCAACATGAGACACGAATTGCGCACGATCACTTCCCACATCCCGGACGTGGCGGCTTTGGAACCGGTCACCGACCGCCTTGTACTGGGGGCGGGCCGGGAAAGCAGAGGCAAACTCCCGTACCGTCCCGCCCAGACCCTCGCCGAGCGACTGAGCATCCCGCTGACCGAGTTCCCCGGCGGGCACAGCGGATTCACCGACGCGCCTGATGAATTCGTCCAGCTGATGCTCGAGTTGCTGCTGGCCGCCCGCGTGAACTGAGCACCGCGCGACAACCGGTCGGGCTCGGTCGGCGGGCTCGCCGCGGAATCCGGCAGGCGGTCAGCCACCACTCGCTTGGGTCCGCGCGACTGATTCCATTCCAGGCAATTATGTTCTCAGTGAATTCCACGAAGCGGAATCGGGTCTCGCTGCGTGGGTGTACAGGTGTTTCCGAGCGCCACCTCGACGGCTCACCGTGGCAGGATCATCGATTTCAGGTCCGGTAGGTTGCCGATGCGCTGGGTCACGGGCCGTTCCGGTGCATCGGTTTGTGGGGAGCCGGTTTCCCGCAGCCGAGTGCGCACCTCAGCGGGCGTCTTGCGTCCGGCCGCCGCAGCGCTCATGCCCTGGAAGCTCGTGACGGCGCCGACCACGATCGGGGACGCGCTGGAGGTTCCGCTGAACACGTCGGTGTACCAGAGGTCCTCGTCGGGACCGCCTTGCAGATCGCCGTACCCGGTGGTGGTCACTTCCAGACCCCACCCTTGCACGTCGATCCGTTCGCCGTAGTTGGAGAACGACAGACGCGAGCGAGGCGGGCCGTAGTCGCGCCCGTGGAAACCGGGCGGGGGTGCACCGGCTCCGACCATGATCGCCCCGGAGTCGGCCTCGCCACCGCGGAACGGATTGCGCCATGTGTTCGGGAACTCCGCGGGGCGGGTATCGTAGAGCGCGGCGTCGAGGTCTTCGCCGCCGTTGCCGCCCGCCGCCACCACGACGACGCCCTTGCCGATCGCGTACCGGATCGCCGCGAAGTCGTCGGGCCACCACTCGATCGCGATGTAGCCACGCTGATCCGGCCGGTTGGCATAGGCGAAACGCGGTCCGGGCCGGTGCAGTTCGAGCAGCAGCACGTCGCCGGGGTTCAGCGTATCCGCGGCCGAGCGGATCGCGGCCGCCGATCCGGTTCCGAAGATCGACACCGCGCGGATGTATGCCTCGGGCACGATGCCGGTGATGCCGTAGGCATTCACGTCACCGCTGATCACACCGGCGACCGCCGTGCCGTGGTCGCGCCAGCCCTGCTGCGGTGAGGGGCTGCCACCGATCACACCCCCCTGGTTGACCTGCAAGTCCTCGTGGGTGAACCGCCACGCGCCCTCGACATCCACCACTCGCACGCCGGTCCCCCGGCCCCCGGGAACCGTCCAGGCCCACCGCGCGTCGATGCCCTGCGGCGCGGCGTCCAGATACCCCTGCCGCACGGCGAAATCCGGCGTCACCGGTGGCGCCTCGGCCGCGGAGCGGCCCGTGATCGCTCGAACGCCCTCCGGTGCGATCGGCGGTTCGGCGGGCGGCTTCACATACGCTGCCGCTACCTCGTCGGCGGCACGCAACCGCGCGGCCAGCTCGTCGAGTTCGCCGGTGACACCACCGAGATAGAAGTAGTTCAGATATTCCGCACCGGTCCCCAAGTCGGGGCTACCGGCGAGCCGGCGTTCCAAGCGGTTGGCCGGTCCGAAGATGCGCACCAGTTCCGCGCCGCGGGGCAGCAATTCCTCCAGACGCGCTTGCGTGCTGTGACTGTCGCGCAGAGCGATCGGCGTGATCGCGGTGTCCGCGCCGCGGGTGACCACGATCAGCTCCGCGGGCGACCGTATCTCGGAATGCTGGGATGCCATGGCGCCCAGTCAACCCGGATAACGCACGGCTCGCCACCGGTGGGTGCCGGTGTCAGCCGTCAAGGCGTATGGTCGCCACCATGCCCGGCATCGCGACAGCGCCGCGCCGGGTACCCGCGGCGAACCATGCCTCCATTGTCCCGATCGCGAGCAGGCATGGTCCGGCCACCCAGCCGAGTGCGTCCGGTGAGTCGAACGGCACCGCGCCCACCAGCACGCCGAGCGCCAGCGTGACCAGTCCGAACAGCTCTTGCCGTCCACGTCCGGGCAGGTCGTCGACCCATACCGCGACGGTGGCGTGACAGATCCCGCGGATCGCCCACGCCAATCCGATCCAGAACGACAGCAGCAGAGTCGAATTCCCACCCGCGAAGCACAGCATCGCCAGCAGCGCCGACAGCCCGCCACTGACCAGCACCAGCATTCGCAGCGCGGTGACGAAGCGGGCGCCGATCGCGACCACCAGCTGTAGGACACCGTTGAGCAGCAGGTAGCCGCCGGACAGCAGTTCCGCTGTCGGCAGCGACTTGTGCGGCCACACCGTCAGGGCCACACCCATGATCATCGAGCAGGCACCGGCCACCAGTACCGTCTGCCGGGCTGTGCCGGCCAGTGGTTCCGTACGCCCTCCGATCTCGGTTTCGGGCATAGCTACATGATATGACCGAAGCGGCGGTTAGCGACTCGTTTGCCCCATCACGGCCTCCTCGTCGCCCCGCACCGGGAGCGCAGACGAAGGTCGCCGTATCCGAATTGCCTGGTGAGCGAGAGGAATACGCTGGCGGTAGTGGCGCCCTCGTCGAGTCGCCATGGTGCACCGACCCGACCGGCGCTCCCGCCTCGACAGACGCGCCCGAACCCGCTGAGAGGCGATGGACCCGTACGACATGGTCACCTGTGGCCGCAGGGGACGCGCCCTCCCGCGCCAAGCCGAATCCCTTTGCGAGACAGAGCGTGCCAGCCATCAGACCTCGTCGGGTGGCGCCGGTTCGGTAGCGGGTGATTTGCGGCGAGTTTCGGCGAGGAGTTCGTCGAGTTGGGCTTCGGCGCGTTCGGCGCGGGCGAGGGTCTGCGCGCGGGCCTCATCGAGCGCTTCCAGACGCTGGGCGGCTTCCGCGCGCACTTTGTCCAGCGCCGCGGCGGCTTCGGCTCGGGCGGCGGCGAGTTCGGCCGCGGCGGTGCGGCGGGTTTCGGCGAGCTCGGCGCGGGTGGCGTCGAGCTCGGCGCGCACCCTGCGCCATTCGGCTCTCGCCTCGTCCGCGGCTTCGGCTCGCTCGGCGGCGGCTCGTTCGGCTCGTTCAGCCGTTCTTTCGGCGTCCGCCGCGCGCTGCACGGCGAGGTCGCGTTCGGAGTGGGCGGCCGCGACCAGGGCCGACGCTTCACGCCGGGCGTTCTCGATATCGGTCTCCGCGCGGCGTTCGGCGCGCTGGACTTGCTCTGCGGCTTCTTGTTCGACGCGTTCGGCGTGCTCGGTGGACTCGCGTCGCACGCCGCGGATCTCGGCTTCCGCGGCGCTGCGGGCGGCGAAGACGTCGTCGGCCGCCTGCTTGGTGACGCGTTCGACTTCGCGCAGCGCGTCCTCGCGCGCCGTATTTGCCTCGGCGATCAGCGCTTCGGCTTGCTCGGCGGCGCTCGCGGCGTCGTCGGCGGCGGATTCGGCGAGTTCCCGAGCCTCCTGTGCCTCCCGCCGCGCCTGCTCGGCCGCCACGGCCGCGCCCTCTGCCTCGGCGATCCGCCGTGCCGCGTCCACCTGCACCGCCTGCACCTGCGCCTCGGCGATCGCCGGGTCGGCCAGCGTGGACAATTCCGCGACGGCGGCATTCAGCGTGGTGTTCAACTGTTCGGCCAGTCCTCGGAACTGGGTGAGCAGCTCATCGGCTCGCAGTCGCGCGATGGTCACCGGCCCCGGTTTCGTCACTGTGACGGTAGCGGACGCGGCCTGCGATTCCTGTTGCTGCCGTTGCCGTTCCCGCCACGCGCGCCAGCGCGTGTGATCGGCCCGGTCGCAGTACTCCGAGGGACGGCCAGGCCCTGCCGCGCTCGTGATAGGACGAGAACAACCCGGGTAGTTGCACACCTTCGACACCGCAGAATCGTAGCCCCGGGGGGCGTCGAATCCTGACCCGCCGCCTGACGCCCCCCGGTGTTTCCCATCCTCTAAAACCTAGGGCCGGGGTTGTCCTAGGTAGGTCGTAGTTTGATTCTCATGAGCACAGAGATCACCCCCTTCCGGATCGACGTCCCCCAAGAGCAGCTCGACGACTTGAATCGGCGGCTCGACGCCACCCGCTGGACCGACGACGATCCCGAGGCGGGGTGGGCGCAGGGCATCCCGCTGGACTACACCAGAGAACTGGTCGGCTATTGGCGCAGCACCTACGATTGGCGCGCCCAGGAGGCCCGGCTCAACACCTTCCCCCAGTTCCGTACCGAGATCGACGGCCACGACGTGCACTTCCTCCACGTCCGCTCGCCCGAACCCGACGCTCTGCCGCTGGTGCTCACACACGGATGGCCCGGATCTATCGTGGAATTCCTCGAGGTGATCGGGCCGCTGACCGACCCGGTGGCGCACGGCGGCAACGCGCAGGACGCGTTCCACGTCGTCGTGCCGACCATCCCCGGGTACGGGTTCTCCGGGCCCGCGGTCGGTTGGTCGACCGCGCGGGCCGCGCGGGCATGGGCGGAGCTGATGCGCCGCCTCGGCTACGACCGCTACGGCGCACACGGCGAAGACACCGGTGCCGCGATCTCCCGGCAGCTGGCGGTGATCGACGCCGAGCACCTGGTCGCGGTGCATCTGACGATGATCGCCTCCGCCACTGTCACCGCCGAGACCGCCGACCCCGACAACCCAGCCGAACAGCGAGCCGTCGAACTGGCTCGCCGCGCTCAGTACGAACTCGGCGCCTACGCGATGCTGCAGGCCAGTCGCCCCCAAACGCTGTCCTACGCGCTCGCCGACTCACCGGTGGGGCAATTGGCCTGGATCGTCGAGCGATTCAAGGACTGGACCGACTCCACCGACGCACCCGAGGACGCCGTCGACCGTGACGCGATGCTGACCAACGTCATGATCTACTGGCTCAACGCCACCGCGGGCTCGTCGGCGCGCTACTACTACGAAGGCGCCGCCACCTGGGGAGTGCCCGAACCCGAGACCGATGTGCCGGTCGCCGTGGCAGTCATGCCGCACGACCTCGGCATCCCGGTCCGCCGCATCGCCGAACGAAATCACAACATCGTGCGCTGGACCGAATTCGAGCGTGGCGGCCACTTCGCCGCCATGGAAGAACCCGACCTCATCGTCGACGACCTGCGCGCGACGTTCCGCGCATACCGCAAATAGATACCGAGTCTCCGCCTTCCGCGGCGGCGCCCGTCTTGGTCGTGTGCGAAATCTCTCAGCAGAGGCTGCTCGATCGGCCCGACCACTGACGCGATGGCTCTTTCGGCAGCCCACATCCTGACCCCCGATAAGTGAACCTTATCGGGTGTCAGGATGCGCGCCGCACCCCCATCAGCCGGCATTAAATATGTTTCGTAGCGTTTGATGTGACGAAACGAAATTACAACGGAAAGTATCGAAAACTGGGTACCCCCGGACTGTGGCCGGCTCGGTCGGCGCGCCGAATTTGCCGCCTGGTCGACAAACCTGCCGACCCTGCCCGTGCACTGGCCGCGCTCACCGGCGAGTGGCAGGAGGCGGTCGGCGAACTCGAGCAGATGCTCGCCACCGGTGACGGGCTGGTGCGCCTGGATGAGGACGGTGATCTGGTGATCTCACCGCTGCCCGCCGAAGACATCCCGACCGAGGCCATCGCGTCGAAGGCCGAGCTGACCGACATGCTGCCGCTCGTGTCGCTGCTGATCGAGCTCGACAAACGCACCGGATACCTGGACTGCTTCACCCACGCGGACGGCAAACATGCCCGCAGCCCGGAGCTGAAACGCAACCTCATCGCGGTGCTGCCGGCCTCGTCGACCAATCTGGGGTCGACCCGCATGTCTGAAGCGTCCGGGATCTCCTACGACATCCTGGCGTGGACGGAGGAATGGTATGTGCGGGGGGAGACGCCGCGGGCGGCGAACCTGGCGCTCATCGGCTATCACCAAAGACTGCCGCTCACAGCGGCTTCGTCGGTGACCTCGTACGGGAATTCGTTGGGGCGGGCGGGGTTTGGTAGGCCCACCGCTCTCGGCACACATGCGCGGTCGTCGCCAGCTGGACCATCGGGTTGCTGACTTGACCGGTCAGCTGGTGCGGCGGGCGGCCCAGGCCGTGCGTTCGGTGCGCAGGGCGAGGTCGTCGTGGCGCAGGATGCTGTGTGGGCTGCCGGTATCGAGCAGCCGGTCGAGCGCGGTGAGGTCCTCGGTTGAGATCGTGCCGGTATCGCCGTGGCGTAACCGCTGCAGAACGGCGAGCGCGTAGCGGCCGACGGCTGGAGTCCGCGAGCCCTCGATGTTGACGGTGAAAGTGCGCACACCTTCAACGGTGAATCCGGCAGAGGTCAGCATCGGACCCCAGTCGGCGCCACGGTGGGACACGTGCTCGGCGTGGAAGTGGGCGGTCGCGGCATGGCACCGCTCTTCGAGGCCGGGCCGATCGGCGGGCCCGGTCTCCGGCAGGAACCGCGGCAGTCCCGCCAGCTCGACGACGGCGAACAGGCCGCCGGGCGCGAGTGCGTCGTGGACCTTGCCCAACGCTCGGACAGGGTCGGCCATGTGGTGCATCGAGGCCGAGGCCCAGACCAGGTCAGGCGTGCCGAGGTCGGGCCAGTCGGCAGCGTCGAGGTCGGCCGCAATGGTGTCCACACGCTCGAGTTCCCCGGTGGCGCAGGCCTTATCGCGTAGTCGACGGAGGTGTTCGACGGAGGAGTCGACCGCAGTGATATGCGCGTCAGGGAAGTGCGCGAGGAGGGTGAACGTGCCGGCGCCCGTGCCGGCGCCCAAGTCCACGATTGAGCGTGGCGCTGCCTGGACGGGCAGCCATGCCGCGATAGCGGTGGTGTACTCGGCGAGGAGTTCCGCATCCAGATCGAGGATCTCGACTTGGCCGTTGGAGTCCGCGACATGGGTGGTCGCGTGGTGGGTTCTGCTCGAATGTGTGTGGGCCATGTCCACCACGCTATGACGCCATGCGTAAATAGCAAGCAATCTCCCACTATGCGCAAGCATTGGGTTGTCGAGAGTGCCGCACACGCAAGTGTGCGGCTGCGCGATCAGGTACAGGAGCCGTCGCCTGCGCGGTCCTCGCTTTGCCCTCCCTCGCTGTCGCGTTGGTGGCCTCGGCGGGCGTCGCGGTCGAAGATGCCGAGGATTTCGCACGGGCCGCCTTCTGTGCCGATGGCGTGCGGCAGCATGGTGGGGAACTCGGCAGCCTGGTTGGTCTCCACGCGGAACCGCCGGTGGCCCAGCATGAGGATCGCGGTGCCGGACAGGACGACAAGCCACTCCCGGCCGGGGTGCGCGCGCATGCGGGCGGGATTGTCCGGCGGAAGTTCGGTCATCCGCTGGCGCACGACGCTCATGCCCGGTTCGCCCTTGATCGACCAGCGCATGAGACCGTGCGCGGCGTCGATCATCGGACTGATGATGACATCGTCGGCGGCGGTCTCCACCAGCTGATCCAGCGTGGTGTCCAGCGCGCGGGCGAGGGTGACCAGCTGATCGAGCGCCAGCCGCCGCTGGCCGTTCTCGATGCGGGAGAGGCTGGACTGGCTCAGGTGCGCGCGGGTGGCTAGTTCTTCCAGGGACCAGCCCTGCGCCACACGTAAGGCGCGGATGCGTTTGCGTACGAGGCTGTCCAATTCACCATCTTCTTGCGTCATGGGCAATATTGTATGCCTTTGATGCAAGGTGCGGTTATGGTCGCTCGCAGACGTCCAGAACAGCTGGACCAGGCGTGCATGAAGGGTAAAAGCATGGCGGAGAACGCATTCACCTACGCATCCGACACACTGCCCGACGAGACCATCGACGTCGTGGTGATCGGCGGGGGCGCCGCGGGCCTCAACGGTGCGCTGATGCTGGCCCGCTCCCGTCGTTCGGTCGTCGTTATCGACAGCGGCGACCCCCGCAACGCGCCCGCCGAAGCAATGCACGGCTTCCTCGTGCTCGACGGCACCCCACCCGCGCAGCTACTCGAGCGAGGTCGCCAGCAGGTGCGCCACTACGGCGGCCAGGTCGTGTACGCGACCGTGGCTTCCACCGCGCCGGCCGACCCGTCCGCCGACGGTGACCTGCGGTTCACCGTTGCCCTGACCGACGGCCGCACCCTGACCGCCCGCCGTGTGCTGGTGGCTACTGGACTGCGCGATGTGCTGCCCGACGTACCCGGCTTGGGGCAGCATTGGGGGCACAGCGTGGTGCACTGCCCGTACTGCCACGGCTGGGAGGTACGCGACGAGCCCATCGGCATCATCGCCACCGGACCAGGCTCGATCCATCACGCGCTGCTGTTCCGCCAGTTGACCGACGACCTGATCTATTTCACCGGCGACACCGACCTCGACGACGACACCCGCGCGCGCTTCGCCGCCCGCCACATCACGGTCGTCGACACCCCGGTGGCCGAGGTCGTCACCGCCGCCGACGGCACGCTCACCGGTGTCCGGTTGACCGACGGCCAGGTCGTTACCCGCCATGTCCTCGCCGTCGCCACCCACATGCGGGCCCGCACTGCGGGCCTGGAAGAACTCGAGTTGCCGATGGAGGACCTGCCCGACAACATGGGCCGCCGGTTCTCCTCCGGTATGGCCGGAACCACCGACGTGCCCGGCGTGTGGCTGGCCGGCAATGCCACCGACCTGAGCGCCCAGGTCGGCGCATCCGCGGCGGCCGGTGCACTGGCCGGCGCCCACATCAACGCCGTGCTCGCCACCGCGGACACCGACGCGGCACTGGCCACGATGCGGGCCACCACCTGACGGATCGTCCCGCGAGCCCGCCCCGAGTCGATTTCCCCAGTCCCCCGGCGACCGGACGCTGCCCCGGCGCCGACTTCGGCATGCCCATTTTCGAGAGGAATCCATGAGTACCAACCAACCCGCACACGCGGTGCCCGCCACGAACGGTGGCGGTGTCACACCGGATGCCGGTCAGCTGCGCACCATCCTGATCGCGGTCTCGATTGCGCTGATGGCTGTCATCGCGTCGGTGGCCGGGCTCAATGTCGCCCAGACCCAGATGGCTGTCGAGTTCGGCGCCTCGCAGAACACCATTCTGTGGATCATCAACATCTACACCCTCACCCTGGCCGCCCTTCTGCTGCCACTCGGCGCCGTCGGCGACCGAATGGGCCGCAAACCCATGCTCGTCGCCGGTCTTGCCGTTTTCGGCGTCGCCAACGTCGTGGCGGGCCTTGCTCCGAACGCCGAGGTGATGCTCGGTGCGCGCGTGGCGGGTGGCATCGGCGCGGCCATGATCATGCCCATCACCCTTGCGGTGATCACCTCCACCTTCCCCGAAGAGCAGCGCGGCAAAGCGATCGGTGTGTGGACCGGCGTCGCCGGAGGCGGCGGCATCCTGGGCATGTTCCTGTCCGCACTGCTCGTCGACGTCGCCGACTGGCGCTGGCTGTTCGTCCTTCCCGCGGCTCTGGTCATCGCAGCCCTGGCCACGGCGCTCAAAGCCGTGCCGAACTCTCACGAGCACTCCTCACATGCCTTCGACACCGTCGGGGCGCTGATCTCCGTCGTCGCCGTGGTCGGTCTCATCTTCGTCCTGCAAGAAGGCCCCGAACGAGGCTGGACCGCACCCGCGACACTGATCAGCCTCATCGTGGGCCTCATCGCCACCGTCGGATTCGTGGCATGGGAACTGCGACGCCGCGACGCGGCACTACTGGATGTCCGCCTCTTCGGTGAGCGCGGCCTGGCCGGCGGCTCGATCACGCTGCTGGTCGTCTTCGGTGTCCAAGCCGGCATCGCCGTGGTGCTGTTCCCGTTCTTCCAGGCGGTGCTCGGCTGGTCGGGCCTGCTGGCCACGCTGGCGCTGATGCCCATGGCCGTGGCGATGATGATGACCTCCGGCCTGGCCTCAAAGTCGGCCGAGCGCATCGGCTCCCGCACGACCATGGCGATCGGCATCGCAGTGGGCGGCGTCGGCCTGGCGCAAATGGCCGGGTTCGCCTCCGTCGACGGCGGCTACCTGTCCATCCTGCCCGGCATCCTCGCCATGGGAATCGGCATGGGCCTGGCGATGACTCCCTCTACTCAGGCCATCACCAGCTCTCTGCCACGAGAGAAGCAGGGTGTCGCCTCCGCTCTCAACGACGTCACCCGCGAATTCGGCACCGCACTCGGTGTCGCCCTACTCGGCGCCCTCGTGGCCACCGGCTACCGCAACGCCATCAACGGCAAGCTCGACGGCATCCCGCAGGACACCGCGAACACCGCACGCGAAGGCATCGCCAATGCCGTCAACGCCGCCGACGGTGCAGGCTCTCACGCACAACAGCTGATCCAGGCTGCACAGCAATCCTTCGTCGACGGTTGGCAGCAGGCCATGTGGGTGGGCGTCGGCGTCATGGGTGCCCTGTTCCTCTACATCCTCACGGTCGGCCCGAAGAACACCCTCGCCTACCCAGCGCAGGATGCCGAAGCGCCCGAGCCCATCGCATCGCGCTGACCACGCAACAACCTACAGCCATCCCTCGGTTGACGTGCGGGCCCGGGCAACGCCAGCCCGGTACCTGAACCACCTGCGCACCCGCGAGGGCATGGCCAAGGCCCGCGCGAAAGGCCGCCTCGAGGGCAAACAGCCGAAACTGCCTCTCGCAGCACGGAAAACGATCCACCGCCGCTACCACGACCCCGGCGACGACGCGAGCCTGGCCGACCTGGCCGAGGAATACAGCGTCGGCCGCTCCACCATCCACCGCATCATCAGCGGCACTGCGCCACGGACATAGCGCCCACGGCGTTCATGTACCCGGTGCCCGGCATCCCCCGAACCACTTGACATCGCGGCTGGTCAAGCCATTGTCGTTGTTTTCCGCACGATTACTACCGGAACCCCCACACCCAGGAACGACGCCGTGGTCATCACCACCACAAGGAGATGAGCAGCGATGGATCTCGAGCCGGACCGGACTCTGCACACGATCACTCGACGTCTCTACGAGGTGGTGGCCCGGGCACCGCCATTTCTCGGTCGGTCGGCCCTCGAATCCGGCCGCTGTGCCCTACGCGATCGCCGCGTTTGCCTCGGGTGTTCCGGTGTGGGCGGGTTTCGGTGTGGGGAGGCGGAGTCGTTTCAGAGCGAGGGCGTTGACGGCGACGATGAGGCTGGATCCGGACATGGACAGGGCGGCGATCTCCGGGCGAAGCATCAGGCCGAAAGCGGGTTCGAAGACGCCGGCAGCGATGGGCAGGGCGATGGTGTTGTAGCCGATGGCCCAGGCCAGATTCTGGCGCATTTTGCCCAGTGTGCCGCGGCCGATGCGCAGGGCGGTGGGCACGTCGAGCGGGTCGGAGCGCATGAGCACGACATCGGCGGTTTCGATGGCGACGTCGGTGCCGGCGCCGATCGCGATGCCCAGATCGGCCTGGGCCAGGGCGGGCGCGTCGTTGACGCCGTCGCCGACCATGGCGACCTGGCGGCCGCTGCGTTGTAGTTCGGCGATCTCGGCGGCTTTGTCGCCGGGCAGTACTTCGGCGATGACGGTGTCGATGCCGAGCCGCTCGGCGATGCGCCTGGCGGTGGCTTCGTTGTCGCCGGTGAGCATGACCACCTCGACGCCGAGATCATGCAGCGCGGCGACGGCCGCGGGTGAGGTTTCGCGGGGCGCATCGGCGATGCTGATGACCGCTGCGGCCTTGCCGTCCACGGCGGCGATCACCGCGGTGCGTCCGGTGGCGGCCAGTTCGTCGCGGCGGGCGGCCAGCGCGCCGAGGTCGATGCCCTCTTTCTCGGCCAGCCGCCGGTTGCCGACGACGACACGGCGCCCTCTACCTCGGCGATAGCGCCGTGGCCTGGAACGTTCTCGAACTCTTTTGCCCGAACTCGGCTCACGTTCAGGGTTTCCGCGTGCCGGACGACGGCTTGGGCGAGGGAGTGTTCGGATTCGCGTTCCACTGCGGCGACCAGGCGCAGCACCTCGGCTTCGCCGATGCCGTCGGTGATGACATCGGTGACCTCGGGCTCGCCCTTGGTGAGAGTTCCGGTCTTGTCCATCACCACCACCTGGATGCGGGCCGAGGTCTCGAGCGCCATCGCGTTCTTGAACAGCACACCGCGTTTGGCGCCGAGCCCGGTGCCGACCATGATCGCGGTAGGTGTGGCCAGCCCGAGGGCGTCGGGGCAGGTGATGACCACGACGGTGATGGCGAAAAGGATCGCTGCGGAGAACGGACGGTCGGACAACAGCAGCCAGGCTGCGAGCGTGCCGCCACCGCCGACCAGGGCGACGAGCACCAGCCAGAACGCTGCCTTGTCGGCCAGGCGCTGGCCGGGGGCCTTCGAATTCTGAGCTTCCTGAACAAGTTTCACGATCTGTGCCAGCGCGGTGTCCGCGCCGACTCTGGTAGCGCGCACCCGCAGGGTGCCGTTGGCGTTGATGGTGGCGCCGATGACCGTCGAGCCGGGGGCTTTGTGCACCGGCAGGCTCTCGCCGGTGACCATGGATTCGTCGACCTCGCTGTCACCGTCCTCCACGACCCCGTCGACGGCGATCTTCCCGCCCGGACGCACCAGCAGCAGATCACCGACCACGACCTCGGCGGTGGGGATCTCGACGGGTTCGCCGTCGCGCAGCACCAGCGCTTTCGGTGGCGCGAGGTCGAGCAGGGTGCGGACGGCGTCGTTGGCGCCGCCGCGGGCGCGCATCTCGAACCAGTGCCCGAGCAGCACGAACGCGGCCAGCACGGTGGCGGCCTCGTAGAACACTTCGCCGCCACCGGTCAACGTGATCACGAGCGAGTACAGCCAACCGGAGCCGATCGCGACCGCGACCAGCACCATCATGTCCAGCGTGCGGGCCCGCAATGCCCGCACAGCCCCATCGAAGAATATCCACGACGAGTAGAAGATGACCGGCAGGCTCAGCAACAACGCCCAGATGTCTTCACGCAGACCGAACGGCACCGAAACGTGCAGCCCCAGCACGTCGCGGCCGATCGGCGACCAGATCACGATCGGGATCGAGAACAACAACGCGACCAGGAACCGGTTGCGCATGTCGGCCACCATGGATGCCATCGACATTCCCGCATGCCCGCCGTGGCCCATCGCCTCGTGCGGTGAACGCAGGTCTCCGGCACCGGCCGGGTGCTCGGTGTGAGCAAGGGCCGCCATAGTGTGGCCGACCTCGTCGATTGGCTCCGCAGTTGCCAGCTGACCAGCATGTCCGGCGTGGATGTGGTGCGCGTCGTCGGTGGGTGGGTCCGGCTCGGTCAGCGGGTCGCAGATGTGGGCGGGCACCGACCGACCGGCGCAGTGGTAGCCGCATTCGATCACCCAGTCCCGCAGCGCCGCAATTGTGGTCTGTGTCTGGTCGTAGACCACGATGGCGGTCTGCGCCACCGGGTTGACCTCGACTCGATGTACGCCGGGGCGGCGGGCGAGCCGGGCGACGACAACGTTCTGCTCCGAGGCGAACAGCAAGCCTCGCACATCGAGCACGGCGGTGGCACGTTCCTTCGGTGTGTGTAGATGGGTATCGGGATGGGGTGCCACGGGATCACTCCTCCAAAGGCCGTAGTCGACGGTATTGGTTGCGGGACAGTGTTTCGGTGCGGGATGGGCGTGCGGAGCGGGCCACGACCGCCAGACCGGCCACGACGATGACGTCGCCGATCACGCCGACGAGGGTGAGCGGCTCATCGAGCACCACCACCCCGAGGACCACACCGACAACGGGAACCAGCAGCGTCCACGCCGTGACCGCGGTGAGCGAGGCCCGGCACACGCGATCGTGGTGGGCGGTCCCCGCACCGCCCACGCGCTTCCCGCCAGCACGGTGCCACCGAGCACGAACTGCCAGGCGCCCAACGCCAGCAAATCGATGCCGGACAACCGTCGCGCCAGCAGGACGCCCACCGCGATGCCGAACGCCGCCAACACCGCCAGATCAGCGCCACGACCACCACCCGACGGCGCCGCGACGATCACCAGACCACCGAATCGACCAACGTTGACATGAGCAGTCGACCATGATCAATGGGTGGGCTCGGCCACAGTCCGACGCCGCAGGTGTCGTGTCCGATGCCGAGGTAAGGGGATCGAATCGCTGGCAGCGCTGGGTCATCGGAAGCCACTCCACGCACGGCCGGGAGCTCATCGAATGGTGAGAGCTTCCGGCTAAGCGCCGCGAGCGGTGGTGTCGTCGCCGTCTCCCACGCCAAACTCCTCATTGCCGGAGGGTTGGAGGGGGGTGGTCTGCGCCGGGCGGACTGTCATGGCACCCTCCGAGTAGTACTCGGCCCTTACTACCGGTCGCCGCCGCTCTTCGTACCCGGTCCGGAACCGATGCCGCCGCGCAATGTAGCCAATCGCTGGTGGTATTCGTCGGCATCGATCTCACCGCGGGCGAATCGCTCGGCCAGCACCTGCTCGGCACTCGGGCGCACGATCGGCGCGCCGCCGACCGGCGCGGACGGCTGGGCCAGGTACCGGACCGTCAGAATCACCCCGGCGATCACCAGCGCCCAGAACAACACCATCCCGACCGTCATGAGCCCGTAACCCCACCCGCTCATCCCGTCGCCATACCAGAACATCATCGTGCACTCCTCGATCGATACGAACTCACCGCTGTCGTCGCGACATCCCCCATCCCGCTGTCGTGTCGGCCGGAGCGAGCGCTCCGTACTCCCTACGGTCCGCGTCGCCGAGCGCGGCCGGTAGAGACCAGGTGCCCTTCCGGCGCATCCGAAGGTCCCTACCCCAGGCCGGTATCACCGAGCGGACTTCATGCATTCGCTGCCGCCCGCTGCCACTGCAGGCGCGAGCTCGGCAAACAGGGAACGGATGCGAGCGCTTGCGACTGTCGACCCGGCCGGCGCAATGCGCCGACAACACCGAATCCGAGACTCCACCGCCGAACCGCGCCGCCGCTCCTCACACCGCAAACACCATCTGCCTGGTCGACGTCTGCGGACGAACAGTCAACGAGCACTCTTCTCACCGACGAAGATGCTGCCATTCGCCAGCTACTCACCGGGCGAATGAGCAAGTCCGCCTACCGGATACAGATGCAGGATTTGGCGCGCCGCAACGGGCGAACCTCCCGACCGCCACCCTGATCGACAGATACGACGGCCACCACCCGCACAGCCAGCACGATGATCAGCGTTGATCGTGCCATCGACCGCAGCACCTTGTCAGCGACGCATGCCGCGGTCGAACCAGGGGACGCATCGGTCGTGACACCACCATCGCGCACGGCCCGGGAGCCGCGCCGGGTGTGTCACATCGGCTGCCCCATCATCGGGCAACCACCCATCAGGCTGCACATCCATTGGCACAACATGTGCATGGGGTTCATATCGTCGATTTCCTTCTCGTCGATCGATCCGGCCGCAAGGGCCGGCCCGCAGGGGTTGGACCTGCCGGTGTCCTCGATGTTGCCTCGTCAATACGCCGCATGGATAGGGACCTTTAGCGGTCGGATGGAGGTCCTTCGGCGTCGCTGGAGGCGCCCTCGTCCCATCCTCGGGAACCGGTGTGCGTACCGGATGCCCCAGGGAAGCCGGAGCGCCTATGACCGCCGTGGCGGCGGTCCCGGCGCCGCCACGGACGGCGCTGTGGCCGTTTGTGCGGTACTGGCCATCGGCAGAATCATGAGACCAACAGCGGCACCCGTTTTCGCGCGCGAAGCGGCACGCCGACATCAACAGACTGCCCGGTAATCCGACACCTCATATGAGGAACAGCGATGATGACACCAGGAACACGAGATGTCGAACCCCAGCTCAGCACACAACGGGGCCTCGACACCGTCCGCCATCGCGGAACTCGAGCGGTTCGAAGCCGAAGGTCGTCCGGAACGTGGCACCTTCTGATCGTGGGCATGCCCGCGGGTGTCGTAGGCTGATTTCTCGCGCCGGACGTTCCGGCGCGGACAGCCGAACACCGATATGAACGCGGGAGCCGAGCCATGGACGATCGTTCCAGCGTGGTCGCGGTTCCCGAGTCGGTGCGCACCGAGTTGCGCCGTGGTGTGCGCAGCGTACTGGTCGACGCCGCGGCGTTGCGGCTGGTGCGCGATCGCTTCGACGACGACCAAGCCGGTTCGCTGCGCCGCTATCTGGAAGCGTCCCAATCGGCGAACACGTTGCGCGCCTACCGCACCGACTGGGTGGCCTGGTCGGCGTGGTGCACCACCGAGGGCCGCCAGGCACTGCCCGCCGACGCGCTGGATGTCGCCGTCTACTTGGCCGCCGCCGCCGACGCACGCCGCGACACCGGCGGATGGGCGTTCAGTCCGGCGACGCTGGAACGCAAGTCGGCCGCCATCGCCGCGGTGCACGCGGCCAACGGCTTGCCGTCGCCGACGCGGTCGGATGTGGTACGCCTGACGCTGCGCGGTATCCGCCGTACCCGCCGCACACAGCCCAAACGCAAACGCCCCGTCTTGCTGCACACCCTCGACCAACTGCTCGGCGGGCTCCCCGAACCGGGCTGGCCCACCGAACCCGCCCGCCGCCGGGATGCGCTCGCACTGCTCGTCGGTTTCGCCGGCGCGTTGCGCCGCAGCGAACTGGCCGGTTTGCGCATAGGGGACGTCGAGGTGGGCCTCGACCACACGACCGGCGAACCTATCCTGCTGATCCGGCTGCCCGCGACGAAGACCGACCCGACCGGCGCCGCGGAGCAGCGCGTGGCCCTCCCGCGCGGCCACCGCCCCGCCACCTGCCCGGTCTGCGCCTTCGCCGATTGGTTGCGGCTGCGCGAAAGACACGCCGCCGCAGGGACTGTCGGTGTCCGCGCCTGGCTCGCCGACCTTGCGGCGCGGTCGGCCGACATCCACCGTTGCCACGGCTTCACCGGCACCACGCTCTCCGACGCGGATCTTCCCCTATTCCCCACCATCACCCGGCACGGTGCCATCGGAGACCACGCGATGTCCGGACGCGCGGTCGCCGAACTCGTCAAGCGTTATGCCGCCCGCGCCGGGCTCGACCCCGACCTGTTCTCCGGTCATTCGCTGCGCGCCGGATTCGCCACCCAGGCCGCGCTCGGCGGCGCCAGCGACCGCGAGATCATGCGCCAGGGCCGCTGGTCCAACCCGCGCACCGTCCACGGCTACATTCGCACCGCCAACCCGCTGGAGGACAACGCGGTCACCAAGCTCGGATTGTGAGCTCGGGTAGGCGCATGGCGGCCGAGACATCGCACGGTTTCGCGATGCGGATACGGTGAACACCCCCCACACCGCCCCGCGGACGACGAAGAACATGGTCGAGGGCATGTTCACCGACTTCCGCACCCGGGCGCGAGACACCTTGCGCGCCACGCGTTGAAGAAGCCCACTCGGACAAGCGGGCGGTCGGAGGCGTATCTGCCGATCCACGCTTGTCAAGCCCCTCATCACTGGGCAAACTCCACCTCCACCGCCAGCTACCAAACAGTTACGCTTCACCAACTGATGACGCGGTTCTTGCCGCACCTGGTTCTGATCGAAAATCTTGGGCGCAGTTGGTCCTGAATCGCGACATCACCTGGCGGAGTGCGATTTTTGAGATTTCGAATCGGCATCATTATGTGGCAGGTGCTCGCTCGAATCTCGCGCCGCCCACCGAACAGGGACAGGACGACGGGCCACACCTCGTCCACCCTGCGCTCGGCAGGATCTTCCGCACCAACGTCGGCGTATCCGATAAGGATCAAAGTCGGCGACAACGAATACCTCACACCGGACTCGGAGACCCGGCACCGGCGAATGTCCGTGGTCGTCGCGTCGTTGTCCGGTTCGGTGCGATAGCCCGAACTGGTGATGAAGACAGCTAATTTGTCGCACTTCAGCCGAGGTGGGAACTCGCGGTATTCGTTCCGCCGGGGCGCTGGCACGGTGGATACGTCATCCCAGCTCGGACGGTGGCCTACATGCTGAAACCGAAGCAGTGCCATGGGCTCTCGTCCGCCTGGAACGGAAGCTACGCGAGTCCGGTAGCGCCGCCGCATGAGGTCCTGTGCACCGTCGTCGAGATAGCCGACGCCGACTTCGCTTCCCACCAGCCGGATCTCTATCGAATCCGCCCCCGATACTCCGCCACGCACCGACTCCTGTCCGGTACCGGGATCGGAAACAACCCAGCCCAACCGATACCTCGATTCGCGATCGACCGGCACCGGATTTCGTAAACAAACCCAGGCACGCGAGATGGAAGGCGGTGCGTCGAAGCCGGGCGACAAGGTCACACCTGGTGTCCAGCTTCCCAATAGCTAACGGCAGAAGCCGAAAACGGACAAGACCGGACGAAAACGGACTGCTGATGCATTGTCAAGCGTCGCCACCAGAGGCTAACTGGAATAAGCGGCATAACGGATTGCCAGGCTTGTGCTGCTGTGTGAGAACCTTTTTCACGTTTTCTGAATAGAAGGTAAGGAAATGGCACCTGTCATCACCTCGCTGAATCCGTCTTTCGGTCCTCCAGCGGGTCTCAACTCTGTAATCATCAACGGCTCCGGATTCGCCAATGTCGGTCCTTTGACTGTCCGGTTCGGCACGAACGCAACGACGTTCGCCATCAACTCCGATACCCAGATCACGGCCATCGCCCCGCCTGGCACCGGCACGGTGGACGTCACCGTACAGGCATTGCTGGACGGCACGAGCAACCCGATGCCCTACACCTACGGTGGTGGGCTTCCTACCTTGAGCAGCATCAATCCGGCTTCGGGGTCGGCGTCGGGTGGTACGACGGTCGTGCTCACCGGCACGAACTTGACCGGCGCCACCGCAGTGAGTTTCGGTGGGACACCGGCAACCTCGTTCACGGTCAACTCGCCGACACAGATCACGGCGGTGGCACCTGCTCATACAGCTGGGACGGTGCAGGTCACCGTCACCACCGCGGTTGGCACCAGTAACGGTGTCTCCTACACCTATATCGCGGTGCCGACTCTCGTCAGTGTCACTCCGAACTCGGGGCCGCCCAGCGGTGGGACAGTGGTTGTGCTCACCGGCACAGGCCTGACCGGCGCCACCGCAGTGAGTTTCGGTGGGACACCGGCGACCTTGTTCACCGTCAACTCCGACACCCAGATCACCGTGCTCACCCCAGCGCATGCAGCTGGGACGGTGCAGGTCACCGTCACCACCCCCGGCGGAACCAGCAACGGTGTCTCCTACACCTACGCTTCGGGTCTGGCGCCGGTCAATTTGGGGACAGCCTCGTCGTTCGCGGTGCTGGGTGCCTCGACGGTCACCAACGCCGGAGCCACGGCCATCACCGGGAACCTGGGCGTCAGCCCGGGCACCGCAGTGACCGGATTCCCGCCGGGAACGGTGACCGGCGGAGCGATCCATGCCGGGGACTTGGTCGCGGCACAGGCACACACCGATTTGCTGGCTGCCTACCTCGACGCGGCGGGCCGCACGCCCACCGCTTTCGTGGTCGCCGATCTCGCCGGGCAAACCCTGACCTCCGGGGTGTACAAGGCAGTTGGCGGGATCGGTCTCAACGGCACCGTCACCCTCGACGGGCAAGGTAATCCGAACGCGGTGTTCATCTTCCAGGCCGGGTCGACACTCATCACCGGGGCGAACAGTGTGGTCAACCTCATCAACGGTGCCACCGCGAACAACGTGTTCTGGCAAGTCGGTAGCTCGGCCACACTGGGCGCCAACACCAACTTCGCCGGCAATATCCTGACCTTCACCTCGGACACGGTGTCAGCCGGCACCACCGTGAACGGGAGCGTCCTGGCCCTCAACGGCGCGATCACCCTCGACACCAACACCATCACGGCAGCCTGAGCCCGACCCAGAAAGGATCTCAACCCCTGTCCGCGCGCCTTTGGCGCGCGGACAGGCGCGTATCGGGCGCGGGCGAGGGCTACACAGTCCGGGCCCGCTGTTACGGAGTGTGGGAAACATCGGTGCGAAGAGTCGCGCTGCGGAGGTCGCCGCAGATGAGGCTCACCGCCTTGGCGGCAATCGGCCGGAAGGCAGGGTCGTTAGACGGGCACGGAACATCGCGACGGCGGGCCTGAACCCACACCGGACAACAGAGAAGATAACCAGCAGATCGCGAAACGCGACGAGGTGGAGACAAATCGTTGATGACGCGACGCGAAACGCCAGGTTATACGGGTTGTCTTATTAAATCTACCCGGGATCAGCAGATATGCTGAATGTGTGCTGTCAGCGCCTGCGCCGATGTTGGCCGTCTCCGGACGGCCACCGCAGGAACGCGGCAGGTGGGCATTCGAGATGAAATGGGACGGTATTCGTGCGATCGCGCGGTGCCGGGACGGGGACTGCCGACTCTACAGTCGCAACAATCGCGATCTCAGTGGCTCGTTTCCCGAACTCACGGCGGTGCTGGCGGATATGGGCGAGCGCGGCGAGCTGATTCTCGACGGGGAGATCGTCGCACCCGATCCGAAGACGGGGGCGCCGTCGTTCGCTCGCTTGCAGCGGCGGATGCATGTGGTTGCGCCCAGTGCGGAGTTGCTGCGTGGATTCCCGGTGCAATATCTCGCGTTCGATCTGCTGGTCGTCGAGGATGCGTCCATCATGAATCTGTCCTATACCGAGCGCCGCGAACGCTTGGCCGGACTCGCGCTCGACCGGCCGCTTGCCCGGACACCGCCGTATTACGCGGATGTCGATCCGACTGTCTTGATGGAGGTCGCCCGCGAGCACGGCCTGGAGGGAATCGTCGCCAAGCGTCTGGATTCCGCCTACTATCCCGGCCGCCGCTCCCCCTTGTGGATCAAGACGCCGCTGCGGAGGACGACGGAGGTCGTCGTCGCGGGTTGGCTGCCCGGCACGGGGCGTTTCTCCACGACGTTCGGTTCGCTCGCGCTCGGCGCCTACGACGACCACGACCAGTTGGTACATATCGGCAACGTCGGCACCGGATGGACAATGCACGATCGTCGCGCCCTGCAAGCGCGGCTGAACGAGTTGTCCCGCCCGGACACCCCTTTCGACGTCCCCCCGCCGCGCGTGGTCGCCGCATCCGCGCACTGGGTGGAGCCCGTTCTCGTCGCCGACATCGAATATCGCGAAGCCACCCCCGATGGCCTGCGCCACCCCAGCTGGCGCGGATTGCGCCCGGACAAGACCCCACACGAGGCGAAAATGCCTTTATAGGATCAGATGCAACACTGTATTGCTGATTGATCCCACCGTTTCTGCTGGTAGATCACTCGTCAGAGTAGTGCACTCGGCGATCTCGATGCAGATGACCGCACGGTCGCCTTCCCGACGGACAAGCTCTGTGCTGGAGCTGTACGCCACGCCCGCCGGGCACGTGCCATCGATGCGGACGTCATACCGGCATCAAATCCCTGCCTGCCATACATGCCTTGTCCGCCGTGGCGGGGCAGCAACGTGGGATGGACGTTGATGATGCGGACGGCGAATTCCGCTCCGGTGCGCGGCCCGATCTTCTTCAGGTATCCGGCGGTCACCTGATGACCAGCACGATTCGGAACCGTGCGCCCCACCGGAGGGAAGCGCGGTGCAGCGCACGCAGATTGGCGCCGGATCGATGACGATGTGATGGCATATATCAGCCCGGCGCACAGCGAGAACATCTTCGGGCGATCGAGGTCGACATCGGCGCCGAACTCGCCCAGCTCGGACCCACCGGATATCAGCCCCTACGAGTCCGCGACACTCTCTTCTGATCATGCGCATGTCTGGGCAGCCCCGCACATCGTATGCCGATGTGCGTGCTTCACTGTCCGGCCGCTATCGGGTTGATCGGGGTCAGTACTCCCAAGCGTTGCTCGATGGCACTTGCGGCGGTCAGGCACAGGTCTTCCCGATACATCCGGCCGATGACCTGAACACCCTGAGGTAGCCCGCCGATCACACCAGCCGGAACAGCTACCGCTGGAACTCCTACCAGGGTGGTGGCCGTGCACAAGCGCAACGGGCTCATCATTCGCTCCTGCTCGTCCGCGTCGAGCGGAACAGACGGTGGTGGCGGCAATTCGGTGTAAACCGGTCCGAGCAATAGTGGATACCGGTCGAGGAACTGCGTCCATACACGCTGCACACCCAGCCTGGCGGCGGTCAGCTGGATGTAGCCGGACAGGTCTGATGGTGGTTGCCGGCGCATCATCAACTCCATGTGCAGGCGACTGGTTGTGCTGAGCAGCGGCCGCAGTGTGGGCCAGGCCAAAGAGAATTCGGTGCTGATCAATCCGGAATAGGCTGCCAGCGCTTCGGCCAGTGCGGGTACCTCCACGTCTTCGATCCGGTAACCGGCATCGGCCAAGGCGTCCGCCGCATCGGCCAATCCGGCGCGCACGTCGGGATGCATTCGGTCACCATCGAGATCGGTCACCAGCCCGACCGTGACGGGGCCGCTCAGCGGCGGCCCGTCCGGCGGTGCGGGAACGGCCCTGGGATCTTGCGCGTCGGCACCGGCGAGTACGTCGAACGCCAGCCGCAGATCCGCAACCGACCGAGCGAGTGGACCGTCGACCGGGAACAGTTGTGACGCCAGTGTCGGTTCGCGACCACTGATTCGGTGGTCCGCGGCGAATCGCCCGTAGGTGGGTTTGAGTGCGGTGATCCCATTGAATGTCGCCGGATTGCGTAGCGAGCCACCAGAATCGTTGCCTAGTCCCAGCGGCGCCATGCCTGTGGCTACCGCTGCACCGTCGCCACCACTCGTCCCACCCGGTGTCCGACCATCCGGATCCCACGGGTTGCGCGTATCGCCGTAAAGCGTGCTCGTTGTGTGCAGACCGGCAATCGTCAGATCAGGCAGGTTGGTTCGGCCGATAGCGATCGCCCCAGCCGCGCGCAATCGGCGCACCGGTGGCGCATCAGCGGCGGCCACCAGGTTCCGCATGGCCGGCACACCCATCGTCGTGGCCGAGCCCGCGACATGGATGTTCTCCTTCACCGTGAACGGGACTCCGGCCAGCGGCCCCACCGCTTCGCCCGCCGCGCGCCGCCGGTCGATCGTGCGTGCGGCGTCGAGGGCGCCGTCGGCCAGCACGTTCGTTACCGCGTTCACTGCCGGATTGACCGCATCGATCCTGGCCAGATGCGCTCTGACCACCTCGACTGCGCTGATCTCGCCCGCAGCCACGGCCACAGCGACCTGCGCGGCGGTCGCCTCGTATAGATGCTCCACACCAGGAAATATACATAGCTGTATTCAGATACACTTTTGAATATGAATCAGCGTCCCAGCCGCGAGGAGAGGCGGCGGCAGACCCGTGACCGGCTGCTCGACGCCGCCGCGGAGTTGTTCGGCGAACGGGGTGTCAACGGCACCTCGGTAGAGCAGATAGCCGAACGCGCCGGATACTCCAGAGGAGCCTTCTACGGCAACTTCGCGGACAAGCATGAACTCACACTCGAACTCCTCACCCGACGAACGCAGCGCGAGCTCGACGAAGTCGCCGGACTCGACCACGCCAACCGGGAACCGTTGCGCGAGTTCAATCGCACCCGTGCTCGCCACCTCGACGAATGGCTGGCGCTACGGCTCGAACTCGTACTCCATATCCTGCGCAACCCCCAACTGCGATCACGCTTGGCCGACCGCGAACTCACCGCCCGCCACGCCATCGCCACTGGAATCACCCACGAATTGCCGCATCCTCCAGCGGATCCCGCTTTCCTGGCGCTAATAGTGCACGCCCTCGAAGATGGCCTTCTGGTTCAGAAGCTACTGACCCCCGACGGGATCCCCGACGATATCGTCGTCGACGCCTACGACTTGTTGATCGCCGCATGGGCGGCATTGGCCGAGAAGGATTCCAGGCCAGCGCAATAACCCAGCGCTGAGCGGGATCGCGGTTCAGGCCGAATACTCTTCTGTCGCATGCCGCCGGGGGCGTGATGGGTCAGAAACGAACGATTCCGACCCACACCGCCCCTTACCCATGGCGACTAACGAATCCGCAGGTCGGCGAAACCCGCCAGCGGGTCGTCGTGTCATCTGCACGGCGCGTTCCAGGCCAAGCCCCTCCTACCGAAGCCGCGCAGGCTCCGCCGAGACGACACCTACTCGGCCGCTCCCGGACGGGAGGTTCGCGACCTACCCGGCTGATCGCGCGGAAGGGCTTCCGACGAACACTGGAACTCACATCATCGGGGGGCGCGATCGGGCCCGGCCACTGCGAACATCCCCTGTCCGGGGCGTGACGCACCACCAGAGCC
>NZ_BDBB01000055.1 GCF_001612765.1 Nocardia arthritidis NBRC 100137
GGTCGATTCCGGCAGCGGCGCCCACGCGATCCCCGCCTCCTGCGCGGCGCCGCGCAGGTCGTCCTCGCCGCGGGCGAGCGCGGCCGCCGCGGTGCGCACCGCGGCTCGCGCGCGCTCGGCCTCCAGGGTCCGCTGGTCCAGGGTCTGGCTGGCCTTGAGCGCCTTGTCGGCGTGCACACCCGCCGAGGTCTCCAGGCGCCGCACCGCGTCGGCCAGGTCGTCGAGCTGCTGTTTGCCTTCGTAGGCGCTGGAACGCTGGAGGTTCTCCCGATCGGCGAGGGCCTGCTCGTAGGCGCGGTCGGCGTCCTCGGCGCGGGCCTCGGCGGCGGCGCGCTCGGTGTCCCTGCGCTCACGCAGAGCCGTAGCGGCGAACAGCGCCGTACTCGCGTGGGTCACCGCGTCCAGCCGCGCGCGGACCTGGTCGACGTCGGTCTTCGCCTGCACCGCAAGGTATTTGCGGTACACCCCGACGAACGCGCGCGTCGCGGTGTCGGCGTGCACCAAACCCTCCAGGGTGCGACCGACCTCCTCCATATCGCTGAACGACCGGGCGGCGTCCAGGATCAGCTGCTCGTCGAGCGGGCGCAGGCCGTCGGTGAGCGCCTGCGACAGGCCGCGCGGGTCCAGGTTCTTGGCCAGCTGCGGGCGGCGGAGCGTGAGGATCAGATTGATCAGCTGGTCGTAGCGCTGCGTGCCGAGACCGAACATGCGCGCGTCGATGGCGTTGCGATAGTCCACCGGCCGGTCGACGATCGAGTCGGTGCCGATCTGCTCGGCGAGTTGTTTGCGGGTGAACGGCCGGTCGTCCGGGCCGATCAGGGAGAAGTCGACGCCGACGCGGCCGTCGGCGACGAAATACCAGCGGGTCACCTTGTCCGAGGAACGGGTGGCGCGCATGCCGATGCCGACGGTGACCGCCTCGGGGTCCTCCCAGCGACCGCGCGCGAATTCCATCCAGACATAGGAATAGGCCGAGTCCTGCTTGCGATAGAGCAGATTCGACTTCATCGTGCGTTCCTCGCCGGCGAACGGATTGAGCCTGCGCGGCTCGATCCGCCCGTCCAGCACGAACGGGAACAGCACCTCCAGCGCTTTGGTCTTGCCCGACCCGTTCGGCCCGCGCAGCACTAATCTGCCGTCGGCGAAACAGAACTCCTGGTCGCGGTAGTCCCACAGGTTGACGATCCCCGCGCGGGTCGGGGTGAACCGCACTCCGCCGTGAATGAGCGACATCCCTCAGTTCCCTTCCGTGCCGGTACCGTCGGGCCCGTAGGTGTCGGCCGCGGTGACGAACAGTTCCGCGGCCCGCTTGGTGCGGACCGTCACGACCGCGCCACGGTAGCGGGCCAGGGCAGGCAGCACGAGCAGTCCCTCCTCGATCATCCGGACCAGCCGTAGTCGTTCCAGCAGCGCCACCACTTCGGTGGTGAGGCGCGCGACATCGGCCTGCCACTGCGCGGCGAAGGTCGTGCCGTACCGGTCGGCCAGTGCCCGCACCGTCTCGCGCAACCAGGCCCGCTCGATCAGCGGATAGCCGGGCGTGGGCCGGTCCTCCTGTCCCTGGGTGTCGTCCTGGGGATCGAGGTCGTCGGTGGGCGCAGCCGCTGAACGCGTCTCGGCCAGCGGTGCGAACACCGTGGATTCGGGGATGGCTTCATCGAGCTGGTCGGCCAGGGCCGCATCGGGCTGCGCGACGACGTGGCGTCGCGGCAACGGGTGGTCGATATCCAATACCCGGTCGGCGATCTCACCGGCCAGCAGTAAGGCGACCTGCGCGAGCGTACCGGTCCCCGGGAAGCGGACGTCCGACAGCCGCCCCGAGGTGTCGATCAGCGCGACCCCCTCGGCACGGCGTTCGGCGCGCAGCCCGGTGAACAGCTCGACCTCCGCGACCAGCCGCTCCTGGCCGAGGGCGGGGCGCTCTTCGGGCGCGAGGTCCTCGGCGTACACCACCGGCTGTTCGACCAGCGCCCTCCGCACCCGGCGCGCGATCTCGGCGGTGGTCGTCACGGGGGCGGAAACGGTGGTGCCCGTGGCCTCTTCGCCGAGCAGCCCACGCACGCTGTGCAGATGTTGCAATGCCCGCGGCGGCCGGAACAGCGCGAAGACCACGGGCCGGTCGATGTCGTAGAGCGCCTCACCGGCCTCCGGATCGGTGGCCCACCCGCCCGCGTCACCGTCGGCCAAGGCGAGCGCGCCGCGCGCGGTCAGCCAGCCCACCGCGTCGACGAACGCGTCGCGGTCGGCGGCCCGGTCGGTGGCCAGCTCCAGACCGTCCACCCGGCTCGCGTAGGCCGCGACCTGATCGGCCAGCTCCGACAACGTGATCTGGTCCCCGGCGCGCCCCAGCGCGGCGAGCGCGAGGGCCAGGTAGGCGTAGCGGCGGCGGTCGAAGACGCGCTCGGCGGGCGTGCGCGCGGGCCTGCCCGCGTCGAGGCGGTCCAGTACCGGGAAGACGCGTGCCGTCGTCTCGGTGACTTCGAGCCGATAGCCGAACAATTCGGCGAGGTCCTCGCGCAGTTCGGTGGCCCAGCGCCGGATCAGCGGCAGCGCGATCCGGTCCGGATAGGTGCGGGTCACCAGGTGGTTGGCCAGGATGATCCGGGCCGCGCGTTGATAATTGTCCAGCGCGAGCGAATCGATGGTGCGTCCGTGCATCAGCGGCGCTCCCCGCGCGGGCGCGACCGTGCTCCGGTCGTCTGCTCGATCTTCAGCGCCCGGTTGTTCAACCGCAGCAGCCCACGGGTGGTGCGCACGACGGTCGGGCCGTCGTGCTCGGACACCGTCAGGGTGACGCCGCTGTCGGAACCGGTGGTTCCCGCCACCCGGCCGCGCACCGGAACCCACGCGGTCGACGCGGCGTCCAGCAACCGCAGCAGCACTTCGGTTTCCCGTTCGTCCAGCACCCGTTCGTGTACGTCGCCGGAAGCCAGTGACCGGGCGGCCTCGGCGCGGGCCCGCTGCGCGTCCAATTGTGCCTCGCGCAGGCGCCGGATACCGGCGTCGTTGCGGTGGATGCGGGCGGGCGCACCCGCCGAGGGCGGGCGCCCGGTCTCGGCGAGCGTGCGCGAGATCTCCAACGGCGGTGCGTCCCACCAGGAACGGATGGCCGGAATCACGTCGGCGTCCGGATGCTCCATCGCCAGGTGCCGTGGCTTGCCCAGCCCGAACACCGCGTCGAACAGTGCGTGGGCGCTGTCCGCGCTCGGCGCCGCGGTGAACCAGCCCGCCAGATGCCGTAGCGCGGACTCCCGGCTGACCCCGCCGCGCCGCGTCTCGGTGACCCGGCGCAGCAACGACAGCACCGCCGCGATGGCGCTCATGGTGGCCTCGCGCAGTCGCTCGGCCTCCGTGGTGCCCGCAGGCTCGCCGCCACCGGAGGCGACGAACCAGGTCCGCAGTCCATCCCATCTGGCCTGCCAATCCGATCGGCGTTCCTCGATGCCCAGCAGCACTCGTTCGTCGCAGCGGGCCGCGCGGACGATCAGGTCCTCGATGCCGGTCTCCTCGATCTCGGCGATCGCGGCCGCCAGCCGCGGGGTGAACCGGGCCAGATCGAGGCTGAACTCCCGCATGTGCGCCAGCAGCGCGTCCTTGTGCGCGAGAAACGATTCCGGGGTGATCTCGGTGGTGCGCACCAGGTCGCCGAGCCCCAGATAGAAGTGCGCCGCGCGGGCGGCCAGGTCGGACAGCGCGGTGTCGAGGCGGCGCAGTGTGCGGTAGACGCGTTCGGCGTCGCCCGCCCGGTTGGCCTCGGCCAGGGTGTGCAGATCGGCCAGCAATTCCGGCAGGACCAAGCGCGACAACGAGGCCTCGTCGAGGCGCGCGCTGAGCACACCGGCAACTGCCCGGTATGCCTGGAATCCTGCCTGGGAGAACTGATATACGTAGTGCCGGTTGCGGTATTCGGCCAGCGTCGCGGCGCGGGTTCCGTCGTAACTGCGCTCCAGCATGCCCCACTGGTGCAGCTGGTCGAGCAGTGGACCGATCTCGGCGGCCGTCAGGCGTGGGCCCGCCGCCGGGCCGCTGGTCTCCGGGGATCGGTCCGGCGCGTCGGTCTCCGGTTCCGTCCGGCTTTTGCGCGGGCCTGCGGACCTTCGCGATTCCTCGGCGTGCTCCTCATCACCGGCCGTCGCGACCGGTTGGTTCGTAGCCACCAGATCGGGCGTACGCAGCGAATTTCCGTTGCGTACGATCCACTCCGCGACGTCGTCGGCGTGCAGCAGCACCACGTACGCCGCTCGCGCGCTGTCGAAAGCGCGCAGCACCCGCAGGTAGTCGGCGCGCCGCTCGGCGGTGGCGAAGGAGAACAGCCGCAGCCGGTCGTCCCAGCGGGTATCGGCACAGCTGTCAGCGGAGTCGGTCACCGGTAACAGGGTAGTAGCGGGCAGATCGCCGCCCGCACGACGTTCCGGTGTCCGGCGTGGCCGCGTCCGGTTCGGCACCGTTCGCCGCGGTCGCGGCGCGGGCCGGCTCATTCGACGGACATCGAACGCATCTGGTCCAGATACGCGCGCGTGCGCGGGTCGCCGGGGAAGCGCTCGATGATCTCGCGCGCGACTTCGCCGGCGATCCACATCAGCGAGGGCAGGGAGCGCCTGCTGCCCGCGAACGCGCGCATGCCCTCGGCCACCGCCAGCTCCAGGTCGCGGTCGCGCACCGCGACCACGGCCAGCGTCAGGTGGGCCTCGGAGACCCGCATCGGGTTGCGCACCGTGCCGTCGGGCCGGGTCGCGTTGCGGATCACTTCGCGCGCGTAGCTTTCGGCGAGCCGATCCTCGCCCGCGACGCGGCAGCAGTCCATCGCGTAGAAGTCGAACTTGTTCGCATCGATGACGAAGTGGTTGTCCAGATTAGCCGGATGTTCGAGTCGCTCCAAGATAGCTCGACCCTCGTCGAGCGCGGTCTCGACCTCGCGTGTGTTGCCGAGCCTGGCCCAGGCTTTGGCGCGCTGGGCGGCGAGCTGGACGCCGACGCGGAGGTGCTGGCTTACTTCCAGCGTCGGCTGAACGGCCTCGATGACGCCGCGGTAGTTCCCCTGGGTCAGCGCGAACCACGCGGTCATTTCCGCCGTCCACGCGGCGATCTCGACGTTCTCCGCCTCCTGCGCCAGCGACTGGGCGGCGCGGCGGGTCGCCTCGGCGGCGGTGCGCCGGCCGAGGTCGTAGTCCACGCAGCCGACCAGCAGCGCGACCCATCCGGCGAGAACGAGGATTTCGCGGTGCTGGGCCAGGGTCAGGCGACCGTCCAGCAACGAGGTGATCCTGCGCAGCCACGCCGTGCCCTCGGCGTGCAGGTCGTGCGGGTCGGCGTAGGAGTATTCGCAGCACAGGCGTTCGGCGGTGATGCGGATCGCCTCCAGGGTCACCGAGGACACATCGGACATGCGCAGTCGTCCGATGAACTCGAGCGTGTCCATGCCCGTCGCCGAGAGCAATTCGTCGTCCCGGTTCGGTCTGACCTTGGGGAAGAACGCCGCGGGCACCGTGTCGAAGGTGGCGGCGATGATGGGCGCGTAGAAGTCGTCGGGGCGCGATTCGCCCGATTCCCAACGGCGCCAATTGCGTAGGAGCGTACTGTCGGTCGGCAGGTTGTGCGAAGACTTTCCACGCATCACGCGAACAGCGTCGGCTTGCGACCACCCCCTCGCGTCACGCTCGGAACGCATTCGGACTGCCCAGACGGGTCGATCGTCGGTAGCGGCCACGTCTGTAGTATCGCACCAGTTAACGTTCGGTGGCCCCAAGAGGGCAGACAGATGTCCGTGTGTTGACAGCTACATTCGCGCCGCAGCATTGTGCATGCTGGACATGGCGCCGGAAGTTAGCCAGCCCCTCCTGTAAGAGCAACTGCAAGTACATCTGCTCTTGCACGAAGCGCAAATACCCCGTAAAACGGGTGGATCCACATAAGAGAACAGCGATCCCAATCCAACGGAGGTTCGGGTGGAAGCGTTGATCTATGGATACTTGCGTGACGATCTGGCCGATGGCCATAGCAAGGAGCTCGAGGCCGCGATGAGCAGTCTCGCCCGCGAGGAAGGGCTGTGCTTCGCCGCAACATTCCATGAATCGACCGGCGGCGACGGGACGGCTTTCGCCGAACTCACGGCGGAACTCAAGCGCGCGGACGCGCATCATGTGGTGGTTCCCTCACTCGATCACTTTGCCGGTCAGACGATTCCGCGCGACATCCTGATCGCCAAACTGGCCCAGGAGGCGGCGGCGCGGGTGTGGACCGTGCAGAGCTGACCGTCGCGACCGAATTGCCCGGTACCGCACCGATCCCCAGCGTCGCAATCCGGTAGCCGTGCCGGTCGCGACCACACCCGCTGCCAGGGAAGCGAGCAGCCCCGCGAGCCGGTGCTGTTCGAACAGCGGGTACACCTGCCAGTGCAGCAGATAGACGAACAGCGATCCTTCGGCCAGCACCGCCGCGCAGACGGCGACGACGGCGGGAACGCGGATCGCGGACAACCACACCAGAGCGAGCAAGCCAGCCATGATCAGTCGCTCCCGCTCGGGAACGCCGAAATATCCAGGCACCGCGATGAGTACGACGGCGCTCACCGTCATCCGCTGCCACATCGACGTCGCCTTCGCCGCCGCCCAGCCGAGCGCGAACAGCCACACCGCCAGAGGGGAGAACGGGATGTCCTTCGCCGAATACAGACCGAACGCCTGGTATCGGAAGACGAGACATAGTGCGACCAGCGCCATCGCGAACCAGAACGGCTCGGCGCGTTGCCACCGGTCCACCACGGGGAGCCGGATCAGCAGCGCGGCGGCCAGCATGAAGTACACGAGCACCTCGAGAAACCACAGGTGCCCGGCGGTGGCGCTGTCGTGCGGGCCGAGAATCTTGTTCAACAACAGGACATTCTGCCAACCGTAGTAGTCGCTGAACGGCAGCGTCAGCGCGACCCAGAGCGCCGTGGGCGCCGCGATGGATCCCACGGCGCGCAGCGTGTGCCGCAAGCGCTCGGCGGGTGGCGCCGCGGTCACGGCGAACCGCGCGAAGTTGAACCCGGCCACACCGAGCAGCACGTGCGCCGCGCCCCACCGCACGAACACTCCGGCGTGCGCGCTCACGATCAGCACGATGCCGATCGCACGCAGCAGGGTTCCGGTGTCGAGCGCCCGTCCGAACCGGCTGCGGCCCTCCGGTATCCGCTCCAAGTCCGCCACGGGCGTGTTCGGCCAGTCGGTGGGCAGGCCGCCGAGCGCCCGCTCCAGTCGTGCCGCGGTGGTCACGTAGGTCAGCGAATTCCCGCCGAGCTCGACGAACGTGCTGTCCGCGTGGACCCGCGCGGGGTCGATGCCGAGGGTGGTGGCGTAGAGGGCGCGGATGTCACGCACCTGCGGCAGGGATCCGGCCAGCCGGCGGATCGCGGGGTAGTCGGGTTTGCCATTCGGTAGCCGTGGCATCCGTTCGACCGGGCGGGTCCGGATGGCCGCGGCGGGCAGGCCGGACAAGCGCGTGGCGATTTCGGTCGGATCGGACCGGGGGGTCTCCACCGCGATGACCAGGTGCGTGTCGTCGTCGGCGCAACACGCCGTGAAACCGGCCGCCGCCAGCCCGGATTCGAGCCGCTCCAGATCGATGCGCAGGCCGAAGATCTTGGCGAACCTGCTGCGCCTGCCGACCACCTGATACAAGCCCTCCGGTGTGCGCCGGGCCAGGTCGCCGGTGCGCAGGGCGTCGAGCGAGCGGCCGAGTGCGAGGTCTGCGGCCGACTTCGCGTAGCCCATCATCACATTGGCGCCGTGATAGACCAGTTCGCGCGGTTCGTCCCCCTCGTCGGCTTCCTCGACCGGTTCGAGGGTGAATTCGCCACCGGGGATCGGTATCCCGATACAGTCGGGATGCGCGCTCGCCAGATGCGCGGGCAGGTAGGCCATCCGGGCGGTGGCCTCGGTCTGTCCGTACATGACCACGAAAGCCCAGCCGTTCGCCCGGCCCAGTTCGGCGTATTCGCGCACTCGCCGCGGCGCCAGCCTGCCGCCGGCCTGGGTGACGTAGCGCAGGTGCGGCAGAGCCATGCGAGCGAAACCGATGCGGTCGAGCAGATCGATGGTGTAGGGAACCGCGGCGAAAGACGTTGCGCGACACTCCCGGAACGCGCGCCAGAATTCCACGTCCAGTACCGACCGGTCGGTGAGCAGGAGGCTCGCTCCGCGCAACAGATGACTGTGCACCACCGACAGGCCGTAGCAGTAGAACATCGGCAGGGTAGTGGCCGCGCAGTCCTCCGGGCCGATGGTCAGGTACTCGGCGATGGCCGCGGCGTTGGCGCGCACGTTCGTCGCCGAGAGCCGGACGAGCTTGGGCGAGCCCGTGGACCCCGAGGTGCTCAGCAGCAGCGCGAGGTCCGGATGCAGACGATGCGCCGAGCGCTCCCGGACCACGCGTGCGCGGCCTCCTTCGATGAGGACGTCCGGATCGTAGGCGTCCCGCAACTCCGCAGTGATCTGCTCGGTGAGTAACACGACGCAGCCGGCGCTGAGCGCTCCGAGATACGCGACGAGCGAGGCGAGGTCATTGCGCGCGGCGAGCGCGACGAGGCGGCGGGCCGGGCCGAGCTCGGCCGCGTAACCCTCGACCAGCGCCGCAAGCCGAGCGTAAGTGACCTGCCGCGCGGGTTCGGGCACGGCGGCGTCCGTATCCACACGGTCGGCGCGCCGGACGGCGATCCGCTCGTCGAAGGTGCGCAGACGCTCGACGATCGGATGGACGGTCACCGGCGAAAGTGTAGGAGGCGGCCGTTGCCCGGCCCGAAGGTGGCCCCCTGGCGAACTTCCGGTGAACGGCCGTCCGGCCCGAACACGCCGCCGCCGCGCCGATCAGAGACCGAAGCTGCCCGGACCTCGTCTGCGCAGGTACTTCTCGAATTCCGCCGCGATGGCGTCGCCGTCGATCTTGGCCATCGCCTCGTTCACGTCGACCGCCGCGTCCCCGCGCTCCTCGAGCGAGCGCACGTACTCGCTGATCTCCTCGTCGCCCACGGTCATCTCGTTGACCGCGGTCTCCCAGTCCTCCGCCTGCTTGGGCAGCTCACCCAGCGGCACCTCGATGTCGAGCACGTCCTCCACCCGGTGCAGCAGCGCGATGGTCGCCTTCGGATTGGGCGGCTGGGAAACATAGTGCGGGACGGCGGCCCAGAACGACACCGCCGGGACGCCCGCCTTCACGCATTGGTCCTGTAGCACGCCGGTGATTCCGGTGGGGCCCTCGTAGCGGGTCTGTTCCAGGTTGAACCGCTCGGCCGCCTCCTTGCTGTAGGCCGAGCCGGTCACCGGCACCGGTCTGGTATGCGGAGTGTCCGCGAGCAACGCGCCGAGAATGACCACCGTCTGCACCCCGAGCTGCTCGATGAACTCCAGCAGGTCGCCGCAGAAGCTGCGCCAGCGCATGTTCGGTTCGATGCCGCGCAGCAGCACCACGTCACGGTCGCTTCCGGGCGGCGAGCAGACCGACAGCATCGTCGACGGCCACTGGATTTCCCTGGTCACCCCGTCCACTTGACGCACGGTCGGCCGGTTGACCTGATAGTCGTAGTAGTCCTCGGAGTCGAGTTCGGCCAACGGTTCGGCGTCCCAGATCAGTTCCAGATGCTCGACGGCGCCGCTGGCCGCGTCACCGGCGTCGTTCCACCCCTCGAAGGCGGCGACCAGTACCGGATCCCGCAACGTCGGCAGTTCCGGATCGGGAGTTTCACTGGCGTTCACTCGGTCAGCCTACGGCGTGCGGCGATATGGCGTGTCGTATGACGGCCGGACCGGGTGGCGTGTTCCGCGAGCGGATGCGGCGGTGTCGGGCCGGGCGTGTGGTCCAGGACACCGAGGCTCGACGCGGTGGCCTGGAACGTCCACCCCGCCCACTACGCTGGAACGCATGTCTGCGTCCATCCCCGCCGAGTTCGACACCACGCTACTCGACACGCTGCGCCGCCGTGTCGTCATCGGCGACGGTGCGATGGGCACCATGCTGCAAGCGGCTGATCTGACCCTGGACGATTTCCGCGGGTTGGAGGGCTGTAACGAGATCCTCAACGACACCCGCCCCGACGTCCTGCGCGCCATCCACCGCGCCTATTTCGAGGCGGGCGCCGACGCGGTCGAGACCAACACCTTCGGCTGCAACCTGCCCAACCTCGCCGACTACGACATCGCCGACCGGATCCGCGACCTGTCCGAGCGCGGCACCAGGCTGGCCCGCGAGGTCGCCGACGAGATGGGTCCGTCCGCCGACGGTACGCCACGGTACGTGCTCGGCTCGATGGGGCCGGGCACCAAGCTGCCCACGCTCGGTCACGCCCCGTTCGCCGCGCTGCGCGACGCCTACGCCGAGGCCGCCCTCGGCATGCTGGACGGCGGCGCCGACGCCATTCTCATCGAGACCTGCCAGGACCTGCTCCAGGTGAAGGCGGCGGTGACCGGCAGCAGGCGCGCGATGGCGAAGCTGGGCCGCCGGATCCCGATCATCACCCACGTCACGGTGGAGACCACCGGCACGATGCTGGTCGGCAGCGAGATCGGCGCGGCGCTGACGGCCCTGGAGCCGCTCGGCATCGACATGATCGGCCTGAACTGCGCGACCGGCCCGGACGAGATGAGCGAGCACCTGCGCCACCTGTCCCGGCACGCGCAGGTGCCGGTCTCGGTGATGCCGAACGCCGGGCTGCCGGTGCTCGGCGCCGCCGGAGCGGAGTATCCGCTCACGCCCGAGGAACTCGCGGTCGCGCTGCGCGGGTTCGTCACCGAGTTCGGGCTGGCCCTGGTCGGCGGCTGCTGCGGGACCACGCCCGAGCACATCCGCCAGGTCACCGCCGCGGTGCGCGAGGTCGAGCAGGCCCTGCCGCCGATCGCCGAGCGGCGCGCGCCGGTGCACGAGCCGAGCGTGTCCAGCATGTACACCGCGGTGCCGTTCGAACAGGACGCCTCGGTCCTGATGATCGGCGAGCGCACGAACGCCAACGGCTCCAAGGCCTTTCGCGACGCCATGCTGGCCGAGGACTGGCAGAAGTGCCTGGACATCGCCAAGGACCAGACCCGCGACGGTGCGCACATGCTCGATCTGTGCGTCGACTACGTCGGGCGGGACGGCACCCGCGACATGGCGGAGCTGGCCGCCCGGCTGGCCACCGCCTCGACGCTGCCGATCATGCTCGACTCCACCGAGGCCCCGGTGTTGCAGGCCGGGCTGGAACGTCTCGGCGGGCGTTGCGCGGTCAACTCGGTGAACTACGAGGACGGCGCCGGTCCCGATTCGCGTTTCCAGCAGACCATGCGGCTGGTGGCCGAGCACGGCGCCGCGGTGGTGGCGCTGACCATCGACGAGGAGGGTCAGGCCCGCACCGCGGCGAAGAAGGTGGAGATCGCCGAACGGTTGATCGCCGACATCACCGGCAACTGGGGGCTGTCGGAGAGCGACATCATCATCGACACGCTCACCTTCACCCTCGGCACGGGCCAGGAGGAGTCGCGCCGCGACGGGCTGGAGACCATCGAGGCCATCCGCGAGCTCAAGCGCCGCCATCCGCGGGTGCAGACCACCCTGGGTCTGTCCAACATCTCCTTCGGTCTCAATCCGGCGGCCCGGCAGGTGCTCAACTCGGTCTTCATGCACGAATGCGTCGAGGCCGGTCTGGACTCCGCGATCGTGCACGCCTCGAAGATCCTCCCGATCAGCCGGATCCCGGACGAGCAGCGCGAAACCGCGCTGGATCTGGTGTACGACCGCCGCGGCGAGGACTACGACCCGCTGCAGAAGCTGATGGCGCTGTTCGAAGGCGTCTCCACTTCCTCGTCGAAGGCGTCGCGGGCGGAGGAACTGGCCGCGCTGCCGCTGTTCGAGCGGCTGGAGCGGCGGATCGTCGACGGTGAGCGAGCGGGGATGGAGGCCGACCTCGACGCGGCCATGACCGAGGTGCCGCCGCTGCAGATCATCAACGAGACCCTGCTCGCCGGGATGAAGACGGTCGGTGAGCTGTTCGGCTCCGGTCAGATGCAGCTGCCGTTCGTGTTGCAGTCCGCCGAGGTGATGAAGGCCGCCGTCGCGTACCTGGAGCCGCATATGGAGGCCACCGACGACAGCGGCAAGGGCCGCATCGTGCTGGCCACCGTCAAGGGCGACGTGCACGACATCGGCAAGAACCTGGTGGACATCATCCTGTCGAACAACGGCTACGAGGTGGTCAATCTCGGCATCAAGCAGCCGATCGCCACCATCCTGGACGCGGCGATGGACAAGAAGGCCGACGTCATCGGCATGTCCGGCCTGCTGGTGAAGTCGACGGTGGTGATGAAGGAGAACCTGGAGGAACTCAACGCCAAGGGCGTGGCCGAGCAGTTCCCCGTACTGCTCGGCGGCGCGGCCCTCACCCGGTCGTACGTGGAGAACGATCTCACCGCGGTGTACGAGGGCGACGTGCACTACGCGCGCGACGCGTTCGAGGGCCTGCGGCTGATGGACGACATCATGACCCGCAAGCGCGGCGGCGAATCGGACCCCGACAGCCCGGAAGCCGTCGCCGAGCGGGAGCGGGCCGCCGAGCGCAAAGCGCGCCACGAGCGGTCCAAGCGGATCGCCGCGGAGCGCCGGGCGGCCGAGGTGCCCGTCGTGGTGCCCGAACGCTCCGATGTCGCGGCCGACCTGCCGGTGCCGGTGCCGCCGTTCTGGGGCACGCGGCTGGTGAAAGGTCTCGCCCTGCACGAGTACTCGGGTCTGCTGGACGAGCGGGCGCTGTTCCTGGGGCAGTGGGGCCTGCGCGGGCAGCGCGGCGGCGACGGGCCGAGCTACGAGGAACTGGTGGAGACCGAGGGCAGGCCGCGCCTGCGCGCCTGGCTGGACCGGTTGAGCACCGAAGGCGTGTTGCAGCACGCCGCGGTGGTGTACGGCTACTTCCCCGCGGTGTCCGAAGGCGACGACGTCATCGTGCTCACCGAACCGGAACCCGACGCGCCGGAACGGTACCGGTTCACCTTCCCCCGTCAGCAGCGCGACCGTTTCCTGTGCATCGCCGACTTCATCCGTTCCCGGGACTACGCCCGCACGACCGGTCAGGTCGACGTCATGCCGTTCCAGCTGGTCACCATGGGCCAGCCGATCGCCGACTTCGCCAACGAACTGTTCGCGGGCGACAGCTACCGCGACTACCTGGAGGTGCACGGCATCGGCGTCCAGCTCACCGAGGCGCTCGCCGAGTACTGGCACCGGCGCATCCGCGAGGAACTCGTCCTCGACGGCCACGCGGTCGCCGAATCCGACCCGGCGGACGTGCTGGAGTACTTCAAGCTCGGTTACCGCGGCGCGCGTTACTCCTTCGGCTACGGCGCCTGCCCCGACCTGGAGGACCGCGCCAAGCTGGTCGACCTGCTCGAGGCCGATCGCATCGGCGTGGTGCTGTCGGAGGAGTTGCAGCTGCATCCGGAGCAGTCCACCGATGCGTTCGTGTTGCTGCATCCGGAGGCGAAGTACTTCAACGCGTAAGCGTGCGACGTGGGTGGTGCCGCGGGCCGCAGGCGAGCGGCGGGGTGCACCGCGAGCCATAGCGAAAGGCTCTCGCGCCAAGGGTCTTTGCTACCTGGCCGGATGTCGATTCTCCCGCGAATCGGAGTGCGCGTCGGCGCGTCATGGCGCGCGGGCGCGCGGTGTTGACCTGGGCGATCGCCCAGGCCCGCGCCGGGAGGTGGATGTCTGTCGGGTGGATGTGCCATTGTCGAAGGCGTTGTAACTGCATCCGGGGCAGTCGGCGGATGCGTTCGCTTCCCTGCTCAGTGGTGCGAAGCACCTCGGCGCGTACGCCTTCGGAGTCCTTGGCGGGCTTGCGCGCGGAGTGCGAACGGCTAGGCGCGTGAGTAGGAGAGGCACACCACCATGACGGCGGATCGATTGATCGCGGGACGGTACCGGCTCACGGATCCGATCGGCACCGGCGCCATGGGTGTGGTCTGGCGCGCGACCGATGTCCGGTTGCAGCGCACCGTCGCGGTCAAACAGGTGTTGCTCGGTCCCGGACTGTCCGGGTCGGCGGCGCTGGAGGCGAAGCGCCGTGCCATGCGGGAGGGCCGGATCGCCGCCCGGCTGCACCATCCGAACGCCATCACCGTGTTCGACGTGGCCGAGGAGGACGGCCAGCCCTGGTTGGTCATGGAGTACATGGACGCGCCGAGCTTGGCGACCAAACTTTCGGGCAATCGCACGCTGCCGCCGATCGAGGTCGCCGAGATCGGCGCGCAGGCGGCGAGCGCCCTGGCCGCCGCGCACGACGCGGGGATCATGCACCGGGACGTGAAGCCGGCGAACCTGCTGGTCGCCGACGACGGCACGGTCAAGATCACCGATTTCGGCATTTCCCGTGCGGTCGGCGACGTGACGGTCACGGCCACCGGCTTCCTCGCCGGGACGCCGGCGTATCTGTCGCCGGAGGTGGCGCGCGGCGAGGATCCGGAACCGGCTTCCGATGTCTTCGCCCTCGGCTCGACGCTGTACGCGGCGGTGCAGGGCACCCCGCCGTTCGGTGAGGGTGACAACCCGCTCGCCCTGCTGCACGCGGTCGCGCGGGCGGAGATCCCGCCGCCCGAGTCAGCGGGACCGCTGGGGCCGGTGCTGATGTACCTGCTCGCTCCGTCCGTCGCCGACCGCCCGACCATGCGGGAGGCGAAAGCGATCCTCGAAGCCGTTGCGGCGGGCCGGGACCCGCAATTGCCCGTGCCGGTGACCAAGGTGATTCCCGTCCCCGCCGCGGCGACGACTGTCCTGCCCGACCAAGCCGCTGCCGTATGGCCGGAGCAGCCGGTCGACACCGGGGTCACCGATGTCGTGCCCTTCGCCGGGCCGAATCCGTCCGCGCCGCAATCGGTCACGCCACCGCCGAGGCGGCCCGGGCTTGCGGGGACGTTGCCGGGCGTTCTGCGGGGCGGGCAGCGCCGCCGTCTGATCGCCGTGGAAGTCGCCGCGGTGGTCGGGGTGCTGATCCTGGTCGCCATCATCGCGACGCTGACCACCGTCGACGGCGAGGGTGGCGACGCACCGACGTCGTCGGCAGTGCCTCCGGCCGCCGGGGCGCCCGAGAACCCGCCGTCACAGGCCGAGGCGGCCGGACCGGAGCCGCGACAGGCCCCGGCGCAAGCTTCCGCCCAACCCCCGGCTCAGGAGTCCTCCTCTCCGGCACCCGCCCCCGTGCCCGGGCCCGGGCCCGCGAACACTTCCGTGGGAGCGCCCCCGCCCCCGCCCCCGCCCGCACCGGGAACCACCCCGCCCGCGCAGACGACGAACCCCGCACCGAGCACCACTCCGCCGCCCGGCAGCACACCCCAGCCCACCACGTCGGGCCCGGCCCCGACCACCACCGGCCCGACCGCCACCGCGACGACCGCCCCGTCCGGGCCGCCGACGCCCGACCGGATCGCCTCGTTCATCCAGGGCTATTACGGCATGCTGCCCACGAACGTGTCCGGCGCCTGGACACAGCTCGCCCCTGGATACCAGTCGAAGACCGGCTACGACTCCTACGTGAACTTCTGGGGCTCCATCCGGTCGGTGCGCGTGGGCTCGGTCACGCAGAACGGTGCGAACCGGGCGGTGGTCGCGCTGACCTATACCCTGAAGAACGGCACGACGACCTCCGAGAACCGATGGATCGAGGTCGTCGGGGACAGCGCCAAGCTGCAAATCGCCGCGTCGGGTACCTAGGCCGCTTCGCCTCCGCGGCTCGGCGCGGTGTGCGCGACTTCGGCGCCGTCTCGGCTTGCTCGGGCTCGGTGTGGAGGCGCGCGTGACAATGCGCTGCGGGCCTCCGCGTCCGCCTCACGCGGCACGATGGACGGACGCTGGGCGTATCGGCTCATGGCTGCCCAGGCTGAGCGGGCTTCGCCCGGCGGTACGGTTCGTGGGCCCACTTCGCGGACGGTCCGCCGAGCTGTGCCCATGACAGGGACGAGATCTAGGAGAAGGACCGAACGTGACAGTGCGACTGGCCGGAGTGCTCTGGGACATGGACGGCACGCTGCTGGACTCGGAGAAACTCTGGGACGTCGCGGTGCGTGAACTGGCGCGCGAGCACGGCCGCGAGATGACCGACGCGATCCGGCACGCGCTGATCGGGGCGTCGGGCCCGAACGCTCTGCGGATCATGTTCACCGGTCTGGGCATCGCGCCCACGCCCGACTCACTGCGGGCGGCGGGGGAGTTCCTGGAACGGCGGGTGACCGAATTGATGACCGGCCCCATCCCGTGGCGGCCGGGTGCGAAGGACGCACTGGCCATGGTTCGCGCGGCGGGGCTGTCCAGCGCGCTCGTCACCAATACCAAGCGGTCGCTCACGGAATTCGGTCTCGACACCCTGGGGCGCGATTTCTTCGATGTCTCGGTCTGCGGCGACGAGGTGGCGCACGGCAAGCCGGAGCCGGATGTCTACCTGCGCGCCGCCGAACTGCTCGGACTCGATCCGGAACACTGTGTGGCGGTCGAGGACTCACCCACCGGTGCCCGTGCGGTGCAGGCCGCCGGCTGCGCGCTGGTGGTGGTCCCGTGCGAGATCCCGGTGCCGCACGCGCCGGGACGGGTGTTCCGGGATTCGCTGATCGGGCTGACCGTCGAGGATCTCGAACACGCTCTGCGCGTGCGCCGTTGAGCTGTTCGGGCGATCGCTCGACGCGCCGCTCCGGGCCGAGGTGAGACGAGAGTTACTGTGCCGCAACGCGAGTGCGCGCAGATAGCAGGTGTGACCGTGATCACCGGCAATCTCGCCGAATCCCGGGCGTGTCGGCGACGGCTCCACCAAAATGACGCCATGGCAGCGTTGGGCGTACTCGACGAGATCGTGGATACCGCACGGTATCCCCTGGCGGATCCGGACGGGCCCGGGCTGCGGGAAGCGGTGCGGCGCGCCCGCGCCGAACTGGCCGACACCGGCTGCACCGTGCTGCGCGGGTTCGTGCGCCCGGAGCTCGCCGAAACCCTGCGGGCGCAGGGGGAGCTGATGGCCCCCCACGCGCACTACGAGGTCGAGCGGGTCAACGCCTACAACATTCCCCTGGACGCCGAACTGCCGGAGAATCATCCGGGCCGGATCGTGCTGGAGCGGGGTAACGCCTTCGTGCCGCGTGACCGCATCCCCGCCGACGCGCTGATCCACCGGCTCTACACCGACGAGCTTTTCCAGCGGTTCGTCGCCGACTGCTTCGGCCTGGCCGAATTGCACGAGTTCGCCGATCCGCTCGCCGGACTGTGCCTCAACGTCGTCGCGCCGGGTATGTCGCATCCCTGGCATTTCGACACGAACGAATTCACCGTCTCGATGCTGACCCGGCCCGCCGAGGACGGTGGCGTCTTCGAGTACTGCCCCGATATCCGCACACCCGAGGCGGAAAACCTCGACGACGTCCGCGCCGTGCTGACCGGCAACGGCGAGCGTTTCGTCCAGCGGCTCGAACTGCGCCCGGGCGACCTGCAGCTGTTCCAGGGCCGCTTCTCGTTGCACCGCGTCTCACCCGTGGGCGGTGCGCGCCAACGCCATTCGGCCATTTTCGCCTACACCGATCGTCCCGGAATGGTCGGCACGGTGGAACGTACCCGGCAGTTGTTCGGCCGCGTGCTACCCGACCACCTGGCCGCCGCGGCCGCTGCCGTGCGGGGCGATCGACTGCTCGACTGAGCCGAACGGCTCGACTGACCGAGCTCGACCCGAGAGGACCGACAGTGCCAGTGCCGTTACACACGACCGGGAAAGCGTCTTTCGACGACATCTACGACCGCCCCGATCCGCGCGCGTACTACGCGCGTATGTCCGATCTGGACTACCGCATTCCGGAACTGGCGAAACCGTTCTTCCAGCAGCAGATTCGGGAATTCCGCGCCTCCGCGCGGGTCGCCGCGCCGACCGTGCTCGACATCGGCTGCTCCTACGGAGTGAACGCCGCGCTGTTGCGTTTCGACACGACGATCGGCGAGCTGGCCGAGCACTATGCCGTGACCGACATCGATCGGGCCGGTCTGATCCGGCGCGACCTGGCCCGCGTCGCGGCCCGGGCCGAGGCGGACGACGTGCGCTTCCTCGGCATGGACGCCTCCCGCCCCGCCCTCGACTACGCGCGGGAGGCCGGGCTCCTGCACGACGTGGTGCACGCCGACCTGGAGTCCGGCGAACCGACCGACGAACAGCGCGCCCTGCTGGCGACCGCCGATCTGGTCGTCTCCACCGGCTGTATCGGCTACGTCACCGAGAAGACCTTGACTCGCGTGGCCACCGCGCACCCGCGCAGGCGGCCGTGGATGGCACACTTCGTATTGCGCATGTTCGACTTCGCACCGATCGAGGCGGAACTCGCCGCGCTCGGCTACCGGACCGAGCAGGCGCCGGGGTTGTACGAGCAACGCAGGTTCGCCTTACCGGCCGAGCAGGCGCAGGTGCTGAACACCCTGTCCGCCAACGGAATCGACACGACCGGCCGGGAAGACCAGGGATGGTTGTATGCCAACCTGTACGTGTCCAGGCCGCTGCCGAAACATCACGCCGACACCGAGGACTCGCATTGACCGAACGCACCTTCGCCGCCGACGACCACCTACCCCGGGTGCCCCTGCCGACGCTGGAGGACAGCTGTGGGCGGTTCCTGCAGTGGTGCGAGCCACTGCTGACCGCCGACGAACTCGCCGCCACCCGGGCGGCGGTCGACGACCTGCTGCGACCCGACGGTCCGGGGCGTACGCTGCACGCGGCGCTCGCGGAGTACGACGCGACGCCCGGTGTCGGCAGCTGGCTGGACCTGTTCTGGCCGTCGCGGTACCTGGGCAGGCGGGACCGGATCGCCCTGAACGCGAACTTCTTCTTCCTGTTCCGGGACGACACCGCCCTGGCCGCCTCTACCGCCGCCACCCAGGTGGACCGCGCGGCGGGCATCATCTCCGCCGCCGTGGACTACAAGCTGGCGCTGGACCAGGAGAGCGTCCCGCCGGTGACCCAGCGCGGACAGCAGCTGTCCATGTGGCAGAACAAGTACCTGTTCTCCGAGACCAGGATCCCCGGTGTGGAGCAGGACACGGTGCGGGTCCCCTACAGCCATGAATGGCCGGGTCCCTCGCAGGCCCGGCACATCGTGGTGTTCTTCCACGGCAGCCCGTTCCGGATGGACGTGATCGGCCCGGACGGAGCGCCGTACTCGCCGGAGGATCTCGCCGACGGGCTGCGCGCGGTGCTGAAGGCGGGCGCCCGCCCGGCCCGCACCGACACTGCCGTCGGGCAGCTCACCACCAAGGCCCGCGCGGAGTGGGCGCAGAGCAGGCAGCGGCTGCTGGCCGAACCGGCGAACGCCACGGCGCTGGACACCATCGAGACCGCGCTGTTCGCCGTCTGCCTCGAGGATTTCGCTCCGCGCGACGAACTGCACGCCTGCGACGAGCTGCTGCACGGCGACAGTGCGAACCGGTGGTTCGACAAATCGGTGTCCTTCATCGTCTTCGAAGACGGCCAGGCGGGCATCAATGTCGAACACTGTGGACTCGACGGCACCACGATCCTCTCGTTCGTGGACGCCCTGCTGGAGACCCCGGTGCAGGAACACGCCACGCGCTCCGGCGCGCAGGCGCAGGGTCTGCCCGCGGTGGAGCCGATCGAGTTCGTGCTGGACGAGGCGCAGCGCGGCGATATCGCGGCGGCGGGCGCCGCCTTCGCCCGTTACGCCGCGGAGAACGCCACCCAGACGTTGTCGTTCCCGGACTTCGGCACCACCGCGGCGAAGGCGTTGGGCATCTCACCGGACGCGTTCGCGCAACTGAGCTACCAGCTGGCCCATCGGCGCAGCAAGGGGCTCACCGGCGCCACCTACGAGTCCATCGCGACCAGGCAGTACCGCAACGGCCGCACCGAGGCCATGCGGGTGGTCACCCCGGAGATGATCGTCTTCGTGGACACGATGCAGGACCCGGACGCGGGCGCCGAGGCCCGGCTCGCCGCGGCGCGGACGGCGGCGGCCGCGCACGTGGAACGGGCCAAGCAGTGCCAGACCGGGGCCGCCCCCGAGCAGCACCTGTGGGAGCTGCAGTGGATCCAGCGCCGTCGCGGCGCGGAGCTGGGTGTCACCGATCCGATCCCGCTCTACGACAGCCCCGGCTGGACGATCATGCGCGACGACTACCTGAGCACCAGCTCGGCGCCGTCGGTCAACATCCGCTACTTCGGTTTCGGCTCCACCAGCTCCCGGTGCATCGGCATCGCCTACGTCCTGCTGCCGGACCGCTGGAATCTGTACCTGGCCACCCCGAAGCCGGTCGCCGACCAGATGTACGCCTTCGCCGACCACCTCCGCACGGCGGTCGCCGATCTGCAGGCGTTGCTCGCCGCGAACTAGGCGCCCTCCGCCCGGTTCCTCCGCACCCCACCCGGGGCGAAGGAGCCGGGCGGGGGCTGTTCGCGGCCATCGTGGGCCGGAGCAGCGGGCCCGCATCCGGGTCTGAAACAATGGCTCATCGTGAAGAACTTCGAATCCCTGTTCGCCGAGCTGCAGGATCGTGCGGTCAACCGCCCCGAGGGGTCCGGAACCGTTGCCGCGCTGGACGCCGGCGTGCATACCCAGGGTAAGAAGGTGCTCGAGGAGGCCGGTGAGGTGTGGCTGGCTGCCGAACACGAGAGCGACGAGTCGCTCGCCGAGGAGATCTCCCAGCTGCTGTATTGGGTGCAGGTGCTGATGGTGGGCCGCGGGCTGAAGCTCGAGGACGTGTACCGACATCTGTGACGGCCGTCCGACACCCCGTTTCTCCTCCCGAAAGGACTCCTCCCATGCTGCGCGTCGCAGTTCCCAACAAAGGCGCCCTGTCCGAATCCGCGGTCTCGATCCTCGCGGAAGCGGGCTACCGCAAGCGCACCGATTCGCGTGATCTGACCGTTCTCGACCCGGCCAACCAGGTCGAGTTCTTCTTCCTGCGGCCGAAGGACATCGCCATCTATGTCGGCTCCGGGGAACTCGATCTCGGGATCACCGGCCGTGACCTCGCCCTGGATTCCGGCGCGCCGGTGCAGGAACGACTCGCCCTCGGGTTCGGCCGCTCCACCTTCCGCTACGCCGCGCCCGCCGGGCGGGAGTGGAAGGTCGAGGACCTCTACGACAAGCGGATCGCCACCTCCTACCCGAACCTGGTGCTGAGCGATCTGCGCCGCCGGGGCATCGAGGCCGAGGTGATCCGCCTCGACGGCGCGGTGGAGATCTCCATTCAGCTCGGCGTCGCCGACGCGATCGCCGATGTCGTCGGCTCGGGGCGCACGCTGCGCCAGCACAATCTGGTGGCCTTCGGTGAATCGCTGTGTGATTCGGAGGGTGTGCTGGTCGAACGCAAGGACGCCGACCAGGGCGACCGGGCGCGCAACCAACTCGTCGCCCGAATCCAGGGCGTGGTCTTCGCCCAGCAGTACGTGATGCTGGACTACGACTGCCCGAAGGAACTGCTCGACGAGGCGTTCGTCATCACCCCCGGGTTGGAGTCGCCCACCGTCGCGCCGCTGGCCGATACCGGCTGGATGGCCGTGCGTGCGCTCGTTCCGCGCAAACAGAGCAACGAACTGATGGACCAGCTGGCCGATCTGGGCGCGAAAGCCATCCTGGCCACCGACATTCGCTCCTGCCGCGCATTCTGAACCGGATTGGTCCGATACGCCTGATGCGCTCAGGCTGAGCGCAATCGGTGTGCGCTGTGACCGCGTGTTGCTACCGTGCGGCCTCTCGATGAGGAAACGCAAGGAGTCCCCGTGTCACAGTCGCCACCCGAGGAGCAGTCGGGCGGCACCTTCACCTGGAACGAGGATCGGCCGGCGGCCATCGCCGGCGGTGCTGATCGCGCTGGTCCTGCTCGGCGTGATTCCGGATCGGTTGGTGCCGTTCGGGCGCGATCGCGGAGGAGCATGCAGATCGCCACGATCGTCAAGACCACGCGGAACGCGTTGATCGGCGTCGTCGCAATCGCCCTGACCGTGTACTTCACGCTGCGCGTCGAGCGCGTGCCCGGTACGACCCTCGGGGCGCCAGTTCTGGGAGCGGTTCCCGAAGTTCGTCCTCGGCTTCATCGCCGCCTCGATCATCGGCACGCTGTACCTGCAATCGGCGGGCAAGAAGTCGGGCGCGGCGCACATCGCGATCGTCAACGATCTGCGCACCTGGTTCCTGATCTTCGCGTTCGTCTCCATCGGCTTGGAGTTCCGCTGCGCGGGCTGCGCGAAGCGGGCCGGCGGCCGGTCGTGGTGTTCGGATCGGCGGCGGTCGTGAATCTCGCGGTGGGGCTGGTGCTTTCGGTGCTGTTGTTCCATGACTTCACCGCCTGAGGCGACTCGCAGCCGATTCGAGCCGCCCGCCGTGTGCCCGGCTCCGGGCCGCGGGATCAGTCCGAGACGGCTTCGGCAAGGGTCTCGTCCGGGGACTCGGTCGCGCCGTCGCTCGGCCAGCCGGGGTAGGGGGGTGGCGTGCCGCCGAATGCCGGGCACAGCGGCTTGTAGTCGCAGTACGAGCACATCCGGCCGGTGTTCGGCGGGAAGTCTCCGGTGCGGCCGGCCTCCAAGATGGCCGCCCACAGCGCGGAGAGCGTGCGCTCGAAGCGCAGCAACTCCTGCTCGTCGGGGGCGTAGGTGAGGATCTGCTCGTCGGCCAGGTAGATCAGCCGTAGCTGGGCGGGCACCAGGCCGCGCGTGCGCAGGACCACGAGCGCGTAGAACTTCAGCTGGAACAACGCCTTGGTCTCGTGCGTCGGCCCCGGTACGCGGCCGGTCTTGTAATCCACCACGCGCAGGGCGCCGCTCGGCGCGATGTCGATCCGGTCGACGAAGCCGCGCAGCAGCGCGCCGTCGGCGAGTTCGACCTCCACCCGCGCCTCGCGCGATTCCGGGTCGAAACGCGTCGGATCCTCCAGCCGGTAGTAGCGGCGCACCAGTGCGCGCACCTCGCCGAGGAAGACGTCGAGCCGCTCGCCGGCGATCAGCTCCGCGACCTCCGGCTGCTCGGCGTGCACCCGCGCCCACGCCGCGGGCACCAGGGCCTCGGCGCGCTCGGGCACCCGCTCGGCCGCGGGCAGCCCGTAGAGATCCTCCAGCACCGCGTGGACCACCGTGCCGCGCACCGCATGCACCGACGGCTGCTCCGGTATCCGATCGATCGCCCGGAACCGGTATTTGAGCGGACACTGCTTGAAATCCATTGCCCGGGAAGGCGACAGCGCGGGCCGGGCGCGGCTCGCCATCGCGTCGGGCCCGGAGGTCCGCGCGTCGTCGGCAGGGGGCGTGGACACGGGCGAGCACATACCTGGCAGGCTATCCGGCGGTACCGACACGCCGGTGCCGGACAGCACGGATTCCAACCAGCGGAACGGAGATTCATGACGGCCAGACGGACCGGGCCATTCACCATCGGTGACCGGGTGCAGCTGACCGATGCCAAGGGGCGCCTGTACACGGTGGTCTTGGAGCCGGGTAAGGAGTTCCACACCCATCGCGGCGGGATCAAGCACGACAGCCTGATCGGCGCCGACGAGGGCAGCGTGGTGCACTCCACCAACGGCACGCCCTACCTGGCGCTGCGTCCGCTGCTGATCGACTACGTGCTGTCCATGCCGCGCGGCGCCGCGGTGATCTACCCCAAGGACGCCGCGCAGATCGTGCACGAGGGCGACGTCTTCCCCGGGGCCCGCGTGCTCGAAGCGGGCGCGGGGTCCGGTGCGCTGACCTGCTCGCTGCTGCGGGCGGTCGGGCCGCAGGGCCAGGTGGTGTCCTACGAGATCCGCGCCGATCACGCCGAGCACGCGGTCCGCAACGTGGAGACGTTCTTCGGCGAGCGCCCGGCGAACTGGTCGCTGACTGTCGGGGACGTGGCCGACTACACCGGAGAGCCGGTCGACCGCGCCGTGCTGGACATGCTCGCGCCGTGGGACGCGCTCCCGGCGGTGTCGAAGGCGCTGGTGCCGGGTGGCGTGCTGATCGTCTACGTGGCCACCGCGACGCAGTTGTCCAAGGTGGTCGAAGCGCTGCGCGAGCAGGAGTGCTGGACCGAGCCGCGCTCCTGGGAGTCGCTGGTGCGCCCGTGGCACGTGGTCGGCCTGGCCGTGCGGCCCGAACATCGCATGCAGGGTCACACCGCCTTCCTGGTCAGCGCCCGCAGGCTCGCCGAGGGCACCGTCACGCCCAAACCGCAGCGCAGGCCGTCGAAGGGCTGAGCGCGGCGGGGCGGCGACGGCGGGTGATCGGCGTGCCGGACTCAGACCGGGACGCAGGGCGCCTGCGCGAAGCCGAGCAGCAGACAGCCGCTCGCGTCCGACAGCTTCCAGGTGCCGTCGACGTTTTCCCAGGTCAGCGGCACGGCCGGAGCGGCGCCGTGCGGCGAGCTGATGGTCACCTGCGCGTTCGCGGTGTTGCCCTGGGTGGTGAGGTCGGCGACGGCGAAGGTCAGCGTGTAGCCCTGCAGGCCTGCGTTCATCTGGTCGATGTTCGCGGTGCGCTTGTCACCGTTGACGATCAGCTTGGACTTCTCCGCGGTGGGTACATTCGGATCGGCGATCCTGACCAGCGTCGCCTGCAAGGTCTCGGCGGTCGGCGCGCCGGTCGCATGGTCGCCGTGATCATGGGTACCCGACGCGGTGGCGCTGATGGTGGCGGAGGTCGCCGCGCTGGTGGAAGAGTCGTCGTCGGAGCCGCACGCCGCCAACGCACCGGAGATGGCCAGCGCCGCGGCGGCGGTGGCAAGGGAAACACGCAGGGTTCTCGCGGGAAGGAGCATGGTGGCAACCTTTCGGCTCGGGCGGCGAGCAGGCTCGCCAGGGTCGGGTTAGGGCAGGCTAACATGGTGGTCCGGCCGCCGATCGCGGCCCAGATGTGATCACCACGAAACCATGTCGGAAAGCGAGAACGGGTCGCGCCCGGTAGCGTTGATAGACCGGGACTGGGAGGAGCAGCACATGAGCCCCATCGAGAATTCGGATTCGGCGGCCTGGAGAGAGCTCGAGGCGGTACGCGCCGAAGCGGCTGCACTCCGAAGGCAACTCGCCGACTCGCCGGATCGCACACGGGAATTGGAAGCCCGCATCGATTCGCTGACCATTCGCAACACGAAGCTGATGGACACCCTCAAGGAAGCGCGCCAGCAGTTGGTGGCGCTGCGTGAGGAGGTCGATCGGCTGGGTCAGCCGCCGAGCGGATACGGCATTCTGATCGGTGTGTATGACGATCAGACGGTCGACGTGTTCACTTCGGGTCGCAAGATGCGGTTGACGTGTTCACCGAACATCGAGACCTCGACGCTCGAATACGGTCAGACCGTCCGCCTCAACGAGGCGCTCACGGTCGTCGAGGCCGGGCACTACGACGCGGTCGGCGAGATCGGCACCCTCCGGGAGATCCTCGACGACGGACGTCGCGCCTTGGTCGTCGGCCATGCCGACGAGGAGCGCGTGGTGTGGCTGGCCGGCCCGCTGGCGAAGGTCGCCGAGATGGACGACCTGGACGACCCCGATTCCCCCATCCGCAAGCTGCGGCCGGGCGACTCGCTCCTGGTGGACACGAAAGCCGGATTCGCCTTCGAGCGCATCCCCAAGGCCGAGGTCGAGGACCTCGTGCTGGAGGAGGTACCCGACGTCGACTACGGTGACATCGGCGGTCTCGGCAGGCAGATCGAGCAGATCCGCGACGCGGTGGAGCTGCCCTTCCTGCACAAGGACCTCTTCCGCGAGTACGCGCTGCGTCCGCCGAAGGGCGTGCTGCTCTACGGTCCCCCTGGTTGCGGCAAGACGCTCATCGCCAAGGCGGTGGCCAACTCGCTGGCCAAGAAGATCGCCGAGGCGCGTGGTGAGGATGCCAAGGAAGCCAAGTCCTACTTCCTCAACATCAAGGGCCCCGAGCTGCTGAACAAGTTCGTGGGCGAGACCGAGCGCCACATCCGGATCATCTTCCAGCGGGCTCGCGAGAAGGCGTCCGAAGGTACGCCGGTGATCGTGTTCTTCGACGAGATGGACTCGATCTTCCGCACCCGCGGCTCGGGCGTCTCCTCGGACGTCGAGACCACGGTGGTGCCCCAGCTGCTGTCGGAGATCGATGGTGTCGAGGGCTTGGAGAACGTCATCGTGATCGGCGCCTCCAACCGTGAGGACATGATCGATCCGGCGATCCTGCGGCCGGGCCGCCTGGACGTGAAGATCAAGATCGAGCGGCCCGACGCGGAGTCGGCGCAGGACATCTTCTCGAAGTACCTCACCGAGCACCTGCCGCTGCACGACGACGATCTGGCCGAGTTCGGCGGCGACAAGAACCTGTGCATCCGCGCGATGATCGAACGGGTCGTCGACCGGATGTACGCCGAGAGCGAGGACAACCGCTTCCTGGAGGTCACCTACGCCAACGGTGACAAAGAGGTCCTGTACTTCAAGGACTTCAACTCCGGCGCCATGATCCAGAACATCGTGGACCGCTCCAAGAAGTACGCCATCAAGGCGGTGCTCGACACCGGCAACCCCGGTCTGCGCATCCAGCATCTCTACGATTCGATCGTGGACGAGTTCTCCGAGAACGAGGACCTGCCCAACACCACGAATCCGGATGACTGGGCACGCATCTCGGGTAAGAAGGGCGAGCGGATCGTCTACATCCGCACGCTGGTCACCGGCAAGAACGCCAGCGCCAGCCGCGCGATCGACACCGAGTCGAACACCGGTCAGTACCTGTAAAGGTTCGCCGGACCACGAAGGGCCGCGTCTCCTCGGAGGCGCGGCCCTTCGCTGTCGAGGGAGTGCAGCGGCGGCGGCACCGTTCTGGCCGCCTGTGCTAAAATCTGACCATGCGGCCAGAAAATGGGACGGGCGGACAAAGCCGGTCGTTCATCGAGGAGGCCCGGCGGCGGCAGATCATCGCCGCGGCGGTGGAGGTGATCTCCGAGGTCGGTTACGGCAACGCCTCGCTGGCGCGGATCGCCGAGCGCGCGGGAATCTCCAAGGGCGTCATCTCCTACCACTTCGAGGGCAAGGACGATCTGATGACGCAGCTGGTGATCCAGCTGTACGTCTCGGCCGCGGAGTACATCGCCCCGCGGGTCGGCGCGGCGTCCGGGGCGCGCGCAAGCCTGCTGGCCTACCTCGAATCGAATCTCGGCTTCATCGCGGCGAACACCACCTACGTGGCCGCGCTGGTGGACGTCGTGACGAATCTGCGCGACGCGGACGGTCAACCGAAGTTCGCCTCCGCCGACGGGGAACGTGACATCATCGCGCCGCTGGTCGAGATCATGACCGAAGGACAACGCACCGGGGAATTCGGCGAGTTCGATCCGCTGTTGATGGCCGAGTCGATCCGCGACGCCATCGACGGCGCGGCCGGGCGCGCTGTGCGGGACCCGGATTTCGCGATGGACGCCTACTCGGCGCATCTGTGCGGGTTGTTCGACACGGCGACGCGGAAGGCGGGCGAAGGCGGCCGACATGCTGGATGTTCCACCGCGGCCGGCTGATTCCGGCGAACCGCTACCGCCGTTCGCCCTCGGCGGTGTGGGCGTGGTAGCGGCGCTCGGCGCACTGGCGCTGCTGGTCTCCATCGGGCGGTACGGATTCTTCGGTGACGAGCTGTATTTCGTCGCGGCCGGGCGCAGACTGGCGGTCGGCTACGCCGACCAGGGGCCGCTGCTGCCCGCGATCGCCGGGACGATGGACCTGCTGGCCCCGGGTTCGCTGGTGGCGCTGCGTCTTCCGGCCGTGCTGGTCACCGTGGCGGCCGTGCTGGTGACCGCGCAGATCGCCCGGGAGTTCGGCGGCGGCCGCGCGGCGCAGGCGCTGACCGCGGCCGCCTACGGGACCTCACCATTTTTGCTGGTGCAGGGCAGTCTGCTGGCCACCAACACGATCGACACGGCGCTCTGGGTGGTGGTGAGCTGGCTGGTGGTCCGCTGGGTCCGCACCCGCCGCGACGGCCTGCTGTTGGCCTCGGGGCTGGTCACCGCGCTGGATATGCAGGTCAAGTGGTTGATCCCGGTGTTCTGGATCGCGCTCGCGGTCGGGGTGGCGGTCTACGGGCCGCGGGAGCTGCTGCGCCGCCCGGCGCTGTGGTGCGGCGGCGTGGTCGTCGCGCTGACCTGCACGCCCAGCCTGGCGTGGCAGGCGGCGCACGGCTGGCCGCAGCTGCGTCTGGGTGGTGTGGTCGCCGCGGAGCAGGCCACGATCGGCGGGCGGGCTGTCTGGCTGCCGCTGGCGCTCGCCTCGGCCGGCTTGCTCGGCGGCATACTGCTGATCTACGGCGTGTGGACGCTGTTGCGGGCGGAGAACTGGCGGCCCTACCGATTTCTCGGGCTGTTGCCTTTGGTGCTGGTGGTCGTCTTCATCGCCACCAACGGACGTCCGTACTACGCGGCGGGCTGCTATGGGGTGCTGATCGCGGCGGGCGGTGCACTGGACGGAGAATATGCGGCGCTCGCGGGTGCTCGTCACCGTCCCGGTGCTGGCGCTCTCCGCCGCACTGCTGGTGGTCTCGCTGCCGCTGCGTCCGGAGACGGACATCGAACCGGTCGCCGACCAAGCCGAGGCAGGCCTGGAAATCGCGGTGTACGGGCGATTCGGGTGGTCGGAGCTCGCGGCGGGCGTGGCATCCGCGTACCGGGCGCTGCCGGAGCAGGAGCGGGCGTCGGCGGTGGTGATCGCCGATTCCTATTGGCAGGCAAGCGCTCTGGATGTCGATCGTGCGGCTTACGGCTTGCCCGCCGTGTACAGCCCGAACCGCGGGTTCGGATACTTCGGCGCCCCGCCGGATACGGCGACCACGGTGCTGTGGGTGGGCGGCGCCGAGACCGATGTGCTGGCACGCTGCGCCGAGGTGAGCGCGATCGGGCACGTCGACGCCCGGCTCGGATTTCCCGGTGTCACGCGCGCAGTCACCCTCTGGCGCTGCGCGCGGCCGCATGAGCCCTGGTCGAGGGCCTGGTCGGACATGTTGCGGCTGAACTGACTCCGCTTCACCACCAGCCGAGGATCGGTGACAAGCGCCTGCCGAGTTCCGGTGCGAGCGAGCGCGAATAGCTGGCGGTGAGGTGGTGCTCGTCGTGGTAGATCAGGATGTTGCCCTCGGCGACTGCGCAGACGTCGCGTTCACACAGCGCGTCCGATAGATCCACCGGGAACACGTTGGGGAACGAGGCGGAGAACTCCAGCGCCGGGTTGACGGCGTTCAGCGCGGCCGCGCGCGGCATGCCGCAGCTGATCCGGTCGCCCTGCTGGGCGAGGCAGTCGATGGCCCGATACCGCACCCCGTCGCGGCGCAGCCATGGTGTGTCGCGGATGGCGAGCACGTTGAGTCCACGGTCGGCCAGCCGGGCCCAGACGTCCAGGTAATCGCCCGGAGTCTCGTCGCCATCGCCGTCTCGCGGCCGGGTCGCCGTCGTGAAGACCCACTCCGGACGTTCGACGGCCAAGCGGTCGATCACCTCCACCGACCAGTCGCGGCAATCCGGATTCGCTTCGCCCTTGTACATCGGTTCCGCCGCCACGGTCAGCGGGCAACCCATCTTCAGATACACCTCGACCCGGAAGGCGTGCTCGCGAGCGAGCAGGTCGAGGGCGGGTATCCAGTGTTCGGCGTGCGAGCTGCCCACCACCGCGACGGTCCGCTCCGCGTGGGCATCCCCGTAGGTGCAGGTGATGACGTCGCGGGTGTCCCAGTCCGCGATGCAGCCGTCGCGAGACGGGTAGGCGGCGTCGGCCGGCGCTTCGTACATGCTCGGACGCATCGGGGCCTCGGGCGTGCTCGCGCCGGCGACCAGCGCCTCCGCGCCGGGATAGTGCACCGGTTCCAGCGCCGCCACCGCCCGCGGCGGGTTGGCTCTGGTCGCCACCTGCTCGCCGGCCGACACCACGAGCACCGCGATGCCCAGGGCCGCGACCAGCCGGCCGGTACGCAGCGGGCGGACGGCCTGGCGCGCTGGGCGGCCGGACCGCATCCGCAGCGGCTCCTCGACGAACCGGTGCGTCAGGTAGGCGAGCACCAGCGACGCCCCGATGACTCCCAGGCCGACGCCGAGTCCGGCGGTCGCGGCTCCGGTCCGCGCCAGGACGAAGATCAGGATCGGCCAATGCCACAGATACAACGCGTAGGACAGTTCGCCGAGACGGACCGCGGCCGCCGCGCCGAGCAGCCGGTTGGGCAGCGGTCGCTCGGCGGCGGTCAGGTCGGCGCCCGCGAGGATCAGCGCCAGCGTGGCGCCGACCGGCACCAGCGCGGCCGGACCGGGAAACCGGTCGGCGCCGTCGATCAGCCATCCGCAGGTGAGCACCGTGACCGCACCGAGGACGGCCGCCGCGATCCGCACCGGGCGCGGCGGTGCCAGCCGGGGCGCCACGATCGCGAGCAGGGCGCCGGCCGACAACTCCCAGGCTCGGGCGAAGCTGTCGTAGTAATTCCAGCCCTGCTGCACCGCGGTGCCGTGCGCGGCGTAGACGAACGAGGCCACCGTGCCCGCGGCGAGGAGGACGGCCAAGCCGGGGCGCAGTGCTCCAGGTCGTTCGAAACGCACGCACAGGGCCGCCGCCGACGCCACGACGAGCAGCGCGAGCAGGTAGAACTGCATCTGCACCGCCATCGACCACAGGTGCTGGAGCGGGCTCACCGACGGATCGGCGGCCAGATAGTCCGACCAGGACAACGCCAGATACCAGTTCTGGTAGTACAGCAGCGAGGCCAGCGTCTGCGCCGCCATCTCGCCCCACTGGGTGAACGGGCGCAGCAGTACGGTCGCCGCGACCACGGCGGCCAGAAGCGTCACCAGCGCGGGCAGCAATCTACGGGCGAGCCTGCCCGCGGTGTGGAGGACGCGGACGGTGCCGGTGGATTCCGCGCCGCGCAGCAGCGAGCCGGTGAAGAAGAAGCCGGAAAGCACCAGGAACACGTCCACGCCGCCCGAGACTCGCCCGAACCAGATGTGGAACGCCACGACCAGCGCTATCGCCACGCCGCGCAACCCGTCCAGATCGTGCCGGTATCCGGCGGCGCCCGCCTGTGGCCCTGCCGGGGCGACCGCGCCCGGCCGGAGGAGCCGGTTCACCGCTCGGGCGGCCGTCACCGGACTCGCACGCCGCGGTCGCCGCGGCAACGGAATGCGACGGTTGGGCGACGGGTCGATGTACGGGACACGTCATCTCTCTTACCACGGCCGGTGAACCACGGTCCAACTCGCGGGGCCTGGTCTGTGGTGCGAAAACAGGCCGTTGATACGGACAATTCGGTCACCCGCAGACCGGCCGCCCTCTGCTGGTCGTTAGGGTGGAATCGTGAACGTTGAGGTGACACCCCTGCCGGGTATCGGTGTGCGTAAGGATTTTCCGCTGGCCAATACGCGACGCCGGATAGGAGTGATCGACCATCGCGACGGCACGATGGACCTCATCGTGAGCAAGCCGGACGACCCCGACGAGACCGAACAGGTACCGCTGACGGCGAAGGAGGCGGCGGTGCTGGCGAGCCTGCTCGGTGCGCCGCAACTGGTCGAGCAACTGCGCGAGGAACACCGCGAGTTCACCGGACTGACCACGCGTCAGCTGTCCATCCCGGACCGGTCCCGCTTCGACGGGCGCAGGCTGGGCGAGACCCAGATACGTACCAGGACCAAGGCGTCCATCGTCGCGGTGGTGCGCAGCGGGCAGCCCATTGCCTCTCCGGGACCGGACTTCACCTTCACCGCGGGGGACGTGCTGGTCGTCGTCGGCACCGCGGAGGGCCTGGAGGCCGCCGCCAAGATCCTGTTAGACGGCTGAGCGCATGGTGGCACACGAGACCGCGCTCGCGCTGATCCAGCTGGGCGCGGTATTTTTCGGCCTCGGCCTGCTCGGGCGGATCGCCGCGCGCATCGGCATGTCGCCCATCCCGCTGTACCTGATCGGCGGGCTGGTCTTCGGCACCGGCGGCCTGGTCGAGTTGCGACAGGTGGACGACTTCATCCACCTCGCCAGTGAGATCGGCGTCGTCCTGCTGCTGTTGCTGCTCGGCTTGGAATACAGCGCGCCGGAGCTGGTCACCGGCATGCGCCGATCGTGGGCCGCGGGCGTGCTGGACCTCGTGCTCAACGCGACGCCTGGTGTGCTCGTCGCGTTCGGGCTCGGCTGGGGGTTCACCGGCGCCATCGCCATGGCCGGAGTCACCTACATCTCGTCCTCGGGCATCGTCGCGAAGGTGCTCAACGATCTGGGCAGGCTCGGTAACCGCGAAACGCCGGTGGTCCTTTCCATCCTGGTGTTCGAGGACCTGGTGATGGCCGGATACCTGCCGGTGCTGACGGCGGTCCTGGCCGGTGTCGGCTTCGTCGCCGGACTGAAGACGCTGGGCATCGCCTTGGCGGCGGTCACCGTCGTGCTGATCGTCGCGCTGCGCTACGGCCGCTACGTCTCCGCGATCGTCGACAGTGCCGACCGCGAGATCTTCCTGTTGAAGCTGCTCGGATCCGCGCTTCTGGTGGCCGGCGCGGCCTCCGCGGTCCAGGTATCCGCGGCGGTGGGCGCTTTCCTGCTGGGCATCGCGATCTCGGACTCGACCGCGCACAACGCGACCAAACTGCTGGAACCCCTGCGCGATCTGTTCGCCGCGCTGTTCTTCGTGCTGTTCGGCCTGAGCACCGACCCGGCGAGCATCCCGCCGGTGCTGGGCTGGGCTTGCCTGCTGGCGCTCGTCACCACGGCCAGCAAGATCGCCACCGGCTGGTGGGCGGCCAAGCGGGCCGGTGCGGGCCGCCTGGGCCGGGCGCGCGCGGGCACCGCGCTGGTCGCCCACGGCGAGTTCTCCATCGTCATCGCGGGACTCGCCGTCGCCGCGGGCGCGGTCCCCGCCGAATTCGCCGCCCTGGCCACCACCTACGTGCTGTTGATGGCAGTTCTAGGTCCGATCGCCAGCCGCTTCGTCGAGCCGGTCATGGCGCTGGTGCTGCGGCGGCGTGCCGGCGTGTCCTGACCGGCAACGGGCCGAACCCGCGGTGGCGACGCCGGAGCGCACCGCCACCGCGGCGGGCTTCAGTTCCTTCCGGCGGCGACGGAGTTCAGCACGACCTCGACGGCAGGCTCGCCATCGGAGGAGCCGTCCTTGACGCCCGCGGCGGCGATGGACGACAGAACCTCCATGCCCGCGGTGACCCGTCCGAACGGGGTGTAGCTCGGCGGCAGCGGCGCGTCGCGGTAGACCAGGAAGAACTGGCTGCCGTTGGTGCCGGGCCCCGCGTTCGCCATGGCGACCGTACCGGCCGGGTAAGTGGCCCCCGCCAGGTTCTCGTCGGGGAAGAAGTAACCGGGGCCGCCCATGCCGGTCGCGGTCGGGTCGCCGCACTGCAGGACGTAGATGCCTTCGGTGGTCATCCGGTGGCACTTCGTGTGGTCGAAGAACTGCTCACCGGCCAGGAACACGAACGAGTTGACCGTGCGCGGCGCGTGTGCCGCGTCCAGGGCGATGGTCACGGTGCCACAGCTGGTGGTCAGCGTCGCCGTGTATCCGGCATTGGCATCGATGGTCATGCCGGGTTCGGCGGGCCATTGCTTGCCGTTCGGCTGACCGGCGGCCGGTGCGCCGCAGCGGGCCGGTCCCTGCTCCCGAGCCGGCGCGGGGGTCGCCGAGACGACACCCGCCGCGGACGCCACCAGTGTCACGCCGACGGCGAGTACCCCGAGGATCCGCAGCGATCGCCACGGTAGGTTCCGGCGCCCCGCGCGCCGGCCGTTGACGAGTTCTCGCGCTTGCACTTCGCTGCTCACCGCTGAAAAGCTCCTTCACTCGGGGTTGCGCACCGGACGATGCAGCGCGAATCATTCCATCTCCCCCGCAGTGGTGGGGGAGTACGGCTCGATTTCCGCCCGCGCGGTCCGATGACAGGGCCTGCGATGGCCGCAGATCGGCCACAAAAATGTTTCCGGCAACTTGTTGGACAACAGAATTGGTTCCCGGTGACGTATAACAAAGCATGGGAATCGTTCGAGCGGCGCTGGTCCAAACGAACTGGACCGGTGACAAAGAGTCGATGCTGAAGGCGCACGAGGCCTACGCGCGCCGGGCCGCCGCGGAGGGAGCCGCGGTGATCTGCTTCCAAGAGCTGTTCTACGGGCCTTATTTCTGCCAGCGGCAGGACCAGAGGTTCTACGACTACGCCGAATCCGTCCCGGGGCCGACCACGCAGCGATTCGCCGCGCTGGCGAAGGAATTGCGCCTGGTGATGATCCTGCCGGTGTACGAGCAGGAACAGCCCGGCCTGCTGTACAACACGGCCGCCGTGCTCGACGCCGACGGCAGCTATCTCGGTAAGTACCGCAAACACCACCTGCCGCACGTGCACGGGTTCTGGGAGAAGTTCTACTTCCGGCCGGGCAACCTCGGCTGGCCGGTGTTCGACACCGCCGTCGGCAGAGTCGGCGTGTACATCTGCTACGACCGGCACTTCCCGGAGGGCTGGCGCGCGCTGGCCCTGTCCGGGGCGGAGATCGTGTTCAACCCGTCGGCCACCTCGCGGGGTCTGTCCGGCTATCTCTGGAAACTGGAACAACCGGCGGCCGCCGTGGCCAACGAGTATTTCATCGGCGCCATCAACCGCGTCGGCGTCGAGGAGTACGGCGACGACGACTTCTACGGAACCAGCTACTTCGTCGACCCGGAAGGCAAGTTCGTCGGTGACGTCGCCTCCGACACCGACCCCGAGCTGGTCGTCCGCGATCTGGACATGGACCTGATCAAGGTGGTGCGCGATCGCTGGGCCTTCTACCGCGACCGCCGCCCCGACGCCTACGGGCCGCTGGTGGCCCCCTGAGACCGGGGAACGACATGGCGCGCACCTTCATCCATGGCGGCACGGTCGTCTCCGCCACCGGATCGCAGCCGCTCGACGTGCTCGTCGAGGGCGAGACCATCGTCGCCGTCCTCCAGCCGGGCTCCGCCGTGCTGGGCGCGGACCTCGCCGCCTCCGCCGATCGGGTGCTCGACGCGACCGGCAGATACGTCATCCCCGGCGGTGTGGACGGCCACACCCACATGCAGATGCCTTTCGGCGGGACCCAAGCCTCCGACACCTTCGAGACCGGCACCCGCGCCGCCGCGTGGGGCGGCACCACCACCATCGTCGACTTCGTCGTGCAGAAGCCGGGGGAGCGGGTGCAGGACACCTTGGCCGCCTGGCATGCGAAGGCCGCCGGGCAGTGCGCGATCGACTACGGCTTCCATCAGATCATCGGTCACGTCGACGACGAGTCCTTGAAGGGGATGAGCGAATTGGTGGCCGAGGGTGTCACCAGCTTCAAACTCTTCATGGCCTACCCGGGTGTCTTCTACTCCACCGACGGTCAGATACTGCGCGCCATGCAGTCTGCGGCCGAGCTGGGTGCGCTGTTGATGATGCACGCCGAGAACGGGATCGCCATCGATGTACTGGTCGAGCAGGCGCTCGCGCGCGGGCACACCGCGCCGTACTTCCACGGCACGACCAGACCGTGGCAGCTGGAGGAGGAGGCCACCCACCGCGCGATCATGCTGGCCGAGCTGACGGGCGCGCCGCTGTATGTGGTGCATGTGTCGGCCGAGCAGGCGCTGGCACAGATCGCCGCCGCCCGCGACGCCGGACGCAACGTCTTCGGCGAGACCTGCCCGCAGTACCTGTACCTCTCGCTCGAAGACCAGCTGGGCGCAGCGGGTTTCGAGGGCGCGAAGTGGGTGTGCTCGACACCGCTGCGATCGAAGGCCGAGGGGCATCAGGACGAGCTGTGGCGCTATCTGCGCACCGGTGACGTCACGACCGTGGGCACCGACCACTGCCCGTTCTGCATGAAAGACCAGAAGGAGCTGGGTCTCGGCGACTTCAGCAAGATTCCCAACGGCATCGGCGGCGTCGAGCATCGGATGGACCTGATGTTCCAGGGCGTCCGGAGCGGGCGGATCTCGCTGGAACGCTGGGTCGAGGTCTGCTGCACCGCGCCGGCCCGGATGTTCGGCATGTATCCGCGCAAAGGAGTGATCAGCCCGGGGGCGGACGCCGACATCGTCATCTATGACCCGGACGGCCACACCAGCATCGGTCTCGGCAAGACCCACCACATGAACATGGACTACTCGGCCTACGAGGGATTCGAGATCGACGGTCACGTCGACACGGTGCTGTCCCGGGGCCGGGTGGTCGTGGACGGCGGCGGCTACCTCGGTCGCGCGGGACACGGCCGGTTCGTCAAGCGTGACCTCTCGCAGAACCTGATCTGACGCGCCTTTCGATCCTCGAAACGGAGAGTGCCGCATGGACATCGGTCTGGTGCTGCAATGCACGCCCCCGGCCTCGCGGGTGATCGAACTGGCCAGGCTCGCGGAGACCTACGGGTTCTCCCACGTCTGGACCTTCGACTCGCATCTGCTCTGGCAGGAGCCGTACGTCATCTACAGCCAGATCCTGGCCGCCACCCGCAAGGTGATGGTCGGTCCGATGGTGACCAACCCGGCCACCCGGGACTGGACGGTGACCGCGTCGGCCTTCGCCACGCTCAACGAGATGTTCGGCAACCGCACCCTGTGCGGGATCGGCCGCGGTGACTCGGCCGTGCGCACGCAAGGCGGGAAACCCGCCACCCTGGCAACGCTGCGGCAAGCGGTGGAGGTGATCCGCGAGCTGGGCAACGGGCGCAGCGCGCGTATCGACGACACGGTGGTCCGGCTGCCGTGGGCGGCCGACTCGCGGCTCGAGGTATGGGTAGCGGGCTACGGGCCGCGTGCTCTCGACTTGACCGGCGCGGTCGCGGACGGATTCATCCTGCAACTGGCCGACCCGGACATCACCGCCTGGACCATCGCGCGGGTGCGCGCGGCGGCCGAGCGAGCGGGCCGGGACCCGGCAGCGGTGCGGATCTGCGTCGCCGCGCCCGCTTACGTCACCGACGGGACGGACGCGGCGCTGGCGCACGCGCGCCGACAGTGCCGATGGTTCGGCGGGATGGTCGGCAACCACGTGGCGGAGATCGTCGCGAGATACGGGACGACGGGGGATATTCCGGCCGCCCTCACCGACTACGTCGAAGGCAGGCGAGGCTACGACTACAACCAGCACGGACGCGCGGGCAACGTGCACGCCGAGTTCGTGCCCGACGCCATCGTGGATCGCTTCTGCCTGCTGGGCACACCCGACGATCAGCTGTCCCGGTTGCGTGACCTCGCCGAGCTCGGTGTGGACCAATTCGCCGTCTATCTCCAGCACGACGCGAAAACCGCGACCCTCCAGGCGTACGGTGAATCGGTGCTGCCTCGTCTCGCTCCCCTCGTGACCGCTACCCAGTCCACCGAAGGGAGCGACTAGCGTGGTCGATCACGTCTTCTGACTCGCCGATCGGGGTGAACTCGCATCGGGTGCGTGTTCATCGGGTCAGGGGGTCCATCAGCGGGCGACAGCTTCGCCGAATTCTCGTTCGACGTAGGTGAGGGTGGTGTGGCGCACCCAGTGGATCGATACTTGGAGTCGCTGTGCCCCGGCCAGGTGCTGTTTGACGCGTTGAGTGAGGTAGTCGTAGCGGCGTGCGGTGATCGGCCGGCCGTTGCGGTAACGCACCCGATCGGCCGACCGACCACCGACTCTGCCCGGCAGCGCGGGCTTTGCTGCTACGGTGATCGCTGTCGAATGAAATGCTCTGTCCCGCAGCCCATCCGAGTATTCCAATTGCCGACCTGTCGGACAGTCGGCTGTGGTCGTCGAGTGTTGTGGTTGCGCAATGCGCGACCGAGATCAGGATGCTGCTGTCGACCACGCTGGGGAATGCGAACAGTATCGACACCAGCTGTGTCGGTCGACGACGGGGCTGATACAAGTCGTCGAATACGGAGGCCACGGACTGATCCGCTTGTGCGCGAGCGTCTGAAGGTCCATCAGCACCGGGCCGGACCTTGGTGCTGTCGGCCAGTCGGTTCGAAGCTCGGTCCAACTCACCGAGATGCAGGTCAGCTGCGCTACTCGCAGCCGATGCAGACGGCGGTTGTGCGCCTCGAGCGTCCGGGGCCGGAAGGTTGGAGCCGTTCGCCGCCGAGGCGGCGTTGTCTTGGGCATGACGAATTGATGGCATAGGGCACTGCTTCCTGCCCGGCTTCGCCGAGTGAGGATGTCTGGTTCCAGCGCCATGCTTCAGGACACATGAAGCCATGCAGGGTTGGTTCGCTCTGGCAGGTGCTGGTTCACTCTCGACCTGGCTCAGCCAACGCCATTCCGACATCGAGCTGATGGTCGATGACCGGGACGGCCGCCGAGTCGAGTTGAAGGCGCGCCGAGTACGCGATGTGCCGGAATTGCTTGATCAGGTCGCCCGGATGCTGGATGAAGCGCAGGCGAGCCAGACCCTGTGCTGGACGAAGCGTCGTTGAGCCAGTCCCCCGAAACCGAGACTCCGTCGGTACTGCGGCGGGCCTAACCTCCGCGCGGGCTGGACCGGCGAACGCGATCCTGGGCTCATGGACGACCTGCACCGCAGACTCCACGAATAACCTACCGTCATTCCTCGCCCGACGGTCGGGCTCTGGTCCCGGCGCCACGTTTACCCGGCGAGGTCACCGAACAAGTCGAGCTGTTCAGCACGGGGTGGCGGGGTCCGGGGGAGGGTCACTTCACGGTCCAGAATGCGGCCGGTGGGTTGAGGGTGCCGGACTTTGGTGACCTGTCCGCCGGCGGGGACGTCGAATGAGATGCAGCCCTGGCGTCGTTCGCTCGCTGGCGATCAGGGCGCCGGACAGGCCGATCTGACTGCCGCTGGGATAGGAGCCGCCGCCGGTGAGGAGTAGCGCGTCCGCTGCTGCTGCCGCGGTGGGGGGATGCGGCGCATCGCTCAGCTGAGGCCGTATCCGAGTCCGAACGTGACGGCCAGCCATCTGAGGAACGCGTGGAGGCCGACGCCGAGATCGAGGCCGAAGGAGTCCATCGATCTCATCTCCTTCCGAAATCGAATCTTCTGCGGGTCCCTGACCTGTACATGATTTTATCGCTGGTCGCAGCCTTGCCGCATCATCGATCGGCACTGATGGGAGGTTGGTCGGCGCGGTCGGTGGCGCGGGCGCGGCCGAGGGGGAATGGGAGGGTGATGGGGTCGCCGGGGCGGTGGGCCTCGATGAGTTTGAGATGGGGGGTGAGGCCGGTCAGGCCGGTGAGGCGGGCTTGGCTGTAGGGGGTGCCGACGAGCAGCACTTCGACTTCGCAGTCGTGCACGGTGTCGGTCGGTAGCGAGCGGTCGAGGGTGGCCGCGATCGTCGTGACCGGTTCCAGACCGCGGTCGAGACAGGTCTCACCGGCGTCGGACGGTCCGTAGATCCAGGTGAGGACTTCCGGGCCGGAGCATTCCCCGAGAAAACTCCAGCCGCGTACTCGCATCATGACCTCCAGCCCGGCGAACACCCGCAGGTCCGCCGCGGGTACCGGGTGACCGCAGGGTGTGCCCAGCGCCTGCATCACCGAGGACGGGGGGTATCGGCGATGCCAGATGTGCGCGCGCATCGCCGCGACCCACGCAGCCTCACCGCGCGGTGAGCTCCAGGCCGCGTCACCGCCGGATCGCCTGGCGCGGCGGGCTGGTTTCTTCTTCGCACCGGACATGGGCGCTCATGCTCGCAGCCCGCCTTGCCGCACCCAAGCAGACACGCCCACCGTGTCGCGGGGTTTTCCGACACCGACCATGCCCCGGCTCAGCGCCCGGTCGAAGACAAGCTCACGGCGCAGGCCAGCGGGGTATTCGGGGACGCGGTGGCGGCGGGAGCGGCGATGGCGCTGCGATCACGCAGGCACAGCGTCTGCAGACCGGCGGCGAGCTCGTGGAGGTCCTCGTGGAAACGGGTCCGCACCCGGCCCATCCTCGGCGAACCCGCCTCGCCGAAGTGGCAGGCGCGGCCGGTGGCGTTGCCCAATCCGGCGTGGACTCGGCCGCATCCGGCTGATTGATAAAGCGCGTGTCCTTTGCCGCCGATCACGGGGCTGGTGAGCTGTACAACCGCGAGCGCAACAACGTCACTCTGTGCTACCCGGGACTGATCGCCGCGCTGCACATCGTCAACAGCTGGGCGGCCCAGACCGCTCAGTCGATGATCATCGGGGATTTTACGGTGAGTATTGGGGTATAGACGGAGCAGGCGACGGCGGAGCAGTCGACGAATACCGTCCGCCTCCGTCCGAGGAGCAGTTGCCACCTACCGGAACGGATTCGCATATGCAGATTCAGGTCAACACCGACAGCAACATCGACAGCGGCGAAAAGCTGATCCGGCACTTCGAGGAGGAGATCGCGTCGACGCTCGAGCGCTTCAGCGACCAGATCACCAGCGTCGAAGCCCACCTCAGCGACCAGAACGCGGGCAAAGGTGGACCGGATGACAAGCGATGCGTGCTGCAGGCTCGTCCGACCGGTCAGCAGCCGGTCGCGGTGACCCACAACGCCGCGACCATCGATGACGCCTGCCGGGGCGCGGCCGAGAGCATGGCGCATCTGCTCGCCAGCCGGTTCGGCCGGCTGCACGAGACAAAGGGTGGCGACTCCATCAGGCACCCGCACAAGAACCACCCGCACACGAACTGAGTCAGCAGCACCGGGTTGTTCGGCCTTCGGTGAGCAGTGGAACTCGGATCGCCACGGCGAGATGCCTAACCCAACCTCGAGATGCCCGGGTGAGACAGGGTCACCGGGCGGATTCCGCCTTGCTGGTGGCATCGACGACGACCTGCCGACCCTCGTCTCGGCGCGACCACGACGCCCACTACGCCCGCCGAGCTACCGACCACGGTCCAGAAGTGCGTCGAGCCATACCTGTTGCTCCTGGCGGGTGCCGGTCTTGGGTCGTTCTCGGTCACGTGCGGCTTCCCCCGGTAGCGGACGCTGTCGAAACCTGGCACAGGCGAACCGCAACCCGCACCGCAGAGGCTGTCTACGCGTCGGCGAGACACCAAAGACTCTACATAGCACGAATACGGGTTCCACGCCGACAGGTCAGCGGTCACCGGCTGTTCCGCGGGCGGGATGCCGAACCGGCCCGCGTGCGCAGCGGTACAGAAGCAAAGCGGTCGCGCCTACGAAAGCCCCTGTGATGAACGGCTCCGCGGAGTCGAATCCCGCCCCCGGTATCGCGGCACGCACCTGGAAGATCATGGCCGAGATATACGCGAACTGGTGTAGCGATCCGGCGAGCAGCAGGGCCGTCGCGAGGATGAACCCCCAGGGGCGCCGTCGCCAGAGCAGGACCGCTGCCGCGGCATAGCTCGGAACCAGCAGGGCCAGGTCGAGAACGAAACCCAGGTGCGTCATGGCGGACGGCAGTATCAGCCGAGATGGTTCGGTCACCTCATCGGTGACGGCGAAGCGAATCGAGTAGTAGATCCACATCGCCCCGAGCGAACCGGCAAGGATCAGCAGGACCATCGCCACCGAACGCACCGGCGTGGCGGCGGAGAATCGAGCTGCCACCGCGTCCACATCGGTACTGGCCAACGCGAGCACGAACGTACCGATGGACAAGGAGAACAATGCCGTATGGATGAGGAACGCGCCGTTGAAACTGGTGCCGAACACGTACAGCGCGTAGTTGTATACGGCATAGGCGAGCACTCCGATCCAGATTGATCGAGCCCATGCGGCATGAAACCAGCGCGGCACCAGCGCGGCCGCGAGCAGGGGAGCACCGATTACCAGCGCGATGAAGTCGTACCCGCGCAACGCGGCCGCTACTTCCGGGGGATCTCGGTACAGTCTCTCGATCCACAGCCCTGCGACCGATGACACCGTCATCAGGGCGAGGATCAGCAGCGACATCCAGCGTGCCGCGTACTCGGCGTAGTGTCGGCCGTCGGCAGGGGCTACAGGGGTGTCCCGTCCCATCATGATCTTCTCGCTTTCCGAACTCATCTGGCGAGCCGATGCCGTGCGGCAGCTGTACCGACCGGGGGTTGCCCATTCGACGGCTCGATAAATGTCACGACTCGTCTCCGTCGACACCGCGGTTCACATGGAACCGTCCGCCGAGTACAGGTACAGCATCGGCCGGGACGCCGATCGCGTGGACCAGATGCAATGGCGCGCTATGCCGGGCGGCTGCCACGGCTGCCCAACGGACCGCGGCGAACGAGGCCGTCCGACCGCTCAAACCCCCGTCTGCTCTCCGGAGCTGTGGGAGGTAGGGGGATCGATTGGTTCATGTGGGCCCTGATCGAGGCGGAACGGCGGGTATTCGTCGCGCATCAGCGCGGCGTAGGCTAGGACCCGGTACAGCCAGCGGTTGATGCCGACGACGAAGTCGAACAATTGGCGTGGGTAACGTCCGGTGAATAGCAGAGTGACCGCGGCGATGAGTACGAGGATCCCGATAAGCGGGATCGCGGTAGGGTTGTTGCCGTCGTCGTCGGTGAGTACTACCGAACCATTCCACATCGCGGTGATTACCAGGTAGTGCGGGATTGCCAGCAACCACCACTTCACCAGTACAAGGCCACGCGACAAGCGTTCCGGATAGTCGACCTGGATTTCGGCGGGATATCCGGTGGGGCGCAATGTGAACGGTGGGTACCGGTCGGTGCCGAGCGCGGCATAAGTGTAGAACTGCACCCGCCATGACCACCGCATCACACCGACGTTGAAGTCGAAGATCCTTCGCGGGTATCGGCCGGTGAGCAAGATCGCCACGCCGGCTATCACGGTGAGCACGACGAATGCGATCCACAGGAAGAACAGGACGATGTAGTGCGGGATTGCCAGCAGCCACTTCACCAGCCAAAGCCACCGCGACAGCGGCTCTTCCAGGTCGCCACGCAGGTATACCGGATATGCGGAGGCGGTGTCGAAGTCCGGGCCGGCCGCACTTGTACTTTCGAGATTCATGCTCGACGCTCCTTATCGCGTCATGGTGAGAGCGTCGAAATGGGCGCTCGTCACCCAACGTTCGGAAGGCCGCGGATTCGGTGTCTGTCCGACCGGAAGTTCCGCACAGCCGCATGCAGGGCGATAACGTGGCGGGTCGATCATGGCGGAAGGGGTGCGAGCGGCCATGACCGACAGCCTCGCGGGAAATTTCCTTCCGGGCGAGAGTCCTTGGGCCCGGGCGTCGAGGGACTTGGGTGTCAGCTTCCTCTGTTCGCATCGTGGCCTTTCGTCCCTGTCCTCGAGGCCGATAAGCCGCATTCCCGGCTGC
>NZ_BDBB01000056.1 GCF_001612765.1 Nocardia arthritidis NBRC 100137
CAGTCGAGGGCTCCTCGGTCACTGTGACCGGCAGCGGTGACAACCTCAAAGTGGCCGATGCCGGTGTGATCTGCGGCGGACTCCAGACCGCGAACGCCACCGTGTACCTGATCGACACGGTGTTGACGCCCCCCGCGGCATGACGGCGCCGACCTCGGGCGGACTCGGGTGGTGACCCACCGCTCGCTCCGCCCGGGGCCCCGGCTCGCCACGGGCCAAGCGAACGACCGGCACCGCGGCAGCCGACGGTCAGGTACCGGAGACCACTATGCCGGAGCCGACCCGGCGGCGGAGGTTGCCGAACTGGCGCAGCTGCATGATCAGATGGGCCGGCTCGCCGACGAGGAATCCGAAGACGGCCATCAGCGGGCGCGGGGCGTCACGGCCCACGGTCCGCACCACCAATCGGGTGCGGCCCTCCGGGAGCGCGCCGAGATGAAAGCCCCAAGCTCCCTGGGTGAACCTGCGTGGCAACGGTCCTCGGGGATCGAACGGGTGTCCGCCGGGGATCTCCAAGTCGCTGCGCAAAACCAGATGCGACGGACGGTCCATCAGCGCCACTGTGAAGTAGGCGCGGCCGTCAGGCGTGGCGTTCACCCGGTCACCCTCGCGCAATTCCTGCCACCGCGGCACGATCTCGTTGGCGCTGGGCTTTCCCCCGTTGTCCAGCCGGTCCCAGCTGTAGAAGCCGCCGCGATCGGTGCCCATCTGGACCAGCCAAGGCCACACTCTCTCCGGAGGCGCCGGAAGGGTGGTCGCCATGGTGGAGCGGGCGGACGGATTCGGAATCAGCGCGTCGCCGGGGTACTCCGCGGCGACCTCCTCGGGGGTGGCACCCCAGCGCAGCGCCCGGTGTCGAGCGACGAGCGCTGCGGCGGCCAGCGCTGTCGCGGAAAAGAGTCCTCGCATGTCGTCCCCTCACGGTCTCGGCTCGGTTCCTGCCGGCATGCGCGGTAGAAGTAGTCGAGCGTCGGACTCGACTGCGTCGCACACGGCTGCTCGGTGTATACCCCCCCTCACACGAAGGCATCCGGAATCGGAAGTCGGCGCCTATCCGGTGCGCAGATACGGCTCGAGCAACTGGTGGGCGAGCGCACGCACGTGTGCTTCGTGCGCGCCGCTCTCGATCATGCGACTGGCCGCCAGGACGATGGACTGGATCAGATCGGACATTCCCTCCGGGTCGTCGGCGCCGTGGTCGGCCAGCGCTTCGGTTAGCGGCACGCGCAGTTGCTCGTGCAGGACCCTGCTGTCCTCGGCCAGCCGTTCGCCGGGAACGACCGCAGCGAGGCCCCGCACGACCGCGTGCTCGCCCACGGCGACCAGATGCAGGTTGGCATCGACGTAGGCAAGGACGCGCGCGCCGGGATCGTCCAGCCCCGCCATCCTTTCGGCGACCGAGGTGGACCAGCGAGGAAAGCTGTCGGCGATGACGGCCTCCAGCAGGTCCTCGCGAGACCGGAAGTAGCGGTAGACGCTGGGGCGCGCCAGGCCCGTTCGCTCGGCGACAGCGGCAAGGCCCGGCGCTTCGCTCCCCCCTTCGGCGAGAAGCTCGCGTGCCGCGTCCAGGATGGCCCGGCGCTGCGCGGCGCGATGCTCCGCGACGGTGGCGGCCTGGATCTTCGGCATAAGCGAGTGCTCCCCTTCTCGGCGTGACGGTGCGGCGGAGATCAGTCGATCCGCGTCAGCTTTCCGTCGATCATCTCGTACACGCCGTCGCAATGGCTCAGCACGTCGTGGTCATGGGTGACCATGACGGTGGCCGCGCGGTGCGCGCGGGTCTCCTTCGCGAGCAGTTCGACCACTTCTCGGCTCCGAGCTCGGTCCAAGGCCGCCGTCGGCTCGTCCACCAGCAGCAGCGTCGGGGCGGTGACCAGCGCACGGGCGATGCCGACCCGCTGCCGTTCCCCGCCGGAGAGCTGATGCGGACGACGGTTCGCTTTCTGCTCCAGCCCTACCTCGGCCAGCAGTCGAAGCGGGTCGCGGGCGGTGGCCTTGCCTCCGAGTCGCGCCGGTAGCCGCAACTGGTCGGCGGCGGCCAGAGCCGGAATGAGATTGCCGGACTGGAAGACGAAGCCGACCAGCTCTCGGCGCAGGCGAGCGCGCGCCTTGCGACCGGGCACTGTCATGTCCTGCCCTGCCACGGTGACCGTTCCCGCATCGGGCCGGGTGAGCGCGCCGGCAACCGCCAGCATGCTCGACTTGCCCGAGCCCGACGGGCCGACCACCGCGACGAATTCGCCGGGTGCGACCGTCAGCGAGACATTGTCCAACGCCAGCACGGTCTCGTCGCCGTCGCCGAACCGCAGGGTGACTTCGCGCATCACCAGGCCGTCCGCATTGGCGTTGTCGACGGTTGTGCCGGTCATCGGCTACCTCCCAGGGCGACGAGCGGATCGACGGCCGCGATCCGGATGATGGCGGCGGCCGCTCCGGCCAGACCCAGGACGACCAGCAGTGCCGCCGCCGACCCGATCGCGGCGGCGGTCATCGAGAACGGAACGGCCGAGCCCATCAGGCTGCCGAGGACGACGCCCGCGCCCAAACCCACCAGCACCGCGAGCACCAGGATGATCAGCGCTTGGGTGAGTGCGTCGCGTAGCAGGTAGCCGGTGGACGCGCCCATCGCGCGCAGCACGGCCAGTTCCTGACGCCGCTGGATGGTCCACACGGTGAAGAACGCGCCGACCACCAGCGCAGAGATGGCGTACAAGAAGACCTGAATCATGGTGAGGGTCAACGTCTCCGCGCTGTAGCCAGGGGATGCGTCGAACGACTTCTTCAGCGCCAGGCTCTTCGTGCCGGCTGCCGTGTCACCGGCCGCGAGGTCCATGTCGGCGTCGCCGGTCCGCACGGCGACGGCGGTGATCTCCCGGTGGACATGTTCGGGCACCGGGTCACCGGGCTTGACTCCGGATCGGATCTGCTGCCACACGGGCAACGGCACATAGGCGACATCGACGTGGCCGTAGGTGTGCTGGCCGCCGAGCGCGCCCACCACCTTCAGCCGCGTCCCGACCCGATCGACGGTGAGGGCGTCGCCGATCTTCAGCCCTTTCTCGATCGCGGTTCGGCTGACCACGATTCCGTCCGCCGCGCCCAATCTCTCTCCCTCGGAGACGGCCGGTGCGAGGAAGGAGTCCGGCTCGACGCCGAACAGCGCGAGATCGATATCGACGTGGGCATCGCTGCGGGCGTTGACCAGTGCGTTGCCGAAGGGCGCGGCATGTTCGACGCCGGGCTGCGCGGCCCATTTCTGCACGGCGTCTCGGTCGACGACGCTGCGGGAAAACGCGGAATCGGTGTGCACGCCTTCGGCGAAGGCGAAGGAGGTGACGGGCAGCTGTTGCAGTCCGGAGACACCGTCGCGGACAAGGCCCTCGGAGAAGCCGGACAACATGACCATCAGGACGGCGATCAGCGAGATCACCGCGCCGACCAGGGTGAACCTGACCCAGGCGAAGCGCAGTTCTCGGATGGCTAGGAACATCTCGGCCACCTGCCGACGAAGGTTAGAAACATCATGTCCGCATGATAGCAACGCCATGTTTCTAAAATCCTCACCCCCCGGGTGGCGACGCATTCGCCAGGCGCGGCGGACGCCTGCAGGGCGCTTCGGTCCATTGCGGTTCGGCCGAACCCACGCCATGCCGGCCGAACTCGGTGCGGCCGAGACGCATCACCTGACCCCCGGTGCGCTGCGCGCGCTCGGCGCGTACTGGTGGCCGGGCAACCTCGCCGAGTTGCACGCGGCGCTCGACCGCGCGGCGCGCAGGCACGGCCGCGGCGCCATAGCAGACCGGCCGAATTCCGCACGCTGACCGTCGGCAATGTCGAATCGCCGCAGCGATCGAGAGTGCGGGGCAGGACTGCCGGCCGGCTTCTACGCTGGACCGGTTGATCGGGGCACTGGCACCACTCCCAGCGAAAGGACCACCATGATTCCTCGTACCGTCGTCGGGATTCGTGTCGTTTCTGTGCTCGCAACAGCTCTAGGGGCCACCGCGATATGGCTGACACTGGTGTCGGCACCGGCCATGGCCGGACCCGCCGCACCCGTCGACACAGAGACGCTGGTGTCCTTCGAATTCGACCCAGACGGAGCCCGCAGCGAATGCCACAGCGGCAAATTCCCGTGCGAGCCGAACGAATTCAGATGCGACAATGACAGGTGCGTTCAGAAACAATGGCTGTGCGACGGCGACGACGACTGTGGCGACGGATCCGACGAACGGAACTGTCAGTAGTCGGGAGCGGGCGGGCGATGCTCGAATGTGTCATCGGCGTCGCCGTCGGGCTGTTCGAGCATCGGGTCGTCCCTCTCGGGGGCCGGTTTGGCGGACGCGGTTGATCGGCTCCTTGCACGCGGACACGGGAGGTTTGCTGTCGTTATGTGGCAGGAAGCTCTGCATTTTGCACCGCGATTGGCCTGGCGTCAGAAGCCGCGAAACACCCCGTCCGCATCTACGGCTGATGCGAAGTCCTCGAAGTCCATGTTCGCAAGCGTGAGGTTGACCTCGACCTCACCTACTTCACGCGGCAGGATCCGGAAAGTCGGCAGGCCTGCGCCGGGTTCACCGCCGCCGCTGTTGTCGACTGCCAGGATCGGATGCTCCGGATCGCGGACGGTCAGTTCGTCGACGATGTACACGTAGTACTGCGATGTGAGCAGCTTCTCGAGGTCTCCGGTCGTCACTGCCTGGAAGTCAGGGGAGTCGACAACGGTCAGCCCGTACTCGACGCCTTCGCTGTCATAGAACTGATTCACTGCGTCGAGTGTCTCGCGCCAGGCCGCGTCGTCGCTGAAATCTGTCCGCAGCAGCAGTGATTCGCCCTCGGGCAATACTCGGTTCACAGTGTTATCGTGCACGACGTTCGCGGCCGGGTCCTCGTTGCAGCCCACCGTAGCCGACACGATCGCCAGCGCCGCCAGCGCTGCGCGGATCACCCTCGTCATTGCACCCTTCCTCAGCCATGCCTCGTACTCGGTGCCTGCGCCGAATACCGCGTCACAGCGGCCTGACAGCGCGTTGTGACCGCGTCCGACATCTTCCTTCGGATCTTCTTCGACTATGCCGCATCCTGTCATCACGCCGCTGTCTTCGCGGCTTCAACCACGACGGCCGCGACATCACCGCTGGCCAAGCCATTGTCATCGTTTTCGCGCGATTACTACCGCGACCCCCTCACGGGACGAGCCGGGCCGTGCCCGCCGACCTCGGTGGGCACGAGGAGCGGGAAGGTCAGCGGTCGGAGTGCGGCCGGTGGGCGTGGTCTTCGAGGGGATCGGGCCACTGCTCGATGTGAGTGAGGGAGGTGCGGCGGCGGGCCGGGAGCAGGCCGAGAAAGCCGCGATCGGCGCGGATACTCGAACGTGCTTGTGCGGCATAGTATTCGACGTGCCGGGCGCCGGGATGCCTGCGGCGGGCTTCGGCGAGCCATCCGGTGGCCTGGCGCAGGGCCTCGGTGCGGGTGAGGGGTGGGTCGGTGGGCAGCAGCAGGGTGGCGTGATCGGGGTCGGCGACGATCGCGGCGCCGAGGTGTTGCAGGCAGCGGCCGATGCCGGGGTCGTCGTCGAGAGCGCGGTAGCCGGTCAGGGCGAGTTGCCAACAGCGCAGGGCTCGGCGGGGTTCGCCGCGGGCCCACCACAGAGCGCCCATGGTCTCGTGGGTCTGGGCGCGTCCGTCGGGATCGAGGCCGGCGCGGGTGAGGGATTCGGCGAGTTCGAGCCGATCCTGCGCGGCGTCGAGGCGCCCTTGCCGGATGTGCACGACGGCGAGATTGATCAGGGCGCACACCTCGCCGGCGACGTCGTCGCGCGGCAGCAGCCACCACGCGGCCTCCAACTGGTCGGCCACCTTGTCGAGATCCGGCGCCGCGGTGGCCAGTAGGCCCAGCGCCGTCTGATGTTCCCAGCGGGCGGCCAAGCTCGTGGACAACCGCCGCGGCCGATAGCCCCGCGGTCGCGCGCGCAGCCGACCCGCCCGCAGCCTCACCAGGTCGCGGTTCAGCTCGTCGATGCCGGGAAGTGATCGCAGGTCGTCGGCCACGCCATTCTCGTTCTCTCCCAGACCGCTTCGGGCGTACCACACGTCCAAGGCGTGGCCGAGGCGGATGAGATGTCCGACCGCTACCGGGGGGAATTCCACGCCCGGCTCGGTCTCCGTGTTCGCTGCCGCAGCGCACGCGGCCACAAGGCCGCGCAGGTAGGGTTCCTCGGTCTCGAACCAGCGGCGAGCGCCTACGGCGAAGCGCCGTGACTCCAGCGCGATCGCCCAGCGGCCGGCTCGATCGGCGTAGTGGTGCAGCAGCGCGGTGAGCGCCGCTGCCCACTGCGGTCCGGCGGTCACCGCCGCGCGATCCGGCGACGCCGGCACCAGATGTACGCAGAACCGCTGTGCTCCATCGGGGGCGAGGACCCCGCGGCGGAGCAGACCCTCCAGCAGTTTTGCCGCGGTGCGCGCCGAGGGTTCCCTCGCCAGCGGCAACCGCCCCGGCGTGTCCCGAATGGCGTTCAGCACTGCCAGCAACGCGACGGTTTCGTAGTCGTGCACCGGCAGGTCCCGCAGCACCGCGGCGATGAGATGCCCGTTCAGCGTCGCGACTTCCCGCGGGGATGGCGCGGCGACCCGCGGTCTGCGGTCGGCCAACGCGGGGCCCGGTTCGACGAGACCGGCGATCAGGTCCATTTCACGGGCGGTGCGCACCTTGGTGCGATAACCGCGGGCGAACCGGGACAGCGCATAGGTCGCGGCCGCGGCGATGAACAGCACCGACAACCAGCGCAGCGGCCCGTTGAAGAACTGCACGAGGGCGTTCTCGCCGAACGAATTCACCACCAGGGTGCGCACCAGCTCGAACAGCACGGTGTAGGCGACCAGCGACGCGGTGCCCAGAAAACCGATCCAGATGGACGATCGCGGCGTCGCGGTCTGCCCGACCGGTTCGGTGGGTTCGGTCGATGTACTCACCCGGTTCCTCCCTTGCCACGCCGGTGGCGACCGGCTGGGGCCGCGTCATCGCAGCACTCCACCGGTCAACCCGGGCACGACCCAGCGCCGCCAGGTCACCAGCAGCAGCGCCACCGGCAGCACGGCCGATACCAGCGCTCCCGCGGCCAGTTGCGCGATGTTCTCACCGAATTGCCGCGCTTCGCCCCACAGCAGCAGCGACCACGGGCTCGCGCCCGCTCCGCTGACCACGAGACCGATGAAGAAGTCGTTCCACACCTGGACGAATTCGAGCACCGCCACCGCCCCCAGCGCGGGCCCGGACGAGGCCAGCACACGCTGGGCGATGGTGCCCGGACTGGCCAAACCGTGCAGGGCGTCGGAGGCCGTGCTGCCCGGTGGGGCGAGCATCGCGCCGCGCAGCACGAGGATGGCGACCGGCAGTCCGGCGGCGGCATGCACGAGGATCAGTGGAATCCGCGTTCCCGACAGCTCATAGGCGTCGACGAGACCGTCGAGCGGCCCCAGGTAGGTCTGCGCGGGGATCACCGCGAGCACCACCAGGGCCACGACCGCAAGTCGGGCGGCGGTGCCGTTGGGTCGCAGCGCGGCCAGTCGGTAGGCCACCGGAACGGCCGCGGTCACCACGACCACCGTCGCGATCCCCGCGACCCAGGCGGTGGTCTGCAGTGAGCGCCACAGGCCGTCGTCGCCCAATACCAGAGCGACGGCGGAGAATCCGAAGCCCTCGTGTCCGCGCAGCCCGGTGTAGGCGAGTACGCCGATCGGGTACAGCACCAGCAGCGAGACCAGCACGATGCCCGCCGCGCGCCCGGGGCCGATGCGCCGCCGTCCCGCCACCGAGATCGCGCGCACCGCCGACCAACTCGCGCGATGCCTGCGCACGTCCACTTGCAGCAGCCAGGCGACGGCGCCCACCAGCACCGCCAGCGGCAGCGTGTAGGCCGCGGCGACGCCGGGGTCGGCGTCGGCGGCCAGCCGCCACCAATGCACGGTCGCACTGTCGACCTGGTACTCGAGGGCCCCGGGCACCCCGATCAGCACCACGTCGAACACGCGCGCGGCCGCGACCCCCACGGCCAGCCCGGCGATCAACAGCACCGGGCGCAGCAACTCGTACAGGCGGATCGCCAGCGGTCTGCCGTCGTCGCGATAGAGGTACCCGGCGCGGGCCGGATCAGCCTCTATCGCATGGATTCCCGCGCGGAACAACGCGGTGAGGAAGCCCAGCCAGGTCCACAGGAACGCCGAGCCGAGCATCGCCGCCAGCCACCACCGGTAGAGCCCGACGTCCTGGAGGTCCAGCCATCGGGCGCCGTTGCCGAAGATCACCCGGAACGCCACCCCGGACACGAACGCCGACACGCCGAACGGCACGATCAGCGGCAGCCACAGCCATCGCGCCGCCCGCCCCCACCAGGCGATCGCCAGCGCCAGGATCAGCAGCCCGATCCCGAAGGCCACCCACAGCAGCGTGCGCAGGTAGGCGCCCCGGCCGTCGACGGTCATCGTGCCGCCCAGCAGCCACAGCCCGCCGACGGTTCCGCCGATCGCGAAGACCCACGCCAGGATTCGTCTCCGCGGCGCCTTCAACCGTCTGCGCAGCACCGCGGGCAGCAGCGCACTCGCTGCGACGACCGCGCACGCGAGGACCTCTATCGGGCGTGCCCGGGCGGCGATGAGGACGGTCCACCCGGCGGGCAGCGCCAACAGCGCGACCGTTAGTACCGTCGCGGGCAGTCCCGCCAGCCAACCCAGCCACCGCCGTGGCCTGCCGCCGGGAACCAGCGGTCCGCGCATGCGGCGGGTGGCCAGCTCGATGCGCAGACCGTTGACGTCGAAATCCGGGGGTGAGGTCATCGGCGCTGCTCGACGTCGTCCAGCGCGGCGATCGCGCGTGCGGTGGCGTCGGCGACCCGCGTCTGCGCACCGTCACCGATCGCGATGAGGAACTCCGTCAGCGCCCGCCACAGCCCTTCCCTGCCCCCGACCGGCCCGATCCGGTCGGACAGATCGAAGGTGCTGCGGGCGGCGAGTTCCCGCGCCGAGGGCGCCAGCAGCGGCGAGTAGTCGGCCTCGGTGCGCAGGTTCGGCGCGAGGAAACCACCGTAGCGCTGGATCCACGGCAGCGGGGCGCGGTCCCCGGCCAGTTTCTCGACCAGTTCGCCGGCGCGCGGGTTCGCCTGCTGCGTCACCACGATCACGTCGCCGCCGACGATCTTCGGCCGCACCGACGCGGCGGTCACCGCCGGGAACGGCACGACGCCTACGGCGTCTTCGACCTCGCGCCCGGAGGCGCGGACCGCGCTGCGCACGATGGGTTCGGCGAAGTCGGGGGCGATGACCGCCGCGGCGCGGCGGTGCTGGAACACATCCCGGACAGCGTCGGAGAATTGCCTGGTCAATGCGACGCCGACGCCACCGGGGAAGGCGTGGCGTTGCCCCCACAACACCCCCAGGTGCCCGAACGCGGCGCGCACCGCCGGGTTGTCCCACTCGCGGCTGTCCTTGGAGGCCAATTCGTCGTAGATGCGCGGGGATTCGGCGAGCAACACGTTCTCGAAGAAGTCGGTCAGCACCCATCCGTCGGCGGCGGCCAGCGCGAGCAGGCGGATCGGCGTCTGGGCGAGCACCTCCATCCGGTCGACCCAGTCCCCGAGCATCCAGGCGGCCGGTTCACCCAGGCCGTGGGTGGTGAACTGCTGGCGGTCGAACCACACCAGCGACTTGTCCGCGGCTTTGAACGGCACACCGTAGAGCCGATCCTCGTAGCGCAGCAACTGTTGCCAGGGCTGGGCGTAGCGGGGGCCGAGTTCGTCGGTCCACACCGTTTCGGCGACAGGCCGCAGTTCGTGTCGTTCGGCGAGTTCGCGCACCCGCCCTGCCTGCGGAAGCAACACCACGTCCGGCGCGGACCGGCCGCCTGCGGTGAACGCGGTGTCGGTGTTGTCGCCGAGGGGGATCACTTCGACCGCGAAGCCGAGGTCCAGTCCGGCCAGCACGGTGTGGAAGGCCGCCAATTCCTGCCCGCTCCAGGACACCCCCACGCGCACCGCGTCGGAGCTGCCCAACAGCAGATCCGGCGCGCACGCGGCGGCCAGCGGGAGGACCATTCCCGCTTGCAGCAACGCTCTGCGCGTGCTCATCGACCCCCGATGTCATTGCGTGGCAATCGAACCCGATTATGCGGCAAAGCCGTCACGCCGGTGGGCACTTCGCGATCTTCGTCCGCCGCAAAACTCCCATGCGTGGCGGCGGCTGCCGCTGCTACCGTCATCGGTGTGAAGCGCGCTGCTGCGACGACGACGCCGGAACCCGTCCCGGCGCGCTGATCCACGTTTGTCCGAGCCCGGGGCGAGTGCCCTGGGGCTTCGTCTCGTGGTCACTCGCCCGCTGTTGACGAGGAGACCACCATGCCCGACCATCGCATCCTCGGCCGTGCGCTGAATCTGTTCGACACCGACCCGCTGATCGGCGCCGGCCTGCCGTTCTGGCTGCCGGACGGTGCCGCCGTGCGGCAAGCCCTGGAGGACTACATCCGCGCCGCCGAACGCCGCGGGGGCTATCGCCATGTGTATTCGCCGGTGCTCGGCAAACGCGAACTCTACGAGATTTCCGGGCACTGGGGGCATTACCGGGAAGATATGTTCCCGCCGATGGATCTCGGCGGCGAGCAAGTGGTGTTGCGCCCGAGCCTGTGCCCGCACCATGCGCTGCTGTTTCGCTCCCGCGCACACAGCTATCGCGAACTGCCGTTGCGGATCGCCGAACTGGGTGGCATGTATCGCTCCGAACTGTCCGGCGTGCTGGGCGGATTGACCCGGGTACGGGGGATCCAGCTCAACGACGCGCATATCTTCTGCACCCGCGATCAAGCCGCCGCCGAGGTCGCCGGCGCGCTGGCGATGATCGCCGACGCCTATGCCGCGCTGGACATCCGTGCCGCCCGCTACCGGTTGTCGCTGCCCGGGCCCGGTGGGAAATACGTTGCCGCGCCGCCATTGTGGGAGCGGTCGATCACCTTGCTCGCTGCGGTCCTGGACGACTGCGGCCTCGGATACGACGCGGTCGAAGGCGAGGCCGCGTTCTACGGGCCGAAGATCGACGTGCAAGTCCGGGACAGCGCGGGACGGGAGTCCACCCTGTCCACCGTGCAGGTCGATTTCCATCAACCCGAGCAGTTCGACCTGCGCTACACCGGCGCCGACGGCGCCGCGCACCGGCCGGTCATGGTGCACCGCAGCATCGTCGGCAGCGTCGAGCGGGCCGTGGCCCACCTGATCGAGTGCCACGGCGGCCGGTTCCCGGCCTGGCTGGCGCCGACCCAGTTGGTCGTGTTGCCGGTGACCGAGGCCCAGCAGGCAGCCGCCGCGCAGTTCGAGCGCCGCTGCCGCGACCTCGGGCTGCGCGTGGTGGTCGCGCCGCCGGATCGCGGCAGCCTCGGCTCACGCATCCGCGATCACCGCCTCGTGCCGTATTCGGCGATCATCGGCGCGGAGGAGGCCGCAGCCGGCAGGGTGGCGTTGCGCCTGCGCGACGGCCGCCGCCTCGCCCCGTTGGCGGCCGCCGAAGCGCTCGGCCGCATCGGTGCTCTGCTGGCTGTCCATAGCGCCGAACTGTGGGACGTGGCGTGATCCCGAAGCGCTGGATCGCCAGTGGCCGCGTCCGCCCGCTGGCGGGATCACCTTCGTGTAAGCCTTGTCACAGCGTGGTACACGAGCGTACCGTGCGTGTGGTACATCGAAGTACCACACGAGGAGGTGGGCTTATGCCCGCTGTGCGACTTCCCGACGGGCCATCCACCCCGGCGATCGTGCAGAACCTGCAGATCCTGACCGGGCGCACCCGGACCTGGCGCCGCATGCACGACCGTTACGGATCGGCCTTCACCATCCAGATGCCCCGATTCGGACGGTCGGTCGTGCTCGCCGACCCCGCCGAGATCAAAGCCCTGTTCACCGCGAGCGCCGATCTCGTCGACAACATCGACATCAACCTCGGCCAGTTCCTCGGGCCGGGTTCGTTGTTCGCCCTTACCGGCGCCGAACACCGCAAGCAGCGCAAACTGCTCACCCCGCCCTTCCACGGCCGCAGGCTGACCGTGTACGAATCGCTGATCGAAGCCGAAACCGTTCGCGAGATGGCGTCGTGGCCGTCGGGCCGCGAGTTCGCGACGATGGACTCGATGATGCGGATCACGCTGAACGTGATCCTGCGGGCGGTGTTCGGCGCCGAGGGAGTGGAATTCGAGCAACTGCGCGAGCTGCTGCCCAAACTCGTCCTGATCGGATCGGCCCTGGCCGCGATCCCGGTACCCAAGCGGGCGCTGGGCAGATTCGGTCCCTGGTCCCGGTTCGCGCAATATCGCCGCCGCTACGACGAGATCGTCGGCATGCTCATCGACCGCGCGGTCCGCGACGGAATCGACGAGCGCGACGACGTGCTGGCGATGATGCTGCAAGCCCGCTACGACGACGGCTCCGCCATGTCGCGCAGCGAGATCGCCGACGAATTGCTCACCCTGCTCACCGCTGGGCACGAGACGACGGCGACGACATTGTCGTGGACGATCGAGCGGCTGCGCAGGCACCCGGAAATCCTGCGCCGCTTGGTCGCCGAAGCCGATGCCGGGGGCTCGCAGTTGCGCGAGGCGACACTGCTGGAGGTACAGCGCGTGCGCCCGGTCATCGACGCCACCATTCGCCAGGTCCGGGCCGACTCGTTGCCGCTGGGCCGCTGGACGTTGCCGAAAGGGCAGAAGGTCCTGGTCAGCATCCGGCTGATGCACGACAACGAGCAGCTGTTCCCGAATGCCCGCGCCTTCGACCCCGATCGTTTCCTCGGCGTGCGGCCCGGCACATTCAGCTGGATCCCGTTCGGCGGCGGCAGCCGCCGGTGCATCGGCGCCGCGTTCGCCACGATGGAGATGAACGTCGTGCTGCGCACCCTGCTGCGGGATTTCACGCTGGAGCCGACAGACGCCCGCGACGAACGCGCGCACTTCCGCGGCGTCGCCCTCGCCCCGGCCGAGAAGGGCCGCGCCGTCGTGCACCGACGCACCCCGCGACCCGGTGTCCCGGCGCTCGACCGCGCCGCCGAGGCGACGGCATGAGCGAGCGATTCGCCGACGTCGGCGGCGGCGTCACCCTGGCCTACGAGCAGTACGGCACGGGCGGGATCCCGCTTCTCCTGGTCGCCGGGCTCGGCCAGCAACTCCACGACTGGCCCGACGGGTTGTGCGAGCTCCTGGTGGCGCGTGGATACCACGTCATCCGTTTCGACAATCGCGACGTGGGCCGCTCGACGCACGGCGACTTCCCGCCACCGGGCCCGGTCGATCTCCTGGCCCGGCGCTGGCACCGCGATCAGTACACGCTGGCCGATCTGGCCGCCGACACCGTGGGCCTGCTCGACGCGCTCGAGCTGCCCCGGGCGCATCTGGTCGGTATGTCGATGGGCGGCATGATCGCCCAGACCGTCGCCGCCCGCCATCCCGTCCGGGTCGGTTCATTGACCTCGATCATGTCCACCACCGGCGCCGCGCGCGTCGGGCGCCCGGCGTGGTCGACCTGGAGGTTGATGCTCAGCAGACCTGCCCGCACCCGCGACGAGCACATCGACCGGGCCGTGCGCATATACCGGCACATCCGGTCGGCCGCATACCCGTTCGACGAGTCCGCGGTGCGCGCGACGGCGGCCAGGACCTGGGACCGGGATCCCGCCCCCGCCGCGGGCGTCGGTCGTCAGTTGGCAGGCATCCTGAAATCCGGTGACCGGACCGCTGAACTGCGCGCGGTGACCGCCCCGACACTGGTCCTGCACGGTGACCGCGACCTCATGGTCGCACCGACCGGCGCGACCGCGACCGCTCGCGCGATCTCCGGCGCACGCCTGCACACCCTGGCGGGCATGGGCCACGACCTGCCCGCCGCGGTGTGGCCGAGTCTCGCCGACCTCATCCACGAACACATCCGCACCTCTGAAACCAGGAGCATCGATGCCCCGCACCCGTAGGCCCCTGTCCGGCCGCCCGGTGATGATCACCGGCGCGGCCTCCGGCATCGGCCGCAGTCTCGCCCGATCGCTGTCGGCCACAGGCTCCCCCGTCGCGATCGCCGATATCGATCAGGCCGGGCTGAAGGAAACCGCCGCCGCGCTCACCGGCCCGGTACTGACCCGGGTCCTGGACGTGCGCGACGCCGCCGACCAGCTCGCCTTCGCCGACGAGGTCCGCGACTGGCTGACCGCGCCACTGGCGGCGGTGTTCAACAACGCCGGTGTCGCGGTCTCGGCCTCGGTGCTCGACGCCGTTCCCGAGGACGACGAATGGCTGCGGCGGATCAACTTCGACGGAGTCGTCAACGGCACGCGCGCCTTCCTGCCCATCCTCGTCGAGCAGGATCACGGCGTCATCGTCAACACCTCGAGCGTGTTCGGGTTGCTCGGCATGCCCAACCAAAGCGCCTACTGCGCGGCGAAATTCGCGGTGCGCGGCTTCACCGACGCCCTGCGCCAGGAACTGCGCGGCACCGGTGTGTCCGCGGTGAACGTCCATCCCGGCGGTATCAGCACCAACATCGCGCGCAACGCCCGGGTCCGCAAGGACCCCGAGGGCCGGGGCCGCACGCACGAGCAGATGGCGGCGGAATTCGAGGCGCTGACGCTCACCACGCCGGAGAAAGCGGCCGAAATCATCCGCCGCGGCGTCGAACACGGCAAGTCCCGCATCCTCGTCGGACCCGACGCCTATCTGTTCGACCTCTTGGCGCGGGTGACGCCCACCCACTACTACGGTGTGGTCGCGCTGCTCGAGCGCCGCCTGCGTAACCGCGACACCACGGGAGCACCGGCATGAGCGAACACCTCGACGTCCTGATCGTCGGCGCAGGCCTGTCCGGTATCGGCGCGGCCCACCACCTGCAGGCGGCGTTCCCCGCCCGCAGCTACGCGATCCTCGAAGCACGCGACGACCTCGGCGGCACCTGGGATCTGTTCCGCTACCCCGGCGTGCGCTCGGACTCCGACATGCACACTCTCGGATACCGGTTCCGCCCGTGGACTCGAGCCGAGGCCATCGCCGACGGTCCCGCCATCCTGCGCTACATCCGCGACGCCGCCGCCGACGCCGGCATCGACCGATTCATCCGCTACGGGCATCGGGTGACCGAAGCGTCCTGGTCCAGCGCCGAGTCCCGCTGGACCGTCCTGGCCGAACACGACGGCGACACGCGCGTGATCACCTGCGACTTCCTGCTCGTGTGCAGCGGCTACTACCGCTACGACGAGGGCTACACACCGCATTTCGCCGGCGTCGAGGACTTCGCCGGCCGACTGGTGCATCCGCAGCACTGGCCCCAGGACCTGGACTGCGCGGGCAAGCGGGTGGTCGTCATCGGCAGCGGCGCCACCGCCGTGACCCTGGTACCGGCCTTGGCCCGGACCGCCGCACAGGTGACGATGCTGCAGCGCTCGCCCACCTACATCCTGCCCGTCCCCGCCCGCGACACCGTGGCCGACCGGCTGCGGCGACTGCTGGGCCCGCGGCGCGCATACACGGTCGTCCGCTGGAAGAACGTGCTGATCAGCACGCTGATCTACCAGTTCAGCAGGCGGCGGCCCCGGCAGATGCGGAAGTTCATCCGCGATCTGACCGTGAAGCAACTGCCCGACGGTTACGACGTCGACACCCACTTCAAACCGTCCTACCAGCCGTGGGATCAGCGGCTGTGCTTGGTGCCCGACGGGGATTTGTTCCGCGCGATCCGCGACGGCCGAGCCACGGTGGTCACCGATCGCATCGACACGTTCACCGCGACCGGGCTGCGCCTGGCCTCCGGGCGCGAACTCGACGCCGACGTGGTGGTGACTGCCACCGGCCTGCGACTGCTCGCACTCGGCGGCATCCGGCTCGCGGTGGACGGACACGAGGTCGCGCTGCCCCAGACCATGGCCTACAAGGGAATGATGCTCAGTGGAGTACCGAACTTCGCCTTCACCATCGGCTACACCAACGCGTCCTGGACGCTGAAAGCCGATCTGGTCAGCGAGTTCGTCTGCCGGTTGCTGCGACACATGGACGCGGGCGGCTACCGGCAGACCACCCCGTGGCCGGACCCTGCCGTGGCGCCCGAGCCACTGCTGGACTTCCCGGCCGGCTACGTGCTGCGCGACATCGACCGCTTCCCCAAGGCGGGCTCCCGGGCCCCGTGGCGGCTGGGGATGAGCTACGGCCACGATGTGCTCACCCTGCGCTATGGCCGCATCGACGACGGCACCATCCGCTTCACCGGCGCGGACGCACCGGCCGACGATGCCCATGCCGTGGTGCGGGGGCGCGATCCTGGGCAGGTGACGGCCTGACCGCGCACCGGTGCGCGGCACCCGCACGCGGTGTGCCTCGGGCCGGGCGTGGTGACCCGAGCGGAGAAACTAGCCTGATTCTCGTGACCCGCGCCGAGCCCGTACCCCGCACGTCCGCCGACAACGGCCCGGATTCCGGGTTTCGCCGCCGCCTGCTCGACGCCATGGCCGTCGCCGTGCGCGAACGCGGGTACCAGGACTCGACCGTCGCCGACGTGGTCCGCCACGCCCGCACCTCGCGCCGCACCTTCTACGAGCACTTCACCAGCAAACAGGACTGTTTCATCACCCTGCTGACCGAGCGCAACAAGGAGACGATCCAGCAGATCGATGCCGCGGTCGACCCGCACATGCCGTGGCGCACGCAGGTGCGCCACGCCATCGAAGCGTGGATACGCACCGCACAGGACGATCCCTCCATCACCCTCAGCTGGATCCGCGTCGTCCCCGCCCTCGGCGAGGACGCCCGTCACCTACAACGCGAGGTCGGCGAAGCGTTCATCGCCCTGATCCAGAAACTCACCGACACACCGGAATTCGCGGCCGCCGGACTGCGGCCGCCGTCCCGGCAGGTGGCGACCATCCTGTTCGGCGGCTTCCGGGAACTCATCGCCACCACCGTGGAAGACGGCGGCGACATCGGCGGCATGGTCGAGGTGGCGGTCGAATCCGCGATCGCGCTGATCGGACCGCACCCCTAGCGCTCGGCCCCGGTGACCGCGTGGAGGTCATCGGGCGGCGACGACGAATGCTCCGCCGGTCAACACCGGCACCACCGCGCCGCGGCGATCGCCCCTGCACCCAGTTGATCCCCGACCGCGGGCCGCAGCTCCTCGCCGCCGGGACGCAGGCGAGGCCATTCGGCACTATCGGCTATCTGCGCAAACTCGCATCCTGGGTCAGATACTGATTCATATCTGTGAAGGAGGCGTCGTGAACGTCGTCGCCGGTATCGTTGTTGTCGCCGTATTGGCGCTGATCTCCGGAGCGCTGTCTATTCGAGTGGTGACCCAGTACGAGAAAGGCGTCCTTTTTCGCCTGGGACGAGTCATCGCGGTCAGAGAGCCCGGGCTGAGATTCATCATCCCCGTCGTCGACCGGTTGCGGCTCGTGTCGATGCGCATCATCACCCTCCCGATTCAATCGCAGGGAATCATCACCCGTGACAACGTCAGCGTCGACATCTCCGCGGTGGCCTACTTCCGGGTGGTCGATGCCGAGAAGTCGGTGGTCGCGATCGAAAACGTCTACGCGGCGATCGGTCAGATCGCCCAGACCACACTCCGGAAAGTGGTCGGCCAGCACACCCTCGACCAGGCGCTCGCCGAGACCGACGTCATCAACGCCGATATCCGGCAGATCCTGGATGCCACCACCTCGGCATGGGGAGTCGAAGTCACGCTGGTCGAGCTCAAGGACATCCAACTGCCCGAAAGCATGCAACGCGCGATGGCCCGGCAAGCCGAAGCCGAACGCGAGAAGCGAGCGAAGATCATCGCCGCCGAGGGAGAATCGCTCGCCGCGGCTGCGCTGGGCGCTGCCTCCGACACGATGACGGCGCACCCGCTCGCCCTGCAATTGCGCAACCTACAGACCTTGGTCGAACTGGGAGTGGACAAGAACACCACTGTCGTGTTCCCCGCACCGCTGATGAGTGCAATCGGCGATATCGGAGCCTTCTTCGCCCGTGAATCCGCCGCCTCCGCCACCCTGGGTTTCCGCGCTCAGCAGACATCGGCCGGCCCTGCCGAGCCGACCCCATCCGACGGAGTAGGCACACCCTCACCGATGACACCCACATCCGGGTAACTTGTCCCCGCTCCTGGCGGCCGCCGCCGTTCCGCCTTCGCCGCGCCGCGCCGCCCACTTCACCGAGGTGGTGGCCGTGCGTGGCCGCGGTCACCCGGGCGGCCCCGCCTCGGCGGGCGTCGAGCAGCAGCAGAAGTTCGACGAGGTGGTCGTTCACCGGCGGCGAAGTCGGCTGCGCGACATAGACGTCGTCGTCCCGGACTCGGTCGGCGATCGGTCGGACTTCACCATCGGGAAGCCGCTCGATCGCGCAGTCGGCGGACGCGACGTCCGGCAAGTCGGCGATAGCGGTTGCCAGTTGCGGATCGGCGTTGCCGGAAAGAACCCGAATCGAGGTCATGGTCGCGTCTCCGTGCGTCCGGTGCCCTGTCGACCGCCGGTGCGGGCGACAGTTGAGCCACCAGCCAGTCACGCGCGAGTTCGGCGGCCTTTTCCAATGCGCCCGGTTCGGCGAACAAGTGCGTGGCACCGGGCACCACCGTGAGCGCGGTTTCACACGACATCTCCTGTGCCGCCGAACGATTGAGCTCCAGCACCGAATAGTCGTGCCCACCCACGATCAGCAGCGTCGGCGTCCGCACCGCCGGAAGTGCACAGCAGCGGGATATCGAAACCCTTGCCCGATCGACCTCCTCCTCCGGAGTGAGGGGCGCGTCCAGCGCCCGTGCGACTTCGTAGGCCACGGGGACGCCACCGCGGGGTAGGCCCACCACGACGGTCAGGGCTCACGCGCGACGATGACCGGGCATTCCACCGAATTCACCAGCGCCGACGTGACGGAACGGTGCAGAATTCCGGTCGCGCCCTTGCGGCCACAGCTACCCACTACCAGCAACTGCGCGCTGCGCGCTTCGTCCGTCAGACAGCGAACCGGGCTGTCGTGCGCCAGAATTCGCCGTACCGGTACCTCCGGATATCGCTCGCCGAATCCCGCGAGATTCTCTGCCAACGCCGCGTCTTCCAGCTCCCGCACAGCCTCCCAGGAGGGAATGAGATTGGTTCCGCGCGTATCGCTCCATGCGTGCAACGCGATCAACTCCACCTCGCGACGCGATGCCTCGTCGAACGCCAGTCGCACCGCTGATCCGCAGTCGCGTGTTCCTTTCACTCCGACGAGGACCGGCATACCCGCGGACTCCGCATCCGTAGCGGGGGCGGAGCGAACGACGGCGACCGGGCAGTGGGCGTTCTTGATCACGGCTGTGCTCACCGACCCGGGCAACCGGCGGGTGAAGGCCCCGAGACCACGGTGGCCGAAGACCACCATTCGCGACAATCGCGAACGATCTGTCAGGTACGCCACGATCGGATCGTCGATCAGTTCGGTTTCCACTGTCAGTGTCTCGTCGGGCGCGGCTTTGCGAGCTATATCGCGGGACTTGGCGAGTATTCGCTCCCCGTTCCGTCGCCGCACTGCGTCGGTGTCGGTCGACCAAGAGCCCGGACCGAAGCCGGTCCGCACGGAAGCCACGATGCGCAGTCCGCGCCGGTACAGCGCCGCGTCCGCCGCCGCCCATGCCACCGCATGGTAGGAGAAAGCGGAACCGTCGACGGCGACGACGGTGGGTCGGCCGCATTGTTCGCACGGTGAGGTTATGTTCTCCGCCATAATTCACCTTGTAGCTCGGACTGTCCTACATGAGCGCCCGCGGGCCTCGCGGCAGGTCGGCTCGCCCGACAGTGCCTGGGGGACAGATGCGCCTCCGCGATTTCTGCCTGCGCACGCAGTCGGGGTGACTACATGTGCGTCCGGCCCGGGACAGGTGAGTGCTCGATGGCCGGTATCGGTCCAGTGCGCGAGGTAGGGCGGCGTTCCGTCGGTGCTGTGCACTTCCTCGATGGGATCGTGCCGGATCGCGCCGCCGAGATTGCGGCCTTCTACTATCAGCGCGTCCCTTACCTTCGCGTGCATGCGAGCGACCTCCTCCGTTCCCCCGCCCGACTCATCGTGCAATCTGCCGCACACCGAGGGTAGGGCCATTGGTCGCTGGTCGACGCTGCGCTCGGCGTCATGTGAGGCCATTTGTTGTTCTCACGGTGGACCCGATGCCCCTATCGCCGGGGCCACTCGGCGCACGCTCGGATCATCGGATCCAGCATGCCCTGACCGGCTGGCGGGAGGTCGCCATGCGTTCAAATGATCTCGCTGCCCAGGCACGTCGGATATGGCGGAGATGATCGCCACATCAGGTGGTGACCCCTACCGGGTGCGTTCCTGCGAGAAGGCCGCTCGGTCCGTCGCCGGGTATCCCGTGGACATCGGCACCCTCGACCGACTAAGGACTGATGGCGATCCCGGCCGTCGGCGCCCACACCGCCGACCGGCTCTTGGAGCTGCGCCGCACCGGCCACCTCGCGGCATTGGAGGAACTGCACGCTCAGTTGCCCGCCGGACTGCGGGCACTGCTGGGTATTCCAAGGCTCGGGCCGCGCCGGGCCACCGAAAACCGATCACGCGTGCCAGTTGGGGATGCAGCGCATGACCCACGATAGAGCTCTCCAGGCCGGCGCTGTCGAGCATCCGTCGCGAGCGGATCGCCAGTTCTGCCAGGTTACCGCTGTCGAGCCGGATGGCGGCGTGGCATTGCCGACCGTGGCGCTCGATGAGCGGGAAGGAGCCCAACGTCACCTGTGCCGGTGACATTGGCATCTCACTCGAAGTGTCGTGTCCACGAGAGGATTTTTGTAGTTCCAGCAAACAGACAGCAGCCTGAGACGCTGCCGGGGACAGGTTCGCGATGACCGAATTGGGCCCGCTGGACACGGGCTTCATGGAGATGGAAGACACCGACCGCCGGGTCAGCCTCGGTATCGGTACGGTGGCGATCGTCGAGGGTCCGTCGCCGTCCAGGGACGAACTGCGCGGCTGGCTGGATCGCGGACTGGAGCGGCACGCACGGCTGCGACAACGGGTCCGGCGCGTGCCGTGGGACGTCAAAGCTCCGGTGTGGGAGGAAGACCCGGATTTCGATCTGCACCATCACATTCGGTGGACCGCGTTACCGGCCCCGGGTGGCGAGCGGGAGTTACAGGAGCTGATAGCGACCGAACTGACCGAACGGCTGGATCGTGACCATCCGCTGTGGGAAGTGGTCGTGGTCGACCAGTTGACCGACGACCGCTGGGTGATGATCCTCAAAGCCCACCACACCATGGTCGACGGCATCTCCGAGCTCACACTGCTCGAAAGCTTCTGCGACCCCACCGCTATCGACGTCGGCGAGCACCGCAGGCCGAATGGAAAACGTTCGGGCGCGGGGATGCTGAAACTCTTGAAAAGAGCGATTCGGGCACCTGTGGCCATCCCGCGTTCCGCCGTGGCGACCGTGCGCACTTTGGCGCCGGTGTTGTACGCGGCGATCGCGCCGGCAAGCGAGTCCTCACTCAACGGCCCTATCGGGCGTCAGCGGCGTTACACGGTGGCGCGAACCATGCTCCCGCAGGTGCGGGAGATAGCGACGGCTTTCGATGTCACCGTCAACGATGTCGCGGTGGCTGCCATCGCCGCCGCCTACCGACGATTGCTGCTCAGCCGCGGCGAACATCCCACCCCCACCGAACTGCGCATCGTCGTACCGGTCTCGACACGAACGACGGAGGCGAAACAGGTGCTCGACAACCGCGTCTCCGCGGTGATCGCTCATCTGCCGATCGAACTCGACCAGCCCGTGGAGCGTCTGATCGCCGTCCACGAACAGATCGGGATGCACCGAGCCCGGGGTGAAGCCGATGCCGAGAGATCGGTGCTCTCATTCTCCCGGCGGCTGCCGTTCGGGATCGTGGCCGAAGTGTTCCGGCTGGCGGTCTCCTTTCCTCAGCGCGGCGTCGTCGCACTGGCGACCAACATTCCCGGTCCGCGGCACCGTCTGACTCTCGGCGGCCGGAAAGTGATCGAGTTGTGGCCCTGCATCCCGATCGCCATGCGGGTGCGCACGACGATCGCGATCCTCAGCTACCTCGACCGGCTGACTTTCGGCATCACCGGTGACTACGACACGACCCCCGACATCGAGACGATGTCCTCGAGCATCACGACCGAGATCGCGGTGCTGCTGGCCCACGCCCGCGACCGGCAACTCTCCCGACGACCGTGACCGGTCCTGAGCCGCGACGCCGGTACCGCCACCGCTCGATCACGGCACGCGAAGTGAGTCCGGAACCGCAACCGGCACCACACGCCGATCCGGCGAACGCGGCAACCAGCCACGGCCTGCTGGTCGTACTCGCCCTCGCCCTCGCCTTCACGATCACCGTACTGGACCCCCTCGTGCTCAGCTTGAACCTGCCGCAAGTGAGCCGGGACCTGAGTGTGCCGCCGCAACTCGCCGGTTTGCTCGGCGGAACGGCGACCCTGGTGATGGCCGCCGCCGTCCTCGCCGCAGGCAATCTCGGAGATGCCTACGGGCTCAAGCGGCTGTTGATGATCGGTCTGAGCATCGTGACGGTCGCCGACCTGCTCTCCCTGCTCTCACCCGGCTACGGATACCTCTTCGCGATGCGTGTACTCGCCGGTCTCGGGATGACAGCGCTGCTCGGTGTGCCGCTGGCCCTGCTGAAGACATCGGTACCGGAGCAGAAGCGCCCGACCACCATCGGTGTCTTCATGGCGGTGGAAATGATCCTGTGCGGTGTGATCCCGGCGCTCACGGGCTGGATGGTGACCGCTGTCGGCTGGCGATCGCTGTTCTTGGTCACCCCATCGCTGTCGTTGCTCGCGCTGTGGCTGACCGCCGTCTACGTGCCGGAGTCATCCGGCCGGCAGCGCTCCCGGCTCGACGTGATCGGCGTGGCTTTGATCGGTTCGGCGCTGCTCGGCATCGTCATCGGCATCGCCGCCGCACAGAAAGGCGTTTCCCGGCCGGAAACACTGCTACCGCTTGCGTTCGGTGGGGTGGCGGCGACCGCGTTCGTGCTTCATGAACGACGTACACCCGAACCCGCCTTGGACTTGACGCTGTTCCGCAGCCCGACGTTCAGTGTCGCTCTGGCGGCGGCGCTCACCCTCAACTTCCTGTCCGCCGGATTCGGAGTCGCGCTCGGGCAGTTCGGGGGCAAGGTGCTGTCACTGTCGCCGGAGGCCATCGGCACGCTGTATCTGCCCGGCACACTGCTCATCGCGGGCGCCGTAACCGTGGCCGGGCGCCTGGTGGGCGTCTACAGCCCACGACCGGTGTTGATCGCCGGGCTGTCGCTGCTCTCCGCGAGCGGACTGCTGATGGCGGGAACGGCGAGTCCTACAATGGCGCTGTGGTTGCTGGTGCTGGCCACGTGGTTGTGCAATCTCGGCGCACTGGTCACCTCGACTTCGGTGTCCGAAATGGTGCTGTCGGAAGCACCGCCCGGACATTCCGGTACGGTCGCTTCCGTTCAGCTGGCCTCCGGGATGACCGGCTATGCCTTGGGACCCACCGTTTACCTCCTGCTGCTGAACATCTTCTTCCGGCGGGAATGGCTGGCGGACGCGCACTCACGCGCACTGTCGGCCACCACCGCCGAGCGGGCGGTCGACGCCGCGCGCAGCGCGGTGGCGCACAGTCCGGGCAGCGCTGGTTACGACCCCCACCTGCTGCGGCAAGCGGCTGGGCTGCGGCTCGATGTGGACTTCGCGGATGCCCTTCGGCTCACCATGCTGACCGTCAGCTTCCTACCGATCGCCGTGGCCGTGGCGGCGCTGCTTCTCGTGCGTCGCCGCACCGAACACGGCGCCTCGGCTTCCCAGTGTTCTGGAGCAGAGCACGAGAGCGGCATGGCAGCGGGTTCCGCGATCGACCCTGACCCCCGACGCCGCGCCGACCGCACCAGTAGGGGCCTTAAGCCCCCGGATGAATAGCCAACTCCTCTACAACTTCGATGCGCCTCGGGACGATAGTCGAAGTCACAGATCACGAAGGAGCTCTCATGGATTGGCCGACCGCCGCAGTCGTAATCGCCGCCATCATCGCGGCCATGGTCATCGCGACCACCTATCTATCCGCCAGGAAGCCGTAGGTCCGTCGCACGCGGCTGGCGCAGCATCCGCTCCGCTGGGGGTGTGCTGTCGGGCTGTGGCTGGGCCGGACTCCTCGGTTGCTCAACGCGGCGCTGCCCAGGGCCGCCGCGCTCCACCCTCGTTCAGCCGATTCGTGCAGGCTGATCCTGCCTGTGGGCGTCTAGCTCGAGGTCGAAGTGAGTGGTGGCTCCGGCGTATTGCAGCGCGTCCTTCCAACCCTGTTCGGTGATGATCGCGAGCATAAGGGTGTTCTCCGTCAGGATATCGGCGGTGAGGCGTTCGACTCCGCGAAGGTAAGCGGCCGTCCCAAGCCGCCGGACGAGCAACGTGCCGAGGCCGTGACGCTGGTCGTGGGCGGCCACCGCCAGGGCGATCTCCGCGGCGACATGTCCGGGCGTGGCGTCGGTGACCACGTAGTTGGCGACCCCCAACAGGTGCTCACCATCGAAAGCACCGAGCGCCAAGTGCGTGGAGTCGTGCAAGCACAGCTGTTCGGCGAATGCCTCGATGTGCTTCGGGAGGGCGCTGAAGAATCGGAGACGCGCATCGTGCGCCGACATCTGCCGATGCAAGGTCGCGACCGCTTCCCGGTCATCGGGCGTGAGCGCGCGAACCCGCACGCCGGGGATCGGTGGAGCAGGTCGGGCAAGCGGATTCGCGCCGAGACCGACCGGAGGCGTCCGTGATGGGCAGATCATGACGGGGCACCGGCTGTGGCGGAAGAGATCCGTGCCGAAACCGCGTATTGCGGAGACCGGCGCGTGTCCATCGGCTCCGGTGACCACCAGTTGCGCACCGAGCACGCGTTCGCTCAACGCCGCATCCGATATCTCAGCGGAAACAGCCGCGGTGACATCGGGAAAGGCTTCTTGTGCCGCGGCCACGTCCGCGTCGAGTGAGCCCCGCTCACGGTCAGCGGGCGCGGCCGGAACCGGCTCTGTGAGAGTCGTGGCGGCGGGTTGTTCCGGCCTGACGTACAACGGCAAGACCGATGCCCCGAATAGGCTGGCGTAGTGGAAGGCGGCGAAAGCAGCGCCGGTACCACCGCTATCGTCCGCCACAGCGAGGATCACCGGTCGTCTATCCGGAAGCTGGTCGTGCCGCCCTCGCCAGACGATCACCGGGCAGATCGCATGGTCCGCGATCATTGCACTGTGGAAGGTGGCCGCCAGCACATCGAGCGCCCCCACCTCCGGGTGGCCGAGGACGACCATCCGGGCGTCCTCTTCCACGCTGGCCAATGCCTCTTCGGCTGGTCCGTCGATCAATCCGCCGGTGACGACGAGTTCGGGATGACAACGGCGCACGGCGGCGAGGGCGTTGTCGACGACCATCGCACTTTGCTGTGGTCTTGCCGCGACCTCGATTCGCTTCGGACCAACGCGTGATAAGTCAGTGCTTGCTGTGGTGACGTAGACGATATGGAGAGGACACGATAGCCGCTCGGCGAGACATGCCGACCATAGAGCGGCCGCGTGCCCGATGGGTGGGTGGTCGACTGTCACCACGATCGGGGAACGCCCGCCTGCGCTCATGCGATCCTCCAGTCACGGCAGTCCACCTTGGTTCCGCGGGGTAGTCGGTAGCCGCTCACAGCGCGGCAGTCACGGAGCCGCACGAGTTTCCGCGGCCATTCCGATTCCACGCGGCTTTCGCACTGAGCGGTAGGGTCGAGGGTCCTTCATTCGAGGACCCCCGACCCAGCCCGACCCGTCGAGAGCGGCGTTCCGGCCAGTGAATTGGATCCACCGATTCCAAGCATGCGCGGCCCAGCGTCGGCGTGTGTGCTCGACTTCTGTCGGCGCGGCGACTACGACTGCGTGCGTACCCGGAGACGCTCTATCCGCTGACCTGCTCGGTCATCGTGGGTGAACGACCTATGACCGGGCGCGAAGCGTGCTGCCGCGCACGTGCCGGCGGACTTCGAGCTGGGCCCTGTCCGAGAACTCCGCCTGCTGCACGGCGCCAGAGCCCGTTCGGCGACGACGTGGCGCGGCGGCTGCGGGAACGGATCTACGACCGGGCCCCACCTGTCGACGGTGGCCAACCACCGACTGGCCGCAGCGGCCGAGCCGGACTTCGAGCCGGTAGACGTGCTGCACCAGTTGAAGGAGGCCACGCTGGTCATCGAGGGCAGCCACGAGCCGGCCGAGCCCCGCCACGGCGCGATCATCGCCGAGCGGATCCCCGGGGCGCGGCGGATGATCGTGGCGGCACCGCGGATGTGCGAAAGCTTGCGGAATCGTTGTCAGACCAGCGAGGCGGTGAGACCTCCGTCGAGTATGTAGTGGGAGCCGGTGATCCAGGACGCCCGATCGGAGGCCAGGAAGGCGGTGAGTTCGGCGATGTCTTCGGGCGTGCCGAGCCGGCCTTGCTTGGCGGCGACGAGGTCGCCGAACGGCACGTGGGTCGCCGCCTCGAAATCCGGGATCAGCCGATCCACCATCTTGGTGTCGGCGAAGCCTGGGCAGACGGCGTTGACGCGGACGCCGGAGGTCCGCATCTCCACTGCGGCGACGCGTGTGAGCTGGATGAGGGCGGCCTTGGTGGCGCAGTAAGAGCCGAGCAGAGGACTGCCTCCGACCCCGGCGATCGAGGAGATATTGACGATGTTGCCCTTCGACGCAACGAGATGCTCGATGGCGGCTTTCATCGCCAGGAACGGGCCGCGCACGTTGACGGCGAAGATACGATCGAAGCTGTCGGTCGACTGCTGCAGCAGTGGCGAGGAGACCTCGATGCCCGCGTTGTTTATCAAGACGTCCAGACCTCCGAGTACATCCACGGCCCGGGTGATCGCGGCCTGTACCTGGGTCTCGTCGGTGACGTCACAATTGGCGATCCCGGCGGCCCCGATCTGTTCGGCGGCCAGGGCTGCGGACTCTTCGTCGATGTCACTGACCACCACACGAGCGCCGCGCTCGGCGAACAGCGCGGCGATCGCTTTGCCGATCCCGGCACCGGATCCCGTGATGAACACGCGCTTGTCTTTCAGCTCAGCCATTTTCGTTCCTTTCCTAGAGGAGATTGTTTGCCGCGAGGGCGCCGGAACCACTGGAGTTCGTGGGCCGCACTCAGTCGCATCGCAGTGGAGGAATACGCAGGCGCGGTGGGCCGGCGCAGGTGCGGCAGCACAGTCGTCGCGCGAGTCCCGGTTCGCGTGAGAGGCGACGGCGTCATTCGGTCGTGTTGAGCACTTTCGTGCGCATTGCGCTGCGTATTTCGTTCTTCAAGATCTTGCCGACCTTGGATCGGGGCAGGTCGTCCCAGATTTCGAGCTGTTTGGGGGCTTTGACGCTGCCGATTCTCGCCTTGACGAACGAGATGAGCTCCTCGACGGAAACCGTTCGTTCGGGCCGCAATTGAACCGCGGCGGTGACGCGCTCACCCCACTTCTCGTCCGGCAGGCCGATAACGGCGCTTTCCTTGACCGCAGGGTGGGCCAGCAGGGCTTGTTCGACCTCGGCGGAGTACACGTTGAAGCCGCCGGTGATGATCATGTCCTTGGCGCGGTCGACGATGTAGAGGTAGTTGTCGTCATCGAGATATCCGATGTCGCCCGTGTGGTGCCAGCCGTGGGTGCTTACCTCGGCGCTGGCGGCCGGGTTGTCGTGGTAACCGTCCATCACCAGCGGCCCTCGGATCACGATCTCGCCGCGCTTCCCGGCCCCGAGCAGGGTTCCGTTGCCGTCCATGATCGCCACTGTCGTCAACGGCGTCGGACGGCCGACCGAGGTGAGCCGCTCTGTGGCGATCGACCCGTCGGTGCGAAAGTGATCGGCGGGGGCGAGGGCGGCGATCATGTTCGGGGCCTCGGTCTGACCGAAGAGTTGCCCGAGTACAGGCCCGATCCGGGTCAAGGCTTCCTCGAGCCTGGTCGGCGACATGGGCGCGGCGCCATACCACAGGCAGCGCAACGAGGACAGATCGGTGGCGTCGAGGTCGGGGTGGTCGAGCACCCCGTAGATCACCGTGGGCGGCAAGAACGCGTGCGTGATGCGGTGGTGCTCGATCAGGGTCAGGAACTGACCGATGTCGGGTGCGGACATGATGACGATCTGCCCGCCCAGGCTGAGGATGGGAAAGGTCAGCACCCCTGCGGAATGCGTCAGCGGAGCCAACGCCAGATAGCGTGGTCGGTGACCGAACGGATAGCTCATCAGTGCCAGCGCGGTCGAGGTCATCATGTTGCTCTCGGTCAACCGCACGCCCTTGGGGCGGCCGGTGGTTCCGCCGGTACCGGCGAGCATGCACAGTCCCTCGGCAGGGTGACGGTTCGGAACGAGATCGCCGGAGTTGCCTGTCAGCCAATCCTGGAAGCTCACCGCGCCCTCGACCTCGCCGTCGAGGCACACCAGCCACCGCAGTTGCGGCAACCGGTCGCGGATGCGGGCGACCAGATCGGCGAACGCGCGCTGGAAGAACAGCAAACGGCAGCCGAACAGTTCGAACAGCTGACGATTCTCCTCGGCCTCATTGCGGGGATTGACCGGGCACCACACCGCCCCGGCCCGCGAGATGCCGAATACACAGGTCAACGCCAGCGGGTCGTTGGCCGATAACACCGCAACGCGGTCGCCGGCCGCGATTCCGGTGTGCTGCAGGGCGCCAGCGATCGCGACGGTGTGGTCGAAGACCTCGCCGTAGGTGCGCGTGACACCGCCGGCGGTCAGGCAGGGCGCATCGCGCCCGAGCGAGACCCCTTTGTCGAGATAGTCCGAAAGTCGCATCGTCGGCCTCAGCTGTGAGCAGTGACGATGGGATCGAGCACGAGACCGAAGGCGCGCAGCACCCCCAGCAGCTCCCGGTGCCCGAAAGCCTGGCAACTCGAGGCGAACCCGACCGCGCGCGGCGGCGCCTTGAGCAAATGGGCTGCACCGTAGGCGTTGAGCAGCGCGGTCTGCTTGTAGTTGCAGTTGCCATGGATCACGCAGTGCACCCGCCCCAGCGGACCCGAGGCGTACACCGAGTCGAGAGAGGTGTTGATCCGAGGGTTTTCCCGCGGCGGTGTTTCGCTACGGATCGAAGCGGAGATCGCGTCGATGATCTGGTACTTCTCCGTCTCCGGCTTGCCCTCCATCTGTTCCAGCGCCGCCGTCACCATCTGCGGCACGCCCAGCATCAACGGGCGGTTGATCACACCACCCAAGGCGCGCGCATTCGCTACGCGCGGGTCGTTCTTGAACCACACGGGATGCGACGTGCCGCCCCACGGCAACGCCAGCCCCAGTTCGTGCTGGCCGGGCACCACGACCTGATACAGGCCCTCGTCGGCCGGCCACGCCACGTACTCGTTCTGCTCCAGGTAGTAGGCCTCGGCGAACGCGGCGTTGGTCAAGATCGTGTTGGTCGAGGCAACCGTCGGGTGGCCCTTCCAAAACACCTGGATATCCAGCGTGTCCAGCCCCGGTGTCTCCAGGCAGATGTTCGCCGCGATCTCACCGATGCTGTACATCTGCGCCAACCCCGGGGTCAGGACCAAGCCCCGTGCGGCGAAATCGGCCCCGTAACGCTGCTCGGCGTCGATCATCCAATTCTGCTCGCCGTTGGTGTCGGTGTAGTGAGCGCCGATGGCCAAACACGCCTCGACCACGGGATGGCCCCAGCGCGCGAACGGGCCGACGGTGTTCAGCACCACGGCCGCACCCTGGAACGCGTTCACCAGCGCGGCCTTGGAGTGCTCGACCTCGACGATGTCGTGCTCGACAGTGTCGATGCCCGGGACGGCCTCGACCACGCTCTTCAGCCGACGGTAGTCACGCCCTGCGGCCACGAACGGAATGTTGTACTCGCGGAGATATTCGCAGATCAGTCGACCGGTGTAGCCCGAAGCCCCGTAGACGACGACGCGCTTGTCGGTTGCCATGCAGAGATTCCTTTCCTGGGAACTGCCCGCAACGCCCGGCGGCGGGTCAGCTGGAATTAGCACCGCTGAGTCGCGGCTCACACCCGCGTCGCCTTGTGCTGCACGCCACATTAGGGCGGAGTTTGGACGACTGTCAAGAAATCTTTTGACAGTCGTCCAAAATCTGGCCGATGGTGGCCGTCTACACTCGGAAAGAACCGCTCACGGTGCACAAGGAGAGGAACTCGCCACGTGACGCAAGTCGTTGACGCCCGTGCACGTGTGGAAGAGCGCGCCCGTGACAAGTTCCAAGCCAAGCGCACCGAACTCGCGCAGGCCACCTTGCACACACTGGCCGAACTGGGGTACGCGCGCACCAGCCTGCGGGAGATCGCGCAGAATTCCGAGTACTCGCACGGCGTCCTGCACTACTACTTCTCCGGCAAACTGGATCTGATCACCCACGCTGTGCGGCTGTTCGAGGCCGTCTGCGTGACTCGCTACGACGAGGTGGTCGAGGCCTCGGTGGACGCCGATGAGCTGCGCAACGCTTTCACCGCCACCTATTTCGGCACGCTGGTGACCGACGCGCAGATCCACCGCCTCTGGTACGACCTGCGCAACCAGATTCTGTTCGACGAGTCATTTCGTGGCGATGTCCTCGACATCGAGGTCCGGCGCGAAGAGATGATCTGGCGAGTGGTCACGCGCTACTGCCGGCTACGCGGAACCACCCCCGGTTTCGATCAAAGCGCTGCATACGTGCTGCTCGACGGCATCTTTCACCGTGCGCTGCTGCACCACTTCGCGGGAGACTCCGCCGGCATCGACGCCGCCCGCACCCAGCTGGAAGCGGTGTTCACCATGCTCGACGCCATACCCGCGCACCCCAACCCGGCACAGTAGTCAGCCGGCGCGGATAACCCGGCGAGCGGTCACCGCGACGAATGCGAAGATCACGTGGTTCGACCGAGTCGACAAGGATCGAACACGCTCCTTGTCAGTCGAATTACCTTGTCGTCCAGTAAATCACGATCGGAGACGTCGGCCGCGGACTCCCGACTTGTCCCGCACGTCGAAGGCTTGGGAAGTCAAGCTGAGTGTTCCCACATCGGGATGCACGAGCGGCTCGCACCGCACTTTTGCCTGGTCCGGGGTGACGTGCGGTGCGAGTAGCCGGTGGCCGTTGTCGAGTCCGTGTACCGGCCTACTGGTCTGCGGATGGTGTGGCCCCGCAGGCGCAGGTTCCGCCCCGTGGTCGATAGTCGTGCACGTGGCCGGCGCGGTGCTGGCTGATCCGGCAGCAGGCGTGCAGTTGGGCTTCGAGGGCGGCGCGGCCGCGTTGGACGCGGGATTTCATGGATGCGGACCTGGACCGCGTCCGTGACATTCTCGGCCCCGTACAGCTGCGGGGCAGGCCCGAGCTGACCGCAGTCACCGATGAAGGGCCGGATACCTCTTGCCGTCTGGTCCGTCGCACCTTGACATTAGTGTCGTACTACCTGCTCAAGCCCCTGTGGCGAAGCTGCGGGCGGACGGCGCCGAAAGGAACTACGCGACACCAACATCCTGATGAACGCGGCCTGCCCAGGATTCACCGCGACCGACCTCAACGGATTTCGCGGCGTCCGCACACCGGAGCAGGGCGCGGCGATTGCCATCCGGCTGCTCGCGCCCCTGCCCGGTTGGTGACCTCTGTCGTTTCCATGCCGGACGGCGTGGCCCCCGAACCGACCGAGGGGCCTGGCTCGTCGATCCACCCACCCGCTCACTGTTGCTCGGTGGCCCCGTTACGGCGATCTGCGTGACTGAGGCGGACCCTCAGGTGTCCGCGGACTTCGTCGCAGGCAGGCTCGACCGATAATGCCTCGAGGAGAGATGCGCCTCCGCGATTTCCTCCTGCGCATGGAGTTCATCGCGGGAGACCACGTGTGCGTCGGGGCCGGGAAAGGTGAGTGCCCGACGTCCCGTATCGGTCCAGTGCACCAGGTAAGGCGGCATTCCGTCGCTGCCGTGCACTTCCTCGATAAGACCATGCCGAACCGCGCCGCCGAGGCTGCGACCTTCGACTATCAACCAGTCCCCTATCTTCGCGTGCATAAGGGTCGACCTCCTTCGAACTCAATCGTCGCAACATGCCGCGAACCGACGGTAGGGCCATTGGTCGCAGGCAACCGCGGCGTCCGGCGCGAAATGAGGTCATCGGTGTTCTCGCGGCGAACCCGATGCCCATATCGCCGCGGGGAACCGTGAAGATCGCCATTTCCAGGCCGTACCCGCGATGACGGATCCGGAAAGTCCTTACCGTCGCCACTGACGGACGGTTCGGTGCGAGCCGGCACCGTCACGTCACAAACCGGCAGGGGCCAAAGGAAGTGCCCAGGCGGGGCCATCGGACTCTAGGCGGACCACAGCCGCTGGGACGACGCTGATGCCATGTCCCTCAGTGATGCACTGACAGCGCCCCTGCACACCGCGCGCGAACAGCTCAACGCCGTCGCCGGGAAGATCGGCACCGGGGCGCTGCCGACACGTCTGCGCACAGCGCTGCGCGGGGGGACCGGCGGCGACAGCGTCGCGGCTGACGACCCGATCACCGCACGACTCGACGAACTGGAGCACCGGGTGCTGCTGCTCGGTGACGCCATCGCGGTTCTCGCCCGCGGACTCGAGCAGTTGCCGAGCAGTGACATCGATGACCAACGCCGGGCCGACGCGGCCCAGCAAGCCCACCGCATCCTCATCGCCGAGCACCTCACCACTGCATCCGCACCGCAGTAGCCTTTGCCGACCACCGGTCGCACCGCCGCGGCATCGAAGCAGACGCCCACCGCGCCGCCATCGAACCGTCGTGGCCGCCCGGATCAATCGCCCGCGGTATCTCGCTGGTTCTTCGGTAAGCCGGTGCCCGCGGCATTCACGGAGGACCGTAACAGATGTCCGCCAACACCAATCCACCGATCGTCGTCGGCGTCGACGGCTCCCCGGTCGCGCTCGCGGCGCTACGCTGGGCTTCGGTCGACGCGGCTCGCCATCACGTGCCACTGCACCTCCTCCACGCGATCGGTGTCCTGGGTGACTTCGGATCGGGCTTCGAACTCGGACAGTTCGACTTCGACAGTTACCGCCGAGGTGGACTCGACGCGCTCGAAACCGCCCGTGCGATAGGCGTCGCCGAATCGGCGCCGATCGCCGAAGTCGATATCGGCACCGAACTGGTGGAGGCGTACCCGATCCCGGTGCTGAGCGATCGTTCCCAGACCGCGCGACTGCTCGTTGTCGGCACACATGGGCTCGGCGCGCTCAACCGCAGACTGCTGGGATCGGTGGGGCCGATCAAGGATTCATCGACCGTGCCGACAGCGCTGCAGGACGGGTCGTGGCCAACTCGCGGACCTGGCGATGATCACCGGCACTTCGGCCGCGTGCAGGACGGCCTGCCCGCGCATAGGCACAAAGAGGCCAGGGCCTTAAGCCCCCGGCTGAACGGCCAATTCCCCTACAACGTCGATGTGCGCCGGGCGACAGTTGAGGTATGAGACCACGAAAGGAGCCATCATGGATTGGCCGACCGCCGCAGTCGTAATCGCCGCCATCATCGCGGCGATGGTCGTCGCGGCCACCTATATCTCCGCCAAGAAGCCGTAGATCCGCCGCTCGGCTGGGCGGTCACCGTCGGCCTGTCCTGGGGGGCGGCACGGTTCATCCCGCTGAGGCGTAGGCGGTGAGGAAAGCTCGCTGCCGCCGACGACGGTCGGCTTCTGCCGCAAAGTCGGCTTCGAGGGAATCCGGGCCTGCCGAAGGCGGAGACGATCACACCCCGCCCTCGGCACTGTGTAGGTTTCCACCCGTGGTGTTCTCGGCCGGCGCTACTGCGCGGCGCGGGCGCGTTCGCGCTCCAAGGCGCGGGCGCGCTGTTGTTCGAAGCGCGGGACGCGTACCTGTTGCATATCGTCGAGGAAGGCGGCGAGCCGCTCGCGCGCCTGTTCGCCACGTACCCCGAAATCGTTGCGATCCATGATGTTCCACTGCCTGACCACCGGGAGCAGTACTTCTTCCAGGTGCTGGCGCAGGTCGTAGACGCCGTGTTTGGCCATCAGCACGCCGTTGCGACGGAACTCGGGCATGCCCGCGCCGGGCATCCGGAAGTTCTCGACGATGGTGTCGATGGCCTCCATCGCCTGATCGGGCACCAAGTCCAGGGCGGCGCCGCAGATGGTGCGGTAGAAGATCATGTGCAGGTTCTCGTCGGCGGCGATGCGCTGCAGCATGCGGTCGGCGATCGGGTCATCGCATACCCGGCCCGTGTTGCGGTGGGTGACCCGGGTGGCCAGTTCCTGGAAGCTGACGTAGGCGACCGAGTGCAAGAACCCGGCGCCACTCGCGACATCGGTTTCGTCCGCACCGGAAGAGAATCCGTTGGCCATATGGACCATCCGGGCCTTCTCGAGGGCAACCGGGTCCACGCCGCGGGTGACCACGAGGTAGTCGCGGATCACCGTGCTATGGCGCATCTCCTCGGCCGTCCAGCGGCCGACCCAGGTGCCCCAGGCGCCGTCGCGGGAGAAGTTTTCGGAAATCTCGCGGTGGTAGGAAGGCAGATTGTCCTCGGTCAGCAGATTGGTGATCATCGCGGCTTTCGCGACCTCGCTGAGGGAGGACTGCTCGGCAGACCAGTCCGTGCCACCGAGCATGGCGAAGTTCCGCCCCTCCTCCCAGGGCACGTAATCGTGCGGATGCCAGTCCTTGGCCATCGACAGGTGCCGGTGCACGCAGTCCTCGGCGATGGGTTCCAGTTCGGACAGAATCTCGCGTTGCGTCAGGTCCCGCGCCAATGCTGTTGCCTGCCTCTCTTTTTCGCAATCGAACCGGTCGGCATACACACCACCACCGTCCCGGATCAGCGCACAGGGCCGAAGGCCCCGAGGAGCAAGGACCGAGTACCCGGTATTTCGATGACCGCGGCCGCGACCAATCCGAGCCGCCGTCGTCGCGGTGATGCCTGGCCCGCACGCTCACGGCCGGATCGGCCGGGCGGCTGTGGACGGTGGGTCGTGACGACACAGAGGATTCGCGGCCCAGCGGCGCCGCCAATGCTGGGGCGGCGGGCCACCCTCACCGCTGGTGAGCGATATCGATGTCGAGAAGCCGACGATGTCTTTTGATTGCAGAGTTCAGCAAGCAGCTCGGGTCGCTGCTCACCAGGGGGTTTACCGACGCTGGATCGTACTGCCCGGGTCGCAAGGACTGTTGCGACGAGGACCTTCGGACCTGTACGGAAGCCGTGCGACGGGCGGATCATCGAGGGCATGACGCACCACACCTATGTCGAGGACCGGACGATCCGGCCTGACCAGTGCCTTTCGCGGCCACCGCACGCCGGCGAGGCGGTCGCGGACGACATCGCGGCGAGTTCGTCGGGGAGGCAACTGTGGCGCAGATGGTTCGGGCTGGTGACCGTCGGTGAACTGCTCGGCTTCCTTACGCCCGCGGTGGTGGGCGCACTGGTCGCGGATCGCGCAGGTTTGCCCGTCGCGGGCGCGCTGCTCGTCGCGGGGGCGGTAGAGGGCGCGACGCTGGGATGGTTCCAGGCTCGCGCGGTGCGACCGGCGCTGCCGGGACTCTCGAGCCGCCGATGGGTCGCGGCGACGGTCCTGGGTGCGGTCGTCGCCTGGTCGGTGGGCGCGTTGTTCGTCGTCACCGACGGACTGTCCGGATGGTCGCGGGCCCCGCAGGTGGCCACGTTCGTGGCGGGAGGACTGGTGATCCTGCTGTCCATCGGAGTGGCGCAGTGGGTCGTCCTGCGCGCGCATGTGCACGGCGCGGCGCGCTGGATCGCGGCGACCGCCGCGGCCTGGCTGGCCGGATTGACGGCTTTCACCGCGTTCACCACCCCGCTCTGGCAGCCCGGCCAGGCGACCGCGCTGGTGGCGGTGATCGGCGTCTTCGGCGGGCTCCTCATGGCGGCCGCCATGGCCGCGGTGTCCGGCCTGTTTCTCGTCCGTCTGCTGGGAAGAGCCGATGAGTGAACTGGGGCCTCTCGACGCGGGGTTCATGGAACTCGAGGACACCGACCAGCACGTGAGCGCAGGCATCGGCGCGGTGGCGATTCTCGCAGGCGCACCGGGGGATCGCGCCGAACTCGTGCGTCGGCTCGCTCGGCGCATCGAAGTGAACACCCGGATGCGCCAGAAGGTGCGGCGCGGTCGCTGGGATGTCATCGCGCCGACCTGGGTCGCCGATCCCGACTTCGATCTCGGACACCACCTCACCTGGGCGGCGCTGCCCCGTCCACAGGACGAGGCAGCGCTGTGGGAGCTGGTGGCGAGCACGTTGGAACGGCGGCTCGACCGCGATCACCCGCTCTGGCACTTCACCGTCGTCGAGCAACTGGCAGGCGACCGTTGGGCGGCGATCCTGTCCGCCCATCACAGCATGGTCGACGGTGTCTCCGGAATCTCCTTGTTGCAGAGCCTGTGTGATCCGCAGACCGGGGCCGCCGACGCCGCACTCGCCGAGCGCGAAGCCGGCGCGCTGTCGGCTCGAAGCGAAGCCGGCGCACCGGCGGACTGGCAGCGTCTGCTCCGCAGTGGGCTGGAGTTGCCGCTGCGAACCCCCGGATTGATGATGCGGGCGCCTCGCGCGGTGGTTCGCACCGCGCGGGGCATGGCGCCGCTGATCTGGAACGTGCTCGACCCGCGGGGCAGCTCGTCGCTGAACGGCCCGATCGGCCGACAGCGCCGCTACGCGGTCGCTCGCCTTCGGCTCGACGAGATCAACCGGATTCGCGAGGTATTCGGCGGCACGGTCAACGACGTCGCGCTCGCGGCGGTCACCGCGGCCTTGCGCGCCGTCCTGCTCGCGCGCGGCGAACAACCCGCACCGGACGCGGTTCGTATCCTCACCCCTGTCTCCACGCGGTCGGCGGGGGCATCCGGGCGGCTGGACAACCGGGTCTCGCTGATGTTGCCGGTACTCCCGGTCGACCTCGACGATCCGGTGGAGCAACTGACCATGGTGCGTGAGCGAATGGGCACGCTCAAGAGCGGCGGAGAATCCGGTGCGGGGCAGGCGCTGATCAGCTTGGCCGGGCTTGTGCCGTTCGCGCCGGTGGCGTGGGCGGTGAAGACGGCGCTGCGCTATCCGCAGCACGGTGTCGCCGCCCTGGCAACGAATGTGCCGGGGCCGACGCAGACGCAGCGCATGTTCGGTGCCGACGTGCTCGAGATTTTCCCGTTCGCCCCCATCGCGATGCGCCTGCGCATCGGCATCGCAATGCTCAGCTATCACGGCACGCTGAGCTGCGGTATCACAGGAGATTTCGACGGCGCGCCCGATATCGCACTTGTCGCGCAAACCATTCCGGCCGCGGTGGACCGACTGCTCGCACGCGCCGAGGCGTAGTCGCCCGGCTACCGTGCGGTGGCCCTCATCCCCAGATGAGCGAGGTATTCGCTTGCGGCGGTGACGATTCCGGCGGCCGCAGTCGTCACCACGCGCATCGAAGGCCACAGCACCCGCGGGTGGGCGTGCTACAGACGGGGTCGGTGAACTCCCATACCGTCGGCATTTGCCCCTTGCCGGGGCGAGGCGGCCGAGCGGCCGCGGAATACTACCTCGCCTGAAGCTTCGCGATGCGAGCGCCGACGAGGAGCGCGGTCACAGCGACCACGCCGATCACCGTCGCCAGCCGATTGACGTCGACAGCAGCTTGCCAGCGCACCTTGCCGTCTTTGACCACGAAGGCACCCACCGGTTTGGCTCCCAAGCCGAAACCACCGCCCGACCCTTCCTGTCCCGAGCTGTCGCTGCCTTCACCGGAACCGCCGCCGCCGGAGATCGCGGCGGCCGCGATGACCGTGGTTCCGTCCCGTTCGACCGGCTCCGCGTACACCCGCGTCACCGTCAGGGAGTCCTTCGCCGTGGCGAGTACATCTGCGACCTTCATCGGTGAATCTCCATCCGTCCATGCGTTCGAAATGGCCTCGACGAGCCATTTCATAAGCTTCCATGGGAGTCGGGAACCAGCAAAGAGTCCTCGGGCCCCTTCGCTGGGGCGGAATGGCACGGGCACCGGCCTCGGTCGATGGATTCCGTTGTCTGCCGGCCCGCTGTCTTCGCTCTCGGCAGCAGACAGCCCCACGTTCCGTCTGCGCTGCCTCGATAATCGCGGACGTGCGGCGCACTTCTCGCGATGGTTGCGAGCGGGGGCCGCGAAAAGCGGTCATCCGGCCCGATCCCAGTCCGCTGAATACCTGGTGGGAGGCTGTGATGCACGCTGACGGCCTCGCCGTAGCGCGTTCCGCGAGTTCTCCCCGCTGAGTCGCCCCGTGCAGCCGGGGCGCGGCCACTGCATGTTCACCCCACCACGACCGTACTCACGGCCAGGTACACCACAATCGACAGCAGATCCTGCACGATGGTGGCCAGCGGCCCCGAACCGAAGGCAGGGTCGGCACCGACTTTGCCGAACAACCAGGGCAGTAGCATCGCTACCACGGCCGCGGCCGAGCATGCGGTGAACAGCGACAGGGACACCGCCGTGGAGACCGCGGCATCATGCCAGAACAGGACCGTCACCGGAAAGGTCAACCCCGCGACCAGGCAGCCGATCAGCAAGCCGGTCACCGCTTCTCGCCAGACGATCCTCCGAATGCCGACGCCCACGGACAGTCCTCGGATGACCAGTGCCTCGGTTTGCGTGCCCACCGCGTCGGCGAGATAGACGATGCCGGGGATGAAAAAGGCGACCAGGACCTGCTTCTCCAGCTGTGACTGGAAGGCATCCATGATTCCGGCCGCGAACATCGCGCCGACAAGCCCTACCAGCAGCCATGGGAGGCGGTGCCACAAGCGGCGTCCGATGGGCTCGGTGCTGGCTTTCCGCGCACCCCGCGTCGAGGTCAAGTAACCGGACAGGCGTGCGATGTCCTCGTCGTGCTCTTCCAGCAGCACCGCCAACAATCGTTGCGGCGCAATGACGCCGAGCCAGCGCCGCTCCGCATCCACGACGGCCAGCCCGGCTTCGTTGTGACGCAAGGCTTGCCATACCGCCCGCTCCTGGTCCTCGTGCCCCGTCACGGTCGGTGGGTCGGCATCCATGACCGTCTCGATCAGGGATCGCGGATCCGCCGCCAACAGGTTCTCTACGGCGACGATGCCCGCCAATCGGGGGCCGTCGCAGACCGCGATAATCGCGACGCTGGCAAATCTTCGGCCCCGGATTCGCGCGAGCACCTGCTCGACGGTGTCGCCGGGCGCCGCGGTGGGCACATCACGGCACGCGTGTGCGGCGGCGGTTGTCAGGAGAATCGCGGGGTGATCCCCTGCGTCATCCTGCTGTTCGAGGCGATGCGATGTCGCATGGTCAATCCGCATCGGAGCCGTCCAGCGCATCCGATCGACGCGAACTCGCCGGCAGCTCGCGGGCATGCGCAGGCAGCCGCCCGACGCCACCGAGCGACCGATTCAACCCGGCTACGTTGTCTCCTCCATCGGTCGGGCCCGTGGCTTCCGTCTTCCGTCGCACGTTCCACACCGCCGCTGCGCCGCCCCGTGGTGTCCGGTACCGGGTGGTTGTCACGACTGTCTCCCCCGGCTCGCCGGATCGCTTCGTTCCATACGCTCATCATTCACCGCGCCCTTGGGCTTCCACAGAGGCAGAAGTCACCGTCGCACAGCTGTTTCGGACATCCACCGGCGCTTCGAGCCGCGCGAACAATCGGGACCTTGCTCTCGGCGAGGAAGTTCTCACACATCCGCCGGCGGATGTGCACGCCCCTTCCTTCCACTCGCTGTACCTCGGTCCCGCACGAAAGGGCACCAATCAGATCAGTTCATCTGGCCACAGTCTGTGTTGGATACGCTCGGCTCCACCTGTCAAGGGACCTCGGTCACCAATCCGAGGTCCAACTCCGAGGCGAGGTGAACGGATTGTCCGTAGCCTGAACAACGTCACGAAAGGGGTTGTTCATGGTCAAGGTGTTTCTGGTCGACGACCACGAGATCGTCCGTCGCGGCGTCGCCGACCTCGTCGACCTCGAGCCGGATCTGGAGGTCGTCGGCGAAGCGGGCAGCTACTCTCAGGCACTGGCCCGCATACCCGCCCTTCGCCCCGATGTCGCCGTGCTCGACATGCGGCTGCCCGACGGCAACGGCATCGAGCTGTGCCGCGAGCTCCTCTCGGCGGATCCGGACCTCCGTTGCCTGATCCTCACCTCTTTCACCGACGAGCAGGCCATGCTCGACGCCATCCTCGCCGGAGCCAGCGGATACGTGGTCAAAGACGTCAAGAGCCTCGCGCTCATCGACGCCATCCGCACCGTCGGCGCCGGTAACTCGCTGCTGGACAACCGGGCGGCTGCGGCGCTCATGGCCAAGCTCCGATCGGAAGCGGAGGCCAAGACCGGACCGCTCGCCGCTCTCACGGACCAGGAGCGCACCCTGCTCGCCTTACTCGGCGAAGGCCTGACCAATCGGCAGATCGCGGGCCGCATGTTCCTTGCGGAGAAGACCGTCAAGAATTACGTGTCGCGACTGTTGACCAAGTTGGGCGTCGAACGTCGCACCCAAGCCGCGGTAATCGCCACGAAGCTGAGACAGCCACAACAGCAGTCCTGATGCGAGCGCCGGTCCTCGACGATCATCCACGAGGGGACCCGGCGGCGCGATCGTGGGAGAATGCGCTCTATGGAGGGCCAGGCACACACCCGCGGTTCCAACGGGCGGACCTCGGTGACGGAGACTCTATCGCAGCTGCGGCTGCGTGAGCTGCTCATCGAGGTACAGGACCGGATCGCACAGATCGTCGACGTCCGCGACCGCATGGACCGGCTCATCGAAGCCATGCTCGTGATCACCGCCGGACTCGACCTCGACAACACCTTGCGCACGATCGTGCACAGCGCCATCGAACTCGTCGACGCCGAATACGGCGCACTCGGTGTCCGCGAAACCGACGAGACCAGCACCCAGCTCGCCGAGTTCGTCTACGAGGGCATCGATGACCGCACTCGCGTCATGATCGGCGACCTCCCACGCGGGCACGGCGTCCTCGGACTCCTCATCGAAGAACCCAAACCGCTACGACTGACGAGAATCGCCGACCACCCCGCCTCGGTCGGCTTTCCGGCACATCACCCGCCCATGCACACCTTCCTCGGTGTCCCGGTCAAAGTGCGCGAGGAAGTATTCGGCAATCTCTACCTGACCGAAAAGGCGGGCGGGCAAGAGTTCACCGAAGACGACGAGGTCGTGGTCCAGGCATTGGCCGCCGCGGCGGGTATCGCCATCGAAAACGCCCGGCTCTACGAACAATCCAGAATCCGGCAACAATGGCTCGAAGCCATACGCGACGTAGCCACCGAACTACTGGCCGGCGGCGAACCCGAGGAAGTGTTGCAATTCGTCGCCGAGCGCGCACTGAGACTGACCGACTCGGCGATCACCTTCCTCGCGCTGCCCGAGGATCCCGATATCCCGCACGACGAAGTGACCGAACTCCTCGTCGTCGCCGCCGCCGGGCCGAGTTCGGAAGCGATGAAATATCGACCCGTACCGGTTGATGGATCACACGTGGGCAGGGCATTTCGAACAGGGCGACCGGTCTCGATCGACGAGCGGCTCGCCGACACATTCGCCGACACGGCGCCGGAGACGGGCCCTGCCTTGATTCTCCCGCTGCGTGCGCGGGGCTCGGTCATCGGCGTGCTCGCCTCGTTGCGGCCTGCGGCGGCGCCGCCGCTCGATTCCGCCACGCAGACCATGATGGCAGCCTTCGCCGATCAGGCGGCCCTTGCCCTCCAGTTGGCCGACACCCAACGTCGGATGCGCGAACTCGATGTCCTCTCCGACCGCGACCGCATCGCTCGCGGCCTGCACGACCACGTGATCCAGCGGCTGTTCGCGGTGGGTCTGGCCCTGCAGGGCACGGCGCAGCGGTCACGGGTGCCGGAAATCAAATCTCGGCTCATGGAAACCATCGACGACGTGCAAAGCATCGTTCAGGACATTCGCCATTCGATCTTCGACCTGCAGAGCAACACGACGGCGGATTCGTCCAAGTACCGGAAACATTTGCACGGCATCGTCGTCGATATGACCGCCGACACGGGACTGCGGACCACCGTCCGGCTCGCCGGGCCGGTCTCCGTGCTCGCGCCGCCACTGTCCGACGATGTCGAGGCCGTCCTGCGGGAGGCGCTGAGCAACGTGGTCCGGCATGCGGCCGCGAGTACCGTGGCGGTCGAATTGCACGTCAAGGACGACGTCATCATCGAGGTGACAGACGACGGGGCGGGCGTTCCGGACGATATTTCACGCCGCAGCGGACTGGCGAACCTAGCCGCGCGGGCCGAGAACGCCGGCGGAAATTTCAGCATCATCAACCGGCCCGAAGGCGGCACCGTGCTGCGCTGGGCAGTTCCGCTGCCGTAACCGGCACCGACCTCGCAGCAGCGCGGCGGCGACGAACTTCGGGAGTGGCGTCGAACTCACCGTTCGTGTCGGCGCCGCCTCATCGTCCGGCCAGACGGTCCGGCCATCATCGGCCGGTCGAGAGACACTCGCGCACTTCGGCCGAGGGGGCGATCAGTTCGACCCCCATCACCAATGTCGGTTCGATCGCGATCACACGGTCCATGGCCTGATCCACCCAGGGCCGAAGGCGCCGGGTGTATTCGGCGATCAACTCGGGGTCGGTGACGGGACGTGCCAAGCCCGTGACCACCACCGACCAGCCCAAGCGCGCGATGGGGTCGATGTCGTCCACCTCGTAGGCGACCACCACCGATCGGTCGCCGCGCACCGAACGAGCCAGTCCCGAACCGAGCGCAGTGCGCACGACGATGGAGCTGCCATCGACCACCAGGTGATTCACCGGACGAATGGCCGGCAACGCATCGCGGGTGAACACGATCCGCCCGAAGGGCGCACTCGCCACCAGTCGCATCGCCTCGTCCCGGCCGATATCGACGCTGATCCGGGGCGGCCGATCATCGCGGCACGATAGTTCGAACTCTGGCACGCGGTATAACCCCACTCTCGATTCGAATACGCCTTCCATGGCACCAGCGGAATCCAGGCCCGCACAGGGGCGAATGTCCTCGCCGTCGCAGACCAAGGGCCTGACGGTGCACAGCAGTTGC
>NZ_BDBB01000057.1 GCF_001612765.1 Nocardia arthritidis NBRC 100137
AGGCGCGGGTTCGGGGGCCGGTGCGGGCGCGGGAGCCGGGGCGGCGGCCGCGGGGGAACCGCTGCCGATGACGCCGAGCTGTCCACCGACCGCGACGATGTCGTCTTCCTGGGCGGTGATCTCCAGCAGGGTGCCCGCGACGGGCGAGGGGATCTCGGTGTCGACCTTGTCGGTGGAGACCTCGAGCAGTGGCTCGTCGACGGCGACCTCGTCACCGACCGACTTCAGCCAGCGGGTGACGGTGCCCTCGGTGACCGACTCGCCGAGTTCCGGCATCTTCACCGGCGTGCCGTCACCGGAGGACGCGGGCGCGGCCTGAGCGGCGGGCGCGGACTCCTCGGCCGGAACGGCTTCGGGCTCAGCCGCGGGCGCTTCCTCGGCGGGGACGGGAGTCTCCTGCGCGGGCGCGGCGGCTTCCGGAGCGGGCGCGGGAGCGGACGATTCCGCCTCACCGGCCTCACTGATGACGCCGAGTTCGCCGCCGACCTCGACCACGTCGTCTTCGTTCGCGACGATCTTCGACAGCACACCCGCCGCGGGGGACGGGATTTCGGTGTCGACCTTGTCGGTGGAGACTTCGAGCAGCGGCTCGTCGACCTCGACCGTGTCTCCTTCCTGCTTCAGCCACCTGGTCACCGTTCCCTCGGTGACGCTCTCACCAAGAGCGGGCATCTGGACGGAGAAGGCCATGTCCGTTGACTCCTCTGACTGCTCGACGGGGTTCTACAACAGTTGATCTCGCTGCGGACGCCCGCCGCGGGTCGCGCCGGGAGTCCGGAAGCCACCGATCCTTGTGGTGGCGCCGGAGATCCGTGTGGTTCTTGTACCGCGGTCCATCCTTGCACTCGCGCGCAAGCCATGTAGCACAGGGCGGCGTACTGCGCGGAGCTGGCAGTATGGGAAGACCGGCGGTGAACATTCTCCGGTGCAGGAAAGGAGGTCGGCGTCGTTGGGTTTGCTGGATCGTTTCCGCGGCGGCGCGACCCGGGGTGGCGGCACTCTACGTGGGCGTTCGGTGGACGGGCGGGACGCTCGCTACCTGGCCGACTGGGTGCGCACGCACGTGGGCGTCGAAGGCTACATCGAACCGAAGACCACGGTGACGGATGTCACAGTTGTCCTTATTGCCGCCGATGGTGAATGGACACGGCGGATCGTCGGCGAGCGCGGGGCGCAGCGGCTTGCCAAGGATTTGCACATCCCGGTCTACGACGTCCGCAAGACGGGATATCCGCAGCGGATGCGCGACTACGACGCTCGCAGGCGGGTGGAGCGCCAACGCGAGCTGGAGCGGGATCTGTACGACCTGTGAGCCGTCGGATTGTCTGTTCCGTCCGGTTTTCGACGGGCTTGCGCGGTGCCGCGACGATGGCGATCCGGCTCCGGCGCCGCGCGGACGGGTCGGCCGTCGGCGCACCCACCGGGCTTTCGTGCTCGCCTGCCCGGCGGAAGCGTGACGCGCCCGGTCCTGGGTGGAAGCCAGCGCGTCGTCCGGGAGTCGCCGGACGACGCGCTTCGCGCTCACTCCGCGGCGATGTCCTGCAACACGGCGATCAGCGTGCGCACCGGGACGCCGGTCCCGCCCTTGCCGATGTAGCCGAACGGGCCGCCGGTGTTGTAGGCCGGACCGGCCACGTCGAGGTGGGCCCACTGCACGTTCTCCGGGACGAACTCCTGGAGGAACAGTCCGGCCGAGAGCATGCCGCCCCAGCGGTGCGGCGCGACGTTGGCCAGGTCGGCGATCTTGGAGTTCAGGTCGCTCCGCAATTCGGCGGGAAGCGGCATCGCCCAGCCGTTCTCCCCGACCTCGCGGGAGATGCGGGCCACCCGGTCGCGGAACTCGTCGGTGCCCATCACGCCGGGCGTGCGGGTACCGAGGGCGACCATCTGCGCGCCGGTCAGGGTGGCCACGTCGATCAGGTACTCCGGCTCGTCCTCGCTCGCGCGCACGATCGCGTCGGCCAGGATCAACCGGCCCTCGGCGTCGGTGTTGAGCACTTCGACGGTGGTGCCGCCGTACTGGGTGAGCACGTCGCCGGGGCGCTGCGCGGTGGCCGAGGGCATGTTCTCCGCCATCGGCACCGTGGCGGTGACCGTGATCGGCAGGCTCAACCGCGCGGCCAGCAGCGTCGCGGCGATCACGGCGGCGGCGCCCGCCATGTCGGAGGTCATGTTCTCCATGTTCTGCGCGGGCTTGATGGAGATGCCGCCGGTGTCGAACGTGATGCCCTTACCGACCAGCGCCACCTTCTTCGGGCCGCCCGCGTAGCTGATCCGGATCAGGCGCGGCGGGCGCGAGGAGCCCTTGCCGACCCCGAGCACGCCGCCGTAACCGCCCGCTTCCAGCGCCTTCTCGTCGAGCACCTCCACGGTGAGGCCCGCGGCCTCGGCGAGTTCCTCCGCCCGCGCGGCGAACTCGGCCGGGAACAGATGGCTGGGCGGGGTGTTCACGAAATCCCGTGCGGTGGCGACGGCCTCGGCGGTGAGTTGCGCGCGAAACAGGGCCTCTTCACCGAATCCGGGCTCGGGCACCAGCAACTCGACGCGGGCCACGGGGCGCTCGTCCGGCTTGGGCGCGGACTTGTCCGAACGGAACGGCGTGAACGAGTAGGCGCCCAGGTAGAAGCCTTCCGCGGCGGCACCGATGTCCAGTCCTGACAGCGTGGTCGCCACCAGTTCGGTGCCGGACAGCGAGCGGGCGGCCACACCGGCCGAGCGGCGGACCTGCTCGGCGTCGAGTTTGTCGGCGGAGCCGAGGCCGACGGCGAGCACGCTGGTCACCCCGTCCAGTCCGGCCGGCGCCGGTATCCGGGTCAGTTCCTCGGCCTTGCCCTTCGCGCCCACCGCGCCCAGCTGATCGAGCAGTTCCGCACGCACGTCGGCGGTGAGCACGTCGCCGAACAGGTCCTCGGGCACGATGGCGGGGCCGTCCTCCGAGGAGGTCAACCCGATGACGAGCACATCGGTGTCCGCGCCGATGGTCTCGGTGCGTGCCAGTTCCGGTCCGAGCGAGCGATCTGCAACAGCGGTCATGGGCACAGGCTATTCGGTTCGTTCCGGATATCGCATCGCGACGCCGTCGAGCAGGAGTTCGACGGCCTCGGCGAGCAGGTCGTCGAAGTCCATCTCGAAGCTTGCGTCCGGGTCGGTGAAGAAACGGTGCAGGACGGGGCGGATCGTCGGGTCGAGCAAATCGGCCAGATCGTGGCGCGGCGCTTCGGTGTCGCGCGGATCGCCGCGCTCGGAATTCCCCAACAGCGCGAGTCCCTGGACGAGGCCCGAGAGCGCGAGGTAGATGGCGAAGCTCGTCTGCCGGGTCAGGCCGGAGTGATCAAGGGCGGCGAAGTTCCGTTCCAGCACGTCCAGCAGCGCCGGGCCCAGCGGCGGGCGGGTGCGCGCCAGTAGCGGCAGCATCCACGGATGCCTGCGGTAGAGGCGCCACTCCTGGTGTGCCTCGTGCCGCAACCGAGGCCGCCGGCCGGTGCATCCGGCATCCGGCGGCGGGATCTCGTCGAGTACCAACTCCGCCATGGCGGCCAGGAGGGTTTCCCGGTCGGGGAAGTGGCGGTAGAGGGTGGCGGTCGCGACGCCGAGCGCACTGGCCAGGCGGCGCATGGTGAGGCCGTCGATCCCGTCGCGGTCGGCCAGCTCCACCGCCGCCCGGGCGATGCCGACCGCGGTGAGCCGTGCGGGGCGGCCGACGCGGCGCACCGGCAGCGCCGCCCGGCGGGCACGGTAGGCGCGGGCCTGGCAGGAGCGCGAGCAGTACGTGCGCCTGCGGCCAAGGGCGGGCTGGACGAGGTCGTCGCGGCAGATCGCGCAGGTCATCCGAGGTTGTCGTTTCGACACACGAACAAGTGTGACGAAATGGTGGGCAGATGGCGCTGACCTGCCTAGATTTGCGCACGAATACGGTGTTCACATCGGAAGGGAACGCAATGGAGATCACTGCGCGCCAGGCGACCGGGCGGGACCGTGACGCCCTGATCGAGGCATTCGACGCGGCCGCCGCGGACGAGGTGGTGACGGCGTGGGTCCTCGAGGATCAGCCCGACAGCGGATTCCGCACCGCGTTCGTGCCAGGCTTGGTCGATCGGGCACTGCGGGACGACGAGATCTGGGTCGCGGGTGCGGCGGGGGAGATCTGGTCGGTCTCGATCTGGCAACAGGTCACCTCGGTCGAGCGATTCGCCGCGGAAGCCGCCGAGGCGCGGGCCATGGCCGAACAGGCGCCCGGTGTGCGCGCGTTGCGACGCGCGGCGATCGTCACCGACCTGCTCGCCCGCGAGCATCCCCGCGAATTCCCGCACCGGTACCTGCAGGTGATCGTCACCAGACCGGAGCATCGCGGCAAAGGGGCCGGTGCGGTGCTCCTCGCCGACCGGCTGAAGGCCGTTTCCGAAGCGGCGGTTCCGGCGTTCCTCGAAGCCAGCACCGAACGATCCGCTCGGCTGTACGGCCGGTGCGGGTTCGCGCCGACCGGCACCACCCACACGCTGCCGGAGAACGGTCCGACCCTGATCCCGATGTGGTTCGGCCTGGGTGCGTAGCGGTGCGAGGATCCGGGCCTCGGTCCCGGATAAGCTCGGCTGGTGACCGAAACGAGCCTCCTGCAGGGACCCATCCACGCCGTGCACGTCGAGCTGGGCGCCACCTTCGCTCCGTTCGGCGGCTGGGAGATGCCGGTGTCCTACGCGGGCACGGTGACCGAGCACCAGGCGGTTCGCGCGACGGTGGGACTGTTCGACGTCAGTCATCTCGGCAAGGCGACGGTGCGCGGCCCGGGCGCCGCGGCGTTCGTGAACTCGGCGTTCACCAACGATCTGGACCGGATCCGGCCGGGCAAGGCGCAATACACGCTGTGCTGCGCCCCGGACGGGGGAGTGATCGACGACCTGATCGCCTACTACGTCGGCGACGACGAGATCTTCCTGGTGCCGAATGCCGCCAACACCGCGGCGGTGGTCGCGGAACTGCGGAAGGCCGCGCCCGGCGGCGTCACGGTGACCGACGAGCATCGCGACTACGCCGTGTTCGCCGTGCAGGGTCCGCGCTCCACCGAGGTGCTGAGCGCGCTCGGTCTGCCCACCGACCTCGAGTACATGGCCTATGCCGACGCCGCCTGGGACGGCCGCCCCGTCCGGGTCTGCCGCACCGGCTACACCGGCGAGCACGGCTACGAGTTGCTGCCGCGCTGGGACGACGCCGAACCGCTGTTCCGCGCCCTGGCCGAGCAGGTGCGCGCGGCCGAGGGCCAGGTGGCCGGACTCGGCGCCCGCGACACCCTGCGCACCGAGATGGGCTACCCCTTGCACGGACACGAACTCTCGCCGGACATCTCGCCGGTGCAGGCGCGCTGCGGCTGGGCGGTCGGCTGGAAGAAACCGGAGTTCTGGGGGAAGGCCGCTCTGGAACAGGAGAAGTCGGACGGTCCGCGCCGAATCCTGCTCGGTCTGCGGGCTCTCGACCGCGGTGTGCTCCGGCAAGGGCAAACCGTGCTGCGCGATGGCGAACCGATCGGCGAAACCACGTCCGGCACCTTCTCGCCCACCCTCAAGCTCGGCATCGCGCTGGCCCTGCTGGACACCACGGCGGGCGTGGAACCCGGCACCGAGGTCGAGGTCGATGTGCGGGGCCGCCGCCTGCGCTGCGAGACCGTCCGCCCGCCGTTCGTCCGGACCAACACCAAGTGACCGTCCTGCGCCCGGACTCCGGCATCGGCTGAGCTCGGTGCGGCGCGGGAGGGTGCGGACCGTGGCGAAATGGCTCGGATCGGGCCGGATAGGATCGTCGGCATGACTGCTGCCGCACAGTTCACCCGTGTTCCGCATCCCGCGCCACTCGCAGCGCAGCGGCGACAAGAGGTATTGGCGGAGCCGGGGTTCGGGCGTCACTTCACCGATCACATGGTTTCGATCGATTACGCGGGCGGCACGTGGACGAACGCGCGGGTGGAGCCGTACGGACCGCTGGCGCTGGATCCCGCGACCATGGTGTTCCACTACGGGCAGGCCATCTTCGAGGGACTCAAGGCCTACCGGCAGGGTGACGGCAGCGTCTCCTGTTTCCGCATCGATGCCAACGCCGCGCGTTTCCGCCGGTCGGCTCGCCGGATGGCGATGGCCGAGCTGCCGGACGAGCTGTTCATCGAGTCGGTCCGGCAACTGCTCGAGGTGGACCGGGACTGGGTGCCCGCGGCGGGTGGCGAGGAATCGCTGTACCTGCGGCCGTTCATGTTCGCCACCGAGGCCGGGCTCGGGGTGAAGCCCGCCGCGGCGTACAAGTACCTGCTGCTCGGCTCCCCGGCGGGGGCGTACTTCCCCCGTGGCGTGAAGCCGGTGCGGGTCTGGCTGTCCACCGAATACGTGCGCGCCGCGCCGGGCGGCACCGGCGAGGCGAAGGTCGCGGGCAACTACGCGGCGTCGCTGCTCGCCCAGGCCGAGGCGACGGCCAAGGGATGCGACCAGGTGGTGTGGCTGGACGCCTGTGAGCGCCGCTATATCGAGGAAATGGGCACCAACAACCTGTTCTTCGTCTTCGGTTCCGGCTCCGAGGCGCGGCTGGTCACGCCTGAACTGTCCGGCTCCTTGTTGCCGGGAATCACCCGTGACTCGCTGCTCACGCTCGCCGCCGATTCCGGCTTCCCGGTCGAGGAGCGCAAGATCTCGGTCGAGGAATGGCGCAAGGGCGCCGAATCCGGTGAGATCACCGAAGTTTTCGCGTGCGGCACCGCCGCGGTGATCACCCCGGTCGGCTGGGTCCGTTCCGGTGCGGGCGAATTCACCATCGGCGGCGGAGAGCCCGGCGTGGTCACCATGGCCCTGCGCGACACCCTCACCGGCATCCAGCGTGGCACCTTCGCCGACAAGCACGGGTGGATGCGGCCGATGTGACTCAGCCCGGCATCAGCATGTGCCACTGTTCCAGCGTCTGCGGACGCATGACGTAGTTTTTGTCCCGGACAGTGGACAGTGCGGCGTTGGGTTCCTGCGAATACCAGTGGCCCGGGTAGACGACCGGGTCGCCGGCGAGTCCGGCCAGGTAGCGCAGGCTGCGGAACATTTCGTCCGAATCGCCGCCCGGGAAATCGGTGCGGCCACAGCCGTCGACGAACAAGGTGTCGCCTGCGATCAGGCGGTTGTCGAACAGGAAGCATTGGCTGCCCGGGGTGTGGCCCGGCGTGTGTAGTAACTCGATCTCGAAGGTGCCGACGCCGACCTTGTCGCCGTGCTCGTGGCCGGTCAGTTCGCTCTCGGCGATCCCGGTCACGTTGGCCACCCACGGCAGCTCTTTGGCGTTGACATGCACTGGGACGCTTGTCTTTTCGAGGAGTTCACGCACTCCGCGCAGGGTGAAGCCGAGCATCGTGCCACCCACGTGATCGGGGTGATGGTGGGTGGCGAGCACGCCGCTGAGGCGCAGGCCGTCTCCCTCGGCGATGTCCACCAGATCGCCCGCCGCGTAGGCCGGATCGATCACCACGCACTCGCCCGTTTCCCGATCGCCGATCAAATACGCGAAGTTGCGCATCTGCGTCGCGATCGGATCGCCCACGGCGTAGTCGCGTCCCGACAACAGCTGGCGAAAATACAGGCGCTCAGAAGACATACCGCCCACCTTATTGCCCGACCCAGACGATCCGCGCGGCACGGCCGGAAAAATTCCAGTGACTCAGACTCTCGCCCGCACTCGAACTGGACCGACGTTCAAATCGGCATGCCGGACCTGCCCCGGCGGGTGGGTCAGCCGGGGTGGACGGCGAGCGACAGCACGGCCGCCGTGAGCGCGACGGTGGTCTCGACCGCGGCGCCGAGGACGTCTCCGGAGAGTCCGCCGAAGCGGCGGCCGCAGTGCCGGACCAGAACAGCCGAGGTGGCCAGACCGAGCGCCACCGCGAGCGGGCCGAGCCACGGACGGCCCGGTACGGCGAATACGGCGACGCCGATCGCGATCCCGGACCAGGCGGCCCCGGCGAGGGTCGACTGGGTGTCGGCCACCAGAACGCCGAAACCGGTGCCGGGCGCGGCGGGTATACCTCGGCAGGCGAGGATCACCGCGACCCGGCCGGTCGCCACGGCGAGGGCGACCGCGAGCCATCTGCCCGAGTCGGCGAGGGCCGCGAACGAGAACGCTTGGACTCCGATGGTGAACGTGAGTCCCGCCACGCCGAACGGTCCGGCTCCACCGCTCTTCATGATCTGTCTGGCCCGCTCCGGCGGCCCATAGCTGCCGAGCCCGTCCAACGTGTCGGCCAGACCGTCCAGGTGCATGCCCCTGGTGATCAACGCCAGCGCGCCGACCACCAGCAGCCCGGCCAGCGCAGCGCTCGCCCCCGCCCGGGACAGCGCCCAGAGCAGGCCCGCCGCCCCGGCGCCGAGCAGCGCCCCGACCAGTGGCGCCAACAAGATCGCGCGTCCCGCCGCCGGCCGATCCACGGCATCCGGCCCGCGGACCGGCAGCACGGTGAGCCAGGAGATCGCCAACCGGACACCGTTCACGCCGGACCTCGGCCGGCTGCCGGTGCTTCGCGCGCGTTGCCGAGGAGGGAGGAGAAGACCGGTCGTGGTGCCGGGTTCCGTCTGCGCACCGTCGACGGCTGATGAATACGGCCGGTAAGTGGATGGCCGTGGTGATGGAGAACTGCCCGCGGCTGCTCGGGAGCGCGGGCGATCCGTCGTCGGCTGGTTGTACGGGACGGCTTCACTTGCTCAGGTTCGGTGCGTGGCTTGCCGGTTCCGGGTCGGCGGTGCTGACGCCCGCTTCACCGAAAGTCGACATCTCCGCGAGCGTCGCCACCGCCGAGCGGAGGATGGGCAGGGCGGCCAAGGCGCCGGAGCCTTCGCCGAGGCGCAAGGTCAGGTCGATCACGGGCTCGAGGCGCAGGTGGCGCAGCGCGAGATCGTGGGCCGGTTCGGTGGAGCGGTGACCGGCAAGCCACCAGGCGCTCGCGCCCGCGGCGAGGTCCTCGGCGACCATCGCCGCCGCCGTGACGACGACGCCGTCGAGGACGACGGGCGTGCGCCGGGTGGCGGCTTGGGCGAGGAATGCGGCCATCGCGGCGAAGTCGGCGCCCCCCGCCACGCGAAGCAGTTCGACCGGGTCCTTCACCACTGGACGGGCGCGGCGCATAGCGTCCCGGATCGCGGCGACCTTGCGGATCCATCCGGCGTCGTCCACGCCGGTGCCGCGGCCGACCGCGGCGACCGGTTCGGTGTTGGTGAGACTCGCGACGAGCACGGTGGCCGGAGTCGTATTGCCGATGCCCATGTCGCCCGCGATCAGCAGATCGGCGCCCGCATCGATCTCCTCGTCGGCGATGGCGCGGCCCGCCTCGATCGCCGCGCGGACCTCTTCCGCGGTGAGGGCGTCCTCGCGATCGATCGCCCCGCTGGAACGCCGCACCTTGTGCTTGGACACCTGCGGGTCGGTGTCGGCGTCCACGGAGATGTCCGCCACCCGGACCGTCGCGCCCGCCACGGCCGCGAGCGCGTTCACCGCGGCGCCGCCACCGAGGAAGTTCGCGACCATCTGCGCGGTGACCTCGCTCGGGTAGGCCGATACTCCGTGCCTTGCGATGCCGTGATCACCGGCGAAGACCACGACCCTGGCGCGCTCGAACTGCTTCGGGGGACATGTGCCCTGGCAAGCCGCCACCCAGTTGCCGAGTTCCTCCAATCGGCCCAGCGCCCCGGCGGGTTTGGTCAGCTGCGCCTGCCGCTGCTCGGCGGCCGCACGAAACTGTGTGTCCGGAGGCGCTACCGGTCCGAATCCGTGCGTCACTATCGAGCCTTTCGGTTATGGCGGTTCCGCCGACTACGCCGCCCAATCTTGCCATTGCCCCCTTCGCGTCGTCCGCCCATGACCTGTCTCACGGCACCGGTCCGCCTGTGCTCGCCTGGTACGAGGGGGCAGCGCGAGGCGCTATTTGAGGCGCAGCGGGAGCCCCGCGACGACGAAGAAGGCTTCGTCGCAGACCTGGGCCAGGCGCTGGTTGAGGATGCCGATCTCGTCGCGGAAGAGGCGGCCGGAGCGCGTGGCGGGGATGACGCCCATGCCGACCTCCGGGCTGACGATCACCAGATCGCCGGTGTAGGCGGCGACGGCTGCCACCAGTGCGTCGGTGTCCGGGGAGACGGTGCCGCGCGGGGCGTCCCACGCGTCGCGTGCGTCGATGCGGGCGGTCAGCCAGGTGCCGATGTCGTCGATCAGGATGAGGGCGTCTGGTGGCGCGGGTGTGGTGAGAATTGTTGCCGGATCGGCGCTTTCGACGGTCGACCAGCCTGGCGGGCGTCGGCCGCGGTGCGTGGCGATGCGCTCGGCGAAGTCGTGGTCGGCGGGGTCGGGCACCGCGGTGGCGAGATAACGCACCGGACGACCCGCCCGGACCGCGATGTCCTCGGCGAACGCCGACTTCCCGGACCGCGCGCCACCGAGAACAAGGGTGCTGCGTGGCGTCGCGGACGAGGGAGTCTGTGGCACGGGTGCACGGTATCAATCGAAGAACCGACCGCCACGTGTGTCTGCGGATCCGCGCTCCAGGGCCGCCCCGCGGACGGGTCAGGGACCGAACCGCGACGCGCGCCGACCGGGAGACCTCTGAGTGGTTGCGGTAGGCCGGTCGGCATCCGATGCGCGCAGTCGGCGCTTCGCGGCACGCCGATGGGCGTTGGGGTGGGCCGTGGCGAGGCTCGGCGGCACGGTTACAGCTGTCTCGTCTCCGCGATCAGATCGAGGCTTCAGTGCTGCGGCCGAAGCGGCGACGGTATTCGGTGGGGGCGATGCCGACGAGGCGTTGGAAGTGGTGGCGCAAGAGAGCGCCGGACCCGAATCCGGAGCGGGCGGCGATGTGCTCCAGCCCGAGGTCGGTGTCCTCGAGCAGATGCTTGGCCAGCAGCACGCGCTGGTTGGTGAGCCATTTCACCGGCGTGGTACCGGTCTCGGCGACGAATCGGCGCGCGAAGGTGCGGGTGGACATGTTGGCGCGCGTGGCGAGGTCTTCCACCGTGTGGGGCAGGTCGAGGTGCTCGTTCATCCACTCCAGAGTGGGGATGAGGCTGTCGGCGGTGCAGGCGGCGACGGGGCGTTCGATGAACTGACGCTGCCCGCCGTCGCGCTGCGGCGGGACGACCATGCGCCGCGCGATCGCGTTGGCCACGCCGCTGCCGAGTTCGCGCCGCACCAGGTGCAGGCAGGCGTCGATGCCCGCGGCGGTGCCCGCGCTGGTGATCAGATCGCCTTCGTCGACGAACAGCACGTCCGGATCGACGGTCGCCGCCGGGTACGCGGCGGCGAGTTGCTCGACGTGACGCCAGTGCGTGGTGCATTTGCGGCCGTCGAGCAGCCCGGCCGCCCCGGCAAGGAAGGCCCCGGAACACACGGTGAGCACGGTCGCCCCGGCTGCCGCTGCCTCGCGGACGGCCGTGACGACCCGTGGATCGAATCCCTGGTCGGCCGCGGCGGCGGGGATGGCCACCAGATCGGCCGCCGCCAGCTCCGCCAGCCCGTATTCCGGGGTGACCGTGATCCCGGGGCTGGTCGAGTGCAGCGGGACGCCCGGCTCGGCCCCGCACACCCGGAAATCGAAGCCGGGAAGTCCGTCGGCCGTGCGGTCCAGGCCGAAAACCTCGCAGATGACCCCGAATTCGAACATGGCCATGCGTTCGGACAGCACCACGGCGACCTTCGACAGCATGCCGTCAGTCTAGTGGCCGTATTTTTACGAACAATGTCAGCACCGCCACTTTCGGCGGTAAATGACTGAACGAAAAATTACTGCCATGGTTACTTTCCTCGTCTCCCTGGCAGTCATCGTGGCTTTCGCCACACTCCTCGCCCGCGGAACGGCTCGCGCGGGTTCCTCGAACGTGGTCGACCGCGACGCGCAGCGCCTGCACTCGGAGCTGACGGCGATGCTCGGCCGCAACACCCACCACCGCTGAGCGACCGAACAGCACCTCGTCCCGTAAGCAGTCGAAGCGTTCGTGTTGCCCCGTGTTTCCGCCGACACCACCCCCGGCTGAGGTGAACACGGTGATCAGGCATGGTTTATCCCCGACTCTGGGCGAAGCGAAACGTCCTATCGGAAAGGCCACCACGGACGCGCCCAGCGCACCTCAACCCCGTCTTTCGAGCGAAGCGAGACCGAGCATGCGCCGTACGTGGCCCCGCGAGCCACAAAGGGGCCGCGAACACCTAGCGCCGAAGGCGCTGGAAAAACTACACAGCGTCGCCGGGGCTGACGCGCGGCTTCGGGGCGCGCATCTTGCGGATCTGGCTGGCGCGGACGAAGGCGTACCAGCCGAGCCGGTACCCGCCGTCGGTGGTCTCCGGGAAACGCTCCCTGACCCGGTTGTTCACCACCCGGCCGAGCAGCACGCCCTCGACGCCCATGAACAGCATCATCACCAGCATGGCCAGGGTGACGATGGTCTGCAGCGCGGGCGCGACGAACATCGACAGGATCAGCACCAGCGCCATCGGCATGAACAGGCCGACCAGGTTGCGCCGTGCGTCGACGATGTCGCGCACGAACGCCCGGACCGGGCCCTGGTCGCGGGGCGGCAGGTATTTGTCCTCGCCCGCGAGCATGCGTTCCCGCCGATCCGCGGCGGCCTCGCGCCGTCTGGCGGACGCGGCCTTGCGCTCCGCCCTGGTGCCCCGCGCGGCCTTGCGCCGGGCGCGGGCCTCCTTCGCGGTGAGCGGAGCGGGCGCTATCGGACCGCGGCGCTTGCCTTGTGCGTCACGGCGTTTCGGGGTGGGGCGGCCCTTGCCCGCGGTGGCCGTGGCCGCGCGGGTGGCGCCTGCGGCCGAGCCACCGTCCGTGACCACCGTCGATTCGGCGGTCGCGTCGGTGCTGCTGGACTCGCCGCGACGGAACAACTTCACACCGACCAGGCTATTCGATGGGTAGCGCGGCGAGAAATGCGGTCCGATTCGCCCGGAGTGTGCGGGGTCACGCAGGTTGCGTGTCACGGCGGATCGGGTGGTGGCAAGATGGAGGAATAGCAGCCGGCCGAGTGGTGTTGACCGACACGACCCCGTGCGCTGTTCGGGTAGACCACAGGTTCCTCGAGGAGAGTTCATGACTGTGCAGAACGAGACCGCCACCCACGGTGTGACTCTGACCGACGCCGCCGCCGCGAAGGCGAAGGCACTGCTGGACCAGGAGGGACGCGACGACCTGGCGCTGCGGATCGCGGTGCAGCCGGGTGGTTGTGCCGGCCTGCGCTACCAGCTGTTCTTCGACGACCGCTCGCTCGACGGCGACCTCACCGTCGACTTCGCCGGCGTCACGCTGGCCGTCGACCGGATGAGCGCGCCGTACGTGCAGGGCGCCTCGATCGACTTCGTCGACACCATCGAGAAGCAGGGCTTCACGATCGACAACCCGAACGCCACCGGCTCCTGCGCCTGCGGCGACTCCTTCAACTGAGGTAACGATCCCGGCCCGCCCGCACGGATCGAGACACCCGATCTAGTGCGGGCATGGGTGACTCCTCGGGAGACACCCGGGACCCGCGGCACTCGTGCGCATGAGCTGCGCGCAAATCCGGTGCCGCCCAACCGGTACGGCCTGAAGACTCCGGGAGGCGGTTCAGCTACGGTGAGACCGGGACTCGCGTCCCGGTCTGCACCGCCTGCCGCCTACCGTTGAAGGGGCTCAGCCACGTGTCCATCGCCGTTTCCGCGTCCATCGCGACCGACCACCTCATGCGCTTCCCCGGACGGTTCGCCGACGTACTGCTGGCCGATCAGCTCGACCACGTGTCGCTGAGCTTCCTCGTCGATGATCTGCAGATCCGTCGCGGTGGCGTCGGTGGCAACATCGCCTACGCCATGGGCCTGCTCAATCGCACGCCCCTGCTCGTCGGTGCCGTCGGCGCCGACTTCGGCGAGTATCGCGCCTGGCTGGAGAAGCACGGTGTCGACTGCTCCACCGTGCTGGTCTCCGAGCGCGCGCACACCGCGCGTTTCGTCTGCACCACCGACGACGACATGGCCCAGATCGCGTCGTTCTATCCCGGTGCGATGAGCGAGGCTCGCGACATCTCCATCGCCGAACTCGCCGAGACCAGGGATCTGGATCTCGTCCTGGTCGGCGCCAACGACCCCGAGGCGATGCTGCGGCACACCGCCGAGTGCCGCGAACTGGGCATCCCGTTCGCCGCTGATCCCTCCCAACAGCTGGCTCGTTTGGACGGCGACCAGTCCGTGCAGCTCATCGACGGCGCCGCGTACCTCTTCACGAACAAGTACGAGTGGGCGCTGCTGTTGCAGAAGACCGGTCTGAGCGAGGAAGAGGTCGCCCAGAAGGTCGGCGTCCGCGTCACCACCCTGGGCGCGGAAGGAGTGCGGATCGTCGACCGCGACGGCACCGAGGTGACCGTCGGCGTCGTACCCGAGGTCGAGAAGGTCGAGCCGACCGGTGTCGGCGATGCCTTCCGCGCCGGCTTCCTCACCGCGCACACCGCCGGGCTGAGCCTGGAGCGTTCCGCGCAGCTCGGATCGCTGATCGCCGTGCTCGTCCTGGAGACCATGGGCACCCAGGAGTGGACGCTGAGCAAGGAGTCCGCGCTGGAGCGCCTCACGCAGGCGTACGGCCCGGAGGCCGCCGCGGACATCAAGACCCTGCTCTGATCGTCACGGCGAAAGGCGCGCACCCGGCCGGGTGCGCGCCTTTCGCATGTTCGCGCGCGCTACAGCGAAACGGGGTAGGCGGGTTCCTGGATCTCCGGCTTGATCCGGTCCTCGACGAAGATGCCGTGCCACACCATGAACACCAGCAAGGTCCACAGCCTGCGGCTGTGATCGGCGGTTCCGGCCCGGTGCGAGACCAGCATTTCGCTGATCGCGGCCTTGTTCAGCAGGTGGCCGGTCTGCGACTCGGCGATCTGCTGCTGCGCCCAGTCGTAGAGCTCGGTGCCGCGCAGCCAGTGCCGCAGCGGGACCGGGAAGCCGAGCTTGGCGCGATGCAGCACATGTGGCGGCACGATGCCCTCCAGCGCCTGGCGCAGCGCGTACTTGGTGGTCTCCTTGGTGATCTTCTGATCGAACGGCAGCCCCTCGGCCGCCTTCAGCACCTCGGTGTCCAGGAACGGCACGCGCAGTTCCAGCGAGTTCGCCATGGTCATCTTGTCGGCCTTGACCAGGATGTCGCCGCGCAGCCAGGTGAACAGATCGAGGTGCTGCATCCGGGCCACCGGGTCCCAGCCACGCGACTGGGCGTACAGCGGCGCGGTGACGTCCTGGTGGGTCCACTCCGGCCGGAACTCGCGCAGCACGGCGCGCAGCTGGGCGTCGCTGAAGCTGCGCGCGTTGCCGTAGTAGCGCTCCTCCAGGGTGAGCGAGCCGCGGTGCAGCAGGCTCTTGCCCCTGGTGCCTTCCGGGATCCGCTCCGACAGTTTGCCCGCCAGCCTGCGCAGGCTGCGGGGCAGCTTCTCGAATGGCTGCAACGACAGCGGCTCGCGGTAGATGGTGTATCCGCCGAACAACTCGTCGGCACCCTCACCGGAGAGCACCACCTTGACGTGCTTGCGCGCCTCCTTGGCGACGAAATACAGCGGGACCAGCGCCGGATCGGCCACCGGGTCGTCGAGGTACCAGACGATCTCGGGGATCGCCTGGGCGAACTCCGCGGGGGAGACCACCTTCACCACGTGGCGGGCGCCGATCGCCTCGGCGCTCTCGGCGGCCACGTCCACCTCCGAGTAGCCCTCTCGCTCGAACCCGGTGGTGAACGTGATCAGCTTCGGGTTGTGCCGCATGGCCAGCGCGGCGACGGCGGTGGAGTCGATGCCGCCGGACAGGAACGAGCCGACCGTCACGTCGGCGCGCATGTGCTTGGCGACGGAGTCCTCGAGCGCCGCGGCGATCTCCCGATAGCGCGCCGTCGCCGAACCGGGGGTGAACGGGCGCACCGGGAACTTCGGGGTGAAATACCGGGTGACGACCGGAGTCGCACCGGGCCGCACGGTGGCGTAGCTGCCGGATTCCAGCCTGCGCACGTCCTTGTGCAGCGTCTCCGGTTCCGGTACGTATTGCAGCACGGTGTAGTGCTCCAGCGCCCGAGGGTCCAGCGCGTCGCTCAGCTCCAGCGCGGGCAGCAGCTCCAGCAGGCTCTTCTTCTCGCTGCCGAACGCGGTGCCGCCCGGCCCGGTGGCCAGGAACAGCGGCTTGATGCCGAACGGGTCGCGCGCGAGGAACAGTTCCTCGGTCTCGGTGTCCCAGATCGCGAACGCGAACATGCCGCGCAGCCGCCGCACCGCCTCGGGGCCCCAGTAGTGGAACGCCGCGACGATGGCCTCGCTGTCGCCTTCGGTGTGGAACATCGTCCCGTCCGGGAACTCGGCGGCGTGCGCCTCGGCGAGCTCCGCGCGCAGCTCCAGGTAGTTGTAGATCTCGCCGTTGAAGGTGAGCGCGTAGCGGTCGGGCTGCTCGGGCGGGCCCCAGCGCAGCGGCTGGTGCGAGTGCTCGATGTCGATGATCGACAGGCGGTTGAAGCCGAAGATCACCTGGTCGTCGTGCCAGGTGCCGCGCTCGTCCGGGCCGCGGTGACGCACACAGTGCAAGGCTTCGTAGACCTGCTCCACCGTGCCAGGTGCCGCCTCGTCAGATGCCAGGAATCCGAGCAGTCCACACACGGCGTCGGCAACCTCATTTCTCGCAGTCGGGATACGCGCGCACCGGATGGGGCGCAAGGGGACGAAATCTAGTGTCCGAGTATGCCGCACCCACGGGATCCGCGCGTCGTGCGCACCACGTCCGGGACGGAATCGCTGGTGACGGTGATCGGTGCGCGCTCGGTGAGGTGCCGAATCCGACCCGACGACGAACCGGGGGTGTGTTTGGTCTACGCTGCGTAGTACTCAGGTCTCTCTCAGGCGACCCGCGCAACGCGCTGGCCCGGAGGGTGCCCTGAAACGAGCTTAGGACGTATCGTCGGGGCCTATCGCAGCCCCGAACGATGCACTGTCGGAATGTGTGGCGACCAGGAAGGCGTGAGCGTGGCGCACAAGGCGAGCGAAGAGATCGGGGCACGACCCGCCCGGGGTCTGCAGGGCCGCATCCTTCGGCGGGCCGGGCTGGCGGTGTCCTTGGGGATCACCGCGCTGCTCGTCTCGGGCTGCTCGATCGACAATGTTTGGCTGCGGTTCGGCTGGCCGTCGGGTATCACGCCGCAGGCCACCCGGATGCGGGAATTGTGGACCTGGTCGGTCATCGCCGCGCTGGCGATGGGCGTGCTGGTCTGGGGCCTGACCTTCTGGACCGTCGCGTTCCACCGCAAGAAGGCGGACTCGCCGGAGTTCCCGCGCCAAACCGGCTACAACGTGCCGCTGGAGCTGACCTACACGGCGATCCCGTTCGTGATCATCGCCGTGCTGTTCTACTTCACCGTGGTCGTGCAGAACTACGTGCACGAGAAGGTGGCCGACCCCGATGTCACGGTCGACGTCACCGCCTTCCAGTGGAACTGGAAGTTCGGTTACCGCGAAGTCGACTTCAAGGACGGCTACAAGTTCGACGGTATCGACACCGCGCGTGAGACGGCGAACCAGGAACAGCTCGAGCAGTACGAGGAGCGGACCAAGGACGGCCACCCGCAGCCGGGCCCGGTGCACGGCAAGCCGGAGAACGACATCCTGTCCTACCTGCACTACGACAAGGTCGAGACGATCGGCTCGAGCAACGAGATCCCGGTGCTGGTGCTGCCGACCGGCAAGGTCATCGAGTTCCAGCTCGCCGCCGCCGACGTGATCCACGCCTTCTGGGTGCCGGAGTTCCTGTTCAAGCGCGACGTGATGCCCAACCCGAAGGAAAACAACTCCGACAACGTCTTCCAGATCTCCGAGATCGAGAAGGAAGGCGCGTTCGTCGGCCGCTGCGCCGAGATGTGCGGCACCTTCCACTCGATGATGAACTTCGAGGTCCGCGCGGTCACGCCGGAGAAGTTCACCAAGTACCTGGACGCGCGCCAGGCGGGCAAGACCAACGCCGAGGCGTTGGAAGCCATCGGTGAGTCTCCCGTCGCCACGTCCACCACGCCGTTCAACACCAGGCGCGACACCAAGAGCGCGGCCTCGGCCGAGAGCAAGTGAGGATTTGATCTGACATGAAGATCGAAGCGCGGATTTTCGAACTGCTGACGGTGTTCTTCGTCATCATCGCCTGTGTCTACGGCTTCTTCACCGGTCAGTCGCGCACCGGCGTGGAGTGGGCCGGCACTACCGCCATGGTGCTGACCGCGGGCCTGTCGCTGATCATCGGCACCTACTTCCGGTTCGTCGCCCGTCGTCTCGACCTGCGCCCCGAGGACTACGAGGACGCCGAGATCGTGGATGGCGCCGGCGACCTGGGCTTCTTCTCACCCGGCAGCTTCTGGCCGATCACCCTGGCCGCGGCCGGTTCGGTGACCGCCCTAGGCCTGGCGTTCTTCCAGTTCTGGCTGATCGGCATCGGCGTCGTCTGCGTGCTGGCGGCCGCCGCCGGTCTGGTGTTCGAGTACTACCTCGGGCCGGAGAAGCACTGACCTGAAGTTCTATCGAAACGGCCCCACCGGCCCGGCCGGTTCACGCGGTCGTCGCAACACTCTCGATGTGAGGGGTTGCGGCGACCGTGTCGTTTTCGGTGGATGTGGAGTGTTTCGGTGATCAGCTTGTAGTCTCCGAACGCATTCGCCATCCGCAACGCCCGGAAACCTGGCTCCGCGAGTACGCCCCAGGGGTTCGCCGCTCTGATCGGGTGTGATGACGTCAACATATACCGATGAACAGGCCGTGTCCGACCAGGCGGCGATCGAACCTTGGAAGCGGGTGAGATTTCGATGCGGGCCCCCGCCGATCTACTCCGCCTCGTACCGCAGCGCGTTCTCCGAGCGGCAGATCTCCTCGATGCCGGAGACGATGTCGCGCAGCAGTTCCGAGGGCAGTGCGGCGGGGCGCAGGCGGCAGGTGAAGGTGATCAGGCCGTGGTCTTCGGGGGGCAGGCCGCGGGCGGCGGATTCCGTGCGCAGGTAGCGCGAGCGCACGCCGTAGGTCATCGCTGAGATGACGGTGAAGCAGCCGGTGCGTTCCCGATGGCCCGAGAACAGGTCGTGCAGGCGGTAGAACACCGACGCATAGCTCGACAGGGGCGCGAAAACGCCCACCCGGTAGGCGGGACCACGCTCGGACGAACTGAGCGCTGTATCGGCCAGATACTCGGCATCGCGCAGGGTCTGTACTTTCGGCGCGAACAGTACCGCGCCCGCGGCCGCGTTGCGCACCGGCATGCCCGCCTTGCCGGGCGCGGCCGAGGCGATGGCGCCCAGCGATTTCCGTGCCCGCGACCCGACCTCGCGCCGGGCACGCAGTCCCCGGGTGGGCGCGGTGGGGTACAGGCTCGACCACTGCCCGAAACGCACGGTGCCCAGTTGCACGTGGCCGGTGCCGACCGGACGCGCCACCTTCAGCGGCGCGGTGTCGACCCAGCGGCCGACCTGCAGTTCGGCGTTGCCGGGCCGCGTGATCTCGGCGTAGGCGTGCTCGACGAAGGAATCGAAGTCGAGGAACCGGTCGGCGTCGGTGGTCAGCCAGGTGCGCTCCTTGTCGATCTCGATGGCGTCCAGAGTGAGCGCGGTGATGATGCCCGCGCGACCGCCCGCGCCGAGGATGCGCTGGAATCGCTCGGTGTGGTGGGTGCGCCCGCAGGTACCGATACGCCCGTCGGTGTCCACGTACTCCAGATCGACGATCTGGTCGATGAACAGGCCGTGCTTGTGCGAGGCCGCGCTGACGCCGCCGACCGAGGCGAAGCCGCCCGCGGTGATGTCGCGGTGGTCGCCGACGATCGGCAGGCCGAGGCCGTGGGCGCCGAGCCTGCGGTCGATGTCGGACAATTTGGCGCCCGCCTGCACCCGGACGGTGCGCCTGCCCAGGTTGATGTCCAGCACCTGGTTCATCCGGCGCAGCGACACCACGGTCGGCTGGGCGGGTAGCGTGAGCCCCTCGTCCAGCAGCTCGCCGCCGCGGACCATCAGCCGTTCCGTTCGCCCGCGTGAATCCCGCACCGTGCGAACGACATCGGCGGTATCGCGGGGGAGGTATTCCTCGGCGTTGGAGACAGTTTGCGGCGTGCTCATGGCCCAAAAGCTAACCACAGCGCGGCCCGCCCCGCTTCCCCGAATCCGGGAGTCACCGCGACGCGGGCGCAAGGCTCTTGCTGAACAGGACGGATCCGGCGGCATCGCACAGGTCGACGGTCAATTCCCTCGACTTACCGTCGATGCGGACCTCGCCGAAATGCTGGAAGGCGTCCAGCGGCGAGCTGTTCTGCACCGGCGGCGCGTGGACGTAGACCGCCTCTGGGCCGAACGTGCCGTCCAGCTGATTCGGGCCGAACGCGCCCGCGTTGAGCGGACCGGAGACGAACTCCCAGAACTCGTCGAAGTCGGTGAAGACCGCGCGCTCGGGCGAATAGCGGTGGGCGGCCGTGTAGTGCACGTCGGCGGTGAGCCAGACGACGTTCGCCACCTTGTTCGCCCGGATCGACGACAGCACCTGGGCGATCTCGCGTTCCCGGCCCGACGGCGCGCCGCGATCGCCGTTTGCGGGACCTTCGTAGGCGGTGGTGTTCTTCTGTTCGCCGTCCGGAACGATCACGCCGAGCGGCAGGTCGTTGGCGATGATCTTCCAGGTGGCGGTGGATTCGCGCAGACCGTCGATCAGCCATTTCGTCTGCGCCGGACCGAGAATGCGGCCGTTCGGCCCGTTGTTGACGTCGTTGGCGTCCTTGTTCGCGCGCATGTCGAGCACGAAGACGTCCAGCAGCGGTCCATAGGCGATCTTGCGATACAGGCGGCCGTCCACCGCTTCTCTCGGTTCCAGCGGCATCCACTCGTGGAATGCCTGCCAGGAGCGGGTGGCGAGGGTGTCCATGGCGCGTTCGGTGTAGCCCTTGGACTCGGCGACGAGTCCGCCGGGGTACCAGTTGTTCACCGTCTCGTGGTCGTCCCACTGCACCACCTGGGCGACCGAACTGTTGAACCGGCGGTAGTTCTCGTCGGTCAGGTTGTAGGCGTAGTTGCCGCGGAACTGATCCAAGGTCTGCGCGACAGCGCTTTTCGCCTCGCTCACCAGATTGCGCCAGACCCGGCCGTCGGGCAGCGTGACCGATTCCTTCAACGGTCCGTCGGCGTAGATGGAGTCGCCGGAGTGCAGGAACAGATGCGGGTCGCGGGCGGCCATCGTGGCGAAGATTCGCATGCCGCCGAGTTCCGGGTTGATGCCGTAGCCCTGACCCGCGACGTCGCCGGACCATTGCAACCGGATGTCCGCCGCGGCGGTGGGCGCGGTGCGGAAGACGCCGGTGACCGGTTCGGAGGTTGCGCCGTCCTCGTCGCGCAGCGTCACCCGGTAGTGCACCTGCCGACCCGGGGGCAGGCCGTTGACCCGCACCCGGCCGGTGCCGTCGGAATCCGGCGTGAGCAGTGGTCCGGTGAAGCGCTTGGTATCGGTGAACGATTCGGTTGCGGCGGTTTCCACGAGCAATGTGGCGGGGCGATCGGCGCGGGCCCAGATCAGCGCGCCGTCGGTGCGTGGGTCACCCACCGCCACGCCGTGGGTGAGCACCGGCCGCTGCCGGACCAGCGCCGGGCCGTTGCCCGGCGAGCAGGCCGCCAGCGCAGGGGCCGCCACGAGTCCGAGTGCGCAGGCGCGTAAGACGGTGCGCCGAGAAGGTTCTGAGGCCGAGCCGCTCATGAGGAAACTCTGGCGCAATTACGTCAACGTCACATGAACTCGCCGGGTCCGCGCGGCCAACAGGCAACGGGACCTCAGTGCGCGAGTCGCTCCAGCCGGTGGTGCAGCTCGCCCGCCCAGTCGACGCCGTCCAGGTGCTGGTAGTCCACCCAGAGCGCGTCGAAGACGTCGCGACCCTCGGAGATCCATCCGCCGCGCTTGTCCGCCTCCAGGACCACACTCATGCCGGTCTCGGTCGGGACGAAAGTCACCTCGAGCTGGTTCAGGCGCGGGTAGCGCGGCGAACCGGCGAACTCGATCTCCTGGTAGAACGGCAGCGTCTGAGGTGTGTTGTGCACCCGCCCCGATTCCACGTCCGCGCTGCGCAGGTGGAATCCCAGGCGCTCCACCGCCTCCAGCAGCACATGCTGGGCGGGCAACGCGCCGACACCGATCGGGTCGGTATCGGCGGCGTCCACCGCGCCGTGGATCTCCACGACCGTGCGCAGCGACACCACCGTGCCGGGCAGGTGCCTGCCGTTGTAGAACGTGATCGGCGTTTCCATCGGCGCGCGGGCCGCGAAGCGGAACTCCGGCACCGCACCCACGGGCAGATGCAACGGCCCGTGCACCCCGGTACGGCCGAACGCGATATCGCGCAGGCCTTCGTGATCCTCGTACTCCTGCTCGGCCCTGGTCACGAACTCGACCGCCACCTGAGCGATTTCCTGCGCGACCGCCCCACCCCGCAACCGGATCACACCCTCGACCGTGCCCCCGGGCTGCACACCCGGCGTGAACAACTCGGTCTCCACCTCGGCCCCACCGACCCCGGCCGCCGCCAGCAACTTCTTGAACATGCTCCGCAGTCTCCTCGCCACTGCTGAAGAAGACCTTGGCGTTTGCTTGCGTTGTGGGCAACCTCACCGCACACCTCGCGGGTTGCCTCTGTCCGCCCACCGTAACGTAATCGAACTTGGAATACTCGATGGCGCAGCACATTCCGGCACTCGACGTCGCTGCAGTCTCGGAGTCATGAGGCACCCAAGCCCCCTGACTCCAAAAGGGGGTGGGAATGCGACAGTCGGCTGGAGGATGGGCATCGTCGGTGGCGTTACTCGTCGCAGGGACAAGTTTGTGGGGGTTGTTCAGTGCCGGGCTCGCCTTGCTGGGGTCGAACGGAGCGGGGCCGCTGGTGGCGATGGGCGCCGCGACTCCCCTGCTGATAATCGCCGCGGTCACCGGTCGGCGGCCAGGCGTCGAGCTGGGCTCGCACCCGCGAATCTATATCCGACTGGGTTTGCTCGAGGCTTTGAACATTTCCCTGTACGTCGCTGCCTTGACCATCGGCCCTGTACCCGTGGTCGTTGCGTTGCACCTGGCCTCTCCGATCATGTTGCTGCTCCTGGCCGTGGCCACCGGGAAACGGGCGATGGATCTCCGGATCGGGGTCGAGTTGCTCCTGCTGGCTTCCGCCATCGTTTTGGTCGCCGCGCGGTCTCGGGCGGGGATCGGTAGTGGCAATGCACTGATCGGTTGCGGTTTGGCACTCGGTAGCGCGGCCGCGGTGACCGCGTTGATCGTGCTGGTGGCCCGGGAATCTCAGGACCGCGATCCTATAGTCTCGGCCGGGCTGCAATTGGCTGTCGCGGGCGTGCTCACCGCGCCCTTCCTGACGATGACCACTTGGGACTGGGCACGAATGCTGGCCGAGCTGGGGCTCGGGGCAACCTTGCTCGGTCCGGGATTCGCGCTGTACTGGCGAGCGATGCGGCGTCTCAGCCCGCCGATCGCCGGTGCGCTCGGTGTGAACGAGGCGGTCGTGGCCTCGATCGCGGTCGCGGCAGTGGACACGTCGCAGCTCTCGCTGCCGACGGCGTTAGGTGGGACTCTCGTCGTCGTAGCGGTTCTGCTGGACGCCGAGAGCGGATATATTGGCGGTCGACGGCCGGGCGGGTGAGTCGTAAGACCCTTGAGGGCAATGAGTTTCACCGTTCGCGAGGGGGCACTGTGTCATACGTCGACGACCGCATCGGCCTGGCTGCCGACTGGTTCGGCAGGAATCTGGTCCAGCACGACGACGGGTATGCGGGCTGGGGATGGTCGACCGACGTGCCACCCAATCCGCAGGACACCGCCGAGGTCGTGTGCGCGTTGTCCCTTGTGAACCGGCCTGTGCCGGAAGCAACAGCGGTACTGGCACTGGTGCGGCGCGACGTGGTCCGTCACAGCACTCGCGGCGAGTGGGAGTTCCATGCGCCCGTAGACGCGGCGTGGCGGCTGCGTGCCCTGCGATGCTTCGGCGTGGCCGCCGCAGACGCCGATCTGGTGGCCTGCCGTAACGCGTTACTTGCCGCACAAGACGCCGACACAGGTGGTTGGTCGCTGGCCGACGGTGTCTCCGCGGTCTCGGTGACGGCCACGACGGCGGCGATCCGGGCGCTGGTGGAGTTGTCTGCGTCCGACGACGAGGCTGCGCGTGCTGCGCTGCGCGGCACCACTTTTCTGGTGTCCGCAATGCTCGCCGAAGACCCACGGGTCGACCCGAACTACGCGGCGGCGCAGATCGGGAGTCTGCTGGCGGTACCGGAGATCGCGGGGCTCGGTGGCACCCGGGTGCGCCGAGCCCATGAGTTGGCAACCGAAAAAGTGCTCAGCGCCCTGGACGCCGGTCTCGGCAGGCTCGAGGAAGAACAGATACGCCGCGGCAGCGTGGCACAGACCTGGCATCACGCTACGTTGCAGCTGTCGGTCGCGGCGCTGGCAAGTTCGGATGACCGTTGGGTCTTCCATCCGACCTTCCGCAGGGCGTTCATCGAGCTGCTCGACTATCAGCAATTGTCACCGATCCATCGAGATCGCGGTGGATTTCGCACGTCCCGTGAAGGTTTCATCACCTCGTACGCGACCGCGCAGGCCGTGCACGCCCTCGCTCAGGTGCGATCCCAGGTCGGCGAGTGGGTCAACCCCGCGAGAGTTTTCGACATGTTGTGCCGACGCGAAGGTGTTCATCACACGGACCCGCAAGAGGTCGTCCCGGTCGGTCGTGCGCCGATGGTCATGAACAGCCCCGCAGGAGCGGCGTTCTTGGCGATGGGCGCCGCGTCGGGGTCGACGATCGTCACTCTGGCCTTGATATTCGCCGGGCGTTCGGGAGAGATCGCCAGTCGGGCCCTGGTCTCCTGGGGCTTGATCTTCGTCTTCCTCGGAATCTATGGTTTCGCGGCCACACGGTTGAACTCGATTCCCAAAGGCAAAGTCGGTGCCGTGGTATTCGCCGCGTTCACGGCGATCGTGTTCCCTGTCGTCGCTTTTCTGCTCGCGTAGCGAGTCCGCTCGGTGCCCGGAATGAAAACGCCCCGAGACTGACGGTCTCGGGGCAGACGTCGTGGCGGAATCAGCCGGCGGCGGTGTCCGGGATGCGGACGGGCACGGCCTCGGGGCGGCTGCCGCTGGGGACGCCCTTCTTCAGGCTGTGGGCGTAGACGTCGACGTATTCCTGGCCGGTGAGCTGCATGAGCTCGTACATGACCTCATCGGTGACGGCGCGTTCGACGAATCGGTTGCCGCCCATTCCTTCGTAGCGGGAGAAGTCGATCGGCCTGCCGAACTTGACCGTCACCTTCCTGCGGCGCCAGCGGAACGGTCCGGGCGGGCTGACCTCGTCGGTGCCGATGACGGCGACCGGGATGACGGGGACACCGGTCTCCAGCGCCAAGCGGGCCAATCCGGTCTTGCCCTTGTACAGCCGGCCGTCGGGGGAACGGGTGCCCTCCGGGTAGAGGCCGACCAGACGGCCCTGGTCGAGCAGCTTGCGGGCGGCGTTCAGCGCGTCCTCGGCGGCATCGGCTCCACTGCGGTCGATCGGGTACTGACCCGAGGCGCTGAAGAAGAACTTCTGGAACCGGCCCTTGATGCCCGGGGTGGTGAAGTACTCGGCCTTGGCGAGGTAGTTGATCCGCCGTGGACTCAGCAACGGAGCGAACAGCCAGTCGGCGAAGGAGAGATGGTTACCCGCCATGATGGCCGGCCCGTCCGCCGGAATGTTCTCCACACCCTCGACCGTAGGCCGGTTGTAGAGATGGATGAACGGTCCCAGCAGCACGAACTTCAGCAGCCAGTAGAACATGACGTCCTTCCCCCGGGACCGGGATAGTTGCGGGCACCTGCTTCAGATGCCGACTTTACCGCTGGTGCAAGATCACATCCAACCGCGGCGGCGAATCTCACCACACTTCGGCGCCGACGCCGACCGATGGCGAGCACCGGCGTGTCGCGCCAGACCACGATCCTCGTCGCCTGCGGAGTCAACGGCCGGTCCGCGCGATGCGAACGGATTTGCCCGCGCCGGGGGGCAGGGCGGCCCTGGCGAGATCGGCGGCGCCGATCATGCCCGCCGCCTCACCGAGCTGGGTGGTCCGGATGCGGGCCAGCGGCCGGTGTCCCGCACCGGTGATCGTGCGTGCGTACTCCTCGCGCGCCTCGTCCAGGAACAGCGGCGCCGAACTGCTGACCCCGCCCGCGATGACCACCAGGTCGGGATCGAAGATGTCGCTGACGAACGCCAGCCCGAGGCCCAGCCAGCGCGCGAAGTCGGCCAGCACCCGCGCCGCGAGCGGGTCGCCGTCCTGCGCGGCGCCCGCGACCCGCCGTCCGGTCAGCGAGCCGGGATCGCGCGCCACGTCCCTGGCGAGCACGGAGTGCACCGTGTCGCTGGCCAGCATCTCGATCGCGGTCTCGGCCAGTGCGGTTCCGCTGCAATAGCGCTCCCAGCAGCCGTGCTTGCCGCACGGACAGGGCCGCCCCTGCGGAACGACTTGCAGATGACCGAGTTCCGGTGCGACGCCGTGCGTGCCCCGGTACAACTGGCCGTCGATCAACAAGGCGGCGCCGATGCCGGTGCCGATCGCGATCAGCACCACGTTGTGCCCGCCCGCCGCGGCGCCGAACCGGTATTCGGCCCACATCGCCGCGTTGGCGTCGTGCTCCAGGATCACCGGCAGGCCCAGCCGTTCGGTGAGTCGCTGGGCGACCGGCGCGTCCTGCCAGGGCAGGTGCGGGGCGAACCGCACGGTGGAGCGATCGCCGTTGATGAATCCGGCGACCGCCAAGCCGACCGCGCCGATGGAATGCCGGCCGGACAGGTCGCGCACGGCCCGGTCCAGCGCGTCCTCCAGCGCGCGGGCGGAATGCGGCGTAGGCGCCTGGACCGTGTCGAGCACCTCGCCGCTGTCGTCGATCACCGACGCCCGAATGTTGGTGCCGCCGACATCTATTCCGACGGTCAGCGGTCGTGTACCGGCCATCTGGTGCGTCATACCTTGATCGTCACGGGAATGTCGACGTAACGGGGGCCATCGCCGTCCTCGCCTGGACCGTGCCGGTGCGGCGCACCGGTCTCCGGGTCGGCGTCGGTGGGCATGACCGGCTCGACCGGCACCCCCGCCAGCGCTTCGCGCAGCACGGTGACGATCGCGGTGCCGTGCTCGGCGACCGCGGCCAACACGTCGTGGTGTTCCCCGCGCACGAGCGCCGCGGCCGCGCACACCGGGCACCAGTTGCAGCCGGCCCACTCGCCCTGCCCGTCGGCGGCGCGCCGCAGAACCGGCTCGACCCGTTCCAGCACCGCTTCGGCCAGCAGCTTCAACTCCTCGGCGAATTCGCTGATGCCGTCCGCCGCGGTGTGGCCGCCTGCCTCGTGGCCCTCGGGCGGGTGCGGATCACCGGTCATCGTCGTGACTTTCGGACGCCTGCGCCCACACCCGCGGATCGGGCCGGAATCGGACCACTAGACACCCGTCATCGAGCTCGGCGCCGTCGACCGTGCACCGCCGCAATACCGGCGCCAGGCGCACCCGCCGCCGGACACCGTCCGCTCCCACGATCAAATCGTCCTCCACTCGGCCAAGGCGCAACGTGGCGGCGTCGACCACCGGCAGGTGCATGCGCAGCGCGTACACCGACTGCAATCCGGTGCCGGATTCCCGCAGAACCAGCGGTTCGCCGGAACTCGCGTCGACCTCCGTCTGATTGTCGCTCAGCATAAGCGCAGCGTCACCGGTGTCGCCCGCCGAGTCCATCGCGTGCGACAGCGCGGCCAGCGAGTTCAGCCCGATCGGCTCGGCGCCGGTGTGCTGCGCGATCACCACGGGGATACCCGGCATCTTGCGCCGCAAATCGGCGATGACGTCCGATTGCTCACCGCGCCGGTTCGAATACCAGTGCACCGCCGGATGTTCGGCCGCGCCCGGGTCGGCGGGCGGCGCGAGATCGGGCAGTACCTTGTTCACCACCACGGCATCCAGCCGCAGGCCCAGCAACGCCGCGGCGGAACGCACCCGCTCCGATTCGGCCACCGCCACCCGCTCGGCGACGGTGATCAGCCGCGCTCCGGTGCGCCGGTGGTCGGTGAGCAGATCGCGAACCTCGGTGACCGCCTTGACGATCCGTTCGACCGTGGCCGCGAGCACGGCGCGGCGCAGGTCGGTGCCGATGGCGCTCATCGTCCGCGCGTGCGGCGGCCACATCCGTTCCAGGTAACCGAGCAGGGTGGCGGGCGCGCTGACGATGCGCAGCATGTCCGCCGAGGGCGGGCAGTCGACGACGATCAGATCCCAGTCGTCCTCGGCGGCGAACTGGGTGATCTCCACCAGCATCAGCAGTTCCTGCACGCCGGGCAATCCGGTCAGCTCCGCCGGATCCAGCGCGGCGAGATCGAAACCGTGCTCGTGCCCGCGGCCGGTGGAGATCAACCGCACCACATCGCGGAACCGGTCCTCGAGCAGCGCGAGCGAATCGATCTCGATCACGTCCAGGCTCGGCAGCACGGTGGCGACGCCGGTGACGGTGCCGGGATCGTGCGGGAAACGGAAGCCGAGCGCGTCGCCCAGCGAATGCGCCTGATCGAGCGAGGCGATCAGCACGCGGCGGCCAGATCTGGCCTCGGCCATGGCGGTGGCACACGCGAGCGTGGTCTTGCCTACCCCACCCTTGCCGACGAACAGTTCGACCCGGGTCTTGTGCGCGGTCAGCCTTCGACCCGTTTCTTCAGTTCCTTCAGCGCGGTGTCGGTGATCACTTTCTCGGCCTTGCGCTTGAACATGCCGATCATCGGGATGTTCAGATCGACGGTCAGCGTGTAGAGCACCTCGGTGCCGCCGTCCGGCCGATCGATCAGCTCGTAGGTGCCGTTCTGGGCCTTCTGCAACTCGCCGCTGAGCAGCCGCCAGCTGACCGCCCTACGGTCGGCGCGCCAGTCGTAGGACAGGACGTAGGTGTCCTTGACCACCCCGGCGTCCAGCACGAACCGGGCGGTCTCGGCCAAGCCGTCCGGTCCCATCTCCAGCACCTCCACCGACTTCGCCGCCGAGACCCATTCCGGGTAGGACGCCAGATCGGCGATGACGGACATCACCTGCTGCGACGGGGCCTCGATGACGATTGATCTCTGGGTCCTGTCGGCCATGCGGACAGCGATTCCTTTCAGCGTCGGTGCTGGTAGATCAAGACAGGGCCGCGGGAGCGACGCCGGCCGGGCGACCCGACTCCAGCCGGGACTTCACTTCGAACGACATGTTCTTGCCCGCGACCCGGCGCGCCCGGTTGGCGGCGGCGAGCTTGCCCGCCGGCAGCGCGGGCTGCGGTTCGGCGTGCAGGAAGTAGTGCAGGATCACCCCGTCGAGCGAGGGCTCCAGCCACACCTCCATGGTTCCGGTCAGCGCCCCGGACACCGACCAGCGGATACCCTTCTCACCCCGATCCTCCCGGACCTCCAAGTCCAGGTCCGGCCACCAGCGGCGCCACTGGTTCGGGCCGGCCAGCAGGTCGGCCACGGCGGCCCCCGATGCGGCGACGAAGGTCTGATCTGCGACCTGGATACTGCTCACTCCGCTGAGCGTAGTAGATGCGACGCGGATCACCGCAGCAGCTGTCGCAGGCGCGCGCCCAGGGTGTCCCAGCGCCACTGCTGCTCGACGAACGCCCGGCCCGCCACACCCATCCGCGCGGCCGCCTCCCGATCGGACAGGATCTCCACCAGTGCGTCGGCGATCTGCTGCACGGAGCGGCCGTCCACCACCCGCCCGGTCCTGCCCTCGATCACGGTCTCCGGCGCGCCGCCGGAATTGCCCGCCACCACCGGGACGCCGGACGCCGAGGCCTCCAGGTAGACGATGCCAAGCCCCTCCACGTCCAGGCCGGCCCCCCTGGTCCGGCAGGGCATCGCGAAGACGTCCGCCAGCGTGTGATGCGCGGCCAGCTCACCGGACGGGACGCGGCCGGTGAACACCACGTCCTCGGTGACGCCCGCGGCGACCGCGAGGGCGCGCAGCTTGTCCTCGAAAGGGCCGCCACCCGCGATCACCAGGACCGCCCCCCGCACTCGCTCGCGGATATCGCGCATAGCCAGGATCAGTGCGTCCTGCCCCTTGCGCGGCACCAGCCGCGACAGGCACAGGATGGTCGGACGGTCGCCCAAGCCGTAACGTTCGCGCAGCTCGGCACGAGCCGCCGGATCCGGACGGAACACTTCGGTGTCGACCCCGGGCGGCAGATACTCCAGCGCCGCGTTCGCCCCGAACGCGGACGCGAACCGGCGGCGGGTATATCGGCTGACGTAGGTGACGACATCGGTCTGCTCGCCGATGACCCGCAGCGCCTGCCTGGCTCCGGGCAGCATCGACCAGCCGACCTCGTGGCCGTGCGTACTGGCCACGATGCGTTCGGCGCCCGCGCGACGCAGCGCGGGCGACATCAGCGCCAGCGGTGCCGCCGCCCCGAACCACACCGTGTCGCACTGTTCGCTCCGCAGCAGTCGCGCGGCGCGGCGCAGCACGAGCGGAGTCGGCAGCATCAGCGTGGTGGGATGGCGAATCACCTGGAACTTCTGCTTGGCGTCGAACTTCAGATGACTGTCGCCGCGCCAGCGCGGAGCGTAGACGACCAGGTCATCCGGCGGCAGCTCACCGGCCAACGCCTGCAGATACGACTGGATACCGCCCGGCCGCGGCGGGAAATCATTGGTAACCAGCAAAGTTCGGGCCATGCGCAACAAAATACTGTGTTTGTTTGGCCGCGCCTGCGGCGCGGCGTGTTCGCGGCCCCCTTACGGCTCGCGTTTGCGCGACCGCCGCTTGCTCCTTCGTCACCTACGCGGCGGCCGCGCAAACGCGAGCCGGGCCGCGAACGGCGGATGCTCGGTCTCGCTTCGCTCGAAACCGGGAGTGGAGGTGCGCTGGGCGCGTCGGGGCGCGAACTCTGGACATCGTGCACGCGGCTCGTAGTGCATCGGCATTCGAGTTCCGGGGGCATCGTGTGCGTGGCTCGGCGGGTGATCTTCACGTCGGCCGGTACTCGTGGGGCGGGTCAGGCGGTCCGGGCTCGGACCCACTCTCGCCAGTCGTCGACGAACTCGGTGCGGGTGGCGCCGAGGACTTCGCGGAGGATGCCGTCTTCGGTGGTCGGGTCCTGTTTGCCCGCCGCGATGCGGTGGTAGAGCTGGACGAGGCGAGGACGGTCGTATTTCTCGGCGACGAAGGCGCAGATCGACCAGGCCTTCTCATAGGTGAAGGCGGCGTCGGGGCCGGCGAACTCGGCGTCGGCGGGCAGATCGGCGGGGATCTGCCCGGCGTGGGCATGCGCGGTGAGGGTGGGGGCGATGTCGGCGAACCGCTGGTCTTCGCCGTGGTGCGCGGTGTAGTCGGCGAAGCCTTCCAGCATCCACAGCGGCGCGCCGTCGACGGTGTCCGCGCGCGCGGCGATGTGGGTGAGTTCGTGCCGAAGCAGGGTGGCCATGCCCTCGGGATCGAGGCGGCGTGCGGTGTCGGGACCGAAGACGACACGCTGGCCGGTGGGGTTGCTGCCCGGCGTGAACGGGTCGGCGACCGAGGCGGCGGCGACTTCGGCGGGCAGCAGGTCGGGCGAACGCAGCAGCGCCGCGAACTCCGAAGGCGACGAGGCGACGACGACGAGCGTGGACTGCGACCAGCCGGGACCCCAGACGTCGGTCACCGCGGCGGTGGCGTCGGCGAGTTCACGCTCCAGCACGTCGATTTCGATTCGCTGATCGGGATGGCCGACGACCAGGGATTGTCGTCCGTCACCGGTCGGCACCTGCCGGGCGACGAGGGAGCCGAACGGTTCGACGATGCGCCGCACCTCGGCGAGCCTGGGATCGGCGGCCGCCGCCTGACCCACCGCCTCGGTCGTCCCCGGTGCGGCGGCTCGCAGTTTCGGTAGCACCGTGTTCGGCAACATGATCAGCGCGACGCACACGCCGGTGAGCGCCACCACCATCGCGACGGTGAGGCAGAACTCGAATCGCCGCCGCGCCGACCACCAGTCGCGCGACTTCCGCATGCCGGTCATCGGCGCACGCCGTCCGGCGCCATGGCGCCGCGGTGCCGTGCGGTCGCGCCGCGTCGACCGCATGGGTCGCTCACGGTTGTCCGCAGCCCGTCGGTCGTGCCTGGGGTAGTGCGGTGCCGCTGCTTGGCTCGCTCACAGGGTCTAGTATCGCCGAGCCGAATGGAACGGTGTCGAGCCCATGGGCGCGACCGCGACGGGAACGCCGAAGGTCGAGGCGTGCAGCATGAGTCCGTTGCCCGCGTAGATGCCGACGTGCGAGATGTCGGAGTAGAAGAAGACGACGTCGCCGGGCTGCAGATCGGCCTTGGCCACCGGGGTGCCGTAGGTGGCCTGCTGCGAACTGGTTCGTGGCACGTTCTTGCCGACCTGCTTGAAGGCCCACTGGACCAAGCCGGAGCAATCGAACTGGTCCGGGCCGGTGGCGCCCCAGACGTAGGGATCACCGATCCGCGTGAGTCCCGCCGCCAGCGCGCTGGTGCCGCTGCCGGGAACGAGGCCCTGCAAGAGGGTGTCCCGGTCGAATCCGGGCGGGAACGGCGATCCGGCGAGCGCGGACTTGTCCTTCGCCGACAGCGTGCCCCAGGCCTGTACCACCTGTGCGATGGCGCCGCCGAGATCACTGCGCTTGTGTTCCAGATCGATGCGTACCGCCTCGGCCTTCTGCGCGGCGGAACGGGCCGCGTCGGAGGCGGCGCGGGCCGCCGATTCGGCCGCGGTGGCGGCGTCGGTGGCCTTCTCGTAGTGGTCGAGCTGCTCGGAGGTCTGCGCGGATACCACGTCCAGCGTGGACATCTGGTCGAGCAGTTGCTGCGGTGAGTCGCTGACCAGCACGGCGAACAGGCGGTTGGTGCGGGCGCCCTGGTAGGCGGCGATCGCGGTGCGGTCGATGACCGGCTGGTACCGGCGGACCTCGTCGCGGGCACGGTTGACCGCGTCGGTACTGGCGGCCAGCCGGGCGTCGGCGTCGCGCTGCACGGCGAGTTTCGCCTCCAGCTCGGCCTCCGCTCCCAGTGCCTGCTGGTTGAGTTGCTCGGACTGATGAGACAGATCGATCATCCGCTGCACGGCTTCGGTGGCCGTGGAGGGAAGCGCTACCGGATCGGCTGCGGCCGGACCGCCGCCGTAGAGGGCCGCGGCCAGCATTCCGGCTGCCAGCGTCCCACCCACCAGACGTTTGGTCTGCTGTCTCCGGTGATGTTCAACCACAGCCCGCGGTGCCCCGTTCTCTCGTGAAGCGATCTCTCGTGAAACCGACGCAGAGTCCTTCGCCGAACCCGAGGTTTGCGGCGGCGAACCGCGGGTAATCGGTGGAAGGTCTCGGTTAGGTTACGGAACGGTCCGCATCGATGTCCAGTAGAGCACGGAACGATCACGGGCCGTTGGTGCGGTCGGGCCGCGATTCAGCGGCCCGACCAGTTGCTTCTCAGAAGCGGCGAGCACCCGCGACCGGCATGGAGGAGATCGGCGCGACCTTCACGGGCTGGCCCGAGGTGGACGCGTGCACGACGTTGCCGTCGCCGGCGTAGAGGCCGGAGTGGCTGCCGCCGTAGAACGAGACGAGGTCACCCGGCTGCAGATCGTTCAGCGAGACCGGGCTGCCCGCGGACAGCTGCGCACCGCTGGTGCGGGGCAGCTCGACGCCCGCCTGGCGGTAGGACCACTGGACCAGGCCGGAGCAGTCGAACGAGTTGGGACCCGCGGCGCCGTAGACGTACGGGGAGCCGACCTTGCTCAGAGCGGCGTCCAAGGCGATCTCGCCGGAGCTCTTGGGGGCGGCGAAAGGAAGGGGGGCGGGACCGGGCAGCTCGAGGCCCGGCAGAGCCGGCGGGACCGGGATCTCGTTGGGCACGTCGAAGGTTCCCACGCCGGGGATGGTCACCGGCTGGGCCGACGCGGGGGCTGCGGGCAGCAGGAACGCGCCGAGAGTGGCAGCGCCGACGGCCCCGGCGGCAACAGCGCGCTGTGCGTGACGCTTGACGGCGTTGGTCGTCATGATGCGGAACTCCCAATCTGCCTCACGACGCCGCACCCGGTGGTGCCGCGGACTTCGTCTGGGCCGCACCGGTTGGCGCGGCGGACTCCGTGAGGTCTCGAAAAGGTTACGAACACATCACGGTGATTTGTAAAGGCCGGGCAATGCGAAAAGGGTCTGCTCAACAATTGCGCGGGCCAAACGCTGTGAGATGTGTCCCACGGAATCACAAAAAGATAACGGTGCGGAAATGCCCGGAAGAGTCCGGTTGCGACGGGTCGGCGGAGCGGCCCGGACCGGTCGGCGGCCTCGGGTTGACCCGACCCGCGTTTTGCCAGGTAAACAGCCCGAAAGCACCGTAGGGCACGGCATGGTGGCCCGTTCGTACACTGTAGAGCCGGGGGTGATCGGCTTGCCTGGTGTTGATCGACTGCATTTAGCAGGACTCGCGGCAATGTTTGATACAGTTTTGTACTTTTTGTGATCTGGGTCTCTTTTCCGCATTCCTAGATCATTTCCCGGGTATCGCCCGAGAATCCCCACGGTGTAATTCGGACATTTCGTGGCGGATCCGCGTGCCCGGTTCCTGTCGGACCGTGGCCCTACGCTGCTCGCCGTGTCCGACCCCGCGCCGCGCCCGGCCGTCCAGCAGCTGGCTTTCGACGAGCTCGACACCCCCTTGTACGACACCACCTTCGTGGTCGTGGACCTGGAGACCACCGGGACCAGTCCCGGAGCCGACGGCATCACCGAGATCGGTGCGGTGAAGGTGCGCGGCGGGGAGGTGCTCGGCGAATTCGCGACGCTGGTCAACCCGGGACGCGCGATTCCGCCCGCGATAGTGCACGTCACGGGCATCACCACCGCGATGGTGTACGCCGCGCCGGGGATCGAGGCGGTGCTGCCGGGCTTCTTGGAATTCGCCGCGGGCGCCGTGCTGGTCGCACACAACGCCCGGTTCGACATGGCGTTCCTGCGCGCCGCCGCGGCGCAGTGCGACACCCCGTGGCCGGCCGCGCAGGTGCTGTGCACCGTCAAACTGGCGCGACGGGTGCTCGGGCGCGACGAGGCCCCCTCCGTGCGCCTGGGCTCGCTGGCGCGCTTGCTCGGCGCCTCCACCCAACCGACCCACCGCGCACTGGACGACGCCCGTGCGACCGTCGACGTGTTGCACGCGCTGATCGGACGAGTCGGGAACCAGGGCGTCCACAGCCTCACCGAGCTGCTGGACTATCTGCCCGACGTCACGCCCCGGCAGCGCTCCAAGCGCGTCCTCGCGGCCGATCTCCCCGCTGCTCCCGGTGTGTATCTATTCCGCGGTCCTTCAGACGAAGTCCTATATATAGGTACGGCTGTGAACCTGCGCCGTCGTGTCCGTAACTACTTCACCGGTTCGGAGACCCGGGGCCGGATGAAAGAGATGGTGTCTCTGGCGATTCGGGTCGACCACGTGGTGTGCGCGCACGCGCTCGAGGCGGGGGTGCGCGAACTGCGGCTGCTGGTGGCGCACACGCCGCCGTACAATCGCCGGTCGAAATTCCCGAAGCGTGCCTGGTGGCTCACCCTCACAGACGAGCCGTTCCCGAGGTTCTCAGTGGTGCGCGAACCCACCCGGGACGCGCTGGGGCCGTTCCACTCCCGCAACGACGCCGCCGAGCTGGGCGTGATCATCGCCGAGTTCACCGGACTGCGCACCTGCACGACGCGGCTGTCGCGCAGGGCGGTGCACGAGTGCCCGCCCGCCCTCGTCGGTGGGTGTCCGGCGGGCTCCACGGGCAACCCGCTGGATATGGCGCGGTACGCTGCTGCGCCCGCGCTCGTGCGGGCACTGTTCGCCGGGCACAGCGACGCGCCGATCCGGTCCATCCTCGATCGCATCGAAACACACTCGCGTGCCCAGCATTTCGAAGCGGCCGCGCGGCTGCGCGATCGTGCGGCGCGGGTGGTGCGGGCGCTGCGCCGTATGCAACGGCTGGCCGCGCTGGCCCGCATAGCCGAATTGATCGCCGCGCATCCCGACGGCGACGGCGGGTGGGAATTCGCGGTCATCCGGTACGGCCGCCTGGCCGGGTCCGGCACCGCACCGCGCGGCGTGCCGCCGATGCCCCTCGTGGACCAGATCGTCGCCGCCGCCGAAACGGTGATTCCGACGGTGGTTCTCGCCGAGCATCCGCTGCCGGAGGGGGAAGCGCCGATCACGGAAGACGCGCCGCCGTTGCGGGGCGCTTCGCCGGAAGAGGTGGCGTTGGTCGCCCGCTGGCTGGCCCGGCCGGGAGTGCGGATCGTGCGCACCACGCAGGGGTATCGGGAGCCGCTGTTCGGCGCGGCGCGGTGGCTGGGCTGGGCCGAACTGGCCGACGCGGCGGTCCGCGCGCAACCGACCGAGCAGGGCTATCTCGACCGCTTAGGCTGAGCGTCATGATTACCGCGATCGTCTTGATTCACGCCGACAACGGCCGCATCCCCGAGACCGCGCAAGCGGTCGCGGACACCGAGGGCGTCGCCGAGGTCTACTCCTGCGCGGGCGACGTGGACTTGATCGCGATCGTGCGGGTGCGCGACCACGAGCAGATCGCCGAGGTGGTGACCGCCCGGATCGACAAGACGCCCGGTGTCCTGCGCACCACGACGCACATCGCGTTCAAGTCGTACTCGCGGGCCGAAGTGGAGGCCGCGTTCTCACTCGGCGACTAGCCCCGTTCAGTCCTCGACGCGGACGCTGAGCACCGCGAAATACGCGGCGTCGTTCGGCGCGAGCACTTCGACGACATCGCCCGAGCAGCCCGGCACGTCGTACAGGTGCACGACGCCGTCGGTGCGGTTGCGGATCTCCACATCGGACCCGTCGCCGACATCGAGGCAGCCCGCCGGGTTCTCGTAGCTGAGGCCCGCAGCGAACAAGGCGCCTTCGGCCGCGTTCGCTCCTGGCGCGGCGGCGGCGATACCCGCGGTGGCGAGGACAGCGAGTAGCGCCGGAACGGTGGGTCGCATATCTGTGCTCCTCGTCGGTCGAACCGGCCGGCGCGGTGCCCGACGAACTCGGCGATGCGCCGGATTGCCGCCTCGAACGTTACCGGCCGCGACAGCGCCGATCAGGGCCTTCGTTCAGGTCAGCGTGTCGACCCGCACGCATCGACCGACCCGCGTCAGTTGTCGCCTAGTGTCTGCGTCAGCTTCGCCCAGCGCTCCAGCAGCGCGGCCGCGTTGCCCGCATCGATCGCCTCGGCGGCGCGCTCGATGCCCGCGGCGAGCGCGGCATGCAGATCCGCGTCCGGATTACCCGCGCCGCGCGACCAGTCGTAGGCCACGATCGCCGCCGCCGAATTCAGCAGCACCGCGTCGCGGACCGCACCACCGCGACCGGCGAACACGTCGCGGGCCACGCCCGCGTTCACCTCGGCGTCGCCGCCGCGCAGCGCGTCCAGTTCGACCCGGGGGATGCCGATGCGGGTGGGATCGATGGTGGTCCGACGCGTCCGTCCGCCCGAGACGATCCACGCGTCGGTAGTGTCCGAGGTGGTGATCTCGTCGAGCCCGTCGTTGCCGCGCACCACCAGGGCGCTCGCACCGCGTTCGGCGAACACCCCCGCGATGACGGGCAGCAGGTCGGCGAACGCGCAGCCGACCAGCCCGGCGCGCGGCTGCGCGGGGTTGGTGAGCGGTCCGAGCACGTTGAACACCGTCGGTATGCCGATCTGGCTGCGGGCCGCCCCCGCATAGCGCAGGGCGGGATGGAACACGGCCGCGAAGCAGAAGCCGATGCCGACCTCGCGCACACAGCGCGCCACCGCCTCGGGACCGAGCGCGAGCTTCACGCCGAGCGCTTCCAGCACATCCGCGCCGCCGCTCTTCGACGACGCGGCCCGGTTGCCGTGCTTGACAACGGGAACACCGGCGGCGGCCACCACGATCGAGGACATGGTGGAGATGTTCACCGAACCGGACCGATCCCCGCCGGTGCCGACGATGTCCACCGCGTCGCCATCGATGCGCACCAGCCGGGCGTGGTCGAGCATGCCCGCGGCCAAGCCGGTCAGTTCGGCGGGCGTCGGGCCTTTGATCTTCATGGCGACGCCGAACGCGGCGATCTGCGCGGGAGTGGCGTTGTCGGACATGATCTCGTTCATCGCCCACGACGTGTCGTCCGCGGCCAGGTCGCCACCGTCGGCGAGGACTCCGAGCACCTGAGGCCAGCTGCGCACGCTCATTCCACACTTCTCCCGTCACACCGGTTTCACGCACCAGTTCGTCCGCACGCAGCCTAGCTCTGTTGGTTCTTCCAGCGCCTGCGGCGCTGGGTGTTCGCGGCCCCTTTGTGGCTCGCGAGCGGCGCGTGCTCGGTCTCGCTTCGCTCGAAACCGGGAGTTGAGCCGATGCCACTGGGTCGGCGCCGTCGAACGAGGCTGGTCGCGGGGCCGTTATGGGTGTGGGCCCGGTTGCAGGGCGTCCCAGCCGTCGGCGGTGCCGTCGTGGCGCTGGGCGAGGCCGGCCATGCGCGAGCGTTCCTGGGAGCAGTGCAGCGCGTCGAGCAGTTGGACTCGCTGGAGAATCACCGTCTCGAGCTCGTCGCCGCCAGGGCCGCCGGCCGGCGGCGCGGGGGAGTAGCCGTCCTGTGCGGCGATCGCGCAGACGGTGGGCACGTGACGCGGCGGAATGCGCAAGTGATGCCGTAGCACCGCCGGTGCGTCCGGCGTCAGCCCGGTCGCGCGCGCCAGCACGGCCGAGCACGCCTCGGTGTCGTCGAAGCAAGCCGCGACCACGACCAGGTCCGCTCGGTCCGGGTCCAGCGGGGTGGGCCGGTCCCGCCGGAACAGCCGCCGCCACAGCCGCGGTCCCATATCTGTCTTCATCTCAGCTTCTCCTTACCCTCGCCTGTCATGCTGGCCGGGCGTTCGTCCGCGCTGTGCGACCCGTTCCGGGGGCGCCGACCCCGCTCGCGCCCCGCCCCGCCTGGTCGAGAGCCTGCCCCTTCCTGCGTTTTCCGACACGGAGGAACGAGTTTCGTACCCGGGTTCGGCTGTCGTACTACGACGAGTCATACTTACCCCCGTGACGACCGCAGTAGGGACCCCAGGATCGGCCATTACCCAGCGTGTGCATTCGCTGAACCGGCCCAACATGGTCAGCGTCGGTACCATCATCTGGCTGTCGAGCGAGCTGATGTTCTTCGCAGGCCTGTTCGCGATGTACTTCGTCGCGCGCGCCCAGGCGCACGGTAACTGGCCGCCGGAGCCGACCGAGCTGAATCTGAAGCTCGCAGTGCCGGTCACGGCCGTGCTGGTCGCGTCGTCGTTCACCTGCCAGATGGGCGTGTTCGCCGCGGAGAAGGGCGACGTGTTCGGCCTGCGCCGCTGGTACGTCGTCACGCTGATCATGGGCGCGTTCTTCGTCGGCGGCCAGGGCTACGAGTACATGAACCTGGTGCACGAGGGCACGTCGATCGCCGGCAGCTCCTACGGCTCGGTGTTCTACATCACCACCGGCTTCCACGGTCTGCACGTGATCGGCGGTCTGATCGCGTTCGTGTTCCTGCTGGTGCGCACCAAGGTCAGCAAGTTCACCCCGGCGCAGGCCACCGCGGCGATCGTCGTCTCCTACTACTGGCACTTCGTCGACATCGTGTGGATCGGGCTGTTCGCCACGATCTACTTCGTCCGCTGATCGTGGCCGCCGCGCTGCCGAACGCGCGCGGTGCGACCCAGGATCTTTCGCAGAAGTCGGTTCCGTCTACTCCAAAGGGACACAGATGAGTTCATCTCCCCCGTCAGCGCCAGAGCCCGCCAGCCCCGGGAACGGCCAGGCCAGCAAGACGCGCAGGCAGCGCCGCGTTCGCCGTCGCATCGCGGGCGGGCTTGCGCTGCTGGTGGGCCTCGTCGGAGCAGGCTTCCTGGCATCGGCACTCACGCCGGACCCGCAGCGTGCGACCGCGCACGAGGACCAGTCCGCGCTCATTCGCGAGGGTCAGCAGCTCTACGACACGTCCTGCATCACCTGCCACGGCGCCAACCTGCAGGGTGTCGCCGATCGCGGTCCCAGCCTGATCGGCGTCGGCGAGGCCGCGGTCTACTTCCAGGTGTCCTCCGGGCGCATGCCGATGGCGCGTAACGAGGCCCAGGCCCAGCGCAAGCCCCCGAAGTTCGACGCCCACCAGACCGACGCGCTGAGCGCGTACGTGGCGGCCAACGGCGGCGGCCCGACCGTGCTGCGCGACGCCGACGGTGAGATCGCCCAGGAGTCGTTGCGCGGTGACGACATCGCCCGCGGTTCGGAGCTGTTCCGGATGAACTGCGCGTCCTGCCACAACTTCACCGGCCGCGGCGGCGCGCTGTCCTCCGGTAAGTTCGCGCCGCCGCTGGAACCGGCCAGCGAGCAGCAGATCTACGCCGCGATGCTCACCGGCCCGCAGAACATGCCGAAGTTCTCCGACCGCCAGCTGAGCCCGGAGGAGAAGCGCGACATCGTCGCCTACGTCAAGAACGCGACCGAGGAGCACAGCCCCGGCGGCTGGGACCTCGGCGGCTTCGGTCCCGCGACCGAGGCCCTGGCCATCTGGGTGGTCGGCATCACGCTCGTGGTCGGTGCCGCTATGTGGATCGGATCCCGGTCATGACCGGTCAGCGCCTGGAGGCGGTAGCTAGCGTGGCCACGGAGGGCGCCCGGCCATGCCGAAAGGACACAGGTCATGAGCAGTAAGGAGCGAGACGACATGGGTCGCCCGGATGAGGGCCACGACGCGCAGCAGTCGAACGAGCAGTCGGTGAACGCCACCCCGGTGGAGCCCACCGAGGCGGAGCTCGACAAGCTGTCGCGTGACGAATTGGTCAAGCTCGGTACCGAGCGCGATGGCGTCGACGTCGCCTATCGCCGCGAGCGCTTCCCGATCCCGGGCACCCGGGCGGAGAAGCGCGCCGAGCGCGCGGTCACCTTTTGGTTCGCCGTTTCCGGCCTCGCGGCCGCGGCGCTGGTCGGCGTGTTCCTGTTCTGGCCGTGGGAGTTCAAGGGCAAGGAGGAGGAGGGCCACGGGCTCTACTCGCTGTTCACCCCGCTGGTCGGCCTGACCTTCGGCATCTCGGTGCTGGTGATCGGCGTCGCGGTGGTGCTGATCCGCAAGCTGTTCATTCCCGCCGAGCTGTCCATCCAGCAGCGGCACGACGGTCCGTCGCCGGAGGTCGAGCGCCGCACCCTGGTCGCCGAGCTGCAGGACGCGCTGGACACCTCCACCCTGGGCCGCCGCAAGATGATCACCCGCACCGCGGGCGCGGGTGTCGGCGTGCTCGGCATCGGCGCGCTGCTGGTGTTCGTCGGCGGCATGATCAAGAACCCGTGGGCCAAGGGCGACAAGTCGCCGCTGTGGGTCTCCGGCTGGACTCCGGACTATCCGGGCGAGACCATCTACATCCGCCGCGACACCGGTCGCCCGGAGGACGTGGTGCTGGTGCGCCCGGAGGACCTGGACGCGGGCGCCATGGAGACGGTGTTCCCGTGGAAGGAGAAGTGGCGCGGTGACGAGCACGCGACGCTGCAGTCGCTGCGCGGCATCCGCAACGCCGTCATGCTGATCCGTCTGCGCACCGAAGACGCGCAGAAGGCGATCAAGCGCAAGGGTCAGGAGAGCTTCAACTACGGCGACTACTTCGCCTACTCGAAGATCTGCACCCACCTCGGCTGCCCCACCTCGCTGTTCGAGCAGCAGACCAACCGGATCCTGTGCCCCTGCCACCAGTCGCAGTTCTCCGCGACCGAGTGGGGCAAGCCGGTCTTCGGTCCCGCCGCTCGCGCGCTGCCGCAGCTGCCGATCACCGTCAACGCTGAGGGCTTCCTGGTCGCCAACGGCGACTTCATCGAGCCGCTCGGCCCGGCCTACTGGGAGCGCCGTTCATGAGTCCTTCAGTCGCAGCCCAAGCCAGCGAGGCGGACGAGCGGTACCGCGCCGCCGCGTTCATGAAGCGGTCGATCAACAAGGTCTTCCCGACCCATTGGTCGTTCCTGCTCGGCGAGATCGCGCTCTACAGCTTCATCATCCTGCTGCTGTCGGGCGTGTACCTGACCCTGTTCTTCGACCCGTCGATGAGCGAGGTCGTCTACAACGGCGCTTATCAGCCGCTTCGCGGTGTGACGATGTCGCGGGCGTACGAGACCGCCCTCAACATCACCTTCGAGGTCCGCGGCGGTCTGTTCGTGCGGCAGGTCCACCACTGGGCGGCGCTGCTGTTCGCGGCCTCGATCATCATCCACCTGTTCCGGATCTTCTTCACCGGCGCGTTCCGCAAGCCGCGTGAAGCGAACTGGGTGATCGGTTCGCTGCTGCTGATCCTGGCGATGTTCGAGGGCTTCTTCGGCTACTCGCTGCCCGACGACCTGCTGTCGGGCACCGGCCTGCGGGCCGCGTTCGGCGGCATCACGATGAGCATCCCGATCATCGGCACCTGGATGCACTGGCTGATC
>NZ_BDBB01000058.1 GCF_001612765.1 Nocardia arthritidis NBRC 100137
AACTCGACACCCAGGCCCAGGATTTCACCGTCGTCGGCGTCGGTGACATGAGCGGCGACGTCTTCGGCAACGGCATGCTGTTGTCCGAGCACATCCGCTTGGTGGCCGCGTTCGACCACCGCCACATCTTCCTCGACCCGATTCCCGACGCGGCAACTTCCTACCGGGAGCGGCAGCGGATGTTCGCGTTGCCGAGGTCGTCGTGGGCGGATTACGACACGTCGCTGATCAGCTCCGGCGGAGGCGTCTACGACCGCTCCGCCAAGGCGATCCCGGTGACTCCGGAGGTGCGCGCGGCACTCGACCTGCCCGCCGGCGTGACCACCCTGTCGCCGCCGGAGATGATCAAGGCCATCCTGCTCGCCCCGGTCGATCTGCTGTGGAACGGCGGGATCGGCACCTACATCAAGGCGAGCAGCGAGACCAATGCCGAGGTGGGCGACAAGTCCAACGACGCGGTCCGGGTCAACGCCGACCAGTTGCGGGTCAAGGTGATCGGCGAAGGCGGCAATCTCGGTGCGACTGCGCTGGGCCGCATCGAGTTCTGCCGCAACGGCGGACGGATGAATACCGATGCCTTGGACAACTCGGCGGGCGTGGACTGCTCCGACCACGAGGTCAACATCAAGATCTTGCTCGATGCCGTCGTCTCCAGCGGTGAACTCGCCGTCGCGGAGCGCAATCCGCTGCTGGCCTCGATGACCGACGAGGTCTCCGACCTGGTGCTGCGGGACAACATCTCGCAGAACTTCCGGCTCGGGATGTCGCGGGCCGACGCGGCGGGCATGTCGGGAGTGCACGGCAGGATGATCAACGACCTCGAACAGCGTCGCGGTCTGGACCGCGAGCTGGAGGCCCTGCCGACCGAGGCGGAACTGGCCCGCCGCGCCGCCGAAGGGACCGGCCTCACCTCGCCCGAGCTGGCGAATCTCATGGCGCACGTGAAACTCTCGCTCAAGGCTGACCTGCTGGCCGGTGACCTGCTCGACAGCGCGGCGTTCGCGCCGGTGCTGCCGGCCTACTTCCCCGCGCCGCTGCGGGAGCGGTTCGCGCAGGCGATCGGCAGGCACCCGCTGCGGCGCGAGATCGTAGCCACCGTCGTGGTCAACGAGATGGTGGACTACGGCGGCATCACCTACGCGTTCCGGCTCGCGGAAGAGGCCGGGGCGACCACCGACGACGCGGTGCGCGCGTATCGGGCGGCGGTGGAGATCTTCGACCTGCACGACCTCTGGCAGCGGATCAGGCAGACACCGATGTCCACGGCGGCGCGCAACGAACTGGAGCTGGAGACCAAGCGCACCCTGGACCGGGCCGCACGCTGGCTGCTGTCCAACCGCCCGCAGCCCATCGCGATCGGCGCCGACATCGCCAGGTACCGCGACGGCGTGCGCGCTCTGTCCGGCCGCGTGCCCGCGTGGTTGACCGGCTACCTCACCGAGGATCTCGCCGAGCGGTCGCGGCGGTCGATCAGCCGCGGCGCGCCCCGGGAGCTGGCCGAGGAGGCGTTCGGGCTGATCCACCGTTTCCCGCTGCTGGACGTGCTCGACCTGGCCGACATCGCCGACCGCGATGCCGCGGAGGTCGCGGTGCTGTACTACGCGCTCAACGAGCACTTCCAGATCGAGCGGCTGCTGACCGCGGTCGGCAAGCTGGAGCGTGGCGGGCGCTGGCGGGCGCTGGCCCGGCTCGCGGTCCGCGAGGATCTCTACGATTCGCTGCGGTCGCTGACCCTCGATGTGCTGACCGCGACCGAACCGCAGGACAGCACGGTCGAGAAGATCGCGTACTGGGAGTCGACCAACCGTTCGCGGCTGGCCCGTGCGGGTGCGTCGCTGGCGCAGATCTTCGCCGCCGAAACGCACGATCTCGCCGCGCTCTCGGTGGCGGCACGGCAGGTCCGCGGCATGGTGAGCGGCGGTGATGCGACGGCCGTCGCACCGACGGTCGCTGGCTGATCGACCACACGATGCCCGGAGGCAGGCGCTCGGCGTCAGCCTCCGGGCATCGGCGTTCCGCACTCGCCGCAGAATTTGGCGCCGGGGCTCGACTCCGCGCCGCAGCTCGTGCAGTGCCGAGGTTGCGGCGCTAGGCGCGCCCCGCAGTTCATGCAGAACTTCGCGCCCGCCGGATTCGCGCCCTGGCAAGCGGCGCATGACGTCTGAGCCGTCTCCGGCGCCGCGGCGGGAAGCTGTGGCGCGGGGGAGTGGCTGCCGACCTGGTGGCCGATCGCGTTCAGACTCAGTGCCGCGCCGAGGAATCCGCCCTCCATGCCATGGTGTCCGCGCGCGAAACCCTGGCTCGCGCCGAGCGCGAGTTCGCCGGCGGCGTAGCGCTGGAAATCGCCGGTGAGGCTGATGTACTTGACATCCTTGGCGAGTCGCTTCAGCCGGTCGGCGTCCTCCGGCGCCAGACTGATGTCGAAGTTACCCATCCGCGGGATGCGCAGCCCGTATTCGTAGAGCGCGGTGTTGGTCTGGCGCAGCACCGCCTGCTCGATCGGCTGCAGCTGTGCCGAGAGCCCGAGCACCGGCCAGTCGCGGCGGGCGACCCCTTGGGTCACCGCCATCTTCATGGATTTGAGCAGCAGGTCGGCGCACCAGCTCTGCACTCGGTCCGGGTCGGTGAGATCGGCGGTCCCCGCGAGCGCGGTCAGCAGCTCGGCCGGGTCGCGAACGGTCAGGGCGAACTCGCCGAAGACACGCAGCGTCACCACCTGCTCGCTGACCGGATCGAGGATGTCGTCCAGCCGGCCGCCGAAGCGAATTCCCGGAAACTCCCTCGTGGAAACGAAATACAGTTCGGCGCGGTAGTAGTTGCCGCCGGTGAGGGTGTCGACGAGCGCACCGAGCACGGGGAGCTCGTCGGCATCGATGCGGTGTCGTCCCGGGCCCATCGCGGCCACGACCCGCCCGGACTTGACGAAGAGTGCGAGCTGGTCGGCGTTGACCATCGCGCGGCTGTAGCGCCGGATGTTGACGTCCGGCCACTTGTAGACCAGCTGATTCTTGCGGTCCTCGGGGACCGCGATGAATTCCCGTTCGAACCAGGCCATCTGCGCTCCCTCGTCCCGTTTGTCCCACTGAGCGTACCGATATCTGGTGGCACGATCAACGAATCTTGTCGCGATCGCCGCTGCTCGGATGCCCTTTTCTCAAAGTTCTTGATGTCCAGCGTGTTACAACATGCCAATCGCTATTGAACGTGCCGCTATGTAACGGTACATTGAGCGAAGTTATGATCGCCGTCACCTGAAAGGCCATCGCCATGACCACAGTTCGACCACCAGCGGATGCGCCCGCGCAGGCTGCCGCGCTCGAAGACGAGGACTCGGGCTATCACAAGTCGCTGCGCCCGCGTCAGCTGCAGATGATCGCGATCGGTGGGGCGATCGGCACCGGGTTGTTCCTGGGTGCGGGTGGCCGGCTGGCCAGCGCGGGCCCTGGCCTGTTCATCGTGTACGCCATCTGCGGCGTGTTCGTGTTCTTCATCCTGCGGGCGCTCGGCGAGCTGGTGCTGCATCGCCCCTCCTCGGGATCGTTCGTCTCCTACGCCCGCGAGTTCTACGGCGAGAAACTGGCGTTCGCGGTCGGGTGGATGTACTTCTTCCACTGGTGCATGACCGGGATCGTAGACATCACCGCCATCGCGACATATGTCCATTTCTGGGGAGCGTTCGAGGCCATCCCGCAGTGGTTGATCGCCCTGGTCTCCCTCGCGGTCGTGGTGAGCATCAACCTCGTCTCGGTGAAGTGGTTCGGCGAGCTCGAGTTCTGGGCCGCGCTGATCAAGGTGATCGCACTGGTCACCTTCCTGATCGTCGGCACGGTGTTCCTCGCGGGCCGCTTCAAGATCGATGGCCAGGTCACCGGCCCGAGCGTCATCACCGATCACGGCGGACTGTTCCCGACCGGGTTGCTTCCGCTGGTCCTGGTCACCACCGGAGTCGTGTTCGCCTACGCCGCAGTGGAATTGGTCGGTACGGCAGCCGGTGAAGCGGAGAACCCCGAGAAGATCATGCCGCGCGCGATCAACTCGGTGATCGCCCGGATCGCGCTGTTCTACGTGGGTTCGCTGGTGCTGCTCGCCCTGCTGCTGCCCTACACCGCGTTCAAGAACGGTGAGAGCCCGTTCGTGACGTTCTTCTCGAAGCTCGGTGTGGACGGCGCCGGTTCTGTGATGAACCTCGTGGTGCTGACCGCGGCGTTCTCCAGCCTGAACGCCGGTCTCTACTCGACCGGCCGCATCCTGCGCTCGATGTCGATGAACGGCAGCGCGCCGACCATCGCGGCGCGGATGTCCCGCGGCGGCGTACCCTACGTCGGCATCCTCGCCACCGGCGCGGTGGCGCTGATCGGCGTCGGGCTGAACGCGGTGGTGCCGGAGCAGGCCTTCGAGATCGTGCTGAACATGTCGGCGCTGGGCACCATCTTCGCCTGGACCGCGATCGTGGTCTGCCAGTTGCAGCTGTGGCGCTGGTCGCGCACCGGCCGCGCGGAGCGTCCGTCCTTCCGGCTGATCGGCGCGCCGTACACGAGCTTCGCGACGCTGGTGTTCCTTGCGACCGTGGTCGTGCTGATGGCCTGCAGCGATGACCACGTGCAGCGCGGTGCGGTGCTCGCGATGGTCGTCATCATGGTTCCCGCGCTGGTGGGCGGCTGGTTCCTCGCCCGCAAGAGGGTGCTGCAGATCGCCGAGATCCGCCAGGGCATCACCGGGCAGTTCCCGGTCCTGGCCGAGCGGCCGCGCCGCGAAGCGGGCGACCCGGTGGTGATCCTCGACAAGCCCGACGAAGAGTAAGGCAGTATCCGCCCCGGGCAGCTCGCCCGGGGCGGATATATTCCCAATGTCGGGAACAATACACGCGCGCATCGACAGGCGGCGGACCAGAATGAAACCGCGATTCAACGGCGGGTCTGAGAGGTTCGTATGCCGGAGCACCCCAGCGCATCCGACCGTCCACTTGCGCATCCGTGGGCGAATCGGCGCATGCGCGGCACCGAGGTGCCTCGGCGAACTTCCCACCCCTGGGCCACTCGGCATCTGCTCAAAACCGAGGTGGCCCCACGACTACCAAATCCGTGGTCGACACCGCGGTACGTCGAGAAACCACGTGCCGTCGCCGTCGACCCGGCGCCGAGCGACGGCGGACCGCCGACCGGCGCCGACGTCGGGGGCGAGGAAACCATCGGCACCGCCGAGCGGTTGCTGCTCGGCGCACTCGAGGCCGAGTCCGACCCCGGTTCCGGGCGCAGCGCGCGCTCGCGGCCGAGCGCGCGACGACTGGGCGGCGGGCTGGTGTCCATGCCCAAGGTGAGCCCGCTCGATCCGCGCACCGCGGTGATGCAGAACCCGGAAGTGCCCGAGCACAAGCGGTTCTGCTGGAAATGTCAGCAGCCGGTCGGCCGCACCAGCGCGGCCGGGTCCGGCGTCGTGGAGGGTGAGTGCGGCCGCTGCGCCTCGCCGTTCAACTTCCGGCCCCTGCTCCAGCCGGGGGAGATGGTCGCTGACCAATACGAAGTCCAGGGCTGTCTGGCCCACGGCGGACTCGGATGGATCTACCTGGCGGTCGATCGCAATGTGAGCGATCGCTGGGTGGTGCTGAAGGGGTTGCAGAACCCGCTCGACTTCGAGGCGCACGTGGTCGCCCTCGCCGAACGCCAATTCCTCTCCGAGGTGGCCTATCCCGGCATCGTCAAGATCCACAACTTCGTCAAGCACCGCTCCGGGCGCGACGTGGCCGACGGCTACATCGTCATGGAGTACGTCGGCGGGCGCTCGCTGAAGAAGATGCTGGATTTGCGTGCGCCCGAACGCATTCCGGTCTCCGAGGCGATCGCTTTCATGATGGAGATCCTGCCTGCGCTGGACTACCTGCACTCGTTCGGGCTGGCCTACAACGATCTCAAGCCGGACAACATCATGGTCAGCGAGGACGAGGTCAAGCTGATCGATCTGGGCGCGGTCGCCGCGATGGAGTCCTACGGCAGTATCTACGGCACTCCGGGCTATCAAGCGCCCGAGATCACCGAGACCGGCCCGACGGTCGCCTCGGACATCTACACCGTGGGGCGGACGCTGGCCGCTCTGGTGCTGGACATGCCCAAGAACGCCGACGGACACCAGCTGCCCGGCATTCCCTCGCCGGACGACGAGCCGCTGCTGCGGGACTATCCGGCGTTGTACCGGCTGCTGTGCCGCGCGACCGATCCGGAGCCGCGCCGCCGCTTCCCCACCGCCTACGCGATGTACGGCCAGCTCGCGGGCGTCCTGCGCATGGTGCTCGCCTACGACACCGGTAAGGAGCATCCGCAGGCGTCGCTGGAATTCGGCGCCATGCGCGGCGATTTCGGCATCGAGACGTTGATCGGGCAGACCGACGGCATGACCGACGGGCGCCATCGTCTGCCCGCGCTGGACGCGCCGAGCGTCGTCGCGGCCCTGCCGGTGCCGATGATCGACAGCGAGGACCCCAGCGCCGACCTGCTGTCAACGTTGCTGCACGGCGATCCCCGGCACGCCCTGGACGCCCTGCGCCGCACCGCCGACCGGATCGTCTCCGGGACCATCCCGGAGCCGGAGACGTTCGAGCTGGAGGGCACGCTGACCGCGGTGCGCGCTCATCTGGACCTGGGCGAGGTGGTGCCCGCGTGCGATCGGCTCGCCGATCTGCGGCCCGACTACGGCACGGACTGGCGCCTGGAGTGGTACTCGGCCGTCGCCGCCCTGCTGGACGGACAGTACGAACGCGCCTACGAGTACTTCGACCTGGTGCACGGCATGCTGCCCGGCGAGATCGCCCCCGCGCTTGCGCTGGCGGCCACCGCCGAACTCACCCTCCAGCACCTGGGCGATTGCGCCGACGACCGCTGGCATCGGCTCGCCGAGGAGTATTACCGCACGGTGTGGCGGACCAATCACGGCGTGGTGAGCGCGGCGTTCGGCCTGGCCCGCAGACTCGCCGCCGACGGTGGCTTGCTGGAGGCCGTCGAGGTCCTCGATCAGGTGCCGGAGGCATCGCGGTATCAGAGCGTGGCGCGCATGACCGGATGCCTGCTGCTGGTCTCCCAGCCGATCCCGGAGACCACCGAGGCCGACCTGCTCGAGGCGGCCGCGCGCCTGGACGCCGCGCCGGACGAACCGAGGGCGTTGCAACTGCAGGTCATCGTGGTGGGCGCGGCGCTGGAATGGGTGCGTGCCGGCGGTCGGTCGGCCGATCCGGACGCGACCCTGCTCGGCTTCCCGTTCACCCTGCTCGGTCTGCAACGCGGGCTGGAGTCGAGCCTGCGGGCGCTGGCCAGGATCGCCCCGCATCGTCTGCACCGCTACCGGCTGGTCGACCTGGCCAACTATGTGCGGCCGAAGTCGAGGTGGTGAACCGGTCTCAGCTGGTGCGCGCGGTGAGCATGAAAAGCGCGGGCGCGGCGAGGATCACCAGCAGCCACAGCCAGTTGCCGGTGGTCACCGCGAGCACCACCGAGAAGACCACGGCCGCGCCGGCCAGAACGACCAGGCGCGGCAGCGGGTTGGTCGGCGTCACGTCGGCCGGGGGCGGTGTGCTGCCGGGCAGATCGGCGAACAGCTCGGCCAGTTGACTCCGCTTGGTCGCGGCGGCGACGGCCGCGCTGAGTTCGTCGAATTCGGCCAGGCTCAGCCGGCCCGTGCCCAGGTGGTGGGTCAGCTCGCGCATCGCGCGCTCGCGGTCGGCGAGACTGGCCGGAAGGCCCGCGGATTCACCCATGTCGGAAGGATAGGCGCGGCGGCGGGACCCGGCATCGAGGGGATTTCCAGAGGCGGGAAGACCGGTGGCGGGCGAGCGCTCGGAAGGCGGCGGCGCCCCGCGCGGACGATGTTTGCTGAAATGTCGCTATGGACCGGTCGGTCGCCCCGACAATGGCCGCGCACCGGCGGCCGTCCCGTGTTGCGATGTGGTTTCCTTGAGGTATGACTGCGGGTGTGGAGTACACGATCGACGAGCTGGCGCGGGAGGCCGGTACGACCGTGCGCAGCCTGCGCGTTTACCACGAGCGGGGCGTGCTGCCGCCCCCGCAGGTCAAGGGGCGTACCGGTTTCTACGGCGCCGACCACCTCAACCGGGTGCGGACCATCAGCAGGTTGCTCGATCGCGGGATCAAACTCAACGGCATCAGGGAATTGCTCAACGCCTGGGATCGTGGCGACGATCTGGGGGACATCCTCGGTGTCGCCGAGCCCGGCTCGCCCGAGGCGACCGCCGTCGACAGAGGCGAAACGATCGCGGCGACCGAACTGGCCGAGCGCTATCGCGACGTGCCCAACGGTCTGGCCCGGGTCGTCGCCGCGGGTCTGTACGAACCCGTCGACGCGGCGACCTATCGCATCGCGGATCGCCGTCTGGCGCACAGCCTCGAGCAGATGGCGGCCGTGGGCATCCCGGCCGATGAGGTGCTCGGCGAGCTGGAGAAGCTTCGCGCGGACGCCGAGCGGATCGCCCGGCGCTACGTGGATCTGTTCCGGCGTACAGCGTGGGCATCGTTCCAGGATTCCGATCGCGGCCCGGCGCAGGTCGCCGAACTCGCGCAGCGGCTGGAGGCGACCAGGACCGTCCCGGCGGAGACTACCGCCGAACTGGTGAACCGGCTCGTCGCAAGGTATCTCGACCAGGACGCCGAGCTGGCGGAGGCGCTGCCGGAGAGCTGACCGGCGGCGCACTCCCGGTGGATGGAAATACTTCTGTTTCAGATTCCCATCATTGGTGATACGTAGCAGTAACGTGCCGTTGATCAACGGTATATTGGTGTCATCCGGCGCGCGCTCTCGCGCCGCGGGGCTACCTACGCTCGTCTACTTAAGTATGTCTTCCGGCCACCTACCGATGCGCCGAAGTGTCGCTCTCCCCGACAATCTGGAAGTCGCACAAGGGCAGCAGATGGGTGTGGGCACATGGGAAGCGTGACGCTGTGGATGCAGATGTCGCTCGACGGCTTCGCGGAGGGGCCGGATCAGGAAATCCACTGGCCGGTGGTGGACGAGGAACTGTGCGAGTCGTTCCTGGATGAATTACGCTCGGCCGACCTGTTCCTCTACGGCCGCAAAACATACGAGATCATGGCGTCGTTCTGGCCGACCGCCGACGTGGATCCCGCGATCTCGGAGTTCTACGTGGATTTCGCTCGGTGCTGGAAACAGACGCCCAAGGTGGTCTTCTCCCGCACCCTGTCCTCCGCGGGCTGGAACACCCGCGTGGTCCGGGACGACCTCGTCGAGGAGATCACCGCGTTGCGCGCGCAGCCGGGATGCGACATGGTCTTGTTCGGTGGCGCGGAGACGGCATCGGAGTTCATGAAACACGACCTGATCGATGAGTACCGGCTGTTCGTGCACCCGATCCTGCTCGGTGGCGGGATTCCGCTGTTCCCGACGCCTGCCGTGGTCTCCGGGCTGCAACTCGTCGACGTGATGACCTTCGACAGCGCGGTGGTTCAGATGCACTACCAGCAGATGGCCTCCGCGAGGTAGCAATCGGCACGGGAACGGGGTCCGCTGCCCCGGTAAACGGGGGCTTGACCTTTGCATAACGTCTGATTGTCGAGCGCGCCGCCGCATCGTCGGCTAACTTTCGTTTTATGTCCCTGGTTCAGGCACGTGGCGACGTGCTGCCTGCATCCACCAGTGAATTCCTCGGCCGGGAAACGGAATTGGACCGGCTGGGCGCGCTGCTGGACAGCGGCGCCCGCCTGATCACCCTGGTCGGCCCGGGCGGGATCGGCAAGACGCGGTTGGCCGCGGAGGCGTTGTGCCGCGACGCGCACGCCCGGCGCAGGCCGGTGTACTGGGCGCGGCTGGCCGGGCTGGAGGCCGACAGCACCGCCACCGCGCAGGACGTGATGCAGTCGGCCGTGCGCACCGACCTCAGTTCGCCACCGACTCATGACGCCCTGGTACGCACGTTCACCAGCGGAGACCGTTCCACCGAGCGCGCTGTCCTCGTGCTGGACAACTGCGAACACCTGCTCGGTGTGGTCGCGGCGATGATCGCCGAGTTGCTGGAATCCGCGCCCGGCCTGACCGTCCTGGCCACCAGCCGCGAACCGATCGGCTGGGCCGACGAGTACATCCTGCCCGTGCCGCCGTTGTCGCCGCGGCAGTCGCTCGAATTGTTCCGGCAGCGCGCCGAACTCATCGGGCGGGCGATTCCGGATGACCGCGAGGCGATGGCCGTCGCCGCGCGGATCTGCCGCCGGGTCGACCACAACCCGCTGTTCATCCGCCTGGCCGCGGCGCGTCTGCGGCACCAGCCGCCGGTCATGGTGCTGCGTGAACTCACCGGCGACGCGGACGACAAACGCCTGCACTGGAACCACGGCGCACGGGCGGGCGCCGAGCAGCGCCACCGTGGTGTCTACGACGTGATCGCCTGGTCGTTCGCGCTCTGCGGCGCCTCCGAGCAGTTGTTGCTGGAGCGGCTGTCGGTCTTCGCCGCCGGGTACGAGACCGACGACGAGTCGCTGCGCGGGGGCATCGAGCTGGACGCCGCGATCGCGGTGTGCGCCGACGACGCCCTGCCCGCGAGTGTGATCGAACGCCTGCTGGAGCGGCTCACCGAACAGTCGCTGCTGTCGGCGCATCTCACCGCGACCACGGTCAGCTGGTATCTGGTGGAAAGCGTCCGCGTGTTCGCCCGGGAGCGGCTGCGCCGCCGGGATCGCGGCGAGTTCGACCGGCTCGCCGCGCGGCACCGCCGGTATTTCCGGGACAAGGTTGTCGCCGGGCAGGCCATCTGGCTCGGACCGCAGGATCAGGCGTGGCTGGCGTGGGCGCGCTCGGCGTGGAACGACATCGTGCTCGGCATCGAATCCGGTCTGGCCGACCCGGCGGAGGCCGTGGTCGCGCTGGAGATCGCCACTGTCCTGCTCTCGATGAAGGTGCCGTATGTCAAGTCCGGCGCCGGTGCGCTGACCCGGTTGACCGAACGTGCGCTGGAGGCCACCCGGGCCTCCGAGCTGGGCCCTTCCGGGCTGGCCGACCTGGCCACCGCGCTGCTCGGTTGGATCTCGCTGTGGCAGGGGCGGACCGATCACATCCCGCAACTGCTCGCCGACTGCGCCAGCCTCCCACCGGGAGCCGGACCGCGCTACACCGACATCGATTTCGGGCTGCCCGCCCCGGTCGAGTGGCTGTGGGGGCTCGAGCTGATGCTCGTGCGCGGTGACCCGCGCGCCGTCACCGTCCTTGCTCGGGCCCGCCGCAAATTCGCCGAACAGGGCGATCGCATCGGCGCCGAGCGCAGCGACGTGTTCGCGGCATTCTGTTCCGCCCTCGTCGGCGACCGGCGGCAGGCGCTGGAGAACACGGCGCGATTCCTGGAGCGATCGGTGTCGTCCGGCTCGACATTGTCGCGCTCCTGGGCCGAGATCGCGCGCGCGGTGGCGCTGGCCAAACACGGGTCCGCCACCGAGGCGCTGACACTGACCCACGGTGTGCTCACCCGCTACCGCGGCGAACAGGACACCTGGACGGCGAGCTGGGCGGTGGGCGCGCACATCGTGGCGCTGGCCCAGGTCCTCGTCGCGCAGCGGGCCGAGGGCGGTGATCCCGCCGCGGCCGCGGACACCGCGCGGGAAATCGCCTATCTGGTGGGCGGATTCAAGACGCGTCAGCGTTCGATGGGGATATCCGTCGACCGGGTTCCGCTGATCGCCGCCGAGATGCGCCGCGCCGCGGAGGTCTCCCGCGCGGTGCTCGGCGACCGCGCCTACGCCTCCGCCGAACGCAGGACGCGGCTGCGTCCCGAGCTGGACGCGCTGTGGTGTCCCGCCCCGGAGCCGGCGCCGCCCGCCCGGCGGCCGGACCGGCCGGCCTCTTCCCGGCCGGTGTCGCGGCGGCCCGCCGCGCGCTGGAGCGAGCTGTCGGAGGCCGAACGCGACGTCGCCGTCTTCGCGGCGGCGGGCTGGCCCAACAGCGCCATCGCAGGCCGCAGGCGCAGCTCGATCCGGACCGTCGACGCGCAGGTGGCCGCCATCCGGCAGAAGCTGATGATCGCCTCTCGCACCGACATCGCGGCCCACATCCCCGACGAGCTCGCCGACCGGGTCCGGTACGAATCCGAGCGGCGGCCCAGCCGTAGCCGCAAAGGTAGGACAGGACGCGCCCATTAGGCTGCTCGAGCAGTGGTTTCCGGATCGGTAGGTGTGTCGGCATGTCGGAGGTGAGCAGCGGCGGCGGCAACGGCCCCGTCGCGCCCGCGGAGTTCGTGGGCAGGCATGCCGAACTGCGGCGGATAGACGCCTTGCTGAACTCGTCGAGCGCCCGGCTGATCACCCTGGTCGGGCCCGGTGGCATCGGCAAGACGACGCTGGCGGTGGAAGCCGTGCGCAGATACCGCGGCGGGGCGCGGCACACGGTGTACTGGACGCGCCTGGCCCGTCTCGCGCCCGGCGCGGAGACGGGAACGGTCGCCGAGGAAGTGCTCTTGTCCGTCGCGAAGAACGGCATAGTGGGCCGCTCCGCCTGGGACGGGCTGCTGGAGACCCTCACCGGTGCCGGCGCCGACGACGACGAGGCGCACCGGACCATCCTGGTGCTGGACAACTGCGAACACGTGCTGGGCGGCGTCGGTCCGCTCGTCATCGGCCTGCTGCAGGAAATCCCCGGCTTGACCATCGTCGCGACCAGCCGGGAGCCGGTCGGCTGGATCGACGAGCAGTTGGTGACGGTGCCGCCGCTGTCCAGCGTGCACGCCCTGGAACTGTTCCGGCGGCGAGCCGAGCGCACCGGACGGCCGATTCCCGAGGACCCCGGACAGCTCGCCATCGCCACCCGCATCTGCGGGCACGTCGACAACAATCCGCTGTTCATCCGCTTGGCCGCGGCGCGGCTGCTGCACCGGCCACCCGCGATCGTGTTGCGCGAGTTGTCCGGCGACACCGACGATCGCCGCCTGCAGTGGACGCACGGGGCCAGGGGTGGCGTCGGCGAACGGCACCGCAGCGTGCGCGACGTGATCGCCTGGTCCTACGGTCTGTGCACCGCGCCCGAACAGTTGCTGTTGGAGCGCTTGTCGGTCTTCGCCACCGGTTGCGACGCCGAGAACGATGAGACGCAGTCCGGCGGGGCCGAAGTGGACGCGATCGTGGCTGTCTGCGCGGACACGGCGCTACCGCCCGAGCGGATCGAGGGACTGCTCGAGCGCCTGGTCGAACGCTCGCTGCTGTCGGCCCACATCACCGCGGCGACGGTGCGCTACTACCTGCTGGAGAGCGTCCGGGTCTTCGTGCGGGACCGGCTGTCCACCCGTGGCGACCATCTGGACGAAGCGCGACTGCTCGCCCGGCATCGACGGCACTACCGCGACCGTGTCGCCGCGGGGCCTGCCACCTGGTACGGCCCACGGGAACAGGAGTGGATCGCGTGGGCGCGAGCGGCGTGGGACAACATTCTCATCGCGGTGGAGACCAGCCTCACCGACCCGGAGGAGGCGGTGGTCGGACTGGAGACAGCCGCGACGCTGATGGCGCTGCGTGTGCCGTTCATCACCGGCTCCAACCGGGCCATCACCAGTCTGACCGAGCAGGCCCTGGAGGTCACCGCGCAGGTCGAGCCGCCGCCGACCCGGCTGCGGATCAATGCGACCGCGCTGGTGGGCTGGATCGCCATCTGGCAGGGCAGGCACGCCTACACCGCGCAATTGCTGGACGAATGCGCCGCGGAGTGCCTCCCCTCGGAACTGCGGGCCGGCTGGCGTGAGACGACGGCGACCGACCTCGGCTTGCCCGCCGCGGTGGAATTCACCTGGGGCCTCGAACTCCTGCTGATCCACCTCGACCTGCGAGCGGTGGACGTCTTGGCCAGGGCGCGCCGGAAGTTCGCCGTTCTGGGCGACCGGGCGGGGGAGCAGCGCAGCGAACTGTTCGAGGCCCTCACCTACGCGAACCTGGGCGAGGCGGACGTCGCGCTCGGGGCCGCGCGCAGGCATCTGGACCGGGCAGTGGCTTCCGACGCGGGCTGGGCGACCTCCTGGGCGGAGCTGGCCTGGATGATCGCGGTGTCCCGGCACGGCGATCCACGGGAGGCGGTGAAACTCGGGCAGTCCACCCTGGAGCGCTTGTTGATCACCGGCGACACCTGGACGGCGGGATGGGTCGCGCACTTCAGCATGATGGCGCTGACCTATTTGCTGTCCGCCCGGATCGAGGCGGGCGACACCGGCAGTGCCGAAGCGATCGCCGCCGCCACCGAGATCGCCCATCTGCAAGGCGGAATCGCCACGCTGCACCGCTCGATGGGAATCGTCGCCGACCGGGTGACGCTGGTAGCCCGCGGCACCGCTCGGGCCGTCGTGGCGGTCACCGCGGTCATCGGCGCCGATGCCCACGCGGCGGCGGTCCAGCGTGGCGCCCGGTTGCGTCCCGAACGCGACGAACTGCAATTGCTGTTGCTCGGCAGATTGCCGGTCGACAAGCTGCCGAACCCGCGTCCGCAGGCCAGGTCGACCGCCTCGCGCTGGGAGGAGCTGACGCCGGCGGAACGCGAAGTCGCGGTGCTGGCCGCGGCGGGCTGGGCCAACAGTGCCATCGCCGCCCGCCGGGGCAGTTCCATCCGGACGGTCGATGCCCAGGTGGCGTCCGTGCGCAGGAAGCTGATGGCGGCCACCAGAGCCGACATCAGCTGGCACGTGCCGGATCACCTCGCCGAGCGGATCCGGCTGGAATCCGAGCGGCGGCCCGCGCGAACGCGAGCACGCCCGTGACCGTGGTGACGGTCACGGACGTGCGATAGCGGAGATCGGGCAGGTCAGGTCAGCGAGCCGTCGTAGCACAGGCTCGACGACCGCCAGGACCGCTGCGGCCCGCTACCGGGATCGAAGGCCCACTGGTCGATCGAGCCGGCGGCCTTCCACCACAGCGCGCCGCGTCCGTCCGAGACCACCTGGTAGACGTCCTCGGAACCCTCGATGAGCTGGCTGCCGACGCAGTAGTCGTTGTACTCCGTGCCGTACTGCCGGGCGCCGGGGCTGAACAGGCCGGCGGGGTGGGCGTAGGCGCCCGGGTTCGGCACGGTGCTTGCCTGCCGAGCGGGGGCGCCCCGATGCCAGTACGGCCCGCCCAGTCCGTCGGTTCCGCAGGCGAAGTTCCAGCCCCCTGCGACGACCGTGGTGCCCTGGCCGTAGGCGCCCCCAGCCCAGAGGCAGGCAGCGCCCTGAGCCTCGGCGGTGCCCGCGCCGAGGCTCAGGCCGCCCGCCGCCACCGCTGCCGCCGCCAGCAGGGTGAGCGTCCGTGCCGTGCCGCCGCGCTTGTTGTCACACGCGGTCGGCCGGCGAAGCCCACTGATCTTGATCATGAGTGTTTCTCTTTCGTGCGTTACCCCGGCCGGAGTGGATTCCGGGGTGGTGATACTTCAAGTAATGTGCCGCTAGGTAGCGGGACGATCAGTCCAGAGGGACGTCACGGAAGGTTTCAGAGTGCGAGAGGGTGGACCGCTTCCGCGGTCACCGGCACCAGGCGGCCTGCGCGCGGCAGACGGTGTAGCCGGTGCCGTCCGGGCGGGCCACGCGCGACCAGCTCGGGCCGTCGGAATCGTCGCCGGTGGTGATGTCGCCCGGTGCCGCCTGGTTCTGCCGCTGGCGGTAGTCCCGGATGGCCTGGTCGGCCTCTTCGGCGTCCAGCCGGTCGCTGTCGCGATGGTGGTAGCCCATCGGGTCGATGTGGTGCCAACCGGTGGTGTCACCCGTGCCGTTGCGCGGGTTCGACGGACCCGAGTGCGATTCCGCGCCCGCGATGCCCGCGGCGCCCGCGGTGAGCGTGCCGACGATCGCGGCACAAGCGAGCAGTCTGGCGGCGAAATGGGTGGTGTTGGCGGTCATCGTAAGTCTCCGTTCGGATTTCGCGCTGCGCACGGTGGCACGGCGCGAGCTGCGGCGGTGCGGCGAACGTCGGTGGTCGGAGTTGCCGCGCGAGGTGGGGGCGGGGAGGGGATCGGGGTGGCATCCGTCGCGGACGTGTCGTCCGCGGGGCGGTGCCGATCGGCTCGGTCCCGGTCGTCGGAATGGGGAGAGCCCGGCCTGTCGTATCCGTGGCGGCCCGGGTCTGCTGCGGGGCGCGGGGTCGCGACGATCGTGTCGGGCCCGGCCAGCGCTTCGGTCGGCGCCGGGGTTTCCGGCGTGGCCGCTATCGCGCTCACGATCAGCGGGCGGACGAGCCAGGTCTGTGTCCGTCGCTGGTGCGGCGTGATGCCGGTCATCGTTCGCGTCCGTTCATCTCGCCACCTCGGGATCTTGAATCGGTCCGGTGTAGTCCGACCCGTGGGTCCCTATCTATCGTGCCGTTGGATAACGTCACATTAATCGACGGGTCGATATTTTGTCGAGAGCTTTCTCATGTGTGGGAAGAGTTTCGTGTCTTCCTGGGTGGAAGCAGCGCCCTGACCAGCGGCAGCGCCGATGCGCACCAGTCGGTCGCTCGGCCACCGGGTTGCCGATGCGAGCGGATGATTCCGCTGTGGCGAGAAGTAGCTCTGCGCACGGCGATGCCGGCGACACGTTGGCGGTCGACTGATGAGCGTTCGCGCCGCGTCGCGGTGATCGGAGATCGACTGTCGCGCAGGATTCGATAGGGCCGCACAACCGAGCGTTCGAGCGGCCCAATCGGGCTTCGGGCGCACTCCTCGCTTCAGTCGGCAGTGTGTTCTCGAGGGCGGCTTTATACGCGAAAAGGGCGTCCGCCGGGTTGGCGGACGCCCTCTGCTTCCTCGGGCGGTCACGGTCCAATGCGGATCCGTGACAGCGATATCTGTGGCGGAACGCCGCTACGCCGCTGCGGTGCTGGTGCACCGTGCCGAGGCGTGCGGGATCGGTCTGTCGATCAGGCTTCGGTCACTGCCGCGAATGCCGGAGCGCCCGAACCCTCGGCCGCGGTCGGGACGCGCTTCGGCTTCACGGCGGCGGGGTCGCGGAACGGGGCTTCGATCACCGCGCGCTCGCGCCACAGGTGATACAGCGCGACGGCGAAGATGGTCGTGCCGATCACGTTGGCCAGGAAGTGCCACCAGATGCGGAACGTCGCCGCGCCGGGACCGGGGTCGAGCAGGCCGAAGATGGTAGACAGCCCGATCGCCTTGGTGCCGAAGGCGACCGTCAGGGTGAGCGCGAGATGCTCGAGCCCGTGGATGCCTTGCATCAACACGCCCATGCGACCCCACTTGCGTGCCTTGCTCTCCACAGCGTGGTGGGTGACCAGGGCGATGCCGACCAGTCCGGCGAGGAAATGGAAATTGCCCACCAAGTGCAGGATTTCCATGCCGAGTGCCGGCTTCATGTGGTTCACCTGGCCGAATCCGTTGGCCAGGCCGGTGCCCCACGGGGTCATCCACGCCGGTGAGTTCGGGTGCTGGATCCAGTACCCGACCTGTGCCACGTGCTCCTGGAAGTGTCCTATCTGGGCCACAACGCCCAGCGCGATGACACCGAGCGCGGTACGGAACATCCATGGTCGCGGGGGTTTGCGCAACGCGACGACGAGTACGCCGACGGCCGCCCACATGACGACCATCCAGGCCACCATCAAGATCGCACCTAGGATTTCCAACTCGGTCGCTTCGGCTGTGTGGTTCATGAGAACCGCCCTTCTGCGCGCCCTCCGGCAACGGCGACGGATGGGGGACTGCTATGGAAACGCGTGGAACGCGTTGCCCGCAAGATACAAGGTGCCGGCGTCATCTGTCCGAGATTTCCGAATGCGCTGGAGTAGCGACCAATTGGTTCGTGTAATACAGCGCATGATCAGAACGGTCGCAGAAAGCCTTCGACGATGCGATGGGCGCGGTCGGCGGCCTCCGGAACGTCGAGCCGCAGCGCGGTATTGGTGGCGCACAGCACCGCATCGATCTGGAACGCGACCAGATCCGCGTCCAGTTCGGCGATCTCACCGGCGGACGCCGCCGAGCGCAGCTCCCGCGCCAGTAGCCCTACCCACGCTCGCTGATCGCGGAACAGGGCATCGCGCACCGGTCCCGGTTTGCTGTCGAACTCGGCCATGGTCGCGACGCGGAAGCAGCCGCCCGGGAACAGCGGTGTCTCGGCGTAGACCATCCAGTGGTCGAGCAAGGCTCGCAGCCGAGCGACGCCGTGCGGCGCGGAACGGGCCGGTTCGACGACCGCTTCCACGAACCGGTCGCGCGCGTGATCCACGGCGGCCAGTTGCAGATCTTCCTTGGTGCGGAAGAGGGTCTGGATTCCCGCCTTGCTCAGCCCGGTGTCGGCGGCCAGCCTGCCGAAGCTGAGGCCGTCCAATCCGTCCAGCGAGGCGATGTCGACTGCCTGCCGCAGCACCGTGGCTCGAGTTCGCGCACCGCGCAGCAGTCGCTTGTCGGTGATCTCAGCGGTGTGCGGGGCACTTTCCATACGGTCGATCGTACTTACTCGTGGCCACTCCCGTAGGGCCAGCTCCAGTCGGCTACCTCAGGGATGTCCGCACCGTGTTCCCTGGTCCACGCGCGAGCCCTCCAGCGCGCGTCGACCATCTCCTGGCGCAGCCCAGCGGCGCGCTCACGCAAGCTGGACACCCGATCGATCACGTCCATGACGAGGTGGTAGCGGTCCAGGTCGTTGAGCATCACCATGTCGAACGGCGTGGTCGTCGTGCCCCGCTCCTTGTAGCCGCGGACGTGCAGTTCGCCGTGGTTGGTGCGCCGATAGGTCAGCCGGTGCACCAGCCACGGATAGCCGTGGAAGGCGAAGATCACCGGGCGGTCCCGCGTGAACAGCGTGTCGAACTCGCGGTCGGGCAGGCCGTGCGGATGTTCGTCCTTCGGTTGCAGCCGCATCAGGTCGACCACGTTGACCACCCGGACACGCAGCTCCGGCAGCCGCTCGCGCAGGATCGCGGCCGCGGCGAGGGTCTCCAGCGTCGGTACGTCGCCCGCGCAGGCGAGCACCACATCCGGTGTGGTGCCCTCCTCGTCCCGGTGGCCCGCCCACGGCCAGATGCCGATCCCGCGCGCGCAGTGCTCGGCGGCTTCGGAGACCGACAGCCAGTCGGCCTGCGGCTGCTTGCCCGCGACCACCACGTTGACGTAGTGCCGGGAGCGCAGGCAGTGGTCATAGGTCGACAGCAGCGTGTTGGCGTCCGGTGGCAGGTACACCCGTACGATCGAGGCCTTCTTGTTCAGCACCACGTCCAGGAAACCGGGGTCCTGGTGGGTGAAGCCGTTGTGGTCCTGGCGCCAGACGTGCGAGGACAGCAGGTAGTTCAGGCTGGGAATCGGGCGCCGCCACGGCACCGCCGAGCTGGCGTCGAGCCATTTGGCGTGCTGGTTGAACATCGCGTCGACGATGTGGATGAAGGCCTCGTAACAGGTGAACACGCCGTGCCTGCCGGTCAGCAGGTAGCCCTCCAGCAACCCCTGGCACATGTGTTCGGACAGCACTTCGATCACCCGGCCGGTGCGGTCGAGTTTCTGGTCGCGGGGGTCGATCTCGGCTTGCCAGGCGCGGCCGGTGACCTCGAGGATGTCCTGTAACCGGTTGCTGGCCAGTTCGTCCGGCGCGAAGGTGAGGAAGTTGTGCGGATTGTGCCTGGTGACCTCTCGCAGCCAGCCGCCGAGCACCCTGGTGGCTTCGTGCTCGGTCGCGCCCGGCGCGGGCACATCGACGCCGAATTCGCGCCAGTCCGGCAGGCGCAGGTCGCGCAGCAGCGCGCCGCCGTTGGCGACCGGATTGGCGCTCATCCGCCGATCGCCGACCGGTACCTGAGCGATCAGTTCCGGCGCCGGTGCGCCGCTGTCGTCGAACAGCTCCTCCGGACGGTAGGAGCGCAGCCACTGCTCCAGGACCACGCGGTGCCCGGCGTCGGTGCGCGCGCCCGGCAACGGCACCTGGTGCGCCCGGAACGTGCCCTCGACCTGGTCGCCGTCCACCACCGGAGGGCAGGTCCAGCCCTTGGGTGTGCGCAACACGACCATCGGCCAGGCGGGCCGCGTCACGTCACTGCCGCCGCGCGCGGCGCGCTGGATCCGGTCGATGCGTTCCATGCTCGTGTCCACCGCCGCGGCCATCGCCTGGTGCACCGCCGCGGGATCGTCGCCCGCGACGACGATCGGCTCGTAGCCGTATCCGCGCAGCAGGGCGAGCAGTTCCGGTTCCGGGATGCGCGCCAGGATGGTCGGATTGGCGATCTTGTACTCGTTCAGCGCCAGGATCGGCAGCACCGCGCCGTCGCGCGCCGGGCTGAGGAACTTGTTGGCATGCCAGCTCGTGGCCAGCGGTCCCGTCTCCGCCTCGCCGTCGCCGATCACACAGAACACGGTGAGATCGGGATTGTCCAAGGCGGCGCCGAACGCGTGCAGCAGCGAATAGCCGAGTTCGCCGCCCTCGTGAAAGGAGCCGGGAGTCTCCGGCGCACAGTGACTCGGCACGCCGCCGGGAAAGGAGAATTGGCCGAACAGCGCCCCCATGCCCGCGGCATCCTGCGAGATGTGGCTGTAGAGCTCGGAGTAGGTGCCCTCCAGCCAGGCGCACGCGTTCGGGCCGGGGCCGCCGTGCCCGGGACCCGCGACGAAGACGGCGTTCAGCCCGCGTTGCCGGATCGCGCGATTGGCGTGCGCCCAGACCAGATTCAGGCCGGGCACCGTGCCGAAATGCCCGAGCAACCTGGGCTTGATGTGCTCGGAGCGCAGCGGCTCGCGCAGCAACGGATTGGCCATCAGATAGATCTGGCCGACCGCGAGATAGTTGGCGGCCCGCCACCACGCGTCGATCGACGCCAGTTCGTCGCGCTCCAACGGGCCCGGCACGTCCGCAAGCCGGTAAGGACGCGGGGCGACGGTCCGGCCGCCGGTGCTGCCGACGTTGTCCGCCGAGGTGTCACCACCCGCACTTGCCATGTGGGTCATGCTCCGACTCTCCTCACGTTCGGGTATCGGGGACAGCGGCGGCGCGAGTGGCCGCCGTCCCGGTCCTGCAACGGTCGCCAATCGGAATCGACAACGCCGGATGGAGATTCACCGCCAGCCTAGCCGGAGCGGGCTCCCCGCGGCGGTCCGCGCGTGTCGCGGGAAGCTCGCCCCGCCCGGCGCCCGTTCGTGGTCTAGGGTCCGCGGCATGCACATTCTCGGAAGGATCATCGGTATCGGCGCCCTCGCCGCGACGACCATCGTGCTGGCGGCTTGCGGCTCGGATGACGAGCCGACCGCCACGACCCTCTCCGCGACGAGGACCTCCGCGGCGGCGGGGCCTTCCCCCGCGCAGCGCCCGGCCACCCAGAGCAAAGGCCGGGAGTGCACCGCCGAGGACATCGGCGTCACCGGTGACTTCGGCGCCGCACCCGCTATCACCATCCCGGACGACTGCGACCCGCCGAAGCAGTTGATAGTCAAGGACCTGGTCCAGGGCAGCGGACCCGGCGCCGCCGCAGGGCAGCAGCTCACCATGAACTACGCGCTGGTCACCTGGTCGGACAAGAAGACGCTGGACAGTTCCTTCGATCGCGGCAAGCCGTTCCAGCTCACCCTCGGGGCGGGCCAGGTCATCGACGGCTGGGACCAGGGACTCGTCGGCGTCCGGGAAGGCTCGCGCAGGTTGTTGATCGTGCCGCCGGAGCTGGGCTACGGCGCGGGCGGGCGGGGCATCGCGCCGTACGAGACGCTGGTCTTCGTCACCGACGCGGTCTCGGTGGGGAAGTAGCCCCGTCCCGCGCGGACCGCCGAGCCACCGCCGGATGCAGGTCCGCTCGGCCGGTCAACTAACCTGGTCGGGATGCGTGGCCTACGCCGCATTCCTCGTCGTCTCGGCCGAGGCCGGGACTCCGGTCCGGATCTGCGCCGGTTGGGGGAGTGCGGCAGCCAGCGTAGGGCCGCCTCATCCGCCGTTCCGACTTCGGAGTGCCGGGGAGGCACCGCACACCGAACGTCAACCAGTACGAACAACGAACAAGGAGCATGTCCGTGAAGAGCACCGTCGAGCAGCTGAGCCCGACCCGGGTCCGGATCAATGTCGAGGTGCCCTTCGAGGAGCTGAAGCCCGATTTCGACCGCGCGTACAAGGCACTGGCCAAGCAGGTCCGTATCCCCGGCTTCCGTCCCGGTAAGGCGCCCGCGAAGCTGCTCGAAGCCCGCCTCGGTCGCGGCGCGATCCTGGAGCAGGTGGTCAACGACGCGCTGCCCGGTCGCTACAGCGAGGCCGTCACCACCTCCGAGGTGAAGGTCATCGGCCAGCCGGAGATCGAGATCACCAAGATCGAGGACGGTCAGGAGCTCGCCTTCACCGCCGAGGTCGACGTGCGTCCGGAGATCACCCTGCCCGACTACGAGAGCATCGCGGTCACAGTCGACGCGTTCACCGTCGGCGACGAGGACATCGAGGAACAGTTGCAGTCGCTGCGCCAGCGCTTCGGCACCCTGACCGGTGTCGAGCGTCCGGTACAGGACGGCGACTTCGTCTCCATCGATCTCTCGGCGACCGTGGACGGCCAGGAGGTGGCCGAGGCCGCCACGACCGGCCTGTCCCACGAGGTCGGTTCCGGTCAGCTCATCGAGGGCCTGGACGAGGCGCTGGTCGGATTGTCGGCGGGCGAGTCGAAGGAGTTCACCTCCACGCTGGTCGCGGGCGAGCACGCGGGCAAGGAGGCGGTCATCACCGTCACGGTGCAGACCGTCAAGGAGCGCGAGCTGCCCGAGGCCGACGACGAGTTCGCCCAGCTGGCCAGCGAATTCGACACGCTGGAGGAGCTGAAGGCCGATCTGCGCAGCCGGGTCGAGCGGGTCAAGAAGGTGCAGCAGGCGGGTGAGATCCGCGACAAGGTGCTCGACACCCTGCTCGAGCAGGTCGAGGTGCCGCTGCCCGAGGCCGTGGTGAAGGCCGAGATCGACGCCGTGACCCACGACGCGGTGCACGGCTTCGATCACGACGAGGCCAAGTTCGCCGAGGCGCTCGAGGCGCAGGGCAGCACCCGCGAGGAGTTCGACACCGAGACCAAGGAGGCCGCCGAGAAATCGGTCAAGACCCAGCTGCTGCTGGACGCGATCGCCGAGGCGGAGGGCACCCAGGTCGGCCAGGAGGAGCTCACCGAGCGGATCCTGTTCCAGGCGCAGCGCTACGGCATGGCGCCGGAGCAGTTCATCCAGCAAGTGCAGCAGGCCGGCCAGCTCGGCGCGGTGTTCGCGGACGTGCGCCGCGGCAAGGCGCTGGCGGGCGTGGTCGGCAAGGTGACCGTCACCGACTCCGCGGGCAACACGGTGGATACCGCCGAAATGTTCGGCGCTCCCACCGATTCCGCGGACGAGGACCAGGCCGCCGAGACGGCCGCGGCGGACGCCGAATAATTTCATGGAATGTCGGCGTGCTCGACGCCCGAGAGGTGCGCTGATTGCGCTGTGAGCGAAGAAAGGGCGGTACCGGGAGTTCGGTGCCGCCCTGCTTCGTTAATGTTTGTGACGACAAGTTGGATAGCCCGCCCGGTGGGGTGTGGCATATCCGACCAGTGATGGCTATGTGGCACTCCGCAACGAGCCGGCGAGAGAAGGCAGGTATCCGTGACAATCAACCAGGCAGGGGTCATGACAACCGCGACTGCTGGTCTCAACCTCAGTGATTCGGTGTACGAGCGCCTGCTGCGTGAGCGCATCATCTTCCTGGGCACGCAGGTGGACGACGACATCGCGAACAAGCTGTGCGCACAGATCCTGTTGCTCTCGGCGGAGGATCCCACCAAGGACATCTCGCTCTACATCAACTCGCCGGGCGGCTCGGTGACGGCGGGCATGGCCATCTACGACACGATGCAGTTCGCCGAGTGCGACATCGCCACCTATGGCATGGGCCTGGCCGCGTCGATGGGGCAGTTCCTGCTCACCGCGGGCACCAAGGGCAAGCGCTACGCGCTGCCGCACGCGCGCATCATGATGCACCAGCCGTCCGCGGGGATCGGCGGCTCCGCGGCCGACATCGCGATCATGGCCGAGCAGTTCGCGCACACCAAGCGCGAGCTGAACGAGCTGCAGGCGCTGCACACCGGCAAGTCGGTCGAGCAGGTCACCACCGACGCCGACCGTGACCGCTGGTTCACCGCGTCCGAAGCCCTGGAGTACGGCTTCATCGACCACGTGATCAGCCACGCGAATCAGGCCAACGGCGCCAAGAAGTAACGCACCGGATCACCCACAGGCCCCCGGACACCTCGAACGTCCGGCCGCCGCACCGACTTTGGAGACGAAGATGGCCAATTCGATCGACCCGCGCGCCGGCCTGTCCGGCATCGCGCCGCAGAGCCCGCAGGCTCGCTACATCCTGCCGTCGTTCATCGAGCACTCGAGCTTCGGCGTCAAGGAGTCCAACCCGTACAACAAGCTGTTCGAGGAGCGCATCATCTTCCTCGGCGTGCAGGTGGACGACGCCTCGGCCAACGACATCATGGCGCAGCTGCTGGTGCTGGAGTCGCTGGACCCCGACCGCGACATCACCATGTACATCAACTCGCCGGGTGGCTCGTTCACCTCACTGATGGCCATCTACGACACCATGCAGTACGTGCGCGCCGACGTCGCCACGGTCTGCCTGGGCCAGGCCGCCTCGGCCGCGGCCGTGCTGCTCGCCGCCGGCACCCCCGGCAAGCGGGCCTGCCTGCCCAATGCCCGCGTGCTGATCCACCAGCCGTCGCTGGAGGGCGGCATCCAGGGGCAGGTGTCGGACCTGGAGATCCAGGCCGCCGAGATCGAGCGCATGCGTCGCCTGATGGAGACCACGCTCGCGCGGCACACCGGCAAGGACGCCGACACCATCCGCAAGGACACCGACCGTGACAAGATCCTGACGGCCGAGGACGCCAAGGAGTACGGGATCATCGACACGGTGTTCGACTACCGCAAGCTCAGCGCGCAGAAATAACGCGCGAATAGTCGTTTCCGGCCCGGCCGGGACGACTGGGCGAATCGCCGATCCCGGCGGCGGTACGCTCGGAAATCGTTCTATGACAGGGAATTCCGGCCGGGAAGCATGCCATGGGTATGCCGCCCGGCCGGACCGCTTGTCGCGCCGCCGCGGTTCGAGAATGTGTTCGAATCCCGCCGCGGCGCGAGGTGCGGTCCGGAGTGTCGAAATGCCGATCCGGCGGGCGGTCCGCCTTTCGGCGTCGTGACAACTCGCACAACCCGCGCGAGAAACATGCGCGAGTTGTCGACCTCCGTCCCGAACACCGGGTACGGTCAACCTAGGGACCTTTGCTCCCGGTTGACAGCACTGCCCACCGGCCACGATTCAGTCGATGCGTTTGCGGCTGCGAAAGTGGTGGACAGCTGGCAACCTGGACGGACGGTTGCACGCGGACAAGGAAGTAGGGACCCACGAGATGGCGCGCATCGGAGATGGCGGCGATCTGCTGAAGTGCTCGTTCTGTGGAAAGAGCCAGAAGCAGGTCAAGAAGCTCATTGCGGGACCAGGGGTGTACATCTGCGACGAGTGCATCGATCTCTGCAACGAGATCATCGAGGAGGAACTCGCCGAATCGAGCGAGGTCAAGCTCGATGAGCTGCCCAAGCCTGCCGAGATCCGGGACTTCCTGGAGAACTACGTCATCGGCCAGGACACCGCCAAGCGCACTCTCGCGGTGGCCGTCTACAACCATTACAAGCGCATCCAGGCCGGTGACAAGGGTCGCGACAGCCGCGGCGAGACCGTCGAGCTGGCCAAGTCCAACATCCTGATGCTGGGGCCCACCGGCTGCGGCAAGACCTATCTGGCCCAGACGTTGGCGAAGATGCTGAACGTGCCGTTCGCCATCGCCGACGCCACCGCGCTGACCGAGGCCGGGTACGTCGGCGAGGACGTCGAGAACATCCTGCTGAAGCTGATCCAGGCCGCCGACTACGACGTCAAGCGCGCCGAGACCGGCATCATCTACATCGACGAGGTCGACAAGATCGCCCGCAAGAGCGAGAACCCGTCGATCACCCGCGACGTGTCCGGCGAGGGCGTGCAGCAGGCCCTGCTGAAGATCCTGGAGGGGACCCAGGCGAGCGTGCCGCCCCAGGGCGGGCGCAAGCACCCGCACCAGGAGTTCATCCAGATCGACACCACCAACGTGCTGTTCATCGTCGCGGGCGCTTTCGCGGGCCTGGAGAAGATCATCTCCGACCGCACCGGCCACCGCGGTATCGGCTTCGGCGCCGAGGTGCGGTCCAAGGCCGAGATCGACACCACCGATCACTTCGCGGACGTCATGCCCGAGGACCTGATCAAGTTCGGCCTGATCCCCGAGTTCATCGGCCGTCTGCCCGTGGTCGCCTCGGTGACCAACCTGGACAAGGAATCGCTGGTCAAGATCCTCTCCGAGCCGAAGAACGCGCTGGTCAAGCAGTACGTCCGGTTGTTCGAGATGGACGGGGTCGATCTCGAGTTCACCGACGACGCGCTGGAGGCGGTCGCCGATCAGGCGATCCTGCGCGGCACCGGCGCGCGTGGTCTGCGGGCGATCATGGAGGAGGTCCTGCAGCCCGCGATGTACGACATCCCCAGCCGCGACGACGTCGCCAAGGTGGTCGTGAACGCGGACACGGTCAACGACAACGTGCTGCCCACCATCGTGCCGCGCAAGGCGCAGCGGCAGGAGCGGCGGGAGAAGTCGGCGTAATTCGGGTGTGGCGGCCCCATCCCGGGGGTACACCTTCGTGAGGGTTGAGCAAACAGCCTAGTTCCGGCGGCCCGGTCTTCCGGAGCGCATCAGCACCCCGCGAGCACCTCCTCGGAGATTGTTGCGGGCGACAGGACCGAGGTCCTCATGTCGGCAGGCTTGGCCAATCCCACGTACGTTCTCACCGCCGCTCGCAATGCCGATCACCCTGCGGAGCGGCTCAAGATCTCCGTCACGGCCCCGAGTGACCAGGTCACGCTATGCGCCCTTGCGGGCGAGGTCGACTATTACACCGTCGAGGTGTTTCGCCGCAGGCTGATCGGCTCACTGGGCACGGCGGCGCCGCTGGTGGTCATCGACCTGTCCAAAGTCACGTTCTTCGGCGTGGCGGGGCTGTATGTCCTGGTCGACGCGCGGAACATGCTGACACACACCGGTCGTCGGCTACGCCTGGTCACCGGTGCGTGGTGCGTGGACCGGCTGCTGCAACTGGCCGAGGGCCTCGGGCGTTTCGAAACCAGGACCAGTCTCGCCGACGCTGTGCTCGACGCGGCGTGACGAGCGGCACCGGTCGTTACGATGGGGCATGTTTGCCAACCGGCGCTTGGAACGCAAGGTCGACGCGTTGCACGTCAAACTCGACCTGATCATGACCCAGCTGGGTATCGAGGCGCCTGCGGCGGTCGCGTCACCGCGTGCCGTGCTATCGGTCCCGCGGGGTGACGGCATGGCGGAGATCGACGCATTACTGGCGCAGGGCAAGAAGATTCACGCGATCAAGCGGTATCGGGAACTCACCGGGTGCGGGCTCGAGGAGGCCAAGGACGCGGTCGAAAGCCGGTATCCGTACTGAACGCCGGTGGTGGGCGCGGGCCGGCTGCACTCGCCGGCTCAATTCTCCCCGCCCGCCCTGGCTGTAGTTCGTACCTGCCGGGCGGCGTGTTCGGTGACGAGTCCTGTTGCGCCGCTGGGTGATAGACCTAGCTGTGTGCGCCGTGCACTAACGGTGCGCGCAGATTCATCGGGAAGTCGGCGTTCGTGCCGGACCGGATGTCCTCCGAAGAGGGTTCCGGCGACGGCTCGTGCCCAGTCGGGTCGGGCAGGTTGCGCACCTGCTCGGTGGCGTAGCTGATCGCGCGCCCGTATCGCGCGCTCGCGGCGTCGTGGATGAGCAGCGCGACGCCGATCATCACGGGGGCGACCCCGTGCACGGCGGCGTCGAACCACCGCCCCTCGCTCACATACGGGTAGGTGTTGAGTCCCACGGTGAGCGTCAGCAGAGCGACCTCGGCCGCCGCCACTTGGCTGCGGTTGTCCAGCACGCCCCATTCGGTGACTTTGTTCGTGCCGATCATGATGATGATCAGCGACACGCTGATCATCGCCTCGAGCAGGTAGCTGAACCAGTACAGCGGGTCGGTCGGGCCACCCGGCGCGATGTTGTGCTGGACGTTGACCGCCGACCACAGCATCCCGGCGGCGACCACGCCGGCCAGCGAGCCGAGCGACCACGAACGGTGCCGGTACAGCGACGCCAGCCTGGCATGCGGGCTGGACGCGCGCCGCTGCGCGGCGATGGCCTTGCGCGCCAGCAACAGGTCTCTGATCTCGGCCTTCTCGATGGCCTCCGAGGTGTTGCGCGCCCGGTCGGACGCCGCGGCGGACGCCTCGGCCTGCTTCCAGCGCTGGTCGCGATCCTGCGTCCGGATGCGTTCGGCCAGTTCGCGTTCCGCGAGCAGTTCCTCTTCCGACAGCGCGCCGGTCAGCGCCGGGTCGAACTGGTAGGCGAGACGGCCGCGGGCCTTCTCGACCCGTCTCGCCAGCCGCGCGACGTCGTCGTCCGAGGTCTGTTCGTCGAGCATGCGGCTCCAAAGGGTTGAGCGGAGGGGAACTCGAGAAACCGAAGACGCCGGCACGGCCTGCCGTTGCGCGAAATTCGCGACGGCAGCTCGTCGACCGCGGCACGGCCAGGCGACGTCAACACCTCCTATTCTTAGTGCATTTCGGGCCTTAACGACAGTCGGGAGTGCCCGCGGCGCCGAAATGCCAGGTCGCCTGGCGTTTCCCGCAGCGCCACGGGCGCTTTCACGCCCAGGGCACCCGACAGGAATCGGTGCTGAAACCCTGCGCGGTGATCCCCAGCGCCGAATTGAACCGGGCGCGCGAGTTTTCCAGCGCGATGTGATAGCTGAGCTCGACCACGCCCGCTCTGCCGAAGCGCCGCTCCAGGTCGGCGACCTGCTCGTCGGTGACCGCGGTCGGCGTGGCGGTCATCGCGTCGGCGTAGGCGATGGCGGCGCGCTCGTCGTCGGAGTACAGCGGCGAGTTCGCGTAGTCGGCGATGTGTTCCAGCCGCGCGATGTCCAGTTCGCCAAGGCGCATGAGCATGGCGCCGAAGTCGACGCACCACGAACAACCGATCGTCCACGCCGTGCGGTAGACGGCGATTTCGCGGATGACTGCGGGCACAGCGGTGCTGGCCTTGCCGACCATGGTTTCGTGGACAGCGTTGGCGGTGAGCAGTTTCGGGTGGTTGGCGGTGACGGCGAACGGCTCCGGCACTTCCCGGAAGCGGCGCTTGGCCAGCCGGTACAGCAACTTGGTCATCGGCCCGGCCTGCTGCGGGGTGACGGCGGCGATACGGGTGGCGCCCATGTCGATCTCCTTCGATCAGCGGATTGGTTCCTACTTCTCGGACGAGAGACCGTGCCGGAATGTGATGGGGCCGCGATGTGAGGTGGCGCACCCGGCCGCCGCGCGACTACTCGGGTTCGACCCGCATGTCCTCCTGACTCCAGTAGGCGCGCATCCCGGTGATCCGGCCTTCCTCGTCGAACTCCATCACGTCGATCGGCGACAGGACGAAGCGCTGTCCGCCGACCTTGGTGACGATGGTGAACGGGAACGCGGCTTGGTTGCCCGCGATCCTGACGTCCTCGGGCCGCAACTCGGTCTCCCGATCCAGCGCGGCGATCACCTCGTAGAACTCGCGGATGGCAGCGTGGCCGCGCTTGGGTGGGGTACCGACCGGGTCCTCCACGATCGCGTCGGGCGCGTACAGCGCCACGATGTCCTCGGTCGGGCCGGAGCCGACCAGCTTGACGTACTGCTCGACCACGTCGCGGATCTGCTTGGCCATCGAGTCTCCTCCGAAGTGAAACATGTTCTAGTTTTTGTAGCCTAGCAAGTTCTCGTGTCCGATTCGATCCCCGCGGGTCCGTCCAGCACGACGATCTGGACACCGCTGGCGAGCAGATCGGAAGCAGACAGACCGAACAGGGTGCGGAACGCGTCGCTGAAGTGTGAGGGGCTGGCGAATCCGGCCTCGGTCGAGGCCAGGGTGAGGTTCGCGCCTCCGGCGATGGCGCGTCCGACCGCGAGCATCCTGGCCCAGAGGCGGTAACGGCGGAACGAGGTCCCTGTCTGGGCGGCGAACAGGTGCAGGAAGCGTGACTCCGACAGATGTGCCGCCGCGGCGAACCGTGCGGCGGTGAACGTGGCGGCGGGATGTGCGTCGAGGTCGGCGAGCGCCCCCGCGATGCGGGCGTCCAGCGGGGGAAACGGCGCCGTACCGGCGAGGTCCGCCAGCCGTCCCGGCTCGGGGCGAGCGCTGCCCGCCGCCGTGACCAGTGCGTCCTCCGACGCATGGCACAGACCGAACTCGTTGTCCCACTGCGTCATTCGCTCACGGCAGGCGCGAGCGGCAGGCGAACCGGGATCCGAGTAGCAGAACATCATGTAGTCACCGTCGGTGACCACCCGGTGGACTCGGCGCGGCGGCATGAGGGCGCTGCGCGCAGAACGCGCGATGCCGTCGGCCGCGAGGGTGAACGGAGCGTCGATCCCGACGGCCAGGCAGTCGACCGCGGTCGAATGCGCGCCCAGGCGCAGTGACGGTCCGCGATAGATCGCCCGCCCGGCCCACAGCCAGAGCATCGCGGGCAATACGTGCGGGGCGTTCGGCATGCCGCCATGCTGGCACGGCTGTGCGGGTGTGACCATGTTCGGTTGTCGCGCACCGCGGCGGGTACGGGGGATCGCCGTTGATCCCCCTGGTTCGACGTTGAACCGTCTCCGTGCTCGGTGTTCGCTGAGTTTGTCGGGCAAGCCGCCGCCCGTGTTACCGCCGCTGTTCCTTTCGTCCTTTTCGCCCGTCGGGCGTCGGCCGTTCACCGGTTCCGACGGCGCGAACCGGGGAAATTCATCGCTATTTCCGCTGTTCGTGCCCCGGTGTGTCGAGCTTGCGCTCTCGGTGGCGTGCTGTTTACTCGGTCCGGTCAACCAGATGTTCGAGTGACGAGTGGAAGCGGAGGAGACATGGCACTGCCTACCATGACCGCAGAGCAGCGCACCGAGGCGTTGGCCAAGGCGGCTGCGGTCCGCAAGGCGCGCTCCGAACTGATCGGCAAGGTGAAGGAGGGCAAGGTCTCGGTCGCGGACCTGCTGAAGAAGGCCGACTCCGACGAGCTGGTCAAAAAGACCAAGGTGGCCGCGGTGATCAAGGCCCTGCCCGGTGTCGGTCCGGTGAAGGCCGCCAAGCTGATGGACCAGGCGGAGATCCCCGAGGATCGCCGCATCGGTGGTCTCGGCGCGCGTCAGCGCGCGGCACTGCTCGAAGCGCTGAAGGACTGACGGGCGGGGAATTCGGCGGCGCATCCGCGGACGCACCGGATCACGCCCGTGGTGATCTCCCACGGGCGTCCCGCACTCGCCGGCCGACCCGGCCGGTCACCGGGATGGCCGCGTACGGCGGCGTGGAAAACGCACCGTGACCGGCTGCGGATCCGACAAGGGGAGGTCGCCTCGCGGCGGTGCGAAGACGCAGACCGCTCCACCGGCCACGAGCAGGAATGCCGCGATCAGGCTGGCAGCGAAGCTCGCCGCGCCCATTTCGGCGGGCTTGTGCAGGACGTGGTACAGAAAGTGGGGGAGACCGAAGGTCAGCCATCCGATGCCCGCCATCCGGGCCGCCGTCGTCCGGTCGAGGACCAGCGCGGCGATCGACACCGCGGTCAGCGCCAGGAAGAAGGACCCGACGTCGGCCGCCAAATGATGGTTGTACGGGCCGTCCGCCGCCACCCACCGAATGCCGAACCCCGGAAAACTGGTGTACCAGGAATGCGGCGCCAGAGTGGCCCAGAGGCCGACGACGGCTCCTTGCACCGCCAAGACGGCCAGCACGATCCGCGTGAGCAGCAGGCGGCGGTGCTGCTCGAACCGCATCCGCACCCGCAGGCCCTCGGAGTTCCCCTGCACCGAGATCCGCATCGGCCGCTCCGTTCTCGCCGAACCCGTTTCGGCTCCGTGCAGTCACGGTAAAACGGGTATCCGGCGCGGGCAATAGTGAGTCAGGCCAACAACGAGTCGGCGCCCGGCTCGACCCGAATTCGCTCGGGGACGCTGTAGACGTTCATGGTGTCGCCGCGGAGGAAGCCGACCAGGCAGAGCCCGGCATCGATGGCCAGGTCGACCGCGAGCGAGCTGGGGGCGGAGACCGCGCCGAGCATCGGGATCCCGGCCATGACGGCCTTCTGCACCAGTTCGAACGAGGCGCGCCCGCTCACGATGAGCACCAGATCGTGGGCGGGGATCCGGGATTCGCGCAGCGCCCAGCCGATCACCTTGTCCACCGCGTTGTGCCTGCCGATGTCCTCGCGCACCGCCAGCGGCCGGCCTTCGGCGGTGAACAGGCCCGCGGCGTGCAGGCCGCCGGTGGCGTCGAAGACGGATTGGCGGTCGCGCAGCATGCCGGGCATGGCGGCCAGCGCGCGGGTGTCCACCGCGGGTACGCCGGGCGGCAAGGGAAACCGGGTGCGGGTGCGGACCTCGTCCAGGGCGGTCTTGCCGCACAGCCCGCAGGCTCCTGTGGTGAGGAAGGAGCGGGTCGGCGCCCGGACCGGGGTGCGCAGGGTGACGTCGAGGACGTTGTAGGTGTTGCGGCCCTGGTCATCGGTGCCCGCGCAATAACGGGCCGCAACGATGTCCTCGGCGGAGTGGATGATGTCCTCGCTCAGCAGGAAGCCGTGCACGAGGTCGATGTCATCGCCGGGAGTGCGCATGGTGACCGTCAGCGAGTGGCCGCCGATGCGGATTTCCAGCGGCTCTTCGACAGCGAGGGTGTCCGGACGCTGGATGTCCGCCTCCGGAGTGATCCGTCGCATCCGGCGGCGGGCGGTGACGCGACTCATGCTGTGCTCCCCTCGGCAAGCGCGCGGCCCGGGGCGGTCACTCTCGGTCGCCGACCGCTCGTGTTCTGTTCGTGATCGGCATGGCCGGTGCCCGCTACGGTGATGCTGCGCTGCCGCCTCCGGGCCTGACCGCTCATGCCGGGCGGGCTTCTAGCCGGATGGTGACCGCCTTGGAGACGGGTGTGTTCGACCGTTTCGCGACGTGGTCGAGCGGCACCAGGGGATTGGTCTCGGGATAGTAGGCGGCGGCGTTGCCGCGCGGCGTCGGGTAGGAGACGAGGCGGAAGTTCTCGACACGGCGTTCGGTGCCGTCGGTCCATTCGGAGACGATGTCGACCGGATCGCCGTTGCTGAAGCCGAACGCGGCGATGTCCTCGGGGTGCACCAGCACCACCTTGCGACCGTTGTGGATGCCCCGGTAGCGGTCGTCGAGGCCGTAGATGGTGGTGTTGTACTGGTCGTGGCTGCGCAGGGTTTGCAGGATCAGCCTGCCCGCCGGGACCGGCAGCCAGGTCAGTTCGTTGACGGCGAAGTTCGCCTTCCCGGTGGCGGTGCGGAATTCGCGGGCGTCGCGCGGCGGGTGCGGGAGCTGGAATCCGTTGCGCTCGCGGACTTTCGCGTTGTAGTCGGAGCAGCCGGGCACGACACGGGCGATGGCGTCGCGGACGCTGTCGTAGTCGCGGGCGAAGCGCGCCCACGGTACCGGATGGCCGGGACCGAACAGTGCCTGGGCGAGGTCGCAGACGATGGCGACTTCACTGCGCAACTGGTCGCTGACCGGCTTCAGCCGTCCGGTGGACAGGTGCACCATCGACATCGAGTCCTCCACCGAGACCTGCCGTTTGGTGCCGTCCGGGGCGAGGTCGAGATCGGTGCGGCCGAGGGTGGGCAGGATGAGGGCGGTGCGGCCGTGCACGATATGGCTGCGGTTGAGTTTGGTGGACACCTGCACGGTGAGCGCGCAGCCGCGCAGCGCGGCCTCGGTCACGGCGGTGTCGGGGGTGGCGGAGACGAAGTTGCCACCCATGCCGAAGAAGACCTTCGCGCGTCCGTCGCGCATGGCGCGGATGGCCGCGACGGTGTCGAGGCCGTGCTCGCGCGGGCTGGTGATGCCGAACTCGCGGTCGAGGGCGTCGAGGAAAGCCCCGGGCATCTTCTCCCAGATGCCCATGGTGCGGTCGCCTTGCACGTTGGAGTGGCCGCGCACCGGGCACACCCCCGCACCCGGCTTGCCGATCATGCCGCGCAGCAGCAGCAGGTTGGTGGCCTCCTCGATGGTGGCCACGGCGTGGGTCTGCTGGGTCAGGCCCATCGCCCAGCAGAGGATGATGTTGCGGGAGCGAGCGAACGCCTCGGCGGTGCGCTCGAGTTCGGCCGGACTCAGGCCGGTGGCCTCCAGCACGGTGGCCAGATCGACCGCGCGCACGTGCTTTTCGTACTCGGCGTAGCCCGCGCAGTGGGCATCGACGAATGCCCGGTCGACGACCGTGCCCGGCGCGCGGTCCTCGGCTTCCAGCAGCAGGCGGCCCAGCGCTTGGAACAGGGCCATATCGCCGCCGAGGCGGATTTGCAGGAAGTCGTCGGCGATCGGCACGCCGGTGGTGACGCCCTTGACCGTCTGCGGGTCCCGGAAACCGAGCAGCCCGGTCTCCGGCAGTGGGTTCACCGCGATGATCCGGGCGCCCTCGGCCTTGGCGGCGGCGAGCGCGCTGAGCATGCGCGGATGGTTGGTGCCCGGATTCTGTCCCGCGACGACGATCAGATCGGCCTTGGCGAAGTCGTCGATGGAGACCGAGCCCTTCCCGATCCCGATCGAGCCGGTCAGCGCCGCACCGGAGGACTCGTGACACATGTTGGAGCAGTCCGGCAGGTTGTTGGTGCCGTAGCTGCGCACCAGCAGCTGATAGAGGAACGCGGTCTCGTTGCTGGTGCGGCCGGAGGTGTAGAACACCGCCTCGTCGGGCGAGTCCAGGCCGCGGAGCGTGTCCGCGATCAACCGGTAGGCCTCGTCCCACGCGATGGGGGAGTAGTGCGTGTCGCCGGGCCGCAGCACCATCGGGTGGGTCAGCCTGCCCTGCTGCCCGAGCCAGTAACCGGACTTCTCGCTCAGTTCGGCGAGGGAGTGGGTCGCGAAGAACTCCGGGGTCACCGTGCGCAGCGTGGCTTCCTCGGCGACTGCCTTCGCGCCGTTCTCGCAGAACTCGGCGGGCCTGCGGTGGCCGGTCGGCTCAGGCCAGGCGCAGCCGGGGCAGTCGAAGCCGTGCGCCTGATTGACCCGCGCCAGGGTGCGGGCGGTCCGGATGACACCCATCTCCTCGACCGAGCGCTTCAGCGCCACCGCGACGGCGGTGACGCCCGCGGCCTGCTCTTCGGGCGGGGTCACCGTCAGCTCGGACTCGTCGATGTCCTGCTTCGGTCCGTTTCGGCGCATGCCGCCATTGTCCTCTCCGCGCGACCCGAACCGGGCGGGGACCGGTCGACCGGCCGTCGCCGCGCCCGAGCCGTGGCATACCGCGACGTCGCCCGCCGTGCCGGAGCGGCGAGATGTGGGTCGTCGCCAGGGGTAGGACTCGCTTACTGATACGGACGCGCCAGCCCGGCGGGAGTTGGGGTGGGGAGGTGCTGATCGGGGTCCACCGGTCGGTGCCGGATCCGGCGGTCAGGAGCGGCGGCGTGCTCCGGCGATACCCGTCGCGCCCGTGCGCTGTTCGTCGCCGCGGTAGGTGAGGACTCGCTCGCTGATGCGGACGCGCCAGCCCGGCGGGAGTTCGGTCGGGGTGTTGCTGATCCGGGTCCACTGGTCGGTGCCGGGACCGGCGATGAAGGTGCCGGAGGTCGCGGCGGCGTCCCGGACGTACACCTTGCCGCCGTCGACCGATACATAGGCGTGTACGCGCGAGACGTGGCGGTCGCGCTGGATGACGATCGGGGTGGCGGTGGCGGCCCGGACCGATTCGTCCACCTGCGGTCCGCGCCCGATCACGTAGGCGCGATTCAGGGGGTAGGCCGCGCCGTCCTCGGTGACCAGCGCGCCGACGGCGGCCTCGCCGGACAAGGTGGCCGGGTGCAGAGCTCGGGTTCCGCCGTGCTCGGGCGCTTTGCGCAGGGCGACCGATTCGTGCGCGGGCTGCACCTGGGACCACGCGAGCGGTCGATCCGTGGCGGGCCGGGGCGGCCGTGGCTTGGCGAGGGGCCGGGCCGACTCGGTCGGCCGGACCATCGACGCCGCGTCCACGCCGGTCGGGGCCGACTGCGCGACGGCGTCGGCGGCGCCCGTCGGTTCGGGCGTCGCCGCGAAACCGGCCGCCGCCGTCGGCTCGGGCTCGGCCTGCGCTGAGGGCGCGCAGGCGCGCGGCTCGCCGGTCTTCCCGGCCCGTCGCACCGCTGCCTGCAAGACGAAGCCGCCGCCGGGAACCACGCCGGCGCGCAAGTCGGTGCGCGGCAGCGCGGTGGGCGGCGTGCCGGTGTCCGCGCCGATCGTGATGCGGCGCACCGGTTCGCGCACGATCTCGTCCACCCAGGTGAACGCACGGCCGCCGTGGAGCAGACGGGTACCCTCGGCGCCTTGGATCTGCGCGGTCACCGATCCGCGCAACAGGATGAGCATGCCGTCGTCGGTCGGCGCCACCACCCCGAACGGCGGCGGCCGCACCGTGCTGCCGAAGATCACCGCGGCCAGGCGTTGCGCCAGTGCGGCGCCGGGATGCTCCCCTTCGGCCACGGCTTCGATGGTGCCGAGTATTCGGTCCGTGGAAGTCGTTTCGGGCCCGAGATAGGCGACGACCGCACCGAAACGGGCGACGAGTCCGTCGCCCGGTGCGACTCCCACGGTGGACGGTTTACTGCGCACCCGCGCCCTCCTTCCCGGCGCACTACCGGCATACCGAAGCCAGCATAGAGCGTCGGCGACGGCCGAACGGGGGTCTGCGAGCATCGCGACGTGGAATGCGGACATGGTCCGCCGCGCCGCCCGGCGGCCGAATCACAATCTGTCGCGCGCGTTCTCGCGCGCGGTCCCGGACGTCATCGCGCGTGCTGTGAGCTGCGCATTGTAATCTTTTCCGCAGTCGCGGCGGTTCATGCTCGAAGAATCACGACTATGTTGTAGGTCACAGCGCGAAGATGCTTGAAGCGCCAGAGGGTTCGCCGCGCGTCCCCGCTTCGGGAACTGATGTGTGCGTCGTCGCGGCTGCGCCGCTTGTGCCCTTCTCGTCGAATGCCGGGCACGATCACAGCGGTCGGGGCTGAAGTTCTTGGTGGCCTGATCGCGCCGCCGCGACGCTCCTGCCCCCCGGTGTCCGGGGATGGTCGGCCGTGGCGGACCGCGCCGGTCACCCGAACGGCGTTCGTCCCTGGTTATGCTCGGCTCATGAGCGCAGCAGCCGTCAGCCGCCGGGCCCGTCCGGCCAAAGCTCCGCTGAGCCGCGAGGTGATCGTCGAGACCGGCCTGCGCATCCTGGACCGGGATGGCGCGGCGGCGCTGACCATGCGCCGGGTGGCGCAGGACCTGGACACCGGCGCGGCCTCGCTGTACGTGTACGTCGCCAATCGCGACGATCTGATGACCGCCATGCTCGACCATGTCCTCGGTCGCGTGCCGGAACCCGCCGGGGCGAGCTGGCGGGAACGGCTCACCGCGCTGGCCGACGCCATGGTGGCGGCGATGAGCAGGCATGAAGGGCTGGCGCTGGTCGCGCTCGGGGTGATTCCGAGCAGTCCGAACGCATTACGGCTGATGGAACTGATGCTCGGCTCGCTCCTCGGGGCGGGACTGGACGATCGGACCGCGTCGTGGGCGGTGGATCTGCTCTTTCTGCACATCACCGCGTCGGCGGCCGAACAGAGCGCGCACAACACCGGCGGCGGTACCGAGCAGGAGTACCTCGCCGCGATCGAGCGGCGCTTCGCCGAGTTGCCCGCCGACCGTTATCCGACGGTCGTGGCCATGCGGGACGCCCTGTTGTCGGGCGACGGCGACGCGCGTGCGGCCTGGGCCGTGCAAGTGCTGCTCAACGGCATCCTCGCCACGCGGGCGGAGTGAAATTCGCTGGTCCGCGCCGCGGTTGCCGGATCACAATGGTCCGATGATCCGGGCCGCGACGACCGAAGACCTCACCGTGCTGCAAGACATCGAACGCGCGGCGGGCGCACCGTTCGCGGAGGTCGGGATGACGGCCGTGGCCGACGACGAACCTCCTTCGATGGCCACGTTGCGCGAGTTCCAGCGGGCCGGACGGGCCTGGGTGTGGACCGAGGACGACCTGCCGATCGGCTACCTGGTCGTGGGCGTGATCGATGGAAACGCGCATATCGAGCAGGTCTCGGTGCGCCCGGAACACGCGGGACGCCGGATCGGCAAGCGGTTGATCGACCGGGCAGCCCGATGGGCCGCCGCCGCGGCCCTGCCCGCGATGACGTTGACCACGTTCACCGAGGTGCCGTGGAACGGCCCGTATTACCGGCGGCTCGGCTTCCGGTACCTGTCGGCGGACGAGGAGACCCCGGGGTTGGTCGCTGTGCGTGCCGCCGAACAGGCGCACGGCCTCGACCGCTGGCCGCGCGCGTGCATGCGCGCGGAGCTGTGTGACTGGTCGATGGACTGAGCTCGCTGTGCCGTCAGGCGACGGCGCGCACGGCCGCGGCGGCCGCGGCGGCCCGGTCCTCGTCGATCAGGCCGACGCGCGTGCGCCGATCCAGCAGATCCCCGGCCTCGAGCGCCCCCTCGTGGGAGACCGCGAACGCGAATTCGGCGGCGAGCACGTCGATGCCGGGCGCCACCGGCTCGGCGAGCGACGGATCGCGGCGCGCCGCGGCCAGCACGGTGGCCGCCTCACTGCCGTAGCGCTCGATCAGCACGGGCGGGGCGTCGATGCGGTCGCGCGCCGCGCCGGAGACCGCACCCACCAGCGGCAGCCGCCGGGTGCGGCACGGTCCCGCGGCGAGGTCGCCGTGCGCGACCGCGGCGTCGATCACGTCCTCGGCCATCTTCCGGTAGGTGGTGAGTTTGCCCCCGACGATGGTGATGATCCCGGTCGGGGAACGCAGCACCGCGTGCTTGCGGGAGATGTCGGCCGTGCTGTCGTCGGCGGTCTGCAACAGGGGACGTAATCCGGCATATGAGCCGCGAATATCGTCGCGGGTCAACGGCTCACGCAGGGCGGGATTGATGGTGTCGAGCAGGAAACCGATCTCGTCGTCGGTGGGCTTCGGCTCGTCGGGTACCGGGCCGGGCGCGTCCTCGTCGGTCAAGCCGAGATACACCCGGCCGTGCGCGGCGGGAAACGCGAAGACGAAGCGGCCGACGCTGCCGGGCACCGGCACGGTCAGCGCCGCGGTGAGGCCACCGAAGGACGCGGCGGAGAACACCAGATGGGTGCCGCGGCTCGGACGCAGCCGGATGCTCGGATCCACCTGATCCGCCCAGACGCCGGTGGCGTTCACCACGGTGCGCGGTCGCACCGCGAGGGTCTCGCCGGTGCGGGTGTCGCGTAGGGTCGCCGAATTCCCGGTCACCTCGCTCGCTTCGACGCGGGTCAAGATCCGCGCGCCGTGGGCCGCCGCGGTGCGGGCCAGCGCGACGACCAGGCGCGCGTCGTCGACCAGTTGCCCGTCCCATGCCTGGAG
>NZ_BDBB01000059.1 GCF_001612765.1 Nocardia arthritidis NBRC 100137
GAACAGCCCCCGCCGGACCAGGAACACCCGGCACACCCGGCACAGACGGACCCGAAACACCCGGCGAATTAGACGAGTTCGATTGACCGGCACCATTGGCTGGACCGGGTGCGGGAGCGCCCGGTTGGCCCGGCGGAGGGGAAACGCTCGGTTGTCCCGGTACGGCCGTGCCCGGCCGTGACCGCTGCTGATCCGGCCGGCTCGACCACGGCGTCACCGGTCCGGTCTGCTGGTCTTCCGCCGTTTCCGGCTCTTGCGCTGCTACCTCGACCTCGGCGGGCCAGATTTCAGCTGAGGTCATGATCTTCCCCCGGTTGTCGGTGCATCAGCAGGTGGAGGACGCTGGAGCGGTAGATTCGAGCAGCGGGTCGCAGGAGTTCATCCAACCTTCCTCACAAGTCGCTGTGAACTATCTGGCAGTTTGGACAATTCGCGCACGTCAGTGTAGATGGATTCGGACCGGCCTCCCCGTTCTGCCAGCGCTTCGCTTCCCGCAGTTGGGAAGCCTAGACAATGAAGGCGTCGAAAGTAGGTCTCACTCATGGTCGATCTCGGCGTACGCCGCTTCGATCGACGATGGGGAGTTCGATCGAAAGGCGGGCTTTGCCGTGGTGGGGCACCAACCTTGCGAGCCTCTGACCCAGGTGGTGTCGGCCGCAATGGACGCAAGTGAAGACCAGTCGACCGCCGTGCACCGGCGTTCCGCCTAGCATCCGGGAGGTGATCTCATGGGCTTCTTCGGCATTCCATGGTCGAGTGTCGGTAAGTTCGCGCTGACCACCGGCCTCACCGTTGCCGGTGGCGCGCTCGGGTCGGTCGTCCCGGGTGTCGGCACGGCGTTCGGCGTTGCGGCGGGCAGTGCCCTGGCCGGCTTCGCGACAGAGACGCTCTACGACAAAGTGGTCGAGGACAAAAGCTGGGGAGAGTCTCTCAGCAATGGCGCCGAAACCGGCGCCTTGGCACTGCTCGGAGGCGGAGCCGGTGGTGCTGCCCGGGCAGCATTCGCGGGTATGGGCGGACGAAACCTTGCCGGGCGGTTGCTCACAGGTGCGATTCGCCCAGGTGTCCAGAACCCGGCCGCGAACATCGGAGCCGCGTGGACCGCGCGCGGCGCGTCGTTGAATGCGGCTCGCGGTTGGTTGACCGGCGCCGGTGTGGGTGCCGGTCTTTCGGGCGTCGGGCATTCAGGGGGGTCAGGACCGGGGTCGTCTCCGGGGCAAGGGCAGTCGTACCCTGCCACGCTGCCGACCAAGCCACTCAATGCATCGACGACGTTTAGCACCAGCTGAGGGGTGGCGCTATGGCCGACATGCACCCGATGCTGATGCCCGATCGAAAGAAGATTCAGGAGGGCAGCTACCCCCCTGAATGGGTCTTCTCGGTCTTCACCGATTCCTGCTTCAAGACCTTGTATCAAAACTTCGACGGGATCTGGAAAATTCTCGGCAAAGATTCCAAGGGCGATCCCCCCACAGCTCCGGAAGTGCCGCAGGTCCCCCCTGCGAACATCGGCAGTTTCACTAACTACGCGGAAGTAGCGGTGCAACTTCAGCGGTCGTACACCGACCTGAACGGCAACGTCACCAAACTCGTGAACTCGATACGCGAATCAGGAAAATGGTCCGAGGCGGGGCAGAAAGCGACCAACAAGGTAATCGACGAAAAAGTCGTCGCGATGGCCCCTATCGCTCCACCTCAAGGCATCCAGATCGACAGCCATATCTTGACTTGGGTCAGCGCCGCCAACGATTCCCTTGCGAGCGAGATCGATGCTGTCAGGCAGGGGCAGAGCGGCGTTGCCAAGGATATCGACGATCAGACGAAGATGATCAAGGACCTGCAAGATCACATAAAGAAACTGGAGGCGGCGCAGGCCGATCCGGCGGGCACTCCGCCTGCCGTCGATACGTCGAACTGGCCGACGACCCCCGGCATCCCCGACCCGACGATCCCGCCGGCCGTGGACAACAGTGCCTTCCCCCCCGGCTTGGACGGTCTCGACGACCCGACCAGCCCCGGCACGACGCTGCCCGATCTGGACACCCCCGGTAGCCCCGGCTCGCCCGGTCAGACGCCGAGCAGCCTCGACCCCAGCGGGACCACGCCGGGCGTGACGACCCCCACCATGCCGAACGTGCCGCAGACCCCCGTCGCGTCGCCGATGGGCTCCGGCATGGACATGATGAGTTCCATGCTGCCGATGATGATGCAGCAGGCGATGATGCGGAACATGGCCGATCAGGACCTGAACAGCCGCCGCAGGGACCTGGATCCGAGCCGCTACGACGACGAACTCGATGCGGTGGCTCCGCCGCCGGTCGCGCCGCCGGTTACGGCCCAGCCCGCGGTCGCGCAGCCGTCCACGACGGCTCCGGCGGCGCAGCACACCGGGACGCCTGCCGGCACGACGTCTTCCACGCAGCCCACGGTGGCGCCGGGCCGTACCCCGGGCGCGGACGGCAGCGTGGAATACACCTTCCCCGACGGGCGCACGCAGAAGGTCTCCGCGATGGTGGCCCAAGCCCTGGACGCGGCGTTCGGCAACCGCAGCGGCACCGACGCGCAGAAGGCGTACGAGAAGACGTCGGCGAAGTGGTCGGACAAGAAGCAGATCGGCACCCCCGTCGACCCGTTCCAGCTGATGACCGGAGACGTCGCCGTGTGGGAGAAACGGACTGCGATCCTCGTGGTGTTCCCCTCCGACGATGGCGCAGGCACGATGGAGGCCATCGTCGACGGCGAGCTGAAACCGTGCAACCCACCGGAGATGACCGACAAGGCGGGAGAATTCGGTAGCTTCTCCGGGTTCGTGCACCCGAAGGGCATCGAGGTGACCGCGCCCGCGGACGGGGCCGCGCCCCCGTCCACGCCGGGTTCGGCCGATCAGTCCGCGGCCGCGGCAATGCCGGTTGTCGCGGCGGGCTGATCGTGCGAGCAATGTGACAGCGGCGGATGAGGAGAGGAGGTCGCGATGGCGCTGAATGTGGATCCGCAGGAACTCGTCGCTGCGGCATCGAAACTCGCCGCGATGGCGCGCGACACCGGGGCCGCGATCCCCGGCGGTTGGGTCGTGCCCGCGGGCGCTGACCCGATCTCGGCTGCCGCGGTGCCGCAGCTCAACGCGCAGACCGCGGCGCTGCTCAACGGAATGGCCGGTGTGCTCAACGATATTCAGCGCACCGCGTCCAACATCGGCGCGGCAGCCGCCGATTACAGCGCGGCCGACGACCGCGGCGCCCGGACCATCAACGGCAGCGGCGGTGAGCTCCTCGCCAATCCGGTCGGCGATGTACAGGAGATCGGCCAGCGGCGACCGCCCGCGCTGCGGTTCCCTGTCGCGGGCGGCGCGGTCGATCCGTTGACGTTCGCTCAGCAGCTGCACTCGGGTCCCGGGCCCGGTGCGGCGAAGGGATTCGCGGACGCGCTGCGCAAATTCGCCGGGGGCCCCCATCTGGCGGCCATCGAGGGAGTGAACTCGGCGGCGAAGTCGATGCAGCACTGGGAGCCGGTCGGCACCGCGGCGGCGACGGAACTCGGCCAGCGCCGCGGGTGGCTGGACCAGCTCGGCACCGGTCTGGGGATGCTGGCCGACGGAATCGACACCTACAGTGACGCGTTCCGCACCGCGAAGGCCAAACATCCCACGCCGGAGGAGATCATCGCCGCGCGCAAGGAGCTGATCACGGCGATGCGCTCCAAGAACGAACTCGGCATCCAGGCCGCCTTGGCGAAATTCAACGAGCAGAACGCTCGTTCGGCGGAGACGATCACCGGTTACTCCACCGAAGTCGGCTCCAAGGTCGGAGCGAGTGAGGGTGCCAGTGAGGGCGCGGGAAAGGGCGACGGCAGCGGCGACTCCAGCGCGTTGACCCAGATGCTGCCCGCCCTGATGAGCGCGATGGCCTCGGCCGGAATGCCGCTGAGTCAGCTCGCGCAGTCGGACGCGTCGGACATCGGTGACGACTACGGCCTCGACGAGTACGGCTACGACGATCTCGGCATCCCGAGTGGGCTCGGTACGGGCAGCCCGAGCGGGATGCCCTCAGGCAGCCCCGGTCTCGGCATCCCGGATGTCGAGGCGGAAACCGTCGCGGCGAGCGCCCTGCCGGTGGCTGCGGCGGCCACCCTGGGGTCGGGCATGCCGCGCGCATCGGTCATCGAACCGCTCGGTACCTCGTCGGCCGCCAACGCCGCTGCCGCGCGGGGCGGTTCGCCGATGATGCCGTACATGCCGATGGCGCCGGGCATGGGCAACTCGGGCAGCAACAACGACCGCAACCGGGTCGTGGCCTGGCATCCCGACCGCTTGATGTATGTCGACGACACGCCGCACACCGAAGCGGTGATCGGCGAACGGCCGACCATAGCTCCGACCGTGACCCCCCCGACGCCCACACCGAGCAACCAGACCCCTTCCCAACCCGGAGGTAACGCATGAGTGAGCACAGCGAGGTGGAGTCGTGAGTTCCATCCACCCGGACGTGCAGGCGGCTTTGGACGCCGCCCGCGATCTCCGGCACCGGATCGCCGAGATGCGGGAGAAGATCGACAACATCCGGGCCCGCAGGCCGTCGCCGAGCGGCGCGGTCATCCCGGAGGTCGACGCGATGGGCAAGTTGACCGATCTCTACCTCGCTCCGGGGACCGCCGCGCGCCTCACCGGCCCGGAACTGGTAGCAGAGATCATGGCCGCCATCCGGGAGAGTACCGCCGATGCGGCGCGGCAGTACCAAAGCGTCATGGAGACGCCCGTCGAGGGAACCGAGCCGGTCGCCACCGCTTCGGGGCAGTCCGGATGACCGAGCCCGCCCCGGACGTCACCGTCGCCGACACCGTCCGGTGGCTGCACGACGAGGGGCTGGTCCGGCTGGCCGGGGTGGCGGAGGGCATCTCGGAGACGATCGTCGCCTACACGATCGACGTCGCCACCGGAACCGTCTCCGCGCATCCCGCCACCGGCGGCGGTGTCGGCGCGGACGTGGTGTCGCTGGCCGCCGACGACCTGCCGTATCCGGTCGGCACTGCCCGGCGTCTGGTGATCGCCGGTGTCACGACCACGGACGCGGTACTGGTGGTCGACTTGGCGGCGACCCTGACGATCGCGATCAACGCCGACCACCCGGAGCAGACGGCCCGGTCCTGGGTGCTGCAACTGCTGTTGAACCCGGAGATCACGATCACCACCAACAGCGCGGACGTCGCCATCGGCAGCAGCGCCCGGTTGCGGCAGAGTTTCATTCCAGGCGGCGGCGCGACCCTGGTCAACGTCGACGACACCCGCCCGCCGGTGACGGCGGTGACGTTGAACCCGGCTACCGAAGGTCCCGACCATCTGGACGTGGCCCCGGACGGCACGGGGGAGCTGTATCTCGGTGCCCGGTTCTGGCAGTTGCGCCAGATCATGCGCATCGAGGACGCCGCCTGGTCCGTGCTGGCGGCGCGCCTGGAATCGGTCACCGACGATTCCGACTACCTGACCGATTCCCGCCCCGGCGAACGACTCTCGGAGACCAACCGATGACCGACATGCACCCGATCGAGGTAGACGACTACGACTTCGACGACGACCAGTCGGAGGCCGCCGCACCGGACTGGCGGAACATGACCTACGAGGTGTTCAACCCCGACCACACCGTCGGCGTCGGATGCGACCGGGACGGCGAGATCATCGGCCTGTACATCACCGATGACGCCCGCGACAACGGCGACGAGTGGTTGGCGTCCCAAATCGTGAAGCTCGCGCGGCTGGCGCACGCGAAATCGCGCGTGGGGTTGCGGGCCGAGATGGAGTTCAAGGGGACCCGTTCCTACACGATCGACTCGTTCGATCTTCCGACCGAGGCGTCGTATCGCGCCATGGAGGAAGCCGAGTTCCGACGCGACACCTGAGTTGCCGACCGCCGCAACGGCGAGACAGGACAGCGACATGACCGACGCATTCGATACCGACGACCCGCACGAAGTGGTCGCCGCCGCGCACAAGTTCCGGACCGCGATCGCCACGGTCGGCGGCCAAGTTGAGCAGATCATCGCTGGTTTCGTCGTGCCACGGCGACCCGAGTCGGAGATCGATCGGCAACTGGTGGCGTGCACGGACAAGTGGATCAAGTCTCCTTGCGAAGCCGCCGTACACGCAAACGGCCGCCGCGTGGACGCGACCACACAGGTCACCACCCAGGTGTCCTACACCCACGCCGACGCCGATCACGCCGGAGCCGCCGCGGTGCATCGCCACACCGAATCCGTCTGACTCGCTGATGGAACCGGAGCGCGACAGTCCGTACTGGGACGCCATCGTCGGCGACAACTGGCCGGCGATCTCACCGGGGGACTGGAGCGCGCTGGAACGTCTCGCGCGAGACGGCGCGGGGGCGTTGGACTTGCTCGACGCCGAGAGCAAACGCCGCGGCTTCGACGAACATGCCCGCTCCAGTGCCGGTCTGCAGCCGATCAAGGACGACATGCTGCGCCAGCGGATGAACCCGCAGGCCTTCGCCGACGCGCTAGAGGCCGCGGCGGACACCTTCCGGGACTTCTCCGACCTGGTGTATCGGACCCGCAACAAGATCTTGGACATCGTCGAGGAGACCACCTCGCGGATCAACGCGACGAGACGCGCGGCCGCGGCGGAAGAGGACGAATCCGATGCTCAGGCCCTCCGTAACCGGATCCCCGGCATGATCGCCGCCGCCAGGGACGACGTGGAGGATGTCGTTCGCGCGGCGCTCGGTTCGATCAGCCCGCAGGGACTGCCCAGTTTGGGCTTGATCGCCGACGCGCTGGGGCAGCCGGGGCCTTGGGAGCCGGGCCACCGCAGTGCGGACGACCACAGCGGGGACGTCCATCACCAGCACCGGCCCGCGACGGACCACTCCGGCAATCCACGGCACGACGGCTCGCCGCGGACGAATCGGCCGAAAGACGATTTCCCGGTCGGGGTGCCCCCGCAAGATGCCGACGACCGACCGGTGACCACCGATCCGTTCGGCCCGCTGTTGCCCGGTGACGAGCTCGGGGAGCGACCTGATCCCGTTGGTACCGAGGACAGCTCCGCTCCGCCGTCGACCGGACCGGCGCCGGATCAGTACATCCCTGGTGGACCGACGACTGTCCCGGTGAACACCGCGCCCGGCGGTGGCGGCTTGGATGACGGGCACGGTCTGCCCCCCGCGGGCGTTCCGCCGCGCGGGCAGGTCACCGGCACCGAGCACATGGCGCCGGGCCGGGATGTCCCGGTGGACAGCGATGCTGAGGACGTGGCCGGTCCGAATGCGCGAGATTCCCATCGGAGCGATCCCGATGTCCCAGCCGAGGCGGCCGAGTCCGCGACCCCCGACCGCTCCAGCACCGTTGCGGCGGCGGATTCGCACGACACGCCAGCGCCCGAGCAGTTCACCGGTTCCTCCGCGTCCGCGGCCGACCCCGGCACGTCGGTGCCGCCGCCGCTGATCCTTCCGCCACCGGTCGCGGCGCCTGCTTCCACCGCACCGTTCGCACCGTTCGCACCGGCCGCCTCGGCCGCTCCCGCTGGAACGGCGGTCTCCGCTCCGGCGGCACAGGCCGGCTCGGTCCCCCCGCCGCAAGTGCAGGCGAAGCAGACCGCTTCTCCGCCCAGCGAATCGCGTGCGCCGGTCGCCGCCCCCAAGATCACGGCGGCGAGCGCGGGCCCGCCCCCGGGTGCGGGCGGCGGCGCCAAAGCGCAGCCACCGGAACGGACCGAGCAGCACGCGGACGCGGGTAAGGACGGCGCGGACGACAGCGACGAGTCGATGCGCACTGTGGTCGGTGCGGCCATGACGTCGGCGGCCGCCCCGGCATTCGTCCTGGGCGAGCGAGTGGACGGCGATCTGGTGCTGGCCCGCACGCTGTTGAGCGGGGTACTGGCGGCGGGTGGGGACGCGGTTCTCGGGCTCGGCTGGGCGGTTTCGGTGATGCGTCATCCGAGCGGCATCAGCGCGTTCGTCACCTCGAACGAGGGCCGCGGCTGGATACCGGCCGGGCTGTACCTGCCGCGTGAGATATCCACGCCATGGGTGTGGGAGGTGGCCGAGAACGCGTGGGAGGGCGTCGCCGATCCCGCACGCGTGCTCGCGGAGTTCGCGATCGCCTGGGGACGCAAGTCCGGTGCCCGGCTGACCGCTGTCGCCTCCTCGGCGGACGTCGATGCCGATCTGCGCCGGCAGCTGGGTGATGTGCCGATCGAAGGCGAAGTGACCGCCTCGTCGGCGATGGACTTCAGCGCGCCGAGGCCGAGTCTGGCGGACCGCCTCGAACTGGTCGGGGCTCCGGCGCTGGTGCGGCGGGTCGCGGCCACACCGGAGTCGGAGATCGGAGCGCGATGCTGGGAGTTGGCCTCGGACGCGCACGCTCGCGTCCACAAGGCCGGTCTCGGCTCGCCTGCCGCCCTGGGCGCGCCCGCGGCACGCGAGCGGATCCTCGGCGCGCTGCGGCAGCGCCGCGAGGTGTCGCAGGAATTGTGGGAGGAGCTTCGGGATGCCGACGACCTGCTCACCGCGACAATGCTGTCGCACCGCGCCGATGTGTCCAGGGTTGCGCTGGGTGAGCTGCGCGCCGACCAGGCCGACGGCAGGCACGCATCGGAGATGAGCGCGCTGCGCGCCATGGTCTTCGAGCGGCGTTGCGACGAACTCGTGCTGCTGCTCGCTGAGGCGGCGACTCGGCAGACTCTGCGCGACGCGGTGTACGCGCACGCGCAGATCGTGAGTCACCCGGGTTTCGTCGCACCGGCTCCCGCCCCCGCCGCGCCCGCTCGGCGACCGACCATCACGGCGGGGCCGGGCCGCTGAGCGGAAGCCGAACGCCGCGTCGAGTAACGCGTCGCCGCATACCGACTCTGGAGCGACCGCGCACCGGGCAACCGTCTCGCACTCCCCATCTCTGGGAAGAATCGACAATAGGGGGACGTGTGGTGGGAAAGGATTTGATCGAGCATGCCGAACAGCATGGAAATCGACCCTGCCGTTTTGCGTCAGCTGGCCGACCAGCACGACCGGGTCGCGCACGACACCAGGGAATGGGCCAAACCGCCCACGGAATGGCTCGCGAACTTCCTGCCCACCTACGGCAAGATCGCCTATCCGGTCTACGAAGCGCTGGAACGGTACTACGACGCCCGGCAGCGGGCGGGTGAGGCGCTGGCCAGCGAACACGATCGCACCGCTGACTCGCTGCGCGCGTCCGCGAACGCCTACGAACAATCCGACGAGGATTTCGCCAACCATATCCGGCAGGCAGGCGGCCTGACCGATACACCGTCCCCGACGGCGCCGCCCGGAACCTCGACCGATCCGTTCGGTTCGAACCGCCCGATCACGCCGACCGGGTCCGCGCCCGGTGATGGCCCCGTGACGGCCGGTCCCGGTTCGTCCGCGCCGGTGTCCACCGATCCCGCTGCGGCGGGCCCCGGCACCGCCGAGGACAACCCGCTCGCGACTTCGCCGGGCGGACCCAACGGGGCATCGCCGACGGGTACCGGCGCGACCGCCGCTCCGACAGATACGGGGAGCACCAATGGCGCGGGCACGCCGAACGCGACCGGAACGTCGACACCCGGTGGGCCGTCGAGCACCGGCGTGACCGCGCCGGCGACGGCAGGCGTACCGCCCGCGGGAGTCGGCCCGCTCAACGCGACCCCGGACGATCGAGCCGCCACGCAGCCGCCCAGCGGCGCGACGGGCCGAACGGACATGCCGCCCATGCCGGTGCCGGTCGCGAGCCCGTTCGCCGCCGCCGTCGCCTCGGCGAAGGACAAGGAGGCCGAACCCGCGTACGTGGTGGGTAGCCAGGTGAACGACGACCTGGTGCTGGCCAAGACGCTGCTCGGCAGCGTTCTCGCCGCGGTGGATTCCCCGGTGGGCATGGCCTGGGCTGTCGCAGTGATGCGAGGTCCCGGGGGAACGGGCGTCTTCATCACGTCGAACGAAGGCCGCGGCTGGTTGCCCGCCGGGCTGTTCCTGCCACTCGAGGTCTCCACTCCGTGGAACTGGGACGAGTTGCTCGCCGCCGACGACGGCGCGGGATCGCCTTGGGAGGGCGTCACCGACCCGGCCCGGGTATTGGCGGAATTCGGCCTCGCGTGGGGCGCGAAGGCGAACGCGAATCTGTCGGCCCTCGTCTCGTCCGGGCCGATCGATCCCGGCTTGCGCTCACGATTCGGAGAAGCGGCGATGGAGGGGCTCGTCAGCCCGTCCTACGACGTCGACCTGCGCGAGTTCACCCCGGATACGGCCGACCGTCTCGGCTTGACCGGTTCGATCGCGGGGCTGGAACACGTCTCGTCGGTACCGGACACCCAGGTGTTGTCGCGCTGTGTGGAACTGGCCGTGGATGCCCACGGGCAGGTCGGCCGCTCCGGATCGGTACCCGCCGAAGCCGCCGCGTCGCGCCGGGTCCGGGAACGGATCCTGGCCGACCTGCAAGCCGGAAGGCCGGTGTCGCGCGAGCTGTGGGACGAATTGCGCGACGCCGACGACCTGCTGGCGGCGTCGATGCTCGGGCAGCGGGTCGACGTGGGCCGGGTGGAGATCGGGCAGCTGCGGCTGGACGCCGGGGTTTCGCCGTTGCGCGGCATGGTCTTCGAGCGGCGCTGCAACGAACTGGTGCTGCTGCTGGCGAACGAGCCGAGCAGGCAGACGCTGCGCGACGCCGTCTATGCCCATGAACAGATCACGCTGCACCCGCAGTTCGTCTCGACCCCGGCGCCCGTCTCCACCGCCGTGCAGCCCGAGCGTGTCGCCCGGCCCGCCTCGGTTCCGTCGGTCACCGCGCCGGAAGTCGCCGGAGGGCCGCCGCCTACCGTCGTGGCCGCGCCCTCGACGCCACCGCCGCCGGTGTCGCCTTCGGAGCAATCGTGAAAAACGTTCCGCGGTAAGGGACCGGCGCTGTCCGGGTCGCGGCAGGCCCGTCCTGCCGCGACCCGGGCAGCGCTTTTCTCCATTCGACGACGAACTATTCCGACTCGCAGGCGCGCTCGACGAGACGATGCGACGCGTGACCGGTGACGACACGAGCCCCAGCAGCTCGCGGACAGCCACCCACAGACGGGCAGCGGCTGTCCCGCGATGAGCGATCGACTTCGATGACGGGGATGCAGAGCATTCCCGGGCCGCTCCTACCCGCCCGGTGCCGCGCTGCCGCAGCTGGCAGATCGGTGTGATCGACAGAAACCGATACGGCCGCACCGCTTCCCGGACCCGTTCCGGCCGGTGCCCGGATCCACCCATGCGACGTGCGCGGATCGGTATGACGTCGGTAGCGCGCAGTCCGCCTCCCTCGGCACCGAATCGGCGAACGGCGCAGTGGCTTGCCGACCGGAAAGGCGCTGGTTGGGGCTACGTCTCGATGACGGGACTGGGTTCGGCTTCCTGTTCGTCAACGACAGCCGCATCCTGCGTGGGCTCCCCGCCGGGCCGGTCGGACGCGGTGCGGTCCCTGGTCAGCCGAACCGGTATCACGCCGGGTGCCGTGGTCGTCGCCGGAGCGGCGTTCGGATCGTCGGCCGGTGCGGTATTCGCCGCCGGGGCGGCGGTGACCCCGCCGGGCTCCGCGGTGGCCGGTTGTGCGGCGGGCGGTTGCGCGTTCGGATCGCCCGGGGGCGGCGCGGCAGCGGGCGCGGCCTGATTACCGGGCGGCGGTGCCTGGCCCGGCTGTCCCGGAGCGCCCTTGTGCTCGTTCTCCTCGGCTTTCTTCGCCTTGTCCTCGTCGGCTTTCTGCATCATCTCGGGTATCTGCGAGATCAGCGGCATCGCCGCCATCGGCAGCATCGCGAGCATCGGCAGCAGCGACGACAGTCCTCCGTCACCACCCCCGCCGCCACCGCTGCTCCCGGCGGATGTGCCCCCTCCGCCGTTCTGACCACCGCCGTTCGAGTTGCCCTTTCCTTTGCCGTTGGCCATATCCTCGTTGAGGTCGGCGATCGCGGTCACCTTGTCGTAGACCGCCTCGACGGCGGCGGCGACCGCCTTGAGCAAGGGAAGCTCCTGAGCGGGCTTGAGTTTGGCGCTGCCCGCGGCCTTCAGCTTCGTATTCAGGTCGGTCACGATGGTTTTGATGGACCGCAGGGCCTGCACCTGTTCGGCGGCGACCGTGACGGAGGTCTTGACCACCTGGTCGTCCATCTGCAGCAATTTCAGCTGCCTGGCCTCGACCTTGTCGACGGTCTTGCGGTACTCGTCGTCCGCCTCGCCTTTGCCGAGGGTTTCGTAGATCGCGGGCTTGAGCAGGTCGTCGACTTTCGGCGGGGGAGTGGTCATCCCACGGCCGAGCAGGTCCACGGCGGTCTGAATGGCGGTGTCGGCCAATGCGATGAAGGCGCGCAGCCCTTCCGACGCACCCGGCGGGCAGTGCAAATCGACCAGCCAGAAGTGCTTGGCCTCGGAGGCGTAGCTCGCGAGGGGTGCGGATGCCGACACCGCCGCCTTTTTGGCTTCGGTATTCGTCGCCGTCGTCACCATGCCGCCGCCACCGCCTCTCAGAAGTCCTCCCATTGTCTCCGCTTCCCGATTCTGGGAAGTGGTTCATAGTTCGATTACCCACCCAGGAATGGGAATACGGCCGGATCGGTCCGGGCGACACAATATCGAGAAGAGTGTGAGAGGCGGTCGGTGATGAGCGATGGCGAGTCGGTCGAATGGCGCCGACACTGACGAACGACCTGGACGGAGTGCTCCGATCGCTACTCGCGCTGTACGGCGACGGCCAACCCGCGGGCCAGGCGGCGAGTGTGACCCAAGCGCTCGCCGCCGATCTGCGGGTCGCGTCCGGGGCGGTGGCCGTACGGTACGGCGAGGCGCAGGGCATGCAGCTGTCGGTCGCGGAATCGCATGCGGGCAAGGACAGCATCGTCGGCAAGACCGTCGGCGAGTCCGGTGACGGAACGGTCAACGGCCGCGGCCGCCTGACCAATCACATCGCGGACTTCCAGAGCCGGATGCAGGCGATCGCCGCGGTGGGCGATACCCGCTTCAGCGGTCCCGCGTTGCTCGATGCCGCGCAGTCCACCATCTCCAACGCCACCAAGCAGGTCGACGCCGATGTCGCCGCCGCACGGCAGCAGGCCGCGCAGATCATGCCGCCCGCGACACCGCCGACCCGGCAGGCCCGGCACGGCGGTGCGCCGCGCAGGCGGCGACGGACGCGCTCGAGGTCCAGATCCGCTTCCCGGCTGCGCCGCAACGATATGGTCCGCTCCGACGGGACGAAGGGCGGCAACGCGGTGCTGGCCGCCAGCAACTGGCTCGGTACGCCCTACGTCTGGGGCGGGGGCGGCGCCGGTGGACCCAGCGGCGGCGGGTTCGATTGCTCGGGTCTGACGCAGTACGCCATCGCCCAGGCCAGTCACGGAGAAGTGGTGCTGCCCCGAACGACGTACGAGCAGATCTACAGCGGCGTCCGCGTGCACCCTGAGGATGTACGCCCAGGTGACCTGGTGTTCCCCGCCGGATCATTCAGCACGCGCGGGCCCGAGCACGTGCAGCTGGCCGCCGGCAACGGCATGGTCATCGAGGCGCCGTACACCGGCTCGACGGTGAAGTGGTCGCGTATGCCGAGCGAAGCCGTCGTCGTGCGCGTGCTGTGAGCCGATGATCGGGGAGGAGAGCGCAGCGTGGCTATAGACATCCCCAGCGAGGTCGCGCTCTTCCTCAACATCTGCGGCGTCCCGTACCCGGACATCAACGAGGATGACGTGCGCGCCCTCGCAGGACATGTGCGCACCTTTGCCGAGCAGGTGCAGGGCACGCACGATTCGGCGACCGGCGTGATAGACCAGATGGGCGCGTTCTACTCGGGGGAGTCCTACCAGCAGCTGGTCGCCACGTGGGCGGCCATGAGTTCGACCCATATGCGGCAACTCGAGAGTGCGTGCAAGCTTGTGGGGCAGGCACTCGAGGTGGCGGCGACGGTGATCACCGCGGTGAAGGTGGCCGTGCTGGCCGAACTCGCCGCCCTGGCCGCGGCCTACGCCTCGATCATGGTCACGCCGCCGCTCGCTCCCTCCGCGCCGCTGGTCGCCGCCGCGGCGCGCCGGCTGTGCGAGGAGATGGCGCAGTACCTGATCGGCTACATCGTCGCCGAAGTCATCGGCAAGGCGATCGAACCGCTCGAGCAGGCTATCGATGACATGGTCAAGGGGATCGTCTACGACGCCACCCGCGACGCGCTGGACATCCCGTCGTCGGGCAAACCCGCGCCGCTGCGCATCGACCCGGACGCGGTGCAGCATTTCGCGAAAGTGCTCGACGATCACGCCGACGACATCATGCGGCACGCGGCGACGTTCGCGGAGAATGTCGCGACACTCGACTTCACGACATCGACGCCATTCGATGACGCGGTGCCTCCCGCCGCGACGGCCGGCGGCTCTCCCCCCGGACCCGTACCGACCCCGGAGCAATTGATTCGCCGGCACGGCGAACAGCCCGAGTCACGCTTCGGCCCCGCCGCTGCGGCAGGGCCGAAGGTCCTCGCCGGACACGGAATCGGTGATGCGCGCGTCCCTGCCGCCATGCGCGACGCCGCGAACCCCCCAGCGGTCGGGGAACGAGCGGCCGATCGAAACGGAGACGGAGGCGGCGCGGGTACGCCGGACCGGACCGGCGACCGGTCGGCCGCACCCGCCGGGACCGAACCTAGTGATCCGGCATCGGATCCCGCGAAGATGTCGCCGGTCGCCGGCGTCGCGCCGAACGACGCGAACCCGAACGCGTACCGGTCGGCAGAAGTCGCGAGTCCCCATGCCATATCCGCGCGGGACGGCGCGGACGCCGCGCGGGCGGCCGCCCACGACGTCGCGCCCGAGGTTCCGGTACCGCGAGCGTTCGATTCCGAGGTTCGCCCAGCCGGCTCCGAGTCGGGCGTCGCCGCAGCCGCCGGCGACGTGCCCCCGGTCGGCACGCGCGCCCCCGACAGTCCCGAGATGGGAGGTCCGCTGACCGGCGCGGCGGCCACTCCATGGGGACGTGCGGGGCAACCACCGGTCGCGTCGGATCCTGTTCCGAAGCCGGCGCATCCCGCGAAGGTTCCGCCGAAAGTACGTCGGCCCGCGGCCACTCCGTGGGCCAGGAAACGCCGGACGCGGGAGGCTCCCGCCGTGGTGCACGCTCCGTCCACGAGGCCGCCGCTGCGTTCGGTGCCGGAAAAGGGTTCCGAAGGAAACGGCGCGGTGAGCGCCGATGTCGCCGACGCGCCCCTGGCGCCCTCGCGAGTAACGGCTCCGGCGTCCGATCGCATCGACCCGCCCCTCCCTGACCGAAAACGCCCGTGACGCAAGAAAACCCATTCCCAGATGCGGGAATGGGTTGCTGAGTCCGAAGGTTGGCAGTGGTAGACGTAGACCATTCGAGGCTGCGGCTCTGGTGTCCAACCCCCACAACGGCCGGTGGCCTGCCGGTGCCACCGGCCGTTGCTTTTGGGTTCAGATCGTCGGGATGAGGGACCGGCGATCTGTGTTCAGACAGTACCCTCTTCTGTCGGAACGTTCAATAGCGTGCACCTAAATAACGGCAAGAATTTTGCGGATGGCCCGTGACCTGCTGCGCGGCGGCTGGGGGGACCGGATCGCGGCTGGCCAGCCGCCGCCGAAGGGGTCGTCTGCAGGCGGATGATTGCCGACCCCGAGGTAAACATACCGTTAACTGACGGCACGTTCAAAATTGGCATGTGAGGGCCGCGGCGAGGGCCGCCGCCATGCTTCCCATCATTGGGAAGTTGCCGAGTCCGGAGCGTGACCGCCGGAATCTATCGTTCGAGCAGGCTAGATCGGCGGAAGGGAAGTCCGAGTGTCAGCGGCCGAGGACGCGTTCTACACGGGTGTTCAGAATCTTGGGTTGGTCGCCGGTGGCGTGCGCAACGAGCAGCATGCGGCGGCGGCGTTTCGGGCCGCCACCGATCTCGACCCGGACATGTGCGACGCCTGGCTGGGGCGCGCCATGGCGGGGGAGGTCACCTCGGAGGTGATCTACGGCGCCTACCGCTCGGTGCACAATCTCTACCGCGACCAGCAGCGGGCCGGGCTGGTCGATCGCGCGCTGTGGTGCCAGGTCGAGATCGGCATGTACGGACTGCGCGTCGCCATGGCCGACCGCGATCAGATCGCCATCGCGCAGGCGTGCTCGTATGCCGAAGGCGGTGAATGGCAGGAAGCCGCGGCGATTCTCGACGAGGTCCCCCGCGACGACGTCTCCGACTTCGTGCGCATGTCGCTGTACTTCCGGACCAAGCAGTGGCCGGAGGTGCTCGCCCTGCGCACCGCGCGGCCGGCGCTGGAGGACGGCCTGCTCGACATCGCCGCCGAATTGATGACCGCCCAGTCGCTGGCGCACCTGGGCCGCTTCGGTGAGGCCATGCCGCGCGCGCAGCGGATCGTGGAGGACAGTTCCTCTGGCAGTCTGTCCTACATCTGGGCCGACGCGCACTTCCTGCTCGGCATGCTGATGCGGCACAACGGCGATCACGACGCCGCCGAGAAGGTCCTCAAGGGCCTCCAGGGTTCGGCGCTGTGGCCCGAGCGCGAGGAATGGCAGCGCGCGGTACGGGACAAGTCGTACCGATTCGAGGTCGCCACGGCGGAACTCATCGCGTCCCGGACCAACAGGTGGGACCCGAAGACGGGTGACGATCCGCGCGAGGCGGCCGCCACTGCGGCGCGGGCGGAGCGCGAGAGTCTCCTCACGGAGGCCTCGGACCTGTTGCAGGCGCAGATCGGCATGGATTCGGTCAAGGAACAGGTCGACCGGCTCAAGTCCGGCGTGCTGATGGACCAGGTGCGCGCCAAGCGCGGGCTCGCGGTGGATTCCAAGTCGCAGCACCTGATCTTCTCGGGTCCGCCCGGCACCGGCAAGACGACCATCGCCCGCGTGATCGCCAAGATCTTCGCCGGCCTGGGTGTCGTGGAGAACGCCGATGTGATCGAGGTATCCCGCAACGACATGGTCGGCACCCACCTGGGTCATACGGCGCCCAAGACCAATGCGCTGATCGACTCGGCGCTCGGCGGTGTGCTCTTCATCGACGAGGCGTACACGCTGATCCAGGAGGGTCTTTCCGGCGGCGACGCGTTCGGTAAGGAAGCGGTGGACACGCTGCTGGCGCGGATGGAGAACGATCGCGACAAGCTCGTGGTGATCATCGCCGGATACGAGGACCAGATCGATCGGTTCCTGGCGTCCAACGACGGCCTCGCCTCGCGATTCACCAAGCGCATCCGTTTCGCCAGCTACGGCGCCGACGAGTTGGTGCAGATCGCCGAGCACATCGCACGGAACAAGGACTCCATCCTGTCCGAGCAGGCACGCGAGGTGCTGCGCCTGCGCTGCGAGGAGTTGGCGGGGCAGACCAAGAACGGACGGCGGCTGATCGATCTGGCCGGTAACGGTCGTTTCGTGCGCAATGTCGTCGAGGCCGCCGAAGCCGAGCGCGACTACCGCTTCACCAGGGAGAACGCTGATATAGCCGCGATGACCGACGAAGAACTCATGACGATCGACGCGTTCGACGTCAGCGCGGCGCTGGAGGGCTTGGCGCCGAGCACGCGGGTGTGAGGCGTCCGCTGATCCGATATTCCCGGAGGTGGGAATAGGGATCGTATTCACGCTGTGACCGCTGGTTACGGTGTGGTTGGCAGGGCGGCGGAAGGAACGAGAACCGGTGGCGCGCTTCCGGGTTGTGACGAAACACCAGATCTCCGGCTGGCGTTTTCTGCTGCGCCGGATCGAGCACGCGCTGGTCCGTCGAGATGCGTCGATGATCGATGATCCGCAGCGCGGTCGTTCGACCGCCTTGTCCATCGGCATCGCGCTCGCGTGCGTGCTCATCGCGGGCGCCGCCGTGCTGGCCTTCTTCAAACCCGCCAAGAAAGTCGGGGACTCGAAGATCGTGGCGGAGAAAGACACCGGGGCGCTGTTCGTGCGGTTGAACAACCGGTTGTTCCCGGCACTGAATCTCACGTCGGCACGGCTGATCGTCGGTTCTCCCGACAAGCCGGTGCAGGTCTCGCGGGACGAACTGTCGAAGTTCCCGCGCGGGCCGTGGGTCGGCATTCCCGGTGCGCCCGGCAGCATCGTCGACACCGATGAGAGGGATTCGTCGTGGACGGTCTGTGACACGGCGCGAACCGGTGCTGCCGCGCCGGTCAACCCCTCGACCGGCCTGCCGACCTTGAGCCGCTCCGCGGTACGGACCACGGCGATCGGCGGTCCGCTGACCGTGGACGGCGACGCCAACCGCCCGCTGGGTGACGGCGAGGCCCGTCTGCTGCGCGACGACACGACGACCTGGCTGGTGTACGGCGATGCCGAGAAGGGCGTGGTGCGCGCCGCGATCGACCTCGCGAGCACCGCGGTGGCCATGGCGCTCGGCATCGACTCGACGGCTCCGGTGATGGCGGCTTCCAAGGGCCTGGTCAACGCGATTCCGGAGGCCCCTCCGCTGCGAGTGCCCGACGTGCCGGGTAAGGGCGAGTCGATCACGCTGAACAACGGATTCACCACGCCCGTCGGGTCGGTACTCACCGTGTCGGCGCCGGATCAGGGGGCTTCGTACTATCTCGTCTCGCAGACCGGGCTGGTGCGGATCAGCACCGTGTTGGCGGCGATGGTCCGGAACGCGGACTCGCAAGGTTCGGTGTCCACTCGCGCGGTCGGGCCCGACGTGATCGCGGCGAATCTGCGCCCCGGACAGTGGCCGGGCACCGCGTCCTACCCGACCCGTCCGATTCGTCTGGTCGATCCCGAACGGTCCGGCGTGACCTGCTTGCATTGGGCGCGCACCGGAAACGATCCGAACGCGACCACGGAACTGTTGGTGGGCAGGCAATTGCCGCTCACGAAAGACGAGCAGGGGCGCGCGGTGGACCTGGTGACCTCCGCCGCCTCGCGCGGCACCACCGCCGATGCGGCATACCTGCCCAGAGACACCGGCCGTTTCGTGCAGGTGACCGGCGCCGAAGCGGGGTCTCCGCTACGGGAATCGCTCTACTGGGTGTCCGACAGCGGCGTCCGCTACGGCATCATCGCCGATCCGAGTAGCAGCGGCGGTACCGATCCCTCCCTGATCGCCCTCGGACTGCGGGCTCCGGTCCCGGCGCCGTGGAGCATCATTTCGCTGTTCGCGGTCGGGCCCGCCCTGTCCCAGAAGGAAGCTCGCATTCAACACGACGGAATTCCGAACAACAAGATCGTTGCCGGGCTCGGAGGTTCGTAGTGACCACCACTCGCCGATTCGTCCGGCCCGCCCGGACGGTGCGCGGTCCGAAGGCCCCCGCCGTGACCGAGTTGCGGCTGCAGCCGCCGACCGAGCTGCCCAGGCCGGTTCCGGCATCGCGGCTTCGGATGATCATGCCCGTGGTCATGGTGGCGGCCATGTGCGGGATGATGGTCATGATGTTCCGCGGCGGCGGAACCATGAACCCGATGATGCTGATGTTCCCGGCCATGATGCTGGTGTCGATGTTCGGCATGATGGGCGGCGCGCTCGGAGGCAACTCCAGCGGCGGCGCGGCGAGCCTCAACGAGGAACGTAAGGACTACCTGCGCAGCCTCACCGACAACCGTAAGACGGTGCACGCGGCGGAAGCCGAGCTGCATGCCTTCCTGCGCTACACCCATCCCGGCCCCGACGAAATCGCCCGGCTGATCGGCGGCAAGCGGATGTGGGAGGTCCAGGTCGCGAGTCCGCAGTTCCTGCGGGTGCGAGTCGGCCGTGGGCGCATCGCCAACCAGGTGCGCGTCATCGTTCCCGAAGCCGCGCCCACCTCCGATCTGGACCCGGTCGGCGTCGTCGAACTGACCCGTTTCGCCAAGGCGTACTCCACGGTCGGCGGCATGCCCGTCGCGATCAATCTGCTGTCCGCGCCGCAGGTCGGCATCGACGGTGACCCGCAGCTGGTGACCGGCTTGATCCGCGCGATGATCGCCGAGGTCGCGGTGCTACACGGTCCGGACCAGGTGGCGGTCGCGGCAGTGCTGTCGGATCCGGACGCGCCGGAATGGGCGTGGCTGAAATGGCTGCCGCACACCCAGCATCCGAACGAGACCGACGCCATCGGCTCCAGCCGGATGATCTACCGCACCGTCGCGGAGCTGCGCACCAAGGTGCTGGCGGGGCTCAATCGAGGTCCGTTCTCGGCGAATTCGCAACCCACTCTGGATCGCACGCACTACCTGCTGATCGTCGACGTCGCCGGACCCGCGAGCGACCGCGACATCTCCGGCATCGATGGGTGCACGTGGCTGCGGCTGGGTGCCTCGGAGCAGAATCTCCCGCGCGCGCTGCGCTTCTCCGTCACCGAGGACCGCTCGCTGAACGAGGTGTCCCCGCGCGGGGTGCGGCGCGTCGGGGTGGCCGATTCGCTGTCCGTGGCGGCGATGACGTCGATGGCGCGCAGCCTCTCGCCGTACCGGTTGTCCACGGTGGTGGAGGCGGTGGCCGCTGAGCAGGCCAGTGGCGGTACGTCTTGGGAGGAGATGGTCGGCGTCTCCGACCCCGGCGCTATTCGCGTCGAGCAAGTGTGGATCCGGCGTCGCGACGAGGACCGGGCTCGCCTGAACATTCCGTTCGGTCACGATCCGGCCGGCGGTGTCGTCTATCTCGATATCAAGGAATCGGCCGAAGAAGGAATGGGCCCGCACGGCATGTGCATCGGCGCGACCGGATCGGGTAAGTCCGAATTCCTCCGTACGCTGGTGCTTTCGGCGGTGGCGACACATTCCCCGGATGTCTTGAACCTGCTTCTCGTCGACTTCAAAGGTGGCGCGACCTTCCTCGGATTCGACCGGTTGTCGCACGTGACGGCCGTGGTGACGAACATGGAAGAAGAAGCCGACCTCGTCACCCGTATGGAAGACGTCATCAACGGCGAAATGGCGCGGCGGCAACGCATTCTGCGTGACGCCGGCAATTTCGCCAGCGTCGCCGACTATGAGCGCGCCAGGGAGCAGGGCGCGGATCTGCGGCCGTTGCCCACGTTGTTGATCATCCTCGACGAATTCGCCGAATTGCTCGAGCAGTACCCGAACTTCTCGAAGCTCTTCGTGGCCATCGGCCGACTGGGCCGATCACTGCGCATCCACCTGCTGCTCGCGTCGCAGAAGGTGCCGGCCAACCGGATGGGTGAGCTGGAAGCGCACCTTTCCTACCGCATCGCGCTGCGCACCAACCAGACCAGTGACTCCCGCGACGCGATCGGCACCGCGGACGCCTATCACCTGCCGAAGAAGCCGGGTGCGGGTTATCTGCGGGTCGGCTCCGGCGACCTCCAGCGGTTCCAGGCCGCGTACGTGGGCGAGAAGTACTCGCCTCCCGCGCAGGTGCTGGCGGCCTCCGCGCAACGCGCGCGACGGCCCGGTGGCGGATACCGGCCGCCGCAACGCTTCACCGCCGGGCATATCGCGGACACTCGGCCCGCGGTGGTCGAGCCGGTGGTCGTCCAGGAAGCGACCGAGGCCGCCGACGGCGAGTCGATCACCGTGATGGAAGCGGTGCTGCAGCAGCTGGCCCGGCACGGAAATCCCGCTCACAAGATGTGGCTGCCGCCGCTGGTCACGCCGCCCACTTTGGAGCGGATGATCCGCGCCGTGCCCCAGGGAGCGTTGCAGATGCCGTTGGCGCTGGTGGACAAGCCGCGTCAACAGCGTCAGGACGTCTGGTCGGTCGACATGTCCGGCGGCGGCGGGCACATGGCCATCGTCGGCGGTACGCAGTCCGGCAAATCGACGGCGCTGCAGTCGTTCATCCTGTCTGCGGCGCTGACCCATACTCCCGAACAGGTGCAGTTCTACTGCCTGGACTTCTCCGGCGGCGGTTTGTCGTCGTTGGCGAATCTCCCGCACGTGGGATCGGTCGCCGCGGCCAGGGACGGCGACCGCATCCGGCGCACGATCGCGTTGGTGACGAACCTGCTCGAGAGCAGGCAGTCGCTGTTCGCCGAGTTCGGTATCGACACCATCCGGAAGTTCCGCACGGTGCGGGACGGGCCGGGTGGGGCGCCATGGCTCGACCGCGATCCCTACGGTGATGTCTTCTTGGTCATCGACGGATGGGACGTCGGCTTCGGTACGAACGGCCCGTACTACGACGAATACACCCCGGTGATGGAATCGCTCGCCCTACAGGGTTTGAACTACGGCATCCACTTGGTGGCGAGCAGTTCACGCTGGATCGCTATTCGTCCCGCGATCAAGGACCTGATGCAGACTCGCGTCGAGATGCGTCTGGGCGACCTGGCCGACACGACCTTCAATGTCCACCGCGCTGTGGTCGCGGCGATCCCCGCCAATCGGCCGGGCCGCTGCATCTCGATCGACGGCCTGCACATGCTGACGGCGTTGCCGCGCATCGACGGGGTGGGCGATGCAGAGACGGCCGCGGAGGGCCTCGCCGCCGCCAGCGCCGAGATCATCCAGCGGTACCCCGACAGGCGCGCGCCGCAGGTGAAACTGCTGCCACCGCAGGTGGGCATCGACGAGGTGCGCGCGGGATGGCCGGTGCCGCAGACACTCGCGCAGCGACTCGTCGTGCCCTTCGGTCTCCGGGAATCCGATTTGCGGCCGGCGACGATCGATTTCAGCGTGTCGACGCACTTCATCGTGCTCGGCTCGACCGGATCGGGGAAGTCGACCGCATTGGCTGCTCTGCTGGCGTCCATTCAGCGTCAGTATGACCCCTCGCAGGCACGTGTGCTGCTGATCGACTACCGGCGTAGGCATTTGGAAGCGGTGCCGCCGGAAATGCTCATCGGGCACGTGACCAACGAGCGTGACCTGCATGATGCGCTGCCGGCGCTGGTGGAGAAGATGCGCTCGCGGCGCCCACCGGAGAATGTGACCACGCGGCAGCTCGCGGAAAGGTCCTGGTGGAGCGGACCTGAGGTCTTCGTCGTGATCGACGACTACCACATGATCGCGCAGCGCGGCGCGTTCAATCCGCTGGAGCCCCTGAAGGAGATCATTGTCGACGGTCGAGACACCGGCTTGCACGTCATCGCGGCACGCAACATCGCGCAAGCGGATACAGCGTTGTACGACAACGTGATCGGCCAGATGAAGAACCTCAATTCCTCCGGTCTGGTCATGGATGGCTCGAAGCTCGACGGCATACTGATCGGCGACGTGCGAGCCACCAAGCAGCCGCCTGGACGCGGAATCTACGTGGAGCCCATGAGTTCCCGTAGAGACCTCGTCCAGGTGGCCTGGGCACCCCAGCAGATGTGATTCCGGCGGGTCGTCCCAAGGTTGGGAATGAATTACGGTTTTCTTAGCAGCCGCTCGATCCGAGCTGGTAGTCACGCTCGATTGGAGTCTCGCCATGGCGCTCCCGGATGTTGGCAACATGCTGCCGGACGTGCAAGAGGCCGAGACCGCTCCCCGGTGGACACTCGGGTCGATCTCCGGCAGGGCTCTCGGTTCGCGGATGTCGTCGAAACGGTGGCCAGGCAGTGGAACCGCGCGGAATTCCGCTGAGCGACGTCGGAAGGCACTCGGATACTGCCACGCTGGTGTCGGCCGCTCGGTGCGATCGTCGAAGACGGGACGCCACCGCAGCGAGAGAGATCCATGCTTTCGCAGCGGTATTCGATCCCGAAGTAACTCAGGAGGTGCCGGTACTGAAGAAGCTCTCCGCGAGCGGTGTGGTCGAGGACGTCGATGTCGCGAGTCGCGTATCGACGAGTCCGCTACACACGTTGTCAACGTCCTCGGCGAATCCGTCCGAGGCAAGGTAAACGCCCCATAGGATAGGAACAGATATGGCCATCGGCTACACCGGCAGCGAGGATGACATCAACACCGCCGCCAAGAAGTTCTTTACCCACGCAGACACCTTCAAGAACCATTTGGGCATTCTCGAAGGAATCAAGATGGAGTACGCGCCCGCGGTCCAGGGCGCGACCGGAAATGCCATCCAGCAGGCGATGCAGGGAGCTCTCGACAAGGGCGGAAAGCTGCACTCGACCTTCATGGAGATCGTCGACGCACTGAATATCGCCGGATCGACCTTCGGTAGCCAGGACCAGGAAAACGCGTCGCAGGTCAACAAATACAATCTCAACTTCTGATGCCGGATCTGCAGAAGAAAGATATCGGGAAAGGTCTCCGAAAATGGTTTTGAAGAACGATTACAATGCCGTTGAGGGCCTGGTGATCCGCACCAGTAAGGCGCTCGAGGACATGACCGTCAACAAGGAGGAGCGGAAAGCGGTGGCCGCTCTGCTCGAGCAATATTTCCAAGGTGACGCCGGTAGCGAAAACGGACGCCTGCAAAGGCGCATCGATGGCCTGATCACCCAGTACAACGAGGCGCTGGAGAGTCTGAAGGCGGCCACAAAGGGCGTGTCCGGCATCGATGGCCAGTTCCGCGTGGTTGACCAGGGTCAAGCCATGAGGTTCTCGCAGATCGGGCTCTAGCAACTCCGTGGTTCGAATCGCCCTTCCGGTCCCTGCCCGTTGCGCAGGTCGTACGAGCCGGGCCGGTGGGTCGATCGAACACCGTCTCGGCGTTCGGTCGGTGCCGAGCGCTCGAGAGCATACCGATCAACACCCCGCTGTCGCCCTCGACGAGTCCGTTCCCACGGACATCGTCGAGGGCGATCGCGTATCGGGACGTCTTCTGCGATGGTTGAGGAGGCAAGTCCGCAAATCTTGTCACGTGACGTTCCGAGTGCTGTCGCAGAGGGGGTTTTTGCCGACGGCGCAGAGCTGTCGGGCGTGGCCAATGGGGTTCCGGCCACTATGCCCACTCGTGGGAATAGCTTAACGTTCTGATTGCACCGCTCGATGCGAGCACGGCGCCCTTCGTTAGGAGCTCTCCATGTACTTCAGTCTCACTCCAGGGCAACTTCCCGCTATCGCCGCGCAAATGAGCACAGGGACCACGGATCTAGCCGGGACGATGGTTGCGTCCGCGGCGGGTAGTGTGCCGCTTCCGCCGGGCTGCGACGACGTGAGCAGGCGCATCACCCAGGCATTCTTCGGCTTCGCCACCAACCTCTTCGACAAGACGGCGCAGGGAGTGGGGCATCGCATCAACGCCGAGCCGCACCTGCCCGAGGTGGACGCCTGCTATTGCGCGGCGGATGCCGCTGGTGACAGCCAGATCTCCGCCAAACGTGTAGCGTTCGGCGAGTAGTCGGAGCCGGTCGAGCGAAGGCCGATGCCATGGTCGATTACCTTGCGTTGCCACCGGAAGTGAATATCGCCCGGCTGCTGTCCGGGCCCGGCGTATTCGCGTTGGACACCGCCGCGGCCGCCTACGCGGATTTGGCCGCGGCGCTGGCGGCCGCTGCGAGCGGGACGGACGGCTCGACCACCATGATGGGTGGGGCATGGCAAGGGCCGTCGTCCGATCGCGCGCAAGCGGCGTTTCGTCAGCACGCCGGCTGGTTGCACAGACAGGCCGCGGTGGCGGCGGATGCCGCGAAGTCCGTAGCGGAGCTGGGAGCGATTTTCGGCAGCGCAGCGGAAGCCATGACCGGGGTAGAGGCGTGGCTCGCGGAGTGGTACGCGAAGCAAGCGGCCCTCGCCGCCGCCAGCACGACGCAACTGGCCCCGCTAACGCTCGCGGGGATGCTGTTGAGTGAACTCGAGTATTTGGCGATCACCGCGGCCGCGGCAGGGGTGATGGTCGGCTACGACGCCGCGGCCACCGCCGTACTCGCCGGGTTGCCGACGCCGGAAGTGCCCATGCCGATCGTCAACGGTGGTGGTCCGATCCCCGATGGAACGACGTACAACTTCGTTTCGCCGGAGATCAAGAATCCTTTGGACACCGACACCCATACGACGCAAACCGACGTGGGGAACCATCAGACCGGTGATCCGGGGGGTGATCCGACCAAGACCAATCCTGATCCCACCGATCCCAAACCGACTGATCCCACGCAAACCACGGATCCCACACAACCTGCGGACACCACGCAACCGGTGGACACCACCCAACCGACCGAGCAGTTGCCCGACATGGACAACCCATCGTCACTGTCGGATTCGCTCGGCAATTCCTCGATGGACGGCTCCGGCACCGGTTCGATGGACCAGCAGGGTTTGATCGGAACATCGCAGGACTCGACGACGCTGGCCGGGCTGTACGGCGGATCGGGCAGCATGGTCGCGCTGAGCATGACTCGCGGCGGGCTGAGTGCCCTGCCCGGCGCTGCGAGCGGATTCCGGATGCCGTCCAACTGGTCTCTCGGCCGCGGCACCGCGTTCGGTGCCTCGCCGAATCCGACCGGGGGCGGGCCGGGTTCGCGTCCGACCGCACCTCGCGGAGCGACCGCGCCGAAGGCACAGATGCGCCGGCGCAGGCGCGACGAGGACCGCGAGAAGTCGAAGGTGTTCGTGCCCGGCGAACCGCAAGATGTCCCTGTCCTCGAGCAACCCCCGGTCATCGGCGTCATCGAGTACGGCGACGCCGACCGTCGAGACGAACTCGAAGAGCTCGAAGAGTCGGACAACGAGCAGTTGCTCCTGGTCGGTGTCATCGGAAGCGACGTCGACGAGCCGGCGACCGTAGACCCGGAACCCGCGCGGTGAGGTCCACCGTGGTCGAGTTCCAGTCCAAGGAGAGGAGGCTCGTCCCCTGGAAGCGGATCCGGTAGCGATCGATCTCAATGTCGATGCCGCTCTTCTGTTGAAAGAATTGGTCGGCATCGACTCGTATCCTCCGGTGCTGGCGCTGCTGCCGAATATCTATCGGATCGAGGATCGAGAACGGGTGCACGCCGTCGTCGCGCAGGAACTCACCGAGGTGGGCATCATCGACGGTGACAGGGTGCACCCGGTGGTCGAGCATTGGCTGCGGTGCCTGTACCGGCCGGACATGGAACTGGTGGCCAGGATCCTGGCCACCGGAATGGACGGGGAACCGCAAGGAATGCTGCGGTTCTCGCTGGTGCGCAGTGGCGACACGCACGTGCTCGCCCTGCGCAGCGACGACAACGTGGTCATCCAGACGATGTATCAGGACGGTCAGAATCTGGACACGGTGACGGCCGCGCTGACCGCCGCGCTCGGTCCTGCGGAGGCATTGCGGTTCACGCCGATGACCACCACGGTCGAGCAGCTTCGCGAGGTACCGTCGGAACCGGACGAGCGACGACAGGCGTTGCTGGAGTTGGGCGCCCAGCCGCACACCGCGACGGTGCTCACCAGGGCGCTGGACGAGGTGGCGCGCCGGGCCGAGATCCTGGTGATCGAGCACCGGGACGGCAGCCCGCCCGAGACCGATGTGTCGGTGACCGTGCTCGACACGCTGTCGGGGCGGCTGATCGTCACCCCGAGCAGGGCGATGGATGGAGAGATATGGTCCACGTTCGCCCCCGGCGACGATGCGGCCTTGCGATCGGGCATCGGGGCGCTCATCGACCTGTTGCCCGGTCGAAGTTGGTTCGACACAAGCAGACTGAACTGAACGTCGGACCGTGGTTGTGGAGAGGACGACGGAGATGAACCGAGCACCGAGCATCAACGGTCATTCGGCCGAATCCGCGCGCGCTCGCGGCGGTTATGACGCGTACTTCGCACCGACGAACGAGCTGACCGACGCGGCCGTGGCCCCGGGCCCCGCCCCCGAGGCCCGACAGGACGCCGAGAAGTTCTCCCACGCCGACCCCGTGATCGGTACTCCGCGTGAGCCGCAGGCGTCCGCCGGGGAATCCGAACCCCGTCCCACGCAGCAGGCGGCGGTGACGCCGCCACCGAGTGCGAGCACGCCGCCGCGGCAGGCGAATGCGCAGATGGCGCAGCCGAGCACGCCGCCGCAGGCGAACGTGCCTCCGCCGCAGGCGAACGTGCCTCCGCCGCAGGCGAACGTGCCCCCGCCACAGCCGAGCGCGCCGCCGCCGCCCGCGAGCACGCCTCCGCCGGACTACTCCGTAGCGCCTCCTGCGGCACCGCAAGCGGCGCAGAATCATTCGGCACACGAGCAGTCCGCCGAGCAGTACCGCGCGGAGCAGGCGGCCGCCCGGGTGTCTCAGGCGATCGCGCGGACCAATGCCGCATCCGCGAACGAGGAGTGGCAGTCCGGATCCGCGACGCCCTGGGTCCCCGAACGCGTCGACCACTCGGCGTACGAGCCGACCCCGCGGATCGAGGTGCTGCCCGCCGCGCTCAGCTCGATCGACCTGCTCGCCGACATCTCCGCCGCGAAGCGGGCGCAGCTGCGTTCCAGCTCCGGCATGCGCGGCGCGCTCAACAAAGTCGGCTTCAATCTGGGGCTCTCGCCCGCCGAGCAGCGTGCCGAGGACCGCAAGGCGCGCATCCGGCGCCAGCTCACCACGACCTATCAGATCGCGGTGATCAGCGTGAAGGGCGGCGTCGGGCGCACCACCACCGCGGCGACGCTCGGCTCGACTTTCGCGGGCCTGCGCCCGGACCGGGTGGTCGCGATCGACGCCAACCCGGACTTCGGGGATCTGTCCACCCGCACCTGCAGGCATCCGTACGGCCTGACCCTGCGCGACCTGGCGCAGTCGCAGAACCTCGACGCGTTCTCCGCGGTGCAGTCGTTCACCTCGATCAATTCGTCGGACCTCGCCGTGATCGCTTCGCCGTGGTCCACCGAGGCCACCGAGGCGCTGTCGGGCCGCGAATACAGCACCGCCGTGGAAACCCTGCGCAAGCACTTCAACCTGCTCGTGGTCGACTGCGGGACCGGCGTGCTGGATTCGGTGACGGCGACGGTGCTGCAGACCAGCGACGCCGTCGTGGTCGTCACCCCGGCCACCGTCGGCGGCGTGACCGGCGCGGTGGCCACCCTGAACTGGCTGAGTTCACATGGCTTGCAACACCTGATCGCGAAGTCGATCGTCGGCATCGTGCATCACCAGCCGTTGAAGCCGACCGTCGACGTGGACGCGATCGAGAAGCTGTTCGAGACCGCGCAGCGCCCAACCTGCGTGCTGCCCTACGACGCGCATCTGGCCGAAGGCGGCGAGATCGACCTGCGGTTGTTGGAGAAGGAGACCGTGCTCGCGTTCGAAGAGCTGGCCGCCTGGCTGGCCGATGGATTCCCCGGATACCTCTCCAGCGGCGCCGACAACCACGGTGACCGTGGAGGGTGGCGATGAGCGAGCCGAGCGTCAGCGAGGCGCAGGCAGTCAGCGAGGCGGAGAGATGAGCACTGCCGTCGCGCCCGCGCCTGCCGGGACGCAGCCGTCGGCGGAGGTCGCACGGGCGCGGATCGCCGTGATGGTCTCCACGTATCAGGTCGATGTGGTGGTGCCGACCAAGTTCACCATCGAGACGTTCATCGACGACCTGCTGGTCGTCCTGGCCTCGGCGATCGATGACGAGAGCGTCGATTTCACTCCGCCGCAGGGCCAGTGGAGCCTGGCCCGGCCGGGCGAGCCGCCGATTCCGCGCTGGCGCAGCCTGGCCGACCACGACGTCACCGACGGCACCGTGCTGATGCTGTCGGTCGTCGAATCGGCGGAGGTCTTCACGCCGGTGGTCGAGGACATCACCGACGCGCTCGCCCTGATCAACGAGCGCGAGTTCGCCGAGTTCGACGCGAACACCGCCGCCATCGTCGGGCTGACCGTCCTGGGTATCGGGGCCTCGGCGGTGGCCGCCATGCTGACCTGGTCGTGGACGATGACCGGTTCGACCTTGTGGTGCGGACTGCCCGCGCTGCTGCTCGGCGGGCTGTGCTGGGCGGCGGCCGCGCAGGCTCATCGGCGCAATGCCGCGGCGAAGGTCTCCCTCGGCTTGACGTTGACCGCGACGCCGCTGCTGTTCGCCGGGGGCGCGATGCTGGTGCCGCCCGCCTACGGTCAGCCCGGCCCGCTCGCCGCGGCCAATCTGGCGGCCGGAGCGGTGGTCGCTGCGGTAGCCGCCGCCACCATGATGCGGTTGAGCAAAATGGGGATCGCGACCCTGATGGCGGTGACGGTGCTCGGCATCATGCTGACCGCCGCGGCCTTGCCGGTGACCTATGCCGATCTGTCCGTCGGGCAGGTAGCGGGTGGCACGGTGTTCGTCGCGATCGTGCTGCTGACCGCGGCCCCGCGCCTGGCCGTGGTAATCGCCCGCATCCGGCCGCCGGACCTGCCGGACCCGGGCAACGAGGTCTCGCCGACCACGCTGACCGACATCTTCGACGCGGAGACGGTGCGCGAAGGCGACGAGCACACCGCTGTCGGTGAACAACAGCGCCACGCCGCCGAGGCCGGTATCGAGGGCCGCGCCCGACTGGCGGTGACCAGCCTGCGCGGTCTGATGGCCGCGATCTCCACCGTGCTCGCGGTCTCCGCAGTGCTCGCGGCCGCGGTCAGTCCGGGCGGCATCCGTGAGATCGTCATGGCCGCCGCGATCGGCGGCCTGCTCGCGATGCGCGCACGCTGGCACCCGGATCGGGTCCAGGCGATCGCGCTGGTCGCCGGATCCGTTGTCACCGTCTGCGGCGTCGGCTTCGTCCTGGTCGGCGCGTACGAGAGCCCGGCCGCGCGTCTCGTGGTCGGCCTCGGGGTTGCGTCGGCGGCTTGCCTTGCCTGCGTCGCGGCGCTGCGGTTGCCGGGCAAACGGTTGTCCCCGGTCACCCGCCGAGTCATCGACCTGGTGGAATACGCGCTGATCCTGGTGGTTCCGGTGATCGCATTCTGGATCATGGGCGTCTACACCGCGATGCGAGGGATCTGATGAAGGTCGGCAGTGCCGCTGTGGCGGTTCTCGCCGGGGTGATGCTGGCCGTCCCCGCCGCTCCCGCGGTCGCGCTGGAGCCGCCTCAGGTCGTGGTCGGCGCACCGCCCGCGGACGACCCGCCGGGGCCCGAGCAGCCGATGAAGCAGGACAAGGGCTGCCTGGCCGCGGGCGCGCTGCCCGACAGCGATCTCACCCGCACTCCACCCGCGGAACTCGCGCTGGATCTGCGTCGCGCCAAGGCGCTGAGCCGGGGTGCGGGAGTGACCGTCGCCGTGATCGACACAGGAGTGCAGCCGCACCCGCGTCTGCCCAACCTGGTCGGCGGGGGTGACTATCTCGCCGCAGGTGGCGACGGACTGTCCGACTGCGACGCGCACGGCACGCTGGTCGCCGGGATCATCGGGGCCACTCCCGATCCCGGGGATGGATTCACCGGGGTGGCGCCGGACGCCCGGATCATCTCCATCCGAACCCGCTCCGGCGCGTTCAGTCCCGAACGGCCGAGCTCTGATCCGAGCCAGCGGACCGCCATCGAGATCCGCACGCTGGCCCGGGCGATCACGCGCGCCGCGAACCAAGGCGCCGGTGTGATCACCGTGTCGCTGCCCGTCTGCCTCCCGGTGGACGCGCAGGTGGACCAGTCCATGCTGTCGGCGGCCGTCGGCCATGCCGTCCACGTGCGCGGCGCGCTGATCGTGGCGGGCGCGGGCAATGCCGGTGGCGGCGCCAATTGCGCACAGAATCCGGATATCGACCCGACGCGGCCCGCGGACCCGCGGAACTGGCGCGACGTGAAGACCATTTCCACGCCCGGCTGGTTCGGCGCCGACGTGCTCACCGTGGGATTCACCACCGCGACCGGCGCCCCCATGCCGGATTCGCTGACCGGGCCGTGGGTTTCGGTCGCCGCCCCCGGCACCGGCATCGAATCGCTCGGCCCCGGCGGCGGTGGCCTGATCAACGGTGTCGGTGAACCGGACAAACTCGTGCCGGTCGGTGGCGCGTCGTTCGCCGCGGCCTACGTCAGCGGTGTAGCCGCGCTGCTGCGTTCGCGCTTCCCCAACGAGACTCCGCGCGAGATCGCCGCCCGCCTGCAGGCCAGCGCGCACGCGCCTGCGCGCGGCATCGACAACGTGGTGGGCGCGGGCGTGATCGACCCGCTCGCCGCCTTGAGCTACCGCACTCCGCCGCAGCAACCCACGGGCCTGTTCCGGTCCGCGGAACTGCCCGTGCCCCCTCCGCCGCGCGCGAAGGACCTGCGGCCCGCGATCACCGCGACCGTCGTCATCCTCGCCGCGGTGCTGCTCGGCCTCGCGGGCAGTCACCTGAACTCCGTGATGCGGAGGCGCCGGTGAGCTTTCCGAGCGTACGGGTCGCCGGCGTCGAGCGTGGTCCGTTCGCCGCCTTCGTCGTCGTCGGCAGCCCGCTGCTGGTCGGGCTGTCGGCCAAGACGCCGTGGTGGGTGAGCGCGGTGGTGGTCACGGTCCTGGTGGTGACGGTGACCGTCCGGGTGAACGAACGGACCGCGGTTCGCTGGCTGCTCGACTGGGCGGCCTACCGGAAAGGCCGGGCCGCCCGGGCGCGCGAACGCACGCAGGCCGCCGGGATCCGGGACGTGCAGGTAGCCGCCGGCGTGTGCGGCATCAACGAGGCGGGCAGCACGCTGATCGCGATGATCCAGCTCGCGCCGAATCTCGACCTGCCCACCGTCATCGCCGAGCGAACCCTGTACACCGAGGACACCATCTCGGTCGACATGCTGTTCCCGATGCTCGATCAGTTCGGCATCGCGGTCGACATCGACATCGTCACCACTGGTCAGCGGGTCCGTTCCACCGGCAGCTACAGCATGCTCTATGACCAGCTGATCGGGACCCACCCGGTAATCGGGGACCGGCTCACCTGGCTGGTGATCCGGCTCGACCAAGAGCGCAACCTGGCAGCGCTGAGCAAGCGCGGTCCCTGCGCGGTGGTCGCCCCCAAAGCGCTGGCCAGCGCTACCCATCGGATCGCGGGCCGTCTGCGCGAGCGGGGTATCGCCGCGCACGCGCTGCCGGCCGCCGCCTTGCGGGACGCGACGCGCCTGCTGCACGCCGGAGTCGAGCTCTCCGATCTCCGGGAGACCTGGAGCAATCTGGAGTCGTCGGTGCCGGGCCGGTGTGTGACGAGCTTCCTGATCGACTGGACCCGGCTGGGCGGGGAGAGCCTCGACGACTGCTGGACCTGGAACCGCGGCCGCACCACTCTCGTGGTGAGCTTGACCGACGACACCGGGGGGCCGCGTGCCATCGTCCGGTTCATCGGCCCGGCGGTCACCACCGAACCGCCGGACTATCTGCGGTTACTGCGCGGCGACCAGTCCAAGGCCCTGCTGGCGTCGTTGCCCACCGGCTCCTCCATCCGGGCGCTGCGCGGCTTCGAGTCCGGCGCCGACATCGCACCGGAGGAACTCGTCGCCGATCTGGCCATCGCGATCGGCCCGAACGGCCAGATCCTCGGCGCGATCAGCGGCCAGCCACGCCACACTCTCGCGCTGCCGCTGTTCGATCCGGCCCGCTTCAACCCACGCAGGCGCACCATCGATGTGCACGCCAGGTTGCCGGTCGCCCAGCAGATCATCCTGCGGGCGATGGTGGTGGGCGCGGACGTGGAGATCCATTCGGCGCGTCCGGACAGCTGGCGCCAACTGGTGAGCGCGGTCGGCGACCCGCGTTCCATGCGCTTGGCCGATCCGGGCGATGGGCATACCGGCACGCAAACCACCGAGGCGGAGACACCGGCCACCATCGCGGTCTTCGATCACCTGCCGCCGCGTGCGTCGAGCGCGCACACGACGGTCACCATCAGCGAGCCCGGCGGTCCGCGCAGGCGTGCGGTCGATCTCGCGATCAACCAGGTCAGCGCTACCGCGGTGGACGTGAGCATTCCGATGCGCACGGTGCGTGTCGAGCTGATCGAGCCGAGAGGCGAAACACGATATTTCGAAACAGTCGACGGACCGCCCGCGCACAACGCGGGAGCATCGGGACCCGTGGTTGCACCTCCGCAACCCGGTGGCCGTCGCGTGAGCTGATGGGAGCGGTCGGTTAATGTCTATCACCGTGGTAGCGGACACCCATTCCGATGGCGGCGATCTGACTCATCAGGACGCCGGGGACGCGCTAACCCCCAGACAAGCCGCGGCGGCGATCTTCTCCAGCCGATTGTCGGAGCTGATCGCCGAATCCGTGGTCTCGACCGAGGACGGATCGACGCGGTCGCTGACGCTCTACTCGCTGGCGCAGCACCTGGAGTTGGCCTACCCGGACGTGCCGGTGTCGCAGTCCGGCCTGTACCGGCTGATCCACGGTGACGCGATCCCGCGGCTGGATTTGGTGATCGCGCTGGCCCGGGTGTTCGACGTGCCGCCGGAGTACTTCGTGACCGAGGAGAAGAAGCGCTGACCCGACCGGCCGGCTGTTCTCTCCAGCGGGAATAGCGTCGGCTCGGCGGCCGGCTCGGGCCCGATACGATCCGGTCCATGCCCGCCGAGGACCCGGGAGATGTTTTTCTCCGTCATCGAGGTGCGGTCCTCGACGCACTGCTCTCCGATTCTTCGTTCGGGTCTTCCGCCATGCCGTCGATCGGTGGCACGGAGCTCAGCGGCAGTATCGAGCACAGCGAGGGCATCGACTTCGGCGCCGCATCGCTCGGGTTGCCCGACCTCGACTCGGAGTCTCAGCAGGCCGCGCCGCGGCGTCGCACCGGTGACGGCCCGAAGGCGAGCGAGCGAATCCTCGCGCTGCTGAACGGGCAGGCGCAGGAATCGGCTCCGGCGATGGAGCTCGGGAACGACTACTCCTCGGTCGCCGCGCGATCGAACGCGCAGGCCGAACCGGAACCGGAACCGTCGCGCGCATCCGCCGCACCGTCCGACCGGCTCGCGCCCGCGCAGCAGATGGCCAAGGACGCGCTCGTCCAGCTGCGCAAACCCAAGGTCGCGCTGATCGTCGCCGCGGTGGTCGCCGTACTGCTGGTGCTGCTGCTGGTCACCACCGGCGGCAAGGAGAAGAACACGGCGAACGATCAGCTTCTGGTCGTCACGCCGCCGCCGACCTCGGCGGCGCCCTCGACCTCGGCCGCACCGCCGGCGAGTTCGATCATCCAGCCGAAGTCCGCGACGTCGAAATGTCCGCCCGGCAGCACGTCGGCGATGGACGCTTTCGGCGGCCAGACGGGCAAGGCGTGGTCGTGCGTGCGCGCCTACAAGGTCGACGGCCAGGTCATCACCATCGACCTGGGCAAGTCTTATCAGATCGACTCGATCGGCATCGTGCCCGGCTGGGATCACATCGGCGCGGACGGCAGCGACCAGTGGGCGAAATACCGCACGGTGAGCCGGGTTTCGTACCAGTTCGACGACGGCAACAAGACCGTCTACACGCAGCCGACCCTCGATCAACGAACTTTGGTGGTGACCAAGACCGAGCCCGCAGTGAGCGCCTCGAAGATCGTGCTGACCGTACTGGAGTCCAAGGGCGATCCGTCGATCAACACCACCGCGATCTCCTCTATCGTCATCACGGGGCGCTGAAGTGTCCACGCTGCCCGAACTGGTCTGCCAGTACTGCTCGCATCGCAACACCGGCGCGGATTCCCGCTGCGCGCACTGCGGAGCGCCGCTGCGCACAGCCGTGGACACGGCGAGAACCGTCGCGGAGAAGCTGCCCACTCAGGTCGCCGAAGTCGCGGAGAAGGTCGGCAGTGAGGCGAAAAGCCTTGTACACAAGGCCTATCCGCGCTGGCAGTGGTACACGGTCGGGGCGATCGCGCTGGTGATGGTAGTCGCCGCGGTTCTGGCGGTCCGGTCCTGTTCGCTGGCCTTGCCCTCGAATCTCCAGGGAACCGCGCCGGTCCGAGCCATGCCGGATCTGCTGCGCACGGCGGCGACCTGTCAGCCGCTGGATTCCGGCGGCCAGCGGGAGAAGTGCGTCATCGCCGCCACGGACCCGATGCTCTTCGGTGGTATCGCGGGCGGCCGGGACATGACGTTCTATGCCGAACTGGTTGCGCAGGATCGCCTGGCCGACAGCATTTCTCGTTGGCGCGGCGCGGGCGGTTCCGCCCTCGTCGACGGATCTGTCTACGCCGCGATCGGTCCTTCGGCAACCGTCTGGTACGCGGATACCCGGACGGGTCTGCGCTTGGAAACGGGCACCTTCGCCGGTCGAGCCGGCGCCCAGACCTTCATGTCGCGGGCGGGACTGGTGCGCTGACCTGATCGCGCCTCTCCCGCCGGACTTCAGAAAATCCCTGATCCGGGACGGCGTTACCCATGTCCGTCCTAGCGAATTATTGTTACACTGTTGATTGTGCCGTTATCCAGCGGTACGTTATTTGAAGTACGAAACACGTACGAGCGCAGTTCTCGGGAAGGCAACGGATCGATGGTGGCAACCACCCAGCAGACGATTTCACCGAAGCGGTTCCGCGATGATCCGACCGACCTGGAGGCGGCCTATTTCCGGTGGATCCAGCCGGGTCCCTCGGCGTCGGCGATCACGGAACGGGCCGAGCGGATCTTCCGTCAGCATCTGGAGCTGGCGACCACCCGCGCGCCCGGTTCGGCGACCACCAGGGTCTACCGGCCGGACGACAGCGCGGGGGTCGGCGCCGCGATCCAGATCGTCAACGACGACATGCCGTTGCTGGTGGACTCGGTGACCGCCGCGCTGCGGCGCTTGGGCGCGACGGTCACCGAAGTCGTGCATCCCGTGTTCGACGTCTCGCGTGACGCCGACGGCCGGGTCTTGTCCATCGCGCCGCGCGACGGCGTCGCCGAGCCTGCCGGGGAGGCGGACGGACAAACCCTGCGCGAGTCGTGGATCCACGTGCAGTTGGGCGCGGGCCTGTCCGACGAACTGGTGGACCGGATCGAACAGGCGCTGCCGCCGCTGCTGGCCGACCTGCGCCGGGTCGCCGACGATACGCCGACCATGGTCGAGGTGCTCAATACCGTTGCCGGCCAGCTGGATCAGGCCGCGCAGTGGGCTGGTGACGCGGAGATCCCGCAGACCGCCGGGCTGCTGCGCTGGCTGTCCGACGGGCACTTCACGCCGCTCGGCTACGGCTACTACCACTTCCGCCGCTCCGCGCCGAGCGCGAACGCCGACTTCGAACCGTGGCAGCTGCCGGGCACCGGGCTCGGCATCCTCGGCAACGGCGCCGACGCCGACATCAGCGTTCCCGTGGTCGGCGCGAAGCGCACGGTCCTGCGGATGGCCAACGGGTCGGTGGACTCGCTGCTGCCCGGGTCTCGGAACCTGTACTTCATCAGCGTGGCCGACTACGGCGCGAGCGACCCGAGCGGCCGCGCGGCCTGGGGCGACACCGTCAAGATGGTCAAGGGCGAACACGTCTTCGTGGGCACCTTCACCGTCGCGGGCCTGCACGAGAACATTCTCGACATCCCGGTCATCTCGCGGCGCGTGCTGCAGGTCATCGAATGGGCGGGCTTCGGCCTCGATTCGTTCTCCGGCCAGGCCATGCTGGAGATGATGCAGTCGTTCCCGCGGGTGGAGCTGTTCTCCACCGACGCGCGCAGGCTGTTCGAAACCGTCTCCGCCGTCATGAATCTGGGTTTGCGGCGGCAGGTGCGGATGTTCATCCGGCGCGATTCGCGCAGCGACACCATCTACTGCCTGGTCTACATGCCGCGCGACCGCTATTCCACCGAGGTCCGCGTGCGCATGGGCGACATCCTGCGCGAGCAGTTCGATGCCGAGCAGATCGCGTACTCGGCCCGGGCCACCGAATCGGAACTGGCCGTCGTCTACTTCACGGTGCACCGCAAGCCGGGCGCCGAGGCGGCCGACATCTCCGAGGAGAATCGCGAGCGGATCCAGGAGTTGCTGCTGGCGACCACCTGGACCTGGAGCGACCGTCTGGTCGCCGAAGCGGCGGGCGCCTCCGACGTGCCGCAGGCGCTGGTCACCGAGTACGCGGCGGCCTTCCCGGCGAGCTACCAGCAGGAGCACGAGCCCGCGCACGCGCTCAGCGACCTGCGCCGCCTCGAGCGACTGTCCGACGGCGCGATCGACACCGACTTCTACCGGCAGGGCGACCTGGGCGCCGCCGAATGGCGATTCACGCTCTACGTCGCGGGCGATGGCGTCTCGTTGAGCCGGGTGCTGCCGGTGCTGCACAGCCTCGGCGTCGAGGTGGTCGACGAGCGGCCCTATCGGATCACGCTGGCCGACCGGCCGGACCGCTGGATCTACGACTTCGGGCTCCGGGTGACCGCCGCGCCGCTGCGGGAAGCGCTCGACAGCGAGCCGACCGCGCAGCTCGGGCATTCGGTGGACGCGGCATCGCTGCCGGAAACCAGTGTGCGGCGGCGTCTTCCCGATGCCGTGACCGCGATGTGGTTCGGCCGCGCCGAAGTCGACGGCCTGAACGAACTGGTATTGCGCGCCGGCTTGCACTGGCGTGAGGTTGCCCTGCTGCGCGCCTACGCGAAGTACCTGCAGCAGGCCGGTTTCGCCTACACCTTCGGGAACATCACCCGCGTCCTGCTCACCCATCCGGCGACGGCGCGGTCGTGCACCGACCTGTTCGCCGCGTACTTCGACCCGGACGACGTCGGCGCGGAGGCCGCGGATCGGGCGGCGGAGATCGCCGAACGGCTGCAGGCCGAGATCGACGCGGTGGTCAGCCTGGACACCGACCGCATCCTGCGCGCCCTGTTCGGCCTGATCGAGGCGACCTTGCGGACCAACTACTACCGGCGTGACGAGGCGGGCGACGCGCTGGACTACTTGTCGGTCAAGCTGAATCCGCACGCGATCGCCGAACTGCCGAAACCGAAGCCGCAGTTCGAGATCTTCGTGTATTCGCCTCGGGTGGAGGGCGTGCACCTGCGATTCGGCTCCGTCGCCCGCGGTGGTCTGCGGTGGTCGGACCGCTTGGAGGACTTCCGTACCGAGATCCTCGGTTTGGTCAAGGCGCAGGCGGTGAAGAACGCGGTGATCGTGCCGGTCGGCGCGAAGGGCGGCTTCGTGGTGAAGCAACCGCCGGCGGCCACGGGTGATCCGGTCGCGGACCGGCAGGCGCTGGGTTCCGAGGGCGTCGCCTGCTACCGCACGTTCATCTCCGGTCTGCTGGATGTCACCGACAACGTGGACCGCGCGACCGGTGCGGTGCTTCCGCCCGCGCAGGTGGTGCGCCGCGACGAT
>NZ_BDBB01000060.1 GCF_001612765.1 Nocardia arthritidis NBRC 100137
AGCCGGTCCCCGGCGTGCCCCCGATGCGCCGCCGCCACGCCAGACCGGCAGCTCGCCGGTGGTCCAGGACATCACGGGCGCCACACCGGCCGCCCGTCCCGCGAACCGTCGCCCCGCCGAGCGCTCCGCTCCTGTAGCGCCGGTCGCGCGTCCCGAACCGGAGCAGGCCGAAGAGGTCACCGACGTCCTTCCCCCGCTCGAAGAGCAGACTCGCGCCAAGCGCAAGGGCGTGGGCTGGCCCACCAAGGAGGGCAAAAACGCCAAGCCGAAGACGGTCGGCACCTCCGCGCAAACCCGCCTGGAGGCCTCCCGGGAGCGCCGCAACAAGCGTCTGCGGGCCACGGGACGGGCGGGGGGAGCAGTGTGCGCCGTCGTCGCATTGCTGGTCACCGGCGGCGGCTGGAGCTACCTGCGGTCGACGACAGACGGCTTCACCCAGGTCAACGCCCTCGACGAGAACTCGGAGGACATCGTCGATTCCAGTGCTCAGCTCGGCGACGAGAACTACCTGCTCGTCGGCACCGACACCCGCGCGGGGGCCAACGGTCAGCTCGGCGCGGGCACTTTGGACGACGCCGAAGGCGCCCGCGCAGACACCACCATGCTGGTCCACATCCCGAAGGACCGGAGTCGGGTCGTCGTAGTGTCCTTCCCGCGCGACCTGGACGTGACCAGGCCCCAGTGCAATGGATGGGACAACGAAAAGAACGCATACTCCGACGAGAAGTTCCCGTCGGCCATAGGCGACAAGCTCAACGCCGTCTACAACCTCGGCGGCCCGATGTGCCTCGTCTCCACGATTCAGCGCCTCACCGGCGCGTCGATCAATCACTTCATCGGCATCGACTTCGCCGGTTTCGAGTCGATGGTCAACCAAATCGATGGCGTCGAGGTCTGCGCGTCCAAGCCGCTCGTCGACGACGTGCTCGGCACCATCCTCGAGCACCCGGGCAAACAGCGCATCGACGGCCAAACCGCCCTGAACTACGTGCGCGCCAGGCATGTCTACGGTGAGGAACGCAGCGACTACGACCGCATCAACCGGCAGCAACGCTTCCTCGCTTCGCTGCTGCGCGGCACGCTGTCCAGCAAGGTGCTGTTCAATCCGGGCAAGTTGAAGGGTTTCATCGACGCGTTCAGCAAGCACACCTGGGTCCAGAAGGTCGAACCCGACGACCTGCTGAGGCTGGGACGATCACTGCAGAAGATCGATGCCGGCGCGGTCACCTTCATCACCGTCCCGACCGCGGGCACCACCCCCTACGGCAACGAAATTCCCCGCGAATCGGACATCAAGGCGATCTTCAAGGCGATCCGCGACGACCAGCCACTGCCGGGCGAGAAGCCGACCGTCCAAGCGAACGCGCCCGCCCCCACCCAGGCCGCGGCGACACCGACGAAGCACCGGGCGGTGGACCCCTCCACCGTCTCGCTGCTGGTGTCCAATGGCTCCGGCGTCGAAGGGCTGGCGCGTACGGCCGCCACCAAGCTCGGCAACCAGGGCTTCACGATCTACAACACCGGAAATTACGCCAACGGCACCTCAGCGACGACGAAGGTCCGCTACGCCGCGGGCCTGGAGGCCGAGGCAGCCACCGTGGCCAGCTCGATTCCCGGCGCGACCATCGAGGCCGCCGATGATCTCGGTGGCATCGTCGAGGTCGTCATCGGGGGCGATTCGGCGAACGGCGTCATCGTGAAGGCGCCGACGCCGGTGGGTGACGAGATCACCAACGTGGTGACGAGCACCCCGAAGGATTCGACGCCGACCGTACTGCCCTCGGACCTGGAACACGTCAACGCGGCCGAGGACATCTGCAAGTAGGACCGGATACACCGCGGCGAGCATGCGACGCAGGTCACAATTTGCCGCGATGTCGCCGTCTCGGGCGCGGCGAATTCCGGTTGTTGACCCGTCAAGGGCAACCGGCGCGCTAATGATGCACACCGGTCATTCACTCGGCGTTCGTGACTTGGTCAGCGTGGCGAACTAGGGTCAGGTTCCATGCGTGTCATCTACAACGAGCAAATGGCCGAGCTCGCCCACCTGCTGGGTGAGATGGCCGGCGTTGCCGGCTCGGCCATGGAGCGGGCGACCCAAGCCCTGCTCCAGGCGGACCTCGCCCTGGCGGAGCAGGTGATCGGTGAATCCGACCGGATCGCGGAGCTGATCCAGGACGCCGAGGAGAAGGCCTTCGCCCTGCTCGCGTTGCAGGCGCCGGTGGCGGGCGACCTTCGGCAAGTGGTGAGCACGATCCAGATCGTCGCCGACGTGAATCGGATGGGCGCGCTCGCGCTGCACGTAGCCAAGGTCGCACGCAGGCGTCATCCGAACCACGCGCTACCGGAAGCCGTCAACGGCTACTTCGCCGAGATGGGCCGCATCGCGGTGAACATGGGGGCCGGTGCGCGAGAGGTGCTGGAGACCCGCGACCCCGAGCGCGCCGCGCAGCTGAACGAGGACGACGAGGCGATGGACGACCTGCATCGTCACCTCTTCACGCTGCTCATGGACCGTGAGTGGAAGTACGGCGTAGCCGCCGCCGTCGACGTCACACTGCTCGGCCGCTACTACGAGCGCTTCGCCGACCACGCCGTCGAAATCGGCCGGCGGGTGATCTTCCTGGTGACCGGCGTCCTCCCCCCTGACCCGGATGCCGAGGGGTAACCGAAAGACTTGCCGGGCTTGACGTTTCGCGGGCGGTAAATGATAGATTTACCCGCGCGGAGCGGGATTGCTCCGGTATAGCGTTACGCCGGAGGGGATCCGGTATGAAGGGGGGCGTCATGAACGTCGATCCAGCAGAGCTGCGCGCGTTGGCCGCGTCGATGGATCAAATCAGCGGCAATATCGGCGGCTTGACGGTGCGTACCACCACGGACGCGCTCGGTAATGTGCTGCCCGGTTCGGCATTGAGCGAAGTGTGCTCGGCGGCGGGTGCGAATGTCGAAGACGCGTGGCGGCGAATGGCCATGCGGTGTAAACGGATCTCCAACATCGCCAAAGGCGGCGCCGCGAACTACGAGGTGTCCGACCAGCAGTTTCGCGATGGCCTCGAGGCGATGGGCGCGCAGCTGTGAGGACGACGAATTCGACGGCCACGCTGAGTCAGGTGCGGTCGGAATGGCAACCGTGGAAACTGGGCGAAGCCGGAACGGAAATACGAACTCGCAATGGCGAATTCGTATCGTTGATCGATGAAACGGTGACGCAGATTCGTGCGGCAGGCGCGCATTGGAGTGGCGATGCCTATTACGCGGCCTACGACCGGATAGCCGGCGACCGCGACGCGGCGAACAAAGTGGCGCTGGATACCGAGGAACTCGCGCAGACGTTGATCGATAGCGGCACCAGTCTGGCCGGGTTCCGCCAAGCTTTGCTGGACAAGGTCGACCAGGCCGTCGCGGCCGGATTCACCGTCTCCGAGGACTGGCAGGTCACTCCCGGGCCGGACGTCGCGGACGACGACGGCGACTCGCAGTACACCCACCAGACCGCCATCACCACGGCGCTGAACGAGCTGCTCGGCACCCAATCGGACGTCGCCACCAAGATCGAGCAGGCCAGCGGTAATGTGCGTGCCCGCAGTGACCAGCTCGGCGACGGCGACCCGCTCGACAGCGGCGAGCAGACGGATCCGATGCTCGCGGTGTACGGCCGGCAGTCCGATAGCGCGAACACCGACGAGGACCCGACCGACCCTTCCACCACTCCCGCGGGCACGCCGCAGGCGAATCCGATCGCCGAGGAGCAGTCCACCGGCGAAGACGAGACCGATAAGTCGAAGTCGGGCGAGGACAAGAGCGACGACGACGACAAGAGCACCGGCGAAGACAAGAACACCGGCGAAGACAAGAACACCGGCGAAGACAAGAACACCGGCGAAGACAAGGGCGAGAAGAGCGACGACTCCAAGTCGTCCGGTTCCACCGGTCCCGCCGGCGACCCGAATTCCTGGACACCCTCGGATGTGACGAGTCTTATCAGCGCGGTGGGCGGGATCACCGGAGATGTGCCGACGTTGATCGAGTCCGTCGGCAAGCTCGACGACGATCTCGACGACATCATCAAAGCGGGCGGAGAGGCGGGAAAGGGCCTGATCGACTCCGCGGGCTCGGCCGCGGAGAACTTCGCGAAGGCCGCCGATACGGTGATCACGAGCGTCGACCAGGCGGCCGACGGCACGCCCGCGGACTCACCGTCCACGGGTGAGCCCGCCAAGGACGGCACACCGGCAGCGGACAAAGCCTCCGACGATTCCACGACCGACCAGCCCTCCAAAGCCGATCCGAACGCGAAAGCCACCGATCCGAAGGCGGATGACCCGACTTCGAAGGCCGACGACAGCAAGACCGGAAATCCGAATCCGGCGCAGGGCACGGAAACGAAGCCGGAACAACAGCCTGCGTCCGTCCGGCAGGCGAGCTACACCGGTACCGAACCCGCCGCGCCCAGCAGCACTTCCGCGCCCAGCTCACCGTCGACCGCGCCCGCGAGTACCGGCTTGCTCGGAGGACACACGGCGAATCGGCAAGCGGATTCGGAACACACCCGTCGAGTAGAAGCGGCGCAGACGCCGCTGTTCGAGACACCCCCAGACCAGTAGATCAGCATTTCCTGCCGAATGGAGAAAGGCCCGGGGTAGCCGACTCGCTACCCAGGGCCTTTCCTCTACCCGTACCGATCGAAGCCGCTCGGCAGCCGGATCAGCCGAAACGGCCGGAGATGTAATCCTCCGTGGGTATAGCGAGCCGCCTGAGCTTGCCACTTCCCGGTCCGCCACCGCCCCTTCGAACCGTAGCCACCGACAACGGCAAAATCGGCCCCGTCCGCTGCCAGCGGGCGGGGCCGATCGTTGGACTGTTGCGTTATGCGCCGACGGCTTGCCAGTTGTCGACGGCGTAGATTACAACAGGAGCAGGTATGACTATCCGGCGATGATCCATCCGTACGAGCCCCCGCCGTATGAGTAACACACCCACTTCGTCGAACCTTCATAGTGAACGTTGCCAACGGAATACGCATTGCAAGGCGCTGTAGGCGCAGCCTCAGCTTGTGGGGCAAGCATCGCCGCGGACAAGATCGTGGCCACACCGACCAACGCACCAGAGAGCAATCGTACTGCCATCACGAAACCTCTTTCGCTTCAACGGAATCCACAGAGGTTGCGCCATTCGAACCCCCCTGTTTCACAGCCTACCGAACCATGCTGAAGGAAACAATGACCCGAGCGCACCTTCCGCCCCCGTTCGCAAGGGATCCGCGGCCGGGATAGGTGCGACGCCGCGCAGCCGCGCGAACGCCGCCTCGGAGATCAGCCGATCGGAGTTGTCACCGATCGAAATCAGAAGGACGGCAGCGGTATCCGGCCCAAGGGCGAATACCTCGCAGGGGCCGATTCGGGCGGGTACTTCGGCGACTTCGAAGCCGCTGTCGCAGGTCGCGGGCGAGTTCCGCGCCATAGGAGCCGGTGCCCTCGATCCCGGCGCGGACTACCCGACCGCTGGATCGCAGCCAGTTCCCGGGTTCGGGCAAGAAACTACGTCAGATCGTCAACCGGGCAAACGCTGCCTGATGCGGCAACTAGTTCTTGGCCGGAGCGCAGAAAGGCCCTGGGCATACCCAGGGCCTTTCACTTTGCCTGTCGCAGCCTCGGTGCACAGCCGCTCGGCAACCGGAATCAGCCGAAACGGCCGGAGATGTAATCTTCCGTGGCCTTCTGCGACGGGTTGGAGAAGATCTTCTCGGTGTCGTCGATCTCGATCAGCTTGCCCGGCTTGCCCTGGGCCTCCAGGTTGAAGAAGCCGGTCTGGTCACTCACGCGCGCGGCCTGCTGCATGTTGTGGGTGACGATGACGATGGTGAATTCCTTCTTCAGCTCGGTGATCAGGTCCTCGATCGCCAGGGTGGAGATCGGGTCGAGCGCCGAGCAGGGCTCGTCCATGAGCAGCACGTCGGGCGAGACGGCGATGGCGCGCGCGATGCACAGACGCTGCTGCTGACCGCCGGAGAGGCCGCCGCCCGGCTTGTCCAGGCGGTCCTTCACCTCGTTCCACAGGTTGGCGCCGCGCAGCGAGCGCTCGGCCACCTCGTCGAGTTCCTTCTTGTTGCGCACGCCTTGCAGCTTCAGGCCCGCGACCACGTTGTCCTTGATGGACATGGTGGGAAACGGGTTGGGCCGCTGGAAGACCATGCCGATCGTGCGGCGCACGCCCACCGGGTCGACCTGGGTGCCGTAGATGTCCTCACCGTCGAGCAGCACCGCGCCCTCGACCCTGGCGTTCGGGGTTACCTCGTGCATGCGGTTGAGCGAACGCAGCACGGTGGACTTGCCACAACCCGAGGGACCGATGAAGGCGGTCACGCTGCGCGGCAGCACGGTCAGCGAGACATCGGACACGGCATGGAACTTGCCGTAGTAGATGTTCAGATCTTTGACGTCGATCCGCTTGGCCATTGTCGGTAATCCGTTCCGCTTCTATCGGTTCCGGGTGAGCAGGCGGTTGAGGACCGCAGCCGCGAGGTACAGGAAGGCGATGATGATGATGAGGGTCAAAGCCGCGCCCCAGACTCGCTCGCGTCCGGCGGCTTCGGGGTTGGCCAGCTCCTGGTAGATCAACAGCGGCAGCGACGCCATGTTGCCGTCGAAGATGTTCGTGTTGATCGACTTGCTGTAGCCGACCAGCACCAGCACGGGAGCGGTCTCGCCCATCACCCTGGCGATGGCGAGCAGGATGCCGCTGATCATGCCGGGCAGAGCCGTCGGCACCACGATCCGCACGATGGTCTTCCACTTCGGGATACCCAGCGCGTAGGACGCTTCGCGTAGTTCGTCGGGCACCAGTTTGAGCATTTCCTCGGTGCTGCGGACGACCACCGGCAGCATCAGCAGCACCAACGCCAGCGACACCGCGAGCGAGCTCTGCGGGAATCCGAGCGTCGCGATCCACAGCGCGAAGATGAACAGCGCCGCGACGATCGACGGCACGCCGGCCAGGATGTCGACCATGAAGGTCGTGGTCTTGGCCAGCACGCCACGGCCGTACTCGACCAGGTACACCGCGGCCATGATGCCGAGCGGCACGGCGATCACCGTCGCGACCAGCGACTGGGCGATGGTGCCGTAGATGGCGTGGTAGACGCCGCCCGCGACCTGATTGGGCAGCACGCCCTTCAGCGAGTTCTGCCACCAGTTGGCCCGGACCACGGCGCTGAAGCCCTTGGTGATCACCATGATCAGGACCCACGCCAGTGGCACGAGCGCGATGCCGAACGCCAGCCAGACCAAACCGGTCGCGACGTTGTTGCGTATCCGGCGCGACAGGCTCACGTCCCGGAATGTGGGCGGCTTGATCGGCCGGTCCAGAGTCGAGGTGGTCATCACCCGTTCACCCTTCCGCCCGCGGCGAGTCGAGCCAGCGCATTCACGACGAAGGTCAGCGCGAACAGGACGAAGCCTGCCGCGATGTACGCGCCGGTCGGCAGCGGAGCGCTGAACTCCGCCGCGGCCGAGGCGATTTTGGAGGCGAAGGTGTAGCCGCCGTCGAACACCGACCACTGTCCCGGCTGCGCGGCCGTCTTCAGCACGATCAGCACGGCGATCGTCTCGCCGAGCGCACGGCCGAGGCCGAGCATGGCGCCCGCGATCATGCCGCTGCGGCCGTACGGCAGCACCGTCATCCGCACGACTTCCCATTTCGTCGCGCCGAGCGCCTGCGCCGCCTCGATGTGGGCGCGCGGGGTGAGGTTGAATACCTCACGGCTGACCGACGTGATGATCGGCAGGATCATCACCGCGAGCACGACGCCCGCGGTGAAGATCGTGCCGCCGCTGGCCAGCGGGATGTTGCCGTCCGAGAACAGGAACAGCCATCCGAGGTTGTCGTTCAAGAAGGCCTGGATCGGCTCCAGTTGCGGAGCGAGCACCAGGATTCCCCACAGACCGAACACGATCGAGGGCACCGCCGCGAGCAGATCGACGACCACCGAGAACGGCCGTGCCAGCGTCTTCGGCGCGTAGTGCGTCAGAAACAGCGCGATGCCGATGCCGATCGGAACGGCGAGCACCAGGGCGAAGATCGAACTCAGCACCGTCACCATGAACAGGTCCCGGATGCCGAACCGCAGGTGGTTGGCATCCGAGGTGTTGAAGTCGGTGCTGGTGAAGAAGTTCGCCTCGTTCGCCAGCACCGACGGCACCGCTCGGATGAGCAGGAACAGTGCGATCAGCGCGATGGCGGCGACGATGATCGCACCGGCCGCCGTCGCCAGGGAGCGGAAGATGATCTCCGCTCGCTGGCTGTGCTGCGGACGGGCCCTCTTCGCGGCCGGATCGTTGCTCGGCTTGCTCGGCATGAGCGCAGTATCTCCGCCTGCTCGCTGGTCGGTCGAATCCGACGGACCAGCGGCGGCAACCTCGTCGTGGACGGTCATGTGGGACTGCTATCAGGAGATGGCGTTGATTGCGGTGGTCAGCTTGGTCTTGAACTGCTCCGGGATCGGGATGTACCCGGCCTCGTCCAAGCCCTGCTGGCCGTTGGTGACCGCCGAGGTGAGGAATGCCTTGACCGCCTTCGACGTGGCGGCGTCGGAGTACTTCGAGCACACGATCTCGTAGGTCGGCATGACGATCGGGTACGCGCCCGCCACCGACGGCTTGTAGAACGACGAGGTGTCGATGACCAGGTCGTTGCCCTGGCCGGAGATCTTCGCGGACTCGATCGCCTTGCCCGCCGACGCGACGCTCAGCGTCACCGGGTCCTTGCTCGCCGAGGTGATGATGCGCGCGATCGACAGGTTCTGCGCCTTCGCGAAGGACCACTCGTTGTAGGTGATCGAGTTCTTGGTGCTCTTCACCGCGCCCGAGGTGCCCTCGTTGCCCTTCGAGCCCGCGCCGACGCCACCGTTGAAGGCCTTGCCCGCGCCCTTGCCCCAGGCGCCGTCGGAGGCGGAGTCCAGGTAGAGCTGGAAGTTGTCGGTGGTGCCCGACTCGTCGCTGCGGAAGATCACGGCGATCGGCTCGGACGGCAGCTTGGCGTTCGGGTTCAGTGCCTTGATCTCCGGAGCATCCCAGGTGGTCACGGAGCCGTTGAAGATCTTGGCGGCCGTCGGGCCGTCCAGCGCGAGATCGGCGACGCCGTCGATGTTGTAGGTGATCGCGACCGGGCCGAACACGGTCGGCAGGTTCCACGCAGGCGAGGCGCAGCGGTCGGCGGCCTTCTTCGGCTCGTCCTTCTTCGCGCTCAGCGGCGAGTCGGAGCCACCGAAATCGGTCTGGCCACCGAGGAATTCGCTCACACCGGCACCGGAGCCGCTGGAGGTGTAGTTGAGCGTGGAACCGTCGCAGTTCTTCTCGTACGCGGCGATGAAGCGCTCCATCGCGTTCTTCTGCGCCGAGGAACCGCTGGCCTTGAGGGCCTCCTTGCCGCCGCAGGCGACGTCGACCTTCGCCACGTTGCTCGAGTCGGTCGCGGTGTTGTCGTCGCTGCCACAGGCGGCCAACGTCATGGCGCCGACGGCCAGCACACCGACGAGGGCGCTGCTGCGCTTGAGATTCACTATTCCTCCGGAGTGGCGTCCAACTCGTCCGGTCCCTCACCGGCCCGGACGGGTGCTGTGGTGCTGTTCGCGGGGAACTTGCGCACCAGGCAACAGTGTGCTGCCCTCACTCAACCTAAAGTCACGTGGTTGACAGTTGGACCGACCTGAGTGAACGGAGAGTGAACAGCCCGGCGCGATTGCACCCGGTAGATGTGACGTTTGCCCCAGTTTTACTCGCGGACACCCGTTCTGCCGCCTGTTATTCAGCATCCGCCGCGGCGTAGGCGACGTCGACGTGTGCGGGGGCGAATCCGAGCCGGGTATAAGTGCGCACCGCGGCCGCGTTGTCGGCCTCGGTGTAGAGCAACACCTCGGCCAAGCCGCGGTCACGCAGATGACGCAAGCCGGCGAGAGTGAGCAGACGACCGAGCCCACGCCCCTGCGCCGCCGGATCGATACCGACCACGTAGACCTCACCGAGCGGCGGATTCTCCGCGTGATGCACCTTGGTCCAGTGGAATCCGAGCAAACGGCCGGGGGCGGCCGGGTCGAATGCCAGGAACAGGCCCGCCGGATCGAACCACGACTCGGCGCGGCGGAGTTCGATATCACGCCGGGTCCACCCGCCCTGTTCGGGATGCCACGCGAAGGCGGCACTGTTCACCCGCAGCAATTCCGCGTCGTCCGCGGGGCCCGCGTAGGTGCGCAACACGATGTCGTCCGGCACGCTCAATTCCGGTAGCTCAGGACTTGCCAGCGACCGTCGCATCTGCCAGAGCTCACGCGCGGTCCGCAACCCGAGCCGCGCGGCGACGGCTTTGGCCGCCGGCCGGTCGCCGTGCGCCCAGACCCGAGCCCCCGCACCGCCCGCGGCCAGAGCGTCCTCGACCAGAGCGGCGCCGACGCCGTGGCCGCGCTGGGGCGGGTCGACCGCGACCTCGGCCATCGCGGGATGGTCGCCGTGCGCGGGAACGAGATTCGCGTAGCCCGCGATCGCGCCGTCGCGCCGAGCGAGCAGATGACGTGCTCCGGCGTGCTCGCCCGAGCTGAGCGACAGCACGGCCTGTTCCGAGACCGGGGCGACCCCGTCGGCCACGGTGGCACGCGCCAGCAGATCGGTGATCGCCTGCGCGGTGTCCGCATCGAGACGATCGGTCCACTGTGTTGTCACGCCGCTCATCGGCCTCCGTTCATCGAGCCCAGCGGACTCCGTTCGAAGTCCGCCCTTGGCAACGTCATAGGGGCGGGCGGCATTTCCGGAGTTCGATGCGCGAGCCGCCCGGATTACTGCGCGGAGCCGTTGACCGGCGTGAGCGGGGAGTCGTCGGTGCCCTCGTTGTCCTCGTCCGGGAAACTCACCTGCTCGCCCTTGGCCGCCGCGCGCGACGGGCGCACGGCCTTGTAACCGACATTGCGCACCGTGCCGATCAGCGATTCGTATTCGGTGCCGAGTTTGGCGCGCAATCGCCGCACGTGCACGTCCACGGTGCGGGTGCCGCCGAAGAAGTCGTAGCCCCAGACCTCCTGCAACAGCTGCGCGCGGGTGAACACCCGGCCCGCGTGCTGCGCGAGATATTTCAGCAGCTCGAACTCCTTGTAGGTGAGGTCGAGCGGGCGCCCACGCAACCGCGCGGTGTAGGTGCCCTCATCGATCACCAGCTCACCGAGAGTGATCTTGCCGGTGTTCTCCGGGCTCGCCACGCCGCCGTTGCGCCCGACCAGCAGCCGCAATCTGGCGTCGAGCTCGGCGGGGCCGGTGCCGGGCAACAGGATGTCGTCGAGCCCCCAGTCCGCGTTCACCGCGACCAGGCCGCCCTCGGTGAGCACCGCGACGACCGGCACCGAGGACCCGGTGCTGCCGAGCAAGCGGCACAGGCCACGGGCCGCGGCCAAGTCGGTTCTGGCGTCTACCAACGCGACGTCCGCGGTGCCTGCCTCGAGCAGTGATGCCACTTCCGTCGGCGCGGGGCGCACGTTGTGCGCCAGCAACGCAAGCGAGGGCAACACCGACTCGGGGTTGGGGTCGGAGGTAAGCAGGAGCAGCTCCACAGGCCCTCCTCCCATCTCGTAGCCACGCGGATGCGGCAGCACCGCCGCGGCCGCGTCGCTAATCACAGGTAATCGGATGCAAGATTAGCGCGTAACAAGGCATGACCACGCATTCCGGGGTCCCCGACCGCACCGGAGGACACCCGCGAGCCCGGCTCGAGCCAACCGATATGGTGCGTACATGGGTTACGTACCGGGCAGGCCCGCGACCGGCGGGGCGCCCGGCACGGCAGCCGAACGCGCGCCGCGTGGCTCCCGGCCGCCGCGGCCCGAGACCCGGAGAGACGGGGGAGCATGCGCAAGCTGATCATCGGCCTGCTGTGTCTGGCGGGCTTCGCCGTCGTCGTCGACTTCAGCACCGCGGCCTATTCGGAATATCGCGTGTCCCGCGCGCTGCGCGACGGCGCCGATCTCACCGCCGATCCCGAGGTGACGATTCACGGTTTCCCCTTCCTCGGCCAGGCATGGGACAGCCGCTACGACCACGTGGAGATCCGGGCGCGCGCGAAGCGCGCGGACATCCCCGGCGAAACCGCGCTGGAGGCGACGCTGACGGGAGTGCGGCTCCCGGTCGGCGAACTCGTCGACGGCAGCCTGCGCAGTGTTCCCGTGGAGCGAGTGGACAGCAGGCTGCGGGTGGAGCCGACCGAACTCGGCAGGCTGTTCACCATCCCCGATCTGCAGGTGCATTCGCGGCCCGCGGACAAGTCCGACGGGACCGGAGGATCGGGCGGCTCCGGCATGACCACCACGGGGGCGCTGGTGCTCACCGGCACCCTGCCGGAGACGCCCGGAGCGCAGTACAGCGGCGAAAAAGTGAGCGTGCAGGCCGATCTGTCGCTCGACGGCGATCAGGTGAAGATCGTGGCGACGGGTTTCTATCGCGGCCCGCCCGGCACCGAGACCATGCCTGTGGCGGTGATCACGGAGGCCGATCGTCCCGCGGTGCTCGCCCGGTTCACCCGTACCATCGATACCAAGGAGTTGCCGTTCGGCGTCCGGCCCACCAAGGTCTCCGCCCAGGGCGGTCAGATCGTCGTGGAGGGCAAGGGCGTGAACGTCACGATCGACCTCGACCGATTGCAGCGACCATGATCCAAGTCACCATTCTGGCGGTGGTACTGCTCGCCGCGCTGGCGGTGGGTGTGCTGCTGCGCCGCCGCGAAGGCAAGGTCCGCGCGGCCGACGGCATCGACCTGTCCGACTCCGCCCGCGCGGAACTGCTGGCAGCCGTCGGGGTCACCGGCGACGGTCCCGCGGTCCTGCATTTCTCCGCCGAGTGGTGCGGACCGTGCGACGCGGTTCGCCGGGTGGTTGCCAATGTCACCGACCAGCTCGCGGGATCACCGCAGCCGCCCCAGGACATCGAGGTGGACATCGACGCCGAGCCCGCGCTCGCCCGGGAGTTGAACGTGCTCTCGCTGCCCACCACGTTCGTCTTCGACACCGCGGGCAGGGAACGGTTCCGCATTTCCGGCGTGCCCAAGGCCACCGATCTGCAGTCCGCGCTGGAGCCGCTCACCGCAGCGGCCTGAGCTGCGACGACAAGTCCCCTCGACGGATGTGATCCACCCCGGGTCCAATTCTCCCGCCGAATTGGGTAAACTGCTGACGTGCTTTCCAACCACGAGCTGATGCTCACCCGACGCCGCACAGTGGATCTGTGTCGGCTCGGTGGTTGTTGCTGCCTGTGCCGCTGATCGGTCGGCTTCCCCGGATTTCCTGACGCCGACCCCTGTCCGCCGCGCGAGTGATCTCACGATCCCCCGGCGAATTGGCAAATCTTCAGTCATCGGACTTTCTCAGCGCAGGAGTACGCACAATGTCCACCCAGATTCGTAACAGTTCCGGAACGCGACCCGCTACCACAGATCAGGTCGATGTTCGGGGACCGCACTTCGCGGCGTGGGTGACCACCGGCGTCCTCGTGGTCGTCCTGCTCGCCGCCGCGTTATCGCCCGGCGCGGCCGCGATCCTGATCGCGCTGCAGGCGGTCGTCTTCGCGATCGGCGCGGCCCTCGGCCCGCGCCGGCATCCGTATGGCCGGATCTACGCGGCATTCGTCGCGCCGCGCCTGGCGCCGACCAGTGCGACCGAGCCGACGGCGCCGCTGCGGTTCGCGCAACTGCTCGGTTTCGTCTTCGCGGCCGTCAGCCTGCTGGGCTTCGCGCTCGGCTCCACAGTCGTCGGCGCGGTGTTCGCCGGCTTTGCCCTGTTCGCGGCGTTCCTGAACGCGGCGTTCGGGATCTGCCTGGGTTGCCAGATCTACCCGCTGGTCGCCCGTCTCCGCCGGAGCCCATCACCGGCATCGAACTGACCCTGCTCGTCATCTCTGAAAGGAAAACAATGGCTCGCTCCGATGTCCTGGTCTCCGTTGACTGGGCCGAAGAGAACCTCAACGCCCCCGGCGTCGTCTTCGTCGAGGTCGACGAGGACACCTCCGCCTACGACGGTGGGCACATCGAGGGTGCCGTCCGGCTCGACTGGAAGAAGGACCTGCAGGATCAGGTTCGTCGCGACTTCGTGAACCAGGAGCAGTTCTCCGATCTGCTCTCGGCCCGCGGCATCTCGAACGACGACGAGGTCATCCTGTACGGCGGCAACAACAACTGGTTCGCCGCGTACGCCTACTGGTACTTCAAGCTGTACGGCCACAACAACGTCAAGCTGCTCGACGGTGGCCGCAAGAAGTGGGAGCTCGACGGCCGTCCGCTGTCCACCGAGGCGGTCAACCGGCCCGCCACCCAGTACAAGGCGTCGGCGCCCGACCTGTCCATCCGTGCCTTCCGCGACGAGGTCATCGCGGCCATCGGCACCAAGAACCTGGTCGACGTGCGTTCGCCCGACGAGTTCACCGGCAAGATCCTGGCGCCCGCCCACCTCCCGCAGGAGCAGAGCCAGCGTCCTGGCCACATTCCCGGTGCCATCAACGTGCCGTGGAGCAAGGCCGCGAACGAGGACGGCACCTTCAAGTCCGATGCCGAGCTGACCGAGATCTACAAGGAAGCCGGCCTGGACGGCGAGAAGGAGACCATCGCCTACTGCCGGATCGGCGAGCGCTCCTCGCACACCTGGTTCGTGCTGCAGGAACTGCTCGGCCACCAGAACGTCAAGAACTACGACGGGAGCTGGACCGAGTACGGCTCCCTCGTCGGCGCTCCGATCGAGTTGGGAGAGTAAGAGATATGTGTGCAGCACCTACCCAGGGTCAGGCCATCCCGGCCGGTGTCGACGTGGAGAAGGAAACGGTCATCACCGGCCGTGTCCTGAGCGCCGACGGCCAGCCGGTGGGCGGGGCGTTCGTGCGCCTGCTCGACGGCAACGGTGATTTCACCGCCGAGGTCGTCGCGTCGGGCACCGGTGACTTCCGGTTCTTCGCGGCTCCCGGATCGTGGACCGTCCGTGCGCTCTCCTCGGCGGGCAACGGCTCGGCCGAGCTGCGCCCCGAGGGCGCGGGCATCCACTCGGTCGACGTCACGGTCGCCAAGTAAGACGCCACACCGGTCGAACGGCCCCGGTCGCTTTCCGCTCCGCGGAAGCACCGGGGCCGTTTGCGTGCCGCGACAAGAGGGTCGTTAGACTCGGATCGTGGTCCTCTTCTTCGAGATTCTGCTGGTGGCCGTGGCCGTTCTGATCGGCTGGTTCGGCCTCTACGTCTTCTACCGGCTGTTCACCGAATCATGAGCGAACTCGCGAGCGAAGGTTCCAACCCGGCCGAGCGAGCGAGTGAACAACTGAACGGAAACGCTCCGGCTGATTCCGCCGGTCGCCGCAGCGGTGACCAGGCCGTCGCCGACGCCGCCGAACGGGCGAGATCGACCGGCGCGCGAAATATCCCGGTCCTACCGGATCTTCCGCTGCCCGAGGACACCGCCAATCTGCGCCTCGGCCCGGATCTGAGCGCCTCGATGCTCGCGCTGCTCCCGCTGGTAGGCGTGTGGCGCGGCGAGGGCGAGGGTAACGACCCCGAGCGCGGGGACTACCGGTTCGGCCAGCAGATCGTCGTCTCGCACGACGGTGGCGACTACCTGGCCTGGGAATCCCGGTCCTGGGTGATCGAGGCCGACGGCAACTACGGCGGCCCCGACCTGCGGGAGAGCGGCTTCTGGCGGGTCGGCATAGATGGCAACGACGAGGTCATCGAATTGCTGCTGTCGCACAGCAGCGGCATCGTGGAACTGTTCTACGGCCAGGCGCTGACCCAGTCGTCCTGGGAACTGGCCACCGACGTGGTGATCCGCAGCCAGTCCGGCATCGTCGTGGGCGGCGCCAAGCGCCTCTACGGCATCGTCGAAGGCGGCGACCTGGCCTACGTCGAGGAACGCGTCGTAGCCGACGGCCCGCTCGAACCTCGCCTATCGGCCCGCCTCCAGCGCTACATCGGCTGAGCCGACGCGACAGCTGATCTCGATCGCGACCCAGCCGAACGTCTACTGGGCGTCCGGGACCCGCGTCCTGATCGGGACACGGCGCGACCCGATCGCTTTCGGATCCTCCACGCTGGCTGAGGGAACACGGAGGTCCGGTTGGCGATCTGGTCGCGCTTCTCCGGAATCGTGCAGGATCGTAGTCCGTCTCCCACGGACGAGAACAGCCCCCGAGCCATACCGGTGCGACTCTCATCGCACGGGTCCGGTCGGACAGACCGGGGCTCGGGGGCCGGGTGACTGCCTGGAATTCGCTCAGCGCTCGCGCGGGCGAAATCCACCTGCAGCGGTGGCGCTAGCGGACAGCCACCTCACGTGTCCTATGAATATCCATTCGTCGAACCACCTCCTTCCTCGTGTACGAACGAATCTAGTGGCGTGTCAGCAGCTCGGCAACGGAATTTCTCGGTGGGCGGAATCGGGGGCGCCACACGCTGTCGCTCGTGCCGCGAATTCCGTTGCGACCAGGCCAGATGCGGTGAGCCGGAGCACCGCGTCCGCCTGATGGTCGTCCGGCAGTTGGTGTGTGACGACGACCACGATGCGATCGGGCTCGACGATGCCGCTGTCGACGTCCAGCAGGTCGCGCAGCAGCTGCGCCCCGGGCTCGGCCTCCAGGTGCTCCGTCGGTTCGTCGAGCAGCAACACCCGCGCCGGTGACACGAGTGCCCGCGCGAGCAGTATCCGGCGACGCTGGCCGCCCGACACAGCGGCCGCTCCCCCGGCCAGGCCGGTGTGCACTCCGTCCGGCAGCCCGTCCAGCCAGTCGCCGAGACCGACTGCCCGCAACGCCTTTTCGGCTTCTTCGGCGGTCAGATCGCCACGCGCTACCCGCAGATTCTCCAGCACGGAGGTGCCGAACAAGTGCGCGTCCTCGGCGAAGAAGGTGATGCCGGGGCGCGGTGTGCCGAACAACCCCGCCCACCGAATCAGCAGAGTCGTCTTGCCCGCGCCGCTGGGGCCGACCACCGCAATCCGCCTGCCCGGAGGCAGTTCCGGCACGCGCGCGTCGTCTAGCCGGGCCGAGGGGGCGAGGCTCGTCCGCCGTTCTTCCGGTTCCGACTCGTACCCGGGCTGGGAGTCACAGGGGTCCGTCGCCGTGCCGGTGGGCGAACCGGGTTCCAATCCGTCCAGGCGATGCAGCGCGGCACGGGCGGTCGTCAGCGCCTGCGCCGCTGCGGGCAGCGGGCCGACCGCTTCGAAAGCCGAGAGGGGCAAGAGGACCAGGACGACCAGCGCCATCGGTGTCATCGCGCCCGCGCTACCGCCATCGGGGCCGTAGAGGGTGATGCCGATCAACAGGGCGCCCAGAACGGCGGCGCCGATCGAGAACGGCGTGGCGGCGGCGGACCAGGCGCTGCGCCGGGCAGCCCGGTCCTCTGCCGCGACCGCTCGTCTCGACGCCGCCGCGGCCGCGGCGAGAGCGGCGTCGAGACGACCGGCGACGCGCAATTCGGCCGCGTGGTCGAGGACTGTCAGAGCCTGCGCGGTGAACTCCGCCCGGTCGGCGCGGACGGCACGTTCCGCCTCCGACGCCGCCGCGGCCGACAACCACGGCGCGACGATGCCCGACAAGGCCAGCACACTCGCCAGGATCCCGGCCGCGGGCGGCGAGATCGTGGCCAGGAGCGCGACGGCCGCGACCGAGAGGACGAGGGCGACCGCGACCGGCACGAACACGCGGACCACCACGGCGCCCAGGTCATCGATGTCACTGCCGACGCGGACCAGGAGATCACCGCGGCGCGGCGGCTTCATTCCCCCGGCGGGCGCATTCGACCGGTCGTGCCCGGTCCGCGAGACATCGGGCCGGCGCAGCCAGAAATCCGAGCGAGCCAGCGTGCGGTAGACCGTGGTGCGCGCGGTCGTCATGGCGCGCAGGGCGACGTCGTGCGTGGCAAGACGTTCCAGATACCGGCACAGGCCGCGCGAGATGCCCAGCGCGCGAACCGCGACGACGGCGATGCTCAGGTCGAGCACCGGCGGCATCTGCCAGGCTCGCGCGATCAGCCAGGCCGCCAGCGCCGCGAGCCCGAGCCCGCTGCCCAGCGCCAGCACGCCCCAGCCGATCGCCACCGCGACCCGCCCGCGGGACAATTCGAGCAGCGTCCACATCCGGCGCAGATCACCGAACATCGTCGTGTCGCGTGAAACGGCGCGCGTCATCGCGATCGCCCCGCTCGCCCGTCCCTCGCGCCGGCTCGCGAACCGCGGCCGGCCATCAGCGAGTTTTCCGCACAGGTCGCGCCACCGTCACCCACTGTCTGCCGCCGTTTTCTCCCGGGCGTGCCACCACCCAGTCGACCGACCTCCCCCGCCCCCACTGCGGGACCTCCGCTCGCGCGGTGCGCATGACCACGAGCCGATCGAACGCGGCTGATCCTCGGGCGATCCTCGGCGACGATCAACGGCTGCTGAACTCCGGTCGGCTTTCGTTCGATCGGCACGGACTCGCACGACGCGATCACCACGACGGAACCGGAAACGACTGTCGCACCCACACGCCCATGGGTCCGAGGGCAGGGACCAGCGGACCGTCCCCGAATACTCCGGACAAACCACGCGCCGCTCACTGAACAAGCTTTCCTGCCGACATCCGCCCCCTGACGTGACCGGGCGCGATCGGCATCGGCCCGACCGTCACGCAGAACCATGCCTGGAAACGTGACCGGCGGACGGCCTCCATGCGAGTCGATAATGCTTCGCGCGTTCACCGCGGGACCTCCGCTCGGTCGGCGCCTACCTGGACGACGTGGTCGGCGGCAGCCAGTACGGCCGGGCGGTGGCCGATGACGACGACCGTCGCGCCCGCGCGGGCCCGGACCCGGAGGGCGGCCAGCACGGTGGCTTCGGCGGCGGCGTCGAGGTGTGCGGTCGGTTCATCGAGCAGCAGGATCGGGCGATCGGTGGCCAGCACCCTGGTCAGCGCGAGGCGTTGGCGCTGGCCGAGCGACAGGCCGATGCCGCCGGGTCCGACCTCGGTGTTCCAGCCGTCCGGCAGCTCCGCCAGCACGGCGTCGAAACCGGCAGCCAGGCAGGCGGCTCCGAGATCGTCGATGACGCGCGCCGGGCCGCGGGCGGCGCGGTCCACCGTTCGCGCGCCGAGCAGTTCGAGGTTGTCCCGCAGCGTGCCGGGCACCAGCACCGGCCGCTGGGGCAGCCACGCCACGCGCGCCCACCATCGGTCCGGGTCCAATTCACGGACGTCCACACCGTCGACGGTCACGGCGCCCCGGTCAGGCGTGATCAAGCCCAGGATCGCCTGCACCGCGGTGGATTTGCCGCTGCCGTTGGGACCGGCGAGCACACTGAGGCAGCCGGGCCGCAAGACCGCGGACAGACCCGCGGGGGCATAGCCGTCACGCGCCTGCACCGAGAGGTCGCGGAGTTCGACCGCACCCGGGCCTGGGGAGTTGTCGCGACGAACCGTTGCCATGGCTGGCTCCCGGGGTTCTGCCACCGCGCCCCGCACGCCTTGGCCGGGCACCCGCTCGATCGGCTCGTCGTCACGGTCTGGGGCCGCCGTACCCTCCACACCGTGGCCAGGCAGCGACGCGGGCGGATTATCGTCAAGAGCCGGGGCCCCGCCGACGCGCGCGGCAGGCGTGGACTCGAGAATCGCGAACGCCTTATCCGCGGCCGCCATGCCATCCTGGGCGGCGTGGAAACGTTCGCCCACCATGCGCAGCGGCAGGTACACCTCGGGGGCGAGCACCAGCACCACCACACCCGCGTAGAGACTCATCTCGCCGAATACCAGCCGCAGCCCGATGGAGACCGCGATCAGGGCCACGCTGAGGGTCGCGAGCATCTCCAGCACCATCGAGGACAGGAAAGCCATGCGCAGCGCCCGCATGGTGCGTTGCCGCAGCGCGTCACCGAGATCGCGGACGCGGTGCTGCATGGTGTGTGCGGCGGCGTCTGGTTCGGATTCCGCGTGGCCCGTCTCGCGGCCGAGCGCGCGCAACGTCGGCATGCCCGCGAACAGGTCGAGCAATTGGTCCGACAACCGGGTGGTGGCGGCGAGGGTGGCTTCGGCTCTTCCCTGGGTCAGCAGGCCGATGAGGATCATGAAGATCGGGATGAGCGGCAAGGTGATCACCGCGATCACACCGGAGGTCGGATCGTGGGCCGCGATGACGATGAGCACGATCGGCGGCACCAGCACCGCCAGCAGCAGAGCGGGCACGTAGCCGACGAGATAGCCGCGCAGCCCGGACAGGCCAGTGCCGACGACCACGGCCAACTCCGTCCGGCGCGTGTCGAGTTCGCGAGGCGACAGCCGTGCGCCCGCCGCCAGCACCGCGCCCTCCAGCTCCGCCACCACGCTCGCGCCCGCTCGGTGCGCCAGCCGGGACTGCGACCACGTGGCGAGCGCCCGTCCCGCGATCACGAACGCGAGCACGACCAGTTCGACCGTCCACGCGCCGAGCGTGCGCGAACCGGGATCGGTGACCACCCCGGCCAGCACCCGTCCGATCAGCAGCGCCGCCACCACGATCGCCGCGGTGACGACCAGTGACAGCGCGACGCTCAGCGCCAAGTAGCCGCGCGCCGAGCGGGCGTACCGCCATAGGCGCGGGTCGATCGGCGGGCGGGCCATGGCGTCAGTCCTGCACGCGCCGCATGGGCAGGCCGACCGGGGGCGGGATCTGCTCGACGGTGATCCGCTTGCGGAACACCCAGTAGGTCCAGCCCTGGTACACCAGCACGACGGGGGTGGCCAGCGCCGCCGCCCAGCTCATTACCTTCAGCGTGTACGGCGTCGAGGACGCGTTGTGGATCGTCAGGTCGAATGCCGCGTCGAGCGTCGACGGAAGCACATTCGGGAACAGTGAACCGAACAGCAGCGCGGTCGCCGCCGCGACGGTCACCGTGGTGCCGGTGAACGCCCACCCGTCACGCTGGGCGAAGTCGGCGGCCGCCGCGACGACCAAGCCGAGTACCGCCAGCGCCAGCGGGATCCAGGTCCAGCCGGTCCCGTAGGACAGCTGGGTCCACAATCCGAATCCGCCGACCACGACCACCGTCGGAGCCAGCAGCAGCCGAGCGGTGCGCCGGGCGTCGTCGCGTACCTCGCCAGCCGTCTTGAGCACCAGGAACATCGCTCCGTGCAGCGCGAACAGCAGTCCGGTCGCCAATCCGCCGAGCAGGGCGTAGGGCCCGAACAAGTCGGCCACCGAGCCCGCGAACTGCTTCTTCTCGTTCAGCGGAACACCGTGCACGACATTGGCGAACACCCAGCCCCAGGCCAGCGCCGGAACCCAGGAACCGATGCCGATGCCGATGTCGCAGCGGGCCCGCCAGCGCGGGTCGTCGATCTTGCCGCGGTACTCGATCGCGCAGATCCGCAGGATCAGCGCGACGAGCACCAGCAGCAAGGCCAGGTAGAAGCCGGAGAACAGGCTGGCGTACCACTCGGGGAACGCGGCGAACATCGCGGCGCCCGCAGTGATCAGCCAGACCTCGTTGGCGTCCCACACCGGCCCGATGGTGTTGAGCACCGCGCGCCTGCGCCGGTCGGACCCCTTGCCGAGGATCGGCATGAGCATGCCGACGCCGAAGTCGAAGCCCTCCAGCACGAAGTAGCCGGTGAACAGCGCGCCGATCAGGACGAACCAGAACTCTTGCAGACTCATCGCCGGCTCCTAGTAGGCGAACGAAAGGTGTTCGACGGCGGGTTCTTCGGCCGTGCGGCCGCCCGAGGTCGAGCCCGTGCCGTGCGGCTCGGACGCGGCGGGTGCGGCCGGATCGGGTCCGTGGATCACGTACCGGCGCATCAGGTAGAACCACACGATCGCGAGCGCGCCGTACAGCAGCGTGAAGGTGATCAGGGAGAACAGAACGACGCCGGGCGAGTGGTTCGAGACGCCCTGCTGCACGGTGAGGCGCAGGTTCGGGTCACCGGTGGGGTTGGGCACGACCACCCAGGGCTGGCGCCCCATCTCGGTGAACACCCATCCGGCGCTGTTGGCCAGGAACGGCGTGGGGATGACCAGCAGGCTCAGCCAGGAGAACCAGCGCTGGTCGGGCACCCGGCCGCGGCGAGTGAGCCACAGCCCGGCCAGCGCGAGCAGCGCCGAACCCGCCGACAGACCGATCATGGCGCGGAACGACCAGTAGGTGACGAACAGGTTCGGGCGGTAGTCGCCGACGCCGAACTTCTCGTTGTAGGCCTTCTGCAGGTCGACGACGCCGTCCAAGGTCACGCCGGTGAACTCACCCTCCGCCAGCCAGGGCAGCACGTACGGCACTTCGAGCACGTGCGTGACGCTGTCGCAGTTGTTGTGCGTGCCGACGGTGAGCACGGAGAAGTCGGGGTCGAGCGCGGTGTGGCACAACGATTCCGCCGAGGCCATCTTCATCGGCTGCTGTTCGAACATCAGCTTGCCCTGCACGTCACCGGTGTAGACCAGCGCCGCCAGCGACACGATCAGCACGGCGATGCCCGCCCGCGCCGCAGGCCGCCACATCGCCCGCGCCTCGACGAGTTTCGCCTCGTCGCCGCTGCGGGCGTTGCGCACCATCCACCATCCCGCGATGCCCGCGACGAAAGTGCCCGCCGTCAAGAAGGATCCGGCGACCACATGCGGGAAAGCGGCCAGCAAGGTGTTGTTGGTGAGCACCTCCACGATGCTCTGTAGCTCCGCGCGACCGGTTTCCGGGTTGTAGCGGGCGCCGACCGGATGCTGCATGAACGAGTTGGCCGCGACGATGAAGTATGCCGAGGCGTTCACGCCGATCGCGACCATCCAGATCGCGCCCAGGTGCAGCAGTTTGGGCAACCGGCTCCAGCCGAAGATCCACAGCCCGAGGAAGGTCGACTCCATGAAGAAGGCGATCAGGCCTTCCAGCGCGAGCGGGGCGCCGAACACGTCACCGACGAAGCGGGAGTACTCGCTCCAGTTCATGCCGAACTGGAACTCCTGCACGATGCCGGTCGCGACGCCGAGCGCGAAGTTGATCAGGAACAGCTTGCCGAAGAACTTGGTCAGCCGCAGCCAGTGCTGCTTGCCGGTGACGACCCATGCGGTCTGCATGGCTGCCACCAGCGGCGCGAGACCGATGGTCAACGGCACCAGAAGGAAGTGATAGACCGTGGTGATGCCGAACTGCCATCGGGAGATGTCCAAGGCGTTCAAGCCGGCCTCCTTCGTATCTACGACGTATCGTAGTAAGACTACGTCGGAGACAACGGGGAACAATGAGTTTTAGGCCACGCCACCAGCGCGATTGCCGGGCGATTTCGCCTGTTTTCCGTGCTCATCGCCACCCCGTGCCCGCCCGAGTAGGACGGAGATCACGGAGCGGCGCCTCACCACGACAGCGCCGCCCTCCGTGTCCGGCCGACGCGACAACCGATCTCGCGGGCGCGACACCCGGTCACCAGTCGCCGATGGCTCCCGCCCGCTCGATGCCGCGATCGACCAGATCGATGATCTCTTGGGCGTTGTCCGGCGCGGACATCCGCAGGCCGTCCAGCGAATTGACCCGGGCCGCGAGCGAGATGCTCGACAGCATCCAGACGCTGTCGCAGGTGAGCAGATCGGCGGTGAACAGCGAGTCGTAGCGGCAGCGCCAGCCGGCCTTCTCGGCTTCGGCGAACAGCGCGCGCTGGGTGACGCCGGGCAGCACGCCGTTCTTCGCGGGCGGGGTGATCAGTTGCTTGTCGCGGGCGATCACCACGGTGGACCGCGGCCCCTCCAGCACCCGATTCTCCGTGCTGGTGAAGATCACGTCGTCCGCGCCCATCCGCGCGGCGAACCGCAGGGCGGCCATGTTGGTGGCGTAGGACAGCGTCTTGGCCCCGAGCAATTGCCAGGGCGCCGCCTGCGCGAGGTCGACGGAGATGCCGCGCGAGAGGCTCACCACGGCGACGCCTTCGGCGCGGGCCTTCGCCACGCGCTCGGGCACCGGCGCGACGAGCACGAAAGCCGTCGGCACCGGCACGGCGGCGGCGAGATCGCCGGTCTTGACCTTGTCGGGCGTGCCCGCCAGCTCGGAGTCGCGGCCTCGGGTCAGCACCAGCCGCAGCACGCCTTCGCGTTCGCTGCCCCATTCCTTGGCGGCGATCTCCACCGCCTCGCGCCATTTACCCAGTTCGGGCTCGGGCAGATCGAGCGCCTGCGCGGAGCGGCGAAGTCTGCCTAGATGAAATTCGATCGCGCACGCGACGCCCGCGCGCACGAGCACCGTTTCGAACACACCGTCGCCACGCAATACGCCGATATCGTCCGCGAACAACAACGGCGCATCCACATCTCGGACCGCACCATCGAGAGTTACCAGAACTCGATCCACCATGCGACGAGCGTAGGCGGTGTGAGCGGCCAATGCCTATGTCACGGCCGCTTTTGCCAGACCTTTTGTGCAGCCGCACCACAGCCCCCGCCGTAATGCTCGGACAATGCCGATCGGCTATGCCGGACCGCGGCGCCGTGGCCCGGTTGGCGCACCGCCGGGCGGACCCGCCTAGAGTGGAGAAGGTGTCCGTGGTCGTTGCGCCCAGCCCCCTGCTCAGTGTGTCGGGAGCCGTCGCGGGAGCGGCGGGTTCGCCCGATGCCGCCGTCGCCTGGCACTACGGCGATCCGTTCGGTGAACAGCGCGCCGCGGTGGAGCGCGCGGCGATCGTCGACCGCTCGCACCGATTCGTCCTGCGCATCACCGGCGGGGAGCGGCTGACCTGGTTGCACACCATCACCAGTCAGCATGTCGCCGCCCTCGGCGACGGGCAGTCCGCCGAGAACCTCGACCTGGATCTGAACGGCCGGGTGCAACATCACTTCGTGCTCACCGAGCTGGACGGCACCGTCTGGATCGATACCGAGGCCGAGCGCGGTCCCGACCTGCTCGCGTTCCTGCAGAAGATGGTCTTCTGGGCCGACGCCAAGCCGGTCGAAGCCGCCGACCACGCGGTTGTGAGCCTGCTCGGACCGGGAGTCGCCGGCCTTACCGAAGCGCTCGGCGTCCCGGTTCCGCCCGGCATGTACGAGGCGGCGCCGCTGCCCGGCGGCGGTTTCCTGCGCCGGATGCCGTGGCCGACGGCGGACTCCTTCGACTTGGTCATCCCCCGCGACCGGCTGACCGACCTCTGGACCCGGCTCACCGCGGCCGGCGCCACCCCCGCCGGGATGTGGGCGTTCGAGGCGTTGCGCGTCGCGGCCGTTCGCCCGCGCATCGGCCTGGACACCGACGAGCGCACCATCCCGCACGAGGCCCGCTGGATCGGCGGCGTCCCCGAGCACGGAGCGGTTCACCTGGACAAAGGCTGCTATCGCGGCCAAGAGACCGTGGCCAGGGTGCACAACCTCGGCAAGCCGCCGCGGCACCTGCTGCTGTTGCACCTGGACGGCTCGGCGGACGAGCGCCCGGTGATCGGCGACGAGGTCACCGCCGGTGGCCGCACGGTCGGCAGGCTCGGCACGGTCGTCGACCACTACGAGCTCGGCCCGATCGCCCTCGCCCTGGTCAAGCGCGCCGTTCCGGCCGATACCGCGCTGGCCGCGGGCCCGGTGGCCGCGTCCATCGATCCGGATTCGATACCCTCCGACGACGAGCCGCAGGCGGGCCGGGTCGCGGTCGACCGGCTGCGCGGGCGTTGATCCGTTGACGAAACACCGTTCGGCGTGGGACTTTTCCAGCCGGCATCCGCACCCCTGCTCAGCGCCGAGCCTCCCCATCCGTGACGAGAGGAGCGCTGCCCATGCGCGTCGGTGATACCGGCGAGGTGCTCGCCGCCTGTGTCGTGCACGCCGACCTCGAGGTGCCGACCCGGGTGGGTCGCACGGCTATCGACAAGCGACCGGTGGCGGGCCGGGTCGCGGTGCGCGCGCTCGGCTTGGACGGCGACCACGTCTGCGACACCAAGCATCATGGTGGCGTGCACCAGGCCGTCTACGCCTACGCCGACGAGGACGCCCGACGCTGGGGCACCGAACTCGGCCGCACACTGCCCGCCGGGTGGTTCGGCGAAAACCTCCGGGTCGGTGGACTTCCGGTCAGCGACTCGGTGATCGGCGCGCGCTGGTCGGTCGGCGACTCTTTGCTGGAGGTCAGCGCTCCGCGCGTGCCGTGTGCGACGTTCCAGCACTGGAGCGGCGAGCAGCAGTGGGTCAAACGCTTCGCCTTGCGCAGCGACACCGGCGCCTATCTGCGGGTGCTCACCGAGGGAACGATCGCCGCGGGCGATCGCATCTCGGTGGTGCACGTCCCCGAGCACGGCATCACCGTCCGCGACCTGTTCACCGGCGCCGATCTCGACCTGCTGACGATCCTGCTCGCCGACGAGCCGACCATCTCCGACGACGTGCGCATGCAGGTCGAACGGCACGCGCGCAGGCACACCAACGCAGCGCGGGCCGCGGCGCACCGGCACGCGGCGGCCGGCCGCACCGACGACATCGGCACGGGAGCGCAACTGTGAGTGTGGAACTGGTCGAAGTCGTCCGCTCCGGCTTCCGCGAATGCGTGCACCGCGGCTCGGTGGTGGTTCTCGACGCGGCGGGCGAGCCCACCCTCGAGCTCGGCGAAGTGCATCTGCCGATCTTCCCGCGTTCGACGAACAAACCGATGCAGGCGATCACCCTCCTGCGCAATGGGTTCCAGCCGCTCGACGACGCCGAACTGGCCATCGCCACCGCCTCACACTTCGGCGAACCGGACCACGTCGCGCTGGTGCGCAGGCTGCTGGACCGCTTCGGCCTGCCCGACTCGTCTCTGGCGTGCCCGCCCGATCTGCCGTACGACGAGCGCGCCCGCGCCGCGGCGCTCACCGGCGGGCAACAGCCCCATCCGATCTACATGAATTGCTCCGGCAAGCACGCGGCGATGCTCGCGACCTGCGTGGTCAACGGCTGGCCCACCGAGGGTTACCAGGACCGGACGCATCCGCTGCAGCGCGCGGTGATCGCGACGGTGGCCGACCTGACCGGCGAGCCGGAAGCCGATCTGGGCATCGACGGCTGCGGACTGCCGATCATCCCGGTCTCGCTGGTCAACCTCGCGCGGGTGTTCTCGACCATGGCGACGGCCGAGCCCGGCACCCCGGAACGCCGGGTCGCCGACGCGGTGCGCGCGTATCCGCGAGTGATTTCCGGCACGAACGGGGCCGACCTGCTGGCCATGCAGGCCACCCCGGGACTGGTGTGCAAGATCGGCGCGGACGGCGTGCACGCAGGCGCGTTGCCGGACGGATCGGCTTTCGCGTACAAGATCGAAGACGGCCACGATCGGGCCCGAATGCCGCTGACGCTGGCGATTCTGCATCGGATGGGGATCGAGTGGACCGATGCGCACGCGGAGCTCGCGGCCCCGGCGGTGCTCGGCGGGGGCGCCCGAGTCGGTGTGATTCGCGCGATACCCGGCGTGGTCTAGGCATTCCACGGCGGGGCGACAAGCGGGCAAACGGCACCGGTTCCGGAGTTCTTCACCCACTCCTGGAAGCGAGACCGCCGGACACACGCTAAAGTGTCTGTCAGGAAGAGTATTAATTCGAACGGGGCCGCCACCAAACCCCAGGCCGCCCCGCTGTGACGCGAGGGGGTCAGCCATGGGCCGTGGCCGGGCTAAGGCAAAGCAGACCAAGGTCGCACGCGAGCTGAAGTACAGCTCGACGCCGACCGACTTCGCGAGCCTTCAGCGCGAGCTTTCGGGAAGCCCCAACTCCCAGCGGAGTGGTGGTGTGCTGTCCGATGAGCACGACGCGGACGACTCTTTGTCCCGATGGGACGAGGACGACTACGACGACTGGCGCCGCTGACTCGGATTACGTCTGAAGGGGGAGGCCGACGGGCCTCCCCCTTCGAGCGTTGTCGCGGGTTGACGTCACAGGCGCCGAAAAGGCTTGCAACACCTCAGAGTCCCGCATCGAACGAGGATGCGGGACTCTGAGGTGTCTTCGCCGCGATCAGAACCGCGGATGCTCCCCGACCAGGACGGCGCGCACGGCTTCGGCGTCCTTGGCCTTCTTGACCGTGCCGAGCGTCCAGCACTCGATGTGCCGCGCGGTCAGCACCGCCAGGGCCCGGTCCACGTCCTCCGGGGCAACGACGGCGACCATGCCGACGCCCATGTTGAACGTCTTCTCCATCTCGACCCGCTCCACCCGGCCGCGCTGGGCGATCATCTTGAACACCGGCGCGGGGTTCCAGGTGCCGCGATCCAGTTCGGCCACCATGCCCGCGGGCAGCACCCGGGCCAGGTTCGCCGTCAGGCCGCCGCCGGTGACGTGGGCGAAGGTGCGCACATCGGTCTCGGCGATCAGAGCCAGGCAGTCCTTGGCGTAGATCCGGGTCGGCTCGAGTAGTTCCTCGCCCAAGGTGCGGCCGAATTCCTCGACGTGGCCGGTGAGCGACATGCGGTCGATGTCCAGCAGCACCTTGCGGGCCAGGCTGTAGCCGTTGGAGTGCAGCCCGGAGGACCCCATGGCGATCACCACGTCGCCGGGACGGACCCGGTCGGGACCGAGCACCGCGTCGGCCTCGACCACGCCGATGCCGGTGGCGGACAAGTCGTAGTCGTCCGGGTCCATCAGCCCGGGATGCTCGGCGGTCTCGCCTCCCAGCAGCGCGCAACCGGCGCGCACACAACCCTCCGCGATACCGGAGACCAGTTCGGCGACCTTCTCCGGGACGACCTTGCCGATGGCGATGTAGTCCTGCAGGAACAGCGGCTCCGCGCCGCAGACCACCAGATCGTCCACCACCATGGCGACCAGGTCGAGGCCGACGGTGTCGTGCTTGTCCATCGCCTGGGCGACCGCGATCTTGGTGCCGACGCCGTCGGTGGAGGCCGCCAGCAGCGGTTCCCGGTAGCCGCCCTTCAATGCGAACAGCCCGGCGAAACCACCGAGGCCGCCTTGGACCTCGGGCCGGGTCGCCTTCTTCGCCAATGGCCCGAACAACTCGACTGCGCGGTCACCTGCCTCGATGTCCACGCCTGCCGCGGCGTATGAGGCACCACCACTGGGGGTCTGTTCAGTCATCTTCGGGGAAAGCTCCAAACCGAATCGGCGGATAGATGCCTGCTCACGCTACCGGAGCCGGATAACGACCCCGCACCGGTGTTGGCTCGCCCTCTTGACAATAGGGCAGAACCAACCGTAAAGCGGACGATCAGTCCGTCTTGTCCCCGTCGAGCCGCCCGGCCTCCTCCCGACGGCGGCGTTGCCGCACCGGGTCGGGCACCGGCACCGCGGCGACCAAGCGCCGGGTGTACTCCTCTCGCGGCGCGCGCAGGATGCGATCGCGATCGCCCTCCTCGACCACCGCACCGTCGCGCAACACCACGATCCGGTCGGCGAGCTGATCGACCACCGCCAGGTCATGGCTGATGAACAGGCACGCCCAGCCGCATTCCCGCTGTAGCCGGCCGAACAGCTCCAACACCGCCGCCTGCACCGAGACGTCCAGCGCGCTGGTCGGCTCGTCGGCGACCAGCAGGTCCGGGTCGAGCACCAGAGCGCGGGCCAGGCTCGCGCGCTGACGCTGCCCGCCGGACAACTCGTGCGGATAGCGGCGTTCGACGCCTGCGGGCAAACACACGTCGTCGAGCAGTCTGCGCACCCGCGCTCGGATCTGCGCGGAGCTTCCGGCCTTGTGCACCAGCAACGGCTCCGCCACGCACTCCCCCACGGTGAGCCGGGGGTTCAGCGAACTCGCCGGGTCCTGGAAGACGAATCCGAAGCGCCGCCGGATCGGCCGCAGCTTGCGCTGCGACAGCCCCGCGACGTCCTCCCCGCGCACCCGCACCGTTCCGGAGGTCGGCCGTTGCAGCGCCGCCACGCAGCGGCCGATGGTCGACTTGCCAGATCCGGATTCACCGACCAGGCCCAGCGTCTCGCCGGGCGCGATGCGCAGGCTCACCCCGTCGACGGCGCGCAACCGCGGCCTGCCGAACGAGCCGGGGAACTCGACCACCAGGTCGCGGATCTCGAGCACCGGATCGGCCTCGGTTCCGGCGCGGCCGGACGGCCCGTGCTCGATCTGTTCGGCGCCCAGGTGCGGCACCGCGGCCAGCAGGGCGCGGGTGTACTCCGCCTTGGGCCGGGCGAACAGCTCGTCCACCGGCGCCTGCTCGACCACCGCGCCGTCGCGCATCACCACCACGCGGTCGGCGATGTCGGCGACCACACCCATGTTGTGGGTGATCAGCACGATCGCGCTGCCGATCCGGTCGCGCAGGTCCCGCAGCAGGGCGAGGATCTCGGCCTGCACCGTGACGTCCAGCGCCGTGGTCGGCTCGTCGGCGATGATCACCTTCGGCTCGCAGGCGATGGCGATGGCGATCATCACACGTTGTTTCTGCCCGCCGGAGAGCTGGTGCGGATAGTAGTTCACCCGGTGCTCCGGGTCGGGCAACCCCACCAGGCGCAGCAGTTCCACCGCGCGGGCCTTCGCGGCCTTCTTGGTCATCGCGGTGTGCGCCCGCAGCGCCTCGCCGATCTGGAAACCGACGGTGAACAACGGGTCCAGCGCCAGTCCGGGTTCCTGGAACACCATCGAGATCGCACCGCCGCGCAGCGCGGTGAGTTGCTTCTCGCTCATCGCGGTGACCTGCTCGGCGCCCAGGGCGACCAAGCCGGCCACGGTGGCGGTCGCGGGCAGCAACCCCATCGCGGTGCGCGAGCTCACCGACTTGCCCGAACCGGATTCCCCTACGACGGCCAGCACTTCGCCCGGATAGACCTCGTAGGAGACGTCGGTGACCGCGTGCACGGGCCCCGCGTCGGTGGCGAAGGTGACCGACAGCGATTCGATGGACAGGGCGGGGCGGCCCCGGTCGGCCGCGGAAGGTTCAGGCATCGCTCGCGTCCTTTCCTCCGCCCGGCGCTACGCCGGGCCCGGTCGCCACCGCCGCCGCGCGACGGGTGCGCAGGATGGGGTTGAGCACTTCGTTGAGGCTCTCGCCCACCAAGGTCATGCCGAGCACGACGAGCACGATGGCGACGCCGGGGAAGACGCCGGTCCACCAGATGCCGTTGGAGACATCCGACAGCGCTTTGTTCAGGTCGAATCCCCACTCCGCGGCCTGGGTCGGTTCGATGCCGAAACCGAGGAAGCCCAGCCCGGCCAGTGTGAGGATGGCCTCCGATCCGTTGAGCGTGACGATCACGGGCAGCGATTGGGTGACATTTGCGAGGATGTGCCGGAACAGGATTCGCGTGGTCGACGCTCCGGTCACCCGGGCCGCGTCGACGTACGGCTCCTGTTTCACGGCCACGGTCGCGTTGCGCACCACGCGGAAGTACTGCGGCACGAAGACCGCCGTGATGGCCACCGCCGCGGACAGCACACCGCCCAGGCTGGTCGAGCGGCCGCCCGCGACCACGATGGACACCACGATCGCCAGCAGCAGCGTCGGAAACGCGTACATCGCGTCCATGAACAGCACCAGCAGCCGGTCCGGCCACCGCCCGGCATAGCCGGACAGCAGCCCCAGCGGCACCCCGATCAGCAGCGAGAGCACCAGTGAGATCGCGATCACCCACAGTGCGGTGCGCGCACCGTAGATCACCCGGGAGAACACGTCCTCCCCGCGCACCGAGGTGCCGAACCAGTGTTCGGCCGACGGCGCCTGCTGGCGGGCGAACTCGACGCCGTCGGTGGCGCTCTGGGCGAACCCGTACGGCGCGATCAGCGGAGCGAGAACGGCGGCGACCACGAAGACGCCGACCAACGCGAGCCCGAGGATCAGCGTCACGCGCTGCAACCCCGCGGTCATCGCGAACAATCGCAGGCCGGGTACACCCCTTCGCGGCGCGGAGGGAATGACCGGAGGTTCGTTCAGTAGTTCCGGAGCGGTCATCAGAACCTCACCCTCGGATCGATCAGCGCCACCAGGATGTCCACCACGAAGCTCAGCACCGCCACGATGAGCGCGATGAACGCGACGATGCCCTGCACGGCGATGAAGTCGCGCGCCGACAGGTACTGCGCGAACTGGTAGCCGAGGCCCTTCCACTCGAACGTGGTCTCGGTGAGCACCGACGCGCCGAGCATCATGGCGATCTGCATGCCCATCACCGTGACGATCGGGATCATCGCGTTGCGGAAGGCATGCCGCCCGGTCACCACGCGGCGGGACAGACCGCGCGCCCGTGCGGCGTCCACGTAGTCGGCGCGCAGGGTCTGGATGAGGTTGATCCGCACCAGCCGCAGGAAGATGCCCGCGGTGAGCAGACCCAGCGCGACGGCGGGCAGCACGGCGTGTTTCAGCACGTCGAGCAGGTAGCCGGGGTCACCGTAGAGGATCGCGTCGATCAGCATGATGTTGGTCTTCGGCGAGACGTGCTGCAGCCGCAGCTCCACGTTGGTGCTGGCCCGTCCCGCCACCGGCAGCCAGCCCAGCCGCACCGCGAACACCAGCTTGAGCAGCAGGCCGACGAAGAACACCGGCGCGGCGTAGAACAGGATGGCCAGCAAGCGCAGCGTGGTGTCGGCAGCCGAATCCCGGTGCGTCGCGGCGTATCTGCCCAGCGGGACGCCGATCGCGAACGCGACGATCAGCGCCCAGCACACCAGCTCCAGCGAGGCCGCGCCGTAGGTGAGCACCACCTCGCTGATCTGCCGATTGTCCTGGGATCGGCCGAGATCCCCGTGCAGCAGCCCGGAGAGGTAGTCCCGGTACTGGGCCAGGATCGGCCGGTTGAGCCCGGCTGCCTCCTTGCGCGCTGCTATCTGTTCCTGGGTCATGCGCCCGCCCATGGCCGCGCTGATCGGATCGCCGACCACGCGCATCAGGAAGAACACGACCGTGACCAGGATCCACGCGGTCACCGGGATCAGCAGCAGGCGGACGCCGAGGTAGCGCGACAACATGCGGTGCCGGGAATCGTCACCGCCCCTGCCTGTTCGCCGCAGGTCCCAGGGCCGGGCCCGGACCGATGCCGGCGCGCTGTCCGCCGATATCGTCACCTCGGGCCCGGCTGTCTCGCCGGACCTCACTTGCTCAGCACCGTATAGCGGAACTTGAACGACGCGTCGAGCGTCTGCTCCACGCCTTGCACGCCTGCGGCCGAGACCGCGATCTGCTTGCCGGACAGCAGCGGAACGATCGGCAGGAAGTTCTGCGCGAGGTCGCGCTGCACCTGCTGGATCTGCGCGAGCCGCTTGTCCTTGTCGGGCTGGGTGGCCTGCGCGATCAGCTGCGCGGAGATGCCCGGGTCCTCGAAGTGCGACTGCAGGAAGTTGTTCGGGCCGAAGAACGGAGACAGGTAGTTGTCCGGGTCCGGGAAGTCCGGGAACCAGCCGAACTGGTAGAGCGGGTAGCCGTCGCGGGCCCGTTCGCGCTGGTAGGTCACCCATTCGGTGGATTGCAGGTTGACCAGGAACAAACCGGTGGACTCCAGCTGCGACTTGATCGCCGCGTACTCCTCGGAGCTGCTGGAGCCGTAGTGGTCCGGGTTGTATTGGAGATTCAGCTCCACCGGGGTCGGCACCCCGGCCTCGGCCAGGAATCTCGCCGCCTGATCCTTGTTCGGCCGGGCGCCGTAGATGTCCTGGAACGGCTCCGCCGCACCCGGCACGCCCTGCGGCACGGACGAATACGCGGGCAGGTACGTCTTTTTGTAGACGCCGTCGGCCAGCGCGGCCCGGTCGACGGTGGACGCGACGGCCTTGCGCACGGCCAGTTTCTGCGCAGGCGTACCGCCCGGCATGGTGTCCAGGTTGAACACCAGGTAGCGCAATTCACCGCCGGGGCCCTCGTGCACGGTGACCTTGCTGTCGTTGCGCAGCGACTCGATGTCGGTGGGCGTCAGCGACCGATATCCGACGTCGAGCGAACCGTTCTGGAGGTCGAGTTTCATGTTGTCGGTGGTGGCGTAGTACTTCGTCGACACCGTCTCGGTTCTCGGTGTGCCGAGGATGCCGTTGTAGCCGGCGAATGCCCGGTACTCGACCAGTTTGTTCTTGTCGTAACCGGCGATGGTGTACGGGCCGGAATAACCCTTGCCCCGCACCACGTCCTCGTCCGGCAGCACCCGGTCCGGCGCGTACACCTTCTCGTCGACGATCGGTCCTGCCTGGGTGGGCAGGATCGCGGGGAAGGTCTGATCGTTGGCCACCTTCAGCGTGAACGCGACGGTGCGCGCGTCCACCACGTCGGTCTTCTCCAGGTTGCCGAGCAGTGCCGCGGGCCCGTTCGGGTCGTTGATCCGCAGCATCCGGTCGAAGGAGAACTTCACGCTGGTGGCGGTCAACGGGTTGCCGTTGGCGAATCTCAGGCCGTCCTTCAGCGTGCAGGTGTACACCGTGGGCGCGGTGAACTCGCACTTCTGCGCGGCATCGGGCCGAGGCGTCGCGTCGCCGGGCGCGAAGTTCAGCAGGTACTGGTAGATCTGCGTCTCGGCGACGAGCGAGCCGTTGTCGTAGGCGGCCGCCGGATCGAGCGAGAAGATCTTGTCGGTGGTGCCTGCCACCAGGCCGCCGCCGTCATCGTCCTCGCCGGTTCGCCCGGAGCCGCAGCCCGCCAGCATCGACGCCGCCAACCCCAGTAAGCCGACGACCGCGATGGTTCGCGTCCCGTTCCGTCGCCCCAACCACGAATTCCTCATCACGGCCCCACTTCTCGAGCGCCGCACCGCGCTCGGCGTGGATCGCGGGCCCGGTGCGGACACGGGTGAACTTCCGGTCTGATCGGCACCGTACCTACGAAGCATTTTCGGCACGTTACGTTTTCGAAGAAAATCCGCGAGCCCATCAGCAGGCGTTATGCGCAGCGCCTACGACCGCCGGTAGAACCGGTCGTATGTCCAGGAAGGCGGCGTAGGGTGGGGCGTCATGTCTCGAGCACGCCACGCGATGCTTCGCGACAGGACATGACGGTACCGGCGAACGCTTGCGACGAAACCAGCACGCGCCGCGGCGAAGGGGATTCCGGTGGACGCCCGGACGGGCGGCCCACCGGCGCAGGTGATCACAAGGCGATCAGCGGCCGCTCACGGACGGCTCAGCGCGCTCGCATTCGCGTTATCGCTCAGCAGCGCGGCCTCGGACTGGCCGGTGAGCATGCCCTCCAGCACGTTCTTCCCGATGGCCGCCTCGGTGGGCAGCGGAATCGGATAGGTACCGTCGAAGCACGCGCAGCACAGCCGCGAGCGCGGCTGTTCGGTCGCTGCGACCATGCCGTCGAGCGAGATGTAGCCCAGGGTGTCGGCGCCGATCGACCGGCGTACGCCCTCGACCATGTCCGCGACGTCGCCTTCGGTCCCCGCGCCGTTGGCGATCAGTTCCGCCCGCGAGGCGAAGTCGATGCCGTAGAAGCACGGCCATTTCACCGGCGGCGAAGCGATCCGCACATGGATCTCCACCGCGCCCGCCTCGCGCAGCATCCGGATCAGCGCGCGCTGGGTGTTGCCGCGCACGATCGAGTCGTCCACGACGATCAGGCGCTTGCCCCGGATCACCTCGCGCAGCGGATTGAGCTTGAGCCGGATGCCCAGCTGCCGGATGGTCTGACTCGGCTGGATGAATGTGCGCCCGACGTAGGCGTTCTTCATCAGACCCTGGCCGTAGGGCACTCCCGACCCCTGCGCGTAGCCGACGGCGGCCGGCGTGCCGGATTCGGGAACCGGGATCACCAGATCGGCGTCTACCGGGTGTTCCTTCGCGAGGCGCCGGCCGATCTCCACCCGGGTGGCGTGCACCGACCGGCCCGCGATGGTGCTGTCCGGCCGGGCCAGATACACGTACTCGAAGACACAGCCCTTGGGTTCGGGGTTGGCGAAGCGCATCGAGCGCACGCCTTCGGCGTCGATCGCCAGCAATTCGCCGGGTTCGATCTCGCGGACGAACGCGGCGCCGACGATGTCCAGCGCGGCTGTCTCACTGGCAACGACCCAGCCACGCTCCAGCCTGCCCAGGCACAGCGGGCGTACGCCGTGCGGGTCGCGCGCGGCGTAGAGGGTGTGCTCGTCCATGAAGGTCAGGCAGAACGCGCCCTTCAAGGTGGGCAGCAGTTCCATCGCGGCCTGCTCGATGCTCGAGTCGGCGGAGGCGTGCGCGAGCAGCGCGGTGACCACGTCGGAGTCGGACGTCGCCGCGGCGGGCTGCGGGCGCCCGCCTCGGACGGAAGCGCCGAGCAGGCCGAGTTCGCGTGCGCGACCGGCCAATTCGGCGGTGTTGACCAGATTTCCGTTGTGCCCCAGGGCAAGTCCGGAACCGACCGCGGTGGTGCGGAAGATGGGCTGCGCGTTCTCCCAGGTCACCCCGCCTGTGGTGGAGTAGCGGCAGTGCCCGACGGCGATGTGACCCGGCATGGCCGCCAGCGTCTGCTCGTCGAACACCTGGCTGACCAGACCCAAATCCTTGAAGACCAGGATCTGCGAGCCGTCCGACACCGCAATGCCCGCCGCCTCCTGTCCACGGTGTTGCAACGCATAGAGCCCGTAATACGTGAGCTTCGCCACTTCTTCGCTCGGCGCCCAGACTCCGAAGACTCCGCACTCCTCGCGCGGCTCGTTCTCGTCGACGTCCGGGGCGGGACAGGAGGGGGCGGAAATGCTCTGGACCGGCAGTTCGGCGTTGGTCACCGTTTGCTCCCTGTTCGGGCGGGCTGGGGGCAGATTTCATTCTACGGGTGCTCGGTGGCGCACTGACACCGCCGCCGCATCCGAGCAGCAATCCGGGGTGCCCGAAGCTCGGCCGGTGCGACGCGGGCAGCTGTTACGGTGCGCACCGTGACGACTACGGACGACGCGAGCACGACGGAGTCGGGTGCGGCCCCCGCGCGCAGGCCATGGCCTCGGATGGTGCTGTTCCCCCTCGCGGTGCTCAGCCTGCTCACCGCACTGCTGGGCATCATGTACCTCGACTACGTCGTCGATCCGGAGAAGAACCTGCACGATTTCCCGATCGCCCTGGTCAACCAGGACGTGGGCGACACCATCGGCAACGGGAGCACCGCGCGGAAGGTGAATTTCGGCGACCAGATCACGCGGGCACTGTCCGATGGGGTTCCGTCGGACAAGGTCGACCTGCGGGTGATCAGCATCAACGAGTCCGAGCGGCAGATGCAGTCCGGGCAGGTCTACGGCGCGATAGTCATCCCGAGCGATTTCAGCAAGCGGCTCGGGAATCTGGGCGTGGGCAGTGTCATACCGGGGGACATCCAGCGGCCGATCATCACGCTGCAGACGAATCCGCGCACCGGCGCGTTCGGCACCCAGATCGTGCTCCGGGTCGGCGACGAGGCGCTCACCGAGGTGAACAAGCAGGTCGGCAAGCAGCTGCTCGATCAGGTCACCGCGCAGCTCGCCTCGCCGCCCGGCGGTCCGCCCGCGCCCGAGCTGACCGGGGCGACCAAGGTCGCGCTGGCGTCGCCGATCGAGGTGGTCACGCAGCAGTACCACCCACTGCCGCACGGTAGCGGGCAGGGGCTGACCGCGTTCTTCTACGCCCTGTTGCTGCTGCTGGCCGGCGTGGTCGGCGCGATGGTGATCCACACCATGATCGATGCGCAGCTCGGCTTCGTACCCACCGAGTACGGCCCCTGGTACGTGCACTACCCGTCCACTCCGATCTCGCGGTTCAGGACGCTGCTGATCAAGTGGGGCGTGTTCGTGCTGGCGGCGAGCATCGTCTCCGCGGTGTTCCTGGTCGTCGGCAAGCTGTTGGACATGCCGATCGGCAATCCGCTCGCCCTGTACCTCTACAGCGTGCTCGCCCTCACCGCCGTGGGCGTCACCGGGCTGTCCATGCTGGCGGCGATCGGCTCGGCGGGCCTGCTGGCGAACCTGATCCTGTTCGTCATCCTCGGTTTGCCGTCCTCCGGCGGCACCGTGCCGATCGAGGCGACGCCGCGATACTTCGGCTCGCTCGCTTCCTTCGAGCCCATGCACCAGGTGTTCCTCGGGGTGCGGTCGATCCTGTACTTCGACGCGAGTTTCGAGGCGGGACTCACTCGCGGGGTGTGGATGGCGGTCCTGGGGCTGGCGATCGGGCTGGTGCTGGGCGCGGCGGTCACTCGCTTCTACGACCGTAAGGGGCTGGAGCGCCGCAACGTCGTCCAGGCGTGAACCGGAACACGTCGCGAATCAACGGTTTCCGAACACACCTCGGCCGACCCATCAGCACCGCATAGGCGCGGACCTCAGGCGGTGGCCCGGACGATCGGGAGCCAATGGGCGATCTCGGCCGCGCGGGTGCCGGAGGCGGTGACCGCGCCGGAGGCGACGGCGTCGTCGAACTCGAGCAGGCCGGTGGCCAAGAGCAGCCAGGTGCGCGGGTCGGTCTCCACGACGTTCGGCGGGGTGCCCCTGGTGTGCCGCGGCCCCTCGACGCACTGCACCGCGACGAACGGCGGCACCCGCACCTCCACCGAATGCCCCGGCGCGGAGGCCGCCAGCGAGCGCGCCGTGGTCCG
>NZ_BDBB01000061.1 GCF_001612765.1 Nocardia arthritidis NBRC 100137
TCACCGGCCCCACCGCCGCGGTCATCACCCACACCCCCAAACCGATAACACGTTCTCAACGGGAAGCAGCCCGGCTTCCACTCGGAGAGACACATAGCTGGACATGTGTCTGGACGCTACCACTGACAGATTTTCAGGACAATCCCGAACGAACGATCTCTTCGAAACCGCGACCCAGCGCCCCGGCAGACGCCGCGCCAAACGGAAAACGAGAACGCGTTCTTGCAGGCCGTAAGCGATCGGACTACAGTCCGAACAGCTGTCCATACCGCTCGGCCGCTGAGCCGCACCGGTGTCTCCGACCCGGAACGCGCGCCATCAGGAGCGCCACCGAGGCGCTTACCGGCGAAAGACCGAGCACCACACCGAACGACCCGACAAGACAGGGGTTCCCATGCGATTCGGCATCGTCCTGTTCACCAGCGACCGTGGCATCGCCCCCGCCCCGGCCGCCCGCGCAGCGGAGCAGGCGGGATTCGCCTCCTTCTACGTCCCCGAGCACACCCACATCCCGGTGGCGCGCAGCGCGGCGCATCCCCAGACCGGCGACGCGTCGCTACCCGATGACCGATACCTGCGCACGCTCGACCCCTGGGTCGCGCTGTCCATGGCGGCCGCCGTCACCGACCGCATCGAGCTGGCCACCGCCGTCGCACTCCCGGTCGAGCACGACCCGATCACCCTTGCCAAGACGATCGCCTCGCTCGACCACCTCAGCGGCGGCCGAGTCCTGCTGGGCGCCGGATTCGGCTGGAACACCGACGAACTCGCCGATCACGGCGTGCCCGCGAACAAGCGGCGCACGGTGCTGCGCGAGTACCTGGCGGCGATGCGGGCACTGTGGAGCCAGGACGAGGCGAGCCACGACGGCGAGTACGTGAGTTTCGGGCCGAGCTGGGCCTGGCCGAAACCGGTGCGACGCTCGGTGCCGGTATTGATCGGCGCGGCGGGCACCGAACGCACCTTCCGGTGGATAGCCGAGTCCGCCGACGGCTGGATCACCACACCGGGAGAAACGGAGATCTCGGATCGACTCGCCCTACTGCACGACATCTGGCAGCAGGCCGGACGGACCGGACGTCCGCGCGTAGTCGCTCTCGACTACAAACCCGACGCCGCGCTCCTGGCCGAGTGGGAGCACGGGGGCGTCACCGATGTGGTGTACGGCCTGCCGGACAAGGACGAGCCCGCGGTCCTCGGCTACCTCGAGCGGTTGTCCGGCAAACTCGCGGACATCGGCCGGCCACTCGGCGCGGGATAACCAGTCGCAGTGTCCGCGGCCGTCGAACAATTCGATCGTGGCCGGAAACACAACGATTTCCGCAGCGCGAAAGTTGCTCGAACAGAATAACGACACTACCATCTAGACACATGTCCGAAAGCGATTCCAGAACCGTCGAGGCGACGCGGCGGCGCTTGTCCGGAAAGCAGGCCGACACCGTCGACAAGCTCACCAGGTCGGCGCTGGAAGTGCTTTCCCGGGAGGGGTTCGCGGGCATGACCATCCGGATGGTCGCCGCCAACGCGAAGGTCGGCACCGCCACCGCCTACACCTACTTCTCCTCCAAGGAACACCTGGTCGCGGAGATCTTCTGGCGCAGACTGCGCGCGACACCCTCGCCGGTGAGCGAGGACGCGGACGTCACCGTGCGCGTAATCGCCGAACTCCGCGGCATCGCGTTGCTCGTCGCCGACGAACCGGAATTGTCCGGCGCGGTCACCAGCGCGCTACTCGGCCGCGATCCGGATGTCGAACATTTGCGCTCACGCATCGGTTTGGAAATTCGCGCCCGCCTGGCGCATGCGCTGTCCGGAAGTCCCGACGAGGATATTCTGAAATCGCTCGAACTGCTTTACGCGGGCGCACTGGTGCACGCCGGGATGGGCTACGAATCGTATTCGGACATCGCGGACCGCATCGAGCGGTCCGCGATGCTCATCCTGAAGTGACGCAGCGCGTTTCGCGTCACTGCCCCGCCAGCCCCAGTTTCAGCGACGCCCCGGCGTCGACGAACATCTGCAAGCCGGTCACATAGCGCGACTCGTCGGAGGCGAGGAACGTGACGGCGTGGGAGATGTCCGAGGACTCGACGAAGGGAATCGGCATGGCCTGCATGAACGGAAAGGTGACCTCGGCGTCCTCGCGCGTCGGGTGCTGCACGTCCGGACGGAAGATCTGGTACATGCCGGGGTTGTGCAGCATGTCGGTGTCGACGTTGGTCGGGTGCACCGCGTTGATCCGGATCGAGCTCGGCCCCAGCGTCAAGGCCAAAGTCTGCGTGTAGGAACGGATCATCTTCTTCGACAGACCGTAGCCGTCTCCGCCCGGGCCCTGCAGCGCCTGCTGGCCGTTGAATCCGGTCTGCGGCACCAAACCCGCCACCGAGCCGGTCACGATGATCGAGGCGCCCGCCCCCAGATGCGGCAGCGCGGCGTGCACGGTGTTGACCACGCCGACGAAGTTGACGTCGAAGACGTCGACGAATCCCTGTAGCGGCACGTGGTGGCCGAGCGGGCAGATCCCGGCGTTGGCCACCACCACATCCAAGCGCCCGAGCTCGGCGACGGCGGCCCCGATCGCCTCGTGCAGCGCGGGACGATCCCGCACGTCGATCTTCCGGGCGACCACCCGGCGGCCGGTCTTCGCGACCAGGTCCTCGGTCTCGGCGAGGTCCGCCTCGGTCGACAGCGCGTAGTCGTTGCTGGCGATGTCGGCGCAGATGTCGAAAGCGATGATGTCGGCGCCCTCTTCGGCCAGGGCGAGCGCGCGACTGCGGCCCTGCCCCCGCCCCGCACCGGTCACCAGGACGACTTTGCCGCTGACCCGATTCATGTTTCCTCCACCGTGCTCGTCACCGGTTCCCCGCGACACGCTCCGCGCCTCTATGGAATAGTAACCGGACATCTGTCTGGACGATACTACGGACAAAGGTATGGATCAATCACTCTTCACCCCAGCCGATTCGAGCGCCGCACCCCGTTGCCACCCGGTCCGGCGGGGTGTCCGATGACGCCGAACCGCCCGCGCTATCTCGATTCGCCGCTCGTCGGGGCGCTCATCAAGTACATGTCGAAGGCACAGGTCTGGGTCTTCCGCCGGACCGGAGGACGCATCGGCGGCCGATGGCGGATCGGCGCGGGCTTCCGGAAGCCGGTGGCGACCTTGCTGCTCGAGCATCGCGGCCGCAAATCGGGCAAGGAGTTCACCGTCCCGCTGCTGTACCTGGTGGACGGCGCCGACCTGGTGGTCGTCGCCTCGCAAGGTGGGTTGCCGAAACATCCGCAGTGGTACTACAACCTCCTGGCCCATCCCGTCACCCGGGTGCAGATAGGCGCCGAGCACCGCCGCGTCCGCGCCCGCGTGGCGACCCCGCAGGAGAGGAAGCGTCTATGGCCCTTGCTCGTCGCCCTGTACGCGGACTTCGGCGCCTACCAATCCTGGACCGAACGCGAGATACCGGTGCTGATTCTCCAGCCGCGGCAGCAGGCGCACTGAGTTCGCGTCCGGCGCGTCGAGTGGGGTCCGCACCCACACTCCCCCATGATGTTCAGCGTTCCCGGCGCGGCGGGGATCGCCCGCCGCGGCAGTGCGACGCAATCGATCGACTCGACAGAGGATGGGAGAGCGTGTGGCGAAAATGGGTAGGCGGAAACGGTCCAGGCTGATCACCAGCGGAATGCTGCGGGAGAAGCGCCAGGCCGAAGAGCGCGATGCGCCGACGGCACCCGCGCCCGAGGTCGCGGACGAGACCGAGGCGGTTTTCGCGCTCGATCTCGACGCGCTCGCCGCGCGTGTGCGCGCGCGGCGGCGGGAGATGAAGTGGACCCAGGCGGACGTGGCGGGCAACGGCGGCCCGCCTGCCAAGGTGATCAGCGAGATCGAGCGGTCCCGCAATCCGCGGCCCAGCGCCGAGGTGCTCGACCGGCTCGACGCGGCACTCGATTGGCCGCCCGGCACCAGCGCGACGATCCTGGGCGACGAGCAGGCGAGCGAACTCGCCGGAGCGCGCTGATCACCCGAGCCGGAACCCGGCCGGTCGGAGAATTTTTCGATATCTCCGACCGGCCGAGCCGGAACGCTCATAGGTAGCTGCACGCGCTGCTAGGCTGCTCAGCGACCTAGACGACTGTTCTTGCGCCGCCGGAGTGCGCGGGTCCGGCCGTGCTGGACGCAGGTGTGAACCCGATGAAGGAATGGACGAATCATGCAACTCCGCGGCATCACTGCGGCAGCGATACTCGCCATCGGCTCGCTGACCATCGGCTCCGGCGTCGCTCACGCCGAGCCGGCTCCCGACATCACCTACTCGGCCAGGATCGTCGAACAGACGGTGGTCGCCGCACTCCGGGGCGGAACCTTCGAATTGTCCAAAGCACTGCGCGATCTGCCCGCCGACGATGAGAACGCTCGACTAACCGAGCGCAACGGGGTGCTCGTCGACCATACCGGGGCCCCGGCCGACATCGCTCGAGTGATCGACGTGGTCGACATCCGCGACGAGGACGGCCATGTCGCCATGACGTTGCCGCTCGACTTCCGGATCGCGGGCACCGCCATTCCCGTGCATGCCGAAGTGAAGAAGGACAGCACGGTGCTGGAGCTGAAGCCGACCAGGCCGGAAGGCATAGCCCCCACCGAAACGCTGGTCGCCAAACCGGTCGCGTCCATGACCGAGAACCAGCGTGCCCGTGACGAATTCGCCAGCCAGTTCGGACTCGCCACCGCCATCGGCGGTTTCGTGGGCACCGCCATCGGCGCCACGATCGGCTGCCTGGTCACCATCGCCGTCGGGTGCGTGGCCGGTCTGCTGACCGGCGCGAGCCTCGGCGGCATCCTCGGAACCATCGCGGTCGGCGGCCCCACCCTCGTCGTGGCCGGTGTCGACCTGCTCACCACGATGCAGGCAGCCGAGGGCACCACCCGCTTCGCCGACAAGCCCGTCCAAGTCACGCCCGCACCACCCAAGTGACCTCGTCGCGGCGGCGGCCACGCCGCCGGGACGAGACCTCCGACGACCGCGCCGCTACAGCGGCGCGGTCGTCGTGTTCGAGCGGCCCACGCGCTCATCGTTGATCAGGTGATAGGCGCGCCCCAGATCGTCGAGCGCTCGCTCCCATCTGGTATCCGCGTCGTGGCCGCGGGGGTTGCGGCTGAGCAGCAGCAGGGTCTCGGCCGCATCCGTCGACCGCGCGGCGGCATCCAACAGGACGGGCACCGGCTCCACGGTGGTGCCCGCGGCCAGCGCGCCGATCCGGTCGTGCAGCCAGTGCGCGTCGAAACGCACTTGCTCCGTGGGGTTGTCGCCGTTGACCGGGAGGGTGCTCACCGCGGCGGCCTTGGCGGCCTCCTCGTCGTCCATCGTCGTGGTGACGACCTGACGCAGTTCACTGCTGGCGATCCGATGTAGCAAACCGATCAGCAGGACCCGCTCGGCGTCCGGACCGCGCAGACCCGTGCCACCCAACCACCCGCCGACCTCGTCCGGGTCGACGCGCAGAATCGACAGAACCGCTCGTAACTGCGCAATCGTTACCACTTCGTCCGCCCCTCCTCATCGTCGCGGCCCCACCATCACACCTCGGCGACAGCCTGCCAAACCCGAGGCGCGTTAACCGTCCGGTAGCCCTTTTGCCGATCCGGCGTGTCTTCGCTCTGCGGCCCAGGTCACCACGAACCGCAGGATAAACCGAGGGCCTACTTGGGTACTCCAGAATTCATGAGAGCGATACCGGCGCGGGTCACGGGAGACACGAGCACGTCCGCAGTGCGCGAGTCCGAACACGGCGGTGCGATCGCGAGCACGAAGTGGCGACGGATCAGGGAGGTGATCGCCACCCGAACCGTCGCCGATGCCACGCGAGAAGTGTCGATCGAGGTTGGGAAACCGCAGATGGCGCCGGGCGCCACCGGCGTGGTGTGCGGATTCCGCATCCAGGGCATCGGCGAGCGATGGGCGCACGGCCCCGACTCCATCGCCGCGCTGTACCGCGCCTTCCAGGAGATCGCTCAGGAGCTGCGGCAAGCCAACAGCCACGGCGCGCACTTCGCGGTGACCGAACCGTGCGACCCCGGCTTCCCCGCTGCCCCCACCCGGCCTTCGTGCGCCGCCACGACGGCCGAGCACGAGTCGCAAGCTCTCATCGCGGCCCGCACGCTGCGTGATGCCGACAGCTCGTTGTCGATCATCATCGGCAGGCCATACCTCGCGGCCGACCGGCGCGAGCATCTGTGCCGCTTCCACATCAGCGAGCAGGGTGCGTCGCTGGCCAGCGGTGTCGACGAGATCCAGGCGCTGCACACCGCCATCAGCATGATCAGCGAACGCCTCGAGTTGCCGCGGGATTGGCCGGTCAGCCGCCTGTCCTGAGCCCGAGACGCACAATCGCACGACGAACCGCCCAGCCGGTCCGGATTCGGCACCGAATCACCGGTTGGTGGATCGTCGTTCGACCGGAGTAGCCAGCCCGCGCCATGAGCAATCCGGCACGCCCGTCGCCGACCTTCCCCCACGTCCTGATCCAGACCGTGGCGCAGTCGCGGCGTCGCCAGGAGGGAACTGCCCATGGAATTCATCTCGCCGGTGGACGCCCTGTTCCTCATCGCGGAATCACGCGAGCATCCGATGCATGTCGGTTCGCTGTCGATCTTCGATCCCGCGGACGGCACCGGACCCGAGTTCGCCCGGCGCGCACACGCGACGCTGGCGGGCGACCAGGATTTTCACCCCATGTTCCGCAAGCGCCCGGCTCGCCTCCTCGGGACGCCCCAGCTGGCCTGGACCGTGGACAGCGCCGTCGAACTGGACTACCACGTCCAACGGTGGGCGCTGCCGGAATCGGGTGGCCTGGACGCCCTAACCGAGATGGCCGCCGGCCTGCACAGCACCCTGCTCGACCGGCACCGGCCGCTGTGGGAGGCGCACCTGATCGAAGGGCTCGCCGGCGACCGGGTGGGCTTGTACGCGAAGATGCACCACGCGCTCATCGACGGCGTCGGCGCGCAACGCCTGTTGCAGCGCACGCTCAGCACCGATCCCGAGTCCGGTGCCGCGCTGGTCCCCTGGCATCTGCCGCCGTCGACGGGGCACCGGGAGCACGCACCGCGCAGGCATACCCTCGGCACCCGCGCGCGTGCGCTGCTCGCCGCGGCGGGCTCGGCCTCTTCGGCGCTGCGCCTGGCCCGTACCGCGCTGGTCGAGCAACAGCTGACACTGCCCTTCGCCGCACCGCGCACCATGTTCAACGTCCCGATCGGCGGAGCCCGCCGCTGCGCCGCCCGCTCGTGGCCGCTGGATCGGATCCGCCAGGTCAAGAAGATGACCGGCACGACGCTCAACGATGTGGTGCTGGCCATGTCGGCGGGCGCGCTGCGCACCTATCTGCTCGAACACCTCGCCCTGCCGGACAAGCCGCTGATCGCCATGGTTCCGGTTTCGCTGCGCCCCGAATCCGACGACGGGGGCAGCGGGGGCAATGCGGTGGCGGCGCTGCTGTGCAACCTCGCCACCGACCTGCCCGACCCGGCCGCGCGGCTGACGGCGATCAGCTCGTCGATGCACCGCAGCAAGGAGATCTATCGCACGCTCTCCCCCGTGCAGGCGGTCTCGCTCTCGGCGCTGACCCTGAGTCCGCTCGCCCTGTCACTGCTGCTCCCGGCCACGGTCGCGCTGACCAGCCCGCCGTTCAACATCGTCATCTCCAACATCCCCGGGCCGCGCGAGCCCCAGTACTGGAACGGCGCGCGCGTCGCCGCCAGTTATCCGCTGTCGATCCCCCTGGACGGGCAGGCGGTGAACATCACCCTCACCAGCAATGCCGACAGCCTGGACATCGGCATCGTCGCCTGCCGCCGCAGCGTGCCGGACGTGGCCAGGCTGCTCGACCACTTGGAATCCGCGTTGACCGACCTCGAGGACACCGTCTACTGACCGGAGGCCACGCCGCCGCACAGCGGCCCGCCGACGGCGGCCGGGCAGCCGGATCGCCGCTCGGAGGTCAGGACGAACTCGCCGTCCCGAGCCCGTTGATCGACGGCGGCAGCTCCGGCTTCGCCGCACCGGGACCGGCCAGCAGGCGCTTGAGGATTTTGCCGGTGTCGCCGCGCGGCAGCACCGAGAGGAAGGTGACCTCACGCGGGACCGAGAACCGGCTCAAACGGTTGCGAATGTAGGTGCGGACCATGTCCGAATCGAGCCCCGACCCTTCGCGTTTCACCACGAAGGCCACCAGCCGCTGACCGAATTCGTGATCCGGCACACCGACCACCGCGACGTCGCTGACCTGCGGCAAGTGCGCCAGCGCCTCTTCGACGGGGCGCGGGAAGACGTTCTCGCCGCCGGAGATGATCATCTCGTCGTCCCGGCCCGCGATGAACAACCGGCCCGAGGCGTCCAGATAGCCGAGGTCGCCGGTGTCGAGCATGCCGTGCGCCTCATCCGGCGGCGCCGAGTTGACGTAACCGTCGAACAGCATGTGGTTGCCGACGAAGATGTGCCCGGTGGCGCCGATCGGCAACCTGCGGTGGTCCGGCCCGAGCACGGCGACCTTGGTGCCCAGCGGGGGGCGCCCGGCCGTGGTCGGCGAGGTGTGCAGGTCATCAGGGGTCGCGATGGTCGCCCACGAGACTTCGGTGGAACCGTAGACGTTGTAGAGGACGTCGCCGTACGCCTCCATGAATCGCTCGACGGTCGCGCCCGCCAGCGGCGCGCCGCAGCTGATCATGTGCCGCAGGCTGGAGGTGTCGTAGCGGGCGCGCACGTGCGCGGGCAGATCGAGGATGCGCTGCACCATGGTCGGCACGACGATCACCGTGTTGACGCGGTGCTCGGCGATGCCGCGCAGGCAGTCCTCCGCGTCGAACCGTCCCGTCAGCACCACGGTCGCGCGCAGCGCGGTGCTCAGCTGCAGCCCGGCCAGCCCCCAGGTGTGGAACAGCGGCGCCGGGATCAGCATGGTCTCGTTCATCTGCATCGGGATACGCGACAACAAGGCCGCGATGGACCCGAAGCCCTTCGGATGCGGCCTGCGCGCTCCCTTCGGCGTCCCGCTGGTCCCCGAGGTGAGCACGATGAGCCGCCCCGGCTGGGCGGGCGTGCGGAAGGTGGTGTGCCCCTGGGCCACGAGTTGATCCACGGTTGTCCGCTCGGGCACCGGGGGCCGTTCGTCGGTGTTGTAGCGCGGGATGTCGGCGTGCAGGTAGCGCACCAACTCCTCCAGGTCACCGTCGACGAACAGCGCCGAAAGGCGGTCGCGCTGGACGATCTCCTCGATGGTGCGGCCCGCCAGCCCGGCGTTCAGCAGGGCGACGTCCACACCGAGTTTTCCCGCGGCGACCATGCATTCGACCATCGCCGCGTGGTTGCGCGCCAGCAGTCCGATGGCGTCACCGGGGCCGAGACCGTGCGCGGCCATCGCGCCTGCCAGCGCATTGGTCCGCTCGTGCATGTCGGCGAAGGATCGGGTGCCGTGGTCGTCGATGATCGCGATCCGGTCCGGTGCGTACGCCGCGCCCGCCGCGTATCCGCCCGCCAGGTTGAAACCCCACTTCGCCAGTGAACGCAGCTGTTTGAAGCTGCGATCGAGACGAACCGGCAGCACGACGCCGCTGGCCACCATCTGCCGCGCGACGCCCGCGTTGCGCCGGATCGGCGAATCCTCCCCGTTGACCACCAGGGAGGTCCGCGCGCCCTTGGCGACGTCGGCCACCCGCTTCAATCCACTCTTGGTCCATTCCGCGATCGCCACATTGGACAGCTCCGCCACGCGGGGGTGCACGCGGCTGGGCGCGAAATAGGTGACCGTGACCTTGGTGCGCTCCTCGTCGCCGTGTAGTCGCACCGACGCGAAGCTGCCCAACGCGGCGTACTGCATCTCGAAGCTCTCGTACCAGCGGCCCACGCTGATTCGGATCTGGTGGGTGCGGATGCCGGACTCATAGGTGCCGACGCGCATCTGCCAGACCACGTTCCCGTCGGCCGACTGGATCTGCTCACACGCGCCGATACCGGTGAACATGCGCGGATATGTCTGCGGTTCGAGCAGCAGGTCCCAGATGGTCTTGCGGGCGATAGCGAATTCGGCGACTACATCGATGACGTCGGTAACCAACTTGTGCACTTCTCGTCGGCCGGTTCGAAGAACTTCGGGTCGGCGGGTAGCTCCTTTGTAACGTCAGTCACAGGTAAGGTCAAGTAGCTCGGGCCTCGCCGCCACTACCAGCGCCACGCAGGAAATACCCTGCGATTGCCCAGCATTCACCTGGGGCTGGGAACCGGCCCAATTCCCCCGCGCGAAGCCTGTGAATGAACCCAACGATCACCGAAACTCCCGCCCGGCGGTGACGGCCGCTCCTAACGTCGCAGACGCCTGCTCGGCAGGACCGCCCGCTGGCTGGAGAGATTATGGATCACAACCCCGCACGACGCATCGCGCACTCCCGCGCCGAGGAGATCCTCGACTTCTTCGGCAAATGCCGAGCGTGCGGCTATCCCGCTTACGCGGAGAGCACCACATTGCGCTACGACAACGGCGATATGGAGACCAAGGTCATCGCCAGCTGCGCGTTGCCGTGCGGCTGGACGGGCGAGGTGTCCGCGACCCCGATGACCGGCTCGGCCGCCCGCCCCCGCACGTAGGGAACTCAGGCCGCGCGCGAGGCGAGTTCGTCGGAACCGAGCGCGCGCTTGCGCAGCTCGCCCAGGATCCGGGCGAGGATGCGCGACACCTGCATTTGGGACACGCCCAGTTCTTCCGCGATCTGAGTCTGGGTCCGGCACTCGTAGAAGCGCATGATCAGCACCTGTCGATCGCGCGGCGGCAGCTCGGCGATCAGGGGACGCACCGCCATCGCCTGCTCCAGCAGGTCGTAGCACGGCTCCTCGGCGCCGAGCGTGTCGGCGAGCGCCTGCGGCGCACCGTCGCCGTCCTCGCGGCCACCGGCATCCAGCGAATTGGTCTGGTAGGCGTTGCTCGCGATGAGCGCCTGGGTGACCTCGCCGAGTTCGACGTCCAATTCCTCGGCGATCTCCCGCGCCGTCGGCATCCGCCCGAGGCGGTGCGACAACGTCTCGGTGGCCGGGCCGATGCGCAGCTGAATCTCCTTGAGCCTGCGCGGAACTCGCAATGACCACGTGTTGTCCCGGAAGTGCCTGCGCACCTCGCCCATGATGGTGGGGACCGCGAAGCCGAGGAAGGAACTCCCGCGGGAGACGTCGAAACGGTCCACCGCGAGCACCAGCCCGACCCGGGCGATCTGCAGCAGGTCCTCGTAGGACTCACCGCGGCCGGAGAACTTGCGGGCGATGTGTTCGGCGAGCGGAAGACACCGTCGCGTCACCTCCTCGCGCAGCGCGGCGCGATGCGGATCGCCCTCCTCCATCGAGGCCATCTTCTCGAACCACGGTTCGATGTTGTCGTAGCTGTCCCCTGCGCGCTTACGGCCCGTCGTGCCATTCCCGTCGGTCGTGAACTCACGTGTCATCAAATGGTCCTCGTTCCCAACTGAATTCGATAACGGTCGGATACCCGCCGATCTCGGAATCAAAAGGGTCACGAGAAATCGACAACGAACTGGTGAGCATGCGCACGAGTTCCCAGCTCAACGGATCGCCTTCGGCCACCTCGTCACCGAACGCGGCGACGGAATCGACGCGCACACTCATCCGGCCCGCGCCGTAGGTGAACGCACAGCCCAGCACCGAGCCGGGCGCGGCGCCCACCAGCAGCATGGTGGCCGCCTCGTTGATCGCCAGGCGGATGTCCGCGGCCGCGTCGAACGGAACGTCGGCGACCAGGCAGACGGTGTCGGTCATCGCGCGGATCAGGGCCAGGTGTCGCGCGTCGGCCGGGATCCGCACCGCGACCGTGGTGGTCTCGGTGGCGGGCGCGCCGAACGCGCAGGTGATCACCCGCATCAGACCGTGGCGAGCTGCGCTTGCCACATCCAGTGCAACTGCTCCAGTCGCGCCGCGATCGCCAGGAACAGATCCTGGGTTACCGGATCGGCCTTCTCGGTGGCCGCGATCCGCTCACGCAGCCGCTTGATCACGGCGGCGAGGTTGGCGACGATCGTGTCGATGATGTCGGTGTCCTGCTGCCAGCCCTCACCGATACCGATCGCGCCGGAATCCTTGGCCACGGTTCCCGCGCGCCCGTCCGGGCTGACCCCGACGGCGGTGGCGCGTTCCGCGGCCGCGTCCGTGAACTCCCGTGCCACGGTCACCAATTCGTCCAGCGCGAGGTGCACCGACCGGAAGTTCGAGCCGACCACGTTCCAGTGCGCCTGCTTGGCGATCAGCGACAGGTCGATCAGATCGACCACCGTGTCCTGCAGAGACTCGCCCGCGATGCGCTGCTGCTCCGGGTCCAAGGTACTGGTGATGGGTTGGGACATCGTTGTGAACCTTTCTGCCGTTCATCCGGGTCATCGACGGTCTACCCAGTCATGCCGCGATAAACCTCCCGGTAGGTCCAGCGGAGGGGAAACGGGTGGACGCCCCGGCGCCCCGCACGGGTCTGCGGCGGCCCGCCCGGGGGCGCACGGCTAACCCACCCGCGACGGCACCGACCACGGTGTCGGTGACGCTCGGCGCGGGAAGTGGAACAGCACAGGTACGGGTGGCCGGCGCCGACCGACGGCGCCACGGGCCGGACTCGCTGCCGCAGGCTCCGCCGCGCTGACCGCACCCGGCCGGCCCGGAGCCGGCGCTGCACTATGGTGTGATCCACACAACACGGGGAGGTGCGTGATGCCGGAGCGGACCGCGACGCCTTTACGGGCGGCGACCGTGACGAAGTTCGCCGGTCGCGTCTCGACACCGACCTATGACCGATCCCGGATCTCGACCGGCATCGCGCATTTCGGGGTCGGCGGATTTCATCGAGCGCACCAGGCGATGTACGTCGACCGCCTGCTCGAGCGCGGGCTGGGTCAGGACTGGGGCATCTGCGGTGTCGGCGTACTGCCCGGTGATCGCCGGATGCGCGATGTGCTCCGGGCCCAGGACGGTTTGTACACGTTGTCGACGGTCGCGCCGGACGGCGCCTGGACCACGCGTGCGATCGGCTCCCTCGTCGAGTACCGGTACGCGCCCGATGATCCCGAGGCCGTCGTGGCGAAGCTCACCGATCCGGTCACCCGGATCGTCTCGCTCACCATCACCGAGGGCGGCTACCACATCGCCGCCGCTACCGGGGAATTCGACGCCGACGACCCCGGCATCCGCGCCGATCTCGCCGGGAGCGCCCCGCCCGCCACCGTTTTCGGGCTTGTCACCGAAGCGCTGGCCCGGCGCCGAGCAGCGGGTATCGCGCCGTTCACCGTGCTGTCCTGCGACAACATCGAGGGCAACGGCGACGTCGCGCGCCGGATGTTCGGCGCGTTCGCCGCCCTGCGCGATCCCGGGCTCGGATCCTGGGTGGCGGAGCAGGTGCGCTTCCCGAATTCGATGGTGGACCGGATCACCCCGGTGACTCCCGCCGGGGCGACCGGAGAGGTCGAGCGCCGGTACGGGCTCATCGACCGTTGGCCGGTGGTGACCGAGCCGTTCGCCCAGTGGGTGCTGGAGGATTCGTTCGCGCTCGGCCGCCCGGCCTTCGAGGAAGTCGGGGTACAGGTCGTCGACGACGTCACCCCGTACGAACTGATGAAACTGCGGTTGCTGAACGCGAGCCACCAAGCGCTGTGCTACTTCGGATATCTGAGCGGCTACCGGCTCGTCCACGAAGCCGCACAGGACCCGGTCTTCCGGCGCTTCGTGCTGCGCTACATGGACGCCGAGGCGACGCCGACGCTGCGACCGGTGCCCGGGGTCGACTTGGACGCCTACAAGCGCACGCTACTGGACAGGTTCGCCAACCCCGCGATCGGCGACACCATCGCCCGGCTGTGCGCGGAATCCTCCGACCGCATCCCGAAGTGGCTGCTGCCGGTGGTCCGGGCGCAGCTCGCCACCGGCGGCGAGATCGACTGCGCGGCGGCGGTCGTCGCGAGCTGGGCACGCTATGCCGAGGGTGTCGACGAGCACGGGGCGGCGATCGAGATCGTGGACCGGCTCCGTGACCGGCTGACTCCCCTCGCACGGCGCCAACGCCAGCAGCCCACCGCCTTCCTCGGCGAGCGCTCGCTGTTCGGCGACCTGATCGACCATCCCCGGTTCGTGACCGCGTATCTGGCCGCGCTGGACAGCCTGCGCACCAGAGGCGCCCACGCCACCGTCGAGGAGCTGGCCCGCTAGCGGGGGGTGACGCGGGCGATCGCCCGGCAGTCGGCGCCGACCGCGAACCAGACATCCAGGCTGGAGTCGGTGCACCGGGCGACGAGCTCGACGTCCTCGCCCGACCGCACCGGCTTGCCGTACTCGACCACCACACGGTGCGGACCGGACCTGAGGTCGGCGTGATCGGCGAGCACTTCCTCGAGCGCGGTGAGGTAGACCGCGTTGTTCATATGGTCGAGCAGATCGATGTCGGTGACTCGCAGCGGAAAACGCCGGATCTCGACGCCGGGCTCCCCCGCCGCGGGCATGGAGTCGGTGAGTTCGGCTTTCCAGCGCAGCCGATGCTCGGTCGTGCAGGCCAGCATGGGTGCGAGGAACCGGTCGCTCATCCGGGCGGGAACCCCCGATTCGGTGCCGAAATGGATCAGGAAGCTCTCGGTCTCCACCAGCCCGCCCGCGCTGCCGCAGATCTGGACCCGCATCGTGCACCACCGGGTGGATGTCGCCGAGGGCCAGCGCCGCAGGGTCGCCCACTCACCGAACGCGAGCGGCTTCAGCGCGTCGACCACCGTCCGGCGGATCACCCACAGCCGATGGATGTCGCCGTCCTCCAGGACATCGAGATGGTCGTAGCCGACGTCCTGCAGGTAGCGCGCGACACCGTCGAGCCGCAGCCGCTGGTCGCGGTCGGTGTCGGCGAGACGCACCTGCCATCCCGTCTCGAACGGAGTCAGGACGGCCGGCGGTTCCGGCAGCACGCTGGGAATGACCATAAGCGGATGATGCCAGCCATTTGCCACTAACGCACCGCTACGCGCGGATTGTCATCGACCCGAGAAGATAAGGTCTCCCATTAGGCAACTTTACCCGAGGCGTGCTGCCGAAATTGATCGCTAATAGTTAGCCATCTGCTCTCTATTTCTTGCGGTCCCGCTTCTCCCGCACCCGCACCGAGATGCGCACCGGCGAGCCGTCGAAGCCGAACTCCTCGCGCAATCTGCGTTCCAGGAAGCGGCGGTAGCCGGCTTCCAGGAAGCCGGTGGTGAACAGCACGAACGTGGGCGGCCGGGTGGTCGCCTGGGTGGCGAACAGCACGCGGGGCAGCCTGCCGCCGCGCATCGGCGGCGGGGTCGCGGCGATCACTTCCTTCAGCCAGGTGTTGAGCCTGCCCGTCGAGATGCGCTTGTCCCAGGACTCGAGCGCGGTCTCCATGGCGGGCACCAGCTTCTGCACCGCGCGGCCGGTGTGCGCGGAGATGTTCACCCGCTGCGCCCACGGCACCCGGACCAGATCGCGGTCGACCTCGCGGTCCAGTTGCAGACGGCGATCCTCGTCGACCAGGTCCCACTTGTTGAACGCCAGCACCAGCGCCCGCCCGGAATCGGCGACCATGCTGATCACCCGCAGATCCTGCTCGGTGATCGGCTGCGAGGCGTCGATCAGCATGATCGCCACCTCCGACGCCTCCAGCGCCGACTTGGTGCGCAGCGAGGCGTAGAACTCGGTGCCGCTGGCATTGCTCACCTTGCGGCGCAGTCCGGCGGTGTCGATGAATTTCCAGATCTTGCCGCCCAACTCGACGAGGGAGTCCACCGGGTCGACCGTGGTGCCCGCGACATCGTGCACCACCGAACGCTCGTCGCCCGCCAGCTTGTTCAGCAGGCTCGACTTGCCGACGTTCGGCTTGCCGACCAGCGCCACACGACGCGGGCCGACGCCCCCGGTCCCCTCGCGCGGCGTCTCGGGGAGCACCGCGAGCACGTCGTCGAGCAGGTCGCCGGTGCCGCGGCCGTGCGCGGCGCTGACCATGCGCGGCTCGCCGAGCCCGAGCGACCACAGCGCCGCCGCTTCCGCTTCCACCCGCTGGTCGTCGACCTTGTTGGCGACCAGGATGACCGGGACGGCGGAGCGGCGCAGTTTCCGCACCGCGGCTTCGTCGGTCGCGGTGGCGCCCACCACCGCGTCGACAACGAGCAGGATCGCGTCGGCGGTCTGCATGGCCAGTTCGGCCTGGCGGGCCACCGATTGCTGCAGTCCCTTCGCGTCGGGCTCCCAGCCGCCGGTGTCCTGAACGAGAAAACGGCGACCCGCCCAATTCGCCTCGTAGGACACGCGGTCGCGCGTCACGCCCGGAATGTCCTCCACGACCGCCTCGCGGCGGCCGAGAATCCGGTTCACCAGCGTCGATTTGCCCACGTTCGGGCGGCCGACCACCGCCAGCGTCGGCATCGCGACGTGCGCTCGGTCCTCGAATTCGCCCTCGAGTTCGGCCAGTTCCCAGTCGGCCTCGTCGCTCCAGACGCCGTCGCCGGCGAGCACGTCCTCGTTCATCGGTCACCTCCGGTCCGGTACGCCGAGAGCTGCTGCGCGACAACGCGATACAGCTCGTCGATGACCTCGTCCATGGAAAGTTCGCTGGTGTCGACGGCCACCGCGTCCTCGGCCGGGCGCAGCGGGGACACCTTGCGGGTCGAGTCGAGGGTGTCGCGACGCTGCACGTCGGCGAGAACAGCCGCGTAGTCGTCGCCCCGGCCCTCGGCGATGTTCTGCTGATTGCGCCGGTGTGCCCGCGCCTCGGCGGACGCGGTCAAGTAGATCTTGGCGTCCGCGGCGGGCAGCACGACGGTGCCGATGTCACGACCTTCGACCACGATCCGTCCCGCGGCCGACGTGATGTCGCGCTGCATGGCGACGAGCAGCTCACGCACCTCGGGCACCGCGGACACCGCGGAAACGGCCTTGGTGACGGCGTCGCCGCGAATCTCCGAGCGCACGTCCTCGCCGTCGAGCTCGATCACCTCGCGGCTGGGATCGGTGCCGATGGACAGCGGCAGCTCCTTGACCGCGGCGGCGATGGCGGCGGTGTCGGTCAGTTCGATGCCCGCGCGCAGCACGCGCAGCGTCGCCACCCGGTACATCGCGCCGGTGTCGAGGTAGCGGGCGCCGAGGCGGGTGGCCAGGCGGCGCGAGACGCTCGACTTCCCGGTGCCCGACGGCCCGTCCATGGCGACCACCAGCGGGCTCGGGCCGGCCAGCCGCGCCGGCGCCTGCACCGGGATCTCCACACCGTTCACAACGACACCGCCTCGTAGAGTTTGCCGATCTCATCGCGGCCGAGCACCCGCAGCGTGCCGGGCCGTTGGTCGCCCAGCGCGACCGGGCCGATATGCGTGCGGACCAGCCGGACTACCGGATGGCCCACCGCGTCGAGCAGGCGGCGCACGATGTGCTTGCGCCCCTCGTGCAACACGATCTTCACCAGGGAACGTCCCTCCCCCAGCTCGAGCACCTGGAAGCGGTCTACCTTCGCGGGACCGTCCTCCAGCTCGACGCCTTCCTTCAACCGCTTGCCGACCGCGCGGTTGTTCACCTCACCCTGCACCGTGGCCAGGTAGGTCTTGGAGACCTCGAAGGACGGGTGCATGAGCCGGTGCGCCAGATCGCCGTCGTTGGTGAGCAGCAGCAGGCCCTCGGTGTCGGCATCCAGCCTTCCGACATGGAAAAGGCGCTGACCAGCGGCGATCCGCTCCGCCACGATGTCGCCGACGCAGGGGCGCCCCAAATCGTCGGACATGGTGGACTGCCAGCCCTTGGGCTTGTTCAGCGCGACGTGCACCAGTTCCTCGCGCACCACCACGCGGGTGCCGTCGACGCGCACCACGGCGTGCTGCGGGTCGATGCGCAGGCCCTGCTCGCGCACGATCATGCCGTCGACCTCGACGCGGCCCTGCGCGATCATCTCCTCGGCGGCCCGCCTCGAAGCGACGCCCGCCTTGGCGAGGACCTTTTGCAACCGCTCCCCCTCGCCCCAGGGGAGTTTGGCATGACCGCCGGACGCGTCTGGCTCCACGTTCTGGTGGCGCGCGGGCTTGGCGTTGCTCAGCAGCGGCGGCGCCGTGACCTGCCGCTGCGGCTTGGGCTTCTTCTTGCCGCCCGGGGCCGGGTGTCGCTGCGGGCTCGGCGCCTGTGCCGATCCGCGCTGGGCTGATCCGCGGCCCGCGCCTGCCTGCTGGGCGCCACGGGCGCTCGTGCCCCGTTGGGCCGAACGAGCGTCGCGCGAACCCGAGTTGCGGCTCGAGCCGCCCCGTTCGGGCTGTGCGCCGCGTTTCCTACGATCCGGTGTGCCATCTCGGCGAGCGGGCGTATTCATGATGTCCTGTCACTCTGCGGTACCGAGGTCCAAATCGGCCTCGGCGGGTTTCCTCGACCTGGTGTAACGGGGGTCCGTCTCCAGGCTCTCGTTGATCTCATCGATCAGGTCGACGCCCGGAAGCAGGGGCGCCAGTGGCGGCAGGTCGCTCAGCGAAGCGAGTCCGATCCGTTCCAGGAACAGCTCGGTGGTGCGGTACAGCGTGCCGTTGGTCTCCGGGTCGACGCCCGCCTCGGCGATCAAGCCCCTGGCCAGCAGGGTGCGCATCACCCCGTCGACGTTCACGCCACGCACCGCGCTGACCCTGGTCCTGGTCACCGGCTGACGGTATGCCACCACCGCCAATGTTTCCAACGCCGCCCGGGTCAGTTTCGATCGGGAGCCGTCGAGCAGCATCCGTTCCACATACGGCGCGTACTCGCTGCGAGTATAGAAGCGCCAGCCGTCACCGACGAAACGCAGATCTATCCCGCTGGACCGCGCCGACAGCTCGGCGGACATCGCACGCAGGGTGTGCTCGACCCGCTCCGGGCTGTCGCCGAGGGCGTCCGCGAGCTGGTCCACCGGCGCGGGAGCGTCGACGACCAGCAACATGGCCTCCAGCGCCGAACGCAGATCGGCGTCCTCCAGCGGCTCGGGGGTGAGTTCCACCACTGTCTCACTCACGGCTGCCCTCGCTCACCCGTAGTCCTCCTCGATCGTCACGGTGTCCGTCTGTTGCGCGGCCTCGTCGCCGATCCAGCTGACCGCCAAGGGACCGAGCGGATCGGGCTGGTCGAACTCGATCGTCTTGCCGCGATACAGCTCGAGCAACGCCAGGAAGCGGGCGACGATCTGCACCGGGAGCTCGCAGTCCGCGACCAGCTCGCCGAAGGAGGTCCACGCACCCGCCCCACGCTGTTTGAGCCGCTCCAGCACCAGTGCCGCCTGCTCGGCCACCGAAATCGCGTGCGTGTGCAAGTGGTCGAGCCCGACCTTGGGTACCGGACGGGGCCGGAAGGCCGCCGCGGCGATCTCGGCGAACTCGGCCGCCCCGACACCCAGCCTAACCTCGGGCAGCAGGCCGGCGTAGCGCTCCTCCAGCCCGACCGCGCGCGGATAACGGCGCAGCGCGGCCGCCTCCAGCTCACCGAGCAGTTCGGCGACCTGCTTGAACGCCCGGTATTGCAGCAGCCGGGCGAACAGCAGGTCGCGCGCCTCGAGCAGCTCGAGGTCCTCGGCGTCGGTCATCTCCCCGGACGGCAACAGCCGTGCCGCCTTCAGATCGAGCAACGTGGCGGCGACGACCAGGAATTCGGTGGTCTGATCCAAAATCTTGTCCGCACGCAACGTGTTCTGCCGCGCCATGCTCGCGGTCAGCGCCTTGGTGTAGGCGATGAACTCGTCGGTGACCTTGTGCAACGCCACCTCGGTGACGTCCAGCTTGCGCGAGCTGATCAGGGTCAGCAACAGGTCGAACGGCCCCTCGAAGTTGCTCAGCCGCAGATGGAACCCGGACGCCTGCGGCTCGTCCGCCCGCGCCTCCTTCCCCGGCCGCGTGTCCGGCTCGGAGCCGGATCCCTCCGACTCACTACGGAGTGTGTCCGCCCCTCGGCCGACCGGCTCAGGCGCGGAGTCCGGCGTGTCCGCGTCGGCGGCCCGGGCGGCATTCGCCTCGGCGACCTCCCGCGCGACCGCCTCGGTGCGATACGTGCCCGGTTCGTCCGCACTGTCCCGGGAAGGTGGGCCGTCATGGTCCGGTTCGGGAGCGGTCGGTCCGGCGACGCCCCCGACGACGGCCGGGTTCGGGCGCGCGGGCGCCGCGTCCCGGCCCGCCGCGATGAACGCGGCCGCCGCGTTACCGAGCGTGGGTGCGTTCCCCGGAGCGTTCGGGTCCAGCCCACCGGCATCGGGCTCGCGGTCGTCCGGTGTGGAGGTCGATCCGGCCGAGGAGGACCCCTGGCCGGACGGGTTGTGGTGGGACGCAGACGAGGGGTCGGAGCGGCCGCTCACCGGCCGGATCGGTGGATGACTTCCCGGGCCATCGACCGATACGCTTCGGCGCCACTCGATTTCGGCGCCCACGTGGTGATGGGCTCGCCCGCGACACTGGCGTCCGGGAAACGGACGGTGCGCGCGATGGCGGTGTCGTAGACCAGCTCACCGAACACCTCGACGACGCGCGCCATGACCTGGCGGGAATGCAGCAGCCGAGAGTCGAACATGGTGACCACTATTCCGTACAGGCTCAGCCGCGGGTTCAGCCGGTCCCGCACCTTCTCGACGGTGTCGTTGAGCAGCGCGAGCCCGCGCAGCGAGAAGTACTCGCACTCCATCGGGATGATCACGCCGTCCGAGCAGGCCAGGGCGTTGACCGTGAGCAGGCCCAGCGAAGGCTGGCAGTCGATGAGGATGTAGTCGTAGCGGTTGCGCACCGGCTCCAGCGCGCGGCCGAGCGATTGCTCCCGGCCCACCTCGTTGACGAGCTGGATCTCCGCGGCGGAGAGGTCGATGTTGCTCGGCAGCAGGTCCATGTTCGGGACACGCGTCTGCATCAGCACGTCGTCGATGGACACCTTGGAACCGATGAGCAGGTCGTGCACGGTCGAGTCGAGATCGTGGTGGGCGACGCCGAGACCGGCCGACAGCGCGCCCTGCGGGTCCAAGTCGACGAGCAGCACGCGGCGACCGTATTCGGCCAGCGCGGCACCGAGATTGATGGTGGAGGTGGTCTTGCCGACCCCACCCTTCTGGTTGCACATGGCCACGATCAACGCGTCACCGTGCTCGCCGACCGGCGGTGGGTCCGGCACCAGCCGCAACGGTCGTCCGGTCGGGCCGAGCGTCGCGTCCTCGGGGACCGGCTCGACTCCGTGGCCCCACAGCGTTTCCGCCGCGGCGTCCGAGTACGGACCCGGTCGCGAGCCCGTAAGCGGCTCCGCCCCAGCACCCATCGGCGGCTCTGCCGCTCCGGCTGTCGTCACGATCCGCTGCTCCTTATACGTTCCTGCCCGTTGCCTCGCCGAGCGTAGCGAGGCCGATCAGGGCCGACCTCGCTTTCGTGCGGTCCAGCTCTCGATAGACGCTACCGCTTGACGGCACTCGAGTGCCGCGCCTGCGCGCGGCGTGTTCGTCCGGCGCTGGTCAACGCCATTGCGCAATTCGTTCATGCTGTCCCAGTCCGCCTCCCCGCGCGCGATCCAGCCGAGTTGCCGGAAGTATTCAAGCGGACGATACCGGGTGTGAGCACAGCCAGGAACTCCGCGGGCCCGTCCGCGGCGGCGCCGAAGGCGTGCACGACGCCCGGCGCGACCACCGCCAAGCCACCTTTGCCCTGGAAGACGCTGCCATTCAACTCAACTCGCGTCATGGTGAGCCGCGAAACGCGAATACCTCACCGAGCGCGGGGGTGTGCGGTAGCCCAGACTTCGCGCAAGGTATTGACCGTGACCAGGGTGTAGATCTGAGTCGTGGTCACGGAGGCGTGGCCGAGCAGTTCCTGCACCACCCTGACGTCGGCGCCGCCGTCGAGCAGATGGGTGGCGAAGGAGTGGCGCAGCGTGTGCGGCGACACCGCCGCCGCGATGCCCGCACGTTCGGCGGCGGTGTGCAGGACCTGCCAGGCGCTCTGCCGGGACAGCCGGGCGCCGCGGGCATTAAGGAAGAGGGCCCCGGCGCTGCCCTTTCCCCGCGCGGCCAGCACAGGCCGTCCCCGGACCAGGTAGCCGTCCACGGCGGCGAGGGCGGGCCGTCCGATCGGCACCAGGCGCTGCTTCCCGCCCTTGCCGCGCAGCACGACCGACCGTTCCTCCAGGTCGAGATCGTCGACGTCCAATCCGACCGTTTCCGAGATGCGGGCGCCGGTGGAATACAGCATTTCCAGCAGCGCGCGGTCGCGCAGGCCGCGCGGGCCGCCATCGACGCCCGCCGCGGGATCTCCCGAGCCACCGCCCGCCGCCTCCAGCAATCGCAGCACCTGGTCGTAGGGCAGCGCCTTGGGTAACCTGCGCCCCGGCGCGGGCGGCTTCACCGCGTGCGCCACGTCGGTGTCGGTCAGCCCCTCCGCGGCGGCGAAGCGATGCCAGCCGCGCACCGCGATCAGCGCGCGGGCCACCGAACTCGCCGCAAGCGGCGGGTGTCCTCGACCGCCCGAGCGCAGCGCCATGGTGAACTCTGCGACATCGGACTCGGCGACCCGGTCGAGCGAGCGGATGCCACGCCCGGACAGGAAATCCAGATAGCGACCGAGGTCACGCCGGTAGGCGCCCAGTGTGTTGGGCGCGACGCCGCGCTCGACGGCGAGGTGGTCGAGATAGGCGTCGAGCTCGCGACCGAGCACTTCCGGTCAATCTCCGGACTTCTCGGCCGCCTTGCGGCGGAGGAAGGTCGTGGGCTGACCGTCCCAGGGCGCGTCCGGCGGCCGCAACTCGATGCCGCCCGCCCGCGCGGCCGCCAGCGCGAGCACGCCCGCGACCGCCGTGGCGTTGACGATCTCGCCGCTCAGCGCCGCGCGGACCGCCGCGTCGACCGGCATGCGGACCACTTCCAGGTCCGCCTCCTCGAATTCCGGCTCCGGGCGGTCGGTTTCATACAGACCGCGCGCCAGATATACCCGCAGCGCTTCGTCGGTGAACCCGGGCGAGAGCGCCACGTCCACCAGCACCGCCCATTCCCGGGCGGCCAACCCGGTTTCCTCGGCGAGCTCACGGCGGGCCGCGAGCAGTGGATCCTCGCCGGGCACGTCGAGCAGACCGGCGGGCAGTTCGAGCAGCCGCCTGCTGATCGGGTGCCGATATTGATTGATCAGCACCACATTGCCGTCGTCATCGATCGCGGCCACGGCGACGGCGCCGTGGTGCTCGATCACCTCGCGCTCGACGACTCGGCCGCCCGGCATGTGCACCTGGTCGAGCCGCAGCGCGAGGATCGCGCCGCTGTAGACGGTCTTGGCGGAAACTGTCTCGAAGTCGTGGCTGCCCGGCTCGGCAGCGCCCCCGTCGGTCATGCCGCTACGCCTGTTCCGCCGCACCCGCCAGTTCTTCACCCGGGATGTCCACCGGAAGCCGTTCGGCCGCCTTGTATCTCAGCGCTGCCGAGATGAGCGCCGCGAACAGCGGATGCGGGCGGGTGGGGCGGCTCTTCAACTCGGGGTGCGCCTGCGTGGCGACGAAGAAAGGATGCACGTCGGCGGGCAGCTCCACGAACTCGACCAGGTGCCCGTCCGGCGAGGTGCCGCTGAACTTCAACCCGCTCTGCGCGATCTTGTCGCGGTAGGCGTTGTTCACTTCGTAGCGGTGGCGATGACGCTCGGAGACCTGCTCGCTGCCGTAGGCCTGGGCGACGACCGAACCCTTCTCCAGGGTCGCCGGGTAGGCGCCCAGCCGCATGGTGCCGCCGAGATCGGCCTCGCCTGCCACGGCCTGTTCCTGGTCGGCCATGGTGGAGATGACCGGATGCGGCGTGTCCGGCTCGAACTCGGCCGAGTTGGCCTCCGCCAGCCCCACCCTGCGCGCCGCTTCGATCACGACGCACTGCAGCCCGAGGCACAAGCCAAGCAGCGGGATGCCGCGGGTGCGCGCGTAGTGGATCGCGCCGACCTTGCCCTCGATGCCGCGGATGCCGAAACCGCCGGGAATCAGGACGGCGTCCACATCGCGCAGCGCGTGCTGGGCGCCGGAGGGGGTCTCGCACTCGTCGGAGGGCACCCAGCGAATGTTCACTTTGGCGCGCGAGGCGAACCCGCCCGCGCGCAGCGCCTCGGTGACCGAGAGGTAGGCGTCGGGCAGGTCGACGTACTTGCCGACCAGCGCGACCTCGACCGTCTCGCGCGGCGAGTGCACGCGGTCGAGCAGGTCGCCCCACACGGTCCAGTCCACGTCGCGGAACGGCAGGCCCAGCCTGCGTACCACGTAGGCGTCCAGACCCTCCCGGTGCAGCACGCGCGGGATGTCGTAGATCGACGGCGCGTCCGGCGTGGAGATGCAGGCATCCACCTCGACGTCGCACATCAGGGCGATCTTGCTCTTCAGCGCCTGCGGCACCTCCCGGTCACAGCGCAGGATCAGCGCATCGGGCTGGATGCCGATATTGCGCAGCGCCGCCACTGAGTGCTGGGTCGGCTTGGTCTTCAGCTCACCGGAGGGCGCGAGGTAGGGCACCAGCGACACGTGCAGGAAGAAGACGTTGTCGCGTCCGACGTCGTGGCGGATCTGGCGGGCGGCCTCCAGGAACGGCTGCGACTCGATGTCGCCGACCGTGCCGCCGATCTCGGTGATCACCACGTCCGGGGTCTGGCCCTGCAGATCCGGGCCGCGCATGGCGAGGATCCGGTTCTTGATCTCGTCGGTGATGTGCGGGATCACCTGCACCGTGTCGCCGAGGTACTCGCCGCGACGTTCCTTGGCGATGACCGACGAATAGATTTGCCCGGTGGTCACATTCGCGTCCCGGGACAGGTCCCGATCGAGGAAACGCTCGTAGTGGCCGACGTCCAGGTCGGTCTCCGCGCCGTCCTCGGTCACGAACACCTCGCCGTGCTGGAAGGGGTTCATCGTGCCGGGATCGACGTTCAAGTACGGGTCGAGTTTCTGCATCGTGACGCGCAGCCCACGCGCCGTCAGCAGCTGACCGAGGCTGGAGGCGGTAAGACCTTTACCCAATGAGGAGGCGACACCACCGCTGACGAAGATGTGCTTCGTGGCCGTTCGCGCCTGAATCCGTGTTTGACCCACGGGTCTTCACGGTAACACGAATCCGCCCGTCCGTTCGAATGCCACGCACGTTTGCCCGCCGATCGCCGGAACGGCGATCAGAGCACTCGGAGCCGAAGTGTGAGCCGGGTCGCGTCCCGGGATCCTCCGGACACCCGCCGACGGCCTCGCGCCCGCTCAGCCCGGAACCGCGGCCAGAGTGAGCGCGGTGGCCTTGGCGCCGGTGCCGTAGCGTCCGGCGCCACCGTTGAGCTGCTCACCGAGCGCCAGCACGGTCGTGACCCGGCCGAGTTCCCGCTCGACATTGTCGACGGTGCTCACCTGGGCCGCGAGCGCGGCGTCGGTGCGGATCACGGCGATCGGTCCCTGCTCGTCGGCGGCGCCCGCACGGCCTGCGAGGACCACTCCGGCACCGCGGCCACGCAGAGCACCGGCGAAACGCGCGCTGTTGGCGCCCACGCCGTTCTCGGCGGCAGCGACGCCGTTGCCGGTGATCACGACCGCGAGCTGCGCGGGGCGCACCGGCGTTTCGCCGTAGGCGAGGAAGCCGCCGCCGCGCAGAGTCTCCAGGACCAGCCCGAGCTCCTCCGGGGTGCTCCGGGTTTGCCCGGTGGCGGGGTCGAGCAGCAGCACCAGGCCGAGCAGATCACCGGCCATACTGCCCTGGTCCACCGCGCCGGTTCGCAGCTGCGCCCCGGCCGGGATGACGTTCGTGACGGCCGAGCGCATCCGGTCGCCCTCGGTGGCGTCGACGAACGCCTCGGTGAGCGCGATCCGGCCGGTAACCCCCGCGCCGGCGACCTCGAGCGCCTTGGTCACGGCGTCGACGTCTCCGGGATCGGCGTCCGGGGTCGTGAACACGACGACGCTGCGGTCGGTGAGCGCGCCGCCGAGAATGCGGCCCGACGACCCGGCGATGAACTGATCGGCGGCCACGGCCTGCTCGCCGAGCCGCCGGTTCTGCTCGGTCAGGATGTCGACCTGCTGGCGCAGGTCGGACTTGTCCGCCCGCAACGCCGACAGCAGGTCGGCCGCGAGCGTCTGGGATCCGAGCACCACACCGATCGCGAGCGCGAGGAAGATCGCGACGATCGAGACGGCGTGCTGGCGCAGCGAAATCATCGTTCTCCTCAGAATTCCCACGATCCGGCTTGCCCCTGCGCCCATCGCGCGAGGCGGTTCCAGGCGTCCACGCCCCACTCCGCGACGTCCCCGCCGCTGTTGGACGCCAGCAACACGACGATCACCGCGACCAGCGCGGCGAGCACCACGAGCGCGACGGCGACTCCGGACACGCGATTGCGGTACAGGGTGGCCACCGCCTGAGCGTCCATCAGCTTCGTACCGACCTTGAGCCGGGTGAGGAAGGTGGCCGGATTGCTGTCGCGACGGCCGCGGTCGAAGAAATCGTCGAGCGAGGCGGGCGCTCCCGCGGTGACGATCAGCGCGGCGCCGTGGTGGTCGGCCAGCAGCAGCGCCAGATCGGCGGCCGAACCCGAGGAGGGGAAGGTCGTCGCGCCGATGCCCAGGTCCTGGATGCGTTCGAGTCCCTTGGCGTGCCCGTCGGTATCGGCGGGCAGGATCACCTCGGCGCCGCATTTCATGGTGGCGCTGGTGATCTCCTCGGGGTCGCCCACGATGACGTCGGGCCGGTATCCCCGCCTGCGCAGGGTGTCGGCGCCACGGCCGACGCCGATCAGGATCGGGGTGTACTCCTTGATGAACGGCTTGAGCCGCTGCAGATCCTCGGCGTGCTCCGGGCCGTCCGCGACGACCACCACATGCCGGTGTTTCATCACCAGATCCAGCTCCGGAACACCGAACCCGTCGATGAGCAGCGCGCTCTCGGTGCGGATGAACTCGATGGTGTTGCCCGCGAACGCCTCGAGGTGATCGGCCAGGCCGTTGCGCGCCTCGAGCATGCGCTCCGCGATGGCGGTCTCGGTGAGTTCGATGCCCTCGACGAGGACCTCCGGCTCCTTCTTGATCAGCTTGTCGGCGTAGACCACACCGTCGGCGACGCGGACCTTGACGCCGTCCTTGATCTTCTTGAACGCATCCGAGCTCACCGTGTCCAGCAGCAGGATCCCGTGGGCCACGAGCGCCTCGGGGCCGAGGTTCGGGTAGCGGCCGGAAATGGACGGCGAGGTGTTGATCACCGCGCCGACGCGGGCCTCGACCAGCCGGTCGGCGGTCATCCGGTCGAGGTCCATCTCGTCGAGGACGACGATGTCGCCCGGTCCGACCCGACCGAGCAGCCGCCGGGTGTTGCGGTCCACCCGGGCCGTCCCGATCAGACCAGGCAGCGTTTCGGTGTTTCGCGACAATAGCGCCGGCATCCTCATGGGGCGATGATGAGCGCAAACTCTCAACCATTGGTGGAGGCGCGCCGTCTCACCGAGCGCATGACGCCTTCGCGTTACCTATTAGCAATCCTATCCGCACCGTCGCTCGCACTCGCGCGGAAGACGCCCCACATTCATCCGGGCAGATCACTCCCTTGGAAACCTCGGTCGACACCCGCAAACGTGCCAAATTATGCGAGATGAGATCTGGCCTCGGAAGAAACAGCAGTGTCAGCAATCAGGGCGCGAATGCCTTGCCGATCCGCTGTGACGCATATAGACCCTCTTCTCCAGCAGACAGCGAATCCACTGCTACCCGTGCGCGACAAGCGGCTCGGATCAGGTCGGATTGCCGTCGTCGCAGAGACTTGCCGAGCGCCACGACTTCGCCGGACGGTCGCGCCCGGGCCGAAGCGCCACCGCTCGATCGGAGCGGCGGCCTTCCAGGACATGGTGCCGTCTCGATGGGTGACCACCTGGTAGACATCCTCGGCGCCTTCGACGAGCCGGCTCCCCACGCAATAGTCGTTGTACGCCGTTCCCGGCTGCCGGGCTCCCGCGCTGAACCGCCCGGCCGGACTCTGCGCCGCGCCCGGATTGGGCACCGTGCTCGGCTCGCTCACGACCGCACCGCGGAACCAGCACGGCGCGCCCCGCTCGTCCGTGCCACACCGGAAGCTCCAACCACCGGCGGCGATCGAGTTCCCCTGCCCATAGGCGGCGCCCGCCCACAGACAGTCCACACTCACGTTGCCCCCGGTCGCCGCGGCCGTGGCGGATCCGAACACCAGTCCGGCCGAAGCCACGGCGCCGATCACCAGCAGCCGAACGAGTTTCCATTCCCGCGTTCGGCGCAGCCGCCGACAGCTCGCGTCTCGATCATCGATCAGCACCACTTCGCCTGCGGGCGGCACACGGTCCAGCCATTGCCGTCCGGCCGCTGCGTGCGCGTCCACGCCGATTCCCCGGCGCCGTTTCCGGCACTGCTCTCGTCCGGACGGGGCTTGTTCCGCCGGTGATACTCGCGCAGCGCATGCTGATGTTCGTTCTGCCGCAGTGGATTCGGATCGGAATGCTGATATCCGAACGGGTCGATCGCGTGCCACCCCGTAGAGTCGCCGTGCGAGCCCGAACGACCGGAGTGGTCGGAGCCGGACAACGACTCCGCGGCCGCCCCGCCCGCCGCGGCCACCGTCCCGGCGGCGAGACCGGCGACGATCAGCGCGAACGCCCCCTTCTTCGATGATTTCCGGCCGCGGCCGGACACCGGTCCGGAACGCCGCGCTTCGTCCGTGCTGGTCCTTGCGGAGAGAACGCTGCACATGATGGCCCCTTCGCCTCGGTGCTTGCCGCTATCCGACGGAGTTCATCCGCCGTTCATCTACTGAGTTCCATAGTAGATTAGGAATCGGACATTGCGGACATTCATTGCGTACGACACAGTGGGCGATTTCGAAATCCCTTGATCGAGACTCGGTTTGCCGGATCCATCCACCCGCGCGCACGTACACTCTCAATCGCAGCCGACAGCGAGCACCGCACTATTACCCGTCGCTTCATGGATGCCATCCGTAGTTCGACATACCGTTTCCCGTGACGGCCGCCGCTACCTCACACCGACCTCGGCTCCGAACGCCTCCACCGCACCGGCTCGGTAGAGCCGACCACGCGGGCGGCTTGCCGCCGATTGTGATGCGGACGACACGATCACCGAGCCGCGCCCGCTGTAGCTATATGCTGCCGGTCACACGTAACTGGAAGAGGAGATTTCATGGCCAGCACCACCGTCGACGCCGTCATCGCCGCCCCGCGCGAGGTCGTGTACCGGCTCTTCGCCGACCGCGAGAGCATCAGCCCCTACATTCCGGTCCAGGTCAAGCTGGTCAAGCCCGGCCTGACCGAGCGGGAAGGCGTCGGCGCGCAGCACCTGATCGGCCTCGGACCGGTCGGCGTCACCGAGGAGATCACCAACCTCGTGCCCGGGGAGCGGATGGAGTACAAGATCGTCAAGGGCGCGCCGGTGAAGCGGCACGTCGGCATCGTCACCTTCGCCGACACCGACAACGGCACCCTGGTCTCCTACACCATGGAATCGGACCCGTCGCTGCCGGTGCCCGCCAAGGTGCTCGAGTTCGGCCTGAAGAACCTGATCGGCACGTTCATCAAGGGTGCGCAGAAGGCGGTGCGCTGACCGGCGCGCTCAGCGCGCGGCCACCTCGGCGCCCGCTTTCTCGGCGCGCGCCGTCGCCAGCAGTTCCTCCGCGTGCGCGCGGCCGGTCTCGGTGTCGTCGAGACCGGCCAGCATGCGCGCCAGCTCGACCACCCGCTCGTCATTGGTGAGAGCCCGGACGCCGCTGTTGACCGCGCCCTTGCCGTCGTCGGATTTGTCGACCACCAGGTGGGTGTCGGCGAACGCCGCGACCTGCGGCAGATGCGTCACCACGATGACCTGGTGGGTGCGCGCCAGCCGGGCCAGCCTGCGGCCGATCTCCACCGCGGCTCGCCCGCCGACGCCCGCGTCGACCTCGTCGAACACCATGGTCGCTCCGTGATCGGAACCGGCGAGCACCACTTCCAGCGCCAGCATCACGCGCGACAGTTCACCACCCGACGCACTCTTGCTCAACGGCAACGACTGCGCGCCCGAATGCGCCGCCAGCCGGAACTCGGCCTCATCGGTGCCCGTGGCGCCGGCGTGCAGTTCCTGGCCGTCGACGGTGAGCGGCGCCGAGTCCTGCGCTCCCGCGAGCAACGGCCGCACCTCGACCTCCAGACGAGCCTTGCCCATCGCCAAGCCACCCAGCTCGGCGCTCACCGCGGCCGCCAGCTTCCCCGCCGCCTTGCTCCGCGCCGCGCTCAGCTTCTTCGCCGCCTCCCGCACCCGCTCGGCGGCGGTGTCCACTTCGGCTGCCAGTTTGCCCAGCGCCTCCTCGGAGACGTCGAGCGAGCCGAGGCGGGTGCGCGCCTCCTGCGCCCAGGCCAGCACACCGTCGATGTCGGGTGCGTACTTGCGGGTCAGCGTCTTCAGTTCGGCCTGCCGGGTGAGCAGCGAATCCAGCGCTCCTGGATCGGACGGCAGGTCGGAAAGGTATCCGCTCAGCTCGGTGGTCACGTCCACCACCACGGCGATGGCCTCGGCCAAGCGCGGCGCGAGCGCGACCAGCGCCGGATCGTCGGCGGCTTCGATGCGGGCGCGCGCGGCGCCGAGCGCTTCCAGCGCGCCGGAACCGTCTTCGGGCGCTTCGGCGGGCCCGGCCAGCGCGTCGTGCGCAGTGGCCGCAGCCTCCCGCAGCGAATCCAGATCGCTCAGCCTGCGCACCTCGTCGACGATGCGCACGTCTTCGCCGGGTTCGGGCGCGATGGCGTCGATTTCCTTCAACGAGTGCTCGAGTCGCTCGGCTTCGAGGGCCAATTCTCTGCTGCGCGCGGTTCGTTCGAGCAGCTCGGTGCGGGCGTCGAGCCACGATCGGCGCAGCACCTGGTACTTGCGCAGCAGAGCGCCCACGGTGTCGCCCGCGAACTGATCCAGCGCCGACAACTGCTGGTCGGGGCGCTGCAAACGCAGCTGATCGTTCTGGCCGTGCACGGTCAGCACAGGCGCGGTGAAATCGGCAAGCACCGAGGCGGGGACGCCGCGACCACCGAGATGCGCGCGGGAGCGCCCATCGCTGCCGACCGTGCGGATCGCGATGACGCTACCGTCGTCGTCCTGCTCGGCCGCGGCCGCTTCCAGCACCCGCGCGACCTCGGCGCGCGCGGCATCGTTGACGTCGTCGATGGTGAACCGGCCCTCCACCACGGCGCGGGAGGCGCCGAGCCGGACCCGGCCCGCGTCCGCGCGGGCACCGCTGAGCAGATGAAGGCTCGTCACCACCATGGTCTTGCCCGCGCCGGTCTCACCGGTCAGGCAGGTCAGTCCCGCATGGAACTGCGCGGTCGCGGTGGAAATGACGCCAAGCCCGTCAATCCTGATCTCTGTCAGCACTTGTGCTCTCCGTTCGCCGTCGGCCACGCCAGCCTGTCACGGGCAATTGGAACTTGCGCACCATCCGGTCGGCGAACGGTGCGGAGTCCAGCCGCACCCAGCGCACCGGTCGAGCGCCGCGAACCGCCTCGACCCGGCCACCGCTGGGGAGTGCGAGCGTGCGCCTGCCGTCCAGGAAAACTATCGCATCGTGTCCGGTCGCCACAGACTCGACCGCGATGCGCGAATCCGGGCTGGTCACCAGCGGACGAGCGAACAGGGCATGGGCGTTGCTCGGAATCACCAGCAAGGCTTCGAGTTCCGGCCACACCACCGGACCGCCCGCGGAGAAGGCGTAGGCGGTCGACCCGGTCGGCGTCGAGACGAGGATGCCGTCACAGCCGAACGACGATACCGGACGGCCGTCGACTTCCAGCACCACTTCCAGTACGCCCATGCGCGAGGCGTTTTCGATGCTCGCCTCGTTCAGCGCCCAGCCTCTCTCGACCACCTCGTCCTCGACCCGGACGGTGACGTCGATGGTCATCCGATGCTCGATGGTGTAATCGTGGCGCACGACCTGGGCGAGCGCCTCATCCAAGTTCTCGGCCTCGGCTTCGGTGAGAAACCCGATGCGGCCGAGGTTGATTCCCAGCACCGGCACCCCCGCCGGGCGCGCCAATTCGGCGGCGCGCAGGAACGTTCCGTCGCCGCCGAGCACGAGCACCATCTCGCAGCCGACCGCCGCGTCCGGGCTGTGCTCGACCACGCGCACCGGGTAGCCGCCCGGCTCGGCGGCGAAGCGCGTGCTGTCCGCCTCGTCGGCGAGCACGCGCAGGCAGATGCCCGCGTCCGCGAAGATCTTCGCCACCCGGTGGGCGGTCTCGATGATCTCCGCGCGGCCCGGGTGCGAGACCAGCAAGATCTCCCTGCCGCAGGGTTGGGCCGGCGCGTTCACTGTGGACCCTCCTCAACCGCATGCTCGACCAGCGCCGCGACCTGCTCGGCGTCGTAATCGAACGGCCCGTCGTTGCGCAGCCACAAGAAGTATTCGACATTGCCGGACGGGCCCGGCAACGGGCTCGCCACGACGCCTGCGGTGCGCATGCCGAGCTCCGCTGCTGCTGCCGCCACCGCGCGCACCGCATCGGCGCGCAGCGCGGGATCACGCACCACGCCACCGGAGCCGACCCGCTCCTTGCCGACCTCGAACTGCGGCTTCACCATGGGCAGCAGATCGGCGCCGGGCGCCGCGCAGGCGGCCAGCGCGGGCAGTACCAGGCTCAGCGAAATGAAGGACAGGTCGCTCACCACCACTTCGACCGTGCCGCCGATGGTTTCGGGCGTCAGGTTGCGCACGTTGGTCCGGTCGAACACCCGGACCCGCTCGTCGGTGCGCAGACGCCACACGAGCTGGCCGTAGCCGACGTCGACGGCGACGACCTCCCGTGCTCGACCCGCCAGCAGGACGTCGGTGAAGCCGCCGGTGGAGGCGCCCGCGTCCAAGCAGCGCTTGCCCGCCACCGACAGCCCGTCCGGCTCGAACCGCTCCAGCGCGCCGAGCAGTTTGTGTGCGCCGCGCGAGGCCCAGGACACCTCGTCGGGCTCCTCGCGGACCACCAGCGGTGTGCCCGCCTCCACAGCGGTCGCCGCCTTCACGGCGACTGTTCCAGCTATCAGGACGCGGCCCGCGCCGATCAGCTCGACCGCGTGTTCTCGCGATCGCGCCAATCCGCGGCGAACCAGTTCCGCGTCCACCCGTGCGCGTCTGGCCACCTCAGATCTTGTCCACCGTGGCCAAGGCCTGTACCAGCACGTCATGTGCCTGCTCCAGGATGCGAGCGCGACGGGTGATGTCGACGCCGGCCTCGGCGCTGTCGGTCGCCGGCGCGGCCCGGCCGGGGCGGTCGAGTTCGGCGAGCAGGCTGTCGACCTCGCCGCGGATTCGATCCGGGTCGGCAGGCTCCGGGCGGCCTTGCGTACCCGGCAGGTGCTGACCGGGCAGCGGGACCCCGGGGCGGGGACCTTGCGCACCGGCGCTGCCGGGACCGTTCGGACGAGGTATAGGACTAGTCATCGTGGCGTCAACGCTATCGGATTTCCGAATCGGACGCGCGGACCGTCACAGCTCGTCCGGGGTTCCGCCGCAGCATCTCGCCGAGATCGGCTTCCGGCTCGGCGGCTACGGCCGCGTGGTTGAGGGCATCGAGCGAGTCGGCGACATAGGTCGGGATGTGTCCATCCGGGGCTTTGCGCAGTTCATCGAGAGTGCTGACACCGGTGAGCACCAGCAACGAGTCGAGGCCGACCCGGTTGGCGCCCTCGATATCGGTGTCCAGACGGTCGCCCACCACGAGGGCGGAACGGGAACCGGCTCGCACGAGCGCGTCCTCCAGCAGAGGCGCATACGGCTTGCCGGCGACGATCGGCTCCCGATCGGAGGCGGCGCGCAGCGCGGCGACCATCGCGCCGTTACCCGGCGCGAGGCCGCGTTCGTTCGGCAGCGTCCGGTCGGTGTTCGCCGCGACCCACAGTGCGTCCGTGCGCAGGGCGTAGGCGGCCTCGGCGAGGTCCGGCCACGCGGTGTGGGGTGAATGCCCTTGCACCACAGCGGCGGGCGCGTCGCCGTCGGAGCGCCGGATCGGTCGCAACCCGACAGCCTCCACCTCGGCGGCCAAGTCGTCGGTGCCGACGACCAGGACCGGCGCGCCACGGTCGAGCCGCTCGGCCAGCAACCGCGCCGCCGCCTGTGCGCTGGTCACCACGTCCTCGGCGGTCGCGGCAAAACCGAGTTCGGACAGATGCGCGGCAACGACCTGCGGCCCACGACTGGCATTGTTCGTGACGTACACCAATCGCCGGCCCGCCTGCCCATTCGCGGCGAGCGCCTCCGGCGCTCCCTCGATCACCTCGTGCCCGCGATACAGCGTGCCGTCCAGGTCGAGCAGCAGGGCTCGGTAGCGATCTCGTAGTCGCTTCACACCACTCTCACTCTGTGTCACCGATCGGCCGCGCCGACCCATCACCGCCGGGCCCTCCGGCAGCCCATCCGCTCGGCAAGTCCGAGACCCTCGACACTACGCCGACGCGCGGACCGGACAGACGTGGCGTCAGCCACTCCGGATCCCAAGCAGCCCAGGAAAGATCCGCAGATCACGAGCGCATGATCGCGGCCACCGCGATGATCCGATCGGCCCTGCTCACCAGATGCCCGCGACCGCGGCAAGATTCGCACAGGCACAGGCTCCCCGGCCGCACCCTGAACCATCGGTCCACGTGCCTGGCGCCGGGTGTGGGCCAGTCCTCGGAGCCGACTACCGCCCTCCACCCGTGCACACCTGCGATCTGCGGGCGATGCGCGTCCGGACTGCCCAGGGTTTCCAGACGCTACGTCGATTACCGAAATCCCATAGGTCGACGCTCATCCCACCGACATCACGGGCCGCCGCACGGCTCGATCGCCCGATCCGACGGGTTCTGCCGAACGACTCGATCGTACGAGTGCCTGGATACGACTATTAGAAGGCGGGCCGCGCCGGGCTGGTCATCACGCCCGAACCTTCGAGTTCGCCTCACCGGCATCTGCACAGCATGCGGCGACCGCTCCCGATTCGCTGAAGCCCCGCCGCCACGAAGACGAGGGCAGCTCACGTAGGGACGGCCCGCCAGGGCGCTTCGTCACCACTCGCGGCCGACGGTCGAGATCGCGGTGCCGACATCACTGGCGCGGCATGCCGAGGACAAGTTACCCGGCCTGCTGAAGCGGGAACGTCCCGATTGCCGGGCGCAGACGCGAGCTGGTCATACCGCGAGCGCCAGAGCGGCAGGTAGAGCCAGTTGACCGGCCCGTCCAGCCCGGCCATGATCCGGTCGGCGACCGACGCGAGCCGGGCTGGTATCGGAAGGTCCCATTCGCCGGTTGGAAAGCCCCCATGGGGCGCGGCAACCGTGATCGGGGAAAGGTTCAGATGTCGCTGTCGCCTGTGAGTTCGGCGGCGCGCTCTTCGGCGTCCGTGTCTCCGTCGAGGTCGGCTGAGGCTGCGTTGAGGAACCAGGTGAGGCCCTCGTCGGTGCGGCCCGCGGCGACGAGGGCGTCGGCGTAGGCGTAGAAGAGGCGGGCCGCGGCGGAACCGGTCCTTGACGGGTCGAGATCCGAGGTCTGCAAGGTCACCACGGCTTGGTCGTACTGGCCGAGGTCCATGCGCGCGCCCGCGACGACCATTCGCAGTTCGGTGGCATCGTCACCCCGGAGGGCACGCGCCTCCTCGCTGCGCCCGAGCTCGATGGCCCGTTCGGGACGGCCCAAGCCGCGCTCGCAGTCGGCCATGACGGCCAGCAGCCCGGAACCACCGGACATCCGGCGCGCCGTACGCAACTCCGACAAGGCTTCCGCCCATTCGCCGGCGTGGTAGGCCACCACTCCCGCGGTCTCGCGGACGACCGCGATCCGCCCGGCCCGCTGCCGAGCAGCCCTGGCATGGGCGAGAGCGAGGCCCGGATCGTCGTCGAGCAGACGCACCGCCATCACCAAGTGCCGGGCGACCGTCTCCGCGTTCCCTTTGTCCAAACTGAGCAGGTCTCGCCGCACAGCGGAATCGAGATCGGCTGCCTGCACCTCGTCCGGCAGATCGGGTTCCTCCGGACGGGGCGGACGACGGTCGAGGGAACGGCCCCCACCGACATGGGCGCCTTCGCCGCCACGGCGACGATCCGATGATGAATCCTCGCGCGGTGTCCGATCCCCGCGATCCGCGCCGCCGCGCTGCCCCGCACGCTCCGGTCCCTGGCCACGGCGATCGTCATCACGGCGCTGGAAGCCGGACGCACCGCGCCGCCCCGCATCACCGCGCTCGCCTGCATCGCCACGACGCTTGAACCCGCCACGCTCGCCCGGTTCCTCGCGGCGAGAATCGCCTCTATCGCCGGAATCGTCGCGGCGACGGGGGAATCCGCCACGGGACTCACCACGATCGAATCCACCGCGCGAACCGGACTCGCCGCCGGGACGGAAGCCGCCCCGAGAGTCGTCGCGCCGCTCCCCGGAATCACTCCGGCGTTTGAAGCCACCGCGTTCACCGGAACCCTCGGAGCGCTTGAATCCGCCCCGATCCCCCGATGCGCCTCGGCCGGCGGAACCGCCACGATCCGCGGACTCGTCCCGGCGCTGGAAACCACCGCGCTTGGGTGCGTCGCCGCCGCGACGGAAGCCACCGGTATCACCACTCCGGTCACCGGAGTCCTGACGCCTGAACCCGCCGCGTTCGCCCGAACCGCCGCGCTGGTCGGAACCGCCGCTGTCGCCCCGGCGGCTGAACCCACCGGAATTCTCGCGTCGCTGGTAACCGCCACGGTCGGAGGAATTGTCACGGGAGCCGGAGCCACTCGACTCGCCGCGGCGACCGAAGCCCCCGCGTTCCCCCGAGTCACCGCGACGGTTGAACCCGCCGCCGCGCCGGCTCGCGTCCTGCTGGTTGTCATCTCGCCGGCCGGACCCGGAGTCGGGAGCGCCGCGCCGGAAGGGCTTCCGATCGTCGTTTTGTTCCGGCACGGTGCTCCCTTTCTTGGTATCGCGAAAGTCTGTATCCCACGAATTCAATCACGCACCCGCGGTGGGGCGCGGGTACGGCAAGTTCGCCGGAGCACCATCTGGTGCCCAAACGCCGATAGGGGACCCAGATTCTGGGTCCCCTAT
>NZ_BDBB01000062.1 GCF_001612765.1 Nocardia arthritidis NBRC 100137
CGCCGCGGGCCTGCGGCGCCGCGCGCCGCAGGAAGGCAGCGGCCCTCGGCCAAGGCTGTCCCGGACGGTCCGCTCCGGTTGCGTCTGGGCGTCGGCCGGGTGGTCATGCTCGTCGCGCTCGCGGTGGTCACGATGCAATTGCTGTGGGTGCAGAGCGTCGCCGCGCCGGGACTGTCCGCACAGGCGGCCAGCCAGCGCACCACCCATCAGCCCGACCCGGCGATCCGCGGTCCGATCAACGACCGCAACGGCAAGGCGCTGGCCTTCACCGTCTCGGCCAAAGCCCTGCACTTCCGGCCGGTCGCGGTCCGCAAGGAGCTGGCGGACGCCAAGGCCAAAAGCGACAAGGCGCCCGATCCGGACCAGCGGTTACGCGACATCGCGCGCACCATCCACGAGAAGCTCGGCAGAGACGCGCCCGCGGAAGCGGACCTGCTCGCGAAGCTGAACAGTGACGAGCAATTCGTGTTCCTCGCTCAGAACGTGGATCCCCGGATCGCGGACGAGATCACCGAGAAGTTCCCGCAAGTGGGCTCCGATCAGCAGAGCCCCCGGGTGTATCCCGGCGGGTCGTTGGCGGCGAACGTCGTCGGCGCCGTCGGCTGGGACGGCCACGGGCAGGTCGGGCTCGAGTCCTCACTGGACTCGGCGCTGGCCGGTACCGACGGATCGCACACCTACGATCGCGGTTCCGACGGCGCGGTCATCCCCGGCAGCTGGCGCGATGAGCAGCCCGCGGTCAACGGGTCCGCCGTAGAACTCACCCTGGACTCGGATCTGCAGTACTACGTGCAGCAGCAGGTGCAGCAGGCCAAGGACATGTCCGGCGCGGGCTCCGCTTCGGCCGTCGTCCTGGACGCCAAGACCGGGCAGGTCCTGGCTATGGCCAACGACAACACCTTCAACCCGGGCCTGGGCCCGCAGAAGTGGGCCAATGCCCAGCTGAGCAACCCGTCGGTGACGGACGTGTTCGAGCCGGGCTCGGTGAACAAGATCGTCACGGCCGCCGCGGCCATCGAATACGGCCTGACCGATCCGGACGAGGTGCATCAGGTGCCCGGCGCTATCCAGATGGCGGGCGTCACCGTGCACGACGCCTGGGCGCACGGCGTCGAGCCCTATACGACCACGGGCATTTTCGGCAGGTCCTCCAATGTGGGCACGCTGATGCTCGCGCAGCGCGTGGGCGAGGACCACTTCGCCGACATGGCGCACCGGTTCGGGCTCGGGCAGCGCACGGGCATCGGCCTGCCGGGCGAGAGCGCGGGCCTGATGCCCGACCGTGATCAGTGGTCCGGCGGCACCTTCGCGAATCTCCCGATCGGGCAGGGCCTTTCGATGACGACGCTGCAGATGGCCGGCATGTACCAGGCGATCGCCAACGACGGCGTCCGCATCCCGCCCCGGATCGTGCGGGCGAAGATCGCACCGGACGGAACCCGCACCGAGGAGACGCAGCCGGACGGCGTGCGCGTGGTGAGCAAGCAGACCGCTGCCACGTTGCGGACGATGTTCCAGGCGGTGGTGCAGCGTGACCCGATGAACGCCAACCAGAACGGCACCGGATGGCCCGCGGCCATCACGGGCTACCAGGTGGCGGGCAAGACCGGTACCGCGCAGAAGGTGGACCGGAATTGCCGGTGCTACTCCACGTCGTCGTTCTGGATCACGTTCGCGGGCATGGTTCCCGCGGACAATCCGCGGTACGTGATCGGGCTCATGCTCGACGCGCCCGTCCGCAGTTCCGACGGCTCCGGCGGAGGTTCGGTCGCTCCGCTGTTCCACAACATCGCCTCCTGGGCGCTGCAGCGCGACCGAATTCCGCCGTCCTCGCAGCCGTCCAGGCAATTCGTCCTGCAGGCGGGGTGATCGAGCTTTCCGGCCCGGTGTGACCGGGGTGTGCGAACGGTAGCGAAGACATCGGATCTGTGCGGAGGAAACAGCAGGTGAGCGCGGTGTTCGAGGAGCGCGGGCACGCGGCGCAGCGCCGTGCGCGTCGCGTCCTCACCCGGGGGTGTCCGGGCGCCGCGTGGCGCGGTCCGGACCGGGTGGGCGAACCCGTAGGGTGCGGTGGGCGACCTCCCCGGGTTTGCGATGGGGCGCATGGTCCCGCCGTGACCGGTCGCCGGTAACCTGACACGTCGATCACCGCCCCCCGAAAGGAGCCTGGTTTCTGTGCAGTCCGGTCAACCGCGCGCATTGCGGCCAGAGCATTCGCCGTCAACGCCGCTGGCGTCGCTGGCCGCCGTCATCGGCGCCGCGACGAGCCCCGAATCGGCTGTACACGGGGTGTCGGTCACCGGCATCGAGCAACGCTCGGATGCGGTGCTCCCCGGTGACCTGTTCGCCGCGCTGCCCGGCGCCCGCGCGCACGGCGCGCGTTTCGCGCGGGAGGCGGTCGCCCAGGGCGCGGTCGCGGTGCTGACCGACGCGGCGGGCGCGGAGCTGGCCGGGCCGCTCGGGGTGCCGGTGCTGGTGCGGGAGAACCCCAGGACCGTACTCGGCGAGCTGTCGGCGACGATCTACGGCAATCCGTCCGAACGGTTGCGCATCGTCGGGATCACCGGGACCTCGGGCAAGACCACCACCTCATATCTGGTGGAGGCGGGTCTGGCCGCCGCGGGGCTGTCCACCGCATTGATCGGCACCATCGAGACCAGGATCGGCGGCAGGCGGGTGCCCAGCGCGCTGACCACCCCCGAGGCGCCGCAGTTGCACGCGATGTTCGCGCTGATGGTCGAGCAGGGCGTGGACGCGGTGGTGATGGAGGTGTCCAGCCACGCGCTGACGCTGGGCCGGGTGGACGGGGTACGTTTCGCGGTGGGCGCGTTCACCAACCTGTCCCAGGACCACCTCGACTTCCACGCCGACTTCGAGGACTATTTCGCCGCCAAACGCAAGCTGTTCGAACCGGATTCGCCGGTCGCGGCGCGCACCGCCGTGGTCTGCGTGGACGACGAGTGGGGCCGGCGGCTGGCCGCCGGTCTGGCGAACCCCGTCACCGTGTCGACCACCCGGACCGCCGCCTGGAGCGTCACCGGCGCGGTGTCGGCGCACGGCGGCGAACAAGACTTCACCGCGGCAGGTCCGCAGGGGGAAATTCCCGTGCGCCTGCGGCTTCCCGGCCACTACAACGTCGCCAACGGCCTGCTCGCGGTGGCAGTGTGCGCCGCGGCGGGCGTCGATCCGTCGGCCGCGGCGCCCGCGTTGGCGACCGTGGACGTGCCGGGCCGGATGCAGCGGGTGGAGCGCGGGCAGGACTTCCTGGCGATCGTCGACTACGCGCACAAGCCCGCGGCGCTGGAGTCCGTGATCGCCACGCTGCGCGGGCATCTCGCGGCGGATACCGCGGGACGGCTCGCGGTGGTGGTCGGCGCGGGCGGCGAACGGGACGCGGCAAAGCGGCCGCTGATGGGCGCAGCGGGCGCGCGCGGCGCCGACCTGCTGATCGTCACCGACGACAACCCGCGCACCGAGGACCCGGCGGCCATCCGCGCCGCCGTGCGCTCCGGTGCGCTGGAGGTCCCGGCGGCCGAACGCGGCGAGGTGCGGGAGATCGGTGACCGGGCGCAAGCCATCGCGGCCGCGGTGGCGTGGGCGCGACCCGGTGACGCGGTGCTGATCGCGGGCAAGGGACATGAGGCAGGGCAGGAGATCCAGGGCGTGAAGCACCCGTTCGACGACCGCGACGTACTCGCGGCCGTTTTGGAAAGACGCAGTCCGCAAGGAAACCACGCGGAGGACTTGACGGTTTCATGATCGAGATGACACTGCGGGACATCGCGGACGTCGTGGGCGGCACGCTGCACGACGTCGCAGACCCGGAGGTGCGAGTGACCGGTGCGGTCGAATTCGATTCGCGCCGAATCGGTTCCGGCGATCTGTTCCTGGCGCTTCCGGGCGAGCGCTCCGACGGCCACGACTACGCGGCCGCGGCGATCGCCGCGGGCGCGGTGGCGGTGCTGGCGGCGCGGCCGGTGGGCGTGCCCGCCATCGTGGTCACCCCGGCCCGTGGCGCCGTGCCGTCGAGTTCGGTTGCGCTCAGCCATGATTCGGACGGTTCCGGCGCCGCCGTGCTGACCGCGCTCGCCGCGCTGGCCCGCGCCAGCGTGTCGCGTCTGGCCGCCGAGGGCGGACTCACCGTCGTGGGCGTCACCGGCTCGTCCGGCAAGACCTCCACCAAGGACCTGCTGGCCGCCGTCCTGGCGCCGCTGGGCACGGTGGTGGCACCGCCGGGTTCGTTCAACAACGAACTCGGCCACCCGTGGACCGCGTTGCGTGCCGACGCGGGCACCCGTTTCCTGGTGCTCGAGCTGTCCGCGCGTGGGCCGGGGCACATCGCCGCGCTGGCCGAGGTGGCGCCGCCGAGCATCGGCGTGGTGCTCAACGTCGGCACCGCGCATCTGGGCGAGTTCGGCAGCCGCGAGGCGATCGCGAAGACCAAGGGCGAGCTGGTCGAGGCGTTGCCGCCGACCGGGCTGGCCGTGCTCAACGCCGACGATCCGCAGGTCGCCGCGATGGCCGCGCGTACGTCGGCGCGGGTGGTGACCGTCGGGCAGGCCGCGAATGCCGAGGTGCGGGCCACCGACATCCGGCTCGACGACCAGGCCAGGGCCGAGTTCACCGTGCACACGCCGGTGGGCAGCGCCCCGGTGCGCCTGGCCGTGCACGGCGAGCACCAGGTGGGCAACGCGCTGTCGGCGATCGCGGTGGCGCTGGAATGCGGCGCGGACCTCGACACCGTCACCGCGGCGCTGTCCGGTGCGCGCGCCGCGTCCGCCCGCCGGATGGACGTGCGGACCACGGTGGACGGGATCACGGTGGTCAACGACTCCTACAACGCCAATCCGGATTCGGTCCGTGCCGCGCTCAAAGCGCTGGTGAGCATGGCCCGCGCGGCAGGGACGCCGCGGCGCAGCTGGGCGGTGCTCGGCGAGATGGCCGAGCTCGGCGAGGAATCCGTCATCGAGCACGACGCCATCGGACGGCTCGCGGTGCGGCTGGACGTCAGCCGGGTGGTCGTCGTGGGCACCGGAAGGCCCGCCCGCGCGCTGCACCAAGGCGCGGTGATGGAAGGGTCCTGGGGTGAGGAATCGATCCTCGTACCCGATATCGAGGCGGCGATCGCACTGCTGGACAAGGAAGTCGCCCCCGGCGACGTGGTGCTGGTCAAGGCATCGAAGTCGGTCGGCCTCTGGGAGGTCGCCGAGCATCTGACCGACCCGGGCGTCGTGACCGCACGCGGCGGCGCGGCGAACAACGGGGCGGGACAGGACACGGAGGCAGCAGGATGAGACAGATTCTCTTCGCCGCGGCGATCGCGCTGACGGTCTCGATCCTGCTGACGCCGCTGCTCATCCGGTTGTTCGCCAAGCAGGGCTTCGGGCAGGAGATCCGAGTCGACGGTCCCGCCAGCCACCAGGCCAAGCGCGGCACCCCGACGATGGGCGGCGTCGCCATCCTGGTCGGCATGTGGGCCGGTTACCTCGGCTCCCATCTGATCGGCATCGGCTACGACGCCGATGGGCCGTCGGCGTCGGCGTTGCTGGTGCTCGGCCTGGCCACGGCGCTCGGCGCGGTGGGTTTCGTCGACGACTTCATCAAGATCCGCAAGCAACGCAACCTGGGGCTGACCGCGGCGGGCAAGTATCTCGGCCAGCTGTCCGCGGCCGTGATCTTCGGCATTCTCGCCTTGCAGTTCCGCGGCGGGAGCGGGCTGACCCCCGCCAGCAGGCACCTGTCCTACGTGCGCGACATCAGCACGGTCACCATGGGCGTGGTCGTGTTCCTGGTCTTCGTCTGCTTCGTGGTCGTCGCCTGGTCCAACGCGGTGAACCTCACCGACGGACTCGACGGGCTGGCCGCGGGATCGATGAGCCTGGTGCTGGGCGGCTACGTGATCATCACGTTCTGGCAGTACTACCACGCCTGCGAGACCAAGCCCGAGACCGGCTGCTACAACGTGCGCGATCCGCTGGACCTCGCCCTGGTCTGCGCGGCGGGCGCGGCGGCGTGCGTCGGGTTCCTGTGGTGGAACGCCGCCCCCGCCAAGATCTTCATGGGCGACACCGGTTCGCTCGCGCTCGGCGGCCTGCTGGCGGGCCTGTCCATCACCACCCGCACCGAACTGCTGATGATCGTCATCGGCGCGCTGTTCGTCGCCGAGACCGCGTCGGTGGTGTTGCAGGTCGCGGTCTTCCGCACCACGCGCAACCGGTTGTTCAAGATGGCGCCGTTCCACCATCACTTCGAGCTCAGCAAATGGGCCGAGACGACGGTGATCATCAGGTTCTGGCTCCTGGCCGCGATGGCTTCCGCCGTCGGGCTCGGGCTGTTCTACAGCGAATACCTCTCCGCGGTCGGGTGAACGAGATGGTCGAACATTCTCCGCGGGCCCTGCGCTCGCCCGGGCCCATGCTGGAATTCCTGCGCGGCCGTGACGTCCTGGTCGCGGGCTGGGGAGTCTCGGGACGCTCGCTGGTCGAACCGCTGCGCGACATCGGCGCGCGCCCGGTGGTCACCGACGGCGGCGCCGCCGCCCTGGCCGAGGCGGCCGGGCTCGGGCTGGACGTGGCCACCGCCGCGGAGCTGGAGAACACCGACTGGAGCCGGTTCGCGCTGGTGATCACCAGCCCGGGCTGGCGGCCGGACTCGCCGGTGCTGGCCTCCGCCGTGTCGGAGGGCACGCCGGTGTGGGGTGACGTGGAGTTCGCCTGGTGGGTCGACCAAGCCAGGATCTACGGCCCGGTGCGCAAATGGCTGGTCGTCACCGGCACCAACGGCAAGACCACCACGACCCAGATGACCCACGCCATTCTGCGCGCCGCCGGTATCGCCAGCGTCGCCTGCGGCAACATCGGCCTTCCCATCCTGGACGCGTTGCGGCGCAACCCCGGTCCGCAGGTGCTCGCGGTCGAACTGTCGTCGTTCCAGCTGCACTGGGCGCCGTCGGTGCGCCCGGAGGCCGGCGTGGTGCTCAACGTGGCCGAGGATCACCTGGATTGGCACGGCGGCCTGGACGCCTACGCCGCCGCCAAGGCCAGGGCGCTGGTCGGCCGGGTCGGCGTGGTCGGCCTGGACGATCCGGTCGCGGCCTCGCTGGCTCGCAAGTCCAAGGCTCGCCGGACCGTTGGTTTCCGCGTCGGCGTGCCCGCCGACGGCGAGCTCGGCGTGGTGGACGGCAAGCTGCTCGACCGCGCGTTCACCAAGGCCGCGATCCTGGCCGAGGTGGGCGACATCAGCCCGCCCGGTCCCGCGGGTGTCGCCGACGCCCTCGCCGCCTCCGCGCTGACCAGGGCGATCGACATCGCGCCGCAGTTCGTCCGGGAGGGCTTGATCGAGCACAAGGTCGGCCCGCACCGTGCCGCGTTCGTGCGCGAGCTGGCCGGCGTCGAGTTCGTCGACGACTCCAAGGCCACCAATCCGCATGCCGCGCGCTGCTCGATCCTGGCGCATCCGCAGGTGGTCTGGGTGGCCGGCGGCCAGCTGAAGGGCGCGCACGTCGAGGACCTCGTCGAGGAGGTCGCCGACCGCCTGGTCGCGGCCGTGCTGATCGGCGCCGACGCGCCGGTGATCGCGGCCGCGTTGGCGCGACACGCGCCCGAGGTCCCGGTGGTCGAGCTGATCGCGGGAGACGATGCAGGGATGGGTGACGAAGCGTCGAGAACCGCCGCGGCCGACGCCGTCATGGCGCGCGCCGTGCGAGCGGCCGCCGGGTTCGCCCGCCGCGGCGACACCGTGCTGCTGGCTCCCGCCGCCGCGTCGCTGGACATGTTCGCCGATTACACCCACCGGGGTCGCAGCTTCGCCGCGGCGGTGCACACCCTGGAAGAACGTGACCTGGGAACCACCGACATCGGAGGTTTGCGGTGACCGCCGACCGGGGCGGGTGTGATCCGGACGCCCACTCCGGTCGGCCGAACCACCTTCGCGGACCAGCGGGCCCACCGCCGCATCGCTTTCGGCGCCGAGAAATCCCGACGCCGCTCCGGTTACGACCGAGGGTGAACCGGGGGGCGCATGGTGCGTAAAGGTAACGGCACGCGGTCGACAGCGAAAGCGGGTATCCAGAAGACCGGCGCGCAGCCACAACGGAGCCGGGCGTCGGGTATGGGGCCCGCGGCGTGGCTGGCACGCCCGCTCGCGTCGTTCCACCTCGTCGTTACCATCGCGACACTGCTGACGGCCCTGGGACTCGTCATGGTCCTGTCGGCGTCCGGAGTCGTGGAATACGCGGAAGGCGGGTCGGCGTACTCGCTGTTCATCCAGCAGACCCTGTTCGCGGCGATCGGTGCCGTCCTGTTCTATCTGGCCCTGCGGGTTCCGCTGCGCCTGTTACGCCAAGCCTCGTTCCCGCTTTTCGCGATGTCGGTGCTGGCGCTGGTGCTCGTCCTCGTTCCCGGTATCGGCACCCGCGTGCAGGGCGCCCGCCGGTGGCTGATCCTCGGCCCGGTCTCGGTGCAGCCATCCGAAGTCGTGAAGGTGACGCTGATCGTCTGGGGCGCTCACCTGCTGGTTTCCCGGCGCGCGATCGGTTCGGGTCTGCGCGACATCCTGGTTCCGCTCGTCCCGGCGGGTGTGCTGGTGTGTCTGCTGATCGTGGTCCAGCCGAACCTCAGCACCACGGTCGCGGTCGGGATCATCCTCGGCGCCCTGCTGTGGTTCGGCGGCCTACCGGTCCGGTTGTTCGTGACGATCGCGGTCTCCGGCGTCGTGGCCGCGGGCGTGCTCGCGATGTCCGCCGGATACCGGTCGAATCGGGTCCGGTCCTTCTTCAACCCGGGTTCCGATCCGCAAGGCGACAATTACCAAGCCCGGCAAGCGCTGTATTCCCTGGCCGACGGGGGGATCTGGGGCAGAGGGCTGGGGCAGAGCCGGGCCAAGTGGAGCTACTTGCCGAACGCGCACAACGATTTCATCTTCGCGATCATCGGCGAAGAACTCGGCTTCCTCGGCTGCGCGCTGGTGCTGGGACTGTTCGCGTTGTTCGTCTACACGGGCCTACGCATCGCCAGCCGGTCGGCGGATCCGTTTCTGCAGCTGCTGACCGCCGCCGCGACGACGTGGATCGCCGGGCAAGCCATGATCAACATCGGGTACGTGGTGGGTTTGCTGCCGGTCACCGGACTGCAGCTGCCGCTGGTGTCGGCCGGTGGCTCATCGCTCGCGATCACCCTGCTCATGTTCGGGCTCATCGCCAACGCCGCTCGACACGAGCCGGAGGCCGTCGCGGCGCTGCACGCCGGACAGGACGGTCGTTTCAGTAGGCTGTTGCGGTTGCCCAAACCCGAGGTGTACGCACCGGCCCGGGCGAGTGCGGCCCGCCGCGGCCGGGCGCCCAGGCAGGCCGACCGCGGACCGTCCGCGCTTCCGCGGGGGCGGGGCGGGCGGTACAGCGCGGAACCGCCGCGGCGCCGCTCGCCGGAGAGCCGTGGCACCAGCTCGGCGCGTGCCACCAGGGCTTGGGAACCAAGTTATCCGGTCAATCACGCAAGAGAACGGGGAAGATCTAGGTGATCTCGGTAATCGTCGCGGGCGGCGGCACGGCGGGCCACATCGAACCGGCACTGGCGGTGGCGGACGCGTTGCGGCGGCTCGACGATTCGATCCGGGTGACGGCACTGGGCACCGAACGCGGTTTGGAGACCCGCTTGGTCCCCGAGCGCGGCTATCCGCTCGAGCTCATTCCTCCGGTCCCGCTGCCCCGTAAGCCCACCGCAGATCTGCTGCGCTTGCCCGGCCGGGTACGCGCCTCGGTGGCCGCGACCCGGGCGGTTATCGACGCGGTCGAGGCCGACGTGATCATCGGATTCGGCGGCTACGTGGCGCTGCCGGCGTATCTCGCCGCGGGCGCGGGCGTACTGCGCCGCAGGCGGCCGGTTCCGGTGGTGGTGCACGAGGCCAACGCCAAGGCCGGTATCGCGAACAAGGTCGGCGCCCGCCGCGCCGCGCGGGTGCTGGCGGCGGTCCCGGACTCGGGTCTGCCGAACGCGCGCGTGGTGGGCATCCCCGTGCGGGAATCGATCACCGGATTGGACCGCGCCGCCTTGCGAGCCGAGGCCCGGGCGCACTTCGGCCTGCCGGCCGAAGGACCGGTGCTGCTGGTGTTCGGCGGTTCGCAGGGCGCGCGAACCTTGAACGAGGCGGTCTCCGGCGCCGCGGCCCAGCTCGCCGCCGCGGGCATCTCGGTACTGCACGCGCACGGCCCCAAGAACACGCTGGAGGTGGATGATTCCGCCGGTGCGGACGGCGTCCGGTACGCGGCGGTGCCGTACCTGTCCCGGATGGACCTCGCCTACGCCGCCGCCGACGCGGTGGTGTGCCGATCGGGCGCGATGACCGTCGCGGAGGTCTCCGCGGTCGGGCTGCCCGCGTTCTACGTGCCGCTGCCGCATGGCAACGGGGAGCAGGAACTCAACGCCCGGCCCGTGGTGCGCCAGGGCGGTGGCAGAATTGTCCCCGATTCCGAGTTGACGCCGAAGTACGTGATCGATGAGGTGATTCCGCTGCTCATGGACCCCGCACGGCTGATCGAGATGGGCCGGGCCGCCGCAGGCGCCGGGCACCGCGACGCCGCCGACGAGGTGGCGCGGATCGCGATGGAGGTGGCGCGCCGATGAGCGACACCACCGCCGACCAGGCCGCGCCGGACGCCGTCACCGAACGCACAGGGCTGCCCCCGGAGCTGGAACGCGTGCACATGGTCGGCATCGGCGGGGCCGGGATGTCCGGCATCGCGCGGATCCTGCTCGCCCGCGGCGGTGCGGTGTCGGGATCGGACGCCAAGGAGAGCCGTGGCGTGCTCGCGCTGCGCGCGCGGGGCGCGCAGGTGCGGATCGGGCACGACGCCACCGCTTTGGACCTGCTACCCGGTGGCCCGACCGCCGTGGTCACCACGTACGCGGCCATCCCGAAGACCAATCCGGAACTGGTCGAGGCCAACCGGCGCGAGATCCCGGTGCTGCTGCGCCCCACCGTGCTGGCGTCGCTGATGCGAGGGCATCGCACCCTGCTCGTCTCCGGCACCCACGGCAAGACCTCCACCACCTCGATGCTCATCGTGTCGTTGCAGCACTGCGGGGTCGACCCGTCGTTCGCGGTGGGCGGCGAGCTCAACGAGGCGGGTACCAACGCCCACCACGGCACCGGCGACATCTTCGTGGCGGAGGCCGACGAGAGCGACGGCTCGCTGCTGCAATACGACCCGGACGTCGCCGTGGTCACCAACATCGAGTCCGATCACCTGGACTTCTTCGGCTCCGACGAGGCCTACGTTCAGGTCTTCGACGACTTCGCCGACCGGCTCGCCGCGGGCGGCCTGCTGGTGGTGTGCCTGGACGATCCGGGCTCGCGGGCGCTGGCCGAGCGGGTCGGAGAGCGCTTGGCCGAGCGGAACGTCCAGGTCCTCGGCTACGGTTCCGGCGAGCTCGCGGACGCGCCGGTCCCGGTGGGCGCCCGGCTGCACAGCTGGGAGCCGCGCGACGTCGGCGGCATCGCGCAGTTCCAGCTCGCCGACGAGGCCGCGCCGCGCGCGCTGCGCCTGGCGGTGCCGGGCAGGCACATGGCGCTCAACGCGCTCGGCGCCCTGCTCGCCGCCCGGGCCGCAGGCGCCGAGGTGGGGGAGATCATCCAGGGCCTGGAGGGGTTCGGGGGTGTGCACCGCCGGTTCCAGTTCGCCGGGCGGGAGAACGGCGTGCGGGTGTTCGACGACTACGCCCATCACCCCACCGAGGTGCGCGCGGTGCTCGGCGCCGCCGCCGAACTGGTCCAGCAGGAGGCCCGCGACGGCGCCCGGTCCAGGCAGGGGCGGGTGATCGTGGTCTTCCAGCCGCACCTCTACAGCCGGACCGCGACCTTCGCGCAGGATTTCGGCGCCGCGCTCAGCCTGGCCGACGAGGTCGTCGTGCTCGACGTCTACGGCGCGCGGGAGAAGCCGCTGCCCGGCGTGAACGGTGCGCTGGTCGCGCAGTCGGTGACGAAGCCGGTGCACTACCAGCCGGATATGTCCCGGGTCGGGCGCCAGGTCGCGGGGCTGGCGTTGCCGGGCGACGTGGTGATCACCATGGGTGCCGGTGACGTCACGATGCTGGGCCCCCAGATTCTCGACGGATTACGGGCGCGTCCCCAGCACGGACGGTGACCCGGGTGCGCGGGGTCGACTCGGCGCGCGCTGCCGGGCGCCTCGCGGGTGATCGGTTCGGCGAGATCGAATGGCGCCGGATCCGCCTGTGGGGATTGCTGAGCGTGTGCGTTCTTGCAGCGCTCTGTGCCATCGCCTGGTTCACTCCGGCGCTCTCGGTACGCACCGTGCGGATCGAGGGGGCGGCGGCGGTCCCCGAGCAACAGGTGCGCGATCTGCTCGAAATTCCCTCCGGCCGCTCGATGCTGCGAATCGACACCGATGCCGTCGCCCGGCGGGTGGTGAGCATTCCGAAGGTGCGCTCGGCACGGGTGCAACGGATATTTCCGTCCACTGTCCGAGTGACCGTGGTCGAGCGCGCCGCGGTGTTGTACTACGACAGCCCGCAAGGCGCGCACCTACTGGACGCCGACGGTGTCGAATTCGCGGTCGAGCCCGCGCCGATCGGTGTGCCGAAGTTGATCACCGATCATCCCGGCGGCGCCGATCCGGTGACCAGGGCGGCGGTCGCGATACTCGCCATCGTGCCGCCTGCGCTGGCAGTTCAGGTGAGCGAGGTTGCGGCTCGGTCTATTTCGGATATTTCGCTGAATCTGAAGGACGGCCGCACGGTACTCTGGGGCGGGAGCAACGACGCCGAGCGAAAGGCGGCGGTGGTGTTGCCGTTGTTGACGCGCCCCGGAACGGTGTTCGATGTGTCGAGTCCCAATCTGGTCACGGTAAAGTGATCCACACCCATTGCGCCCAGGTAATTTTCAGCGGTCCGGAAGTGATTCCGGCGCGGAGAAGGGGGCCGGGGGGCAACCGTTCACCATACGACGTGTGGAGCGGCGAGGCGAGCGGGATCACGCAAGATTCTGGCTCTCGTCTCGGCGCGCCTGCGCGCGTATCGCGTCGGCTGCGAATAGCGTTCCGCAACAGTCGGATACTTGACATAACGCTAACCCTATGGTTGAGCTTTAGAGTTTGCCCGAGCCGCGGTTCGCTCTTCGCAGCGAACCGACCTCCGGACCGGGCCCATGAGCGGTGTGCCGAGAATCCGGAAACGACAGGCTTTAGATCGAAGGAAGGCGAGAGCCCATGACGCCCCCGCACAACTACCTTGCGGTGATCAAGGTCGTCGGTATCGGCGGCGGCGGTGTGAATGCCGTCAACCGGATGATCGAGCAAGGACTCAAAGGTGTCGAGTTCATCGCGGTCAACACCGACGCCCAGGCCCTGCTGATGAGTGATGCCGACGTCAAGCTCGACGTCGGCCGTGAATTGACCCGCGGCCTCGGCGCGGGCGCGGACCCCGAGGTCGGGCGCAAGGCCGCCGAGGACCACAAGGACGAGATCGAAGAGGTGCTCAAGGGCGCCGACATGGTCTTCGTGACCGCGGGCGAGGGCGGTGGCACCGGCACCGGTGGCGCTCCGGTCGTCGCGCAGATCGCCCGCAAGCTCGGCGCGCTCACCATCGGCGTGGTCACCCGTCCGTTCTCCTTCGAGGGCAAGCGGCGCGGGAACCAGGCCGAGGTCGGCATCAACCTGCTGCGCGAGTCGTGCGACACGTTGATCGTCATCCCGAACGACCGGCTGCTGCAGCTCGGCGACGCGGCGGTGAGCCTGATGGACGCGTTCCGTTCCGCGGACGAGGTGCTGCTCAACGGTGTGCAGGGCATCACCGACCTGATCACCACCCCGGGTCTGATCAACGTCGACTTCGCCGACGTCAAGAGCGTGATGTCCGGCGCGGGCAGCGCGCTGATGGGAATCGGTTCGGCGCGTGGCGAGGGCCGCTCGGTGAAAGCGGCCGAGTCGGCGATCAATTCGCCGCTGCTGGAAGCGTCCATGGACGGTGCGCACGGTGTGCTGCTGTCGATCGCGGGCGGATCGGACCTCGGTCTGTTCGAGATCAACGAGGCGGCGTCGCTCGTGCAGGAGGCCGCGCACATCGAGGCCAACATCATCTTCGGCACGGTGATCGACGATTCGCTCGGTGACGAGGTGCGCGTCACCGTGATCGCGGCGGGCTTCGACGGGGGCGGACCGGCCCGGCGCACCTTCGAGAATCCCGGCCGCAGCACGATCGGCACGGCGCGCTCGGGCGAGATCGGGCAGAGCCGCGCCAGTGAGATCGCGGCGCGCGGCAGCGACAGCACACCGGCTACCTCCGGCGCGACCGCGGCGGGCCGTGGCACGCTGCCGAGCTACCGGGACACCGAACGGCAGCGCACTCTGGGCGAGCCGACGGTGACGAGCAACACCCGCTCGCACATCACGCCGCCGGATGCCGGCGACGATGACGACGACGTGGACGTGCCGTCGTTCATGCGGAGGGGCTGAGCGCTGGAGTGTGGTTCCGGCGCAGGCCGGGACCGACCGCGCAGAGCGATCCCAGCCCGGGCCGGGACGTCTCGGCGGGACACGGGGAGTGGTGTCCCGGAGTTCGATTGTGGATCAGTGATTTCGGGGGAAGGCCGGCGTGGGGGCCGGCCGGGCGGGGCTGGGCGCCGGGGCGCCCGATGCGACGCAATCGCCACCGCCTGGGGGGAATATTCGCTCTCTACCTGGGCATTTCGACGCCCGTCGCCGAGCGCAACTACGCTCGTCGCCATGACTATCGCGCCGACCATCACTGTCCGACGGGTCACCACGACCAGGGCTGGAGGCTTCTCGGCGCCACCTTACGACTCGTTCAATCTGGGCGACCACGTCGGCGACGATCCGGCGGCCGTGCGGCGCAATCGCGACCGGCTGGCCGATGGCATCGGCCTGCCGCCGGAGCGCCTGGTCTGGATGGAACAGATCCACGGCCGCACCGTGGAGATCGTCGACGGCCCGCGCGCCGAACCGGTCCCCGCCACCGACGCGCTCGTGACCACCGTGCCGGGACTCGCACTGGTTGTGCTCACCGCCGACTGCGTGCCCGTTCTGTTGTCCGACGACGAGGCGGGCGTGATCGCCGCGGTGCACGCGGGACGGATCGGCGCTCGCATCGGCATCGTGCCGCGCGTGCTCGAGGCGATGGTCTCGGCCGGTGCGCGCCTGGACCGGGTGGGAGCTTTTCTCGGGCCCGCCGCCTCCGGCCGCCAGTACGAGGTTCCCGCCGCCATGCGCGCCGACGTCGAAGCGCATCTGCCCGGCAGCGCGACCACCACCGTTCGCGGTACCCCCGGCCTGGATCTGCGCGCGGGTATCTCCCGGCAGCTCACCGAGGCGGGCGTCGGCGCGATCGCGGTCGACCCGCGCTGCACCATCGAGGACCGCACCTTGTTCAGTCATCGCCGTGGCGCGCCGACCGGCCGGATCGCGGGAGTGATCTGGATGGAGACCGGCGCATGAGCGCGCGCGACGCCTGCGCGGTGCCGGAGCCGAGCGTCGGTGGGAGGCGCGCATGAACGCCGAGGCGAGGACCGCGGTGGACGGCGCGCTCACGACGCGGACCGCCGAATTGTCGGCCAACCTGGCGGGCCTGCTCGTTCGCATCGACACCGCCTGCCGCGCGGCGGGCCGCGCGCCGGATTCGGTGCGGCTGCTGCCGGTGACGAAATTCTTCCCCGCCGCCGACGTGGCGATCCTGCACCGGCTCGGCCGGCGCGAGTTCGGCGAGTCCCGGGAGCAGGAGGCCGCGGCGAAGGTGGCGGCGCTGCGTGAGGAAGACCTCTCCGGCATTCGCTGGCACATGATCGGGCGGTTGCAGCGGAACAAAGCCCGGGCCGTCACCCGCTGGGCGCACACCGTTCACTCGGTCGACAGCGAACGCCTGGCAACCGCTCTTGACGCCGGTGCCCAGGCTGCGTTGGAGGCGGGCGAGCGCACCGAACCACTGCGGGTGTTGCTCCAGGTGAGCCTGGACGACGACCCCACGCGAGGGGGTGTCGCGGCCGCGGATCTCCCCGTGCTCGCCGAACGGATTGCGAACGCGCCGGGATTACGTTTGTCGGGTCTGATGGCCATTCCGCCCTTGGGGGCGGAGTCTGATGCCGCATTTGCGCGACTTGCGATGTTGCACACGTTGTTGCTCGCCGATCATCCGGACGCGACAGAGCTTTCCGCGGGAATGTCCGGCGATCTGGAATGCGCGATCGAACACGGTTCGACGGTTGTGCGTGTCGGTACCGCCTTGATGGGTATGCGACCGATAACCTCGGGCTAGCAAAGAAACCTCATCAGTCACATTCGACACATATGCTGGGATCTGACGAGGGCTGAGCAAGACTTCAACACCCGGCCGCCACCGGGGCCGAAGGAAGGTCGACCAATGAGCACGCTGCACAAGTTCAAGGCGTACTTCGGCATGGTTCCGCTCGAGGATTACGAAGACGACTACGTCGACGATCGCGCTCCCCGAGGCGTGGACGAGCGCGGTGCTCGCCGGCCCCGGCCCCGTGACTACTCCGACCGCGACGGCTACGTCGACCGCTACGGCGACGACCGCTACGGCGCGGGGCGTTTCGACGACGTCGACTACCCCGAGCCCGCCTACAAGTCGCCCTATAAGGCGGGTTACTCGGTGTCGCGGCGCGACGACTACGCTGACGAGCCCTACGGTGACGACCGCTACGACGCGCCCAGACGTCCCACCCGGATCGATGCCGCACCGTCCGGCCGCTTCCGGGCGGGTGGGAGCGCGCCACCGCTGCGTGGCACCACCCGTGGCGCGCTCGCCGTCGATCCCGACGCCGAGGAGCGCAGGCTGGAGGAGCGCGTGCGTCCCGAGCCCGCCCCCGTGCGGCGGCCCGGGATCTTCGAGGACGGAGGCCCCTTGTCCAAGATCACCACGCTGCGCCCGCGCGACTACAGCGAGGCTCGCATCATCGGCGAACGCTTCCGTGAGGGCAATCCGGTGATCATGGATCTGGTCGATCTGAGCAATGCCGACGCCAAGCGGCTGGTCGACTTCGCGGCGGGTCTGGCCTTCGCGCTGCGCGGGTCGTTCGACAAGGTGGCGACGAAAGTGTTCCTGCTCTCACCGGCCGATGTCGACGTATCAGCGGAAGAACGCAGGCGCATCGCGGAAACCGGCTTCTACAACCAGAAATAAGGTCGTGATCTGGGGGGTGAAGCGGACCGGTCGCCCGTTGTGCGGCGCGGTCATTTTGCGCGAAGCGATTTTTACGGCAGAGTGAACTCGTGGCCTTGTTCGCGGTGCTGTACTTCGTACTGTTCATCTTCTGGCTGTTGCTGATCAGCCGGGTGATCGTCGAGTTCATCCGTAGCTTTGCCCGAGACTGGCGTCCTACCGGTGTCGTGGTCGTCGTCCTGGAGGTGATCTTCACGATCACCGACCCGCCGGTGAAACTGCTGAGGCGGTTGATACCCCCGGTGTCGCTGGGCGGAATTCGCCTGGATCTGTCGATTATGGTCCTGCTTTTCATCGTCTTCATCCTGATGTCGATCGTGGGCAGGCTCGGGCAACCGGTAGCTCCGGTGTGACAGAATGGGCCGAGAAGACAGCTTGCTAGATCTGCTAGATCTCCAAAAGACGCGCGAAGGGATCCTTCCATGCCGCTGACCCCAGCCGATGTGCACAACGTCGCGTTCAGCAAACCGCCGATCGGGAAGCGCGGCTACAACGAGGATGAAGTCGACGCGTTCCTGGATCTCGTGGAGCAGGAGCTCTCGCGCCTGATCGAGGAGAACGCGGATCTGCGCCAGCGGGTCGCCGAACTGGACGCGGAGCTGGCCGACGCGAAGAAGAACCGCGGCCCGGCCGTGGCGAACACGGTGAAAGCGCCGATTCCGCAGGCCCCGCCGCCTCCGCCGGAACCGATCAAGCCCCCGGTTCCCGCCGCGCCGCCCGCTCCGATGCCCGCCGCGCCGGTGGCCAAGGACGCTCCGGGCGCGGACGCGAACCTGCAGGCCGCCAAGGTGCTCAGCCTCGCCCAGGAGATGGCGGATCGGCTGACCAGCGATGCCAAGGCCGAGGCGGAGAGCTTGCTGTCGAATGCCCGGGCGAATTCCGAGCGACTGGTCGGAGACGCCAGGACGCGGTCGGAGGCGATGATCGCCGACGCCCGCCAGAAGTCGGACGCGATGCTGTCGGACGCGCAGACCCGCTCGGACAGCCAGCTGCGCCAGGCCAAGGAGAAGGCCGACGCGTTGCAGGCCGACGCGGAGCGCAAGCACACCGAGATCATGGCGACCATCACCCAGCAGCGCAGCGTGCTGGAGAGCCGGATCGAGCAGCTCAAGACCTTCGAGCGGGAGTACCGGGTGCGGTTGAAGTCGTACCTGGAGTCGCAGCTCGAAGAGCTGGAGAACCGTGGCTCGGCGGTTCCGGTCGACGGCGGCGAAGCGTTCGCGGACGCCAACACGGCGAACAACCTCGCGCCGGCCTCCTTCGCCAAGGGCGGCAAGTAGCGCGCCGCGCACGAGCACAGCAGTTCGCATACCGTTAGAGGAACTGTCGAGCCGCCCGGCATGCCTTGGGGGTCACCATGCTCGTCTTGACACTCGTCCTTGCCGCGATCGGCTTCGCCCTGCTCGTGGCCGCGCTCACCACCGGTTCGGTGATCTGGGCGTGGGGTTGCATCGTGGTGTGCGTCATCGGTGCGATACTCCTGCTGGTGAGCGCTTTGTCCATGCGGAGTCCGGACGGTGATTCACCACTGCCTCCCGGCCGACATGCCAAACGCTGACCTGCTCTTCGATATGAGTTGACCGCTGCGGCTAGAATCAAACATGAATACGGCGTCGATCCGGCTATCACCGGGGAGCCTTCGGAAGAACGGTGGCGCGGCCCGCGGGCCGGGCGCTCAGTAGAACCGAACGGGTGAGCCCGTCACAGCTCGCGAATGAGAGGTCCGGCGTTCGTCACGCCGGACAAGCGGGGTGGTACCGCGGTCTCGGCGCACCGGGCGCCGTCATCGTCCCCGTGCCCATGACACACGGCACGAGGAGACGTATCCGCCATGGCGGACCACACTTCCAGCAACAGCGCGTACCCGCGCGTCGACCTCGGCGTCGGCAACGGGACGTCGTTCCCCGAGATGGAGCGCCGCGTGCTCGACGCGTGGGCGGCCGCCGACACCTTCCGTGCGAGCATCGAAAACCGTTCCGGCGCAGCCGAATTCGTTTTCTACGACGGTCCGCCCTTTGCCAACGGTCTGCCGCATTACGGACATTTGCTCACCGGATACGTCAAAGACCTCGTCCCGCGTTTCCAGACCATGCGGGGCAAGCGGGTCGATCGGCGATTCGGATGGGACTGCCACGGTCTGCCCGCCGAAATCGAAGCCGAAAAGCAGCTCGGTATCACGGACAAATCACAGATCGATGCGATGGGGCTCGCGGAATTCAACGCGGCCTGCAAATCGTCGGTACTGCGCTATACCGGGGAATGGCGCGACTACGTGACCCGCCAGGCCCGCTGGGTCGACTTCGACAACGACTACAAGACGTTGGACACCGACTTCATGGAGTCGGTGATGTGGGCGTTCAAGTCGCTGTACGACAAAGGCCTGATCTATCAAGGCTTCCGGGTGCTGCCCTACAGCTGGTACGAGCAGACGCCGCTGTCGAATCAGGAAACCCGCCTCGACGACGCCTACAAAATGCGCCAGGACCCGGCGGTGACCGTCGACATGGCGTTGCGCGTGCCCGCGGAGCATCCGCTGCACGAACTCGACGGCGCCAACGCGCTGATCTGGACCACGACGCCGTGGACGCTGCCGTCCAACCTGGCGATCGCGGTTCACCCCGATGTCCGCTACGTGCACCTGCGCGGAGCCGACGGCAAACGCTATGTGCTCGCGGCCGAACGGGTTTCGCACTACGCGCGAGAGTTCGGCGAGACCCCGGAGGTGCTCGCCGAGTTCGACGGCGCCGCGTTGGCCGAGCTGTCCTACGCGCCGCCGTTCGACTTCTTCCTGGGCCACCCCAACGCCCACCGTGTGCTCACCGCCGACTACGTGACCACCGACTCCGGCACCGGCATCGTGCATCTGGCGCCCGCCTTCGGTGAGGAGGACATGGACGTCGCCACCGCGCACGGCATCGAGCTGGTGCAGCCGCTGGACGCGGGCGGCAAGTTCACCTCGATGGTCCCGCCGTACGAGGGTCTCATGGTGTTCGACGCCAACCCGGTGATCATCAAGGACCTCAAGGCCGCGGGAAAGCTGTTGCGGCACGAGACGATCGAGCACTCTTACCCGCACAGCTGGCGCTCCGGGCAGCCGCTGATCTACATGGCCGTGCCGTCCTGGTTCGTCGCGGTCACCAAGTTCCGCGAGCGGATGGTCGAGCTCAACAAGCAGATCACCTGGGTGCCCGAGCACATCCGCGACGGCCAGTTCGGCAAGTGGCTGGAAGGCGCGCGCGACTGGAACATCAGCCGCAACCGCTACTGGGGCAGCCCGATCCCGGTGTGGGTGTCCGACGATCCGGCCTACCCGCGCGTCGACGTGTACGGATCGCTGGACGAGCTGGAGCGCGACTTCGGCGTGCGCCCGGCCGATCTGCACCGCCCGATGATCGACGAACTCACCCGGCCGAATCCCGACGACCCGACCGGCAAGTCGACCATGCGCCGGGTACCGGAGGTGCTGGACTGCTGGTTCGAGTCCGGCTCGATGCCCTATGCCCAGGTGCACTACCCGTTCGAGAACAAGGAGTGGTTCGACAGCCACTTCCCGGGCGATTTCATCGTCGAGTACAACGGGCAGACCCGCGGCTGGTTCTACACGTTGCACGTGCTGGCGACGGCGCTGTTCGATTCCCCGGCGTTCAAGACCGTTGCCGCGCACGGCATCGTGCTCGGTGACGACGGCCTGAAGATGAGCAAGTCCAAGGGCAACTACCCGGACGTCAACGAGGTGTTCGACCGGGACGGCTCGGACGCGATGCGCTGGTTCCTGATGAGTTCGCCGATCCTGCGCGGAGGCAACCTCATCGTCACCGAGCGCGGCATCCGCGAGGGTGTGAGTCACGCGCTGCGACCGCTGTGGAACGCGTGGACCTTCCTGCAGTTGTACGCCTCCAAGCCCGGGGTGTGGCGCACGGATTCGCCGCACGTGCTCGATCGCTACATCCTGGCGAAGCTCGCGCGAACCCGGGATGTCATCACCGAGGCGCTGGAGGTCTACGACATCGCCGGCGCCTGCGAGGAACTGCGCTCGTTCGCCGACGCGCTGACCAACTGGTACGTGCGGCGGTCGCGGTCGCGGTTCTGGAGCGAGGATCGCGACGCGGTGGACACCCTGCACACGGTGCTCGAGGTGGTCACCCGGCTGGCGGCGCCGTTGCTGCCGCTGATCACCGAGGTGATCTGGCGCGGGCTGACCGGCGGCGACTCGGTGCACCTGGCCGACTGGCCGAAGGAGGACGAGCTGCCGGACGACCCGGAGCTGGTCGCCGCCATGGACGAGGTGCGGGTGGTGTGCTCGACGGTGCTGAGCCTGCGCAAAGCGCAGAACCTGCGGGTGCGGCTGCCGCTGGCCGAGGTCACCATCGCCGCGGCCGACGCCGAGCGGCTGGCGCCGTTCGCCGACATCGTCGCCGACGAGGTCAACGTCAAGAAGGTGGACCTGACCACCGACGTGGACTCGCACGGCCGCTTCGAGCTGGTGGTCAACGCCCGTGCCGCGGGCCCGCGACTGGGCAAGGACGTGCAGACGGTGATCAAGGCGGTCAAGGCCGGGGAGTGGTCCGAGGACCCCGACGGCACGGTCCGCGCGGCGGGAATCGCCCTGCTGCCCGAGGAGTACACCCAGCGCCTGGTCGCGGCCGAACCCGAGTCGACCGCGGCGCTGCCCGGGAACGCGGGTCTGGTGGTGCTCAATTCGGTGGTCACCGAGGAGCTGGAGGCCGAGGGCTGGGCGCGGGACCTGATCCGCGATCTCCAGGAGACCAGGAAGTCGTCCGGACTGGACGTCTCCGACCGCATCTCCGTGGTGCTGGAGGTCCCGGCGGAGCGGGCCGCGTGGGCCGAGACGCACCGTGACCTGATCGCGGGCGAGATCCTCGCTACCACGCTGATCTTCGGCGACGCGGGTCCGGAGGCCGCCGATCTGGTCGGCGGCGTGCGCGCGAAGCTCGCCAAGGCGTAGCGCGCCGAGTATCGAGCGAGCCGGGGCGGGACCCATCGGGTCCCGCCCCGGCTGCTGTGCGGCGTGGTCCTCGTGCCCGTTGTCTCGGGCCCGACCGTTGCGGATCAGCTGGCAAATTAGTGATGTAGATCACATGCTGAGAATTTGCTGATTCCCGACAATTCGCCGATATCCCAGGCACAATCTGCGGTGTCGCTGCTGTTGCCCGGCTCGTCCCGGGGGCGGCAGTTTCTCTTTCTGGCTTGTCTTACTTGGAATTCGGCCGCGCCGGTAACACGCCCGGCGTGGGTGGCGGTGGCTCCACATCGGTGGCCGCTGCTGATGCCATGTATTAGCCAGGCTGCCGATCGGCGGCCAGTCATCCGCGCCCATGGAAGGGGCGAGTACGTGCCGAGAAAATCGACGCACCGCATCGCACTCGGATTTCTGCTCTCCACCATCACCATCCTCCTGCTCGCCGGACCCGTCTGGGCCGACACCGGCAGCGCCTCCGGCAGCGGGCCGGGCAGCGCCTCCTCCGGTTCGGCCTCGGGCAGCGGTCCCGGCGGTGACTCCGGCAGCGCCAGCGGCTCGGGCGCCCTGCCGGTGCCCAGTGTGTTCGGACTCGGCGCGCTGGCCGCGGCGACGACGCAGATCGGCAAGCCCTACGAATGGGGCGGGACGGGCCCCTTCAGCTGGGACTGCTCGGGTCTCGTGCAGTGGGCGTATCGCCAGGTCGGCGTAAGCATTCCGCGGACCACCTGGCAGCAGGCGAAGGCGGGCGCACCGGTGCCGCGGGGCTCGCTCTCGCTCGGCGACGTGGTGGTGCTGAATCAGGACGGCTCGCACGTCGGCATCTACGCGGGTAACGGCCTGGTACTCAATGCCTATGACTGGGGTGTGCCCGTGGGCTATACCCCGCTCGACGAATTCGACATCTACGCCATCCGCCGCTTCTGAGCGCACCCGCCGACGGCACGCGATGCCGATCGCGGCTGCTCCCGGGATGACACGGCCCCGACCGGTAGAGGGAGGCTTGGTCGGGGCCGTGTCGGAGAGTCGCTCGCCGTGGTCGTGGCCAGGAGGTCAGCCGTCGAGGCCGTCGGCGAGGTCGCGCAGCGACGGTCCGTACTGCGGGTGCGCCAGCGCCGAGGCGAATTGCGCCACCAGGTAGTCGGCCGGGTTGCCGGTGTCGTACCACCGGCCGCGGATCACCTTGCCGAAGACCGGATTGTTCGCCGCGTGCACGTTGATCGCGTCAGTGAGGTACACCTCGCCGGTGCGGTGCTTATACCACGCTTCGGTCTGCCTGCGCAGCTCGTCGATGATGCCGGGGGTGACGACGTAGCCGCCGATCGCGGCGAACGACGACGGCGCGTCCTTCGGCTTCGGCTTCTCCCGCAGTCCGGTGATGCGCAGTAGGCCGTTGCCCTGGTCGTCGGCGACCACCGGCACGCCATAGCGCTGCGACTCGGCGGGATCCATCGGCATCAACGCCAGGACGGGTGCGCCGGTGGCCTCGTAGGCGTCGATGAGCTGCTGGGCGCGTGGCACCTCGGCGACGAACACGTCGTCCGGCCACAGCACCAGCATCGGCTCGTCGCCGAGATTGCGGGCGGCGTTGAGCACCGGGGTGCCGTTGCCGTACGGCCCGTGCTGGTCGAGGTAGGTGATGTGGCCGAGCCGGGACAGCTCGCCGACCTCCTCGACCGCGTCGGCGAAGGCGGTCTTGCCGTCCGCGCGCAGCTGGGCCACCAGCGCCGGGTTGGGGCGGAAGTGGTCCTGGATCAATGATTTTCCGCCGCTGACCACGATGGTGATGTCGGTGATGCCCGAAGCGACCAGCTCGCGGACGGTGTGCTCGATCACCGGCTTGTCGCCGACCGGCAGCATCTCCTTGGGGATGGCCTTGGTCAGCGGAAGCAGCCGGGAGCCGATACCTGCGGCCGGGATGACGGCCTTGCGGATATTCATGAGTCCGATCATCACATATCGGACCGGGCGCCGAGCTCCCTCCCCGCGGCACGTCGGCGGTTGTTTCGGGACTGCCGAGTATCGGGTCCGGTGCGGAAAAGGGCAGATCAAGGCCGGTGCGGCGAGGTGAACGGTCATCCGGAGACGAGCCGAGGCGAGCTGCGACACCGGCAGGTAACCGGCAGCTAGCGCACAGCCACCTGACAGCGTCACCGCTTGCCCCGAGCTGTCGGTGGGCGGGCGTACATTGCACCCGTGCGTACCGAGAAACCGAGCGTCGAGCGCGCGGCCACGCCGTCGACCGGGATCGGGACGACGCGCGGGGACGGCTCGGTGAGCCCCCGGCCTCTCCCGGCGTTCGCCGACGCGGACAGCGTCGCCCGGCGCTGGGTTCTGCATATAGATATGGACGCGTTCTTCGCCTCGGTCGAACAGCTGACCCGGCCGACGTTGCGCGGCAGGCCGGTGCTGGTCGGCGGAACCGGTGGGCGCGGGGTGGTTGCCGGAGCCAGTTACGAGGCGCGAGTGTTCGGCGCCAGGTCGGCGATGCCGATGCATCAGGCGCGCAGGCTGGTCGGTGTCACCGCGGTGGTGGTGCCGCCGCGCGGGGCGGTCTACGGGGTGGTCAGCGGACAGGTCTTCGACGCGCTGCGCAGCCGGATCCCGGTGCTGGAGACGCTGTCGTACGACGAGGCGTTCGGCGAGCCCGCCGAGTTGGCGGGCGCGACGGCCGGGCGGGTGCACGCGTTCTGCGAGGAGTTGCGCGCGGTGGTGCGCGAGCGGACCGGGCTGACCGCCTCGGTGGGCGCGGGCACCGGCAAGCAGCTGGCCAAGATCGCCTCCGGCTTGGCCAAGCCCGATGGGGTGCGAGTGATCTCGCCGGTCGAGCAGCCGCGTCTGCTGGCGGGGCTGCCGGTGCGCAAGTTGTGGGGAATCGGGCCGGTCGCGGAGGGCCGATTGCGTTCGCTGGGCATCGAGACGGTGGGCGCTTTCGCCGCCCTGCCGGAATCGGAGGCGATGTCGATTCTCGGCGGCAGTGTGGGCGCCGCGCTGCACCGGCTGGCGCGCGGCATCGATGATCGTCCGGTCGCCGAACGCACCGAGGCGAAGCAGATCAGCGCCGAGACCACCTACGAGACCGACATCGTCAGCCTCGAGCAGCTGCGCCCGGCCATCGAGGACATGGCGGCGGCGGCGCACCGGCGCCTCACCGGCGACGGGCGCGCGGCGCGCACGGTGGTGCTCAAACTGAAGAAGTCCGATATGAGCATCGTCACCCGCTCCTTCACCCTGCCCTATGCCACCGAGGACCTGGCCACCCTCGCCGCCGCCGCGCAACGTTCGGCGCTCGACCCGCGGGAACTGGGCCCGATCCGTCTCGTCGGGGTCGGCTACGGCGGCCTGTCGACGATCCGCCAGGAGTCGCTGTTCCCCGAACTGGATCGCGGCACCGCCGCCGAGATCGTCACGGCGCAGCCGGAAGCCGAGCCCGCGCGCTCCGCCGGACTCGGCGCTGCTCCGCAGACCAGCGCGCCCACCTTGCCCGCGGCCGTCTGGCATCCCGGCATGGACGTGACCCATCCCGAGCACGGCCACGGCTGGGTGCAGGGCGCGGGGCTCGGCGTGGTGACCGTTCGCTTCGAAACCCGTTCCACCGGTCCGGGTCCCGCGCGCACCTTCGCCGCCGGCGACGCCGCGCTCACCCGGGCCGATCCACTGCGCAGCCTGCTCTGACGGCCGGGCCCGTGGCTCGACATCGCCCGGCCGGGCGCGTACGTTCGCTGCCGACGACCATCGTCGGTCCGTGTGGATCTTCGGCGGCGCCCCCCGGTGCCGGTAGCCTGGGACCTCGTGCAGCGCCGCCGGTTCGGGTGGCGGCTGTCAAGGTGGAACACGACACGGACCTCTCGAACGCAAAGGACGAGCAGTTGAAGCTTCGTAAGACTGGACGCATCGCGATCGCCGGCCTGGCCATCGTCGCCGCGCTTGGCCTGACCGCCTGCGGTGGCGACGACAAGGACAGCAAGCCCGCCGCCAAGACGTCGACCAGCGCCAAGGCGTCGGCGGTCGCCAGCGCGAACCTGCCGCCGGTCCCGACCCCCGCGGAGCTGAACACCGCCCTCTCCCGTGCGCTGGACCCGTCGGTGCCCGGCTCCGAGAAGCTGGACAACGTCCAGGGCGCCGAAGCCGATCCGACGCTGCCGGATCGCCTGTCCCAGGCCGCGGCGGGCGCCGACGTGAAGATCGAGGTCACCGACGTCACCTCGTTCGGCGACAGCGTGAACGCGAAGGCCAAGTTCATCCTCAACGGCCAGGAGAACATCGTCGACGTGCCGTTCGTCGCCGACAACGGCAAGTGGAAGATCCAGAAGGCGTGGGCCTGCACCATGCTGACCAACCTCGGCCAGCAGTCGGCGGCCTGCAGCTGAGTTCGCACGACCGGCCCGGCGTCGTTGCGTGGAATGTGTTGCGCACCGGGCGGTTCGAGCTGCCCTGTCGGCCCGGTGCGGCACTCTCGCTAGATCATCCGCAGGATCGCGCAGGTCGCGGCGGCGTGCGCGTACAGTTCACCGTCCTCGGCTCCGATCAGGCGGGCCTCCGCGCTCGCGGTGGTGGGGCCGACGTGGATAGCGGTGCCTTCGCAGCGCAGCGTCCGGGTGTCGCTGCGCACGTGCCGGTGCACGTGGATTCCGATCTGAACCGAGGTGGACCGCGTCCCGCCCGGCAATCTCGTCATCACGGCCGATTCGAGGGCCGATTCCAGCAGCGCCGTCACAAAGCCGCCGTGCGCCCCGCCGATGGGGTCGAGCAGGTGATCGCCCGGCTCGCCCTCGAAAACCGCGATCCCCTCACCGACCTGGACCAGCCGGAAGCCGAGTGCGTTCAGGATCGGCGCGTTCGGGATTCGCCCGTCGAGCGCTCCCTGCAAGATCTCTCGGCCGGTCATGCCCAGCAGGTCGGGAGCCGTCCCGGCGGGTGTCCGCCAGATGCGGGTGCGGGAGCGAAGGGGTTCGGGCGCGGTCATGTGTCGACGCTACAAAGCGGACGGAACGTTTAGAAGTGTCGGATCCGACACTTTCGCAACCGTTTCCGACGAATAGTCGCTTCTCGGCGTCCGGTGATCGGGTCTGACCGCTGCCTCGGGTCACGGACGTGGTGCTGCGCCTGTGAGATCACGCGATGTGCGCCGCGCGCGCCGGGCTCGCAGCAGCGCTTCGGTGGTGAAGAGCGCCAGCGCGGCCCAGATGAGCGCGAAACCGGCCCATCGCGAGGCGGGCATCGGCTCGTGCGCGACGGCGACGCCCCAGGCCATCTGGAGCGCTGGGGTCAGGTATTGCAGCAGGCCCATGGTGGACAGCGCGACGCGCTGAGCCGCGACGGCGAACAGCAGCAGCGGGACGAGGGTCACCGGCCCGGTGGCTGCCATCAGCGCGGTGTGCGCGGGGCCGGAGGCGAATTCGCTGTGCCCGGTGACCGCCAGAGCGATGGCGAACGCCAGCGCGAAGGGCGCGGCGACGATGCCCTCGGCGGCGATGCCGCGCAGCGCGTCCAGCGGGATCACCTTCTTCACCAGGCCGTAGGTGGCGAACGAACAGGCCAGGGCCAGGGCGATGACCGGCGGCCTGCCGTAGTCGACGGTGAGCACGGCCACCGCACCCGCGCCGAGGGCCAGGGCGGCCCACTGGGCGCCGGTCAGCCGTTCCCGGAAGATCACCACCCCGAACGCGACGGTCACCAGCGGGTTGATGAAGTAGCCGAGGGCGCATTCCACGACGTGGCCCGAGGTGACGCCGTAGACGTACACCCCCCAGTTCAGCGCGATCGCGGCGGACGCGACGGCCGCCAGGCGCCAGACGCGGCCGCCGATGCCGCGCAACTCGCGGATCCGGCCGCTCACGGCGAGCACCGCGAGCACGACGACCAGCGTCCAGACGATCCGCTGCGCCACCACCTCACCCGGACTGGCGAACGCCAGCAATCCGAAGAGCGCGGGGAAAAGTCCCCACAAGAAGTACGCGCTCGCTCCGAACGCTGCACCGGGGATGGACCTGCTTCGCCGCACGAGGACGAACGTAGTTGTCCCGTAGCCTTGCGGTCATGTCGATTACCGTGCAGGCTTCGGGCGCCACCGGACTGACCGCGGCCGAGGTCGAGCAACGTCGCCGCGACGGGCTGACCAACGACGTCCCCGATCGGGCGAGCCGCTCGGTCCGCGACATCGTTCGCGCGAACGTCTTCACCCGGATCAACGCCATCCTCGGGGTCCTTTTCGTCCTGGTGCTGGCCACCGGATCGATCATCGACGGCATGTTCGGCCTGCTGATCGTCGCCAACAGCGCGGTCGGCATCATCCAGGAGATCCGCGCCAAGCGCACGCTCGACGAGCTGGCCATCGTCAGCCAGGCCAAGCCGACCGTCCGCCGGGACGGCACGACGATCGAGGTCGCGCCGCACGATGTGGTGCTCGACGACCTGATCGAGCTCGGGCCCGGCGACCAGATCGTGGTGGACGGCACGGTCGAGGAGTCCGCGCAGCTCGAGGTGGACGAGTCGTTGCTCACCGGCGAGGCCGATCCGGTCGACAAGGCGGTCGGCGCCACGGTGATGTCGGGCAGCTATGTGGTGTCCGGGTCCGGCGCCTACCGCGCCACCAAGGTCGGCCGGGACGCCTACGCGGCGCGGCTGGCCGAGGAGGCGAGCAAGTTCACCCTGGTGCACTCCGAGCTGCGCAGCGGTATCGACAAGATCTTGAAGTTCATCACCTACCTGCTGATCCCAGCGGGCCTGCTGAGCATCTACAACCAGCTCGTCTCGAGCAAGGAGTCCTGGCGGCCCGCGGTCACCGGGATGGTGGCCGCGCTGGTGCCGATGGTGCCCGAGGGGCTGGTGCTGATGACCTCGATCGCGTTCGCGGTCGGCGTGGTGCGGCTGGGCAGGCGCCGGTGCCTGGTCCAGGAGTTGCCCGCGATCGAGGGCCTGGCCCGCGTGGACGTGGTGTGCGCGGACAAGACCGGCACGCTGACCGAGAACGGCATGCGGTTGTCGGACCTGAAGACCCTGAACACCTTCGACGACGCCGAGGTACGCACCGCGCTGGCCGCGCTCGCCGCCGACGATCCGCGCCCGAACGCGAGCGTCCAGGCCATCATCGAGGCCTTGCCGGACGATCCCGGCTGGCAGCGCACCGCCGTCGCGCCGTTCTCCTCGGCCAAGAAGTGGAGCGGCTGCTCCTATGGCGAGCACGGCGACTGGTTGCTCGGCGCGCCGGACGTGTTGCTGGACCCGGACTCCGCGGACGCGCGGGTGGCCGAGGAACTGGGCGCCTCCGGTCTGCGGGTGCTGTTGCTGGCGCGCGGCGACCGTGCGGTGGACGCGGCGGACGCTCCCGGCGTTGTGCGGCCCGCCGCCCTGGTCGTGCTGGAGCAGAAGGTCCGGCCCGACGCCCGCGACACACTCGACTACTTCGCGAGCCAGGATGTCTCCATCAAGGTCATCTCCGGCGACAACGCCGTGTCGGTCGGCGCGGTGGCCTCCTCGCTCGATCTACCCGGCGGCGATCACCCGATCGACGCGCGGGAATTGCCGGAGGACCGCGACGGACTGGCCGGTGTGCTGGACCGCAACACCACCTTCGGCCGGGTCCGTCCGGACCAGAAGCGCGCCATGGTGTCCGCCTTGCAGTCGCGCGGGCACACCGTGGCGATGACCGGCGACGGCGTCAACGACGTTCTGGCGTTGAAGGATTCGGATATCGGCGTGGCCATGGGCTCGGGCAGCCCGGCGACCAGGGCGGTGGCGCAGATCGTCCTGCTGGACAACAAGTTCGCCACCTTGCCCTATGTGGTCGGGGAGGGACGCCGGGTGATCGGCAACATCGAGCGCGTCTCGAATCTGTTCCTCACCAAGACCGTCTATTCCGTCCTGCTCGCCTTCTTGGTCGGGATCGCCGGTGTCGGTTCCCAGATCTTCGACTACGACCCCATCGGCTACCCGTTCCTGCCGCGCCACGTCACGATCGCGGCCTGGTTCACCATCGGCATCCCGGCGTTCATCCTCTCGCTCGCGCCCAACAACGAGCGTGCCCGCACGGGCTTCGTCGGACGGGTCATGCGACTGGCCATCCCGTCGGGCGTGGTGATCGGCGCTGCCACCTTCGTGGCGTACCTGATCGCCTATGCCGGGCCGGAGGCGGGCGAGGAGCAGAAGGTCCAGGCGGGCACCACCGCCCTCATCACCCTGATCATGATCGCGGTGTGGGTGCTGGCCATCGTCGCGCGTCCGTACGTCTGGTGGAAGGTGGTCCTGATCGCGGCGTCGGTGGCGGCGTACGTCTTCTTGTTCACCGTTCCCTTCACCCGCGAGTTCTTCAAACTCGACCCCTCCAACCTCGCGCTCACCGGTGCGGCGGTGGCCTGCGGTGTGGTGGGCATCGTGCTGGTCGAGGCCGCGTGGTGGGTGAGCGCCGTGCTGCTCGGCGACAAGCGGCAACTGCTGCCGAGCTCGCCCGGCGGGGCCGCCTGACAGACTGGACGCCTGACTAGCCGCGCCACGAGAAGCCTTGTGCGAAGCGGCCATTCAGAGTTGGAGTACCTTCTGGAGACTATGGAGGTACTGCTGCACCAGATCGACGCGTTCGCCGACGCACCGTTCTCGGGCAACCCGGCCGCGGTGATGCCGCTCCCGTCGTGGCTCCCGGATGCGTTGCTGCAACAGCTGGCCGAGGAGAACAACCTCGCCGAGACCGCGTTCTATACATCGCAATTACCTCCCGAGGCGGGCATGCCGCCGGGTGAGTGGCCCGCTTTCCACCTGCGGTGGTTCACCCCGAGGGTGGAGGTCGCGCTGTGCGGGCACGCCACCCTGGCCAGCGCCGCGCAGATCCTGGCCGACCTGCATCCCGGCGAGGACCGGGTGAGTTTCTACACGCGCAGCGGCTGGCTGCACGTCGACCGCACCGACGACGACGAGTTCGTCCTCGACCTGCCGGTGGTGCCGAGCATCCCGGTGCGGCCCGATCCCGCGCTCGTCGCGGCGCTCGGGGTGCGTCCGGTGGCCGCGTATTCCGGCACCGACGAGGTGATCGTCGTGGCGACCGAACAGGAGGTGCGCGATGTCGCGCCCGTGCTGTCGGCGTTCCCCGCCCTGCCGCGCGCCGCCGTCGTCACCGCGCCCGGCGACACGGTCGATTTCGTCTCCCGTTTCTTCGGCCCCGGTGTGGGCGTTCCGGAGGATCCGGTGACCGGGTCCGCGCACGCCCAGCTGGTTCCGCTGTGGAGCGAGCGGCTCGGCCGCACCGAACTGCACGCCAGGCAGCTCTCTCGCCGCGGCGGGAGCCTGCGCTGCCAACTGGCGGGCGACCGGGTGCTGCTGTTCGGGCGCTGTCGCCGCTACCTCGACGGAGTAGTCACCCTGCCGGACTGAGCGCCCCGACGCTCACGGCTGCGGCACCGGTCCGTCGTCGGGGCCGGGCGCGACGACGTCGCGGTAGTCGGGCAGCAGCGGAACCACCGCGAAGCCGCCCGCCACCGCGTCGGCGGGAAGCGCCTGGACCGCGCGGATGCCGTTGTGCCCGGCCAGGTTCCGCAACCGCGCCGAGGAACCCCGGACGACCAGCCCGACGACGCAGCCGCAGCCCTCCCGGAGTCGTGCGGCGGAGTACGCCACCACGCGGGCGGAACGGTCGTCGGCGGGGCGCGGGAGCAGCCAGGCGGCGTCCTGCGCCGAATCCACTGCCGCGGCCGCACCTTCCGGGACGGGCACGGACACCAGGGGCGTCTGCACGCGGGGGACCGGCACTCGATAGAGCACCTGGGAGATCCGCAATCCGCCGCTGTGCGCCGGAATCTGCTCGGGGACCAGCGGTTCGGTGAACGACACCAGTGCCCAGCGTGGTTCGTCGCCGCCCGCTTCCAGCGAATCACGGGACCGGTCGAGGTAATCCGTCACCTGCTCGCCTTGGTCGGGCCCGAGCCGGTCGGTGGCCGCCGCGGTGCGATACGGCGGATGCAGCGCTCCCAGCGCGTAGATCAGCGCCATCAGCGCGACGACCGCGGCGGCGAGGAAGATACCGCGCCGCGGCGGCAGCCGGCGGTCAGACATCGCGCAGGACGTCCAGCGCGTGTTTCAGGTCGTCCGGGTACTCGCTGGTGATCTCCAGGTAGCGACCGTCGGCGGGATGCTGGAAGCCCAGCGACCGGGCGTGCAGCCACTGGCGTTGCAGGCCGAGCCGCTCGGCCAGGCGCGGGTCCGCGCCGTAGGTGAGATCGCCGCAGCACGGGTGGCGGATCGCGGAGAAATGCACCCGGATCTGATGGGTGCGGCCGGTCTCCAGATGGATGTCCAGCAGACTGGCCGAATGGAACGCCTCGACGGTGTCGTAGTGGGTGACGCTGGGCCGTCCGTCGGCGGTGACGGCGAACTTCCAGTCGTTGCCGCGGGCCCGGCCGATCGGGGCGTCGATCGTGCCGCTGCTCGGGTCCGGATGCCCCTGCACCACAGCGTGGTAGCGCTTGTCGACAGTGCGCTGTTTGAACGCGCGCTTGAGCATCGTGTACGCGTGCTCGGACTGCGCGACCACCATCACTCCGGAGGTGCCGACATCCAAGCGGTGCACGATGCCCTGCCGTTCGTGCGCGCCCGAGGTGGAGATGCGGTATCCGGCCGCGGCGAGCCCGCCCACGACGGTCGGCCCGCTCCAGCCGACACCGGTGTGCGCGGCCACACCGACCGGCTTGTCCACCGCGACGATGTCGTCGTCGGCGTAGAGGATCTTCATCCCCTCCACCGGTTCGGCTTCGATGGTCAATTCCCGCTTCGGCTCGGGGAAGATCACCTCGAGCCAGGCGCCCGCGGTGAGCCGATCGGACTTGCCCGCGGCGACACCGTCGAGCTGCACCGAGCCCTCCTCGGCGAGCGCGGCAACCGCGGTGCGGGACAGGCCGAGCAAGCGGGCCAGGCCCGCGTCGACGCGCATGCCGTCGAGCCCGTCGGGGACGGGCATGGTCCTGGTCTCCCTCATGCCGCGCTGCCCTCGCTCGCGTCGCCGGGCTTGCCGTGGCCGACCCGGGTGCCGTTGGGTTCGAAGCCGAACACGGTGAGCGCGACCAGCAGGATCGCGCCGCAGACGATGGCCGAGTCCGCGACGTTGAACACCGGCCACCAGCCGATCGCGACGAAGTCCACCACGTGGCCCTGCAGCGGGCCCGGCGCGCGGAACAGCCGGTCCATCAGATTGCCGAGCGCCCCGCCGAGCACCATGCCCAGACCGATCGCCCACCCCAGCGAGCGCAAGGTGCGGCCGATGCGCACCACTCCGACGACGACGGCGGCGGCGACGAGGGTGAGCAACCAGGTCATGCCGGTGGCCATGGAGAACGCCGCGCCCGGATTGCGCACCAGGCTCAGGCGCGCGACGTCACCGACGATCGACACCGGGTCGCCCGGCGTCAGTTTCGCGACCGCGATGGTCTTGGTGAGCAGATCCAGGCCCAGCACCACCGCGGCGAGGACGAGCAGCGTCCGCAGGCGCTGCGGTGGAGCAGGCTCGGTCGTCGGATCGGCGGTGTTTGCTGGGTTTTCCTCGGGCGGCCCGTCGTCACTCACGCCGACCATCATCTCTCGAGCCCGATCGGGCCCGGTGCGCGCGTCCGATTGCCCCGGCCGCGCGACCGGCGGACGCGCGTGGCACGCCGACCGGCGCACACTCGGATGTCCCAGCTGACACTCAGGAAGCGGTCGTACGCTGTTGCTCGTGACGGTGTTGTCTTCCCCCCGCCTTCATCGGAGCCCAGGCTCCGCACGAAGCGCACGCTCGGGCGTGCTGCTCATGGTGCTCGCGGTCGGGCTGTCGGCCTTCGGCGTCGGTTGCGGCGACGGCGCGGAGTCGAGCGGTGAGGCCGACGGAACGGAGCCGCTGGGAATCGGCAAGGAAGTGACCGTGCCGATCGCGGCCGCGGTGGCCACGGTCGAATCGGCCGGTGCGGAGCCGCGTTCGCTGCTGCGGCCGGAGTATCCGGCCGGCACCGCGCAGCGGGTCACGCTCTATACCGCCCACCACATCGAACAGCAGATCGATGAACAGCCCAAGCGCGACTTCTCCACCCCGGCGCTGACCATTCCCATGACCGCGCAGACCACCGCGGACGGCATCGATCTGACTCTTGGCACAGTCACCTCACCGGACCCGACGATGGCCAAAGCGCTCACCAAGATCGGCGGCTCGCACGCGGGCTTCGACCTCAGCGATCTGGGCACGATCACCGCCTTGCGGCTCGAGCCCGCCCCCGACGCGTCGAACACCGCCCGCGCCGCCCTCGAGCAGGCGTTCTACCAGGCCGTGTACCGGTCGATCGCGTTCCCCGACCAGCCTGTCGGCGAGGGCGCGGTGTGGACGGTGCGCCAGGAGGTGAGCAGCGGCGTCCTGCTCGACCAGGTGACCACCGCGATGCTGAGCAAACGCGACGGGGACCGGCTCACCATCGAACTGCACGTCACCCAGAAGCCGAAGTCGCCGGTGTGGAACCTGCCGAACAACGCGGGCACGCTGGATATCCGGGACTACGTCATGGAGGGCACGGGCACCATCACGGTGGATCTCGGATTGCCCCTGCCGGTGGCCGGATCCATTACCGTCGGCGGGCACCAGGCCTACCGCGATCCGCACAGCGACAGCACGCTGCGCCAGACAATCGATACGCAGGTGTCGTGGACCGAATGACCCGTGCGTGCGCCCTGCCGTTCGCGGTGGCGTACGTCGCTCTCGTAGTGGGCTGCGGCTCCGCCGAGCCCGCCGAGCCCGCCGAGCCAGGAGCGCCCGAGCTGCCGCCGCCGGCGTCCGCGGTGTCCGCGGTTCCGGTGACCGCCGCGCCCGAGACCGATTCGGGACGGCTGGGCGCCCGGCTCCTGGGCGAGGCGGACCTGCCGTCCGGCTTCACCGCGCTGCCGCCGCGCGCCGGCGCCGGGACCGCCCCGACCGGCGCCTCGGCGACGAAACCGGCGGAATGCGCGAAGGTACTCACTCCGCTCGGCGCGCAATACTCCGGCGCACTGGCCCAGGCGTCTACGCAATACGCCGGGCCGAATTTCTCCAGTATCGATATCGATGCTGCGAGTTATCCGCCTGACGCGCTCCCGGCCGCGTTTTCGGCCGTGCAGGAGACGCTGCGCCGATGCACGCGCTATTCCAGCGACGACGCCACCGATATCGCGGTGGACTACCGGATCGGCGGGCTCACCCAGCCGCCGGTCGGCGACGCCGCGGGCGCCTTCCAGGTGCGCGCCACCAGCGAGGGGCTCACGCTCGGCTCGTCGGTCGCGATCGTCCAGGTGGGAAGCACGTTGCTGCAGGTCGCGGTGACCGCGCCCGAGGTGGTGGACCCCGCTGTGCTCAGCGCGCTCACCGCGGCCCAGGTGCGTCGGCTGCAGGGCGGCGCGGGTCCCTGATTTCCGACGAACCCCCCAATTGCGTGGATCGCCGGAATAGGCTCGACATGGTCCGACACAACGCCTCGACCGGAGGTTCTCCATGTCTGATGTCAAACCCGTCCCCGATGGCTATCCGGTGGTCTCGCCCGGGCTGGCCATCGACGGCGCGGCGGCGGCGATCGATTTCTACAAGAACATTTTCGGCGCCACCGAACGTATGCGGATGCCCGGTCCGGACGGCAAGATCGCCCATTGCGAGCTGATGTTCGGCGATTCCGTCGTCATGGTCGGCGATCCGGCGCCCGATATGGACTTCCTCGACCCGAAGACGGTCGGCGGCACCCCCGTGAACCTGTACGTGTACGTCGAGGACGCCGACGCCGCCTTCGCCGCCGCGCTGGCCGCGGGCGCCACGGAGCTCACGCCGATGACCAGCCAGTTCTATGGGGATCGCAGCGGCGCCTTCGAAGACCCGTGGGGGCACCGGTGGACCGTGGCCACCCATGTGGAGGATGTGCCGCCCGACGAGATGGACCGCCGGATGGCGGAGATGTTCGGCGGCTCCTGAACCCGGCCGACCGGCTCACCCGGCGACCACCGAATCACCCGAGACCCGGACGGCGCGCGGTGCGAGGGGTTTGGTGGCCGGGCCGTTGACCACCGAGCCGTCCAGCGCGAACTTGCTGCCGTGGCAGGCGCAATTGATGGTGCCGCCGGACACCGCCGCGAGTTTGCATCCCGCGTGCGTGCACACCGCCGACAGCCCGACGAAGGTGCCCGCACTGGGCTGGGTCACCACAGTGTCACCGGCGATCACGCCGCCGCCGACGGGGATGTCGGCCGTCTTGGCCAGCGTGTTCGCCTGCCGGTCCGCATCGGCAGGCCGGTCGCCCGGCGCGGGTGGGGGTTCGCTCTTGCCGGAGGAGGCGCAGGCGGTGACCGCCGCCGCGGCGGCGATGCCCGCCCCGGCGGCGACCACACTGCGCCGGGTGCGGAGTTGTTCGTCGAGTGTCATGTCGGGTTCCGTTCCGAAGGCGCGGCACGGCGTTGCGCCGGTGCCGCTTTCGATTCGTCAACGGAATAGGGCAGCTCTGCGGTTCAATTCGGTGTGCTCAGAGGTCGCTGGCCGGCGTGTCGCGGCGGGACGGCGGACCCAGGAGGGCGAGCGGCGGACCCGGACCCCCTCATCTGCTTTGTGGCCGGGTCCGCCGCTCTGTGGTTACCCGCGGGCGATCGATTCGAACACCTT
>NZ_BDBB01000063.1 GCF_001612765.1 Nocardia arthritidis NBRC 100137
GCTGCTGACCAGGCACACCGGACGAACCGGGCTGAGACGGAACACCCGGAGGACCCGGGACCCCGGCCTCACCGCCACCGTTCGGCTGACCGGAACCGGTTTGCCCCGGCCCAGGCGACCCGGACTGCCCCGGTCCGGGCGACGGACTGCCCGGCTGACCCGGCAACCCACCGGGCCGTGGCCGCCGCTGATCCGGCCGGTGTGTCCACGGTGTCACCGGTCCCGGCGGCGCCTCGGCTTCCTCACCCGCCTCTATCTGCGGCTCTACTTCTGTAGGTGGCATCGTGTGTCCGTCACATCCCGCTGCTCAGGACCCGCTTCACCCGCACATCATTCGTGCTGGGGATGGGCCGCTCGACGAAACCGCCGTTCGCCGCATCGATAGTGACGAGCAGCGTGCCGCTGACCGCGATGCCGACTTGGGTGGGCGCATTCCTCCGGTAGTTCCAGAAGACCAGATCGCCCTCCGATACGGCGGAGGGGTCCACTCGTTGACCGCAGGCTCCTTGCGCCGCGACGGTGCTCGGCAGCACGACCACCGTGGCGCCCGAGCTGTCGGGCTGACCGCATGGCCGCGCCGTACCGCTCGGCTGCCGGCCGGCATCCGCTGCCGGCGGCTGCGCCACCGGGCCCGCCGTGGCTTCGCACCGCCCGCTGGACTGCGCGGCCGACGCCCGATAGATGACCGACCTGGTGAACTCGGCAGCATCCGGTGGGTCACCGGCGCTGCCCTGCGCTCCGCCGGCCGATGCTCCGGCTCGGCTCGACGATGCTCCGGCTTGCGCGAGCGCGAGCCGACCCGCGCACTCGGCGCCGATTCCCGAATTGCCGATGAGCAGTGGGGGATCTTGGTAAGGGGCGTCCTTCAGCGCAGTGGCACATGCGCGCTGCCAATCGGACACATCGGTGTCGTCCGGCGCGATGGTCAGTTGCGCGTACGGATTCGTCGTGGGAGCGGTGGTCACACCAGCCGCCGGTGCGCTGAGCGCAGTCGGCCGCACCGCCGTCGACGCCCGGGTCGCGGTCGCGGTCACGGTCTGGGAGGGGTCGGGCCCCACCGCACTGTCGCACTGGTAGTGCAGATCGGAGGCGATCGCCGAGGTCGCCCCGCCGATGACCAGCACCAGGCCCATCAGGATCACGAACAGGACACCTACGCCCCCGAGCACCAGCCATATCCAGAGCGGCATCAGGACGAACGTTAGGAGACGACCGATCATCGACTGCCTTTCTGCGATATCTGCCCCGCTGTCTTGCCCTCATCGCGGGGTGATCAGCGGCCGCGCGGGTTTCTGAGGGGATTGAGAATCCTGCCCGGAATCGGGGGCAGCGGCTGTGCGGGGTTCGGCTGTGGGAGCGAGACAGCACCCGTGATATTCCGGCCCGCCTGCCATTGGTCGGTCTGGGCGGCTTTGTCGATTTCGGAACGCAGTACTCGGATCCGCTCGAAGTCGTTGGGATTTTCGGCTACCCAGTTGGTGGCCGCCTGGACCCGCAGCGCATGCTCGTTGGAGATCCAGCTCCTCAACCGGTCCGCTTCGGTTTGATTCAGGTCCCGGCCATTGATCTGCAGCCGCGCGGCGGAACCGCCCGTGATCGGCCCCTCGGCATGGGCCTGCAGTGCATCGATCCATTGCTTGTGTGGATTGTCGATGTAATCTCTGCCGAGCTGGGCCAGCTCTTCCGAAATGTGCACACCGCCCTGATAATCACCTCGATACCGATCGACGCTGGCCTCCAACCCGTGGAACCTGGCCATCATCATGCCCGGATTCGTATGGAAGTCCCGCTCGAAATGCTTATGCGCGGCGACTACACGGCCGAGGTGCTTCGATGCGAGCGGCTCGTCGTCCGCGTGCCGGATGATATCTGCTCGCGCAATGGTCGCCCGTTGCCCTCTTCCCCAGCTGACACCGGCCATCCGGAGGGCGTACTGCACGCTGCCCATCATGCCTGTCGCATGCGCGACATTCTCCGCCGCGAAGGCGGCGGCTCTTTCACTGTTGCGGCGCGCCCCGGACCTCGCTATTCCAGCTCGCGCGAAATCGGCGGAGGACACCCGATCGTACGCGGCACCGTGCGCGGCATTTCTCAGGTCCCGTGAACTCAGGCCCCTCGCCTTGTTCCTCTTGTCGACATGATCCACCCGCGAGAAGGGATTCAGCGGGTTGAGACGGCCCCCGAACATCCATGCGGTGACCGGCGAGCTGTTGATGGTACTGACCGCGCCGAGCATTGCCAGCGGGGTCAACGAGTTGGCCGCGCCGGAGTTACCCATCCCCAAGTTCATACCCATGGCGGCGCCGCCGCCTGCACCCTGCGCCGAACCGCCGCTGTGTATCGCCGACCCGATGCGGTTGACCACCCATTCGTTGGCCTCGTCGATATTCCTGCTGAGCCGCCGCACCTGGACGATGGCGACGACCTCGACAGCCGCCCCGATGACGAAGATAACCATGATCTGGCCGTTCGCAGCGCGGAACAGGCTGCCCAGCAGCAGCTCGTAGATGCCGAGGGCGATGACGAAAAAGGCCATCTTCCCGGCGGCGATGAAGCCGTGGACCACACAACGGACGGTGAACGTCTGCGTCGGACCGTAGATGTACCCGCCTGCGGCGAACCCGAAGATCGATGCGAACCCGTAGTAGATGAGGTCGAGGGCAGCCCACATGATCTTGAAGGACAAGTACGCGGCAAAGGCCAACAGGATGAGCGCGCACAGCAGCAGCAGCAGTCCGGCTCCGATTTGACCGACGCTCGGATTCTGCACCGCGGCATACGCGGCTCCGTCGCCGCACGATCGCAATCCGTTCTTCACCCGGTCTTCGCTGCCGGCCGTCATGCCGGCCGACCACGCTGCCCGACAGGACGGGTTGCTGTCCACGACGTGCCCGAAGTTCCACACCTGCAACGGAAGCCGGATGAAATTGTCCGCCATGGTCGATTGCAGAGTGGCGACCAGCTGCCTCGGATTCGGATTGTTGTTCCCGTTCAACCCCGCCGCGACCGAGAGCCCGAGGTCACGCCCTTGCACCAGCACACCGTGGTCGGACAGCGCCTCCGCCATCGGGTTCGCCAGGAAGAACACACCCCCGATCGCGACGATTATCATCGTCACGACCTGTGTAACGGCCTTGGCGTACAGGGCGCGGAGGATGAAGTAGCCCACGAAAAATGCGCCGATTGCCAGCGCCGTCGCGGCGAGCAGGGGTGTCGCGATCTGTAGCGTGAGATTTTTGGCCATCGCCTGCAATGGCGCGCTGATCAGATTCAGCCACCCGAAATCCATCGCCTCCGCGGGGAACCAAACGCCGGTCGTCACGGTAACCAGCCATAACGCGAACATCGGCATGAGGATGATCCACAGCGCGAAATTCCCCAGGTTGAACACTCCGCCGTTATCGACCACCAGTTGGTAGCTCGAGACGTTCACTCCCTGGGAGTCTTTGACGTTCATCCAGCTGGTCGCGCTGTTGGGCGCGGCCCCCTGGGCCAGTGTGCCGGTCTGTGCGATGGACACGGCATGGAGAAGGCCCGGGAAGACGAGCAGCACGAAGAGGGCGATGGCGATCCACGAGATCCTGCGACGACGGCGGGACGCGGCGATCCAAGCCCGGAATCGCCGGAAGACCATCTGTGGTCGCCAACGGTCCGCGTCCCAGAATTGAGGTTCCCAGGGCATTCCGAAGGATGCCCCCTCTGTACGCATGCCGGAGCCGAGCGGTGATCTCATCAGCGCGCCAATCGCTCCGGTAGGGCCGAACGCGCACCGGCGCCGCTGGTCGGAGTGCTCGTGATCGCCGCGGCGCGGTCCGGACGCGCGGGACCCAGAACCTTGCCGCGCCCGATGCGGTTCAGCGCGTCACGCATGAACATCTCGCCTCGGCGCTCCTCGGGGATCTGACGGCCGGGTCCGACCGGAGGCGAGGTCTCTTCGCGAAGAATCTGCAACAGGAAGGGCGCTTCCTCCAGATCGACGCCCAACCACTCCAAACTGTTGCGCGCCAGCGTCTCGTCGCGCTGCCGGAAGACGAACCGGTTCGGGATGAGGTTGTGCGCCGCGCCTTGGAAGTCGGTGGCCGGGTCGTGGGAGGCAAGCCCGATCGCGGCCAGGTGCTTACGGCCGTCGCGGCTGAAATCGGAAGTGACCGCCGAGCCGACCTGCGTCTGCGTGAAGTGGTGCGCCTCGTCGCCGACCAGGAGGCCGAACCTGCCGTTGTCGGAGAGGAACGCCTCGCGCGCCGCCACGCCGACCAGCTCGTACAGCGCCGTGCCGAGCCGTTTCGTCAGCGGCAACCGGTTGTACAGGTGCGGCGTGGTGAGTTCCTCGGCACTCGGCAGCTGCAGGTTGTGGCTGCGCACGACGGTCGCGGCGGCATCGAGGCGCAGCGGTCGCAACTTGGGGTCGAACAGCACCGGCACCCGCTCCACCACGGTGCCCAGGCGCGCCGCGAGATCAGCGTATTCCTCGCCGCGCTCGGGGTGGTCCCGTAACCGGCGCACGACGTGGTACAGATCGAGCAGACTCTTGATCTTGTGCTCGGCCATGCCTCTGGGCGACAGCAGGTTGCTCACCGCTGCGCCCGCGCCGGAGGTCGGCGACAGATCCAGTAGCGGCAGGATCGAGTCGAGCGCACGTTCACCCGCGATCCGCAGGGGGAACAACCGCAGCGGATCCAGCGACACCGTGGGATTGGCGAGGTCGATGATGACCGCGTCATCGATCGACCGCGCGAAATGCTCCCACTCGCCGACCTGACTGCGGTCGATCGCGAGGAACTGCCCGCCCATGTCGTGCACCAGCACGGCCATCAGCTTGAGGAAATAGGATTTGCCCGAGCCGAGTTCGCCGGTCACCGCGAACGAGGCGGACAGGTCGTGCAGCGCGGCCTCCATGATGCCGAAGTGGATCGGCTCGAAATGCCCCGAAAGCAGGTTGACCCCGATCACCGGCCCGCTGTCGTCACCGATCTGACTGGTGGTGAACGGCACGAATCCAGCCCACATGTCCGAGGGGACGATATGCGCGAAGTCATCGAAGGCCCGGCGTGGCGGGCTGCCGGGAACCAGCATCGACCACAGGTCGACCTGCGCGCCGACCGGCGCGACCATATCGACCTGGAACCGTTTGTAGCGGCGCTTGAGCGTATTGACCGCGTCCATCGTGGCGTCCCGCGACGGCCCGCCGATCGCGATGACGGTGGTGAACGAGACCTCTGATTCACCGCCGTTGACTTCGAAGTGCTGGTTGTACTCACCGAGCATGCGCGCTTTCGACGCCAGCGTGTTCTGCGCGAACGAGACTTCCTGGTCCCGCTGGTCCATCTGCTCGCCGAGCCTGCGCAAATTGAGCTCGTTGTTCTTGAGGACTTGCTCGGCGGGCTTGGTCGAGATCCGCATGCCCCAGTCGACGGTGACGTCGCCGAGGCCCTCCAGTACGTTCAGAAACTCGCTGCCTCCGGGAAACGTCATGCCTGCGTACGGGAATGAGTGCGGTGTCAGCATGGCCTGGTAGGAGGGGCGGTATTCGAAATCCGGCTGCACAACCTTGATCACGGGCACGAACGACGGACGGACACGCCGGTTGCTGTCGGCTTGCGCCCCCTCGTCGAGCGCGGCGGAGCGGAAGACCGCCGCGGTCGCGTCGTCCAGCGCGCCCGCGCGGGTGGGCGCCACCGGGTCCCCGGCCGCGCCACGCGAAAGGTAGTGCTCCCACAACCATTGGAAAAGGGCGGCGGGCACCGGCTGCGGATCGAAGTCCCCGCCGATCCTGGACAGGATCTCGTTCGCCTTCTCGTCGTAGGCGTCCAGGTCGGCGCGTGCGATCGCCGTCGCGTCGATCGTGGTGGTGCTACCGCGCCACAGGCGCGACAACGCGGACATACTGGAGTTGCTGGCCCCGACCGGGATGGACAGCAGGAAGATGCGGGTCTGCGGCATGATCGCGTGCACGCGCTCGTAGGAGGCGACCACTTCGTCGGCGTAGTCCTCGCACTCGTCCAGGTCGACGCCCTCCACCATCTTGGTGAGCACGTCGATCGTGTTCAGCCGCGCCTGGATGCCCAGCAGCAACGATCCGCTCGGCAAGTTGGTGACCAGCGCGTGATGCGCCATCTTCACGTCGTACTTGTCACCGGCCTTGCGTAAGCCGTAACCGAGCGGATTGATGAAATAGGTCGCGGTGACCAGACCCGAATGGGTGAACTGGAGATTGCCGCGAATCGCCGCGGTGGGCTGTAGATCTCGTCCGAGTGCCATCAGGGGCTTCCTTCGGTGGAAGTACCGTTGCCGTTGTCCTTGCCGTTCAGTCGCCTCCACAGATCGGTGGCCTTGCCACTCCCGTTCAGCACCTCGAGCATCCGGATGCCGGACTTCGGCTCGGCGGCCACCGCCGCACCGGGGCGGTCTGGCAGCAAGAGGACCACGGTCTCCTCGATGAACAGGGTGTGGCGCACCGAGTCATTGGTGATCGGCATGCCCGAGGCGGACACCGGCTTGCGGTAGACGATGAGCCTGCCCAGCCATAGGGCTCGTGAGGTCATCCGGACGCCGGTGTACGGGACCAGTCCCAGCACGAAAACCGCCAAGATGGTCATGGCCAGACCGGCGATGAAGGTTACGGCCGGGTTGACCGGAAAAGTCATGGCGCACACAGACGTCACCGACATCATCGCCACACCGGCGGCGACCTGGGGCAGGGTGTACGGGCCGAACGGCAGCTTCTGCCCGTTCTGCGCCTTGCCGATCATCGTGGGCACACGTTTGATCGGCGTGAACACCTTGATCACCTGGGTCATCGATACCCACCGATAGGGTGATCGGGGACGATGAGGTTGGCATCCGTTCGGGCGTAATTGATGGTCGTCGGCAGAATCCAGATCACCACCCCGGCCATCAATCCGGATCCGAAGACGACGATGATCCTCGCGGGCGACAGCCTGGATTTCGCCGCCTCGGAGATCACCACACCGATCGTGACGATGGCGATGATGATCATGCCGCCCCAACGGACAAAGATCAGGATGCCATAGAGGATGTTGCTCAGATTACCCATCGGGCTGCCTCTCGGATCAGTTCTGAGTCGCCGGCGGAATCGTCACCGACGTCGAGGGTGGCGAGGTAGAAGTGGGCGGCGCTCCACCTCGGGAATCCCCGCCTGCGACCACCGCCAGCGGGGTCGACAGAGCGGGAATCGGATCTATCGAAACCACCTGCCACTGGCCGGCATTGCGGATCATGGTGAGCGGGTAGGCGAGTGTCGCGGCGGCGCCGGTATCGGCTTTGGGGTTGACGGTGGCCATCACCTGGGCCTTGGCGCCGCCGGAGCCGCAGCTCGAATCATCTGTGATGAGCGAGGCCAGCTCGACGGCGGTGAACGGGGGCGGTTTCAGGGGGGCCAGCCCGGCATCCGGCGTGGTGTAACGCGTCACGTCACCCTTTCCGGTGAGCATGGCACTGAGGAAACCCGCGGCGACCTGCCCGAGCGGCGTATCCGGTGCACAGGGCGCACCGTAGGCCAGTTTGAGATCGACGCCTTTCGCCGGAGGCTGTACCTCCGCGGGTGTCGACAGCGCACGAAGCCGCCCTTCGGACACCGATACCGCGACGCGATAGAACTGCCGCTGCTCCGGCGCGGTGGCGGCGCCGGCTTTGCCGACCCGCACAGACACCGTCACCGACCAGACATCGAGCGCACCCGTGGAGACCACGCGCGAGACATAGGCGATCGATGGATCGGAGACTTGACGGGCAGACGAAGGCAACGTGATCTGTTGATTGGAGCCGACGAATTCGCCGATGCGGTCCTGCTGCCCGGCAACGGCGGTGAGATAGGTGACGACGAACTGCTCGGCGAAGGAGCCGGCCAATTGCGCGCGCCCGACAATTGCCGTCGTCGAATCGTCCGACAGCGGAGGCGGTCCGTCGTCGAAGACACTGAGAATCGCGTGGCCGCCGCCGAGCACGGCGAGTACCGCCAGCACGGCGACCACGATGTTGTCGCGACGGCGGCGGGCGGCCATCCGGCGAAGCAGTGCCTCACCCGAATCTGCCGGTCCACGAACCACTGTCCTCACTCCCGAAATGGTAGAGAGCACTAGGGTTCTTAACCGGCCAGTAGTTCCCAGTCGTGGGAATCAAGTGTCAGCAGGCGGGACTGCTTTTCATCCTGCCCGCCAGCCAATGCCGCAATTGTTCGTCATAGCCGATCGGCGCGCTGCACTGCCGGGGTTCCAGCACCTGGCGATGGGTTTCCAGCAGCGGAACGTCGTCGGCGACCCGGACCAGCTGAGCGATCGCCAGCTGTCTGCTGGAGTACCCGGGATAGGGGTAGAGCAGTAGCGATGTAGGGGTGTAACCGCCGCCGTAGTTGAGCACCCGCAGGGTCACGCCGGCGCTGTCCCCGGAGCGCAGCCGGTCGCCGAGTTCCGCCAGCCGGGGACGGTCGTCGGGATGGAACACATCCACAGGCCGGAACAGATAGTCCCACCGCACCCATGGCGCCGGATCGGTGAGCCAGTGCGAGATACTGGTGTGCTCGAGCTGCACCACGGCCAGATGCGTACCCGCCCGGCGGTGCGCCTCGCGCAACCCGATGCGCTCCAGAGTCGGCCACGCCGACGGCGCGTTCTCCGACGTCACGTCCTCGATCAACCACCAGGCACCGCGCGTGCGCTCGTCGTCGCGGGCGCGAATGGTGATCCGCCACTGGGCCGGGCGACCGAATCCGTGCACCACCGTGGTATCGAACTGCATCCGCTCACCGGGCTTGGGGTCGTAGAGCAGATCGAGCATTTCCGCGTGCCGATCGAAGCTCGACACCCGGTGGAACAGTTCGGCGATCGACATCCGCGGGACGTATTGTTCCGCGGTGCTGCCGGACAACCGTGTGATGCCGCTCGGCTGCTGGATGGTCTGACTGCTCAGGTCCCAGATGGCGCCCACCGCGGGGCGCACCGCGGGCACCCGCTCGGACGCGGGGCCCAGCCACAGCCGCACCGCGTGCACGTCCCCCGCCGGGCCGAAGATCGGACGGATGAGCAGTTGATGCCTTCCCGCGCGCGTCTGGATGGCCAGATCCACGTCCTGCGCTTGGTCGTGCGCGGTTTGGACGGCCTCGGTCAATGCCGCGGTCGTGAGCTTGTCGTACAGCGCGGGCATTTTCGACAGCGTTCGCTGCACCACCCGCTGCCAGCTCGCGAACTCACGCGGTGCATCCCCCACCGACGCCACGGACATGCCGTCCGGCGCCAACGTCTCGATAGTCACCCATGGAATCACTGCGCCACTTCGCTTCGCACTTGCCCGACCAGCCGTTCCTCCGGGTCCGCCTCAACCCGGATGAGACATCTTGTGACTCAGGCAATGTACCGTTATTTAGCGGCTCAATCAACCTGCGACCCTGCCGCCTGCTCCCATGAAGTCTGCGGCACGTCGACCAGACACGCGCAGGGGTGTTCATTTTGTTCACGTTAAGTTCCGGAGAAGTCCTCCTCGACCGGCGCACAGGGCAGTGGCACATCTGCTGCAAACCGCCATACAAGATCAACGGAAGCCAACGGCCGAAGCCGTCAGCATTCACCTAGCAACTTCGAACGCGGGCTTGAAGTTGCTCCTGCCCAACGCATTACGCCAGGGTGGGATAGCTCAGGCATTCCTTCCGGAGAGAGCCAGCACACCTGCGCCCATGATCGTCGCGACGTCACCGAGCTGCGAAGGAATGACGCGCAATCCGGGCAGGAAACTCAGCCGAGCGTGCGTGGCCACCGCCTCGCCGAGCGGTTTCCACAGCACCGGCCCGGCCTCGGCGAGCGAGCCACCGAGCACGACGAGGTCGAGGTCGAGCAGTGCCGTCACCGAGGCGATCGCCCGTCCGAGCGCCGTGCCGGCCCGTCCGAGCGCCGCGGCGGCAATGTCCTCGCCGACGCGGGCGGATTCCAGCAATTCCGGGACCGACGTGCCCGCCCAGCCCTGCTCTCTGGCCCAACGCACCATGGCCAGGCCACCGGCGACCGCTTCCAGGCACCCGCGGCCGCCGCAGGAGCACCGATCGTCGAAGCCGGGGACCAGGACATGACCTACGTGCCCCGCATTACCGGTGCGCCCCACCAAGACGAAGCCGCCTACCACGACCCCGCCGGTGATGCGATCGGAGATACTCAGCGCCAGGCTGTCCATCACCGCGCTCGTCGCGCCGAAACCTCGCTCCGCCAGCGCCAGGCATACGCCGTCCAGCGCGAGCGGAACCTGCGCTTCCGGGAACAGCTTCCGCGCGGCTCGGACGATTTCGAAACCCGCTCGCCACTCCGGAACCTCGGAGGGGGCGATCACCCCGGCCGCCATATCGATCGGCCCTGCCGAAGCGACGCCGAGGGCGGTGACCTGGTCGCCGCCCGCGACCTCGAGCAGCAGCTCCTGGCATCGGTCCCAGGCGCCTGTCGCCGGGATCGGGATCCTCCGGATGTCGTCGGTGTCGACATCGTCGGCGACTCGGGTCGCCGCGAAGCCCGACGACCCGATCTCCAATGCCAGGACTGTCATGAGTTACGCACCACCGAACGACTCGACGCGAAAAGCTGCACGCAGCATAGTCACAGGCCGTCGGTGCCGGTCGGCTTGAGGGGCTGCCCGAGCACGATGTGCCGACGAGGCGCGGGAAGCGTGGATACGGTGCGCAGCGGACGCGGTCCGGTGCGGATGATCCGCATGGGGCGCTTGTGGTCGATCGGCGCGGCACGGTGCCGGTCCAGGTTCTCGATGACGCTGCCCGAATTGTCATAGGCGACGCCCGCCCAGATCATCGCGCGGGGACCGTCTCCGCGGGTGGTCAGCGCCTGCGCCAATTGCTGGCACTGCGCGAGCAAGGGGCAACTCTGACAGGTTCGCACCGCTGCTCGCCAGGCATCCGGATTCCCGGTGTCCATGTCCCAGTTGTCCGGGACGTCGGCGCACGGTGGCCGCTGGTTCGACTTTGCCGGAATCGACGAGACCTTTGCTGATGCAATGGATCCCGTGTCCATCGGAAGGGTTCGCGTAATGCTCATAGCCATCTCCGGGGATGCCGAGCACACACCTCTGGCAGGTGCGTGGCCCATGGATCGGACGGTCATCAGGGCTGCTCAACAGTCCCCGGAACCCAGCCGCGATAAGCTGGTCTACGCACGGTAGCCCACTGTTGCCCAGCACACAACCTTTTGTACCGTTGCGTAACGGCTCGTTGACCTTGAAGCAACGTCCAGCTACCTTCTTTAACGGCACGTTATGAAACGGACCATTTTCCACGGGGGCCCGACTATGGTTTCCTTTTAAACATGGCTGCAGACTCTGAATTCACGATCGACGAACTGGCACGGGCAGCCGACACCACCGTGCGCAGCGTCCGCGTGTACCACGAGCGAGGTCTCCTGCCCTCGCCGGAGGTGCGCGGGCGGATCGGGTACTACGGGTCGGACCACCTCAACCGCCTGCAAACGATCAGCCGCCTGCTGGGGCGGGGGATGAAGCTGAACGGGATCAGGGAGCTGCTGGAAGCCTGGGACCGCGGCGACGGACTTGCCGACGTACTCGGCGTGAAGAACGCGAACGCGGCGGAAGCGGATGCGGAAGCCACCACCGAGCCACAGGACAGCTACGCCGAGTTGCCGGAGTACGCCAAGCAGGCGCTGGCCTCCAGCGAGGACCCGCTCGAGGCCTACCGGGTCACGAATCCCCGGTGCTGCGATCTGGCCACCCGGCTCACCGACACCGGGCTGCCGATGCAGGACACGTTCCAGTTGGTCGAACGTCTGCGCGCCGACTGCGATCGCATCGCCGACCGCTTCGCCACCGAGTTGTTCTTTCGCCTGGCCGGGCAGACCTACGAAGATTCCGCGCGGACCCCCCGGGACCGCACCAAGCTGGAGACCGACCTGGCGATCGCCCGGTTGATCGTCACCCGCGCCACCTCGGAGCTGATCGACCAGGCGTTCGCCCGGCACTCCGAGCTGCCGCCGTCCACGGTGGCCTCCAGCCCACAGGCTCGAGCCGAGCAATGACGGCGCGGTCGCGAACCGACCGTTCTCCTATTTCCATCCGGCACTGTCGAATACTTACGTAGACATTCGCATTCGGGCCTTTTCGAACCGTGCACCGGTCGCCGCGGGCGAATGACTCGCAGCCCTGTTCCGGCGCATCGAACACGACGCCCGGCGAATCGCTGAACATACCTACGTAGGACCAGTGCCGAAGGGTTGCCACGGGATGCCCCGGCAGCAACGCGCGGCACTCCGCCCCCAGCTCCACGCGTCCCCCCGACCTTCTCCGACGTGTATGAAACCCGGTGAGATGCCGTAGGTATACCGATCCGAGGAGACGGTGCAGCCGCCGCTCCCGACGAGACCCGAGGACGAATCCCGCCCCCGAACGATGGTCGGGGTGACAGGATTTGAACCTGCGACCCTCCGCTCCCAAAGCGGATGCGCTACCAAGCTGCGCTACACCCCGTGGCCCCCGCGGCGGCGGGGCGGCCGTCGACGAGGATGAATGCTCCGTGGAGCGGGTGACGGGAATCGAACCCGCACCATCAGCTTGGAAGGCTGAGGTTCTACCATTGAACTACACCCGCAGGCATACGACACCGATGGGATCGCCACGATGTCGTGTGCGATCCGACTGTACCGAACCCGGCTTCCGAAACGCCAATCAGCCCCCCGCGCAGCGAGATCTCGCAGGTTGCCCGCAGGAACGCTCCGGGGTTGCCGCGACCAGTGTCGCACGGCGGGCCCGCCGTGACACGCTGACGCGCTCGAGAATATTTAAAGGCTATTTTTCATTGAAACTCTGGCGTGTCGGATTCCGGTGGGCGAAACTCGAATGACACACTTGTCACCCCAGGAACATCGCTCGAGGGATTTCCGATGAGGACCGCACGACTCGCCGTCACGGCCGACACACTCGGTGTGTCACCGAGCCACGGCCGCGCGGCCGGGAGCGACTCGACGCGGCGCACGCGGAGGCGAGGTCCATCCCGCGAACCCTGGGCCGATCGCGCAGCAACCCGTCCGCCGGGAGCGTCGGCATATCGAGCGGCCATCCCCCTCACCCGCCGGTGCGCATCGCGCACGCGGCCGAGGCGGGCTCCGGCGTCGCGGCCCGAAGCGACGGCGTATGCCACCCGAACCGTCTCGGCCGGACCACCGCCGGTAAGCGACTACCCTCGGAACACTCGGCACAACCATTCGGAACTCGACAGGGAAGACGAGGTTCTCGCGTGCGAGAACAGACTCTCGTGAGGCAGGCGGCGCCTGGCCGGACCGGACCGCCGCCGTTGCTCGCGCACCACTCCCCGCACACCTCCCGCAGCGTGTCGCCAGCGCGTCGCGGCGCGATTTTGCAGCGAACGAGAATCGGGTGTAACACCAACGCGACGGGAACGATCACATACCCGATCGCTATTCACGAGGCATCGAGAACACGTTGCAAATCAGCGCTTTTCGATGCCGAGTGGCTTGCTAGGATCCTTTTTGCCGGACGGGGGTATCTGGAAAGGGGGCGGTGAGCGTGCGCCGAACCAGGTGGACACAACCGCGTAGCAGTGGGAACGATCAGGGTGACGCCGGCACCTGTGTGACTACAGGGCACCTGGGTACCGACGTCACTCACACCGGGTGAGTCCGATGTCGACCGACATCGAGCCCCCGGTAGCCGCCATGGCCCGCGCCTGGGCCCGTGCGGTCTGCGCCGAGCCCGGTTCGGGCGCGGCGCCCCAGCAGTTGGAACCGGTGCTGATCGAGATCGTCGAGCGCTTGCTCAGGCTCGCCAGGTCCGAGCCGTTCCCGGTGCCCGAAGCACGGATGCTCGGCGCCCGGCTCGCCGAGGCGCCGTTCGACCGGATCCGGATGCTGGCGCAGGCCACGCGCTGGCTGCTAGGTTTCCCCTCCGGCGCGCCCGGTTCCCTCGTGGCCACCCGCTGGCCGTTCATCGCCAGCCAGGCCATCGATAGTTACGCCCAGGCGCTGCAAGAGCGCGCCCTCGCGCAACAGGAGCAGAACCTGTCGGCCAAGGTGTCGCTGCGGGTGCAGGAGATCGCCGCCTTGCAGCACCGGTTGCGCCACGAGGCCACCCACGACGCGCTCACCGATCTCGCCAACCGGACGTTGCTTCAGGACAAGGTGCGCCTGATGGCCACCGACCCGACCCGCGGCGTCGGACTGCTGCTGATCGACCTGGACCGGTTCAAGCAGATCAACGACGGGTACGGACACGCGATCGGCGACGAGGTGCTGGTCGAACTGGCCGGCAGGCTGCGCGAAGCCTGCCCTCCGGACACCGTGATCTGCCGGTACGGCGGCGACGAGTTCGTGCTCGCGACCAACCCGCGCCACAACAACCTCGGCGACCTCGCGCATCGGATCGTGGCCGCCCTGCGCGACCCGGTCTGGTCGTCGGCCGGGCCCGTGCCCGTATCCGCCAGCGTCGGCACCGCCTACAGCCCGCCGGGCAGCCCGATCGATTTCACCGACCTGCTGCGCCGCGCCGACCGCGCGATGTACTCCGCCAAGACAGCAGGCGGTCGCCGCTTCGCCCTCGCGGACGAGCCGGACATCGACACCGCCGTCGCAGGCTGAGCCGGACCTATCGGCCGCCGCCGGGTCAGCCGGGCTGACAGGCGGGGCACCAGAAGAGATTCCGGGCCTCCATCACCTGATGGGCGATCGGGGTCCCACACAGCCGGCACGGGGCACCCTGGCGGCGGTAGACGTAGGTGCGCGGACGGTCCTTGGCGTACGAGGGCTCGCCGTGATCGTGTTCGGGCCGCACCACAACCATCTTCCCGACTCGCACGCCCACCCGCATGAGCGCGACGAGATCCGACCACATCTGCGCCCATTCGCCTGCCGACAGCCCCGTGCCGGGGCGGTGCGGCGAGATCCGATGCCGGAAGAGCAGTTCCGCGCGATAGACGTTACCGACCCCGGCGACCACCTGCTGGTCCATCAGCAGCGCGCCGATCGGCCTGCGGGAACGCTGGATCCGCCGCCATGCCCGATCGGGGTCGGCGCCGCGGCGCAGCGGGTCCGGGCCGAGCCGGTCGGTGAGCGCCGCCACCTCCGGTGGCAGCAGGATCTCGCACGCGGTGGGCCCGCGCAGGTCGGCGCCGAAGCCCGGCTGCCCGTCCGGGCCCCCGAACACGCGCATCCGGACCTGGCCGACCGGCTCCCCCATCGGCAGCGCGGATTCGGTGAAGGTGCCGTACAAGCCGAGATGCACGTGCACGACCAAGCCCGAGTCGTAATGGTGCAGCAGATGTTTGCCCCACGCCTCGGATTTCGTCAGCACCTGCCCGTCCACCCGGGCCGCACCCGTGGCGAACTTGCCCTGCGGGCTCGACACCCGCACCACACCGCCCGCGAGGCGACGCTGATGCAGCCGCGCGAGGCGGTGCAGCGTATGTCCTTCCGGCACAGCCCGTTACGACCTCGGTGCGCTCAGTACGCGGGGACCGCAGGGGCGACGCCGGTCTTCTCGTACTCGGCCAGGATGTCGATGCGCCGCTGGTGGCGCTCCTCGTCCGACCACGGGGTGGACACGAACGCGTCCACGATGGCCAGCGCTTCCTCGGTCGAGTGCATGCGGCCGCCGATACCGATCAGTTGCGCGTTGTTGTGCTCGCGGGCGAGCTTCGCGGTCTCCACGCTCCAGGCCAGCGCGCAGCGGGCGCCGGGCACCTTGTTCGCGGCGATCTGCTCGCCGTTGCCGCTGCCGCCGAACACCAGGCCGAGGCTGCCCGGGTCGGCCACCGTCCGGCGGGCCGCCTCGATGCAGAAGGCGGGGTAGTCGTCGAGCGCGTCGTACTCGAGCGCACCGCAGTCGACGACCTCGTGGCCCGCCTGCTCCAGATGGGCCTTGACAAGATTCTTCAGTTCGAAACCGGCATGATCGGCACCCAGATAAACGCGCATGGCAGGCATTGTGTCAGGCCGCCGCTGCGCGGGCGGCAAGAGGGCGTCCCCCGCGATTAACACCGCGGTGGGCCCGCGCGAATCGAGTGATACGCCAGTTGTGTTGGCGGCCACAGGGCCCGGTGACACGACCGACGCGCCAGCCCCATTCCCGGCAACTGAATAGAGTTCATCCCATGCAGCCGTTCGAACCCCAGCCGCCCGACCAGGCGGGCCGACAGGCCGACCCGTATGCCCAGCAGGGCGGGTGGGTCTCGGCTCAGGACACGCCTGCCGCACCCTACGGCCGGACGTATACCTCGGGCTCGTACCCGGCCGCTCCTCCCGCGTATCCGGCGCCGTACGGGTCCCACCCCGGCGCGCCGATGCCGCCGCCCGTGGCGCAGCGGCAGCCTCGCGGTCTGTCGCCCTTCGGCATGCCCGCCCGGCACAGCTGGGAGATCCCGATGCTCGTCGTCGTGGTGGTGCTGACCGTGTTCGCGTACCTGATCGCGCTGGCGCTGCTCGCCACCGGCAACTTCGACCAGTACGTTCTGGCGTTCGCGGCCGCTCCGCTGCTGCTGTGGTTCGGCCGCGGCGTCAACTACGCGGGCCAGCGGGTCAACGGCGTGCGGATGTCGCCGACCCAGTTCCCCGAGGGCTACCAGATGGTGGTCGACGCCGCCGCCCGCTTCGGCATGGCGAAGGTGCCGGACGCGTACGTGGTGCTCGGCAACGGCCAGATCAACGCGTTCGCCAGTGGACACGGCTTCCGGCGCTACGTGGTGGTCTACAGCGACTTGTTCGAGATCGGCGGCGCCGCGCGCGAACCCGACGCACTGGCGTTCATCATCGGGCACGAGGTCGGCCACATCGCGGCGGGGCACACGTCGTATTGGCGGCAACTGGGCATGTTCCTCGTGCCGTTCCTGCCGATCATCGGCAGCAGCCTGATCCGCGCACAGGAGTACACCGCCGACAACCACGGCTTCTGCAATCGGCATACCGGGGCGTCCGCCGCCATGGGCACCCTGGCCGCGGGCAAGTACATGAACAGGCTGGTCGGCTTCGACGAGATGGCCGACCGGGCCGTCGTCGAGAAGGGATTCTTCGTCTGGATGGTGAACGCCTTGTCCAGCCATCCGGTGCTCACCTGGCGGATGTGGGCGCTGCGCGACCGCAGCAGGCACGGAAAGCTGTTTCTGCGCCCGGCGCCGCCCGTGGGCGCGAGCGTGCCCGCGGGCGACTACGCGAGCTCCTACGGTCAGCTACCGGCGAGCCCACCGAAGTCCGTGCTGTGACGATGCGCGGGTGCCGCGCGTCGGCACCCGCGCACGGTGCTCAGTCGAACGACGGATCTTCCGTCCGCGTGCGCTTCAGCTCGAAGAAGTGCGGGTAGGACGCCAGCGCTACGGCGCCGTCCCAGAGCTTGCCCGCTTCCTCGCCGCGCGGGATCCGGGACAAGACCGGGCCGAAGAACGCGGTCCCGTTGATGTGGATGGTCGGAGTGCCGACATCCGGCCCCACCTTGTCCATGCCCGCGTGGTGGCTCTTGCGCAGCGCCTCGTCGTAGTCGGTGCTCTCGGCGGCCGCGGCCAGCTCGGCGGGCAGGCCCACCTCCGCGAGCGAGTCGGCGATCACCGCGGCGAGGGACTCCTTGCGGCTCTCGCGTTCGTACTCGGCACGCCGGTTGTGGATGCGCGTGCCCATGGCGGTGTACAGCGGCAACAGGACCTTGTCGCCGTGCTCCTGCGCCGCGGCGATCGCGACGCGGACCGGACCCCAGCCGGTGGCGAGCATTTCCTGGTACTGCGGGGGCACGTCCTTGCCCTCGTTCAGCACCGACAGGCTCATCACGTGGAAGCGGGCTTCGATGTCACGTACCTGCTCGACCTCGAGAATCCAGCGAGACGTGATCCAACACCACGGGCACAGCGGGTCGAACCAGAAATCGGCGACGTCCTTGGTGGCTTTGTCGGTCACGGGCGGCTTCCTCTCGATCACGTCTGGACGGACGGCGCACACATTCGGCCGCCCTACCGAGCAACCACGGCGGCTCGCGATTCGTTCCCATCCGCGGAGCCGTTTTCCCGAGCGACGCGCACCGCTGCCAGTAGGGTTGGTCGGCAAGAGCTTGGTTGCCTTCGGAGAAGGAGTCCGCGATGAGTTCTGACCGTCGTTTCGTCATCGTCGGCGGCGGGCTGGGCGCGGCCAAGCTCGCGGAAACGTTGCGCGCCAAGGACTTCGACGGAACCGTGACGCTGATCGGGGCCGAGGAGCACCTGCCCTACGAGCGGCCGCCGCTGTCGAAGGAGCACCTCGCCGGGAAGAAGTCGCTGCCCGAGTTCACCGTCGTTCCCGCGCAGTGGTACCGCGACCACCACATCGAAGTCCGCCTCGGCACCACCGTCACCGGACTCGACCCCGCGGCGAAGACGATCACCCTGCCCGACGATTCCACCCTGCCCTACGACAAGCTCGCCCTCGCCACCGGTTCGACGCCGCGGACGCTGCCGATTCCCGGCGCCGACGCGCCCAACGTGTACACATTGCGGACCATCGAGGATTCCGACACCTTGATCGAACTGTTCGGCAGCGCGCGCCGGATCGTCATCATCGGAGCGGGCTGGATCGGCCTGGAGGTCGCGGCGGCGGCGCGCGCGGCCGGGGTCGAGGTCACCGTCATCGAACGCGCCGACCTGCCGCTGCTGGCGGTGCTCGGCCCGGAGATGGCCCAGGTCTTCGCCGACCTGCACCGCGCCAACGGTGTCGATTTCCGATTCGGCGCGCAGGTCGACGCGATCACCACCGAGGAGGCCATCGCCACCGACGTCGCCAACGGCGTCCGGCTTGCGGACGGCAGCACGATCGAAGCCGACGCGATACTGGTCGCCGTCGGCGCGCGTCCGAACGTTGATCTGGCCGCCGAGGGCGGGCTCGCGGTGGACGACGGCGTGCTCGTCGACGAACGCCTCGCAACCAGCGATCCGGATATCGTCGCGGTCGGTGACATCGCGGCGCAGCAGCACCCGGTCCTCGGCAGGCGGATCCGGGTGGAGCACTGGGCGAACGCACTCAACCAACCCGCGGTCGCCGCCGCGACAATGCTCGGCGAGCAGGCCGCCTACGACCGGCTGCCCTACTTCTTCACCGACCAATACGACCTGGGCATGGAGTACACCGGGTTCGCCGCGCCGGGTGAATACGCCAGGGTCGTCGTGCGCGGCGATACGGCGGCGCGCGAGTTCGTGGCGTTCTGGCTGGACTCCGGCAACCGGGTGCTCGCCGGGATGAACGTGAACGTCTGGGACGTGACCGACCGGATCAAGGAACTGATTCTCGCGGGCGAGCCGGTCGACCCGGACCGGCTGGCCGACACCGCCACCGAGCTGTGACGGGGATCACCGAGAAATTGTGTCGAATCCGCGCGCGCGGCTGCGACCTGCTCGCGAGCGCCACCGGGGCGCTCCACGCGGCCGGAGGCCGGAAAAGAGGACGCGACTGATGAAGTACATGCTGCTGAAGACCTACGGGCCTACCGCGTACTGCGACACACCGATCAACGAATGGTCCCCGGAAGAGATCCGAGCGCACATAGACTTCCAGCGCGCGCTGGGTGCGCAGCTGGCCGAGGCGGGCGAGCTGGTGGACGCGCAGGGATTGGCCGGGCCGGACGAGGCACGGATCGTCAGTTCCGACGGCCGGTCGGCGCCGGTGGTCACCGACGGGCCTTTCCCGGAGACCAAGGAGTTCCTGGCCGGATACTGGATCGTCGACGTGGACAGTCCCGAACGGGCCTACGAGATCGCCGCGCAGGCCTCCGCCGCACCCGGCCCGGGCGGTAAACCGATTGGCGAGTACATCGAAGTTCGCGCGGTGATGGGCGCCCCCGCCACCGAGCAATGAGCGACCGGCGTGCGGTGCCCGACGACACACCGCTCCCGGCGAGCACCGAGGACCTGCTGCGCGCACTGGCGCCGCAGGTCCTCGGAACGCTCCTCCGCCGCTTCGGCGACTTCGACACCGCCGAGGACGCGTTGCAGGAAGCGCTGCTGGCGGCCGCGACCCAGTGGCCGAAGGAGGGCTTGCCGGACAATCCACGGGCCTGGCTGATCCAGGTCGCGCAGCGCCGCATGGCCGACGCCGTGCGCGCGGAGGTGGCCCGGCGACGCAGGGAGACCACCGCCTTCGACCGCGAGAGGACCGACGTCGTCCCGGTGGACCACGACGACACGCTCACCATGCTGTTCCTGTGCTGCCATCCGGCGATCTCGCCCGCCGCCGCCATCGCTCTGACGCTGCGCGTGGTGGGCGGCCTGGGCACCGACCAGATCGCCCGCGCCTTCCTGTTGCCGGAAGCGACGATGGCGCAGCGGATCACCCGGGCGAAGAAGAAACTGGCCACGGTCGAGCGGCCGTTCGCACAGCCGGGTGACCAGCGGTGGCGGGAGCGTCTGGGTGCGGTCCTGCACGTGCTGTACCTGATCTTCAACGAAGGCCACACCAGCAGCTCGGGGCACACGTTGCACCGGACGGACCTGTCCGACGAGGCGATCCGGCTCACCAGGGCGGTGCACCGGCTGCTGCCCGAAGACCCCGAGGCCACCGGCCTGCTCGCATTGATGCTGCTCACCGACGCCCGGCGCGCGGCGCGCACCGGTCCACACGGCGAACTCATCCCGCTGGCCGAGCAGGATCGCACGCAATGGGACCGGGCGCTGATCACCGAAGGAACGACCCTCGTCACCGGCACGCTCGCGGGCGGCCTGCGTGGCCCCTATCAGATCCAGGCGGCCATAGCGGTGCTGCACGCGCAGGCCGCACGTGCCGAGGACACCGAGTGGACCAAGATCCTGGCGCTGTACGACCGGCTCGAACAGCTCTCGGACAATCCCATGGTGACGCTGAACCGGGCGGTGGCGACGGCGATGGTGGCGGGGCCGCGAGCCGGTCTCGCGCTGGCCGAAGCCCTCGACGACCGGCTGCCGGGGACCCACCGGCTCGACGCCGTTCGCGGCCACCTGCACGAGATGGCCGGTGCGGTGGACGCGGCAATCGATTGCTACACCAAGGCCGCCGCCCGCACGACGAGCGTCCCCGAACGCGACTACCTCACGATCCGCGCGGCACGGCTGCGCCAGAAACGCGGAAAAATCTCGCCGGGTGAGGCGCATGTCGAGGCTTCGCGGATCCGGCCTGCGGGCGGCTCGGCATGGAGCGGTCCGAAGCCGGCGAGCGGCGACGACGGGGCGTTCGTCGCGTAGCGGCTGCTCCGGCGACGCGCCCGGCAGAACGGCCGAGGAGGCTCGGCCGAGCACGACCGGGCAGACTACGCGTGTGGCAGGCAGACACAGTGCGGGAGTCCTTCTCTTTCGCCGCAACTCCGACGGCGCCGTCGAGGTGTTGCTCGGGCACATGGGTGGCCCGTTCTGGGCGCGAAAAGACTTGGGCGCGTGGTCGATTCCGAAGGGCGAGTACGAACCGCAGACGGAGGACGCACGCGCCGCGGCGAGCCGCGAGTTCACCGAGGAACTCGGACTTCCGGTCCCGGACGGCACGTGGCGGCCGCTGGGCGAGATGCGCTACAGCAGCGGTAAGAAGGTCCTCACCGCCTGGGCCGTCGAGGGCGACCTCGACCCCGCCGCCGTGGCGCCGGGAACCTTCGAGCTGGAATGGCCGCCTCGCTCCGGCCGGTTCGCGCAGTTCCCGGAGATAGATCGCGCGGAGTGGTTCGACACGGCCACCGCACGCGACAAACTGGTGGCCGGCCAGCGGCCCTGTCTGGACCGGCTGACCGAGCTGCTCACCGACTGAGTGTTACCGCGGCACGCCCGCCCAGGCCCGGCCGGTGATGAGTTCGTAGGCCTCGACATACTTCTCGCGCGTCGCCGCGACGACATCGGCCGGGATCTCCGGCCCGGGCGCCTCCTTGTTCCAGCCCGTGGAGGTGGACCAGTCGCGAACGAACTGCTTGTCGAACGAACGCTGCGCGCGGCCCGGCTCCCACTCGTCGGCGGGCCAGAACCGCGAGGAATCCGAGGTGAGCACTTCGTCGCCGAGGGTGAGCACGTCACCGTCCCAGCCGAATTCGACCTTGGTGTCGGCGACGATGACACCCCGTTCGGCGGCGTGCGCGGCCCCGCGGGTGTAGATGTGCAGGGTCAGCTCGCGCAGTCGCTCGGCGACCTCGCGCCCCTCCTGGTTCACCACGTCCGCGAAGGTGATCGGCTCGTCGTGCCCCTCGGACGCTTTGGTGGTCGGTGTGAAGATCGGCTCCGGCAGCCGGTCGCCCTCGCGCAGGCCGGGCGGCAGCGCGACCCCGGACACCGAGCCCGTCCGCCGGTAATCCACCAGCCCCGAGCCGGTCAGGTAACCGCGCGCGATGCACTCCACCTGAACCATCTTCAACGGTTTGACCCGGATGCCTCGACCGGCGAACTCGGCGGGCACGTCGGTCGCGGAGACCACGTGGTTGGGCACGTCGGTGAAGTACTCGAACCACCAATTCGACAGCTGCGTCAGCAGTGCGCCCTTGTCCGGGATCGGCGTCGGCAGCACCACGTCGTACACCGACACCCGGTCGGAGGCGACCAGCAGCAGCGTGTCGCCGTCCTCGTACAGGTCACGCACCTTCCCGGCGTGCACATGCTTCAACGTCGAGCCTCCGAATCCGTGGTGGTGAACCTGTGCTGTACCAGGCACAATACCGTCGCCCCCGCGCCCGGCCGTCGCGCCGCCCGAGTCACACCGCCGTACCGGCGCGCGAGAGGGCCCGATCATCGAGGTTTGTCGGGAAAGTCCCGCGCGGCCCGCTACGCCGAGGTGGCATTGTGGGTGTCGCCCGTGCCAGTTCTTCGACCCCGAAGGAGCCTTATGTCCGCACCCAATCTCACTCGCGACCAAGCGATCGAACGCGCCGCGACAGTGTCGGTCGAGAACTATCGCGTCGAGCTGGACCTCACCGACGGCGCGGGCGAACCGGGCGAGCAGACCTTCTTCTCCCGCAGCACCGTGACCTTCACCGCGACGCCGGGCGCGAGCACGTTCATCGACATCGTGGCGCGCGGCGTGCGCTCGGCGGTACTCAACGGCAGCGCGCTGGACATCGCCGACTACGACGAGTCGACCGGCATCACGCTGACCGGCCTGGCCGAGCGCAACGAGCTGGTGGTGGAGGCCGACTGCGAGTACTCGCACACCGGCGAGGGCCTGCACCGGTTCGTCGATCCGGCCGACGACGCGGTGTACCTGTACTCGCAGTTCGAAACCGCCGATGCCAAGCGCATGTTCGCCTGCTTCGACCAGCCGGATCTCAAAGCCACCTTCGACCTCGCCGTCACCGCCCCGGAGGACTGGCAGGTCATCTCCAACGCCGCCGTCGTGCAGACGCTCGCGCCGGAGCCGGGCAAGCACGTCTTCCGTACCACGCCGAGGATGAGCACCTACCTGGTCGCGCTCATCGCAGGCCCGTACGCGCAGTGGACCGACGTCTACACCGACGAGCACGGCAGCATCCCGCTGGGCATCTACTGCCGCGCCTCGCTGGCCGAGTACATGGACGCCGAGCGGCTGTTCACCGAGACCAAGCAGGGTTTCGGCTTCTACCACCGCAACTTCGGCGTGCCGTACGCGTTCGGCAAGTACGACCAGCTGTTCGTCCCCGAGTTCAACGCGGGCGCGATGGAGAACGCGGGCGCGGTGACCTTCCTGGAGGACTACGTCTTCCGGTCCAAGGTCACCCGGGCGTCCTATGAGCGCCGCGCCGAGACCGTGCTGCACGAGATGGCGCACATGTGGTTCGGCGACCTGGTCACCATGAAGTGGTGGGACGATCTGTGGCTGAACGAGTCGTTCGCCACCTTCGCGTCGGTGCTGTGCCAGTCCGAGGCCACCGAATACGCCAGCGCGTGGACCACGTTCGCGAACGTGGAGAAGTCCTGGGCCTACCGGCAGGACCAGCTGCCCTCCACCCACCCGATCGCCGCGGACATCCCCGATCTCGCCGCGGTCGAGGTGAACTTCGACGGCATCACCTACGCCAAGGGCGCCAGCGTCCTCAAGCAGCTCGTCGCCTACGTCGGTCTCGAGCCATTCCTGGCCGGTCTGCGCGCGTACTTCGCCGATCACGCCTACGGCAACGCCACCTTCGACGACCTGCTGTCGGCGCTGGAGAAGTCGTCCGGTCGCGATCTGTCCACGTGGGGCGCGCAGTGGCTCAAGACCACCGGACTGAACATCCTGCGCCCGGACTTCGAGGTGGACGCCGAGGGGAAGTTCGGCTCCTTCGCGGTGGTGCAGGAAGGCGCGCAGCCCGGCGCCGGTGAGCGGCGCGTGCACCGCCTGGCCATCGGCGTGTACGACGACCAGGACGGAAAGCTGGTGCGCACGAAACGCGTCGAACTCGACCTCGACGCCGCCGAACGGACCGAGGTGCCCGAGCTGGTCGGCGTGCCACGCGGCAAGTTCGTGCTGGTCAACGACGACGATCTCACCTACTGCTCGATCCGCCTCGATGCCGATTCGCTCGACGTGCTGGTCAACCGCATCGCCGACATCGCGGAGCCGCTGCCGCGCACGCTGGCCTGGTCGGCGGCCTGGGAGATGACCCGCCAGGCCGAGTTCCGCGCCCGCGATTTCGTGGCGCTGGTCGAGCGTGGCGTCGGCGCCGAGACCGAGATCGGCGTGGTGCAGCGGCTGCTGATGCAAGCCAACACCGCGCTGAGCAGCTACGCCGATCCCGAATGGGCCGCGGCCACCGGCTGGCCGGAATACGCGAACCGGCTGCTGGAGCTGGCGCGCGAAGCCGAGCCCGGCTCCGACCACCAGCTGGCCTTCGTCAACGCGCTGACCGGCGCGAAGCTGTCGGCTTGGCACACCGAGGTGCTGCGCGAACTGCTCGACGGTGATCCGGCCAAGGTCGGGCTGCCCGGTCTGGCCGTCGACACCGATCTGCGCTGGCGAGTCCTCGCCGCGCTCGCGGCGGCGGGCGAGGTCGACGCCGACGGGCTGGACACGCCGGTCATCGACCAAGAGCTGTCCAACGACCCGACCGCGGCGGGCAAGCGGCAGGCGGCCGCCGCGGCGACGGCGCGTCCGATCGCCGAGGTGAAGGAGCAGGCGTGGGCGACGGTGATGGGCGACGACTCGGTGCCCAACGTCACCGCCCGCTCGATCGTCGGCGGCTTCGCGCCCGCCGGACAGGGTGAGCTGCTCACGTCCTACGTGGAGCGATATTTCGCCGAGGTCCCCGGCGTCTGGGAGCGCCGCTCGAGTGAAGTCGCCCAGACCGTCGTGGTAGGCCTCTACCCGCACTGGGCGATCAGCGAGGACGCGGTGGCCGTCGCCGACAAGTTCCTCGCGGGCGACCACCCGCCGGCGCTGCGCCGCCTGGTCAGCGAGGGCAAGGCGGGCATCGAACGCTCGCTGCGCGCCCGCGCCTTCGACGCCCAGCCGTAGACGAAACCGGCGCTCCACCCGATCGGGTGGAGCGCCGGACTACGACAGCGAACTACCTGCCGATCGCGGCGGCCATCACGCGCACCGCGGAGACCACGCCGTCGATCAGCTGGCCCTGCCGAAACGAGCTCAGCGCGGCGGTGACGCCGAGCTGGCAGACGCGATCGTTCGCACGGTCGGCGACCGCCTTGCCCGAGCGCACCTCGATCGCCTTCTCGTTGGGCGAGACGGCGATCAGCACCGAGTGCGCCGCCTCGGGCGTGCCGGGGAAGATCGCGTCCGCGGCCGCGGCCGGGTCCTCGCCCAGATCGCCGATGTAGACGTTGAAGCGCACCTTGGTCGCGCGGGTCGCCTCGGTCAGCACGTTGTCCATGGTGAGCCGCTCTTCATCGTTGAACGGCGCTTCCTTGAACACGTCGCCCGCCTCGTGCACGCCGGAGACGCGCCCGCTGCTGGTGATGGCGTATCCGTGCGGCAAATCGGCTTCGATCACCGCGGGCCATTTAGAACCTGCCACTTGCCCGTCCTCCGATCAGCTCCACCTCGGTGGACTCGATGGCCGCATGGTGTCCATGCGGCGTTTCCGGAAAGTGGTGACCCGAGCCGATCACCTCTTCAGTGGCACTCCACAGCACCGGCGGCTGGGTCCACTTCTGGCCGAGGGCGAAGTGGACCGGCTTCTCGCCAGGCAGCGGCTTACCGAGGAACGACAATCCGGCGATCACGCCGTAGATCACCAGCGGGATGCCGGCGAAGATCAGCACTGTCTCGAGAATGCTCACGAGTCAAAGGTAGACGATCCTCTGTAGTAGTTCTCCGTCCGGTCGCGCAGGAACGCCGTCCGAGTCGACGACACCGGCGCCGAGCTGGGAGTTTCGCCGAGCTCAGACCAACCAGGCGGCCGCGTTGGGCGGCAGCTGGCCTCCCTCGGCCGGCGCGCTGGCCAGCAGTACGTCTCCCGGCGGTAGCTGGATGGGCAAGTCCGAGGCGTTGAGCACGCAGACCAGTCCGCCCGGTCGGCGGAACGCGAGACAGCCCGGCGGGCTGCCGTACCACTCGACCCGGTCCCCAGCGAACTCCGGACGCTGCGAGCGCAGTTCGATACCCAGGCGGTATAGCGAGAGGGTCGAGCCCAGCTCCTCGAGCTGAGCCTCCACGGTCAGCGACGCCCAGTCCGGCGGAATCGGCAGCCACGGCGTTGCGGTGGTGAACCCGTACGGCGGCGTGACGCCCTCCCACGGCAGCGGCACCCGGCAGCCGTCACGGCCGCGCTGGGTGTGCCCGGAGCGCTCCCACACCGGATCCTGCAACACCTCGTCCGGCAGGTCGTCGACGTTGGGCAACCCTAGCTCGGAGCCGTTGTAGATGAACACCGCGCCGGGCAGCGCCAGTTCCAGCAGGATCATCGCCCGAGCGCGCGCGACGCCGAGCGCGCCGCCGCCGTACCGGGTGACCTCGCGCTCGATGTCGTGGTTGGACAGCGTCCAGGTGGGAACGGCGAAGACCGGGGCGACGGCGGCGAGCGAGTTGTCGATCGCGTCGCGCACCGCCTCGGCGTCGAACGACGATTCCGCGAGGCGGAAGTTGAACGCCAAGTGCAGTTCGTCAGGGCGTACGTACTCGCCGAAGCGGGTGTTGTCGTTCACCCACACTTCACCGATGGTCACCGCGTCGGGGTATTCCTCGACCACCTTGCGGATCCGGCGGTGGATGTCGTGGACGGCGGGATTGTTGAACCGCGGGTCGCTGTCATCGTGCGCCAGCAGGGCCGAGGCGGACAACTGGGGCATGTCGGGCAAACCGTCGGGCTTGGCCATGCCGTGCGCGACGTCGATCCGGAACCCGTCCACCCCCCGGTCGAGCCAGAACCGCAGTGTCTGCTCGAAATCGGCGGCGACCTCGGCATTCGACCAGTTCAGGTCCGGCTGTTCCCGGGCGAAGATGTGCAGGTACCACTGGCCGGGCGTGCCGTCGGGTTCGGTGATCCTCGTCCAGGCCGGGCCACCGAAAATGCTCGGCCAGTTGTTGGGCGGCTCGGCGCCGCCGGGCCCACGGCCGTCGCGGAAGATGTACCGGTCGCGCTCCGGGCTGCCGGGAGGCGCGGCCAGTGCCGCGCGGAACCACGGATGCCGGTCGCTGGTGTGGTTGGGCACCAGGTCCATGGTCACCCTGATCCGGCGGGCGTGCGCCTCGGCGATCAGCGCGTCCATCGCGGCGAGCCCGCCGAAGAGCTGGTCGATATCACGCGGGTCGGCAACGTCGTAGCCACCGTCGGCCATCGGCGAACGCATCACGGGACAGATCCACAGCGCGTCGACCCCGAGCAGTTCGAGATAGCCCAGTTTGTCCCGGACTCCCCCGAGATCGCCGACCCCGTCTCCGCTCGAGTCCGCGAAAGATCTCGGATAAACCTGGTAGAACACGGCCGACCGCCACCACGGCTGAGTGGTGGGATCCACCGGCGCCGTTACGGCTGGTGCATCACTCACATCCGCAATAGTGCCAAAGTTTCGACGCGAAAGCCTTCAGGCGATATGAACTTTCGAATCGCGGGCAAATGTCCAGCAGCAACCCGCGCCGAGGCGAAAAACCTTGCTCTACATCGCGTCTCAGGCCCAGCGCTCCCGGCGAACTTCGTTCACCAGCGAATCCGTCGCCACCACAACGCGGTACAAAACACACCGCCGCCCCATGGCGAAGCCATGGTCAGAACGGGGCGTTCACCAAGGAGTTGGCGGCCATCTCCAGGTAGTCCAGCAGCGCCTTGCGATGCTCGTCGTCCAGGGTTTCGGGCTCGATCTCGGCGACCGCGATGCGCATACACCGCAGCCATGCGTCCCGCTCGATCGGCCCGATGGTGAACGGCATGTGCCGCATGCGCAGGCGGGGGTGGCCGCGCTCGTCGGAGTAGGTGCGCGGACCGCCCCAGTACTGCTCGAGGAACATTCGCAAGCGGCGCTCCGCCGGGCCGAGATCCTCCTCCGGATACAGCGGACGCAGCACCTCGTCGGCGGCCACCTCGCGATAGAACGTCGCGACGAGCCGCTGGAACGTCTCCGCGCCACCGACCGTCTCGTAGAACGACGTCGCCGTCTGTTCGCCCGAAGTCATAGACCCTCTCGATTCACCGGATGCGCCGCTGTCCATTGTGCCCGCGCCGGGGGACTGCCGCCGCACTGCCCTCGCGCTGCCGCTCGGCAACCGGAACATCGCGCTGAAATGGCACTTCAGCCACAGTTAACCGGACATTGTTGAAAATCACCGTGCAATGCCCGACATTCCATGGTCAACTGGGTGACAGTCTCTGCTTTGCAGATACCACATGATCCTGCCAATCATGAAATCGAGGTCGAGATGAAGCAGCGGCACAGCGCCCGATCACACGAGGCGCGAGCGCACCGACAACTCCAGCCCGCCGACGTCCACAATCGTGGGTCGGGGGCTACTCCGCTGCACATCGTGTCCGACCATCACCCGGGTGGACATCGTGGCCATCATGACCACGGACCCCGGCCCACCGCCCCGCCCGCCGAGGGCACGAACTGGCTCAAGACCAGGGTGTTGCTGTTGAACGCCACCTACGAGCCGCTCACCGCTTTGTCCGCGCGCCGCGCGATCGTCTTGCTCATCTGCGACAAAGCCGACGCCATTCATCACAGTGACGAAGGGCCGGTGGTCCACTCCGCCGAGACTGCGGTGGCCATCCCCTCCGTGATCCGCCTGCGCAGCTATGTCCACGTCCCGTATCGCGCCCGGGTGCCGATGACCCGCGCCGCCCTCATGCACCGCGATCGCTACCGCTGCGGTTACTGCGGCGGCAAGGCCGAGACCATCGATCACGTCATCCCGCGCAGCCGCGGCGGGGAACATTCCTGGGAGAACTGCGTCGCCAGCTGCGCGCCGTGCAACCACCGCAAAGCCGACAAGCTGCTCAGCGAGCTGGGCTGGACGCTGCGCGCCCCGCTGGTCTCGCCGAAGGGCCCGCACTGGCGTCTGCTGTCCACCACCGCAGAACTCGACCCCGTGTGGTTGCAGTATCTCGGCGAAGGCGCCGCCTGACCGATCAGGTGTATTCCACCACCAGCGTCGCCCAGGTCGGCGAGGCCAGCGCCTCGAACACGTGCGGCCGGTCACCCGGATATGCGATGTAGTCGCCCGGATGCAGTTCGACGGGCGCGTCGACCGGTCCGACCAGCGCGCGCCCCTCGGCGAGCAGTACATGTTCGACCACACCGGGGATGTGCGGATCCGAGCGGCGCGCATGCCCCGGCTCCGCGGTGATGCGAAACAGGTCGCGGCGCGAATTGGCCGGCCCGGCCGCCAGCAGGGTCGCCCGGTATTCGGATTGCTCGGCCGCGACGACCGGGCCCTCACCGGCACGAATCACGTGGACGTTCGGGCGCGGCGGGTCGAGCAATCGGGAGAACGGCATATCCAGGGTGACGCACAACGCCCACAGGGTTTCCAGGCTCGGATTCCCGGCGCCCGATTCCAATTGTGACAAGGTGGATTTCGCGATACCCGCCCGGCTGGCGACCTCGCTCAGCGACAACCCGGCACGGGTACGCTCGCGGCGCAGCGCGGCGGCGATCACCGCCTGGGGTGTTGTCGTCGCGTCCTGCTCGGTCATACCCGCTCCGTTTGTTCTGCGGCCTGGCGCTGCGTGTTCGGTCTCGGTTCGTTCGAACCCTATGGCCGTGGCCGGATAGTTGCGCCCCGCCGCATCTACTGCCTACGAAACCGGCGACAGAAGACCATATTGACGGAACCGGGCGCCATGTTCACTATAAACAACATGCGTTCGATATGGCGAACACTCGATCGGGAGGTGATGGCGAGCATCGGGGCGGTGTGCCTCGCCGTCGGCGTGATGGGGGTCTCCTATGGGGCCACCGCGGTCGCGGCGGGCTTGCCGATCTGGCTTCCGATCCTGCTCGGGTACGTGGTGCTCGCCGGAAGCTCGGAATTCCTCTTCATCGGCATCGTCGCCGCAGGGGGCAGTCCGATCGCGGCGGTGCTGGCGGGTTTGCTGGTGAACGCCAGACATGTGCCGTACGGACTGTCGGTCCCCGACGCGGTGGGCACGGGCTGGCGCAGGTCGCTGGGCGTCCATCTGATGAACGACGAGTCGGTCGCCATGACCATCGCGCAGCCCGACGCGCGGCGCAGACGGGCGGCATACTGGCTCACAGGCGCGGGGGTGCTGCTCGCCTGGCCCGGCGGCGCCGCCATCGGGGCGTTGATCGGATCGGTGGTCCCGGACACGTCGGCGTTCGGACTCGACGCGGTGTTTCCCGCAGTCCTGCTCGCGCTGGTGCTGCCGGCCCTGCGGGATCGCACCACCCTCGCCGCAGTGGGTGCGGGCACGGCGATCGCGCTGGCCTGCGCTCCGTTCCTGCCCACCGGACTGCCGGTCCTCCTCGCCCTCTGCGGGGTGCTGGTCGCGGCGCGGGGAAAACCTGAGCCGTCGGCCGCACGGGGAGCCGCGTGATGCTGGCCGCCGGAATCATCGCTCTCGCCGCGGGCACCTACGCGTTTCGCTGGGCCGGGCCCGCGCTGCGCGAGCGGGTGCGCATTCCGGCGCGCGTGGTGCGCTTGCTGGAAATCGGCGCCGTCGTGCTGCTGGCCGCGGTGGTGGCCGTGACCACCCTGCCGATCGGCACCGCGAGCCTCGGATTCGCCGTGCCCGCAGGCGTTCTCGTCGGTGGAGTGCTGGCCTGGTACCGACGCCCGATCTTGCTGGTCATGCTCGCCGCCGCCGCGACAGCGGCACTCCTTCGCTCGATCGGCGTCCCCTGACGGGCCCGAGCATGCTCCCTGCCACCTTTTTTCGCGAAGGGCGGCCCGTCCCCTCCTGCCGACGGCGCCGCCCATACCATCGATCGCTCCCGGGCGTCCACGTGCTGCCGGGTCCGCCTCGCGCATGGAAATAACGCTGCGTACAGCACGACCGAACTCGATGGTGACCGTTCGGAGACGGATGACACGGACGTAGACATCCGAGCAGTGCAACGGTGCCCGAGGTCCGCAGCGGTTTCGGCGCGCGGCACGCTCAACGCGGTAGCAGGGGAATCCCTCCGCCGAGCCGCCGAGCCACCGAGCCGTAGCGGGCGTCGAGCCGCAGCCAAGTCCTGGTCGCCCGGACGCGCACGATCTCGGTGGGCGGGATGCGACGGGCGTCGGCCTTCTCCCCCGAATGCGGGATGAAGTCCATGGCCGTGAGGGCGAAGACGACCCGCATCGGCACCTGCACCCGGGTGCCCGCGCCGGACACGGTCAGCACCGTCTGATCGAGCAACGAGGCGGGCGGGCCGTGGCTGCTGCCGTGTTCCTTCGCCAGCTGCGCACCCTGCTCGGCGAGTTCCACCAAGGTGCGCGCGGGCACGTCGTCGACGTGCGCGAAACCGTCCGTCGGCGGCAGCGCGCCACGCCACGCGGAATCCATGGAAAATCCCAGGTCGATCGGACCGCCGCGCGCCGAACCGGCCAGCACGAGATCGGCGCCGACGGTCACGTCGTCGACACCGAGCTCGGCGACCACGGTGCGCATGGCCAGCGCCTCGAAACCCGTCGCCACCCAGGCCGCGACGTACTTCTCTCCGCGGCGGCGCAAACGCACCACCGCCGCCGGGTCCAGCCGCACGGCCCTGGTCAGAAACGTCGCGAGGTTCTCTCGCTCCGCCGGATCCGGCACATGCAGCACTCGTTGTTCCGCTATCACGGCAGCTCCGCCGTCAGCACTCGACGATCATCGACGCGCGGCCACTCACTCCATCCATTCGGACAGGTAATCACGCTCGGCGTCGGTGAGCCTGCGCAATCGCTGCGCCCGCATGTCGAATGCCGCGATCTGCGTGGACGCGACCACGGCCGCGGGCGAATCGGGCTGCGCGCCCGCCGCCCGCACCTCGTAGCCGATGGTGAAGTCGACCGCGCGCAACTGCTCGATCCACATGGCGATATCCAGCGGCGTGTCCTCGTGCCGCAGCTGGCCGCGGTAGCGGACCCGCAGGTCCGCGAGTACGCAGCCCTCGCGCAGCGGGGCGGTCGGACGACCGTCCTCGAACAGCCACGGAATCCGCGCCTCTTCCAGCAACGTCACCATCCGGGCATGGTTGACGTGCTGGAACACGTCCATGTCCGACCACCTGACGTCCACCTTGGCGTGGAAACGCCTGGGCAGCACGAGGCTGCCCGCCGCCTTCCCACTTCCACTCACCGAACTCGTCAACGCGGTACCTCCGATTGAGCGCCCACCCCGCTCACCATGCTCCGCACTTGCCGCGCTGCAACCGACAACGTGGCGAGATCGTGGGTTCCGGACTCGAACAACTCCGACAGCGCCGCCCTGGCTCGGCCGAGGCGGGACTGATTCTTCGACTCCCAGTATGCAATCTTCTCATCCGCCGTCTCCTCGGGGTCACCGCCGGAGAGCACGTCGAGGGTGAGCGAGCGCAGCGACCCGTACATGTCGTCGCGCAGCGCGAGCCGCGCCAGCGCGTGCCAGCGGTCACCGCGTTCGAGGTGACTGACCGCCTGCAACAGCCAGTCGATCTTGAGGTGATCGTTGAGCGCGTAGTACAGCGACCCGACCTCGTCGCCGTCCCGGTCGGTGATATCGGCGATGTCCACGATGTCCAGCAGCGGGAACAGGTGGAGCAGGCCGAAGACCTCGGTGGCCAGATCGGTCGGCGCGCCGCGGGCGATCAGCTCGGCGGACCGGGCGGTGAGGGTCGACACGTGGTGTCCGCGCAGCCATCCCGGCACCTTCGGGGCCAGTTCGCGCACGTCGGCCCGGTACCGGCTGATTTCCGAGCCCACCGCGATCGGCTGCGGCCGGTTGCTCAGCAGCCAGCGGGAGGCCCGGTCCAGCGTGCGCTTCGTCTCCAGTTCGAGCAGGTCGCGCACCGACGTGGGCGCGTCGCACGCACGGATTCGCGTCCACATCTGGTGCAGGTCGAAGATCCCGCTGGCGGCGGCGAAAGCGCGCACCGCGTCGGTGGTGGTGGCGCCGACCTCCTCGTTGAGCCGGTGCGCGTAGGTGATGCCACCGTAGTCCACCATCTCGTTGGCGATCATGGTCGTGACGATCTCCCGGCGCAGCCGGTGCCGCTTGATCGCCGCCCCGAAACGGTCGCGCAGCGGTGTCGGGAAGTAATGCGGCAGCCGCATGGCGAAGTACTGGCTGTCGGGTAGGTCGGAGTCGAGCAGATCGGCCTTGAGCGAGAGCTTCACATGCGCCATCAGATTGGCCAGCTCCGGCGACGCCAGCCCGGAGCCTTCTTCCAGCCTGCGCTTCATCTCCTGATCCGAGGGCAACGCCTCGAGTTCTCGATCCAGGCCGCGACGCTGTTCGAGATCCTCGACGAGCCGCATCTGCACTCTCAGCATCTGCGACGCCTCGGTGCGCGAGATACCCATGAGGAAGTTCTGCGCCACGTTGTCCCGCAGGACCATTTGCGCGACCTCGTCGGTCATCGAGGCAAGCAGCGGATTGCGGTCGTCCGGCGGCAGCTGACCGCTGGAGACGACGGCATCGAGCAGGATCTTGATGTTGACCTCGTGGTCGGAGCAGTCCACGCCCGCCGAGTTGTCCAAGGCGTCGGTGTTCATCTTGCCGCCGTTGCGGCAGAACTCGATGCGGCCCAGCGCAGTCGCACCGAGATTGCCGCCTTCGCCGATCACCTTGACCCGCAGTTTGTTCCCGTTGACGCGAACCGGGTCGTTGGACTTGTCGCCCACCTCGGCATTGGTCTCGCTGCTCGCCTTGATGTAGGTGCCGATCCCGCCGTTCCACAGCAGATCGACCGGGGCGAGCAGGATGGCGCGGACCAGATCCGGCGGCGACAGCGAGACGACGTCATCGCCGAGGCCCAGCGCCGCCCTGGCCTGCGGACTGATCGGCACAGCCTTCACGGTGCGGTCCCACACACCTCCGCCGGGGCTGATCAGCGACGTGTCGTAATCCGCCCACGACGACCTCGGCAACGCGAACATCCGCTGCCGCTCCCGGTACGAACGCGCCGCGTCCGGGTCGGGATCGAGGAAGATGTGGCGGTGGTCGAAGGCCGCCACGAGACGAATATGCTCCGACAACAGCATGCCGTTGCCGAAGACGTCGCCGCTCATGTCACCGACGCCGACGACGGTGAAATCCTGGGTCTGCGTATCGATGT
>NZ_BDBB01000064.1 GCF_001612765.1 Nocardia arthritidis NBRC 100137
ACTCTGCCGAGCGCCACCGCTAACGCTATGAGCCGCACCGCAGGGCGACCAGGGTCCGATGTCCCCCGAGGTCACCGGACATTCGTCCCGATCGTGACGGCGTTTCGGCACTCCGCGGTCCGGTGCACCTCTGCCCGGCCACGCCGGGAATCAGCCCACTACCAGGACCGATGCCGTCAGCCACCGCGATTCGGGACCTTGGTCCCTCGCCATAGAACCGGTACACCCACCAGACTCGAAACCGGACGGCTACATCCGACCGAGCAGAGGCTCCCGACAATGCCCGACGACACCGCAGTGATCGATCGCCTTGGTTTGGATCGTCTGGTGGACGTACTGCGTGAGCAGGGATACCGCGTCATCGGTCCGCAGGTGCGTGGTAGCGCGATCGTCCTGGACGAACTGGACTCCGGCAGGCAGCTGCCCGCCGGATGGGGCGTGGAGACCGCCCCCGGCCGGTATCGGCTCCATCGCCGCGACGACACGGCGGTGTTCGCGCATTCGGCCGGCCCCGGATCCTGGAAGCAGTTCCTGCATCCGCCGCGCCGCAAGATCGGCCGGTTCGGGCCGGATCTCGAGATGGAACCCGCCGAGGACACACCGGTCCGCTCCGCGTTTCTCGGCGTCCGCGGTTGCGACCTCGCCTCGATCGCGATCCTGCAGCGAGTACTCGGCGGCGGGGCGCATCCCGACTCCTCGTTCACCGCCCGGCGGAAAGATTTGTTCGTAGTCGCGGTGAACTGCACCGAGCCCGGCGGCGTGTGCTTCTGCGCGTCGATGGGCACCGGGCCGGGGGTGTCGGCCGGGTACGATCTCGCGCTCACCGAGCGCATCGATGTCGAAGGTCACCGCTTCCTCGTCGAGGTGGGCAGTGCCGACGGGGCCCGCATCCTCGCCGAACTCACCGCGCGTCCAGCCGAGGCGGACGAGATCGGGAGCGCTCACGCAGCGGTGGCGGCGGCAGCGGGCCGGATGGGCCGCGCCATGCCCGAGGTGGATATCCGCGCGTTGCTTCGCGACTCCCAGGAGTCCCCGCACTGGCAGGACGTCGCCGGCCGCTGCTTCACCTGTGGCAATTGCACCATGGTGTGCCCCACCTGTTTCTGCACGAGCACCGAGGATGTCACCGACCTCACCGGCGACCATGCCGAGCGGTGGGAGCACTGGTCCTCGTGCTTCGAACTGGACTTCTCCTATCTGCACGGCGGCAGCGTGCGGCAATCCGGGGAAAGCCGCTACCGGCAGTGGATCAGCCACAAACTCAGCACCTGGTACGAGCAATTCGGCAGTTCTGGATGCGTCGGCTGCGGACGGTGCATCGCCTGGTGCCCCGCCGAGATCGATCTGACCGCGGAGGTGGCCCGGCTGGCCGAACTCGCGCAGGAAGACGACGATGCCCACCGGTGACGAGCTGTCGGAGTTCGGTCGCCTGGCGGCACTGAGCAAGGAAGAGCTCGGCACGTTGGCCGGAGCCGGGCGTCACGTCGCCTTCCCTGCCGGGTACCGAGTGATCGAAGAAGGACGTCCGGCCGACCGGTGCTGGCTGATCCGCCACGGCAGAATACTGCTGGACGCTCGGGTGCCAGGGCGCGGCGATATCGTCCTCCAGACCCTCAGCGGCGGCGATCTGCTCGGCTGGTCGTGGCTGGTGCCACCGTACCGGTGGCATTTCGGGGCGATGGCCGCCGAACCGGTGGAAGCCGTCGAGTTCGAAGCGGCCACTCTGAGGAAACTCGCCGACCAGGACCCGCGATTCGGCCAAGCACTGACTTTGATGCTGTTCGAGGCGCTACTGGACCGTCTGCAGGCCACCAGGGCAAGGCTGCTCGATCTCTACCGGAACCCCGCCGAGACGTGCACCGTCGGCCCTCCCCGCATCGCGGTCGGACGAGGTGGCCGATGAGCGTGGACACGCAGGCTCGTGCGGCATCGCGCGGCGACACGATGCTTCCCTACCGAGTCGTCGACCGCACCGCACAGACACCCGACACTGTGACAGTATGCCTGGAGCCGGTACGTGATGCGGCGCAACGGTTTCGGGCCGGGCAGTTCATGATGCTCTACAGCTTCGGGGTGGGCGAGGTCGCGATCTCGATCAGCGGTAATCCTGCGTCTGGCGACGATTGCTTGGAGCATACGATCCGGGCGGTCGGCGCGATCAGCGGTGCGCTGCACGGCACCGATGTCGGGGGCATGATCGGGGTACGCGGGCCATTCGGGAACGGATGGGATCTGGCCTCGGCGAGCGGAGGAGATCTCGTCATCGTGGGCGGCGGCGTGGGGCTGGCGCCGCTGCGGCCGGTTGTGCTCGCCGCGCTCGCGGCCCGCGCCGACTACCGGCGGATCGTGCTGATCAGTGGGGCCCGTACCCCGGCGGACATTCTGTTCCGCGACGACCAAGAGCTGTGGGCGGCCACCGGTGCAATCGAACTCCACCAGACCGTCGACCATCCCGCGCTCGACTGGCACGGACGAGTCGGCTTCGTCACCGAGCCATTGACACAACTGAAAGTCGAAGCCGCCCGGACAACGGCGTTCCTGTGCGGTCCGGAACCGATGATGCGATTCAGTGCCCAGGCGTTGCTGCGCAAAGGGGTTGCCGCGACGCGGATCCAAGTGTCGCTGGAGCGCAACATGCAATGCGGCGTCGCACGGTGCGGACACTGCCAGCTCGGCACCCTGCTGCTGTGCAGAGACGGCCCCATCGTCGGCTACGCGGAAGCCGAACCACTCCTGGCGGTGCGAGAACTATGACGACGACACCCACGCTCGCAGTATGGAAGTTCACGTCCTGCGATGGTTGCCAGCTCACTCTGCTCGACTGTGAGGACGAGTTGCTCACCTTGGCGGGAGAAATCAGTATCACCCACTTCGCGGAAGCCTCCAGCGTCATGGCGGAAGGACCGTACGACGTTTCCCTGGTGGAGGGTTCGATCACCACGCAGGAAGAGCGGCGCCGGATCCTCGAGATTCGGGAGCAATCCAGGATTCTGGTGGCGATCGGTGCATGCGCCACGCACGGCGGGATCCAGGCGCTGCGAAATTTCGCCGACATCGCCGAGTTCACGTCCGTGGTGTACGCCAGCCCGGAGTACATCTCCACATTGAGCACCTCCACCCCGATATCGGCGCACGTGCCGGTGGACTACGAGCTGCGCGGCTGCCCGATCGACCGGCGCCAGCTACTCGACACCCTGTGCGCGTTCCTCGCCGGACGCGCGCCCGATATACCGAATACCAGTGTCTGCACCGAGTGCAAACGCCGTGGAACGACCTGCGTGACCGTCGCCGAAGGGATTCCCTGCCTGGGGCCGGTCACGCAAGCGGGATGCGGCGCCTTGTGCCCGGCATATCACCGTGGGTGTTTCGGTTGTTTCGGCCCGATGGCCGATCCCAACATCCACGCCCTGCTTCCCATCCTCCGCGTCAATGGCATGGACACCGACGACATCAACCGGGTTTTCGCCACCTATGCCGCAGCCGCGCCGGACTTCGCGAACAGGAACGGCGATGAGCCGGCGTAGGCAGCTGAAAGTCGGCTCGCTGGCTCGCGTCGAAGGCGAGGGCGCGCTGCGTATTGTCGTCGCGGATGGGCACGTCGAAACCGCGGAACTGAACATCTACGAGCCACCGCGATTCTTCGAGGCATTCCTGCGTGGCCGCGCCTACACCGAACCGCCCGACATCACCTCTCGAATCTGCGGAATCTGCCCGGTGGCCTACCAGACCAGCGCCTGCAACGCCCTCGAACAACTCTGCGGCGTGGAGTTGGACCGGCCACTCGCCGAACTGCGCAGGCTGTTGTATTGCGGGGAATGGATTTCCAGCCACTCTTTGCATATTCATCTGCTGCACATGCCCGACTTCCTCGGCTACCCGGACGCGATCGCCCTCGCCACCGACCACCGCGAGCTGGTCGAACGGGGCCTGGCGATGAAGAAGGCGGGCAACGCGCTGCTCGAGCTCATCGGCGGGCGGGCCATCCATCCCGTCAACGTCCGGTTGGGCGGCTTCTACTCGGTGCCCGAACGCACCGACTTCGGCCACGTGCTCGAATTGCTCCGCCACGCAGGAGATTGCGCGGCGGAGACCGCGCGCTGGGCCTCGGGGTTGGAATTCCCTGAACTGGAACTCGGGTACGAGCTTCTCGCCGCGACCGATCCGGACCGCTACGCCATCGACAACGGCGCTGTACACACCAGCACCGGGCTTCGGTTCGCCGCGGCCGAATTCCTCGATCATGTGCGGGAACATCAGGTACCGCACTCCACGGCCTTGCACGCGATGCTCGACGGCGAACGTTACCTGACCGGGCCGCTGGCCCGATACACGCTGAACTACCACCAGCTGTCACCGATCGCACAACAGATCGCGACCGAGATCGGGCTCGGCGCCGAATGCCGTAACCCGTTCCGCAGCATCCTGGTCCGCGTGGTCGAAGTCGCCCACGCCATCGAGGAGGCATTGCGCCTCATCACCGAGTACGAACGACCCTCTCGTGCCGCGGTACCTGTAGAGCCTCGTGCCGGCACCGGCCACGGCGTGAGCGAAGCGCCACGCGGACTGCTCTACCACCGGTACGAGGTCGATGCTCACGGCATCGTGCGCGCGGCCACGATCATTCCGCCGACATCGCAGAACCAAGCCGTTATGGAGGACGACCTACGGCGCGTCGTGTCGGACAATCTCGACCTCGACGACGCGGCGCTCGCCGCGGTGTGCGAGCGAGCGATCCGCAACTACGATCCGTGCATTTCCTGCTCGGCGCACTTCCTGGCCATCGACGTCGTGCGCCGATGACCGAGCATTGGGCCGCGGTCATCGGCGTCGGCAACGACTACCGAAGTGACGACGGAGTCGGCTCGGCCGTTGCCCGCGAGATCGAAAGGCTGGACATCCCAGGAGTCGCCGTCGTCCTCTCGGATGGCGAACCCACGAGCCTTCTCGAGGTCTGGGCCGGTGTGGAGCTGGCCATCGTAATCGACGCCGTACGCTGCGCATCAGCGGTTCCCGGCCGGGTCCGACGCACCGATGTCGACCTGCTCCGGTGCGCGGGCGCAGCCGCCTCGTCCCATGCCCTCGGGGTCCAGGACGCACTGCCGCTGGGCCGCGCGCTCGGACGGGTCCCCGGCAGGATCGTCGTCATCGCCGTGGACGCGGCGTGTCTCGATGTAGGGGTCGGCTTGTCCGAGCCGGTTTCTGCCGCCGTTCCACGCGCGGTCGAGGCCGTCATGACGGAATTGCGGCGGGCGAAGGCGACGAGACGGCTCCGGAAGTGAGCCATGTCAGAACTCGACGTGGCTGCGTTCGGCGTGGCTGAGCTCGGCGTGGCTGATGAATGGCCCCGAGTTCGGCGATAGACGGTCCGGCTCGGCGAGCCCGGGGCACGGACCGCCCCGTTTTCACCTCGCACGAACGACGATCATCGGCACCTCTACCGAGTGCAGCAGCGAATTGCTCGTCGAACCGAGCACCGCGCTCGCGAACCCGCCGCGCCCGTGAGTGCCCACCACGACGAGTTGCGCGTTCGCCGACTCGTTCAGCAGCGACAGCGCCGGACGATCCGCGGTGACGATGCCCCGGACGACGACGTCCGGATAACGGTCGGCCCAGCCCGCAAGGCTCTCGGCCAAGACCGCCTCCGCCGACTCGCGGGCAGCATTCCATCCGCGAACCGGTATGTCCAGGCCGCTGGTGTCGCTCCATGCGTGCAGCGCGACCAAGTCGACCTTCCGCCGGGAGCCTCCTCGAATGCGAGTTCGACGGCGGGCACGCTGTTGCCGGTGCCGTCGACGCCGACGAGCACCGGTTGGCGGGCCGACACCGCGTCGATCGCGGAGATGCCATGGATCACCGCGACCGGGCAGTGCGCGTGGTGAGTGGTCGCGGTACTCACCGAACCCAGGACGCCCCGTTGGAACGCGCCGAGCCCGCGGCTGCCGACCACCAGCATCCGCGCCTGCGCGGATCGCTCGATGAGCAGCGGGATGACCAGTTCGAAGCTGACTTCGGTGGTGATCGCGGGCTCCTCGCCGGGCGCGGCTGTCCGCGCCACCCGCGTCGCCTCGGTGAGGACGCGTTCGCCGTCTCGGCGCAGCCATTTCAGGTCGGCCTCCGCCGGCTGGCTGCCCGGACCGAACCCAGGGGGCACGGCCATGGAAGTGATGATGTGCAGCGGGCAACGATGCAGGGCTGCTTCGGCGGCCGCCCAGGCCACCGCTTGATACGAACTGGCGGACCCGTCCACCGCGGCCAGGATCGGAGCGTTCGGTGGCGTCGGGCGCGAAGCGTTCTCGGTGGTCATGCCAACTTCCTCTCCGGACTGCGGTCGCTGCCGCACGCGCGGGTCGATGTCCGCCGCTGGGGTCGACGGAGCGGGAGACTGTACGGCGAGCAGGAGCAGGTATTCGGACCGGTCGTGATCGCCGTCGGCGGACTCTGCCGCGAGCGACGCTTCGGTGCGACGCGCCGCGGCCCGCTCGATCGCGGAGCCCGGAACGTCATTGCGAGTCCTCCTTCGCCCGGCAGATCCGTCGCCACTCGCGATCCCATCGTGCGCCGCGCTGTCGCTCCAGCACTTGGGCGAGCCCGTTCACCAGGCACCACCCGCACAGCCAGACGCCCACCAGGACGAACACGGCCACACCGATTGCGGTCACGACCGCGCTGTACGGGTGGGGTGGTCGCGTGGTGGGAGCGCCGCCGGCGTCGAGCCACAGCTCGACACGGTCGCCAGGTCGCGTCCTCTCCCCGACCGGCACGACAGCACTACCCGTGCGGCCGGCCTCGTCCCATCCCACGCGGGCTTCGAAACGATGCGTCGCGATTTCGACCGGCTCATCGATGATCAGGGCGTGAACCGAGGATTTGGTGATGTTCTCGCCGCGGATCTCGGCGGACGTGTCGGCATACGTGTCCGTGGCGAGGGCGCCCGCGACCGGGACCGCGATCAGAACTGCGATCACGGCGAAGACGCGGACCGCTGATTCGATGCGGTCGGATGGGCGCATCAGCTGATTCGGGCTGCATGGTTGCAGCGACCACAAGCGGGTCAGCGTGGTCCACCATCTGTCCAGCGGAATGATCACGCTTTCGGACATCGCTGTTCACCTCTTCCGACGGCTGGTGCCGTCTGCTTCGAGGATCGCGCTTCGGGCGGGTCATCGGCAGAGACGAAAGTCATCCTCCGGATGGGCCGTCGGACCTCGCATCTCGGTCCTCGTGGTAGGCCGACACCGCGGTCGGTAGCGTCGGATACAGGTGCTGTTCACCGATCTTCGAGGTCAGCCCGGATGCGTCCAGGGCATCGCGGAGGTCGTGTTTGACCCGTGCCATGGCGAAGACGATGCCCCGGCCGGACAGTTCGGCCCTGAGTTGTTCCACGGCGTCCAAGGCGGTCGAGTCGACCTCCACATTGGCCTCGGCATTGAGCACGAACCAACGCACGGGTGTTCCGCCGCGTTCGGCGCTCGAGCCCACTGCCGCCAGTGCTCTGCGACGGAAGTCCTCCGCATTGGCGAAACACAATGGTGCGTCGTATCGATAGACCACCAGTCCTGGAACCGGTTTCGCGGTCGGGTAGTCGTCGATGTCGTGCATTCCTGCCACGCCGGGTACGAAGCCGAGGATCGCGTCGTGTGCGCGGGCGATCCTGCGCAGCAGATCGAAGATCGACAGCGCGATCGCGACGAGCACGCCGTACAGCACACCGAGGCCCAGTACCGCTACGAGGGTTCCGAGCGCCAGCAACGATTCGCTGCGCCGGAATCGCGCGATACGACGGAACTCCGCGATGTTGATCAGTCGCAGCGCCGCGTAGATGACCAGCGCTCCCAGCGCGGCGGTCGGGAAAGCTGCGAGGACGTCCCGCGCCCCGAGCAGCACTGCCAGCGCACCGCCCAGCGTGACGAGAGAATACAGCTGGGTTCGAGCGCCCATGGCGTCGGCGATAGTGGTTCTGCTGCCCGAGCAGCTCACCGGAAATCCGTGCAGCAGCCCGGCCGTGAGGTTGGTCGCGCCGAGGGCCGCGAGCTCGGCGTTCGCCTCCACGCGGTCGCCGTGGCGGGCCGCGAAAGCCCGGGCCGTCAAGGCGGAGTCGGAGAATCCGACCACCGCGATGCCGATCGCGGGCAGGATCAGAGCCGTGACGTCGTGCACGGCGACCGAGTTCGCACCGGGTATGGGAATCCCGGCGGGAATCGCGCCGACCAACCGGATTCCGAGACGATCCAACGAGAACAGCGCCACCGCCGCGGTGGCAAGCAAGACCGCGATCAGAGGACCGGGAGCGTGGGGCGCGCGCCATGCCAGCAACAGCAGCCCCGTCAATACCGTGGCCGCGAGCCAGAAGGTGGCCCAATGCCAGTGCTCCAGGTTATCGATGAACGAATGGAGTTCCGCGAGTATGGATTCGCCTTCGACCGGCACTCCGGTCACCGACGCGAGCTGACCGACGATCATGATCCCGGCGGTCCCTGCGAGGTACCCGATCAGGACCGGTTTCGACAACAGATCGGCCAGGACCCCCAGCCGAACGACCGCACCGGCCAGACACAGCACGCCGACCAGCAACGCGAGCACTGCCGCCAAGGCGGCGTACCGCTCGGGGTCGCCCATCGCGAGCGGACCCAGCGCGACGGCGGTCAGCAGCGCGGTGGTCGACTCCGGCCCCACCGACATCTGTCGCGAAGTCGCCAGCAGGGTATAGACCGCCAACGGTCCGATCGCCGCCCACAGACCGACCACCGGCGGCAATCCCGCGACCGTCGCATAGGCCATGACCTGCGGTACGAGGTACGCGGTCACCGTGATGCCCGCGAGGACATCGGACCGAAGCCAAGCCCGCTGGTAGCCGTGGAATTGTCGCAAGCCCGGGAGCAAATGTGCCAGCACAGGTCCAGCATCGCCTACCTGCCGCCGGCACGACGGCCGAGATCGGACACTTGCACGAGGTCGGCGCTTCAATTCAGGGCAAAGGTCCCCCGAGGAAAGTCGGTTCGACTCTGTGTGGCGGCTCTGGACGGCCCTAACGTCGGATTCCCTACCGGGCCCAGCACGGAGGAGGCAGTCGGCCATGCGCGCACGGATAATCTACGAATCGATGTTCGGCAACACCGCAGCGGTCGCCGAGGCCATCGCGCGGGGAATGCGTGAGCATGCCGAAGTCGAAGTCGTGAATGTGGTGGCAGCCGCAGAAGTGTGCGGGCCGACGCTGAACCTGCTCGTGGTCGGCGGCCCCACCCATGCCTTCGGACTCAGCCGAGTACAGACGCGCCGCGACGCCGCCAAACTCACCGATGCTCCGATCGCGATCGACATCGGAGTACGCGAATGGCTCGCGGCCGCCCTGCCGGTATCGCCGGGACACCGCGCGCTGGCCTTCGGCACCAAGGTCGCCAAACCACCCTGGTTGGCGGGCTCGGCCGCACGCGGTATCGGAAAACGACTGTGCCGCTTGGGTTACTCTCTCGCCGATCAGCCGGTGGATTTTCTGGTCAGCGATACGACCGGCCCGCTCGTCCCAGGCGAACTGGATCGCGCTCGTGTGTGGGCGAGCCGGATCGCTCACACCGAACTCGACCGCATGATGCACCACGCCTGACCCCAGCCCGGCGCGTGCTGCCGAAGGACCTCAGCATTCGGGACCAACGCCAGGCGTCTGCGACCTCACCCGATCCCTACCCTTCGAGTACACAAGCATCGCCCTCCGAAGGGACACCACGTATGTCCGCCTCTCGTCGCGACAATCCGCACCAACTGGCATCCGCTGCCGTGGTCGTCGGCATCGACGGTTCCGAAGCCTCCGATCTGGCCGTGCAGTGGGCCGCCGAAACAGCAGCCCGGCGGGGACGCAGACTGCTGATCGTGCACGGCCTCGACCTCGCCGCCACCCAGGCCATCTTCGGCATGTACGACCTGATCGTGCCCGCCGTCGCCCAGAGAATGCGCGAAGAAGGCGCCGCCCGATTGGCCTGCGCGGCGCGGCTGGCCTGCCGCGTCGATCCTGAACTACGAGTCGACACCGAGCTGACGCCCGCCCACCCGGCCACCGCGCTCATCGAGCGATCCGAAACCGCGCACCTCGTGGTGCTCGGCGCCGGACAAGGCCGCGAGCTCACCCACATCGGCTCGACACTGCTGGCGGTGACCGCCCATGGGCACGGTGAGATCGTGGTCGTCCGCGACACCGGGAGTGAGCAACGCACCCGGACCGACGGACCTGTCGTAGTCGGTGTGGATGGCAGCCCCGCCGCCGAGGCCGCAGTCGGCGCGGCATTCGCGGAGGCCGACCTCCGTGGCACGTCGCTTGTCGCGGTACACGCGGCAGACGACTTCACCTTCCACTCCGGGGACGTCATCGAACCGTTCCCGGCCGGGGAACTCGAGACCGCTGCACAGCTCATGCTCGCCGAACAACTCGCGGGTTGGCAGGAGAAGTTTCCCGAAGTCCAGGTGACTCGCAAGGTCTCCATCGTCCGGCCACGCGATCTGCTCACCGTGTGGTCGAAGTCCGCGCAATTGCTGGTCGTCGGCACGCGGGGGCGCGGCGGGTTCCGCGGGCTCATGCTCGGTTCCACCAGTAACTTCCTTGTCCAACATGCCCATTGCCCGGTGCTGGTCGCCCACGAGGCTTAGAAAGAGTTGAAAACCATGCCTTCGCAGATCAACCCGCCGGTTCTCGTCGGCTCCGACGGCTCGCCTACCGCCCTCGCCGCCGTACGCTGGGCGGCCGTCGACGCGGTCCAGCGTCGCGCGCCGCTGCACATCGTCTACGCGATCGCCGCGCCGATCGATTTCGGACCGGGCATCGGCGTAGCCCAGATCGACTACGACAGCTACCGGCAAGAGGGGCGCACGGCGCTGGAGATCGCGCGCAAGACCGCCCTGGCGGAGGCCGCCCCTCTCGGCGAACTCGACATCAAGGCCGATCTCGTCGAGGCGCCGCCGATCCCGGTGCTGCGCGACCGATCCAAGTCCGCCCGGTTGGTCGTGGTGGGCACCCATGGGCTGGGCGCCTTCAGCCGCGGCATTCTCGGCTCGGTGAGCACGTCGCTGGCCAGGCACGCCGCGTGCCCGGTCGCGGTGATCCCCGCCGACTCCGAGCACCCGGACGGACCGGTGGTCGTGGGCGTCGACGGCTCGTCGTGCAGTGTCCGCGCCGTCGAGATCGCCTTCGACGAAGCCGCCCACCGCGGCGCCGAACTCGTCGCCGTGCACACCTGGTCGGAGTTGTTCCGCTACGACTCACGCACCGATATGCAGCAAGAGGCCGAGGAGCTGCTCTCGGAGAACTTGGCCGGGTACGGCGAGCGGTATCCGCAGGTGCCGGTACGGCGGATCGTGGTCGAAGACCGCGCCGCCAGACGACTGCTCGCCGAAGGGGCCGACGCACAACTGATCGTCGTGGGCAGTCACGGGCGCGGCGGTTTCGCCGGGATGACCCTCGGCTCGGTCGGTCAAGCGGTGCTGCACGGCGCGAAAGCGCCGGTGATCATTGCCCGGACACCGAACTGACCCCACGCTCTTGCGGTCCGGCTGCGGAGTTCATGGACAGTCGGACCGTCTGTCCCGCGGCGAGCCGCGCGACCTGGTCCCGGCAGGTGACTTCGATCGGCGGTGACGCGCCGGGATCCGAGCTGATCTGCACGCCCGCGCCGCTGACCCGCACGGTCAGCCGATGGCCTCGGTAGATCATCGGGAACGACAGGGCACCGAGCGACTCCGGCCAGTACGGACAGAACAGCAGCCGGTCGCGGCGCAGTTCCATCCCGGTGTAGCAGCGCTGTAACAGGTCGACGCTGCCCGCCATCGCGGCGAGGTGAATTCCCTCCGCGGTGGTGCCGCCCTGAATGTCGGCGACGTCGGAGCCGAGCACCAGATCGAAGAATTCCACGGCACGATTACGGTTGGCCCGCGTCAGCACCCACGAGTGCACCAGCGCGCTGAGCGTCGAGCCGTGGGACGTGCGTGACAGGTAGTAGTCGATGGTGCGTGGAATCATCTCGCCGGGCAGCTCGTAGCCGAGATGTTCGAGCAGTTCCCGCAGTTCGTCGGCCGACAGCAGATAGAACAGCATCAGCACATCGGCTTGCTTGGCGGCCCGATAGCGGTTGACGTCATCGCCTTCGGCCTCGAGTATCCGGTCCAGCCGCTGGATGTCACCGTAGCGGCGACGGTAGTGGTCCCAATCGAGTTCGGCCAAGTGCTCGTATCCCTCGAACTGACTGATGACGCCGTCGTGGAACGGGACGTAGATCCGCTGAGCCACGTCCTGCCAGTGCCGCGGATCCGACGGTCGCACGGCAAGCTTCTCCAGCAATTCGGACCGCTCGCGCGGAGCGAGCAGGGCGAGCGCATCGATAGCTCGCAGAATCACCCAGGCCGCCATGACATTGGTGTAGGCGTTGTTGTCGATGCCCGCCTCGGGCGCGTCCGGATAGCCGGAATGGAACTCGTCGGGGCCGATCACACCCCGGATCGTGTAGCGGCCGCGGTCGGCGTCGAAGGCGGCCAGGCTCGACCAGAACCGAGCGATCTCCACCAGCAGTTCCGCGCCGTATTCGATGAGGAACTCGAGGTCGCCGGTGGCCTGGTAGTACTGCCAGACGTTGTAGGCGATCGCGATCCCGATGTGGTGTGCGCGACGGCTGGGATCCGGATTCCATCTTCCCGACAGCGGATTCAGGTGCAGCCGCTGGCTTTCTTCCCGGCCGTCGCTGCCGGACTGCCACGGGAACATCGCCCCGGCCAGCCCCGCTTCCGCGGCCGCCCGGCGTGCCTCGGGCAGACGACGATAGCGGTATCGCAGCAAAGATCGGGTCAAGTTGGGGAAGCGCGGGTTCAGCACCGGAAAGACGAACAACTCGTCCCAGAACACATGGCCCCGATAGGCCTCACCGTGCAGGCCGCGCGCAGGAACGCCCACATCGAGATCCACCGTGTTCGGCGACAGCGTCTGCACCAGGTGCAACAGGTGCAGACGCACGATCCGCGTCGCGTCCTGCGCGCCGTCGAGGTCGATCCGCAGCCGGGCCCACACGTGCTCCCACGCCACCACATGGCCCTCCAAGAGCCATTCGTAGCCGCCGACGGCTTCGATCATGCGAGCCGCTTCCTCTTGCGGACCCGCGGCAGCGTTGTCACGTCCGGTGAACACGGCGACGATCTTCTCCACGGTCACCGATCCGCCGGCTGCGATGTCGAGGGAGTACTCGTGCCCAATTCGTCCGTCTCGATCGACCAGTTCCCGCGGTGGATCGAACGGTGCATCGCCACGCCGCAGAGTGCTGCGCGTCGCCATCGCCGCTGCCAACCCGGATCCGTTGGTCCGCACCGCGAGCAGAACCGAATCGTCGGACAGGGCCACCGCGTACTCGTCCGTCAGGTGCGTGGCCGAGAGCTCGCTATAGCGCTGCACCAAGTGATTGCGCACCCTGCCGTCGATAAACGAGCGGATTCCCAGAGTTCCCGACCAGTTCTCGGCGGTGATCGTCGTTTCCAGGGCGCCCAGATGCGGGCGGTGCATCGCGACGAACCGTCGTTGCGACACCGTGGTGATTCGCCCCGCGCTGTCGCGAAAGCGGAACCGCCGCAGCAGTTCGGCGCGGCGCAGATCCAATTGCTGCTGGTAGGAGACCAGTTCGGCGGCATCGAGGTCGAACCAGTCGTCGCCGCCGATCCGGAAGGTCATCGGCAGCCAGTTCGGCAGATTCACCAGCGACTCGTTGTCGATGACATGCCCGGCGATCTCGTCGGAGAGCCGGTTGTACACCCCCGCGACATAAGTGCCCGGATAGTGGACCGCTCCAGCCGTGGATTCCGGTGCCGCGCCGCGAGTCGCGAAGTAGCCGTTGCCGAGCGTGCACAACGCCTCGCGAAGCTTCTCCCGAGCCGGATCGTACCCATCGAAAGTGAGAGTCCACGACTCCGGCACGGCAACCGACTCGGGGCGCAACAACATCGCCAGTCGCTGGAGGAACTCGCGCGCCTGCCGCGGCCCTGCGACCGAGAAGCGGGCAGCGGTCTGCCTGTCGCCGGTCTCCTCGGCACGCACCACGATGGCGATCCCGTCGGATTCGACGGCATCGAAGGCGTCTTCGTCGGTCAGATCGTCCCCGAGATAGATCGGCAGCACCGGGACCGCGAGATGGTCGAGAATCCACCGCAGCGCGGTGCCCTTGTCCCAGTCCACATCCGGTCGCAGTTCGGTGACGCGACGGCCGTGCGTGACTCGCAGGCCTGCCGCGTGTCCGGTCTCGTGTGCCGCGGCAATCACCCGTCCGACATCCTCGGCCGCGACATTGCGATGATGAACCGCGACCGCGAAGCGCTTGTGCTCGACCAGCGCTCCCGTGATGGAGTGCAGTCTGCGGCGAAGTTCCCTCGCAGCCTCGGCGAGTACCCGCTCGGCTCCCGGCATCGCGTCGTGGACATGCCGGGTACCGTCCGGGGCCATCAGTTCGAAGCCGTGGCTACCCGCATACCAGATACCGTCGACACCCACGCGGTCCCGCAGATCGGTCAGATCGCGTCCGCTGATAACCGCGACCGGGCATCGCGTGGCGAGTGTGGCCAGCACCGTCGCCACTCCGTCGATGGGCGCGGCGGCCGCGGGATCGGCGACGATCTCGGCCACCGTGCCATCGAAATCCAGCAGGACGGCCGGCTCTTCGATGCCGAGCAGATCTACGATGCGCGACCAGCACCCCATTCCGTCGGGGACTTCCGAAATTCGCCGGAAGCCGCCACGCAATCGCACCTGTGCCAGGTCGGCGATGACGATGTCCGCCCCGTGTGCCAGGAGGCGTTCGCCGCTCGCGTGCCGGTCGACTCCGATGACCAGCGCGAAGCCGCCGCTGCGGCCGGCCGCCACCCCCGCCTCGGCGTCCTCCACGACCACCGTCCGATCCGGTTCGGCACCCAGCCGCCGAGCGGCCTCGAGCAGCATCGACGGATCGGGCTTCCCCGCCAGGCCCAGCTTCTCGGCGTCGATCCCGTCCACCCGCACGGTGAACAAGTCGGCGACACCGGCAGCCGCGAGCACCTCCGCACAGTGACGGCTGGCGGAGAACACACCCGTTCGTATGCCCGCGTCGCCCAGCCGCCGGACCAGCGTGACGGTCGATTCGAATACTCGTACACCGTCGCGCGTGAGCCGGCCGAGGAAAAGCTGATCTTTCCGGTTGCCCAGCCCGCATACCGTCTCCGCCGTTTCCGGATCCGACGGTCTCCCCCAAGGCAGTGCGATTCCTCGTGCGGCGAGGAAGTCCGCGACACCCCGGTATCGCGGCTTGCCGTCCACGAAACGGAGATAGTCGTCCTCGGTGAACGGTGAGCGGTCCTGTCCGGCCCCTGCAGGGCGTCGGCTCAAGAAGGAATCGAACAGTTCCGTCCAGGCCGCGGCGTGCATCGACGCGCTGTCGGTGATCACCCCGTCCATATCGAAGATCACCGCGTCGTGCCTGCGCGCATCGATCGGCGGTGCGGCCGAAGCAGCATTTCCCACCCACTCAGCCTGAACGGATCGACGCCTCACGTCCAGAGGCCGAGGTCCCACGCGCCTCGGCCGAGTGGGGACCACCTGCGGTGCGATTCGGGACCTACGACTCCTCCGGACGTCAGGCCACGATCCGTACCGTGACGGTATGAACCAGCTACCGTCCGGAGAGACCATCGAGAAGGCCGTACTGCTCGCCGGCCGGGCGCCTTCGCTGCACAACAGCCAACCCTGGCACTGGGCGTTCGACGGCCACACCCTGCGCCTGTTCGCCGTGCCCGAACGCATGCTCTCGGCGACGGACGCATCCGGCAGGCAGATGCTGATCAGCTGCGGTATCGCTCTGGACCATCTGCGCGCCGCGATGGCGGCCGCGGGCTGGCGCATCCATGTCGCTCGCTTTCCCGACCCGAACCGCCGCGAGCACCTGGCCAACATCACCTTCGAACCGGCGCGGATCGTCACCGAAGCCGACCGTGCCCGCGCCGACGCCATCCTGCGTCGGCACACCGACCGGCTCCCGTTCCAGGCGCCCACCGGATGGCGCGATTTCGAAGAGGTCCTACGGACGACCTTCGATCCCTCAGACGCCACACTCGACGTACTGGGTGACGACAGCCGCCCCAGCTTGGCCCGCGCTTCGGAGATGAGCGCGGCACTGCGCCGCTACGACGCCGGATACCACGCCGAATTGCAATGGTGGACCGGGCACACGATCGGCGACACGGGAGTGCCCGGCGAAGCGCTGATCTCCCAGGACGAGCGGCAGCGAGTGGGCGTGGGCCGCAAGTTTCCCACCACCACCACCGGCGACCGGCGCAGCGAGGTCACCGAGGACCATTCGGTGATCCTCGTGCTGTCCACCGACCGCGACACACCCCAGGACCTGATGCGCTGCGGTGAGGTGTTGTCCACGGTGCTGCTGGAGTGCACCCTCGCCGGGTTCGCGACGTGTCCGTTGACCCATCTGACCGAAGTGCCGCGCAGCCGCGCCGTGGTCGGCGAACTGATCGGGCACTCCGGCGCCCCGCAGGTTCTGATTCGGGTGGGTATCGCGCCCGAATCGGAACGGGGTGTTCCGGCCACGCCACGCCGCCCGCTCGGCGAGATTCTCGAAATGCCCGAATCCTCGCGCGAACCGAATTGATCGTCCGCTGTTGGAACCGGAAATGACGCGATGCGTCATCTCGAGACCCACCCCCTTGGGCACCTGAGCCAGAGGCGTCGGCCAGTCCGCACGCCGCTGCGAGCACACACCTTTCATTCGAGGAGAAGTCGGACGTCATGGACACGACGATGCTTGGCGCGACCGTTCGATCGGCGCTCGGGAGGTTGACCGTAGAACGCCGACGCACCAGATGGTTGACCTGGGGAGCTTCGGGAGAAGAGATCGCACGGGTGATGCCCGGTGACGAGTTGTTGATCGACGCCGATATCGTCTCGACTCGGGCTGTCACGATCCGCGCCGGCGCCGACGCGATCTGGCCGTGGCTGGTTCAACTGGGTCCCGGTCGCGGCGGCGCGTATACCTACGATTGGGTCGAGAACCTTCTCGGCCTCGATATGCACAGCGCCGACGAGATCCTGCCGCAGTTCCAGAACCTCCAGGTCGGTGACAGCTTCCCGCTCGGCGAGTCCGGTCCGCGTATGCGAGTCGCGATTCTCGAAAACGAGCACCATTTGGTCTTCGCTTCCGAAGACGGCCGCTGGGTGTGGGCGTTCGGCCTCTATCCGATGGGTGCAGCCACCCGGCTCGTGAGCCGCAATCGCATCGCGCTGGCGGGCGCGACGGCGTTCACGCGCGCGTTCACCGTGCTCGTGATGGAGCCGGGCAGTCTGGTGATGGAACGGAAAATGCTGCGGGGTATCACGCAGCGTGCGGAGCGACGCCATCGACCGGCGACGCACCGACCAGCCGCCGCTGAACCCGCACGCCGACGGAGATCCCTCCGCAGGCTCGTCAGAGCAGATGAGTCGCGGCGCTCAGGGACTCGATGGCAGCCTCTAGCTTGGCGGCGGCACGGCTGGCCACCGGTTGCAGAGCCGGTTCATTCGTGACCTGAACCATCAGTTGCGGATTCATTGCCTCGACGATTACCTCGGACTCGGACTCGGGGTTGCGGCGCACGACGACGTTGCAGGGCAGCAGGAGCCCGATCTGCCGGTCGACGCCGAGGGCGTCGTGGGCCAAGGGTGGATTGCAGGCGCCGAGGATGAGGTAATCCTCCATGTTCTCGTCGAGTTTGGCTTTCAAGGTGGCTCGGACGTCGATCTCGGTGAGAATGCCGAAACCTTGCTCGCTCAACGCGGCCCGAGTCCGGTCGACGGCGTCGTCGAAGCTTGTGTGCAGAGTGGTGGAAAGTCCCAGATTCATTGTGCGGTCCTTTCGTGAGGGGGTGATCGCGAGTCAGGCCAGAGTCAGGAACAGCTTCTCCAGCTCGTCGACCGTCATCGGCTTCTGACCGTCGGCGGATCGGCCGGCGAGGCATTCACGCAGTCCGGTCGCGACGATCTTGAATCCGGCGCGGTCGAGCGCACGGGAAACCGCAGCGAGTTGGGTGACCACATCCTTGCAATCACGCCCCTGCTCGATCATGGCGATGACGCCGGCGAGCTGACCGTGCGCCCGCCGCAGCCTGTTGAGTGTTTCGGTGATTGCTGTTTCGTCGCCGACCATGGTTGCGCCTTCCTTCTTCGCCATCCCTGCCATAATACCCCGAGGGGTATGTTGAGACACGGAGGAGCTTTCCACTATACATACGGGTGGGGGTATATTTACCGAGGTAGAATACCCCACCGGGTATCTACCACCCCACGACAGGAGGACTTCGGTGGCAGAAATCGATCTATACGTGGATCCTGTGTGCCCGTTCGCGTGGGTGGCTGCACAGTGGCTGCTCGACAGTGCCACCGCCGAGCACGTCGTGACTTTGCGGTCGATGAGCTTGGCCGTGCTCAACGGCGATCACGACGTCGATGCCGACCACGCCCCGATGATCGTCCGATCGCGTCGGGTCGGCCGCGTGTTCGCCGCCGCGGTGCAGCAACACGGCCAGACCGCGTTCACCCCGCTCTACCTCGAATTCGCTCAGCGGTTGCATACGCGCGGCCAGCACGCCGACGACGCGCTGGCCGCCGCGCTGGCCGCGAGCGGCCTCGACGACAAGTTGATCGAAGCCCTCGATGACGCCCGTTACGATGCCGCGGTCGCCCATGCCCATCAGGTGAGCCAAACAGCGCTCGGCGGCCGCAGCGGCAGCCCCATCATCAGCATCGACGGCCACGTCTTCAGCGGTCCGGTCTTGACCGAGCCGCCCCGGCCGGGACACGCCGCCGAGCTGCTGGCCGCCGTCATCACCGCGGCCTCCACTCCCGGATTCGCCGCCATGCAGCGTCCCTACCAGGGCCCGCCCACTTTCGCAGCCCCGGAAGAACAACGCTGATGTGCTTTCCTATCAAGTGCCGTGTCTGCGGCAAGACCACCTGGGGCGGCTGCGGCGAGCACATCGACGCCGTCCGCACCGCCACTGCACCAGACCAGTGGTGCCCCGGACACGACGAGGACCGCATCTCGAACCGTGCTCCCGCGCAGCGTCTCCGTCGCTTGCGGCTGCGCTGAGCGGCCGCTCCGAAAGGTCGCCGTCGCCCGCGGGAAAGACATACCAGGTCGGTGCCCGACGGTAGTGCTGTCAATACCCGACGTCTCGGCGGCGGAAACCGATGAGACCTATCACCAGCCCGGCCAGGGCGGTCAGGGTGATCACCGATATCGGCCCGGCAGTGACGGTTTGGAGTGGCGCCTTCGGAATGTGCGTAAACGGTGAGGCGTCGTCGAACAAACCGGGCAGATCGAAGGCGGCCGTGAAGAGCAGCGCCACGGCGCAGTAAGCGAAGGCAGCCCATGCCATCGTCACCGCCGCTCTCGGCACCCAGCCGACGCACACCGCCGCGACCGCGACCAACGCCCAGACGGCAGGCAGATACACCAGCGCCACGCCGGTCATGCGCGATACCTGGCTGATATCCGAGATCGTCAGACCATAGGTGAGACCCACGCCGAAACCCCCGATGGCCAGCAGCAGAACACCACCCCCCAACGCCATTGTGAGGTGACTCGCCAGCCAGCGATGCCGGCTGACCGGCGCGGCCAGAAGTGGTTCGGCTCGCCCCGCGCTCTCCTCGCCGCGGGCGCGCAATACGCCGGCCACTCCGAACGCGGCGCTGAGCACTGCGACGATCGAAACCGTCAAGGACAGATACGAATTCACCGCATCGGCGGCGCCGCCGGGAAGGTATGCGGCGATCTCGGGATTATCGGCAAGATAGTCCTCGATACTGTCGGCGAAAGAACCATATGCGGCCCCCAGCGCGAAAATGCCCACGGCCCATCCGCCCAGCGAACCGCGCTGCAACCGCCAGGCCAGGCCCAGCGGTGAGCCGAGCGTCCAGGACGCGGTCGCAGGCCCGGTGCCGTACGGAAACAGTCCCGCGCCGAAGTCGCGTCGATCCAGTAACGCGAATGCCATGGCGACCAGGGCGAGTGTCGTGGCGGCGAACAGCAGCACCGTCCACCAGCGGTCGCCCACGTACGGGTAGCTGCGCTGTCCCCATCCGATCGGTGAAGCCCAGGAAACGGCCCCATTGCCCACATCGCCGATCGCGCGCGCCACGTACGCTGCTGCCAGAGCGAGGCCGACCGCCCCGTAGACGCTGCGCGGGTTCTCGAAAATCTGCGCGGCGACGGCGGTGACGGCGGCGAATGTGACACCTACGCACCCGGTGACGACTCCCAATAGCAGTGAACCCGTTATCGGCAGCCCGGTGCCGGCCGCGGCGGCGAAGACCACCAGCGCGACGGCGAGATCGGCCAGTCCGGCCAACGCCAGCCCGGCGACGGCGGGCGCTCGGCGCCCCACTCGCGCCGAACGGAGCAGTTCCGCCCGCCCGGTCTCCTCGTCCGAGCGGGTATGCCTGCCGACAAGAAACATATTCATCAACACGACAACCACAGCCAGGTACGCGAAGATCTCGAATACGATTTCTCCGCCGATGGTTGTCAGCAGTCGGGTCGGCCCGCCCATGGCGACCGTGGCAGCACTGGCACTCATCGTCTCGCGCAGCTGCGCGAGCTTCTGCGGTGTGTCGTAGAAGCGCTGACTACCGAGGGACTGGAAAACCAGCAGAGCGGCGGCACCCAGCAGCCAGCACGGCAGCGAGAACCGCTCGCGCCGCAGCGCGAAGCGCAGCAGCGTGCCGGCTCCGGAAAGATTCTCCCTTATCAGCGGGCGCGAGATCATGACGGTGTTCACCGGTTCTCCTCGGCAGGTGTGGCGGCGGACCCGTAGTGGCGCAGGAAGATGTCCTCGAGTGTCGGCGGCGTGCTGGTCAGGCTGCGCACGCCGAGGTCGGCGAGTACACGCGTCACGGTGTCGAGCTCGGCCGTGTCGACGTCGAACTTCGCCCGAGTACCGTTGCGGACGAGGTCGTGCACTCCAGACACCGCGGCCAACCCCGTCACCGGTCGGATTGTTTCCACGGTGATGGTGGTGCGGGTCAGATGCCGCAGCTCGGACAGGGTGCCGCTTTCCACGGTACGTCCCTGCCGGATGATGCTCACCCGATCGCACAGTGCCTCCACCTCGGCCAGAATATGACTGGACAGCAGGACGGTCCTGCCCTCGTTCTTCGATTCGGAGATGCAGCGCTGGAATTCGGCCTCTTTCAACGGGTCGAGACCTACGGTCGGTTCGTCGAGCAGCAGCAGCTCCGCATCCGAGGCCAGCGCCGCGACAAGGGCGACCTTCTGACGATTGCCCTTCGAATAAGCGCGCGCTTTCTGGTGCGGGTCGAGATCGAATCGCTCCAGCAGCTCGTCGCGACGGCGCCGGTCGATCCCGCCGCGCAGCCGCCCCATGAGGTCGATGACCTCACCGCCGGTGATGCCGGGCCAGAGAAGGACTTCACCGGGCACATAGGCCAGCCGGGCGTGCAGCGCGACCGCCTCGGTCCACGGGTCACCGCCCAGCATGCGCACCGTCCCGGCATCGGCGCGCAGCAGGCCCAGCAGTATCCGGATCGTCGTCGTCTTGCCCGAACCATTCGGACCCAGGAACCCGTGTACCTCACCGCTGTCGACGGTCAGATTCAGGCCGTCGAGCGCCTTCGCGGGGCCGAATGACTTCGTCAGACCGGTGATCTCGATCGCAGGCTCGTTCATCGGAGCGTCCTTCTCACTCGGTGCGCCAACGGAGTCCTTGCCCTACCCATGGTCATAGGGTGCAGATCGAAGTGCATCCGCGTCGTGCCGGCGCCGCGCTCGCGGCTGAACAGAATCCTGCCGGTACCGATACCCCACCGGGTCAGATCGATGCGGAAAGCAAAGGGATCATCCGGGTCGTCAGGGTGCAAGGGCAGCCCGCGCAACAGGGCGGGAACCGGAGTGAGCACCCGTAGTACGGGCTGACCACCGATGATGAGTACTTCGACGCCCGCTCCCACCATAGAACGGGCGCGGACTTCGGTGAGCGCCCCGGGCAACGGGTAGAACCCGCAGATTTCGGACCAGATTTCGGGCCGGTGCGCGACGTCGTCACGGATCACCGGTTGCGCCACACCGAGTAGGTCGTGCAGTAGCGTCGAGGTCTCCGCCGGAAGCCAGAGCATGGCGCGATGCCCGCCGGTGACGAAGACGGCGATGCCCAGTCCAGCGTCGGGAGCCAGCCACATTTGAGAGTTGAACCCTGGCAGGATGCCCTGATGCTCGATCACCCGATGGTTCCCGGCCTGGCCACGGAAGAAGCCGAGGCCCATTCCGGGAACACGCGGATCGGGCTGATATTGCGGTGCGAACATCCGCGCCAGCGTTGATGATTCGAGCACAGATCCGTATTCGTTGCGGCCACCGCCCAGCAGTGCGGTGAGATACCGGCTCATGTCTCGCGCAGTGGAATAGACAGAGGCCGCGCCGGCGGTGATCATCTCGCGATGTGTGATCTCCTCCGGGCCGTGCGTGCGCATTGTGTATCCGACCGCTCGGCGCGTCGGTGCGAACGCGGGCGGAGTGAGACCGGTGTCGGACATACCCAGCGGCAGGAAGATCCGCTCACGCAGATAGTCGGCGAGCGGGACACCGCTGACGTCGGCGACGATCTGGCCCAGGGTGGCGTAGCCATGGTTGGTGTAGGTCCACCGGGTGCCGGGCTCGGCGTGAACGCGCAGTCCGCGACGGTAGTACTGCGACAGCGGCGGCACGGGATCTCCCGGCGCGACACTCTCTCCGAAATCGGGCTGCAACACCCGCCGAGGATGGGCCGTCTCACCGACCCCCGAGGTGTGAGTCAGAAGGTGACGCACCGTCACCGGGCCGAACCTGGGATCGGTGGGGACCAGACGATAGGCACGCAGGTAGGCGCTCGCCGGTGCGTCCAGGTCGATCACGCCGCGCTCCCACAGCTGCATCACGGCGATCGCGGTGAATGTCTTGGTGATGGACGCGATCCGGAAGATCGTGTCCTCGGTGACCGGGCGATTGCGGGAGATGTCGGCCAAGCCATGGCCGGTGAACTCCATCCGGCCGTCGCGCACGACGGCGACGGCGGCGCCGACAACTGCCCGACGATTGAATACGGGTCCGATCCGGTTGGCCATTCGAATGCCCTCGTTCGCCTGCACGGCTTCTCCATTCACTCGCTGCCCTCCGTCGGGCACTGTCAGCCTGCGTTTTCCACGAACGCCGTGGAGGAGGAAATCGGCTCCGAGTCCGGGCCGAAGGCCCCCTGCTCACCCGGATACCTGCGGATCAGCACGGCCGCGCGCCCCGCCACGCGCGTCCACCGACGAACCTGCCGCGCGGGGCGCGGGGATGACGGCTACCGCAACCGCGGGGCCGCCGGCCGGGGCAGATCATCGACGTCGTCGGCAGAGCCCTTGTCGCGCAGCAGCTCTCGGTACAGCTGCGCGATGTGCTCGGCGCGTCCTGGGCCGGTACCCGTCGTGGCGAGCGCCGCGGTGGCCGCCGCGATACCCAGACGCACCGCGTCGGCCGGTTCGTATCCCCGCGCCAGGCCCACCGTGACGCCGCCGACCATCGCATCGCCCGCGCCGATCCCGCTGCGCACCCGTGCGGGCACGGCCGCGAACCACTCGTGGGATGCCCGCGTCACCAGCAGCGCTCCGGCGGCGCCGAGGGATAGCAGCACGATCTCCGTCATCCCGGCGGTGATGAGGCGGCGGGCCTGTGCCAACTGTTCGGCGCGATCGACCAGCGGATGCCCGGCGTAGTCGCCGAGTTCCCGCACGCTCGGCTTGATCAGGTAGACGCCGCGGCGCACGCTACGCAGAGCGATGCCGGAGGTATCCAGCACCACACGCACACCGAGGTCGCCGACGAGATCGGTGAGGATTTGATAGAAGTCCGGGGACGCACCGGGCGGGAGGGTTCCGCTGGCCACGAGGTAGTCCGCGCCGCTCACCGCACGTTCGACCGCCACCAGACAGCGATGCTGTTCCGGATCGGTGAGCCGAGGCCCCGGAAAGACGAACCGATACTGCTCACCGCTCGTGGTGTCGGTAACCGAGAGATTCTCCCGGGTGAATTCGGCCACCGGCACCGGCCCTGGCGGCACTCCGGCGTCGCGCACCAACTGCTCGAGCAGCCGCCCGGGCGGGCCGCCGGTGGGAAATACCGCCGTCACCTCGACATCCAGTTCGGCCACCGTACGCGCGACATTGATACCACCGCCACCGGGGTCGTAGCGTGGTGCCGCACAGCGCATTTTGTCCGTCGGTACCACTTCGGCGACGCGGGTCGCGAGATCGATCGCGGGATTCATCGTCAATGTCACGATCCGGCTCACCAACGCCTCCTCGATCGTCGTTTCCCGACAACCCCCGTCTCTGCCCGGCAAGCTGTCCGCCTGGGGATCCCGTCGCTGTCCGGTACCGGTTACTCTGCCCATTCGCGGTCGAGCGAAGCAGAGTCGGCGGCCCCTCAGGTGCTGGGACCTAAGTCCTCAGCTCGAATTCGTCATGGGGCCGTCGACGGCGCCAATGTGAACAGGGCTTCATCCTCCCGCGCGAAATGCAGGGTGAGGATGGCGTCCAACCCGTAGGGGGTGGCGCGCAGGTCATCGAACTGGTCGGCACGCAGGCCCTGCGGCGCGTCGTCGAGGTGGCGGCCCACTCGGCGGATGTGGCGTTCGATTTCGGTGTGTTCGCGACTCTCGTCACCATGGCCTCCGGATCGCGGAAGTAACTGGACGCCGCTGGATACAGCCCCGACGGTGTCTGCGCGGGCAGGCCATTGGACCCTAGGCAGCGGCGCCCGCCGAGGCGACGCTGGAGATCAACTCTTCTACGAGAGGCAGTCCTCATGCTCGATGTCTCGGCCCTGCGTACCGCCCTCCACACCACCCACGAACCATTCGCGCAGCTGCGCGAGACGCATACCGGACTGGTCGTGCTGTGTGGAGATCGCGCCTACAAGGCCAAGAAACCGGTCGTCACCGACTTTCTCGATTTCGGCACGCCGGAGAACCGGGAGCGGGCCTGCGCTCGCGAACTCGAGTTGAACCGGCGCCTGGCACCCGACGTCTATCTCGGCCTGTCCCATCTGACCGACCCGCAAGGCGGCGCCGCGGAACCGATCATCGTGATGCGCCGGATGCCGGACGCGCTGCGCTTGTCCACCACCCTCGCGGACCACACCCGGCCGACGACCGAACTGTCCGAACTGGCGGAAACTCTGGCGCGCTTCCACGCGGGGGCACGGCGCGGCGCCGATATCGACCGCGCGGGCAGTCCGGATCAGCTGCGACGGCGTTGGGACACGCTGTTGCGGCCCTTGCGCGAACGCCCACGACCGGCGAACGATCACGCCGTACTCGCTCACGCCGGACACCTGGCGATGCGCTTCATCGACGGCCGCGCCGCCTTGCTGAGCCAACGCATCGCCGACGGCCGGATCATCGACGGCCACGGAGATCTGCTCGCCGAGGACATCTTCGTGCTGCCGGACGGCTTCCGGATCCTGGACTGTCTCGACTTCGATGACGAGCTGCGCTCCGTCGACGGCCTCGACGACGCCGCTTTCCTGGCGATGGATCTCGAGTTCCTGGGTTTTCCGAAAGAATCGAACTCCTTCCTGAACGACTACCTGCACGCGGCGGGCGATTCGCCTCCGCCGTCGCTTCGGCATCACTACATCGCTTATCGGGCGATGGTCCGCGCGAAGACCGACCACATCCGGGCCGATCAGGGAGATCCGGCAGCGGCCGGTCGCGCCGAGCGACATCTCGAACTCGCTGTCGAGCACCTCACACAGGGCGCTGTCCGTCTCGTCCTCGTCGGCGGCCTACCCGGCACCGGGAAGTCGACGGTCGCGGCCCGTTTGGCGGCCGCGACCGGCGCAGTCGCCCTCTCCAGCGACAGCGTGCGCGTCGGTCTGCGCGCCACGGGATCCATCGCCGGCGACGCTGGAGTCTTCGCAGCGGGCGCCTACCGGCCCGCCGCGAAGGAATTGGTGTATACGCGGATGCTGGCCGAGGCCAGGGATCTACTGGAGCACGGAGTCTCGGTGGTTCTCGACGCCAGCTGGACCGACGCGGACCAGCGCGCCCGCGCCGCCACCGTGGCCGAGGAGACTCATAGCGATCTCCTGCCGCTGCGGTGCGCCTGCCCCAAGGCCCTCGCGGCCGAGCGTATCGGCGCCAGACCCGATGGCGACTCGGACGCCACCCCTGCGATCGCGGACTCCTTGGCAGCCGCGGCGGCACCGTGGCCCGAGGCCATCACGCTCGACACCACACGCCCGATCGAAACATCGGTAGCCACAGCACTGACCGCTTGGCGCGGCGTGACAGACTCGGTCCCCGCCACCCGGCCGGGGTGAGCAACTCCCGCCACGCCGAGTCAGCGGTAACACGCCCGCGGATCGTCGAGGCTTCGGCCGCAGCCCATCCGAACCAAGGCCGGACAGAGGACAAAGGACCTCCGGATAGGGGTCTTCGTCATCGGTCGCCGCCGAACGGGAGTGAGCAGACTGAACGGTATGAAAACCGTTCCGATCCCCGGTCTGTCGACGGTGCGCAGGATGTCGGCCGCGCGGTATTCGTGGCAGGTCCTGTACGTCGCGGGCAGAGCAGAAACCGGAGAAAGCTCTGCGTGGCACGAAGCGGACGAAGGCGGCGGGTGATGGACTCGCGGGAATCCCACATGTCGCAGTCGGATTTGTTCTCGTGGAACATGGAGCGTGATCCGGTCCTGCGCTCGACGATCGTGTCGCTTCTGGTCCTCGATACCGAACCGGACTGGGACCGCCTGCTGCGGACGATGGATCGCGGCACGCGCGTCGTGCCCCGGTTGCGGCATCGGCTGGTCGCCACACCGCTCGGCCTCGCCCCGCCACGGTGGGCACTCGATCCCGATTTCGACCTGTCCTGGCATGTGCGACGAGCCGCGCTGCCGGCGCCGGCGAACATGCCCGCGCTACTGGAATTCGCCCGAACCGAGGCCATGACCGGGTTCGATCCGGCCCGGCCGCTGTGGCGTTCGACGTTGCTCAGCGGTCTGAACGGCGCCGGATGCGCCCTCGTGCTGACGGTGCACCACAGTCTCACCGACGGCATCGGCGGCATTCGGATCGCCACCTCGCTGCTCGACTTCGACCGCGCGGGCACCGACCATGGTCATCCGCCCGAGCCGCTCGACGACCACGTCGGCGCGCTGCGCGACATCGCCGCGTGGAACTTGTCGGTGGGCTCCGATCTTCTTCGGAGCGGGATGCGTTCGGCATCGCCGACGGCATGGCGAGCCCTCCGCAATCCCGCACGGGTGGTGCGCGAGGGCGCCGCGCTGGCGAACTCGCTGTTCCGCTTGGCCAGGCCCATCACCACGACGCTCTCCCCCGTTATGACCAGGCGCAGTCTCGGTCGCCGGGTGGCGGTCCTCGACGTGCCCCTCGAAGACCTGCGCCGCACCGCGCGGGCCGCGGACTGCACTCTCAACGACGCATTCCTGACCGCGGTGGTGATCGGATTGCGCGTGTATCACGCACGGCACGGCGCGGCGCTCGAACAGCTACGGGTCACGATGCCGATCAGTCTTCGCACTCCCGACGACCCGCTCGGCGGGAACCGCATCACCCTCGCTCGCTTCGCGTTACCGGTCGGCATCGCCGACACCACGGATCTCATGCGCGCGGTCGATGTCGCGGTCCGGGGTTGGCGAGGTGAACCGGCGATACCGCTGTCGGGTGCCGTCGCAGCGGCGCTGAACCGATTGCCCGCAGGGCTACTGACCGAAATGCTCAAACACGTCGACTTCGTCGCCTCCAACGTCCCGGGCTCCCCCGTGCCTCTTTATATCGCCGGGGCGCGGATCGACCGGATGTATTCCTTCGGTCCCACCATCGGTACGGCCGTCAATGTGACCCTGACCTCGCACGCCGGGACCTGTTATGTAGGAATCAATGTCGACACGGCCGCGATCCCGGACGCCGAAACCCTGACCGAGTGTCTCACCGCCGGCTTCGGGGCCGTGCTCGCTCTCAACCGCGAGCACGAACGGGCCCCGGTCCCGAACATCGGAAAGAACTCCGTCGATCAACGCACACGGGCCGGCCGACCGGCACCTCATCCGGGACCCGGATGAGCCGGACACACGTCAGGCTTCGGGTTCGAACCGGCGAGTTCGGCGTCATCGACCCGCACGCACGAGACCGGCAGGACGATATGCCTGCCGGACCCCGCATAGGGACCGGGTCCTGGTCCGGCGCGGGGACATTGGTCCCGGGCAGGGAGGGCAGGACGCCTCTGACGGAAGCGCTGGAGCCCCGGCACGCTGGACATATGTCAACGGACTCGTCGCCCGCGGTGGCCAACCATCTCGGGCGCGACACGACCGGCCGGGGTGCGGCTATGCCTTCGGCCCTACGCGATCGTGCGCGCACCACCCGGTGCGCGGCGGCCCCGGACACCGCAGGAATGGAGTGATACCGATGCGTGCACGTGATGTCCTCAGCCGGCCAGTCGTGTCGGTACGGCCGGGAACATCGTTGCGGGAGGCCACAGCCCTGCTGACCGCGCACGGCTTCGCCGCGCTCCCGGTCGTCGACGAGCAAGGCCGCGTGGTCGGGGTGGTCTCCGAATCGGATGCGCTGGCAGCCGATCTCGGTATGGACGCCACAGTGCAAGCGGTGATGTCGGCTCCGGTCGAGGTGGTCACACCCGCCACCGACACCGCGACGATCGCCTCCCGCATGCTCGCCGGGCATCTTCGGTCGATGCCGGTCGTCGAGGCCGGTCTACTCGTCGGGATCGTGTCTCGTCGCGACCTGTTGCGCACTTTGATCAGCGATGACGCCACCATCGAGTCGAAGATACGTGCACTGCTGGACGACTACGCGGGCAGCCGTCGGCAGTGGTCGATAGACGTTCTAGACGGAGCCGTGACCGTTCGCGGCATCTTCGCCGATCCGCGTGAACAACAGATCATCGCCGCTCTCACCCACACCGTCGACGGTGTGGAACACGTCGACGTGGTCGATGACGCCAGGATGATGCCCGACCGGTGAACGAAACCCTGTTCCGCGCATCCCGACTCCCAGTCATCGCTCCGGCCCGCTGTAATCGGTCGCCGACACGCCCCACCCCAGCCGACCGCTCGTGCGGGGCGTGGTGACTTCCTGCCCGCGAGTTCCGGCGCTTCCCGTATTCGACCGCGGAGTACCCACCAGACCAGGACCTTTGTCCCTGGGCGATGGCAACCGGTAGAGCGCACGCTGATCACGGAATGAACCGAGGAGGGTTCGATGCGATACCAGGTGGCCTTGGTCGAGTCGGCGCCGGAGGCAGTGCTGCGGGTGCCGCGCGAGATCCGTCTACAGCCGGACCTTCTCGGTGCGGACATCAGCGAGGGAATGCGGGAAGTGACCCTGATCGTGCAGCGTGCGGGCCTGACCGCCAGCGGAGCGCCCACGATCACATTCCGCGACGGCATGCGCGCCGACGAGGCGGTCACGGTGGAATTCGGCGTCCCGGTGGAGCCCGCCCCCAAACTCGGTCCGAGTTTCGGAGCGCAGGTGGTCGTCATGCCGGAAACGCTGGTCGCCCGCACCTGCCACCGTGGCAGTTACAGTCATCTCGGCGCGGCTTATCAGGCGCTGGAGCAGTGGATGCGCGAGGCGGGCTATCGCGCGATCGGCCCATCGACCGAGGCTTACCTGATCGGTCCCGACGAGGTGAGCGACCCACATCAGTTGCTCACCGAGGTCCGTTTGCCGGTCGTCCCGGTCTCGGCCATCACAGTCCATCTCGACGCGCCGTTCGGCATCGCGGTCGAACGCACCCGGGAGGCGCTGCGACACTACGGGCTGGTCATCACGGCTGAAGCAGACATGCAGGCCACACTGCGCGAGAGCATCGGCGAAGACGTCGGAAACTACCTTCTTCTGCAGATCTGCGATCCCGAGCTGACCTATCGAGCGCTGACGGTCGACGGCCAGGCGGGTCTGGTGCTGTCGTCCAGTGTGGCGGTGCGCTCGATCGGTACCGGCGCGATGGCCGAAGTCATCGATCCCGAGGTGCTGGTCCGCGCCGCCGCTCGCCCGGAGCTGCGCCCGGTCGCCGGTGAAATGCGACGGCGGCTCACCTCCGCCCTGGACAGCCTCCGAAACAAAGCGTCGGCAATCTCGTGACCGACTTGGCCGAGGCCGAACCCGGTCTGCGGATCGATCCCACCGAGCGGATCGATCTGCTGCTGCGCGATCTGCGCGGCAGCCGCGGCGGGCTCACCACTCGCGAGGCGCAACGGCGTCTGATCCATTACGGGCCCAACAGGCTGCGACGGCGGGGCCGACGAACCTGGCCGAGGGAGCTGGCTCGGCAGTTCACCCACCCGCTCGCGCTGTTGCTGTGGGCGGCGGCCCTTCTTGCCGGGGCGGTCGGCATCGTCCCGGTCGCGATCGCGATCGTGGTCGTCGTCCTGATCAACGCGGGGTTCGCGTTCGCCCAGGAACGGCACGCCGAGCAGGCGGTGGAGGCCCTGGCCGCCTACCTGCCGATGCGGGCGAAAGTCGTGCGGGACGATCAGGCCACCGAGATCGAGACGACCGATGTCGTGCCGGGAGACGTCCTGGTCATCGCGGAGGGCGATCGGATCTGCGCGGACGCGCGGCTGATCGACGGCGGCATCGAGGTGGATCTGTCGGAATTGACCGGCGAATCGATGCCCGTCTACCGCAGCGCCGACGCCGTCGATGCCGGGGTGCCGCTGGCGCAGGCGCGCGAACTGGTCTTCAGTGGCACCTCCTGCACCGAAGGCGAGGCCCGCGCGATCGTCTTCGCCACCGGCATGCATACCGAGCTGGGCCGCATCGCGGCCTTGTCGGAGCGTGTCGAGCGCGACGAGAGTCCCCTCGAACATCAAGTGCGCCGCGTGGCGTGGTTGATCGCACTGATCTCCGTCCTGCTCGCGGCGGCGTTCATCCCGCTCGCGATGCTCGGCGCCGGACTGTCCCCGATCAACTCCGTGGTCTTCGCCGTCGGATTGCTGGTGGGCAACGTCCCGGAGGGACTGTTGCCGGTGATCACCTTGGCGCTGGCAATCGGTGTGCGCGATCTGGCGCGCCGCGGCGCGGTGGTCAAACGACTGAGCGCCGTGGAGACCCTCGGTTCCACCGATGTGATCTGCACGGACAAGACCGGCACGCTCACCGAGAACCGCATGCGGGTTGTCACGATCGACACACTGACCGGAGCGCACGAACCCGACGCTTCGTCCGGGAAGCACGATTCCACGCTGACCCGGATGGCCAGAGCCATGATCGCATGCAACAACGCTCGCCTCGGCGACCCCGGACCCGCTGTCGGTGACCCCACCGAGCTGGCGCTCCTCGCCGCGGCCTCGGTCCTGGGCGAGCCTGTCCGTACCGACGACCGGGAACGCTTCCGGAAACGCCTGTTCCACTTCGACCCGGTGCGCAAACGGATGTCGACCGTCGATGCCGACGAGTCCGGTCGGCTGTGTGTGCACTCCAAAGGAGCACCGGAATCGCTGCTGCCGCTGTGCACCGCCGAACTCGCCGCCGACGGCAGTATCCGACCGCTGACTCCGCAACGCCGCGAACGGCTCGCCGAGCTCGTCGAATCCCGGGCCCGGCAGGGGCTGCGGCTGCTCGCCCTCGCCGAGCGCGACCTCGCGGGCTGTGCCACCGCCCCGCGGGACCGGGAACAGGCCGAAAGGGATCTGGTCCTGCTCGGCGTGGTCGCCATGGAGGATCCACCCCGGCCCGAGGTCGCCGAAGCCGTGCGGCTGTGCCACGCCGCAGGCATCCGCATCATCGTCATCACCGGCGATCACGGGTTGACCGCGGCGGCGGTCGCCGCACAGATCGGCATCACGCGTGCAACACCGACCGTGATCACCGGTACGGACCTCGAGCGAATGAGCGAAGCCGATCTGGACGAGCTGCTGGCGGGTCCGACCGAACTCATCTTCGCCCGCTCCTCGCCCGAGGCCAAACTGCGCATCGCCGACGCGCTGCGCGCCGCAGGCCACGTCGTGGCCATGACCGGTGACGGCGTCAACGACGCGCCCGCGCTCCGGCGCGCGGACATCGGTGTGGCGATGGGCCGCTCGGGTACCGACGTGGCGCGCGAGGCAGCCACCATGGTGCTCACCGACGACAACTTCGCCACCATCACAGCGGCCATCCAGGCAGGGCGGCGGGTCTACGACAACATCCGCAAGTTCATCTGCTACATCTTCGCCCACACCACCCCGGAGGTCACTCCGCTGCTGGTGTTCGCGCTCTCCGGCGGCGCGATACCGTTGCCGCTGACCGTGATGCAGCTGCTGGCCTTCGACGTCGGCACCGAGACCCTGCCCGCACTGGCGCTCGGACGGGAGGCGGCCGAACCCGGCCTGATGCACCGGCCACCCCGCAAACGCAGCGAGTCGGTGATCCGCACGCCGATGCTGCTGCGCGCGTGGCTGTTCCTCGGAGTGATCGCGGCGGTCCTCGCCATGACCGGCTTCTTCTTCGTGCTGCTCCAAGGCGGTTGGCACCCAGGCGACCCCACCGGACCGGGCACGCCGCTGCACCACACCTATCAGCAGGCGACCACGATGACCTTCTTCGGCCTGGTCGCCGGCCAGATCGGCACCGCGTTCGCCGCGCGCACCGACCGTGCCTCGCTGCGCTCCATCGGCGTCCTGTCCAATCGCTTGCTGTTGTGGGGGATCGTCTTCGAACTCGCCCTGGCAGCGGTGATCGTCTACGTCCCGGTGCTGCAGGGCCTGCTCGGAACAGCCGCCCTGACGCCCGCCATGCTCGCGTTCACACTGCCATACCCGTTCCTCGTCTGGGGCGCAGACGAGTTCCGGCGCTGGTTGCTGCGCCGCCGCTCGACCCTGCCGGATCGAGCCTGAGCAGCCGTCGGCAGCTCCGAGGGCCGCCCGCAGTGACCATGGTCCACTCGGCTCGGGCACGAGTCCTCTCACCGAGAGCGACGGACCGGAGGACCATTTTCGGCATGGACCAGGACAAACACCGCATCGCAGTCGTCTACGCGACCGAACAGGGATCGACCCGTGACATCGCCGAATTCATCGGCACCGAACTGGCGGGTCGCGACGCCGTGGTCGAACTCGCCGATATCGACCACGCGCCCGATCTGTCCAATTTCGACACACTCGTGCTCGGCAGCGCAGTGCACAACATGAAACTCCTGCCTCCAGTCGCCGACTACGTGCACGCCCACCACGACGAGCTGACGAGAAAAGACGTCTGGCTGTTCAGTGTCGGCCTCGCCCCGGCGCTACGCGGCCCGATCGGCCGTCGACTCGCGCGATTCGTCCCGAAGAAGATCGCCGGACTGCGCGATTCGATCATGGCGCACGACTACCGGGCGTTCGCCGGACGGTACGACGGCGAAGGCATCTCACTGCGCACTCGCCTGCTCTACCGGCTGCTCGGCAAAGGACGGTACGGAGATCTGCGTGACTGGGCGGCGGTCCGTTCGTGGACCGACACCATCGCCCGCAATCTTCGGCTGCCGCCTGCTCGTTCCACCACCATCACTCCGTGAGCGGAGCACCACAACACCCCGGACTCATCGGTAGGTCGACAGCGAGCGCCACAGGGCAACCCCTGCCGCCCCGCGTCGACGGAATCGGAGATCAGCGGCGAGCCCAGTCCGCTTCCGCAGCTGTCCCCGCTCGTACGACCACCGCGCTGGACATTGAGCCACGTTGCACCACAGTACATTTCAGTTCCTACTCACCACCCTGGACGGCACCCGATGATGCGTCAGACCTTTCCGCTCGGCCGAATCGCCGGCATTCGCCTCGGCGCCCACTGGTCGGCGCTGGTCACCGTGGGACTGTTCACCTGGGTTCTGGGCTCGTATCTGACCGGCACCGCCGCCGCTGCGGCGGTGTGGGCCACGGCCGTCGCCGGGGCCAT
>NZ_BDBB01000065.1 GCF_001612765.1 Nocardia arthritidis NBRC 100137
GGTGACCGTCCCGAGCAGGTCCACATCTGTCAGCGGTTCGTCGGCGTAGTCCCCGGTGTCGAACAGATCGACATCCAGCACCGCCCACCTCCCGGCGCCGGTGGCCGGATCGGGCAGCTCGAGCCCGTCCTCGGAGCGGGTCAGCACGCAGACCGGACGCACCGTGCGCAGGACGTCGGCGACCCGCTCGGCCGGATGCTCCGGATCGATCGGGACGTAGGCCCCTCCCGCCGCGAGCACCGCGTACAGCGCCACCACGAGATCGGCCGACCGCCGCATGCCCACCGCCACGGGCTTCTCCGGACGCACGCCGACCGACACCAGCAGCCTGGCCATCCGGTGCACCCGGCGCGCGAACTCCGCGTAGGTGAGCGATTCGCCCTCGAATCTCAGCGCGATCGCCTCGGGCGTCCGGGCCGCCTGCGCCTCGAACAGCGACACCAGCGTCGCGGCCGGATCCACCGGATGCCCGGTGGCGTTCCACGTGTCCAGAACGAGGGCTCGTTCGCCGGGACTCAGCACATCGATCGTGCCGAGGCACACCTGCGGATCGGCGACCACCGCGTCGAGCACCCGGTGCAAGCGTGACGCGAGCGTCGCGACGGTGGCGGGGTCGAACAGATCGGTCGCGTATTCGAACACCGCGGCCAGCCCGGAACCGTCCGCCGCCTCCGCCACGGACAGGTGTAGATCGAATTTTGCGGTACCCGTGTCGATGTCGAGTCCGGTGGCGGTCAGGCCGGGCAGCTCGAGTTCGGTCCGCGCGGTGTTCTGCAAGTCGAGCATGACCTGGAACAGCGGATGCCTGGCCGCCGACCGCTCCGGCGCGAGCACCTCGACCAAGCGCTCGAACGGCGCGTCGGCGTGGGCGAAGGCGGCCAGGTCGCGATCGCGGACCGCGGCGACCAATTCGGTGAACGTCAGGTCGGACCGGACGTCGGCGCGCAGCACCAGGGTGTTGACGAACATGCCGACGAGTTCGTCGAGCGCGCGGTCACCGCGACCGGCCACCGGGGTGCCGATCACGATGTCCCGCTGCCCGGACAGTGTGGCCAGCAGCGTGGCGAACGCGGCGTGCAGCACCATGAACAGCGAGGCGTTCGCCCTGCCCGCGATCTCGCGCAAACGGCGCTGGGTCGCGGCATCGACGGTGAAGGCGTGGCGCGCGCCGCGACCCGACGCGGCGGCCGGGCGCGGTCGATCGGTCGGCAGCGCTGACACGTCCGGCAGGCCGGCCAGTTCCCTCTGCCAGAACCGGATCTGTTCGGACAGTATCGAATCCGGATCGTCCTCGGAGCCGAGGCTCGCCCGCTGCCACAGCGCGTAGTCGGCGTAGTGGACGGGCAGTGGCGTCCAGTCGGGTGTGACGCCCGCGTGACGCGCGTGGTAGGCGCGCATGAGATCACGGGTGAGCGGTGCGAGCGACCAGCCGTCGGCGCCGATGTGGTGCAGCGCGACGACGAGCACGTGCTCGTCGTCGCCGAGGCGCAGCAGTACCAGGCGCACCGGCGGCTCGCGATCCACCCGGAAGGGCATGGCCACCAGTTCGCGAACCCGCTGCATCAGCGTCTGCTCGCCGATCGTCTCCACGACCAGCTCGACTCGCGCCTCGTCGACCGGCAGCACCAGTTGATACGGAATGCCCTCCGCCGCGGGAAAAATGGTGCGCAGCGACTCATGCCTGGCAAGCACGTCGGCGACCGCTTCGGCCAGCGCCGTCTGCTCGAGCGCGCCGCGCAGCCGGATGGCGGCGACCAGATTGTCGGCCACCGACGCCGCGTCGAACTGGTTCAGGAACCACATGCGCTGCTGCGCGTAGGACAGTGGGACGAGCGTGGGGCGCGGCCCGGCGACCAGCGGCGCCCGGTTGCGCGCCCGGCGGCCGCCGGACAGGTGCGCGGCCAGCGCCGCGACGTCCGGATACTCGAACAGCGCGCGCACCGGCACCTCGGTGTCCAGCGCGTCCGCCAAGCGGGCCGCGATCTGCGTGGCGATCAGCGAATTCCCGCCCAGTGCGAAGAAATCGTCGTCCGCGCCGACCGGATCGACGCTCAGCACCTGCCCGAACACCGCGGCGACGGTCCGCTCCTGCGGCGTGCCGGGCGCGCGAAAGGTCTTGGTGACCGGCGCGGGATCCGGCAGCGCCCGGCGGTCGAGCTTGCCGGAGGCCGTCAGTGGCATGGCGTCCAGCGGGACGTACGCGGTGGGCACCATGTACGAGGGCAGCACCCGGCGCAGCCGTTGCGCCAACTCCGCGGCGAGCCGTTCGGGCGCGATGGCGCCGACCACGTAGGCGGCCAGCGTCTCGCCGGACGGCTGCGCGACGACCCGCACCGCCGCGGCGCGCACGTCGTCCATAGCGAGCAGGGCGGCCTCGATCTCGCCGAGTTCGATCCGCTGGCCGCGCAGCTTCACCTGGAAGTCGCCGCGGCCCAGATACTCCAGCGCGCCGTCGCGGCGGCGGCGCACCAGATCGCCGGTCCGGTACATCCGGCTGCCCGCCGGCCCGTACGGGTCGGCGACGAAACGCTCCGCGCTCAGGTCGGCGCGGCCGTGGTAGCCGCGCGCCAGCTGCGTGCCGGACAGGTACAGCTCGCCGACCACGGCGTCCGGAACCGGTCGCAGGCGCGCGTCGAGGACCATGGCCCGGCTGCCCGGCACCGGACGCCCGATCGGCGCGGGACCGCTCGCGGCCGGGTCGACGGGGGCGCGCGTGGCGTGCACGGTGAATTCGGTGGGTCCGTAGAGGTTGTGCAACCGCGCTGGGCTCACCGCGGCGAACGCGGCGGCGGCCTCCCCGGTCATCGCCTCGCCCGCGACCAGCACGGTGCGCAGGGACGCGATCATCTCCGGCGCGGCGGCGGCGAACACCGTGAGCATGGACGGAACGAACGAGGTCATCGTGACCCGGTGCGCGGCGATGGTCGCGGCGAGGTACCGGGGGTCGCGGTGCCCTTCGTGGGCGGCGACGACCATCCGCGCGCCTCGGGTGAGCGGGGCGAACAGCTCCCACACCGAGACGTCGAAGGTGGCCGGGGTCTTGAACAGCACCACGTCGTTCGCGTCGATCCGGTATTCACCCGCGATCCACCTGATCTGGTCGACCGCCGAATCATGTTGCACCGTGACGCCTTTGGGACGGCCGGTGGACCCCGAGGTGAAGATGACGTACGCGGTGCCGGACGGGTGCAAGGGGGCCAGGCGGTGTGCGTCGGTGACCGGGGCGTCGGAGTAGTCCGCGAGCTCCGGGGCGTCGGCGGTGATGATCGGTGTCGCCGGACGCTCCGCGAGCGCGCACCGATCGGCGAGTTCCGCCCCCAGGTCGTCACCGGAACGCGCAAGCACGCAAACCGGGCGGGCGTCCGCGATCACCTGCGCGATCCGGGCCGCGGGCTGGTCTGGGTCCACCGGCACGTACCCGCCGCCCGCGGTGAGCACCGCGTACGCGGCCACCACGAGGTCGGCCGAACGCCGCATGCCAAGCACGACCGTCCGCTCCGGGCCGACGCCCGCGGCGATCAGCCTGCGCGCCAATCGGTTGACCGCGCCCGCGAACTCCGCGTAGGTCAACCGCCGTTCATCGTCCACTACCGCGACCGCGTCCGGGGTGCGCCGCACCTGCGCCTGGAAGGCGGTGAGCAAGGTCTCCGCCGGATCTCGGGCGCCGGCGGCGACCTGCCCCGCCGCGAGGGCGCGCGCTTGCTCCTCGTGATCGAGAAGGGGCAGATCGCCTACCGCGATCCCGGGATCGGCGGTGGCCGCCCACAGGAAGCCGATCAGCGCGCGGGCGTAGCCGGCGATGGTGGCTTCGTCGAACAAATCCGTGGCGTAACCGAATTCCGCGGGAACCCCCGCCGGTGCCGAACCTTCCCCGAGTCCGGCGCCGGCGGAGTTCTCGGTGACCGTGAGCTGGAGATCCAGCTTGGTCACTCCGGTGTCCAGGGTACTGGTGGCGACCGACAGTTCGGGCAGTTCGAAGGCGATTGGCTCGGCATTGTCGAAGGCGAGCAGCACTTGGAACAGCGGGTGACGCGCCTGCGAGCGCGGCGGATCCAGCGCGGCGACCACCTGCTCGAACGGCAGCTCGGCATGCCCGAAGGCGGCGAGGTCCTGTTCGCGGACCCGCGCCAGCAGGGCGGAGAACGGCTCGGCGGCGTCGACCCGGGTGCGCAGTGCCAGGGTGTTGACGAACATGCCGATCAGGTCGTCGAGCGCGCGCTCGCCCCGGCCCGCGACCGGGGTGCCGATCACGATGTCGCCGCTGCCGGACAGTCGCGACAGCAGCGCGGCCAGCGCGGCGTGCGTCACCATGAAGGTCGAAACGCCCTGTGTGCGGGCGAGTTCACTCATCCGGACGATCAGTTCGCCGGGTAGCTCGAAGCCGAACACCGCGCCCCGGCCGGAGGCGACCGCCGGGCGGGGGCGGTCGGCGGGCAGGTCGAGCTGGTCGGGTGCGCCCGTCAGCGTCCCGGTCCAGAACGACAGCTGGGTGGCCGCGCATGGATCGTCCGGGGAGCCGATTAGTTCGTGCTGCCAGAGGCTGTAGTCGGCGTACTGGATCGGCAACGGGGCCCAGGCGGGCGCGAGGCCGCCGCGGCGCGCCGCGTACGCGGTCATCACGTCGCGGGCGAGCACGCGCAGCGACAGACCGTCGGCGGCGATGTGGTGCAGGACCAGCGCGAGCGCGTAACCGCCGTCGTCCACCGCGAAGATCCGGGCGCGGAGGGGAATCTCGCGTTCCAGGTCGAAGCCCTGCGCCGCGAACGCGCGCAGGCGCCCGTCGAGCTCGGCAGCGCCGATCGCCTCCGGCGCGCCCGCCACCTCCACCACCGACAACACCACCTGCTGTGCGGCCGGGCCCGCGCTGTCGCCGGGCAGCAGCGCGGGGAAGATCGTGCGCAGCACCTCGTGCCGGATGACCACGTCCTCGAGCGCCTGCCGCAGGGCGGTGACGTCCACCGCGCCGCGCAAGCGCACCACGAACGGCATGTTGTAGCTCGCGCCGGATCGCTCGAACCGGTTGAGGAACCAGATGCGCTGCTGCGCCGGAGAAAGCGGAACCAGCGGCGGCCGTGGCCGTGCCCGCAGCTGCGCGACCAAGGACGCGCCGCCGGATCCACCGGCCCGCTCGACGAGTGCGGCGAGTTCGGCCACCGTGCAGGCGGCGAACACGTCGCGGACTCCGAGCGGGCAGTTCAGGTCGGCGGACAGCCGGGCGGCGACCTGTGTGGCCACCAGACTGTTTCCGCCGAGTGCGAAGAAGTCGTCGTCGCGGCCGATCAGCTTGTTACCGAGCACTTCGGCGAACACCCGCGCGACCGCGAGTTCCACGGCGGTAGCGGGCGCGGTGTAGCCGGTCGAAGCCCTGCTGGGAGCGGGTAGTGCGCGACGATCCAACTTCCCCGAGGCGTTCACCGGCAGTGTGTCGAGCACCACGTAGGCGGCGGGCACCATATATCCGGGCAGTGCCTCGGCCGCCGCGGCGCGCAGCCGGTCCGTCCGCACCGCGCCCGGCTGCGCTTCCACGACGTAGGCCACCAGCTGCTCGCCGACGCCCGCGTCATCGCGCAGCACGACCACCGCGCGGGCCACCGCGTCCACCCGGCAGAGCACGGTCTCGATCTCGCCGAGCTCGATGCGCAGGCCGCGCAGTTTCACCTGGAAGTCGGTGCGTCCGAGATACTCCAGTTCGCCGTGGGGGGTCCACCGCACCAGGTCACCGGTGCGATACATCCGCCCGCCCGCCCGCGTGGGCCCCTGCGGGCCGACGAACGGATCGGCCACGAACCGCGCCGCGGTCAGCTCCGGTCGCGCGACGTAGCCCCGGGCGAGCTGTACCCCCGACAGATACAGCTCACCCGGCGCCCCGACCGGTACCGGCCGCAGCCGCGAATCGAGGACGTAGAGCCTGGTGTTGAACACCGGCGCGCCGATCGGCACCGAGAGGGTATCGGTGTCGGTGACTTCATGGAAGGTGACGTCGACCGCCGCTTCCGTCGGACCATACAGATTGTGCAGGCGAGCGCCGGTCAGCGCGCGCAGCCGCTGGGCGAGCACGGCGGGCAGCGCCTCCCCGGAGGCGAACACTGTGCGCAGCGACGTACGGTACGCGTCATGCCGGCCGGCGAGGAATGCCGCGAGCATGGACGGCACGAAATGTGCTGTGGTGACGCCGAATTCGTCGATCGTCCGGCGCAGATAAGCGGGATCGCGGTGCCCGTCCGGCTGGGCGAGCACCAGCGTCGCGCCGATCTGCAGTGGCCAGAAAAATTCCCACACCGACACGTCGAACGTCGCCGGAGTCTTCTGCAGCACAACGTCTTGCGCGGATAGTCGATAGGTCTGCTGCATCCACACCAACCGGTTCACGATCGCCCGGTGGGTGATCGCGACGCCCTTGGGCAGACCGGTCGATCCCGAGGTGAAGATCACATACGCCGGATGCTCGGGTCGCAGGGCCGCGACGCGTTCCCGGTCCCACACCGGCGCGGCGGGGACGGCATCATCGACCTGGTCCACTCGCAGCACCGGTAGGCCCGTCGGTTCGGGCGAATGAGCGTCCCCCGCGGTCAGCACGCAAGCCGGACGGGCAGTGGCCAGGATGTGCGCGGTGCGCTCCGGCGGGTGATCCGGATCCAGCGGCAGGTAGGCGCCGCCCGCCGCGAGCACCGCGTACATCGCGATGACCAGTTCCGGCGAGCGCGGCAGGTGCAGCGCCACCACCGTTTCGGGTCCCACACCCAGCGCGATCAGCCCGCGCGCGAGCCGGTGGCTGCGCACCGCGAGTTCACGGTAGGTCAGGTCGGGCGCACCGGCGGCCCGCAGCGCCACCGCGCTCGGCGTGCGGGCCGCCTGCGCCTCGAACATCGACACCAGCGTCGCCATGGGAGCCGAGCCCGCCGAGCGGCCCGGCAGTCGCGCTTCCACGTCGAAACCCGTCTCGTTCCAGATCCGGGTGCTGACCTCGAGTTCCAGCTCGGTCGCGACGTCGACGGCGGCGAGCGCGGTGTCCGGCTCGGTAGCGACCAGGCGCTCCAGGTAGCGGAGGAACCGGGCGTGCTGCCGCGCGGTGTCGTCGGCGGTGTACAGGTGCGGGTTGGCCTCGAAGTCGACGCGCACCCGGTCCCGGTCGCCGTAGTAGACGTTGAGGCCGAGGTCTTCGACCGGGCCGGTGGACAGCACGTGGTAGCGCCCCACGGTCGTGCCGAGGGTGAGATCGCTGCGGAACAGCATGATGTTGGCCAGCGGCCCGAACAACCCGCGGTGCGCGAGACCGGCGACGTGCTCGGCGTCGCGCTGGATGTCCTCGTGCCGGTAGCGTTGATGGCGCAGCGCGCCCGCGACCTCGACGCGGGTGGCGCGCAGCAATTCGCCCCAGCTCCCGCCGACGGGCAACCGCAGCGGCACGATGTTCGACAGCATGCCCGCCGAGCGCCGCAGCGCCGCGGTGGTGCGCGCGGTCACCGGCAGGCTCAGCACCGCCTCGTCCCGGTCGGTCAGCCGTCCGAGATAGGCGGCGAACGCCGCGAGCAGCACCACCGCGATCGTCGAATCCTGGCTCGCGGCAAGGGAGCCGATCCGCTCGACCAGCTCCGGGGCGAGCACTCGCCCGGCGATCCGGTTTGTCGCGCAGCGGGGCGCGCAGCGACCGGCGAGGCTGGTCGCGCCGTCCAGCCCGGCCACTCGCCCCACCCAGTGCGCGCGATCGGACTCGAAACGGGGGCTTCCCCGATAGGCGAGTTCGGCCTGGGTCAGCGAGGCGAGCGTCCCTGGCCGCACGACCTCGGGCTCGGCGCCGCGCACCCGGGCGGTGTACAGCTCGGCCACCCGCATGGTGTTGGTCAGCGCGCCGTAGCCGTCCAGCACGATGTGATGGACCCGCATGTACCAGAAGTACCGGCGCTCGGCGACGCGCAGCACGGCGCCCGCGAACAGCCGGTCGGCGCACAGGTCGACCGGTGCGCTCGCGTCCGCGCGCATCCAGTCGTGCGCGGCGGCCACCGGGTCGTCCTGGTCGCGCAGGTCGATCAACGGAATGTCGACCGAGAGCCCGAAGTCGACGTACTGGTGCGGGACGCCGCCGGATTCGCCGAGCCGCACCAGCACCGACTCGAACTCGCGCGCCGCTTCGACCGAGACCTCCTGCAACAGAGCGGCATCCAGCTCACCGCGCACGTCCACGTATTGCGCGACGTTGATCGGCACGTCCGGCTCGAGCAGCTGCGCGTACCAGACGCCGAGCTGGGCGGGCGCCAGGGCGAACGGCTCGGGTGCGGCCTGGGACGGCTTCGGCTCGACGGAACGCTGCGGCAACGCGCTGTACCCACCCAACTCCGTATCGTGCACCAGAGCCTCCTACTCGGCGAAAGAACCGCTGTCCGAACGCTTTTGGGCAGCACGAATAAGCCGCTACACCCGGCTGCCCAGTCCGGGCGCATGGCGTGAACACCACGTGCGATTCGATGAGAAGCGCGAGCGATGCGAAGGCATCGCGCGGAATTCGGCAGATTTACGCGAGATCGGCGACCGGGGTGGTCACCGCCGCGGCGAGCGTCGCGTCCGCCGACGTTCTCGCCTAGCGTTCGATCGATCCTCCAACGTCATCGCCGTGGAGCGGACGCCACGGTTATGTCAGCTACGTCACACGGTCATCGTCCGTGCATTGCGAACATTAGGCGCTTCGTTGATAAAAAGGAACTATTTGCACTAAAAACTTCTGGACAGACGTCCAACGCGGCTACCAGCGGCGGAAGTGAGGACAGACCTGGGCGCGCGACCACGTTCGATCCCGGCGAAGCGTTCACACGCCGATGGCTGTGCAGATTATGAGCCGAAACGTTGCATTCGCGTTGCATCCGCGCCGAGGCGGCGGTCCAACACCCGGATCTTGGCCTCGATCTGCGCATACAGCGGCGAGTCACGATCCACCGTGGCCCGGTAGGCCGCCCATGCCGCGGCGTCGTCGCGCCCTTCCGGGCAAGCGGTCCAGCGGCGCAGCGCCGCGGCGTCCCCCGATCCCAGCACCGCGGTGCGCAATCGCACCCGCAGTTCGTCGCGAATGTCGATGATTCCCGGCGCGGTCGAACGCGGCAGCACCGGCCCGGCATAGAGCCGTAATGCGGAATCGACATCACCGGAGTCGAGCGCGGCACGCAGCGCCTCCACATCGGTTGCGACCGGAACGCAGAGACGGTAAGGCCGGGAGCCGAAGACGGTCGGGCCGACCACCGCCCGCAATCGGGACACAGCCGCGCGAATGGTGCCGTTGTCCAGATCGGTGTCGTCGAGCAGCAGCGCGAGATGATCGGCGCCGAGCCCCTCCGGGTGTTCGGCCAGCAGCAACAGGATCTCGGCATGCCGCTGCGACAAGGGCACCCGATCATCCGCGACGCTCAATTGCGGCTGCCCGAGGCCGAGCACGTCGAGCGCGAGCCGGCCCGCCGGGTGCGGCCGCGCCGGGTCGCGCCTGCCGCGACCGGTCGCGCGCTCCCCGGACCGCATCGCGGTGAGCAGCAAGTCCATTTCCGCGGCGGTGGCGGTGGCCTTGACCAGCGCGAGGATCTCCGGCTTGGCCACGCGGATGCCGCCCGCGATCATCAGCACGCCGACCAGCCTGCCGTCCGGATCGTGCACCGGCGCCGCCGCGCCGGTGAGCTGGTGCATCCGGTGCAGGAAATGCTCCGGACCGTGGATCCACGCGGCGCGCCCGGTGCGCACCACCAGACCGACCGCATTCGTGCCGATCCGGCGCTCGCTCAGATCGTCGCCGGCGCGCAGGCCGATCTCGGCCGCGGCCGCGACCTGCTCGGCGCCGCCGTGCACCGAGAGCACCCGGCCGAACTGATCGGCGACCACGACGATCAAACCCGTTCTGGCCGTGTCCTGTACGAGCAATTTGTCGATCAGCGGCATCAGCGCGGCAATCGGATGGGCCTGGAGATAGCGCTGCAGATCGGCCCCGCGCAAACCGCGACCGTCGACCGTGTCCATCGGATCGATCCCGCCGCGCACGCTGCGCAGCCAGGACTCCAGCACGGCAGGACGCAGCAAACCGGCGAGCCGGGCAAGTTGATCGCCGCCCGCACTGAGATATCCGTGCGCCTGCGCGGCGTAGACTTCGAGCGCACCGAGTTGGGCGCCCGGCTCGACGCCCGGCCGTGGGGGTCGCCCACCTGCGATGTTGCTGACCATTTGCCTTTCTTTCCGCCCCAAACTGTACCGGCGCATACAGGGCGGCACCGACCGATGTTCGGGTTTGTCCGCCAGGTCACACCCGATGCCCACCCCGGCAAATTGTGACCTAACCGTCTTTCACTTATGGGACCAGGTATGCCGCCGCCTTTTCCGCGATCATCATGGTCGTGGCCTGCGGCCCACGGCCCAAAGGCACCGGCACGACGGACAGATCCACTACCGACAACCCGGTTACCCCGTGCACCCGGCACAGCTCGTCCACCACGGCCGCCGCATCGTTTTCCCGGCCCATTCGGCACGTGCCGGATAAATGTTGCGAAGTGGCGAGATTCGCGCGCAACCAAGCGTCGAGATCCCCGGTCCGCGGAATCGGATCGACCGGCCGCGCGTTCATTCGTCGCAGCAACCCGCCCGCGGTCGCCACCGCTTCGCGCAGCCGGGCGCGATCCGGCTCCGCGGCGAGGTAGCGGTACTCGATCAGCGGCGCGGCGCCGGGTTCGGCCGATCGCAAGCTGAGCGTCCCGGAGGACCGCGGGCGCATCAGCGTGACGCCGAGCCTGTGCACTCCGGGGGTGAAGGACACGGCGTACGGGCGGATTTCGACATCGCCGACCTCGAGCACCGCCTCCAGCGGGACGGCCGGCGGTTCGGCCACGTCGAGCAGGTAGGAGATCCCCACTTCCGGATGGTCGCCGAGCCAGGCGCCGACCGGGGCGGCGTGCACGACCGGGATGCCGAGCGGTCGAAGCTGTCGCGGGTCGCCGATGCCCGAACGCAGCAGCAGTGCGGGCGACTCGATCGCCCCCGCGCAGAGCACGATGCGGTCAGCCCACTCGGTGCCACTCTCCCTGTCGCGGACCCACTCGACGCCGACCGCCCGCGTCCCGTCGAAACGGATGCGCGTGACCAACGTTTCTCCGCTCACGGTCAAGTTCGGGCGGGCCAGAGCCGGCAGCAGATAGCCGATGGCCGGACCGATCCGCTTGCCGTTATCGCGGTTGCACGGCACGATGCCGACGCCATCGCCGCTGTCGGGGGCATTGAGATCGGGCACCTCGGCGAACCCGGCGGCGAGGCAGGCTTCCGTGAACGCCGCACTCACCGGGGCGGGATCCGCCGTGCGCACCACCGGAATCGGGCCCTGATCACCGTGCCAAGGTCGATCGCCGAAGTCCAGGTCGCGCTCGGTCCGGCAGTAGAACGGCAGCACCGCGTCGAACGACCAGCTGTCCGAGCCGCCGAGCGCCCGGCTCCAGTCCTCGAAGTCCGCTGCCGTGGCGCGGACGAAGTAGGCGCCGTTGACCGCGCCCGACCCGCCGATCACCCTGCCCCGCACGATGGTTCCCGGCACCGGTGGGTCCTCGGCGAGAACGGCCTCGTAGCGCCACAGCCATCCCACTTCCGGACCGATCGGCAACGCCGCCGCGTCCAGCAACTCGGCGGGCATCGCGTCGAGGCCGGTCCACAGCGGACCGGCCTCGAGCAGCCGCACCGCGTGCGCCGGATCGGCGCTCAACCGCTCCGCGAGGACACACCCGGCGGTACCGCCCCCGACGATGAGTGTGTCGGCCATTCGGACTCCCGTTCAGTAGCCAAGATCCAGGGTCGTCGCGGGTCGTACGAGTCGATCAGCGAGCGGGCGTGGTGGGTTTCAGCGCTTCCACGCTGCGCGCGCGGAACGCGCCGAGCCACAGGCCGGTGCCGTAGGCGATGTCGTCGAGACGCTTGTAGGCCACGTAGCGCACGGGATCCAGGCCGCCCGCGTCCCGGTGGGTGAACCAGTCGGCCAGTCCGTCGGCGAGGGCCATGGTGATCGCGATGCGCCGGACCCGCCGCGACAGGACCATCGCCACCAGCGTGATCGGCCAGTAGTGCCTGCACATCGCCGAGGCCATGCGCCAGAGACCGGCGAAGAAGCCGCGCGCCAGGTAGATCGCGGCGATCCGGGTGGGATTGTCCAGTTCGGCGAAGACGCGCCGCAGGCGGGCCAGCGCGGTGATCAGGGTGCCGATGCCGCCGAGCAGCCCCCATTTGGTCAGCGTGGCGAACAGGAACGCGGCCAGCAACGTCCAGGACGGCACCGACAGCGGTGACACCGTGCCCGCGTGCCGATCGCCCAGCGGCGCGGCGCCGGTGCCGTAGAACAGCTTCCGGCCGAACCAGGCGCGGAAGCGCACCCGGTGGTCGTGCGCCACGTGCGCCGCGGGCTCGTAGCGCAGCCGCCAGCCCGCCCGCTCCAGCCGCCAGCACAGGTCGACGTCCTCGGCGACGTGCATGGACTCGTCGAAACCGCCCTGTTCGAGCAGCGCCCTGCGCCGCGCCAGCAGCGCGGCGCTCGGCACGTAGGACACCAGTCCGCCCGAGTGCACCGCCGCCTCGCGCCTGCCCAGGTCGAGCGAGGAGCGGGTGTGCTCGTAGCGCGCCAGCGCGTTGGACTCCGGGTCCAGCGCGACGATCCGCGGGGCGACCAATGCCACCCCGGGGTCGCTGAAGTGGCCGAGCATCACCTCCAGCCATCCGCTGCGCGGCACCACGTCGGAGTCCAGGAACGCGACGAAGTCGGTTGTCGCCGCGCGCAAGCCGGCATTGCGCGCGGCCGCGGGCCCCTGCTTGCGGTCGTGCCGCAGCACGGTCACCCGGCACCGGGTACCCCGGTTACGCGGGATTCGGACCGGCTGGTCGGACCCGTCGTCGACCACGATGACGTTGTGCCCCCGCAACGCGGCGAGCAGGCGGGCCAGACCCTCGGCGTTGTTGTGCAGCGGCACGATGACGGTGACGTCCTCCGGCGACGGCAGCAGCCGGGGGCGGGGGTTGGCCACTCCGGAGTCGAGCAGCCGTCTGGCAACGACAGCGGACTTCGGGCCGGTCACCTCGAGGTACCCGTCGCCGATCATCTCGGCGGCCTCCGGGGCAAGTCGCAGCAACCTGGCCGGCGAACCGCCGATCAGAACCCGCCCGCCGGAGTATGCGCGTACCCGGGGATCGATCCGCACCCCGAATCCATCGGGCAGGCGATCATGGCGCATTCCTGGCATGCTAGGCGGAGTTTCGCGGCCAGACATCAACAGTCCGGAAAAATCGGCAGAATTCCGGGCGAAACCGGCCCGCCACCGGAGGCGGCCCGCGCCGCACCTGATGCCGAGAGTTCGCCGGGGGCCGTTTCCCGGCATCCGGCAACGCGACGGCTATCGCCCGGTCGGAAACCGGACGATAGCCACGACCGCACTGTTAGCACACTTTTGGCAAACTTCATTGCCTCAGGCCAGCGGACTCTCGTCGCAGGCACGCGACGGGCGGCGTTCCGGCGCGAAGCCGGCCGGGCGCGTCGCGCTCAACGTCAACGGGACCGGTGTACTCTTGCGCCCGCCCGCGCGCGGCGCGACCCGGCGGGAATGGTCGACCGACGAACGCGGGATCATCCGCGCGGTGTCGGCCAGCGCCGCCTCGCCATAACCCTGGACGCACTCCGGATCCGGACCGTCGGCGGGCAACCCGGTGAAGAACTTCGCCGCCATACAGCCGCCCCGGCAGGCGTCGTAGTGGCTGCACGACGCGCACGCGCCGCCGCCGCTGGGCTCACGCAGCTCCCCGAACAGGTCCGAGGACCGCCACACGGCGCCGAAACCACCGTCGGCCACGACGTTTCCGGCGCGGAACCGGTCGTGGATGGCGAACGGGCAGGCATAGACGTCACCGACCGGATCGACCAGGCAGACCACCCGGCCGGCGCCGCACATGTTCAGGCCCGGCAGCGTCTGACCGAACGCCGAGAGATGGAAGAACGAGTCGCCGGTGAGCACGCCCTCCCCGTTGCGCAGCAACCAGTCGTAGAGCACCCGCTGCTGATCGGGCGTCGGGTGCAACTCGTCCCATACGTCCGCACCCCGCCCCGACGGCCGAAGCCTGGTCAGTCGCAAGGTGGCGCCGTACTTTTCGGCGATGGCGCGGAACTCGTCGAGCTGCCCGATGTTGTGCCTGGTCGCCACCACCGACAGTTTCGCGTCCCGGAAGCCCGCCGCGGCGAGGTTCTCCAGCGCGCGAATGGCCATGGCGTAGGAGCCGGGGCCGCGCACGGCGTCGTTCACCTCGGCGTCGGCGCCGTCCAGCGACACCTGCACGTCGACGTAGTCGCTGGCCGCCAGCCGGGCCGCGACCTCGGGCGTGATCCGCACTCCGTTGGTGGAGAATTTCACGCCCACGTGGTGCGCGGTCGCGTAGTCGACCAACTCCCAGAAGTCCGGACGCACCGTGGGCTCGCCGCCGCCGATGTTCACGTAGAACACCTGCATGCGCTCGAACTCGTCGATCAGCGCCTTGCACTGCTCGGTGCTCAGCTCACGCGGGTCCCGGCGGCCCGAGGAGGACAGGCAGTGCACGCAGGAGAGGTTGCAGGCGTAGGTGAGTTCCCAGGTCAGGCAGATCGGCGCGGCCAAGCCGGACTCGAAGCGATCCACCAGGCGCACCGCCCCGCCCGACGGGACCACCCCCGTCGCCGGAGCCGGGTTCGCCATCGCCGCGGGCATCGGCGCACCTTCCGGCGCACCGATGATCATGTCCGAGTCGGCGAGCTGGGTCAGCGCGTCGACGTAGGCGCCCGCGCCCGCCTCCGGCACGCCCGCCGCGTGCAACGCGGTACGGGCCGACGCGTGCTCCGGCAGCGACCGGACGATCTCGACGATCCGCGGACTCTTCAAGAAGGAGAGCTTGCGCGTGCCGAAGTGGTAGAGCAGCGCGCCGAACGGCTCCGGGCGCAGCGCCACACGCGGGTGCAGCTGCCAGCGGGTATCGAGATCGAGCATCGTGGTCCGCCGCCCGTCAGTAGACGCCGCACATGCCGTCGATGGACACCTCTTCGATGAGGCTCTCCTCGACCAGCGGGGCCTCTTCGGCCGACCGCGCGGCGGCGGTCTCCATCCGTCCGGTGTTGTCGGTGTCGGCGTGTCCGATGGACCCGTATTCCGGCATGGCTACCTCCGCGAGGACGATCCGTGTGCGAACTGCCCGGTGCAGTTCGTGCTCACACAATAACGTCATCAACTGACAAAAGAACAGGTTTCAGGCACCGAAACCGCGGAGCCCGAGCTTCCCGCCGCCGCTCGACCCGCGCGACCGGCTCGTTCGCCGCCCGCCGAGCGCAACAGGCGGCGACGGGAGCGATACCCGGCGCTCTAGACTGCGGATGGCAAGCAGCGGAACAGAATGTGACGGGCAACACAAGCCCGCGGCGGTAGAGGTGGCATGGGAGTCGGACGAATGCAGGCGAACGGGGGCGGCGGCACACAGTGGTGTGCGCATCAGGCCTGGGGGCGGAAGCTTGCGTAACCACGGAGGGCCCGCGAGCACCACGAATCGAACGCTGTCGGAGTCCGAGATCGTCGAGGCCGCGCTGCGGGTGGTACGCGAGGACGGCGTGGAGAAATTGTCGATGCGGCGACTATCCCGCGAACTCGGCGTCTCCCCGATGGCGCCTTACTACTACGTCGCCGACAAACGGGAACTGCTGGACCTGGTCGCCAGCGCGGCGCTGACCGGAGTGCGCACGCCACCGGCCGAATCCGGGTCATGGCAGCATCGGCTGCGCGACCTGGTCGACCAGATCGACGAGAAGCTGCGCAAGCATCCCGGCCTCGGCGACATCCTCATCGAGCAGATGCTCGGCAAACAGTTGGACCTGATCGCCGCGATCATGGACATCCTGGACGACGCGGGCTTCGGCGATCGCAACATCCTGGCCGCCTACGCCACCATCCACACCTACTTGTTCGGCCGCAGCCGGGTGAACCCGCGCGACCGCTCCGCCCCCGCCGACGTCACCCTGCCTCCCGTGGTCGAGCGGGCTACGCGGCACATCGGCGACCTGCGCGGACGCTACTCCTACGACTTCGGCATGGAGGTGCTGATCGCCGGGCTCGAGGCCCAGCTTGTCCGCCAGGCGACGCCCGACGTACGATGAAACTGAAACACGTTCTAGTTTTTGCGTCGCGGGAAGCCCGTGCCAGGTTCGAGAGGACGACATGACGACTGTCGAGGTTCCACACGGCTCGCGCTCGGTCGTGCTGCGGGTGTCCGCGATCATCACCGAGACGGCAGACACCCGCTCGCTGGTCTTCGACGTTCCCGACGAGCTGGCCGAGAAGTTCCGCTACCAGCCAGGACAGTTCCTCACCCTGCGCATCCCCAGCGACCGGACCGGCTCGGTGGCGCGGTGCTACTCGCTGGCCAGCTCGCCGCACACCGACGACCGCCCCAAGGTGACCGTCAAGCGGACCGAGGGCGGCTACGGGTCGAACTGGGTGTGCGACAACGTGAAAGAGGGCGACCGGATCGAGGTGCTGCCGCCCTCGGGCGTCTTCACCCCGAAGGACCTGGACGACGATCTGCTGCTGTTCGGCGCGGGCAGCGGCATCACGCCGGTGATGTCCATCCTGAAGTCGGCGCTGGCCCGCGGTACCGGCCGCATCGTGCTGGTCTACGCCAACCGCGACCACGAGTCGGTGATCTTCGCCGGGGAGCTGCGCGATCTGGCGGACAAGCACCCGCAGCGGCTCACCGTGATCCACTGGCTGGAGTATCTGCAGGGCTTACCGACGGCCGACGCGCTGGCCACCCTGGTCGCCCCGTATCGCGGCTACGACGCGTTCATGTGCGGCCCGAAGCCGTTCATGGACCGGGTGCACGACGCGCTCGCGCAACTGGGCGTGCCGCGCTCCCGCACGCACGCCGAGGTGTTCAACTCGCTGGCCGGCGACCCGTTCGCCGACCAGGCGCCGGTCGAGGTCTCCGACGAGGAGGCGGCCGACGCGGCGACGGTCGAAGTCGAGCTGGACGGCGAAGTGCACGAGCTGAAATGGCCGCGCAAGCAGACGCTGGTGGACATCATGCTGGCCAAGGGATTGGACGTGCCCTATTCCTGCCAGGAAGGCGAATGCGGTTCGTGCGCGTGCACGGTGCTGGAGGGCAAGGTCGAAATGGACAACGCCGAAATCCTCGACCCGGAGGATATCGAGAACGGCTACATTCTCGGCTGCCAGGCGCATCCGGTGACCGACCACCTGAAGATCCAGTTCTGAACGATCCGCCATTTCGAACGCAATTCTGCGTTCGCCCGAAATAGCGTGATTAGCCGATCGATTGCGCCGACTATCGCCTGCGGTATTCGGCGCGCACTTCTGGCGGTAGATGTTCGGTCGCGTAGCTCAACGCGGTGCGTCCCATGGCCGGGGCGTGCCGGTCGAGGAATCCGGTCAGCAGGCTCCGGTCGACGCGCTTGCCGACTTCGCGCAGCATCCAGCCCACCGCCTTCTGGATCAGATCGCGCCGGTCGCCGAGGAGCAGCTCGCTCAGCGCGAAGGTGGTCGAGGCGTCACCCGCCTTGATGAAGGCGAAGGTGGACAGCAGCGCCACCCGCCGCTCCCAGAGCGACTCGGACCGCGCCAGCCGGAACAGCAGGTCACGCGGTTTGTCCAGCAGCCACGGGCCGACGATGTTCTCCGCGGACACGTCCACGAGATCCCAGTTGTTCACCCGGCCGCGCCGCACGGCCGCCAGATACAGCTCCACCATGGCCGCGCGCGCGGCGTCGTCGAAGGAGCGCGGCCGGGACGCCGCCGCGAAGCGCGCGTTCAGGATGACCAGCGCGACGAACCGGTCCTCGTGCACGTCGCTGTCGAGCAGCTTGTCCACCTCGTCCAACGGAAGCGCCGCGAAGCGTTTCGCGACGCCACGGCTCGCCGGGACCCGCACGCCGAGGAACACGTCGCCCTCGCCGTACTCGCCGGGACCGGTTTTGAAGAACCGCTGCGAGTGCGTCGCATCGGCCGGATTCGCCAGTTCCCGCAACGCCGCCCGCACGTCGGCCGCGGTCACCGAGTCGCTCATCGAACCACGCTCCTGTTCCGAATGCTCCGCGCGCCCAGCGCGGCCCCGGCCGTCGGCGCGGGCCCAGTCGTCACCGCGGCCAGCGCGATGCAGGACCGCGGTTCATCCCTGCGCGCCCAGCACACGCCCCGACTCGAAGGCGGCCGCGCTGACGGGCAGCGCACCGGGGCGTCCGCTGTTCAGCACCCGGATCTCGCCGTTGCCGGTGCTCGGGCGGCCCAGCGCCTCGATTCGCCGGATAGTCTGCGCCGCAACGGCTTGCGCACTGTCGAACAGCCGGACCCCGTTCGGCAGCGCGGCGACGATCGCGTCGGTCACCAAGGGGTAGTGGGTGCAACCGAGCACCACGCCTTCGACCTCCGACGGAGTCCGCGCGGCGGCGCCCGAGATCGCATCGTGCGCGGCCGCCAGATCACCGCGGTCGATCGCGTCCGCCAGCCCGTGGCATGCCACGCCCACCACATCGGCGTCCCCGCCGAATTTCGCGATCAGATCGGCCTGATACCGGCTCGCCGTGGTCGCCGCGGTGGCCCAGACCGCCACCGATCGGCACACAGCCGCCGCGGGCTTGATCGCGGGCACGGTGCCGATCACCGGCACGTCGGGCCCGACGTCGGCGCGCACGTGCTCCAGCGCCGTGACGCTGGCGGTGTTGCACGGCAAAACGATCACCTCGGCCCCCGAACGAAGCGAGGTTCGCGCGGCGTCGACTACCCGATCGACCACCCAGTCCTCCGGCTTCGGCCCCCACGGCGCACCGTCCGGGTCCAGTTGCAGCAGCAGATCCACATCCGGCCGCAACTTGCGCAACCAAGCGGAGGTAGGCAGCAACCCCAGACCCGAGTCGATGAGCGCGACGATCACCGCACCACCGTATTACAGCCCCATGACGGCACCACAGCCCGTTCGAGGCCCGGCGAACCTCCCCCGCGAACAGCGGGCGGGCGGGCCACCGGCGCCGAAGTGCCGGATGCCGCACGCCGTCCGCCCGCCACGCGCCGAGGTCAGCTGGGCGCCAGCAGTTCGGTCACCGGAGCGCCCGCGGCGATCTTGGCGCGCGCCTTCATCACCTGGGCGGTCATGCCCGCGCCGACGACGCCGGTGAGGTTGCCGCCCTGGGAGTAGTAGGCGAGGAACTTGCGGCCGTCGTCGGAGGCGATGTGCACCTCGTCGGTCGCGCCGGGGGTGCCGAGCGCCTGGATCTTCACGTCGTACTGGTCGCTCCAGAAATACGGGACCCGGGCGGCCGTGGGCGGTTGCGCCCCCAGCAACGCGCAGGCGACCAATTTGGCCTGCTCGCCCGCGTTGGTCCAGTGTTCGACGCGTTTGCGCGAGCCGGTGTCGTGCAGCCAGGCCGCCACATCGCCCACCGCCCACACACCTTCGGCCGAGGTGCGACCCACCTCGTCGGCGAGCACGCCGCCACCGGCCGACGGCTCCGCCAGCGCGATCCCCGAATCGCTCAGCCACTCGGTCACCGGCCGCGAGCCGACCCCGATCACGACGAGGTCGGCGGCGATCTCGCTACCGTCGGACAGCCGGGCGCCGCGCACCCGCCCCGCGTCGTCGCCGAGCAACGTGTCCACACCGATGCCGCAGCGCAGATCGACCCCTTCCGCGCGGTGCATGCGCGCCACCAGTTCGCCCACTGCGCTGCCGAGCACCGAGGCCAGCGGTGTCGCCTGCGGTTCGACCAGCACGACATCCACCCCCTGTGCCCGGAAACTCGCCGCGAGTTCGCAGCCGATGAATCCGGCGCCGACGACGAGCGCCGTCCGGGCGTCGCTGAGGTCGGCGCGCAGGGCGAGGGCGTCGGAATGACCGCGCAGCACGTGCACACCGCCGAGATCGGGCAGGCCGGGAAGACGGCGCGGGCGCAGGCCGGTGGCGATGATCAGCTGGTCGTAGTCCAGCGTCGTTCCGTCGGCGAGACGGACTCGGCGCGCGCCGGTGTCGACCCCGACGGCTTCGGTGCCCGAACGCAGATCGATCCGCTTCTCGGCGAAGAACTCGCTCGGACGCAATGTGGTGTCGTCCGTTTCGCCGCGCACGAACTGCTTGGACAGCGGCGGCCGGTCGTACGGCAACCGCGGCTCGTCACCGATGAGCACGAGTTCACCGGCGTAGCCCGCGCGGCGCAGTTCCTCCGCGGTGCGCAGGCCGGCGAGGCCTGCTCCGACGATCACGATCGGCGCGGTCATGCGGCCATCCCTTCCTTGGAACCCGGCAGCCGATCCCACGGAACCGGCGGTGCGACGAAGCCCACCCTAACCTCTGCTTGGCGCATTGCCCTGTGATGACCATCACGCATCAACGGTCGGGCAACAGCCGCGCAATCGTGTTCGTTTCGATATTGATCGGGCGGTCAATCAGGGTTATACCGAGGACAGCACACACTCACAGCCTGAGGAGGTAACCATGTTCACCGAGAGCCGCGCGCAGGATTTCCTGGCTGTCGTGCTCGGAGCCTTCGCCGCGCTGTCCCCCCTCTGGGTGGACACCAACGACAACGCCATGTGGTCGCTGATCGTGCTCGGCGTGCTCATCGCTCTCACCGGTCTGGCACAGATGGCCCGCCCCGACATGGCGGCGGCGGACTACGTGATGGGCCTGTGCGGCGCGCTGCTGTTCGTCTCCCCGTGGGTCATGGACTTCACGGAGTACCGCAGCGCATCCTGGACCGCATGGGTAGTCGGCGTGGTGACGGCGGTGGTCGCGGTAGCGGCGCTGCCGACGGTGTCGGGACGTCTGCACGACATGGCTCCGCATCACTGACGCAGATGCCAGGAACCCGGCGGGCCGGGCGTCGCCGCAGCGCGAAAGCCGACGGCGAGGCGCGGCAACTCATCCTCGACGCCGCGGAGAGACTCTTCGCGGCACAGGGATACGACGCCACCGCGACGGCGGCCATCGCCGCCGCGGCAGGCGTTCCCAAAGGACTCGTCTTCTACTACTTCCCGACCAAGGACTCGATCCTGTCCGCCCTGATGTCCGAACGGGTGCCCGCCCAGCCGATCGACGACATCGGCACGGTGGTGGCGCCGGGAGATCCGGCGACCAGCCTGGTCAACCTCGATGCCGCCCTGAACCTGCGCGACCACCACTCGTCGGTGCTGCGGGTGATCCTGTGGCGGGAAGCCGACACCCATCCCGACGTGCGACGGCAACTGCGCCGCCTGCGCGATCAACTGCTGGAGGTCACCACGAAGGTGCTGCAGGCGAGCGCTCCTGCCCCGGTGCGCCCGGGCACCCTGCGCGCTTGCGCGGCGGCCTGGGTCTCGGCGATGTTCGCGATCGCCAGCACCGACCGGCTGCACGCGCTCGACGGCCTGCCCCTGCCCACCGCCGACGAAGTGCTGAACGTGGCGCAGGTGGTCGCGGCCGGGATGACCCAGATGGGGTGATCCCGGAGTTGTCCACAGCCGGTGCGTTGTCCACATTCGCTGCCGCGGCGGGCCCTCCATGGGCGCCGGACGATCACGATCGTCGGTATGGAAGCACCGCAATTGATCTCACGTCGGCAAGCACTGGCATCCGGACTGTCCGACAAGGCGCTGCACCGGCTGTGCAGGACCGGGCAATGGCAGCGCCTGCGCGCCGGGCACTATCTGAACTCGCCGGGCTCCGGTCTCGGCGCGACCGGCAGGCATCTGCTGATGACGCTGGCGACCGCGGAGTCCACGTCCGACTCCGCCATCACGAGCCACTGTTCGGCGGCGGTACTGCACGGCCTGGCGACCTGGGGCATTTCGCTCGACCGCGTCCATCTGACCAGGAATCGGATCAACGGCGGCCGGCTGAGCAGACGGGTCGTGGTCCATTCGGCGCAGGTGGAACCCGATGAGGTCACCCTGATCGACGACATACGAGTGACCACCCCGGCGCGGACGGTCCTCGATATCGCTCGCTCGGAAGGGTTCGAACAGTCGGTCGCGGTCGGCGATTCCGCGCTGCGCCAGGGCCTGACGACCACGACGGAATTGCGCGAACACCTTCGCCGCGCCCGGCACCGGCCCGGCTGCCGCCGAGCCGCCCTCGTCCTCGACTTCCTGGACGGCCGCAGCGAGGACGTCGGCGAATCCCGCAGCCGGATCCTGCTGCACCAGGCCGGTCTCCCCGCTCCCCAGGTACAGGCCCGGGTCTTCTCCGACGACGACATCTGCGTCGGCCGCGTCGATTTCCTGTTTCCGGACCTCGGTGTGATCGGCGAGTTCGACGGAAGGATCGACCATCCAGCCACACCGCGCCGCCCGGTACCCGCCGCACCGATGGTCACAGCGGAGCAGGAGCGCGAAGCCCGGCTCCGCACTCTCGGCTGGGTGGTCGTCCGCTGGCGCTGGGACGACCTTTCGGCTCCCACCCGCCTGGCCGAGCGCTTCCATACGGCCATTCGCGCCGCCGCCGACAAGCGACGCGCCGGTTACTGGACCCCTACCCCCAAGCCTTGAGCAGCCTGCCCACCGGACCGACGGCGCCGACCGAACGTCCAGCAGCCATTGCCCGGTCGGAGGCCGGGCCACTGGGGAGCCGGCGGCGTACCAGCCCCTCGAAGTACGCCTGGGGGCTGCGATGTCCCGGTCTGCGGCGACGAGGTGGACGTGCCGGAGCGAAATGGTCACCGTTCGCTTGCCGTGCAGTGGCGCCGGACGCGGGAAACGCCCGGAGCATACTGGTCCGGTGAGTCACGAGCCCTCCGCGCGTGGAGTCGAGACGCAACCGTTTCCGCTGCGTCCCACGCCCATCCAGGTATCCGACGACGTGCTCGCCGACCTTCGGCAACGGCTGGAACTGACGCGCTGGCCGGTCGACGCGGGCAACGACGACTGGTCCTATGGTGTGTCGCGAGGCTATCTGCAGGAGCTGGTCGAGTACTGGCGCACCGGTTACGACTGGCGTGCCGCCGAGGCCGCGATCAATGCCTATGCGCACTACTTCGTCGAGGTCGCCGGGGTGCCGGTGCATTTCATGCGGAAGCCGGGTGTAGGCCCCGACCCGACGCCGCTGATCCTCACCCATGGCTGGCCGTGGACCTTCTGGCATTGGGCGAAGGTCGTCGATCCGCTGGCCGACCCCGCGGCATTCGGCGGCGACCCGGCCGACGCCTTCGATGTGATCGTCCCGTCGTTTCCCGGGTTCGGGTTCTCCGCGCCGCTGCCGAACAACCCGGACATGAACTTCTGGAAGGTCGCCGACCTCTGGCACGTCCTCATGACCGAGACGCTCGGCCATACGAAATACGCCGCGGCGGGCTGCGACGTCGGCGCCCTGGTCACCGGGCAACTCGGGCACAAGTACGCCGACGAGTTGTACGGCATCCACATCGGCTCCGGCCAGAAGCTCACCCTGTTCGACGGCGACCGGGGTTGGGACATCAGTGGCGGCAGACCCATCCCGGATGGCATACCCGCAGATGTGCACGACCGGATCATCGAACTGGAACGACGTTTCGCCGTCCATCTGGCAGCACATGTGCTCGAACCGAGCACCCTCGCCTACGGCTTGTCCGACTCGCCCGCCGGGCTGCTCGCCTGGATCCTGCAGCGCTGGGTGAGCTGGAGCGACAACGGCGGCGACATCGAGTCCGTCTTCGACAAGGACGACCTGCTCACCCACGCGATGATCTTCTGGGTCACCAATTCCATCGGCACCTCGATCCGCACCTACGCCAACAACAATCGCTATCCGTGGACGCCGTCGCACGACCGGCAGCCCCCGATCGAGGCCCCCACCGGCATCACCTTCGTCGGCTACGAGAACCCGCCCGGCGTCACCACCGACGGCCGTGTGCAGGCCTTCGTCGACAGCGACCGGGGCGATTGGTACAACCACGTCAATCTCACCGTCCACGATCGAGGTGGTCACTTCATCCCGTGGGAGATACCGGACCGATGGGTCGAGGATCTGCGCCGCACCTTCCGCGGGCGCACGCCCTCCACGTCCGGAATCAGGAACTGAACGAAATCGTTCGCAAACCGACGCGCCCCGGCATGCGAGCACCGGCGGACCGACCGCACCACGCTTCGGCGGCAGTTTCGGGTGTCACCGAAATGTGCGTGCCTGCAGCGCGGGACCGAAGACGACGCGGTGAGTATGTGAACTGCCCCAAGGAAAGCCGGCTCGCCGGATTCGGCCCGTAAGGTACCGATCATGGTGCCCATCGAGAGGTCCGAGTTGGTGCGATCGGTCGTCGAGTCCTACCTGCTCGACGGAGCGCGCCGGTACAACCGCACCGAGGTCGCCGAGCAGTCGGCGACGACGACGGCGCTCACCAAGCAATTGTGGGTCGCGCTCGGCTTTCCGTCGAGCATCGGCGACGAAGCGGTCGACTACGCCGACGCAGACGTGGCGGCGGTGCGCAACTTCGAGCAGCTGAACGTGTTGTCCTCGGCCGACATCAAACAACAGTCGGCGACCGTGCGCACGCTCGGCCAGGGGATGGCGCGCCTGGCGGAATGGCAGGTCGACCTGGTGCTGGCGGAGATCGAGGAGCGGATCGCCCGAGCCGAGCCCGATGCCGACCCCGAGCAGGCGGTGCGCACCGCCACCGAGGGCGCCATCGCCACGCTGGAGCAGTTGAACATCTACGCCTGGCGGCGCCATCTCGCCGCGGCGCTGTCGCGCTCGCTCGACCCGGGAACCAGCGCCGGTGAGGCGGTGCGGGAACTGGCCGTCGGTTTCGCCGACATGGTCGGCTACACCAGGCTGACCAGGCATCTGCACCCCGACGAGCTGTCCATGCTGCTGGAGGCGTTCGAATCCACCACCACCGCCGCCATCACCGAGAACGGCGGATGGGTGATCAAGAACGTGGGCGACGAAGTGATGTTCGCCACCGAAACCGCCACCGAGGCCGCCCGCATCGCGCTGGCTATCCAGGAGTCCACCATGATGGTCGGCGGCACCCCGGACCTGCGGGTCGCTGTCGCCTACGGCCCGGTCCTGCAACGCTTCGGGGACCTGTACGGCTCGGTCGTGAACATCGCCTCCAGGCTCACCGGCGTCGCCCGGCCGGGCACCGTCCTGATCGATGACCACGCCGCCGCCGCGCTGGAGGGCGACCCGGCATTCGCCATCAAGCACCTGCGCAGCGTCCGGGTGCGCGGCTTCAACCGCCTGCGCCCGCACCTGCTGCGCCGCAACGGCAAGAACGGCAGGTAGCCGAGACCGCGTGCCGCCTGCCGCGGACGTCCACCCTAGGCTCGTCCGGTGGACAAGGACTGGTCACAGCTGCGCGCCCGTTGCCTCATCGAGGAGGACGCGGCGATCCTGGCCCTGAGCAAACCTGCCGGGATCTCCGTCACCGGCGAGCGCCACGACACCGACCTCGTCGAACTGGCGGCCGCCGCGGGGGAAACGCTGTATCCGGTGCACCGGATCGACAAGGTGACCTCCGGCCTGATCCTGTTCGCGAAGGAACTGCGCGCGCACGGCGAGCTGACCAGGCAGTTCAACAAACAGACCGCCGAAAAGGCGTACCTGGCCGTCGTGTCCTCCACCGGCCTGCCCGATACCGGCGTGTTCGATCTGCCGCTCAGCGTGGGGCGCAAGAACCGGGTGCGCATCGCGGCGCCCCGCGAAAGCATCCGCCACGAGGCGGGCCGCTGGTTCGTCGACGAGGCCGACCTGCTGCCCGCCAAGAACTACCCCTCGCTCACCCGGTTCGCGACGGTGCTGCGCGGCCCGGCGCACACCGTTCTCGCGCTGCGCCCGGTCACCGGCCGACGCCACCAGATCCGCGTCCACCTGGCGTGGACCGGACACCCGATAGTCGGCGACCCGTTGTTCGACCGCTCCGGCGCCCATGCCCGGACCTACCTGCACTCCTGGCACCTGGGCCTCGCCGCCTCGTGGCGCACCCCGCCGGAACTGACGTTGTCCGCCGAGCCGGACCCCGAATTCTGGCGCCCGCTGGACGAAGGCGCCGACCCGGCTGCCCTCGAACGCGCTGCCCACTCGCTGCGGACGCTCAGCTAGCGCCACCTTCCCCTCCGCACCGACCACGGCCTCCTGGCCTGAGCGTCGGCCGCCGAACGGCTTCCTCGTGCCGGCCTTCTTCGCGCCTGGTCTCCGGCTTCGTCCTGGGCGATGAACCTCGGCTCCCGATTCGTCCACAGTCATCCCCAGGCAATCGCCCGGATGCGCACGGCCCGGCCCGGGCGGCCGGGCGGGAGGTCCGCGTCAGCAGGTCAGTTCGGCCAGTTCGGCGAGCGGCCGAGGAGCAGGAGGATCCGGTCGAGGGCCTGCGTTTGTTCCGGAACGGCCAGTGCCGGGGCGAATGCCGCGTCGGGGGCGGTGCGTTCCGGACCGTCGGGGACGGCGAGGGCGATGCGCAGCGCCGCTTCGGCGACGTCGGGGTCGAGGGTGATGGTTTCGCCGATCGAGCGCGCGACATCCCAGGCGTGGACGACGCTGTCCACGAGGTGGAAACCGATCGCGAGGTGGGCCGGGATGCCACGATCGGGCAAAACTTCCGGCAGCAGCAGTGCGCGCTCGAAGACGTCCTCGACGGCGAAGCCGTCGAGGACGTCTTCGGCCGAAGCGCGATAGTCGGCGATCGGATCGTCGGAGGTGCGAACGGCCCAGACATCGCGACCACCGCTGCCCCGTGCGGCGGCGGCGAAGCCGTGATTCTGCGCGATCATGTGTTCCAGCAGGTCACGAAGGCGCCAACCGGCACAGGGCGTTTCGTATTCCAGGTGATCGGGACGCACGCGGGCAACGGCCGCCACGCTCGATCGAACCGAACGAGCGTGCTGGTCGCGCAATTCTTCCAGGGAGTCGGTATGCATATGCGTATCGTATGCTCGAGCTTACGATTTGCCAAGCAGTATCGTCGGTCCATGTCCAACGCTCGTCCCGATCTGGCCGCGATGATCGTGCCGCTCGTGCGGGCGCTCATCGCCGCGGAAACGCCCATCCTGGAGCGCCACGAACTATCCATGTGGGGATACTCCGTCCTGCTCGGGCTGGACGCGGAGCCGGTCTACACCCAGGCGGCGCTGGCCAAGGCGATCGGCGCGGACAAGACCCGCATCATCGGCGTGCTGGACGAGCTGCAGCGCCGGGGCCTGATCACGCGCGAACCGGACCCGTCCGACCGGCGGGTCAACCTGGTGTCGCTGACCGACGAGGGCCGCGCCCTCCGCGACCGCGTCCAGCGCGACATCCAAGCCGGCGAGGATCAACTGCTGGAGCAGCTCCCCGCACCGGACCGCCGAGTGTTCGTGCGCGCCCTGCGCACCCTCTCCGCCGCGGTATCCGAGCAGTCCAGGTCCTGACGGCGAATCTCACACATTGTGGCCCGCACCACATATAGTCGAGCGCCGTTCGCATGGTGGCGAGCGTCATGACGACTCGTAATGCGCAGGTCAACTAGCCTGATGACGTGCGGCGGCCGCGGCGCGCGCACACTCTGACGCAATGCAGCGAACCCCTAGCGAAAGCGAATGCCGATGATCCTGGTGGCTCAGGTCAGCGACACCCATTTCGATCTCGGCGCCCGCAACACCCAGCGTGTCCAGCGGGTGATGGAGTTCTTCGCCGGGCTGCGCCACAGGCCCGACGCCATCCTCGTGACCGGCGACATCACCGATTCCGGCAAACCCGAGCAATACGCGGAGGCCAAGCTCGCGTTCGACACCGAGATCCCGGTGTACGCCCTCCCCGGCAACCATGACGACCGCGCGGGCTTCCGTACCGGCTTGCTCGGCGAGCCGGCCTCCGACGCCCCTATCAACCGCGCGCACCGAGTCGGTGATCTCACCCTCGCGCTGTTGGATTCGAGCATCCCCGGCGAGCCCGGCGGGCGACTCGCCGACGAGACCTACCGTTGGCTGAGCGGCCTGCTCGACGCGGCGCCCCCGGCCAAACCGATCCTGCTCGCCCTGCACCACCCGCCCGCGCGCCTGTACAGCCCGATCGTCGACGGGATCGCCCTCGCCGATCCGCAGCGGCTCGCCGACCTGGTGGCCGGGGACGACCGGATCGTCGCCGTCCTCACCGGTCACGCGCATTCCGCCGCGACGACCACGTTCGGGGGACGCCCGCTGCTGGTCGGCCCCAGCACCGCGTCGGTGCTCAGCGGCGAGTGGGAACTCGACCTGCCCGACCACGTCATGGACTACGCGCCGGACCCCGCGGTCTCGCTGCACGTCATCGGCGATGATCACCGGCTGACCACCCATTTCCGGACCGTTCCGATGGGTGGCCGGATCGGCGTGCAACCGGCTTGAGCGCGGTTTACCCGGCACCAGCCGGGGCAATCGGGGTGCACGAGACGCCTACCCGGGAGGATGCACCATGGTCGACCTGCCAGCCGCAGTGGTGAAGAGCGCGTTCGCGACCGGAGCGCGGATCCGGCATGCGCGGGTGTTCCACCCCAACGGGTTGCACCTGGCCGGTCGTCTGCACGCCGAACCCGAGTTCGAGCCGCTGTTCGGCAGCGGCGAACGCGCGGTGATCGCGCGGCTGTCCAAGGGCGTCGGACTACCGAACGGCCTGCCCGACGTGCTCGGCCTGGCGTTCCGAGTACTCGACCGGGACGACGAGCCCTGGGATTTCGCGCTGGCAACGACAGGCCAGGGATCGCTGGGCCGGCTGGTGATCACCCCCGCGCGCGGTTGGGCCAGCGCACGCTACGGCTGCCTGATGCCCTACCGGATCAGCAACTCCGCGCCGACCTGGTTCTTCGCCGAGCCGGACGGCGCGCAGCCCGCTTCGGCGTCGCTCGAGGCGATGCAAGCCCATCTGAACGAGGATCTGGTGAGTTTCACCCTCAGCGCGGGCCGTCTCGGCGGACCCACCCGGCGGGTCGCCGAAATCACGCTGCGGCCCGCCGAATCCGCCGAGCACCGAACGGATTACTTCGATCCGATGCTCAACCACCCGGCCGAGGTGGAGTTGTTCCCCAAAGCCATAGGCAAGATTCGCGAGCTGGCCTACACGGGCAGCCGCAGCGGCCGCGGCGAAGGGGCTTAACGCCGGACGACGCGTTCGCGGCGATAGGCGGCCGGGGTGTTACCGGTCCACCGCTTGAAGGCGAAGATGAATGTCGAGGCTTCGGCGTAACCGAGGCGGATCGCGACGTCGCTCACCGATAGCGGTGTGGCGGTGAGCATTTCCTCGGCCAGAGCACGCCGCACCTCGTCCAGCAACGCACGATAGCTGGTTCCCGCCGCGTCGAGATGTCTGCGCAGCGTGCGAGTGCTCATGTTGAGATCGTTCGCCACGGCGTCGATTCCGGGCGGCGCGGCGAACCCGTCCGCGCCGCCGCGCGGGACCAAGCGCTCGCGCACCTCGGCCGCGATGCCGGTGCGAGCCCTGCGGCGGTGCACCAACTCCCGGCACTGCGCCAGGCACATCGCCCACGTGTGCTCGTTGGCCTGTGGCAACGGCTGCTCCAACAGCATGGGTTCGATGGCGAACAGGTTGCGCGGCATGTCGAAACGCGGGGCCACCAGGGTGACCTCCGCGATCCGATCGGCGTAGCCCGGTGCGGGAAAACGGAATTCGGCCCTGGTCAGCGGCAGTCGGGTGCCGAGCAGATCGCTCATCACCTGATGCATCGCGGTGACGTCGCGTTCGACGAGGAACTGGCGCACGTCGGTCGGCACCGACTCGTCGTGCACCACCGCGACGAACTCGTCCTCGCCCCACTCGGCCACCGGTAGGCAGAAGGTGAAGCTGAGGTCCAGGTAGCGCAGCGCGAAGCTGATCGCCTCCCCCAGCGTCGGGCTGCTGACGCAGGCGAAGCCGAAGATGCCGAAGGTGGTGATCCGGTAGCGGCGGCCCACCTCGACGCCCAGCGCGGGACGGCCCGCGAGTTCGCGGACGAGGTTGCGGATGACCGCCAGTTCGGTGTGCGCGTCGATCTGCGCGTCCGGATCGCGCAGTTGCTGCTCGGTCAGCGCGGTGCCGTGCAGCATGCGCGCCGCGGGCACGCCGTGTTCGGCCGCGTAGCCGACCATCAGCGCCACGCTGGCCACGCCGCGCGGAAAGTTCCAATCGCGGATATCCGGATCCTGTACCCGCTCCACGCGGACATTATGGCCGAATTTCTCTATGCGACGGCACGACGGCTCCTACAGTGGAGACAACTACGGTCGGAGTGAGGAGCGTCACATGGCAACGCGCGGTCGGCCGTCGATCCTCATCATCGGCGCGGGCTTCGGCGGTATCGGGATGGCGATCGAGTTGCGCCGCAACGGCTTCGACGACATCACCGTGCTGGAACGCGCCGCCGACCTCGGCGGGGTCTGGCGGGAGAACACCTACCCCGGTGCGGCCTGCGACGTCCCGTCACCGCTGTACTCGTATTCGTTCGAACCCAAGCCGGACTGGCCGCAGCGTTACTCGGGGCGCGCCGCCATCCACTCCTACCTGCGCGGCGTCGCCGAGCGGCACGGCGTGCTGTCGGCGATCCGCTTCGGCACCAGCGTCACCGACGCCGAATTCGACGACGCCACCGGCCGGTGGACCGTCCGCACCGCCGACGGGGACAGCCGCGTCGTGGACGTGCTGATCTCGGCGGTGGGCCAGCTGTCGCGTCCGTCCCTGCCCGCCATACCCGGCATCGACACCTTCGCGGGCCCGTCGTTCCATTCGGCCGAGTGGGACCACGACGTCGACCTTCGCGGCAAACGCGTCGCCTGCGTCGGCACCGGAGCGAGCGCTGTCCAGTACATCCCGGAGATCCAGCCGGAGGTCGCCCATCTCACGCTTTTCCAGCGCACACCGGCCTGGGTGATCCCCAAATTCGACACCGACTACTCGCCGATCCAGCACAACCTGTTCGCGCGGGTGCCCGGGGCGCTGCTGGCCGAACGATTCGGGTGGTGGTCGATCGCGGAGTTCGTCTCGCTCGGGCTGGTCGAGGTCCCCGCCATCGCCCGGTGGGTGGCCCGCATCGCCTCCCGGCACCTCGCCGAGCAAGTGGAGGATCCGCAGTTGCGCGCGAAACTCACCCCGGACTACCCGATCGGGTGCAAGCGAGCGCTGTTCTCCAACGACTACTACCCCGCGCTCACCCAGCCGAACGTGCGGGTGGAGACCACCGCGATCAGCGAGATCGTCCCGCAGGGGGTACGCACCGCGGACGGTACGACGCACGCGGTGGACGTGATCATCTACGGCACCGGCTTCAAGGGCACCGAGTTCCTCTGGCCGATGGAGGTCTACGGCCGTGGGGGCCGCAGGCTGGCCGACGCCTGGGCCGACGGCGCGCACGCGTACTACGGCATCGCGGTGCCGGACTTCCCGAACCTCTTCCTCGTCTACGGGCCGAACACCAATCTCGGCGTCGGCTCGATCATCTACATGATCGAGTCGCAGACCCGCTACATCCGTCAGGCGGTGCGGTGGCTCGCCGACCACCCCGGCCACTGTATCGACGTCCGGGCGGACCTGGAGGAGGACTACAACGCCGCGCTCCAGCAACGCCTGGCTCGCACCCCGTGGAACTTCTGCGCGAGCTGGTACCGCAATTCCGCAGGCCGCATCACCAACAACTGGCCCGGCTCGCAAACCAGCTACCGCCGCCGCACCCGGCGCTTCGATCCCCGCCACTACATTCTCGACCCGGCCCCGTGACGTATCGCACGAGTTCCTGCCCCGCTCGGATTCGACTCGACCCGGCACCGCCCGCCGGGCTGGCAGACTTGTGCTGTGAATGAACTGGCCTCTCCGGGCGCATCGGAGCAGCGCGGGCCGCTGCGTCCGATCGAGCTGGCCACCGGCGCCGTGCTGGGTGGAGCCACCGTCGGGCTGGTGACCATCGGATCGGTGATCCCGTTCGCCGGTGCGCTGCAGTTGGTCGCGGCGGTCCCGATCGGGCTGATCGCGCATCGTTTCCGGCCGCGCGCCCTGGTCACCGCGACCATCGCCGCCACGCTGGTCACCTTCGTGGCGGCCGGTATGGCGTCGGCGACGGTGCTGGTCGCCTCGGCCACGATGGGCGGCATCATCGGAACCGTGAAGCGGCGCGGCGGCGGGCTCGTCGCGGTTCTTGGACTCTCGCTGCTCACCGGGCTGGTATGGGCCGCGCTGGCCGTCGGTTCGCTGCTCATGCTGTCGAGTGCGCGCGAGTTGGTCTTCGACAACATCCGCAATGGCGCGCGCGGCCTGCAGGATCTCGCCGCCCAGGTGGGCGTGACTTCGCTCGGGCGGGTCGTGGCGGAACTGGCCGACGCCGTGCTGCGCTCGTGGTGGGTGTGGCTGGGCGGCGGCGTCGCGCTCGGCATGATGGCCACCGGGGTGTGCTCCTGGTATGTCCTGGGCTCGGTGCTGGACCGGCTCGACTGGCTGCCCGGCCGGGACCGGCTCGACGCGCCGCTCGACGACCGGCCCGTCGCGCCGCTGCCGGTCACGCTGCAGCACGCCGGATTCCGCTACCCCGGCGCCGGTCGCGACGCGCTCAGCGACGTCGACCTGACCGTCGCGGTCGGGGAATTCGTCGCCGTGGTGGGCCACAACGGTTCGGGCAAGTCGACGCTGACCCGGTTGCTGGCCGGTCTGCCGCCCACCTCGGGGTCGGTGCGGCGGCCCGGCTCGGCCGGACTGGGGCGGCTGGGCGGCACGGCGCTGGTGTTGCAGCGACCGGAGAGCCAGACCCTCGGCGTGCTCGTCGCCGACGACGTGGTGTGGGGATTGTCCGCGGACCTGGCCGCCGAGGTGGACGTGGAAGGACTGCTGGGCGAGGTCGGTCTCGCCGGACTGGGCGGCAAGGAGACCGCGACGCTCTCCGGCGGTCAGCAGCAGCGGCTGGCGGTCGCGGCGGCGCTGGCCCGTCGGCCCGCACTGCTGATCGCCGACGAGGCGACCTCCATGATCGATCCGGACGGACGCGGGGAACTGGTGGAACTGCTCGCGGACCTGCCGAAACGACACCCGATGGCGGTGGTCCTGGTAACCCACCACGAAGCCGATGCTGCGGCCGCGGACCGGGTCGTGCACCTGTCCGGTGGACGGACGGTCGCGCACCTGCCCGCCTGGCCGCGGCCGGCCCGCGCC
>NZ_BDBB01000066.1 GCF_001612765.1 Nocardia arthritidis NBRC 100137
GCCATCGCGCCGCACGACTCGGGCAGGGGGCAACACCTCCCCGGTCGCGCGGTCCACGTTGTCGGTGACATCCAGCAGACCGGAGATGAACGTGCGGTAGCAGGCGACGCCCTCGGAACCCAGCGCCTGCCGGTCCGCGACCGGATCACCCGTGGCCGCCGGCGGTTGCTTCACCACGAAGCCGCCCTTCGCGCCGACCGGCACGATCACCGCGTTCTTCACCGCCTGCGCCTTGACCAAACCGAGGATCTCGGTACGGAAGTCCTCCAAGCGGTCCGACCACCGCAGACCGCCACGCGCCACCGGACCGAATCGCAGGTGCACGCCCTCCACCCGAGGCGAATACACGAAGATCTCGAACTGCGGCTTCGGCTTGGGCAATTCGGCGATTTCCCGCGGCTCGACCTTCACCGAGACATAGTCGCGCGGCTTGCCGTCCGCGTCGGTCACGTAGTAATTGGTGCGCAGCGTCGCCTTGATCAGGCCGAGGATCGCGCGCAGGATGCGGTCCGCGTCCAGGCTGACCACCTCGTCGATCCGGCCGCGCACCTGCGTCTCCAGTTCCGCGGCGTGCTCGGCGGAGACGGTGTCGGGATCGAAGCGCGCCGCGAACAGGTCGACGAACAGGCGCGCGATATCCGGATAGGTGAGCAGCACACGGCAGATATTGGCCTGGCTGTACGGAAAACCCGCCTGCTGCAGATATTTCGCGTAGGTGCGCAGGATCGAGACGGCCCGCCACGGCAGCCGGGCGCGCAGCACGAGTTCGTTCAGGCCGTCCGCCTCCGCGCGGCCGTACCACATCGCCTCGAAGGCTTCCACGAACCGCTCCCGCAACCCGCGCACCTCCGCCTCCAGCACGTCGGCGCGCTTGGAGGACTCCAGCAGTTCCGCGTCCAGATCCCGATCGAGCGAACTGCGCAGCAACTCCGCCCTGGCGAGCAGGCCGAAGTCGTAGATCCACCGCTCACCGCCTTCGGCGCCCTCGGCGGCCTCCAGCTCGATCTGGTACGGCCGCTCGTCGACCACCTCGACGCCGAGGCTCTGCAACAGCGGAAGCACCTGGCTCAAAGAGATCCCGCTGCCACCGATGTAGAACGTGAAGCGCCATGAACCGGGTGCCGAATCCGGCTTCCGGTACAGGTATTGGTCGATGCCGCCGTCGCGCAGCCGCTCCAGGCGCACGATGTCCCGCAGCGCGCGGGGCGCGGCGAAATCCTGTTTGTAGCCCTCGGGAAACGCTTCCGCGTACTGCTGCACTACGGCGGGGTCGAGCACCGTCGACGTGCTCACCTCGTCGTTCAGGCGATCGTCCCAGGTACGAGTCGCCTCGGCGAGCAGGTTCTGCAGACGCAGCCGGTTGGGCTCGGAAGTGTCGGCGGCGGGCGGCGTCCGCCGCGGGGCGCCGTGCTCGGCTTCCGGCATCCGCACCGTGAAATACACGCGCGCCAAGTCGCTTTCGCCCACTCGCGCGGAGTAGTCGATGGACACCCCACCCAGTTCGCGGACCAGGATGTCCTGCATCTCCAGCCGCGCCCTCGTGGTGTACCGGTCACGGGGCAGGTACACCAGGCAGGCGACATAGCGACCGTAGGTGTCCGCGCGCAGGAACAGGCGCACCTGGCGGCGCAAGCCCACGCTCAGGACTGCGGTGGCGGTGCGGCGCAGCGTCTCGCCGTCTGCGGAGAACAGCTCGGTGCGGGGGAAGGACTGGATGACCTCGAGCATCGCCTGACCGGAGAACGATTCCAGGTCGAATCCGCTCTCCTCGATCGCCGAGCGGACCCGGCGCTCGATCACCGGTATGTCCAGGACGTTCTCGTGCACGGCGGTGACCGTGAAGACGCCGATGAACAAGTGCTCGCCGACCACCGCTCCGTCCGCGTCGAAGTCGGCGACGCTGACGAAGTACGGGTACACCGCACGATGCACGGTAGCCGGAACCAGCCCCTGCGTGAGGGTCAGCAGCGGACGGTCACCGCCGTTGACCGGCACGTGGAAGTCGGTGCCCACGTCCGGACGCAGTACGCCGAGGCAGGTGGCGGGCAGGACGGTGGTCATCTCCCTGCCCTCGTCGGTGCTCAGCCGGTAGCGCGCGTATCCGAGGAGGGTGAAATTCCCCCCGGCCAGCCAGCGCAGCAGGTTGGCGGTGTCGGTCAGTTCGGCCGGTTCGAACGGCGCCTCCCCGGATTGCGCGGCCCGTTCCAGGTCATCGGCCAGCTTGCTCTGCGCGTCCTTGATGGCATCGGTGTCACCGATCACCTGACGCACGTCGGCCACCACGTCCGGCATCGCGGATTCGACCTTGGCCAGCAGCGCCGCACTGGTCGACGGGTGCAATTGCACGTGCATCCAGGATTCGCGCAGCCCCGCCGCGCCGGTGCCGTCCACCTCGTGCGCGGCGGCGTGCGTCAGCTGCCCCTGCTCGTCCCGCTCGACCTCGAAGATCGGGTGGATGATCTCGCTGGCGCTCACGCCGATCCGGCTCAGCGACGAGCTGATCGACTCGACCAGCAGCGGCATGTCGTCGGTGACGATCTGCACCGCCGCACCGATTCCGGAACCGTCATCCGGGTGATACACCCGGACCAGCGCGCGACCTGGGCGGCGGGTCACGGCCAACTCCAAATGCCTGCGGAAGATCTGGGTGATGCCGGTGATCGCACAGTCCACATCGCCCGCGTCGACGTGGCGGAAGTACGCTTCCTCGAGCGTCGCGAGCTCGCCGCGCAATGACTGCGGCAAACCCGCGGCCCACGCCGCGCTGGACAATTCGGACGAGACGGTCATTTTTCGCCAACTCCCTCGGATATCGGTTCCGTAACAAAGTGACGCCGGTCCGAGAGTAACTGTGCGCCGAGCACGCGTGGGTGAATTCCCTTTCGACATGCAGGAGTTCACCGCGACCGCGCAGTTCGCCGCTCGTGTGCCGAGATCGCACGCGATGACCTCGGGCACAACACAGAATCGGACCCGCGAACGTCAGGTGAGCGCTACAGGTCGTATCCGCGGCGGCAGCGGCGCCGCACCGGTACCTCGGGTCAGCTCGGCCACCGCGCCGGCGGCCGAAGCCACCGATTGCTCGAACTGCGCCTGCGCATTCACATCTCCACCCTAGCGAGCTACGCGCGGGTAGGTGTCACTCCTGTTTCCGCGTGCGGAGACAAAGACTTCTCGCGCCGTCCCACCGAAAGAGTTCGGGGTCCGCTTCCGGCTCTACCGTCCGGCCTCGCCGTCTCCCACGGCGCACCAGCAAACGCTGGGCAGCAGCAGAAACCACCGCCCGAACGCCACCCGTTCTCCCGCAGCGGCAGCCGATCACGCACACCGAAATCGATTCGCCGACATCCGGTCCGAGCGCCGCCCACAACCGTGCTCGGTCCATCGGATCACCCGACAAGAAGGAAAGCGACCGCGACCGAGGTTCCGCACGAATCTTTCGCCGCTCCGGGCAGGGTGGGTGCGGACTACGTCGTGCACCCACCCGCCGCGACGAACTCAGCCGCGGGTCAGCTTGCGGTGCGTCACCCGATGCGGGCGGGCTGCGTCCGGGCCGAGCCGCTCGACCTTGTTGGCCTCGTAGGCTTCGAAGTTGCCCTCGAACCAGAACCACTTGGCCTCGTTGTCGGAGTCGCCCTCCCACGCGAGGATGTGGGTGCAGGTGCGGTCGAGGAACCAGCGGTCGTGCGAGATGACCACGGCGCAGCCGGGGAACTTCTCGAGCGCGTTCTCCAGCGAACCCAGGGTCTCCACGTCGAGGTCGTTGGTCGGCTCGTCGAGCAGGATCAGGTTGCCGCCCTGCTTGAGGGTCATCGCCAGATTCAGCCGGTTGCGCTCACCACCGGACAGGACGCCCGCGGGCTTCTGCTGGTCGGGGCCTTTGAAGCCGAACGCGCTCACATAGGCGCGCGAGGGCATCTCCTGCTGGCCGACCTCGATGTAGTCCAGCCCGTCGGAGACCACCTGCCAGACCGTCTTCTTCGGGTCGATGCCCGCGCGGTTCTGGTCGACGTAGCTCAACTTGACCGTATCGCCGACCTTCACCTCGCCGCTGTCCGGCTGCTCGAGCCCGACGATGGTCTTGAACAGCGTGGTCTTGCCGACGCCGTTCGGCCCGATCACGCCGACGATGCCGTTGCGCGGCAGGGTGAACGACAGGTCCTTGATCAGCTGGCGGTCGCCGAAGCCCTTGTCCAGGTGCTCGACCTCCACCACGACGTTGCCCAGACGGGGGCCCGCGGGAATCTGGATCTCCTCGAAGTCCAGCTTCCGCATCTTCTCGGCCTCGGCCGCCATCTCCTCGTACCGGCCCAGACGGGCCTTGTTCTTGGCCTGCCTGGCCTTCGCGCCGGAACGCACCCAGGCGAGTTCTTCCTTGAGCCGCTTCTGCAGCTTCTGGTCCTTCTTGCCCTGCACCTCGAGCCGCTCGGCCTTCTTCTCCAGGTAGGTGGAGTAGTTGCCCTCGTAGGGGTAGGCGCGGCCGCGGTCCAGTTCGAGGATCCACTGGGCGACGTTGTCCAGGAAGTACCGGTCGTGGGTGACCGCGAGCACGGCGCCCTGGTACTGCGCCAGGTGCTGCTCGAGCCAGTTCACGCTCTCGGCGTCCAAGTGGTTGGTCGGCTCGTCCAGCAGCAGCAGGTCGGGCTTGCTCAGCAGCAGCTTGCACAGCGCCACCCGGCGGCGCTCACCACCGGAGAGGTTGGTGACCGGCTCGTCCGGCGGCGGGCAGCGCAGCGCGTCCATCGCCTGCTCGAGCTGGGAGTCCAGATCCCACGCGTCGGCGTGATCCAGATCCTCCTGGAGCTTGCCCATCTCCTCCATGAGCTCGTCGGAGTAGTCGGTGGCCATCAGTTCGGCGATCTCGTTGAAGCGATCCAGCTTCACCTTGATCTCGCCCATGCCCTCCTCGACGTTGCCGCGGACGGTCTTCTCCTCGTTGAGCGGAGGTTCCTGCTGCAGGATGCCGACGGTAGCGCCCGGGGCGAGGAACGCGTCACCGTTGTTCGGCTGGTCCAGTCCGGCCATGATCTTCAGCACGCTGGATTTACCTGCGCCGTTCGGGCCGACGACGCCGATCTTGGCGCCGGGAAGGAAGTTCAAGGTGACATCGTCGAGCACGACTTTGTCGCCGTGCGCCTTGCGAACCTTCTTCATCTGGTAAATGAACTCAGCCATAAGTGTGAAGCCTATCGGTGCGTGAGATGAGGGGACGAAGCAGAGCTACCTGCCACCGGGACGAAACCGGCCGTGCGATCAAACGTCGACAGGCTCCGGTGCGCTACTGCGCGGCGGCGCAGAACCGTCGGCTGCGACATTCTCCCCCGGCGCATCGCCGTCCGGTACCCGAGCTTCAGCGCTCGGCACCTCGGAAGTATTCCGCGACGGCAGCTCGGACAACCGCGTCAACCGCACCACACAGCGGGAAAGGTCCGGTCCGACCACCGTAGCGCGCATCTCCAGATCCCGTCGTTCCACACCGTCCCTGCTGCGGTACTCGTGGGAGCGCAGGTGGCCGTAGGCGATGATCGGATCGCCGCGCCGCAGGGACGCGTCGACCCCCGCCACCAACCTGCGCCAGCAGCTGACGGTGAGGTACAAGGTGCCGTTGTCCACCCATTGCCCCGACGCGTGATCCAGCCGACGCGAATTGCTCGCCAGCCGGAAGGTGACCACCTGCTCGCCGTTGGCCAGGTCACGCTTGACCGGATGAGTGGCGATCGTTCCGATCACGGTCGCGTGAGCCTCGTACATGATTGCGCCCCTTCACATTCGGATCCGGGCCTGCCCGGAATTTCCTCCCCCTCCAGGAGGGCTCTTCCAGGGTGCGCCGATCCGTGGGCGCCGAGCGAGCCGATCCGGGAATGTGCACAACTGTCCAAGTTGTGAAAATGAGCTTTTCACGACGGGGAGATCAGAACACCGCCACGTCGGTATTGGCGCCGCAGAGCACGATCACCGGGCGCTCGTCCGGCTCGGGAATATAGGCGCCGCTGTGCACCGCGGCCAGCGCCGCCGCGCCGGCCAGTTCCACCAGGATGCGGAATTCACGCCATAGATACTCGCGCGCCGCGCTGATCGCGTCGTCGCTCACCAGCAGCGACCGCACACCGTGCCGGCGCGAGACATCGAGGGCGATATCGCCGATCCGCGTAGGGCCCAGCGCGTCGACGGTGAGCCCGGACCCGACGATGTCCACGGGATGGTCCGCCGTCAACGCCGCGCGCAGGATCGCGGCGCCCTCCGGCTCCACCCCGATGACCTGCTGACGGCGCCCGACCGCCGCCGCGATCCCGGCGACGAGCCCGCCCCCGCCCACCGCGGCCAGCACCGGCGGCCGACCGCGCACCTGCTCTTCGAGTTCCAGCCCGACCACACCGATGCCGGCGACCACCGCGGGCAGGTCGTAGCCGTGCAGCAGCAGCGCGTCGCGTTCGGCGGCCAGCTCGGCCGCGTGGCCCAGAGCCTCCGCGTAGGTGGTGCCGTGCCAGAGCACGTCGGCGCCGTGCGACCACATCGCGGCGACCTTCGTGTGCGGCGCCGTCTCGGGGACGACGACCGTGCAGGACTTGCCCAGTCGCGCGGCGGCGAGCGCGGCCGCGATACCCGCGTTGCCACCGGAGGCGATCACGACCTGCTCGGCCCCCTCGCCCGACTCCAGCAGCGCGTTGAGGCTGCCGCGGACCTTGAATGTCCCGCCGTGCTGGAGGTGCTCGAGCTTCATTGTCACCGGCACCGGACCGGACGGGCTCGCCACGGACGTGTGGAAGACCGGCGTCTTGCGGATCTGCCCCGCCAGCCGCTTGCGCGCGGATCGCACATGCGACCGTTCCACCCGCCCGACCGGTCTGTGTGGGGAGACCACGGTGGCGCGTTCACTCACTTACGCACTTCTCCATCTCGCTTGGCCAGTTCGGCGTACATCGCGTTGTATGCGGCGAGTGCGGCGTCGTTGTCGCGTTCGGCGGCTCGATCGGTGCGTTGCGCGAGCCGCTTGTCGCTGCGCGACCATTGGATCAGCAAGGCCAGCATCACCACCACCAGAGGGACCTCACCGCTGGCCCAGGCGAGGCTGCCGCCGGTGCGCTGGTCGCCGAGCAGATCGCCGTTCCAGCTGAGCCCGAGGCCGCGGTAGAACCAGCCGCCGAGCACCGTGGTCGTGCTCATCAGCGCGACGCCGAAGAACGCGTGGAACGGCAGCGAGCCGAACACCATGGCGAGCTTGGTCAGCGGTTCGACCTGCCTCGGCTTGGGGTCGATGCCGATCACCACCCAGTAGAACAGGTAACCGCTGAGCAGGAAGTGCGTGTTCATCAGCAGATGCGCGGCGTGCGAGTCGGCGTAGGCGTCGAAGATGCCGCCCAGATACAGCGCGTAGAACCCGGCGACGAAAATCGCCGAGGCCACGATCGGGTGGGTCAGAAAACGCGATACCGGGTTGTGCACGGCGGCCAGCAGCCATTCCCGGGGGCCGGGCACGCCGCCGCGGCCCGCCGGAGGCAGCGCGCGCAACGCCAGCGTCACCGCACCACCCAGCGCGAACAGGATCGGGGCGAGCATCGACAACGCCATGTGCGCTCCCATATGCACGCTGAACATCGCGGGCGAGTACCGGCCGACGCCGGAGGAGGTGGCGACGAGCAGCACCACGCACCCGGACAGCCAGGCCAGCGTCCGCCCGGCAGGCCACGCGTCACCCCGCGCTCGCAGCCGCCGCACGCCCAGCAGATACAGCACCGCGAGCACGACCGCCAACGTTCCGAAGATCAGATCGAACCGCCAGTCGAACATCATGCGGGCGATGCTGGGCGGCCCGGCCAGGTCGTAGCCCAGTTCCACTTCGACGGGGGTCGGAACGGAATCCGGGGGTGGCGGCGGCGTGCGGCCGAGCCCGACCGCGAGGCCGATGGTCGCGGCGAAGATCAGCACCTCGACGCCCGCGTAGCGGACCAGCGCCGAGCGGTCACCGGGATCGGCCGCGAGGGCGGGCAAGGCGGCGCGGCGCTGCAGATAACCGAACACGCCGAGCACCGCCAGTGCGGCGGCCTTGGCGAGCACCAGCCTGCCGTAGGTGCTGGTGAACAGCTCGTCCAGCGGCACCCGAACCCAGGCGTTGATCACGCCGCTGACCGCGATGACGGCGAACGCCACCGTGGCGGTCAGCGAGAAGCGCCGCGCCGCCACGTCGGTGTACGCGCCGCCACGCAAAGCATGGGCCAGCACCGCGAACAGGCCGCCGACCCAGACGGCGGACGCCACCAGGTGCAGGATGAGGCTGTTGGTCGCCACGTCGTGCGATCCGCCCGAGGACGAATGCCCGGTCAACGCCAGCGGCATCATGGTCGCGATCGCGCCGCCGAGCAGGACCGGAGTCCAGCCCCAGCGCAACGCGATCCGGCAGCCGACCGCGACGATCAGCGCGAAGACGACGGTCGTGCGCCAGGCCCCGGCCAGCTCGATCTGACCGATCGCCCCCCACAGACCGTCGGGCCGCAGCACCTCCCCGACCGGCCGGCCCGTAGTGTCCGAGACCGTGAGCGGCACGAGCAGCGCCGCGCAGCAGGCCCAGACCACCGCGAAGTTCGATGCCCGGTGCACCGCGCGATATCCGCCGACGTCCAGCAGTCCGTTGCGCTGCGGCGGCACGAGGAACGCCGCGAAGAGCAGTGAACCCACCGTCAGGGCCGCCGCCAGATCGGCGAGCGCCCGCACCGCGGGCAGGCCGTAGGTGGTCGCCACGCCCGGGTCCGGGATGCCGAGCAGACTCAGCGCCTGCGCCGCCGACAGTGCCACCACCAGTGCCGCGACCACGGCCGCGATGGCGCCGGCCAGCGCGGTGACCGTCGTGAACGTCGCCCCGGACCGGACAGCCTCGGCTTCGGGAGCGGCGGACGAGGTAGGGGCGGACGACATACGACTGAGCGTAGTTCGGCGAGTAATCCGTGGCCCGGTCGGGTTTGTACCGATATCCTGACCGCGGATCACCACCGGCGCGTCACCTACTGTCTCGGGATGGCTGAAACGTTGCTAACGCTGAGAGTTCGACCACCTGGACGGTCGCTATAATCGACCCGCTGGACAGCGCGGCCAATGTCGGCCATCGTGGAACCCGCTGCCTCCGTAGCTCAGTTGGATAGAGCAAGGGCCTTCTAATCCCTAGGTCGCAGGTTCGATTCCTGCCGGGGGCGCAGCACACTGGAGACCCGCATCTCCGCGGGTCTCCAGTGCTTTTACCCACGGAGCGCGACGCTCAAACATCCGCGGATTCTCGTCCCGCGCCTCTCGGCCGCGGACAGGGTCAGCGATCGAGCCGAAAGTTCCGGCAAGACTTGCGAGCCGGTTGCAGGGCCGGACACCGCCCACTGACCGCCGCCGACCAGCGCGAGCGCCTGCCAAGCCTCAAATCTCCGCGGGCCTCAAATCTCCGCGGGCCTCAAATCTCCGCGGGCCTCAAATCTCCGCGGGCGAGGAAGCGATGTCGTCGGCCAGCGGGGCGACGGCACCCAGGATCTCGGCGACCAGGTCGGCGGGCACCCCGGCCGCCGTGAGCGAGGCCTCCAGGTGTCCCGCGACCAGACCGAAGTGGTGCATGGTGATGCCCCGGCCCTGGTGCACCTGTTTCATCGGAGCGCCGGTGTACGGGAGGGGACCGCCCAGGGCCGCCGCGAAGAACTCGACCTGCTTCCCCTTCAACCGCGACATGTTCGTCCCGGTGAAGAACCCGGCCAATTCGCCGTCGGCGAGTACGCGAGTGTAGAAGTCTTCCACCACGACCTCGAGCGCCTCGTGACCGCCGACCTTGTCGTAAATGCTGGTTGTCTTGCTCTTCCCGAGCCAGGAGGGCATTCGCATGACTACCAGGACACCACCGGACTGTTGCGTCCGGATTAGTGCGACGTCGCGGCTCGTTTGCCTGCGTCGCAGCACGATTACTCGCCCCTCACCGACCCATCGGCATCGCCGTGAGACTTCCGCAACACCTCAACCGCAGACCTCCTCCATCGCTCCGGTCAGCAGACGAATGCCGTGCTCGATCTCGTCGTCGGTGATCGTCAGGGGTGGCATGAGCTTGATCACCTCGTCCGCCGAGCCGGAGGTCTCCACGAGTAGTCCGCGGTCGAACGCGGCCTGGCCGACCTTCTCCGCCAGCGACGCGTCCTCGAAGACGACGCCGTGCACCAGGCCGCGTCCGCGCGCCGAGACGCCCTGGAACGCCACGGCCAGCTCACCGAGCGCCCGTGCGATCCGTTCCCCCTTGGCGAAGGTAGCGAGTTCCAGCGCGGAATCCGACCAATAGTGCTCGAGCGCCACACGACCGGTGACGAATGCCGCGTTGTTGCCACGGAAGGTGCCGTTGTGCTCGCCGGGCGCCCACTGATCGAGTTCCGGTTTGAACAGCACCAACGCCATCGGCAGGCCGTAGCCGCCGATCGACTTCGACAACGTCACGATGTCGGGCGTGATCCCGGCGACCTCGAAGGAGAAGAACGGCCCGGTGCGACCACAGCCCATCTGGATGTCGTCGACGATCAGCAGGATGCCGCGGGCCGAACACAGCTCGGCCAGCCCGCGCAGCCACTCCACGCGAGCCACGTTGATGCCCCCTTCGCCCTGCACCGTCTCCACGATCACCGCGGCCGGTTTGTCCAACCCGGAGGACGGATCGTCCAGCGCCCTGCGCATCCAGAGCAGGTCGTCGGCGATGCCGAGGTATCCGTCGTAGGGCATGGGCATGGCATGCGCGAGCGGCACCCCCGCGCCGGATCGCTTGGCGGCGTTTCCGGTGACCGCCAGCGCGCCGAGCGACATGCCATGGAAGGCGTTGGTGAAGGACAGCACGGTCTGCCGCCCGGTGACCTTGCGGGCGAGCTTCAACGCGGCCTCGACCGCGTTCGCTCCGGTGGGCCCGGGGAACTGAACTTTCCAGTCCAGGCCACGGGGACCGAAGATGTTGTCGCGCAGCGCTTCCAGCAGCCGCCGCTTGGCGACGGTGGACATGTCCAGGCCGTGGGTGATGCCGTCGCCCGCGATGTAGTCCAGCAGCGCCCGCTTGAGCACGGGGTTGTTGTGTCCGTAGTTGAGCGATCCCGCCCCGGCGAAGAAATCCAGGTACTCCTTACCGGTCTCATCGCGCAGCCACGCTCCGCTGGCGGTGTCGAAGACCGCAGGCCAGCAGCGACAGTACCCGCGCACGTTCGATTCGAGTGCCTCGAAAACAGTCATCTCGGCGACGGTCATCGGCGATCCTTACTCGTCGTGCGCGAGCGCTCCACAATCTGAAGTGACAGTGTTTCTAACATTCGTGACGCCCGGATGCGGCCTTTTCCCCAAAACAGCGCAGAAGCCTTTCCCGCGCTCACCTGGGCCGGTAGGGTTGACTCCTTGTGCGCGGGAGACCGGAGGGGGGCGGACAGCGTGCCGTCGGGGGAACGAATTCGCAGCGCCGTCGCCCTCTACACATCGCTCATGGGCGCCGGATTCCGCAGACAGTGGCAATACAAAGCGGCGATGTTCGCGGGACTGTTCACCAACTGTGTGTTCGGATTCGTCCGCGCGGCTGTCCTGGCCGCGGCGGTGGACGCCGGCGGTGACTTCGGCGGGTACGACCGGGGCAGCATCGGCGCCTACGTATGGCTGTCACAGGGGCTGCTCGGTGCGTTGCAATTCATGGGATCCCTCGGACCACTGGATGATCGGGTGAAGAACGGTGACATCGCCATCGATTTCCTGCGTCCTGTCGATATCCAATGCGGTTATCTCGCGGACGATCTCGGGCGAGCGGCGTGCACCTTTCTGCCGCGCGGCATACCGAGCGTGCTGGTGGGCACGCTCACCTTCGGGCTGGTGATGCCGGTCTCGCCCGGCCCCTATCTGCTCGGGGCGGTGAGTGTGCTACTGGCCGTGGTGATTTCGTTCCTGTGCCGGTTCATCGTGGTGCTGATCGGATTCTGGGTCGTGGAGACCCGCGGAATCCGGGTGCTGTACTACACCGGCGGGACCTTCCTGGCCGGGCTCTTCGTCCCGGTGCACATGTTCCCCGCGTGGCTGGGCGCGCTCGCGGCCGCCACACCTTTCCCCTCGATCCTGCAGTCTCCGATCGACGTGCTCTCCGGCCGGATCACCGGTGCGGAAGCGCTTTCCGTCGTCGGCGTTCAGGTGTTCTGGGTGCTGGTGGCCGGGATCGCCGGGCGCGTGCTGCTGATCACCGGCCGGCGCAGGCTGGAGGTCCAAGGTGGTTGAGGTCGCCGCTGCGCGTGCCGGGTCGTGGTCGACACCCTACGTCGCCGTGTTGCGCTCCAGGATCCGCGCACAGCGCAGTTACCGATTGTCCTTCGTCAGTGAGCTGTTGAGCGCCCTGCTGGTCGGCCTGGTCGAGTTGGCCGAAGTCTGGCTGATCTTCCGCGCCGCGCGCGTCCTCGGCGGACTGGATCTGGACGGCGCACTGTTGCTGTTCGGATTGAGCAACACGAGTTTCGCACTGTCCCAGGTGCTGTTCGGCCACCTCGACACGCTGCCGGTCCTGATCAGGATGGGCCAGCTCGACGCCTATCATCTGCGACCGCAACCGCTGCTGCTGCAACTGATCACCAGCGATGTCTCGCTGCGCAGGTTCGCGCGCGCGTCCGTCTCGATCGTCGCGTTGGCGGCGGGCTTGGTGCGCAACGACATCGCCTGCGACGCGACCACGGCCGCGCTGCTCGCCCTCACGCTCCTCGGCGGTATCGCGCTGTTCGGCGGCGTGTTCGTCTGCGCCGCGGGCTTGCAGTTCTATCTGATCGACGGCTCCGAGCTCACCAACAGCTTCACCTATGGCGGCTCATTCGCGGCGACACAACCCGCTTCGGTGTTCCCCACCCCCATGCGATTGCTGTTCGGGTTCGCGATTCCGGTCGCGTTCACGGCCTACCTGCCCACCCTCGCGCTGCTGCGCCTGCCCGGCCCGCCGCTGCTGCCCGCCTGGCTGGCCTGGCTGACTCCGGTGGCGGCGCTGTGGGTCTGGCTGCTGGCGCTCGGTTTGTGGCGCTCGGGCACTCGGCACTATCAGGGAGGCGGAGGATGAGAACGAGCCGGCGCCCCGGCCCGGAGGCGATCATCGATATGGAGGACCTCACCAGGCAGTTCATCCTGTATCGCAAGAACGGCCGCCGCTGGCGCAGACGCCGTGAAACGCTCACCGCGGTCGACGGGATGACCGCCCGGATCGAGCGGGGCGCCGCCGTCGGCTACATCGGCGCCAACGGTGCCGGCAAGTCCACCACGATCAAGATGCTCACCGGCATCCTGGTGCCCACCTCCGGCACCGTGCGTACCTGCGGGATGGACCCGGTGCGGCAGCGACGCGAACTGGCCGGCCGGATCGGGGTGGTGTTCGGCCAGCGCTCCCAGCTGTGGTGGGATCTGCCGCTGCGCGAATCGTTCTCGATCCTCGCCGCGATCCACCGATTGGCGCCGGATGCCGCACGCGAGCGCGCACACGAACTGATCGAGCAACTGGAAATGGCCGACACCCTCGACACACCGGTGCGCCAGCTCTCGCTCGGCCAGCGTATGCGCGCGGAAGTCGCGGCGGCCCTGCTGCATTCACCCGAGCTGGTGATCCTGGACGAGCCCACGATCGGCCTCGACGTGCTGTCGAAACAACGGTTGCGCGAGTTCCTCCGGGCCGAGCGCGCCGAGCGCGGCACCACCCTGCTGCTCACCACCCATGACATGGGCGATATCGAAAGGCTCTGCGAACGTGTGCTCGTCGCCGACCATGGCCGCCTGGTCTACGACGGGTCGCTCACCGGCCTGGCGGTCACCGTCGGGGCGCGCCGGGTCCTGGTGGTCGACTTGGCCGAACCGACGCCCGACCTAGACGATCTTCCCTCGGCCCAGCTGCTGGGCACCGAGGGCGGCGGCATGCGGCAGCGACTGGCCTTCGATCCGGAACGGATCACCGCCGCGCAGCTGCTGGCCGCGGTGTCCGACCGCGCCGAAGTGCGGGACCTCTCGATCGAGGAGCCCGAGATCGAGGACGTGGTCCGGCGGCTGTACGAATCCGCCCGCTGACTTCGCGAGCGGATTCGGCGGGGTTGTCGATACGGCGTCAGTCGGTCTCGCGGGCGCCCTGGTCGAGCCGGAACGGCGGGTACTCGTCCCGCATCAAGCCGGCGTAGGCCTGCACGCGGATGATCCAGCGATTGAGACCCATCACGAAGTCGTAGACGCCCTGCGGGTAACGCGCCGTGAACAGCAACGCGATCAACGCGACGATCAGCAGGATACCCAGCAACGAGATCGAGGCTCCGCCCCAGTCGTCACCGCCCCCGATCAGGACGCCGCCGCTCACCACCGCGCCGACGATCAGATAGTGCGGAATGGCCAGCAGCCACCACTTCACCAGCACCAGGCCGCGATGCAATGTGTCCGGATAGTCGATTTCCAGATCGGCCGGGTATTCCTCGTCCGGCTTCAGGCCGAACGGCGGGTACTTGTCCGTGCCGAGCACCGAGAGCGCGTAGAACATCACCCGCCATCCCCAGCGCATCACGCCGACGTTGAAGTCGAACAATCCCCGCGGATACCGGCCGGTGATCAGGATCGCGAAGAAGGCGACGACCGTGAGCACCGCGTACGCGATATGCAGGAAGAACAACACGACGTAGTGCGGTATCGCCAATAGCCACTTGACCAGCCACAGCCACCGCGACAGCGCGGGGTCCAGATCGCCGCGCACACGAATCGGGTTGGGCGGCACGACGGGCTTCTCGAGGTCCATGATCGACACTCCTCACGGTTGCTGTGATCCAAGCCACAACCAGTACAGGTGTACTGATTGTCGCGTATCCAGCTGTCCGCGAACGACACCATCCGATACCGACACGCCAACGAATAGGGGTGTACGACGGCCCGCGGCGAACGGTGATGCCTGCGCCGCAGTCGAAATCGACTCGAACGACGCGCCGGTACAGCGCCACCGTTTCCCACCGCTGATCCTCGCGGACCGCGACTTGTACCATCGGGATCGTGACGTTCGGCGCGCTGCGACTACCGGTGACCCGGGTGATCGTGGCTGTCGCCTACACCGTCTGGGTGGTTGCCATGGCGGTGCCACAGTGCCACGTCTTCACCCACGCGGTCGCGCCACACGCCCACATCGAAGCGTCCGGCCCGCTCATGGCCTCGCCCGCGATTCTGGCAGACCCGCACCAGCACGCCGCGGAGCCGTACCGGCACGTGCCCGCCGACGGGGTGCTCGCCGCCCTGCCACGCGCTGTCTCGCTGCTGCTGCTGTTGTTGCTGGTCGCGTGTGTGTCGGTGCTGGTCGCGGCGCCCGCGTCCGAGTTCGGTGGCGGGGTGCGCGCGCCCCCGACCGCGGCCATCCCGGTGTGCCCGGGCAGAGACAGACTCACTCGATTCGGCATCGATCGGAACTGATCGGTCAGCGTCAGGCCGGAGCCTGCCGGGGCCCGGCCGGTGTTCGTGCGAAGTCCGCACTCACACCGTCGCTACCAGTAGCGACCGCACAGAATCGACGATTCCCCATGACTTCTGCGCTGCAGAACCCGGCTGTGCCCGATCCCGCTCCGCGCGAGCCGCGGACGCGTCCCTCGACACCGCTCGCCAGCCCGGCGAGTCTCCTGACCACCGCCCAGCGCTGTCCGCGTCCGGACACCATGGTGGGCAACACGCCGGTCCTGTGGATCACCGAACCGCTGAGCGACGCCACGCCACCGGAGGGCCGCGGCTTCTGGGCCAAGCTCGAAGGCGCCAATCCCGGCGGGATGAAGGACCGGCCCGCGCTGCACATGGTCGAGCGCGCCATTGCGCGCGGCGACCTAGCACCGGGCGCGCCGATCATCGAATCGACCAGCGGCACACTCGGTCTGGGCCTCGCGCTGGCGGGCACGGTGTATCACCACCCGGTCACACTGGTCACCGACCCCGGCCTGGAACCACTCATGCACCGCATGCTCGCGGCCTACGGTGCGCGGATAGAACTGGTCACCGAGCCGCACCCGACCGGCGGCTGGCAGCAGGCGCGCCGCGACCGCGTCGCCGAACTGCTGGCCCGGGACCCCCGGGCGTGGTGCCCCGACCAGTACCGCAACCCCGACAACCGCGACGCCTACGAAACCCTGGCGCTCGAGCTGGTCGCCCAGCTGGGCCGGATCGACGTCCTGGTCTGCTCGGTCGGAACGGGCGGCCATTCCGCCGGAATCACGCGCACGCTGCGCCGATACTTCCCGCACCTGCGTTTGGTGGGCGTCGACGCCGTGGCGTCCACCATCTTCGGACAGCCCGCGGGCCGGCGGCTGATGCGCGGGCTGGGATCGAGTATCCATCCCGGCAACGTCGACTATTCGGCGTTCGACGAGGTTCACTGGGTCGCGCCCGCGGAAGCGGTGTGGGCCTGCCGCAGGCTCGCCGCGACACACCATGCCAGCGGCGGCTGGAGCGTCGGCGCCGTCACCTTGGTCGCGGGCTGGCTGGCCCGCACCAGCGATTCGGCCACGCGGATCGCCGCGATCTTCCCCGACGGCCCGCTGCGCTACTTCGACACCGTCTACAACGACGAGTACTGCCGTGCGCACGGCTTGCTCGGCGTCGCGCCGCCCGCCGCACCGCTGCGCATCGCGCATCCGGCCGACGGCGTCGCCGACTCGTGGACCCGCTGCACGACGGTCGTCGACCCCCGCGGCGCCGGTGAGGAGTGGGCGCGGTGACCGAGCTGATCGCCACCTTCCGCGGCTTCAACCGCCCCAGCCGCATGCTGATGGTCAATCAGTTCGCCATCAACACCGGGTTCTACATGCTGATGCCCTACCTGGCCGGTTACCTGGCAGGCCCGCTCGGGCTGGCCGCGTGGGCGGTCGGGCTGGTCCTCGGCATCCGGAACTTCGCCCAGCAGGGCATGTTCCTGCTCGGCGGCACCCTGGCCGATCGACTCGGCTACAAACCGCTGATCGTGACCGGATGCCTGCTGCGCACAGGCGGTTTCGCGCTGCTGGCGGTCGCGGATACGCTCCCGGCGCTGCTGGTCGCGTCTGCCGCGACCGGTTTCGCGGGCGCGCTGTTCAATCCCGCGGTCCGCGCCTATCTGGCGGTGGACTCGGGGTCGCGCCGGGTGGAGGCATTCGCCGTGTTCAACGTCTTCTATCAGGCGGGCATATTGTTCGGCCCGATCGTCGGGCTCGCACTGATGGCCGTCGACTTCCGCGCGACCGCCACGGGCGCCGCGGTGGTGTTCGGCGTGCTGACGCTGGCCCAGCTACGCGCGCTCCCGCAGCACGCAGCCGCGCCGAAAACGACCTCCGTGCTGAACGATTGGCGCATCGTACTGGCCAACCGCCCTTTCCTGTTGTTCGCCTCGGCGATGATCAGCTCCTCGGTACTGGCCTTCCAGGTCTACCTGGCGTTGCCCGTGCAGGCCGCACGGATCGCGGGCGACTCGGCGACCGCGCTGATGACTGCGGTGTTCGTCCTGTCCGGGTTGATCGCGATCGCCGGGCAGCTGCGCATCACCCGCTGGTTCGGGCAGCGCTGGGGCCGCGCGCACAGCCTGGCACTGGGTATGGCGATTCTCGCGTTCGCATTCGTACCGCTGGTGGTGATCCCGGGCACCGGCTCGGGCGTATGGCCTGCGATCGGCGCGCTGCTGCTGACCGCCGTCGTGCTGGGAATCGGTGCGGCAGCAGTCTTTCCGTTCGAGATGGACACCGTGGTCGCACTGTCGGGCAACCACCTGGTGGCGACGCACTACGGCCTCTACAACACAATCGTCGGCGTCGGCATCCTGCTCGGGAATCTGGGCATCGGAACGCTGCTGGATGCCACACGCGAGGCGGGGCTGAGCGCACTCGCGTGGGCGGCGCTCGTCGCCGCCGGCACGGTCGCGGCGGCGGGATTGTTCGCGCTCGCCCGTTCCGGACGGCTCGACGCGCCGGTCCCGGTCGGCTGATCGAGCGAGCCGTCCCGGATGCGCGCCATCCGGGACGGCCCGGTCAGGCAGGTCCGTTCGACTGCGCCGAATACAGGCTGACCTCGCCGTCCTCACTGAGGAAGGCGTTGACCAGCATGGTGCGGGTGGCCCGCAGTTCCTCGTGCTCCGGCGCGCTGGTGGTGATCGAGATCTGCGGGATGACCGCCCAGTTGACCACGTAACGCTCCGGCGGGCCGTCGTCATCGGACAGCCGGGCCAGACGGAAGACCGAGACGGTCTTGCGGACGATCAGATTGCGCACGACCTCCGCGATTCGCTCAGGGTCTTCCAGCGCGAACATGAAGCCGAATGTCAACTCGGGCGATGACACGTAGGCGGGCACGAACACCGAGGCTAGCTGATCGAACGCGTACGCGCAGCGCTCGCGTCGAATCGGTTGCTGCTCATGCGCTCGAACAATTCTAGTGTGCCCCACTCACGCGCGGAGCCGGGTGACCGATCCGTAACGGAACATAACGATTTCCCGGCAGCTCTCGGATTCGCACACCAGAGTATTGCGTGGATTCGGCTACCGCGCTTTCCTGAAAGTGTCCCGATTTTCGGACGTCTTCTCTCGCATCGTCGCGGAATTCCCGGTTTCTCTGCCGTGCTGGTGGACCGTGGGACGACATCCGGATGCGGGACTGCGCCGGAGCCGAGGGGGCGCCCCTCCCCGAAATCCCCCTCGGTCCTGGCGTATCCATGATTCGCGCGTCGCCAGAGGTATGCCATGCCCACTGAATACGCTCAGCGCGGCCTCGGAGCCGAGCAGCTGCCACCGCCCGCCGCACTGCTTCGCGCGATCCGCGAATCCGGCGAGAACCAGCCCCGGCACAGCGTGCTGCACGCCGCGCGCATGCTCGTCGACTGCCACGAGCGACGGCAGCTGGCGCTCGAGCGAGCACACGCGCCGGAGACGTCCAGCGCGCACGTCGCGGCATGCATCCGGCAGGTGGAGGACATCGACAGCTGCCGCGCCGAATGGATCGGGCGAATCGATGCCTGGGTCGCCGCCAACGTGCAGCACCGGGACGGTGCCTCCCTGCATACCGAGACACTGGGCGCGGTAATCGACCGAATCGCGGCGAAATGGGTTGCGGCTCGTCACACTTTGGGCGACGAGATCACGACTGGGCCCCATCCGGCGCAGGTGGACGGGGAAGCCCACCTGCGGTGGACGAGGCTGGCCGAACTGATCGACGGCTACCAGGATCTGATCACCGACGTCACCGAGCACCGGCGACGGCTGCCGGTGTGGTGATCAGCGCGTCTCGTCGACTCCGGGTTCGACGACTTCGGCGTCGAGGAACTCTTCCGTCCGGCTGACCGGCGGCTTCTCGACCGGGACCTCGGCCTCGTCGCCGAGATCGGTGTCGAGGTCTCGCTGCGCCGCGGCGTCCCGGCGAGCCGCGGCCGCCGCCTCCCGCATCTCGATCGTGTCGGTGATCCACTCACCGATCTCCCGGGTGACCTCGGCGACGGTGCCCGTGATGATGCCGGCGATATTGCCGACATGCTTGGCGCCGGAGGAGGTCATTTCCTGAATGAGATCTTTGTTGCTTTCGAATTTCCCGATCATTCACACGCCCGCTTCGCTCGCCTGCCGCTGTCGCATCACGATAACACCGGGAGACGGCTCGCTCTCGACCCAGCGCGGCGGCAGTGCGAGCTTGAAAATCTTCTTCCACACCGAGCCGATCTGCTTACCGAACGGGCCGGTGTTGTACGGCAAACCGTACTTTTCACACAATGCGCGCACGGTCGGCGCCATCTCCGGATAACGGCTCGCGGGCAGGTCCGGGAACAGGTGGTGTTCGATCTGGTGCGACAAATTGCCGGACATGAGGTGGAACAGCTTGCTCCCGCTGATGTTGGCCGAGCCGAGCATCTGCCGGATGTACCACTCGCCGCGGGTCTCCTCCGCGGTCTCCTCCTCGGTGAACGTCTGTACGCCGGTCGGGAAGTGGCCGCAGAAGATGATGGCGAAGGCCCACACATTGCGCACCAGGTTGGCGGTGGCGTTGCCGGCCAGGGTGTGGAAGAACAGCGGCCCGGTCAGGGCGGGGAACACCAGGTAGTCCTTGAGCACCTGCTTGCCCGCCTTGCGCCACTGGCCGAGCAGCAGCTTCTTGACCTCCGGCCACTTCTTCTTGCCCGCCAGGATGTTCTCGACCTCGAGGTCATGGCCCATCACACCCCACTCGAACAGCATCATGAGCACGAAGGCGTACAGCGGCTGCCCGAGCCGCAGCACGTTCCACTCCTGGGCCTCGTCCATGCGCAGGATGGAGTAGCCGATGTCGCGGTCCTTGTTGTGGATGTTGGTGTAGGTGTGGTGCAGGTAGTTGTGCGAGTGCTTCCACTGGTCGGCCGGGCAGACCGTGTCCCACTCGAACACACGGGAATTCAGGCCGGGCTCGCGCATCCAGTCGTACTGGCCGTGCATCACGTTGTGGCCGATCTCCATGTTGTCCAAGATCTTCGACACACTCAGCGCGGCCACCGCGGCCAGCCAGACCGGCGGAAGGAAGCCGAGATACATCAGGCCGCGCCCGGCGATCTCGAAGCCGCGCTGCGCCTTGATGATCGAATACAGGTACTCCCGGTCGCGCTCGCCGAGGTCGGCGACGATCGCGGCGCGCAACTCGTCGAGTTCGCGGCCGAGTTCCTCGATCTGGTCCGGGCTCAGGACCAACGGTCCGTTGTCGGTTTCGGTCAGGATGGTCATGATCGGTTCCCCTTCTTCAGTCAGATGTCGACCTCGACGTCGCCGACCGGCGCGCTGATGCACAGCTGGATCGGCTGGTCGGGGTCACTGTCGGTCTCGCCGGTGCGCAGATTGCGCGTGCAGCCGGAGCGGCGCACCGCGGTGCAGGAGAAACAGATCCCCATGCGGCAGCCGTACTCGGGGCTGAGACCGGCGGATTCGGCCTGTTCGAGCAGCGAGGCGCCGTTGTTCTGCGCGCTCACGCCGCTGGCCGAGAAGCTCACGGTGCCCTGCGCGTCCGCGGCGTCGGCCGGGGCGAGCGAGAGGGTGAACTCCTCGGTGTGCAGCCGGTCATCGAGCTGCTCGGCCTGATAGATCGTGCGCACCGCGTCCATCAGCGACTGCGGACCGCAGACATAGGTCTGCGCGTCGGCGAACCACGGCGCGACGCGCTCCAGTTCGTCGTAGTCGAAGTATCCGCTGCTCTTCGGTTGGTTCAGGTCCACCCACGGTGCGTCGGGGTCGACCCGCGCCATGTCCGGCGCGCGATGCGGATACCGCAGCTCGATGCGGAAATTCGGATGCCGCTGCGCGATCGTGTCCAGTTCGGCGCGGTGCGGCAGCACCGCGGGCGATTTCGCGTAGTGCAGGAACACCACCTCGCCCGGATGGTCTTCCGCGGCGAGCGTGCGCAGCATGGACAGCACCGGCGTGATGCCGCTGCCGCCGCTGATCAGCAATACGCGCTCCGGTCGCGGGTCGGGCAGCCGGAACACGCCGTCGGCGGGGGTCAGGTCCACCGCCATGCCGGGGGCGGCGTGGCGGTAGAGGTACTGCGACACCAAGCCGTCCGGGTGCGCCTTGACGGTCAGCTGGATAGTGCGATCCCGACCGCCCTCCGGATTCACCGGCGAATAGCACCGCGTGTGCCGCACACCATCGATGACCACGCCGATCTGGACGTACTGTCCGGCGACATGGCCCTTCCACTGCCGGGTCGGGCGCAGCGTGAGCGTGACCGAACCCGGCGCCGAGCGGCGCACGTGAGTGATTTCGGCCCGCATGTCCCGCACCGTGAGGGTGGGGCGGACCAGTTCCAGGTACCGATCCAGCGGGTGTGGCGAGGTCAGGGTCTGCACCAGGTTGATGAGATCCACCATTAGTTACTCCGTGCCTTGTCGGGCTGACGACGTGCGATTGATTTTCAGTGCACGTCTGTACACTAAACTAGTGTGACGGATGATGGGGGCTAGGTGTCAACCGGCAAAACGTGTGACTCGAACTACATCTAGGGACAGGTCGAATGGTGAACGGATGTATGCTCACCGGGATGAATGAGCAGGCAGCTACCCGAGGCGAACGCAAGGAGCGGACCAGGCAGGCACTCCTCGACGGCACCCTCGCGCTGGCTGCCGAGCGCGGATTCGCCGCGCTCAGCCTCCGGGAGATCGCCCGCTCGGCGGGCATCGTGCCCACGGCGTTCTACCGGCACTTCGCGTCGCTGGAGGACTTGGGCGCCACCCTGGTCGACGACGGCGTTACCGCGCTGCGGCTGGCGCTGCGCGAGGTCCGTCGCAACGCGGACGCGAGCCTGTCGGACACGGTGCGTTTCGTGTTCGCGCAGGTGGGGCCCAAACGTGAGCTGTTCGGCTTCCTGACCAGGGAGCGCCACGGCGGGTCCGCGGCACTGCGCACGGCCATCGCCCGGGAGATTCAGCTGATCGTGCGCGAACTCGTCGCCGATCTCTCCCGGATCCGCGCCCTCGACTCCTGGACGCCAGGCGACCTGGAAATCGCCGCCGACCTCATGGTCACCACGGTGACCGACGGGATCGCGGCCTATGTGTCGGCCGCACCGCGTGACGAACAGACCATTATCGACCGCACCGTCCAGCAGATGCGGTTGATCGCGCTCGGCATGGGCGGCTGGCGCCCTCCGAAGCGGCGCTGAATCCGGCGACGGACACCCGTCGCGGATCTCACTCGGTCACCCGCCACGCTCACTGAGCGAGCCGCGGCTCCTCGGCGTCGCCGCGCTGGGCTACGACCGGATCCGGCGGCCGCACCGGGAGCAGCACCGCGAGCCCTATCGCCAGTACGACCAGCAGCCCCGCTATGCCCGCGCGGTCGGTGTCGAACAGCCAGACGAACAAGCCGAACAGGCTCGGCGCGAGGAAGGACACCGCGCGCCCGGTGGTCGTGTACAAGCCGAAGAGCTGGCCTTCGCGTCCCGGCGGTGCGAGGCGGGCCAGGAACGAGCGCGCCGCCGCCTGCGCGGGACCGACGAAAACGGTGAGCGCCAAGCCGAAGATCCAGAACATCAGCGGCCCGGACACCACGGCCAGCGCCATTCCGCACACCAGCATGGCGGCCAGGGACACCACGATGACGATCTTCGGCCCGACCCGGTCGTCGAACCGCCCCGCGACGATCGCGCCGAGCGCCGCAACGACATTGGCGGCGATTCCGAACAGCAGCACATCCGAGTCGGCGATGCCGTAGACCCGCACGGCGAGCACCGCCCCGAAGGTGAACACTCCGGCGAGGCCGTCTCGGAACACGGCGCTGGCCACCAGGAAGCCGACTGTGCTCCGGTCGGTGTGCCACAGTCCGCGCAGGTCGCGCCACAGCACCCGGTACGAGCCGAGGAATCCGGCGCTCGCCGCACCGGGATCGGCATCGGTGCGCGGCAGTTCGGGGACCGCGAACAGGACCGGCAGCGCGAAGACGGCGAACCAAACGGCGGCCAGCACGGCGACCAGGCGGATGTTGAGTCCGTCGTCGGTGGGCATGCCGAGCAGCCCGCGGTTGTCGCCCTCGCCGGAGATGAAGCCGAAGTAGCAGATGAGCAGCAGGAAGATGCCGCCGAAATAGCCCATCGCCCAGCCGAATCCGGAGACCCGGCCGACCGTCGCGGGCGTGGACACCTGCCGCAGCATCGCGTTGTACGGCACGTTCGCCAATTCGAAACAGGCCGACGCGAATGCCAGCAGCACCAGACCGAGCCACAGGTCGCGGTAGTCGTCGTGCACGAAGAACATCAGCGTCATCGCCGCGATGGTCAGCGCGGTCAGCGCGCCGAGGGAGCGCTTGCGTTTCGCGGACGCGTCGAAGCGCTGTCCGCTGACCGGCGCGGTCAACGCCACGATCAGGCCCGCGAAGCCCAGCGCCCACCCCAGCCACGCGCTGGCGGAGACACCGCCGGGTAGGTCGTCGCCGACCTTGTCGGTGAGATAGACGGAGAACACGAAGGTGAGGATCACGGCGTTGAATGCCGAAGACCCCCAGTCCCACAGCCCCCACGCCACCACCTGCCCGCGCCCGGCGGCCTGCCCGACTGTCGCCCGGGCGTTCACCTCGGTCATGCGCGCAGCTTAATGCGCGCGGTCATTCGAGTCCGGCGGAAGCGAGTTCCGGCCGGGCGAACCCGAGGACCAATATGCACCTAGTTGCATAGTACCGAATGTCACGGCTATCCTCTCCGCATGGCACTGGAGCATGCGTTGCTGGTATCGCTGACCGAGCGCGCCGGCTCGGGATACGAGTTGGCGCGCCGCTTCGACAAATCCATCGGATACTTCTGGAGCGCGACCCACCAGCAGATCTATCGCGTCCTCAAACGCATGGAGGAGTCCGGTTGGATCGACGGCGAGTCGGTGGTCCAGGAGGGCAGGCCGGACAAGAAGGTGTACTCGGTGAGCGAGGCGGGCCGCGCCGAGCTCGCGCGCTGGATCGCCGAACCGAGCGACTCCGGTACCCCGCGCAACGAACTCGCGGTGAAGATCCGCGCCGCCGCTCACGGTGACATCACCGCATTGCGAGCCGAAGTGGCCCGCCATCGCGACCAGCACGCCCAGCGACTCGAGCTGTACCGGCAGATCGAGAAACGTGACTTCCCCGCCCCCGACCGGCTCGGCGGGACAACCCTGCACCAGTACCTCGTCCTGCGCGCGGGCATCCGCGTGGAGTCGGGGTTCGTCGAATGGTGCGACGAAGTACTGCACGCACTGCACCCGCGCGCGACAGCCCCGCACGCGGATTGACGGAGAAAGGCGACCGCACCGATGAGTTCCTTCCCCCATTTGTTCGAGCCGCTCGATCTCGGCTTCACCACCTTGCGCAACCGCGTGGTGATGGGGTCGATGCACACCGGGCTGGAGGATCGCGCCTGGGACACCCACAGGCTGGCCGCCTACTTCGCCGAACGCGCACGCGGAGGGGCGGGCCTGATCATCACCGGCGGCTACGCGCCCAACCGCGCGGGCTGGCTGCTGCCCTTCGGCGCCAAGCTGACCAACAAGACCGAGGCGTACCGGCATCGGACGATCACCGAAGCGGTGCACGCCGAAGGCGGCAAGATCGCCATCCAGATCCTGCACGCGGGTCGCTACTCCTACATGCCGGGCAGTGTGTCGGCATCGTCGATCAAGGCGCCGATCAATCCGTTCCGCCCGCGCGCGCTCTCGGCCAAGGGCATCGAGCGGACCATCGACGACTACGCCCGCTGCGCGAAGCTCGCTCAGTTCGCCGGTTACGACGGCTGCGAGATCATGGGTGGTGAAGGCTATTTCATCAACCAGTTCCTCGCGCCGCGCACCAACAAGCGCACCGACGCGTGGGGCGGCTCCCCGCAGAACCGTCGCCGGATCGCGGTGGAGATCGTGCGCCGCACCCGCGCCGCGGTCGGCCCGGACTTCATCATCGTGTTCCGGTTGTCCATGGCCGAGCTGGTGGAGAAGGGACAGACCTTCGACGAGATCGTCGCGCTGGCCCAGGAACTCGAAGCCGCCGGGGTGAACATCCTGAATACCGACATCGGCTGGCACGAGGCGCGGGTGCCCACCATCGTGACCTCGGTGCCGCGCGCCGCCTTCGTGGAGTTCACCGCGAAGATCACCGCGCGGGTGGGCATCCCGGTGTGCGCGTCCAACCGGATCAACATGCCCGAAGTGGCCGAGGAGATCCTGACCCGGGGTGACGCGCAGCTCGTTTCGCTGGCCCGCCCATTCCTCACCGACCCGGAGTGGGCGAACAAGGCCGCCCAGGATCGCGTCGACGAGATCAACACCTGCATCGCGTGCAACCAGGCATGCCTGGACCACGCCTTCCAGCGCAAGACCGTGTCCTGTCTGCTCAACCCGCGCGCGGGCCACGAGACCGAACTGAAGCTGCTGCCGACCCGCCGCGGCAAGCGCGTCGCCGTGGTCGGCGCGGGCCCGGCCGGACTTTCGGCGGCGGTGAACCTCGCCGAACGCGGCCATCACGTCGAGCTGTTCGAAGCCGACGACAAGATCGGCGGCCAGTTCGACATCGCCCGCCGCATCCCCGGCAAGGAGGAGTTCAGCGAGTCGATCCGCTACTACCACCGAATGCTCGAGCTCACCGGCGTCACCGTGCACCTGAACAAGCGGGTCGGCGCCGACGAACTCATCGCGGGAGGCTACGACGAGGTGGTGCTCGCCACCGGCGTGCGGCCGCGGATCCCCGACATCCCCGGAATCGACCACCCCATGGTGCTGTCCTACGCCGAGCTGGTCCGGGAGGAGAAGCCGGTCGGCAAGCGCGTCGCCGTGATCGGCGCGGGCGGCATCGGCTACGACGTCAGCGAATTCCTCACTGTCGAGGGTCATCCCACGCTCAAGCTGGACGAGTGGAAGGAAGAATGGGGCGTCACCTCCGACGACGAACAGGTCCGTGGCCAGCTCACCGCGCCGCGGCCGGCTCCCGCGGCGCGTGAAGTCGTTCTGCTGCAACGGAAGACCTCCGCGTTCGGCAAGGACCTCGGCAAGACCACCGGATGGGTGCACCGTGCCGCGCTCAAAGCCAAGGGCGTCGAACAGATCGGCGGCGTCAACTACGAGCGCATCGACGACAACGGCCTGCACATCAGCTTCGGGGAAAAACGGCAACGGCCGCAGCTGATCCCGGTCGACAATGTCGTCGTCTGCGCGGGCCAGGAGTCCGTGCGTGATCTGGAAGCCCCGCTGCGCGCCGCCGGCGTCAGCCTGCATCTCATCGGCGGCGCCGAGCTCGCCGCCGAACTGGACGCCAAACGAGCCATCGACCAGGGCACCAGGCTGGCCGCACGGCTCTGACGGGCGCGGCGGCCGGACTGGATGCCCGGTTCGCCGTTGCCGCGGCATGGAATACCGCCTCGCCCTGGGATCGTGCGGCAGCCTCCGTCGGCGTCCCCTCGCACGGCATCGCCTAGGCTGCACCGGGTGAGCCTGCCCTCCCCCACTTCCGAGAACCGCGCGGTCGTCACCGGCGCCTCCTCCGGCATCGGCACCGCGCTCGCGGCCGACCTCGCCGCTCGCGGCTACTCGCTGATCCTGGTCGCCCGCCGCGAGGAGCTGCTCACCGAGCTCGCGCAGCGGCTGACCCTGGCCCACGGCATCACCGCCGAGGTGCGCGCCGTCGACCTGGCCGACCGCGACCAGCGCGGCGTGCTGGTGGAAGAACTGGCCGCCCGCGACATCGCCATCCTGTGCAACAACGCGGGCATCGCGACCTTCGGCGCGGTCGCCGAACTCGACCCGGCCTACGAGCGCGCTCAGATGGAACTCAACGCCGTCGCCGTGCACGATCTGACCCTGGCCGTGCTGCCCGGTATGCTGGCCCGGGGCGGCGGCGGCATCCTGATCAGCGGCTCGGCCGCGGGCAACATGCCGATCCCGAACAACGCCACCTATGCCGCGAGCAAGGCGTTCGCCAACACCTTCTCCGAATCGCTGCGCGGTGAGCTGAAGGGCTCCGGCGTGCACGTCACATTGCTCGCGCCCGGGCCGGTGCGCACCGACCTCCCTGACCCCGCCGACGCCTCCATCGTCGACCGGATGGTGCCCGACTTCATGTGGGTCTCCTCGGAGTACACCGCGAAGGTGTCCATCGACGCGCTCGCCCGCAACAAGATGCGTGTGGTCCCCGGCCTGATCAGCAAGGGCATGAGCGTGGCGGGCCAGTACGGCCCGCGCGCGGTCACCGCTCCCATCGCGGGCGCGTTCTACAAGAAACTCGGCGGCTGACCTCGCTCAGCGGCGCCTGGTGCCGAACAGGCTGCGGGTGATCTGGCGGCCCGCCGTGCTCGCGGCCGAACGCAGAAAGCTGCGCACCGCAGGGTTTTTCATAATCCGCTCGGCGGCGGACTCCTCTTCCGCGCGGGTCGCGGCACGGCCGGGCACGGCAGCGGGCTCCGCCTCCGGCGCCGCCGCGGCCATCTTCGCGGCGAGCAGTTCGTAGGCCGACTCCCGGTCGATGGTCTGGGCGTATTTCGAGGCCAGCGGGCTGGACAGCGCCCGCGATTTGATCGCGTCCGCACCGATGGCGTCCATCAGCGATCGGGGCGGCCGCAGCCTGGTCCAGGCCACCGGCGTCGGCGCGCCCTGCTCGGAGAGCACGGTCACGATCGCCTCGCCGGTGCCGAGGGAGGTCAGCGCCTGCTCCAAGTCGTAGACGCCGGTTCGGGGGTAGGTGCGGACGGTCTTGGCCAACGCCTTCTGATCGTCCGGGGTGAACGCGCGCAGCGCGTGCTGGATACGCGCGCCGAGCTGGGAGAGCACCCGGGTGGGAATATCAGTGGGCAGCTGGGTGCAGAAGAACACGCCCACCCCCTTCGACCGGATCAGCTTGACGGTCTGCTCCACCTGCTCCAGAAACGCCTTCGAGGCGTCGGAGAACAGGAGATGGGCCTCGTCGAAGATGAAGACCAGGGCGGGCTTGTCCACATCACCGACCTCGGGCAGCGTCTGGAACAGGTCGGCGAGCACCCACATCAGGAAGGTGGAGAACATCACCGGCCGCGCCGCCCGGGCGCCCAGCTCGAAGAGCGTGATCACCCCTTTCCCGTCCACGGCCCGCACAAGGTCGGCCGGGTCGAGTTCGGGCTCGCCGAAGAATGTGTCGCCGCCCTCGGCCTCCAAATTCACCAGCGCGCGCAGGATCACCCCCGCGGTGGACGCGGAGACACCGCCGATACCCTTCAGATCCTCCTTGCCCTCGGGGCTGGTCAGATGCGTGATCACGGCGCGCAGATCCTTCAGATCCAGCAGTGCGAGGCCGTTGTGGTCCGCCCAGTGGAAGATCAAACCGAGGGTGGACTCCTGCGTCTCGTTCAGCTCGAGCACCTTGCTCAGCAGCACCGGGCCGAAGGAGCTGATCGTCGCGCGGATCGGCAGACCGGGCCCCGTGGTGCCCAGTGAGACGAACTCGGTCGGGAAGCCGGTCGGCGCCCAGTCCGCGGCGGCAGTCTCCGCGATGCGTGTGGCGAGCCTGTCGCTCGATCGCCCCGGCTCGGCCAGACCCGACAAGTCGCCTTTGATGTCGGCCAGCACCACCGGAACACCGGCATTCGACAGCTGCTCCGCGATGGCCTGCAGGGTTTTCGTCTTCCCCGTACCGGTGGCACCGGCGACCAGCCCGTGCCGGTTCATCATCGGCATCGGAATGCGGACGTGGGCGGCGGGATCCACCGTTCCTTCGACCACGACGGTGCCCAGTTCCAGCGCGAGCCCTTCGAACGCGTAGCCCGCGGCGATCTCTTGCGCGGCGGACACGTCTCTCCGCTCGCCGGACGGCTCGTCTCGCGCCACGGGAGAACCTGCTCCGGCCTCGGCGGCGACCGTCTGTTCGGCCAGCTCGCGTTCGGCGGCCTCCGCGGCAGCGGCCGCCTCGGACGCGATCCGCGCCGCC
>NZ_BDBB01000067.1 GCF_001612765.1 Nocardia arthritidis NBRC 100137
CGACCAGCGCCAGCGCCGCCTCGGGGCCGGGGCAGCTGACCTCGAGCGCCGAGGATCGTCCGGGTTCGGTGAGCGAGCCGTGCGCGAGAAACGCGCCGCGCCAAGCGGCTTCGGCGTCGGCGATGCTGCCGCCGACCACCTGCGCGGGCAGGCCGCGCACCGGACGGCCGCGCACGTCGAGCAGACCGGTCTGCCGGGCCAGCGCCTCGCCCTCCTTGGAGACGCGCACCACGTACCGGGAGGTCTTGCGCAGGCCGCCCGCACCGAGGACGTGTACGTCGGAGCCGTAACCGTAGAGCTCGAAGATCTCCCGGCGCAGCCTGCGCGCGATGGACCCCATGTCCACCTCGGCCTCGACGATCACCCGGCCGCCGACGATGTGCAGGCCGCCCGCGAAACGCAGCAGAGCGGACAGCTCCGCCTTCCGGGAACTCACCTGCGACACCGTGAGCCTGCTCAGCTCATCTTTCACATCGGCTGTCATCGCCACGGGACGCGCTCCTTTCCACCCAACCCGGAACGCACATCCTGGCCCATGTGCCGTCCCTCGACTCGAAGCCCTGCCATTTGCGGCCGAGGTTGCCGGATCAGTTGATCCAGTGCGGCGGCAAGCTTTCCGGGGTGATGCCGGTCCGTTCCCGCTTCGGCGACATCGGAGAAGGTTACTCGTGCCCGCAACTGTTCGGCAGCCCTGGCCACATGTTCCCGCTCGCGGCCCTCCGGCACCGAGCCGGAGTCGACCAGCACCTCGTCGACGACGAATTCCGGTGCGTGCTGGGACAATACATGCAAATGCCGCTCCGCGGAGAAACCGGCGGTCTCCCCCGGCTCCGCGGCGAGATTGAGCACGAGCACTTTCCGGGCCCTGGTGTACACCAGGGCTTCCCGTAGCTCGGGGACCAGGACGTGCGGAATCACGCTGGTGAACCACGATCCCGGGCCGAGCACCACGACGTCCGCGTGTTCGATCGCCGAGGTCGCCTCCGGACTGGCCGGTGGGTCGGACGGAATCAGCCGCACTCGCCGCACCTTACCCGGCGTGGTCGCGATGGCAACTTGGCCGCGAATGCAACGGCTCACCCGTGGATCCGCCTCCAGCCCAGACACATCGGCCTCGATGTCCAGCGCGATCGGCGACATGGGGAGCACTCGTCCGGTGATGCGCAACATGCGGGCGACTTCGTCCAGCGCGGCGACCGGATCGCCGAGCACCTCGGTGAGCCCGGCCAGGATCAGATTGCCCACGGAGTGCCCGGCCAGCGCACCGGTGCCACCGAAACGATGCTGGACGGTCTGCGTCCAGACGCCGTCGGCGTCCGCGGCCAGGGCCGCCAGCGCCATCCGGAGATCCCCAGGCGGCAGCACTCCCAGTTCGGCGCGTAGCCGGCCCGAGGAGCCCCCGTCGTCGGCGACGGTGACCACCGCGCAGATCTTCCTGGTCAGCCGCCGCACCGCGGTCAGCGTCGCGTACAGCCCATGTCCACCACCCAGCGCGACGATGCTGGGATTGGATTCCCAACCGGTCATTCGCGCCCCAGGTCTCGATGGACGACCCGGACCACGTCGGCGGACTCCTCCGGCCCACCGGCGACCTCGCTGATCAACTCGCCCAGTGCCTCGGCAATCGCCACGCTCCGGTGCTTGCCTCCGGTGCAGCCCACTGCGACCGTCATGTATCGCTTCCCCTCTTGGCGGTAACCGTTCGTGGTCAGCTCGACCAGGTGGTGGCAGGTACGCAGATAATCGTCCGCGCCGGGACGCGACAACACGTACTCGCTGACCACCGTCTCCTGACCGGTGTGTTCCCGCAACTCCGGTATCCAATGCGGATTGGGTAGAAAACGCACATCCAACACCATGTCGGCGTCCAGCGGAACCCCGTACTTGAAGCCGAACGACTGCACGGTGAGCTGCAACGCGCTGGGCGCGCCGCCGCCGTAGGCCTCCTCCATCTTGCGGTGCAACTGATGGATGGACAGCTCGGTGGTGTCGATCACGAGGTCGGCGGCGGCCTTCACGGCGGACAGCCGCACCCGCTCGGCGGCGATACCCGCCGACAACGTGCCGTCCTTGCTCTCGCTCTGCAGCGGATGTCTGCGCCGGGCGAAGCCGAAGCGGCGGATCAGCACGTCGTCGGAGGCCTCGAGGAACAGGACCCTGGTGCGCACGCCGAGGGTCCGCAACTGCTCGGTGACCACCGAGAGATCGCCGGTGAAGAACCGGCTGCGCACGTCCATGACCAGCGCGAGGCGGCGGATCGGCGGCTTCGCGGAAGCGCCCAGCTCCACCATCCGCCCGAACAGCTCGGGCGGCAGATTGTCGGCCACGTACCAGCCGAGGTCCTCGAGTACGCGGGCGGCGGTGCCGCGGCCCGCGCCGGAAAGCCCGGTCACGATCACGACCTCGACCTGCGGATTCGCTCCGCCGACGGCGCCGGACGAAGCCACTCGTCCCGCACTCGTCGGCGGACTGCCCGCACTGCTGTTCGATTCGACGCGTGTCATGTCCTACCGGATCCGTGTCTGGGGTGCCTTCCGATCATCGCGCACCGGTTTCGGTATCGGCCGCAGACACACAACGTACGCGATGCCGAAATTTCCGGTGCACTGTCGACTGTCTATTCGGACTCGAGCGCCGCAAGGACCGCTTTCGCGGTCGCCATCCCGATTCCGGGCACCTCGGTGATCTCCTCGACCGTGGCCTGCTTCAGCTTGGCGACCGATCCGAAATGGGTGACCAGCGCGGTCCGGCGCGCCGTGCCGAGCCCCGGCACCGAGTCCAGGGCCGAGGCGGTCATCCGGCGTGAGCGTTTACTGCGATGGAAGGTGATGGCGAAGCGGTGCGCCTCGTCGCGCACCCGTTGCAGCAGGTAGAGCGCCTCGCTGTTGCGCGGCAGGATCACCGGGTCGCTCTCTCCGGGCACCCACACCTCCTCGAGCCGTTTGGCCAGGCCGATCACCGCGACATCGGTGATGCCCAGCTCGTCGAGCACCTCGGCGGCCGCGGCGACCTGGGGCGCGCCGCCGTCGACGACGAACAGGTTGGGCGGATAGGAGAACTTGCGCGGGCGCCCGGTGCGGGGATCGATCCCCGGACGGGAGGTCAGGTCGAGCGCGTCGTCGTCGCTTCCGGTCGCGGCGAGATCGTCCTGCTCCATCATGTCGCGCTCACGGCGCAGCTTGAGGAACCGGCGGCGGGTCACCTCGGCGATGCTGCCGACGTCATCGGAACGGCCGTCGCCTGCCGCTTCCCGGATCGTGTAGTGGCGGTAATCGGACTTGCGGGCCAAGCCGTCCTCGAAGACCACCAGCGAGGCGACCACGTCGGTCCCCTGCACGTGACTGACGTCGACGCACTCGATGCGCAGCGGCGCGGTGTCGAGTTCCAAGGCATCCTGGATCTCTTGCAGCGCTTGCGATCTCGAGGTCAGATCGCCCGCCCGCTTGAGCTTGTGCTGGGCCAGCGCCTCCATCGCGTTGCGCTGTACGGTCTCGGCGAGCGCCTTCTTGTCCCCGCGCTGGGGCACCCGCACCTTCACCGCCGAGCCGCGCAGGCCGGACAGCCACTGCTGGACCTGCTCGATATCGGCGGGCAGCTCGGGCACGAGCACTTCGCGGGGCACCACGGTGGCGAGCAACTCGTCGGCGGACTGCTCGGCCACCGTGACCTGCTCGCCGTAGAACTGGGTGAGGAACTGCTCGACCAGCGCGGCGAGCTCACCGCCCGCGTCCGGGACGTCCACCGCGTCACCCGACTTGTCGACCACCCACCCGCGCTGGCCGCGCACCCGGCCGTCGCGCACATGGAAGACCTGCACCGCCACCTCCAACTCGTCGGCGGCGAAGGCGATGACGTCGGCGTCGGTGCCCGTACCGAGCACCACCGCCTGCTTCTCCAGCGCGCGGCGCAGCGCTTGCACGTCGTCGCGCAGCCGGGCGGCGGCCTCGAAATCCAGGTCTTCCGCGGCGTCGTGCATGCGACGCTCCAGTTCACGGACCAACCGATCGGTGCGGCCGGCGAGGAAGTCGCAGAAGTCCTCGACGATGGCGCGGTGCTCCTCGGCGCTCACCCGCCCGACGCACGGCGCCGAGCACTTGTCGATATAGCCGAGCAGGCAGGGACGCCCGATCTGGTGGTGCCGCCGGAACACGCCGTTGGAACAGGTGCGCGCGGGAAACACTCGCAGCAGCAGATCGAGCGTCTCACGGATGGCCCAGGCGTGCGCGAACGGGCCGAAGTAGCGCACCCCTTTGCGGCGCGCGCCGCGGTAGACGAACAGCCGCGGGTAGTCCTCGTTCAACGTGACCGCGAGCACCGGGTAGGACTTGTCGTCGCGGTAGCGGACGTTGAAGCGGGGATCGAATTCCTTGATCCAGTTGTATTCCAGCTGCAGGGCCTCCACCTCGGTGGAGACGACCGTCCATTCGACGCTCGCGGCCGTGGTGACCATCTGCCTGGTGCGCGGATGCAGGCCGGCGACGTCGGCGAAATATGAGTTCAGTCTGCTGCGCAGGCTCTTTGCCTTGCCGACGTAGATGACCTGCCGATGGGCGTCCCTGAATTTGTAGACACCTGGTTCGACGGGAATCGTGCCCGGCGCGGGCCGGTACGTCGCTGGATCTGCCACCCATCCAGCGTATCGACCGGGACCGACAGCCCGGCCGACGGCGGCCGCGCGTGACTATCCGGAGGCGGGGACCCCGAACCACGCCTTGGCTTCCGGACGGCACAGCAGGTATACGACGGCAGCGGAGGTGGCGAGTGAATACCCCGCGGCGACGACGCCGACGACGGGCGGCACGGTCGCCAGGTCCCTGATCGCCCAGCACCCGACGACCGCTTGCAGGAGTGCCAGCCCGATCGTCAGCCTGCGCACGGCGGGCGCGCCCTCCGCGAATCCGAGCACGAGCAGACCCAGTGCCCACGCCACGCAGAACTGGGTGGACGCCGTGGCGGCCGCGTCGCCACCGCGCGTCAGATTCATCAGCACGGGATAGGCGAGTCCGAATCCCGCCATCCCGGCGACGGCTTCCCGCACATCCCGAACCGCCTCCGGCATGGCGGTTTCCACGCCGACGGACGGCTCCTCACCGGAGAACGCCAAGCTCACAGCCGTACCCCCGTTGGTACCGAACCTTCCGGCGCACCCTGCGAATACACCGGATTCGCACCGTAACACGGTGACAACCCGCGCAACTGGACTTCGCCAAATGAACCAGACGTTCGCTACCACGAACCGACCGCGCGGGTCAGTCCACGAGACCGTGCCGCCGCAGCGCGGCCAGCAGCGCGTCCGGGCGCTCGGCGGTGGGCAGGGCCTCCACCAGAGCGAACCGGCTGCCCAGCGCCTCGGCGCCGCCGTCGGCCTCGGCACTGTCACCGATCATCAGCGCCGCCTCGGCGGGCACGCCCAGATCGCTCAGCGCGCAACGGAAGATTTCCGGGTCGGGCTTCATGGCGCCGACCTCGAAGGAGAGGGTGAACGCGCCGACCAGCCGATCCCAGCCGCGCGCCGCGAACGACGGACGGATGTCGAACGGGATGTTGCTCACCACCGCGACCGGAACGCCGTGTGCCGCCAGCAGATCGAGGACGGCCTCGCTGTCCGGGTACGGCGTCCACTCCAGCGGGTCGAGCAACCGGGCGTAGAGCCGTTCAGCGTCCTCGTCGGTGGGCACGCCCGAGGTGCGCAGCACCTTCATCATCACCTTGCGATGCAGCGCCGGGTCCAGGTCACGGTGGTCCCATGCGTACTGCGTCTCTTCGTCGAATTCGGCGATGTGGTCGACCGGCGCCGTCATGCGCCGCATGATCTCGGCCTTCTCGTCCACGTCGAACGCCTGTCCGTCCGGCCGGGTCAGATCCGCGTACCAGGATTCGTCCGCCTCCAGGCGGAACAAGGTCCCGGAGAAGTCGAACAGCACCGCCTCGCTCGTCACCCGGCCAGCCTACCGACCGCTCGCATCGCGCCGCCCGGACCGCGCGGGGCGGTCCGCACCGTCCCCACCTCGACACACGCTGCGGCCACGGCGATTTCGTCGGTGGGAAGGAAACCGGCGCGGCTGCCGGTGGCTGGGGTTAGAGTCCCGGCATGGGGCACAAGCGAGGAAGTTGGGTCGCCGCCGCGGCGGCGTTCGCACTCACCGTCGGAATGGCCACCGCGTGTTCGTCCGGCGAAAGCCAGGCGGGCGGGGTGTGCGAGACGGTTCCGAACGGCACGCCGGTGACGGCCACGGCGGCGGGACCGACGGGCGGCGGCACCAAGGATCTCAGCACCAACCCCGAAATAGCGAGCGGCTATCGCACGAACATGACGCCGGTGCGCGCGCATACCTTCGCGGTGTCGACGGCGAATCCGGTGTCGACCAAGGCCGCGTGCGAGGTTCTGCGCGACGGCGGTACCGCGGCGGACGCGCTGATCGCGGCACAGACGGTGCTCGGCTTGGTCGAACCGCAGGCTTCCGGTATCGGCGGCGGCGCGTTCCTGCTCTACTACGACGCGAACACCAAGACCGTGGACGCCTACGACGGCCGCGAAGTGGCTCCCGCGGCCGCCACCGAGAACTATCTGCGCTGGACCAGCGACACCGACCGCACCGAACCCAAACCGAACGCGCGGGCCAGCGGCCGATCCATCGGCGTCCCCGGGGTGCTGCGGATGCTCGAGCTTGCGCACCGCGACCACGGCAAGACCGCGTGGCGCGAGCTGTTCGACCCGGCCATCGGACTGGCCGATCAGGGTTTCCCGATCAGTCCCCGCCTCGCCGGGCAGATCGCGGAATCGGCCAAGGATCTCGCCGCGGACGAGGACGCCAAGGCGTACTTCCTCGAGCCGGGCGGCAGCCCGAAGACCGCGGGCACCGTTCTCGCCAACCCCGCGATGGCGAAGACGCTCGGCGCCGTCGCCACCGAGGGCGCGCAGGCCTTCTATACGGGCGCCATCGCCCGCGACATCGCCGCGGCCGCGGGCCGATCCTCCGGCGGCCGCACCCCCGGCCTGATCACGACCGAGGACTTGGCCGGTTACCAGGCGAAGAAGCGCACCGCGTTGTGCACGGGCTATCGCGAGCACGAGATCTGCGGCATGCCCAGTCCCTCCTCGGGCGGCATCGCCGTCGCCGCGACCCTGGGCATCCTGGAGAACTTCGACCTGGCCACCATGCGGCCGGACAACATCGACCGCAACGGCGGCAAACCGAACCCGCAGGCGGTGCACCTCATCTCCGAGGCCGAACGCCTCGCCTACGCCGATCGCAACAAGTACGTGGCCGACACGGATTTCGTCCCGCTGCCCGGCAATTCGGCGCAAACCCTGCTGAATCGAGACTATCTGCGGCAGCGCGCCGGGCTCATCGATCCGAACCGCAGCATGGGCACCGCGCAGCCGGGTGACTTCGGCCCCGTGCCGCTGGGTGTGGGCCCGCAACCGCCCGAGCACGGCACCAGCCACATCTCGGTGGTCGACAAATACGGCAACGCCGCGGCGATGACCACCACCGTGGAGTCGGCGTTCGGTTCGTTCCATCTGGTCGACGGCTTCGTGCTGAACAATCAGCTCACCGACTTCAACGCCGATCCGCTGGGCGCCGACGGCGTCCCGATGGCCAACCGGGTACAGCCGGGCAAGCGCCCGCGCAGCTCGATGAGCCCGACGCTGATCTTCGGCAAGGCCCCCGATGGCTCGCGCGGCGAGCTGACCCACGTCGCGGGCTCGCCAGGCGGCTCGGTGATCATCCAATTCGTGGTGAAGACGCTGGTCAACATGTTCGACTGGGGCCTGGATCCGCAGCAGGCTGTCTCCGCGGTGGCGTTCGGCGCCGGGAACGGACCGTCCACCGGCATCGGCGGTGAGCATCCGGCGATCAACGCCACCGACAACGGCGACCACGACCCGCTCGTGCTGCGGCTGCGGGAGCTTGGCCATCAGGTGTCGGTCGCACCACAGTCCAGCGGCCTGAGCGCCCTCAAACGCAACGGCGCGGACGGCTGGATCGGCGGTGCGGACCCGCGCCGCGAAGGCGCGGTCCTCGGCGACACCCACTGAATCGCCCCGTCCCGGGCTCGGTGGGGAGAGGCCGAGCACCGGGATTGGGCGACTACTTCCTCCGCATCATCGGATACACCACCGGACCCCGTCCGATCGGCAGCTCACCCTGCGGCTCGAACCCGAATCGCTCATAGAAGGGCACCGTGCCGCGGGTATTCGAGATGAGGAAGCAATCCTGCCCGGCCGCCGAGAGCCGTCGCTCGAGCAACGCGCTCGCCAATCCGCTGCCCTGCGCGCCGGGCAGCGTCCCGATGGCGGCCAGGTACAGATGCGGCGTCGCCGGGCGTGCGTGCTCCATCCGCCGCCCGGCGGCCAGCGCCCGCGCCGCGCTCGGCCCCAAGGCTCGCAGCAGGGTCACCGGCTTCGCCATCGGCGCCACCACGTGCGCCGGTTCCCACAGAGCCACACAGGCGAGATTGCCCGCCGCGTCGTGCGCGAGATCGACCAGGCCGTTCTTCCGGCGCGACGCGATGCGCGAATCCCAGAACGGCGGCAGGGCTTCGCGCCGCCGCGGCGACGCCGGCCAGAAATAGGTCATCAGCGGATCGTCGGCGAAAGCCACCGCGAGGACGAACGCACCCGGCTCCATACCGGCGAGGCTAGACCAGCTTCCGAACCCGTGCGAGCGCTGAACGCCGCACCAGCTCACTTGCTCCCGGAATACTTCGCGCCGAGCTCACGCAGCCGCGCCATCGCCCGGGCCGCGTGCTCCTTGTCGTTCGAGCGGATCGCCAGCATCGGGACGTAGTCGTCGTCGACCAATTCCAAACGCGCCCAGGCCTTCCGGTCCGGGAACGACACGCCGCGAATGTAGTCCCACGGGAAATCGTTGTCGCCCAAGATGTTCCGCACGGACACGCCGCGAGCGCCGACGCGAACCCGAGGCCTCGTCAGCAGCAGGACCGCGGCGGCGCCGAGTACGCCGATCCCGATCATCGCGATCTGATCGGCTACCCGGAAGTTGACGCCGGTCGACCCGCTGCGCAGCCAGACGCCGCCCACGGTGAAAGCGGCCGCGATCAGCACCGCCACGATCCAGGCCGTCCGCACCGCACGGCGGGGACGCACCTCGAACTCCCACCCGGCCTCGTCGCCGGCCGCCGGGGCCGAGCGCGCGTTCCTCCGGAAGATACGGACGACCGGCATCGTCACGCGGACTGTCGCAGGGCGCGCAGCGTCAGCGCGGCGTCCAGCGCCGCGGCTGCCGCCTGCTCGCCCTTGTTCTCTTGGGATTCCGGCAACCCGGCCCGGTCCAGGGCCTGCCGCTCGTTGTTGGTGGTGAGGACCCCGTTCGCGACCGGCGTGCCCTCATCCAGCGAAACCCGGGTGAGCCCCGCGGTCACCGCGTCGCAGACGTACTCGAAATGCGGGGTGTCACCGCGGATCACCACACCGAGCGCCACCACCGCGTCATGTGACCTGGCCAGCTCCTGAGCCACCACCGGCAGCTCCATCGCGCCGGCGCAGCGCACCACCGTGATCTGCTGGACACCCGCCTCCTCGGCCACCCGCTCGGCGTTCGCCACCAGGGTGTCGCAGATCTGGGTGTGCCAGCGCGAGGCGACGATACCCAAGGAGAGGTCCTTGGCGTCCGCCAGCGCGAAGGTCGGTACCCCGGTACCGCTCATCGATGTCCGCCTTTCCGGTGTGCTCGCAGTTCAGTGCGCTGTCTCGCCGAGATCGAGTTCGTCGAGGCCGATCAGGTCGTGCCCCATCCGGTCCCGCTTGGTGCGCAGGTAGCGCAGGTTTTCCGCGTTCGCACGCAACGGCATCGGCACCCGATCGGTGATCCGCAGGCCATAGCCGTCCAACCCGACCCGCTTGGCGGGGTTGTTGGTGAGCAATCGCATGGAGCGAAGGCCCAGATCCACCAGGATCTGCGCGCCGGTGCCGTAGTCGCGCGCATCCGCGGGCAGCCCCAGCTCCAGATTCGCGTCGACCGTGTCGTGGCCGGAATCCTGCAACTGGTAGGCCTGCAACTTGTGCATCAGGCCGATGCCGCGCCCTTCGTGACCGCGCATGTACAGCACCACGCCGCGCCCCTCGGCCGCGACCATCTCCAACGCGGCATCCAGTTGCGGACCGCAGTCGCAGCGCAACGACCCGAACACGTCGCCGGTCAAGCACTCCGAGTGCACCCGAACCAGGACGTCCTCACCGTCGCCGATGTCGCCGCGCACCAGCGCGACGTGCTCGACCTCGTCGTAGATGCTCTGATAGCCGACGGCCATGAACTCGCCGTGCGCGGTGGGGATACGGGCCTCGGCGACGCGCACCACGTGCTTCTCGTGCCTGCGCCGCCACGCGATCATGTCGGCGATCGAGATCAGCGCCAGCTCGTGCTCGTCGGCGAAGACGCGCAACTCCTCGGTGCGGGCCATGTGGCCCTCGTCCTTCTGACTGACGATCTCGCAGATCACACCCGCCGGACGCAAACCGGCCATGCGCGCCAGATCCACGGCCGCCTCGGTGTGGCCGGGCCTGCGCAGCACGCCACCGTCCTTGGCGCGCAACGGCACCACGTGGCCGGGCCGGGTGAAATCGTCGGCCTTGGCGTCGGCGTCGGCCAGCAGCCGCATGGTGGTGGCGCGGTCGGCGCCGGAGATACCGGTCGTGACGCCCTCGCGCGCGTCCACCGAGACGGTGTAGGCGGTGCCGTGCTTGTCCTGGTTCATCGCGTACATCGGCGGCAGGCCCAGCCGATCGCAATCGTCACCCGTGAGCGGCACACAGATGTAACCGGAGGTGTAGCGGATCATGAAGGCGACCAGCTCCGGGGTGGCCTTCTCCGCCGCGAAGATGAGGTCGCCCTCGTTCTCACGGTCCTCGTCGTCGACGACGACGACCGCCTTACCGGCGGCGATATCGGCGACTGCGCGCTCGATGCTGTCGAACCTGGTCACGTCTGTTGTGCTCCATCTCGAAATAGGTGCCTCACCACAGTACTGTGCTTGATTTGCCGCGACTGCGTCGCGGCGTGTTCGCGGCCCTGCGCACCGCGAACGGGCGGCCATTCGCGGTGCTCGGGTCGCAGACGCGGGAACCGAGGGGATGCGAACCATGCCCGATCGGTTTCGGCGCGCTCGAGCGAAGCCGCCCCGACGGCACCGGACGGTGATCACCGATCCCGCACGCACAGCGCTTCCCGGCACGCCGCGCGGTGGGAGCGTCCTCGTCGCCGCGCGCCCTCGTCCGGCGTGGGCGGGGACGAGCGGGGCGGTCACGGTCAGCCGCGCTGCTGGAGGCGTTCGACGTACTTGGCGATCACGTCGACCTCCAAGTTCACGGTGGTGCCGACGGTGGCGAAGCCCAGGTTGGTCAGCGAGAGGGTGGTGGGGATGAGGGAGACCTCGAACCAGTCCCGGCTGCCGGCTTCGGCGGGCTCGTCGGAGACGCCGAGTCCGGAGACGGTGAGCGAGATGCCGTCGACCGTGATCGAACCCTTCTGCACGACGTAGCGGGCGATGTTCTCGGGCAGCGAGATCCGCACCACGTCCCAGTTCTCCGAGGGAGTGCGCGAGAGTACGGTGCCGGTGCCGTCGACATGTCCTTGGACCAGATGCCCGCCGAGCCTGCTGTTGAGCGCCGCGGCGCGCTCGAGATTCACCTTGTCACCGACATCCAATTGGCCGATGCCGGAGCGGTTGAGTGTCTCGGCCATGACGTCGACGGTGAACGAGTCGCCGCCGATCACCTCCACGACGGTCAGGCACACCCCGTTCACGGCGATCGAATCACCGTGCCCGGCATCGGAGGTCACCAGCTTGCCCTTGATCGTCAGCCGCGCGGCGTCGGTCAGCTGCTCGCTGGCGACGATCTCGCCGAGTTCCTCGACGATGCCTGTGAACATGTGCCCTGACTCCCTGTCGCGTCGTTGTCTTCCGGTTGCGCAACAGCGCCGGACCCGGCCGCTATTCCCGCGCCCACTCAGCCTAATGACGCGGCGGCAGCCGGAGACAGCGGCGCTCCGGAGCGGAACGGCGCACCGCCTATCACACCGGAAGCAGACCGGCGGGCGGGCCGAGGCGCCCGGAACCGGCCGGTCCCATCGAATATGGAACGAAATATGTCCACATAGGCCGCGAACACCGCGGAGCACGGGATCCGGCGATTATTCGACGGCAGCAGACATACCGGACGTATTTATTTATCCCATGGGAGTTTGCCGATCCATACTCGATACCCGAAAGAAACACGCTTATAACGCAGATTTCGCGCTACGGCGGGACCGGAAGCGATATCGTTACGCGGCCGACTTCTCGCGTTCAACAATTCCGCCCAGGCAGCTCGATGGGATGCTCTACCAGGCCATACGGCGGACGACCGGGAAGCCTGTCGCACGATGTCCACTCCTCGAGAAAGCCGGAGAACACAGTGGAACAAAATGGGTCGGACACAGCCGGGGGCGCGGTGTGACCACATTTCTCGATTCGACGCCGGAAGTTCGCTGCTCACGGTATCGGCGCGAATTCCAGCTGCCCGCATCGATGGATCCCGGTTCGCATCGTATTCTCCTGCACATCGGCGTCGACTACGGTGCCGTCACCATGCCCGCAGAACTCGGCGAGCAGGTATTGCGACAACTCGTCCAGGACGGAATCGCCGGCCCGGTCGTCGACCATCCGCGGGCCAGGCACTGGACTTTCCTCACCGGCCCCGCCGGGCCCGACGCGTTCAGCCCGGCGGTCTCGGCCGAACTGTTCCGCCTGTACGCGGCGGTGGCCTGCGCGGGCAGCCAGGTGGTGCTGCCTTCACCGGAGGACGAGCGCACCGGCTACCGCGTGTGGATCCGGTCGCCCGAGGCCGGGCCGCGCCGCCCGTCGATCAGCGCGATGATCGAGACGATCCGCGCGGTCGCCGCACGGCGGACCCGGGCCGGATAGACCCGATCAGCGCGCCCACGCCGAGGCCGCCTGATCGCGCAACTTCTGCACGGTGGCCCCGGGGTCGGCGGTGCTGTAGACCGCGGACCCGGCGACGAAGCAGTCCACTCCCGCCTCCGCGGCCGCCTCGATGGTGTCGGCGTTGATGCCGCCATCGATCTCCACCAGCAGCCGCAGCGCGCCGGAATCGACCAGGTTCCGCACGATGCGCGCCTTCTGCAACACCTCCGGGATGAACGACTGCCCGCCGAAGCCCGGTTCCACGCTCATCACCAGCAGGGTGTCGAAATCGCGGAGGATCTCCAGGTACGGCTCGATCGGCGTGCCGGGCTTCACCGAGAGGCCCGCCTTGGCTCCCGCGGCGCGGATGTCGCGCGCCACGGCGATCGGATCGTCGGTCGCCTCCGCGTGGAAGGTCACATTGTGCGCGCCCGCCTCGGCGTACGGGGGCGCCCAGCGGCCCGGATCCTCGATCATCAGGTGGCAGTCCAGCGGGATCTCGGTCGCCTTCAGCAGGCTCTCCACCACCGGAAGGCCGAGCGTGAGATTCGGCACGAAGTGCGCGTCCATCACATCGACGTGCAGCCAGTCGGCGCCTGCGACGGCCTTCGCTTCGTCCGCGAGATGCGCGAAGTCGGCGGAGAGAATGGACGGGGCGATCATTGGAACGGCCGGACGCGGGTAAGTCGGGTTGGACACAACGCCGGAGTCTAACGGTCCCCGGGGTTGCCCAGCGCGGGAGTGGGTAGCCTGCATAGGGTGATCAATATTTCGGCGGAACAGGGGCTCTACAGCACCCCGGTGGAGATTCGGGTGGCGGCGTCGGTGACACAACTGCCCATCGTGCGTGGGCTCGCCGAAACCCTCGTCCTACTCAGCGAATTCACGCTGGACGAGGTGGCCGACATCCGGCTGGCCGTCGACGAGGTCTGCTCGACGCTGATCGCGGTCGCCGCCCCGGAAACGAGCCTGAACTGCCGGTTCACCGTCGGTGACACCGAGTTGCTCGTCCGGGTCGAAGGCATCGCGGAGAAACCGGGACTGCCCGACCAGCGCAGCTTCGGCTGGCATGTGCTGCGCACCCTCACCGACGCGGTGGACGCGACCCAGGATTCGTACGACCCGGCGATCTCCGGATATCCGACAACGGTCGAGTTCCGTCGGGTCCGGGGGAAGGCGTAGTGGCGGACGAAGAAACCGTGTTCGATGCACAGCGCGACGAGGACGCAGACACGCTGACCACCGAGGACCCCGTCGACGCCGTCGACGCCGAGGAAACCCTGGAAGCGGCGGGAACGGTCCCCGGCTACGACGACGTCGGATTGCTCTTCGAGCAGCTCGCGGCCAGCGAGAAGGGGACGGCGCGGCATGCCGCGCTCCGCGCGGAGCTGATCAGCCGCTGCATTCCGCTCGCCGACCACATCGCCCGCAAGTTCAGCGGGCGCGGTGAGCCGTTCGATGATCTGACCCAGGTGGCGCGGGTCGGCTTGGTGCACGCGGTGGACCGTTTCGACGTGGAGCGCGGCTCGAATTTCCTGTCTTTCGCGGTGCCGACCATCATGGGCGAGGTCCGCCGGTATTTCCGCGACAACACCTGGGCGATGCGGGTGCCGAGACGGGTCAAGGAGACTCACCTACGCATCGGCGCGGCGATCGACAGTCTCTCCCAGACCCTCGGCCGCTCCCCGACGGCGAAGGAGATCGCCGCGGAGCTGGACGTCGATCCGGACGAGGTGACCCAGGCGGTCATCGCGGGCAACGCCTACCAGCCGAGTTCGATCGACGCGGCCACCCTCGGCCGCGACACCGACGCCTCGCTGCTGGACACCCTCGGCGAGGAGGAGTCCCAGTTCGATCGGGTCGAGGAGTATGTCGCGATCCGGCCGCTGCTGGCCGGGCTGCCCGAGCGGGAACGGCGCATCCTCACCATGCGGTTCTTCGAATCGATGACCCAGACCCAGATCGCGCAGCAGATGGGCATCTCCCAGATGCACGTGTCGCGCATCCTGGCGAAAACCCTTGCCCGTCTGCGCGAACAGTCCAGCCGGGAATGAGCGCGTTCAGCGGCTTTCGGGTTCGCGCGACTCGCGCGCCTTCGCCGGGGCGGTGAGCCACCGCGCGGCGTCGTCGGGCAGTTCCCGCCACTGGTCGGGCGCGACGTGGTCGACGTCGATCACGACCAGGTAGCTTCCTCCACCTCCGGCAGTTCGGCAGCCATGACCACCACGTGCCGCCAGGTCATCGTCATGGTCGGAGGGCGCGGCGGGTCCGCGCGTCCGGCGCGGACGAATGGCATGCCGCTCAGCGCGGCTTGCGCAGCGCGGCCGAGAACATGGCGTCGGTGCCGTGCCGGTGTGGCCACAGCTGCGCCCCCGGTCCGTCCCCGACATCGGTGACGCCGGGCAGCAGCTCGCGGGTGTCGAGTTGCTCGGCGCCGAGGCGGCGCACCGCGTCGGCGACGATCGACACCGTCTCCGGCAGATGCGGCGAGCAGGTCGAATACACCACGACACCACCCGGGCGCAGCAACTCCCATGCGGCGGAAAGTAATTCGCGCTGCAGGACGACCAGTTCGCGGACGTCCGCGGGGGTGCGCCGCCAGCGCGCCTCCGGCCTGCGGCGCAGCGCGCCGAGCCCGGTGCACGGAGCATCCACCAGGATGCGGTCATAGCCCGGAGTCAGTCCGCTGGCGCGGCCGTCGGCGACGTGGACGTCCACCGGCAGGTCACGCACGGCCTTGCGCACCAGTTCGGCGCGGTGCGCGGCGGGCTCGACCGCGTCCACCCGGAAGCCGTCGATCGCGGCGATCGCCCCCAGCAGCGCGGCCTTGCCGCCCGGTCCGGCACACAGGTCCAGCCAGCGACCGGTGTCCGGTCCGTCGAGCTCGGCCCTGGTCAGCGCCAGCGCCACCAGCTGGCTGCCTTCGTCCTGTACGGCCGCCATGCCCTCGCGCACCGGCTCGAGCTTGCCCGGGTCACCGCCGTCCAGGTAGACCGCGTACGGCGACCAGCGGCCCTCCTCGCCGCCGGTCACCAGCGCGAGTTCCTCCGCGGTGATGTCGCCCGGGCGGGCCACGAGATGCACCAGTGGCCGAGAGTCGTCGGCGGCGAGCACCTCGCGCAACTCCCCCGCTCGCGCTCCCAGCGCGTCGGCGAACGCCTGCGCGATCCAGACCGGGTGCGCGTACTCGAACGCCAGACGGCCGACCGGATCGGCGGGCGCGAGCGCCTCCACCCACTGCTCAGGGGTCTTCTCCGCCGCCCGACGGAGCACGGCGTTGACGAATCCCGCCTTGCCCGCGCCGAATTCGGAGCGCGCCAATGCCACCGAGGTGTCCACCGCGGCGTGCGCGCCGATCCTGGTGCGCAGCAGCTGGTAGACGCCGAGCCGGAGCACGTCCAGCAGCGGTCCGTCGATCTCCTCGATCGGCCGGCCCGCCCCCTCGGCGATCACCGCGTCGAGCAGACCCAGCGACCGGCACGCACCGTAGGCGAGTTCGGTCGCCAACGCCGCGTCCCGACCCGACAATCCCAGCTCCCGCAGCAGAGCGGGCAGAACGAGGTTGGCGTAGGCGTCGCGCTCCCGGACCGCTCGCAGCACATCCCTCGCGGCCGTCCGCGGCGGATCGGCGGGCTCTCTACGATGCGGTCGCCTGCCTGCGGTGGCTTTGGATCCCGAAGACGGCCGCCCGGCGGTGGAACGATCCGACCGGCCCGTCGCCGCGCGTTGTCCCGCGCCGCCGCGCCGTTCGTCGCGGTCGCGACCGCGCGCCTCGGCTCGCCCGCTGCCTGCCCGTGGATCGGCCGCTCGTGACCGTCCCGCGCCATTGCGGTCCTGCCGCGGACCACCCTGCGTACGAGGCCGACCGGCCTCGCCGGAACGGTTCGGCGCGGACTCACGGTCGTCGCGCCGCCGGTCGCGGGCGTTGTCGTCACCGGGCCGGTTGCCGCGCGGCGTCATTCGACCACCGCGCCGGGCTGCAGGCGGGCGCCGCGCGCCCAGTCGAGCGCGGCCATCATGCGCTTGCCCTGCGGCTGCACCTGATCCAGCCGCACGGCGGTGGTGGCGGTGCCGACGAACACGCCGGACTTGCGCACCTCGATGACGCGTTCCGGCAACTCCTCCTCGACCAGCTCGACCGGCCCCAGCTTCAGCCGCGTGCCGCCCACCTCGGTCCAGGCCCCGGGGGCCGGGGTGACCGCGCGAATCCGCCTGCTGATGGCCAGCGCCGGTTGGTCCCAGCGCACATGCCCGGCCTCGACACCGACCTTGGGCGCGTAGGAGACGCCGTCGGTGGACTGCGCGACGGCCTGCAAGGTCCCGTCCTCCACTCCGTCGAGCGTTGCTTCCAGCAGGCGGGAGCCGCTGTCGGCCAGGCGCTGCAGCAGGGTGCCCGCGGTATCGGTGACGGCGATCTTCTCGGTCACCATGCCGAAGACCGGACCGGTGTCCAACCCGGTCTCGATCTGGAAGGTGGAGGCGCCGGTGATCTCGTCACCCGCGTCGATCGCCGCCTGCACCGGCGCCGCGCCCCGCCACGCGGGCAGCAGCGAGAAATGCAGGTTGATCCAGCCGAAGCGCGGGATGTCGAGCACCGGCTCGGGCAGCAGAGCGCCATAGGCGACGACGGGACAGCAGTCCGGCGCCAAGTCGGTGAGCTGCGCCAGGAATTCCGGCTCCGAAGGACGCCGCGGGGTGAGGACCGGGATGCCGTGTTCGTCGGCCAGCTGACCGACCGGCGACCTGGTCACTTTCCGGCCGCGCCCTGCGACCGCGTCCGGCCGCGTCACCACGGCGATCACCTCGTGACGCGCCGATTCCAGCAAACGCCGCAGCGACGGAACCGCCGGTTCCGGGGTGCCCGCGAAGACGACGCGCATCAGCGGCCGGCCCCGAACGGGTTGGGTCGGCCCGAGCCGCTCATCGAGCGCGCGGGACGCACCGTCAATCCCGCTGTGAACCAATCGGATTCGCGGATCACCCGCATCGCCTCCTTGCGCTGGGCCGGGTCGAGACGGTCGATGAACAGCACCCCGTCGAGATGATCGGTCTCGTGCTGCACGCACCGCGCGAGCAGCCCTTCCGCCTCGAAAGCGACGGGCGCGCCGTCGACGTCCACACCGGACGCTCGCACACGCAAGGCCCGGCGCGTGTCGTAGCGCACGCCGGGGATCGACAGGCAGCCTTCCGGGCCGACCTGCTCTTCGTCGCCGCCGACCTCCCACTGCGGGTTCACCAGATGCCCCGAAGCGTCGCCGGTGTCGTAGACGAATACGCGCAGCCCGACCCCGATCTGCGGCGCGGCCATCCCGACCCCGCCGTCGTCGTGCATGGTCTCGGTCAGGTCGGTCACCAGCTGCCGCAGATCGCGGTCGAACGCGGTGACCTCCGCGGCGCGGGCACGCAGGATGGGATCGCCGAACAGGCGAACGGGCTGGATGGTCACGGCTGGCTCCCGGAAGCGGATGAATACGGTCGCCCCATTCTAGTGAGACACCCGGAAATCCCCGATTCGCCGGCCGGAAGCTGATAGAACTCCTATGCGGTCCGGGCGGGGTGTCGATCCCCCCGTCCGGCCGCCCGGAAAAGCACTGGTCAGCGACCTGTCGGTGGCACCTGACCTGCTCCTCACCTGCAGGTTCACAACACGTCGGCGCGTTTCACGACAGAACGTAACGGGATCGTGGCGACGGCGTCAACACCGCAGGTCAGAACGGTTTCGGTCTCCGTGGTGACGGCGTCACCAGTGAAGTGGTGACGCCGTCACCACCCACCGACCAGACGCGGTCGCTCGGCCTGCACGCGTTGACCCGCACCAGATCGTTACGGACCACAGCCCGCGACAAGGTCGAGTTCGTTCTGCGTACCGCCGGAATCAGCTGAAGCCATCGCAACTCTCGACGTTCACCCACGTGCACGCGATCCCATCCCGGCCCGGCTCCCGGACCGCCGATTGGCGCGCCGATGAACGGCCTCCGCGATGCCGACCCCGTCACCACCACAGAGCAACACGCAATCACGTTCCAGCAGACGCACGAGCTGGCCGACCACGACCGCAGCCCCCGGGGAAGGTCCCGTACGCCCGATCTCGTACCGATCACCGGTGTTCGTACGCCGGTCGGTGTCGACACCACCCGCGCGAGCATCGCCCGCGTCTACGACTACAGCCTCGGCGGCAAGGACAACTACGCCGTCGACCGCTACGTCTTCGACGAACTGCGCGAAGTCGCCCCAACCTCGCCGACGCCGCTCGTATGCACCGCCGCTGGGTGCACAGGGTCGTCCGCTACCGTGGGCATCGATCGGTTTCTCGACCTCGGTGCCGGTCAGTCGCGTCGTTCGCCGCTGGTAGCGTTCGAGCAGCCTGGGAACCTGTTCACGGAAGTCCTGCAGCACTGCGGTATCGGGCAAACCGGTCGTCGAACCCGCACCCGGACGATCACCACGCGACCGTCTGCGGGCAGGTCGGCGACGGTCCGGTGGTGGTAGCTGTGGGCTTTCTCCGGCTCCTCACCGCAGCGTGAGCACACCGCCGGGCCGGGCGCTGTCCGGGCCCGCACTACGAGCCTCCAGCCCTCCTCGACAACCCTCATCGATCACCAGCGCTTACAAACCCGAGAACACCAGCCCGACAGCAACATCCGCCTCGCCCACCCAGGCATCCTGCCGTCAGGCGACCACGATCAGCCACCGGAAGAGAGCCCTAGCCGAAGATCAGACGCCCACCTTTCGACATGGTCCAGCGAATCGGAATCCGGGGCGCTGGTACAGACCGTAGGGTTGGCGACGATGGCCGTTCCCAGCGACAGCAGGCAGGAGTCTCATGCCGCCGAACAGTGGGTCCCGTCGTCCGACACAGGAACGTGCGAAGGCGACACGCGAGCATATCCTCAACAGTGCCGCACGCCTGTTCGGAGAACACGGGATCACCGACACTTCGACCAATTCGATCGCCGCCGATGCCGGAGTGAGCGTTGGCACCGTCTACCGCTACTTCTCCGACCGCACGGTCATGGTGGATAAGCTGATCGATCGGCTGGTGGAAGATGCCGAACAGCGCTTCACCGAGCGTGTTTTCGGTCTCGCGGAGCAAACCACCACCGAGCTGGTGGCGTCCATCCTCGGGCTTATCACCGACGAGTTGGTGGCAAACGCTCCGTTGATACGTGCACTTGCGGTCGGAGTCTCGTTCTATGACACCGGCATCCCCGATCTCGAGCTCCGTCTGCGTCTGTTCGCCAAGGTGCTCGTCATCCAGCTGCTCGGCCCAGGCGACGACCACAAATACGACATCATGAGCATCGTGCTGGTCAACACCGGGATCGCTGCAGCGCTCCGCGCGTCGGTACTCGAGATCGACACCCAGCAACATAGACAGGCCCTCACCGTTACCGCGCGTGCCGTCGCGGCGTGGATCGAATCCGAAGGCACGCAGGACTCGGCATAACGCAGTCGAACGCGGAACAATCGGCGCACCGTCAGGTCGTGCGACACCGCGCCGCCCCGGGTGGGCAGACAGGAGCGAGTACGTGACCCCGCCGAAGAAGGCGACTCGTCGTCCGACACAGGAACGCGCGGAGGCCACCCGGGAGCACATTCTCGATACCGCCGCATGCCTGTTCGGGGAACACGGGATCGCCAATACCTCGACCAACCGGATCGCTACCGAGGCCGGGGTGAGCGTCAATACCGTCTACCGACACTTCACCGACCGTGCGGTCATGGTGGACGAGCTGCTGGAAAGGCTACTGGCAAGTATCGAACGGCACCTCATTCGCAGCGTGTCCGATTCCGCTGACAGAACCGTTCTGGAACTGGCCATCACAATTCTCGAGGCCATCACCGACGAACTGGTGGCCAACGCTTCACTGGTGCGGGCGCTGGCGGGAGGGCTGGCCTACTACAACAGCGGTCTCCCGGAATTCGAACCACGCCTGCGCGCGCTGCTGAAAGTTCTGTTGATCCGGGTGCTCGGCCCCTGCAATGAAAATGACCACGATGCAATAGCTTTCGTTCTGATCAACGTCGGTTTCGCGGCAGCAGTCCGCGCCGCGCTACTCGACGCCGACACCGGCGAGCGTCAGGAAGTCATCGTCATGACCGCCCGCCTGATCGCGGCAGGGGCCGAAGCCGAAAGCGCGGCATTGTCAAGCTCCGGATAACCACCACCACTATTGGGCACCGGAGCCGGCAACTGGCCGCTCGGCTGCGTAGCGGTCACATTCAGCAACCGACACCGCGCGCAAACCTGCTCACAACAGGAGGCAGGCAGATGAATAGGGCGAGGATATCCGCCTGGCAGTTCACACGGCGTCGATATGGATATCGGATCGGCTGCGCTTGCTGAACGTGCGGGCGATGAGCGCCGAACGTAGCTGCCACACACCCGACGTGGTGGTGGGATCGAGTCGGGTGACCTGGCTGATGCGCCTGAGCCGATAGTCGACGGTGTTGGTGTGGATCTGCAACGAGCGGGCGGTGCGTTGGCGATTGAGGTTGTTGCTGATATAGCTGCGCAAGGTTTGGAACAGCTCGGGGTGATCGTCGAGCGGGTCCAGCAGCGACCCGAGAGTCTCACGACCCGGACCCGGCCGGGTCAGCTGATACTCCAGCGCCATATCGGCGAAGCGGTACAGGGCGGGGGCACATTGCAGCCGCCGCACCATGTCGAGCAGTTCGTGAGCGCGATCGGCTGCACCGGGCACTGCCGTGGCCGACGCCGTGACAACGACCGCTGTCATCGGTACGCGCGCGGCCACCGACAGCTGGGCGAGCAGTTCGTCGAGCCGCTCATCGCTCAGCGTCGTAGTCGGGATCAGGATCGTCCCGCCGTCCACACTGAGCAGCGCGAGTGCGTTTTCGCCGCAGCGGGTAGCGAGTTCGGCCTGCAGGCGGCGCAGTTTGCGGCGGGCGACGACCTTGCCGTCGAGCATCGGATGCTGCTCGTCCGGGTGTTTCGGAACATCTACTGCCAGAACCGAATACTCTTCGGCGATGCCTATTCCGCCTTCGCGGGCTGTTGTTGCGGTGGTATACCCCCCCAGCAGTGCGGAGGTCAGAGTGTGGACGGCGGTGTGGTGCTCACTGACCGCCGCCTTTTGCTCACGGACATAGGCGCGGGCGACAGTGGTGCTCATGATGTCGAGCATTTCCACCACCAGTTTCACGCTGTCCACCAGAGTGGCGTAGTCCTTCACCGTCGCGTTCGAGACGATGAGGTCCATACCGAGCTTCAATCCTTCATGGATGGCGTGCAGGATCGTGTCGATCGGCATGCCCTCCCCGGCCCAACCGGCCGCCGCATCGGCGAGCCGGCCGGTCTTCGCCGGAATATCCTGCCCGTCCAGCATGCTGACCGACAGCTCGAGGCAGACCCGGGCGACCTCGTCACCGGGCAGCATGGCGGTCGACACGTTCTCGATGGAGTGCCTGGCCAGCTGTCGGGGCACCCCCTGCACGCCCCGTGTGGGTAATGGCATCGGTTCGCTCGAGACGGTCGATCCAGTCCGAAGTGCCCCATTGGCTGTCATCGTCGACTCCCTTCCGCCCAGTTGCTGCGGCTCTACCGGCCGATGGTGCGGCCGGCCGCCGCGCGCGGCCGAACTCCCGCGGCGAACGCATTCGACCTGCGGCCCATGATCGGTTGGTCCAACGATAAGAGGATCCCGAACTCACCTTCCACTCTTCTTTGCCCACCTCTCGGTATCGGTGAATCACGGCGGCAACCTGCGGCGGAAGACCGTTCGTCACAGCTCTCGAAGAAATCTCCCGATGGTTGCGCGAGATGATTGCTCACTTTTTGCGGTTGGGCTCACACGTCGAGCGCGCAGCGAACGTCGGCCAGGAGTTGGGCGATCCTGCTGCCACTGGATCCAGCTGTGGGGGCCCGGTCGCCGCAGTCCGAGGCGGAATGCCCGATTTGGTGCCGACCACATCGTCCATCGGATCGCAGAAGATCGAGCGGTTGGCGATGAACGCCGTTGGAGGGATTTGTTGCCACGCCACGTGCCTCAGACGGGGCGCTCGAAGCGGCGGTGACTGGTGCACACCGAACCTGGGCTGCCGCACGAGTTGGCCATCCCGGCCACCTTCGATTCCCGGCCGATCGACACGCACTCCCGGGTACCCGCAGGACGCGCTGACACAGTCCTGGCCGCAGGCCTCAGGGTAGCGACGTCAGTCGAGCTGCCCGTACTTCGGTCTCGAGCCATGCGCCGATCATCTGAGCGGTCATCGCGATGGCCTCGCGGCGTTTGTGGTCGTCGACCTCCCGGGCCGTTGTGCGTAGCACCGCCGCGAAGCCGATGTTGAGCAGCACGTATGCCATCACGTCATACTTGTGATCGTCCCCCGGACCGAGCAGTTGGATCAACAGCACCTTGACCAGCGGACGCAGACGCAGTTCGAACTCGGGAATGCGGCTGCCATGGGATCGGACTTCGCCGCCCAGCGCCCGCACCAGATGCGCGTTGGCGACCAGCTCTTCGGTGAACAGCTCCAGCATCTTGGTGGATACCTGCGGAACCGAGGGGTGCAGCTGGGTAATCGGGCGCTGCGACAAGTCGGACACCCAGCGGGTAAAGCGCCGCTCCGCGATGTTGAGAAGGCGCTCGAGCAGCTCATCGACGATCGCGGTCCGATCGGGGAAGTACCGATAGACCGTGCCAATGCTCAACCCTGCCTCCGACGCGATCCGGTTCGTCGAGGTTTCAGCGATTCCACACTCGCCGAACAACCGCGCCGCGGTGTCGAGTATCCGCTCCCTTGTTTCCTTCGCGCGCCGCTGGGTCGGGCGACGGCGCTGTCGGACGGCCTTGTGCGGCATCACACTTCCCTGTCTTGGGTTGAAAAATGAGCTTTGCTCATTTTAGCTTCAGCTGTCGAATATCACGGCCGCCTGTTGTAGATTGTCAGACCGTTGAATCGACGGCCGACATTGCGGGAACGGCCGACACCAGCGGTACGCGATATTGGCCATGGGCTGACCCACGGAGGTGCTGATGGCGGCCGGTCAGCTGCCCAGAGGTCGACTGGCGCGGGGTAGCCGGCTGGGTCGACTGGTCGCGGGGCGGGCTGTGCGTGGAGTCGGGACCCGGTTGTCCATGATCGGTCGGCCTGACGAAGCCCGGCAGATACTCGCCGAGCGGTCCGCGCTGCAAGCCGCGCAGCAAATGGTCACAGTGCTCGGCGGGATGAAGGGTGCGGCGATGAAGCTGGGCCAGATGCTGTCGGTTCTCGATGTCGACCTCGTCCCCGAATCCCACCGTGAACTGTTTCGGGAGAAGCTGGCCGAACTTCGAGATCGCGCACCGGAGGTTCCGTTCAGGGCGATGCGGAAGGTCATCGAGGGTGATCTCGGACCGATGTCGCGAGTGTTCGCCGATTTCGAGGAGAGGCCGGTGGCCGCAGCCTCGATCGGCCAGGTGTATCGGGCGGAATTGCATGACGGGCGAATGGTCGCGGTGAAGGTGAAATACCCCGGTGCGGACGAGGCCGTCCAGGCGGACATGCGCAACTTGCAGCTGTTCGCCACGCTGTGGAGATCTGTGCTGCCGAGCGCGGCAGACGCCGCCGTGCTGGACGAGATCGCACGCAACATCCGCGGTGAACTCGACTACCGGCGCGAAGCGCGGACTCAGCACGGAGTCGCCTCGCGCTTCCACGAACATCCCTTCATCACCGTCCCCGATAGCGTCGAAGAACACTGCACGCACCACGTTCTCGTGACAGAGTTCGTCGAAGGCAGGCCCTTCCAAGAGATTCAGACTCTGCCCAGGGCCGACCGAGATCGGATCGGTGAGCTGATCTACCGCTTCTACATCGGTTCGCTGTTCTCCGATTACGAGTTCTGCGGTGACCCGCATCCCGGCAACATCCTTCTGGACAAAGGCGGTCGCCTCGCCTTCGTGGACTTCGGGCTCTATTACAGGATGAAACCCGCGGACGCCGAGTTCGAGCGCGCGTCCCTGCTCGCCGCCGGGGAACACCGGGCCGAGGATCTGTACCAGGCGTGGGTCGGACGCGGCATCATCGACCCGGACGCGAGCGTCACACCACAGGAATGCCTGGAATACGTGTGGGCCGCCTCGGGTTGGCATTTGCTCGACGAGGAGATCACGATCACCCCCGAACTCGCCACCGCGGCAGTGGTGCTCGCCGTCGACCCGAGGGCGGACGAATTCCGCGGTATCCGGCATCAACTGCTTCCGGCTGAGCACGTGTTCTCCAGGCGAGCGGAGTTGTTCACCTTCGCCGCACTCGGTCAGCTCGAGACAACCAACAATTGGCATCGACTGGCCCGTGAGTGGCTCTACGGCGAGCCTCCAGCAACCGATATCGGGCGGACAACGGCACATTGGCGAGCCGGGCGACTGTCGGGCCCTCCTCACCGCTGACCAGGTCATCATCGAACTGCGGAGACGTTGATCCGCTTCTCGACCCATCTTCGCCGATGTTCCCGACCGGCAGACGACGGCGGGCGGTACTACGCACTCGTGGTGTGTCACAACGGCGGGGGCACTAGGTTCTGTCTCCTAATCATCCGAGCAGGCTCATGCTCGCCATCATCGCCGCCGGACGGCATTCGAGGCCGCGGGTTTCACCAGCGGCGGACCCCGCCAGGGAAACCGGTCGCGACCAAAAGACGCGATCAGGGGAGTACAGACCGGTTGATACGGGTCGATACCAGTCCCGCACCCCAAACGCCACGGCCGCGATTACCCAACCCGCACCCGCCTCGGGCCGGGACGCCCGCCAGGAACACCACAGCATCAACAGGATCAGTGGGATGTGACCGAGGGCGAAGGCCTCCATCGACATCGGCGCGATATGCTGCGACACCCACGCCGCGAACCCCGGTCTCTCCTCCAAGGTATGCACGACGTAGACCGCGAACGGCGCGAAGAACAACCATCGAACTCCGGTCAGGTCCCAGCTTCGCCTCGGCTTGCCAGCACGGGCGATTGAACAGACATCGTGGACAACCTCCCACATTAGAATGTCACATGCGAATGTTACCATGCTTTCGGCGGGCGGGATGTTCCATCGCGGCGCGATGAAAGGTGATGCGCGGACAGAGGTCGGCACGGGTGCGCGAGGAGGTCGACATGGGGCGAGGGCATGATCACGGGGTGTCGGTGGCGGATGCCGGTAGCGCCTCCGGGAAATATGTGCGGCGACTGATCCTGGCGATCGGCTTGGGTCTGGTCACGTTCGTGACCCAGCTCGTCGTCGGGTTGTCGACCTCGTCGCTGGCGTTGCTGTCGGATTCCGCGCACGTGTTCGGTGTCGTGATGGCGCTGGTGGCGATCCTGGTGGCCCGCCCCGCGCCCCGGCGGGTCGACCGCTCCTACGGGATGTACCGCGCGGAATGGTCGCGGCACCGGAACTCCTGCCGACTCCTACCACCTCAACCACGGCGCGCGCGCACACCCTGCAGGTCGAAGCCGCCAGCATGGCCGAACGCTGCAAGCGGCTGTCCTGGTAGCCCAACCCACTCGGGATGACCAGTCAGCCCACCGCACCCGCCGATGCAGGCGGCCAACGCGACGCCACGACCGGGCCTGTCGCAACCGCCCGCCCGCCCGAGCCGTCGACCCGGCGCGTCGGCTGCCCCCCGAGGTGGGCGGGTCGGGTCATCGTCGCACCCGGCGTCATCGTCTATCTCGGCCCAGGTGCGGCCGCTGACGAGCATGCCCATCACGCAATCCAATTCGTCTGGGGCCTCGACGGCGAGCTCGACATCGAACTGGGCGAGCATCGCAGGCAGGTCAGAGCCGCCCTCATCCCTGCCGACACCGCACATCGATTCGACGCCCACGGCGGGCGGATCGCCCTGGTGCTGATCGACCGCTCCGGTCGCCGCGGCACCGGCCTACAGCACCGCGCCGTCGACCTGGCGGGCACCGATCTGACACAGCAACTCGCGACGTTCGCGCCACCCGAAACCGACATGACCGCCGAAGAGGCCATCGCCTGGTGCGAGGGTCTGATCACTGCCCTCGGCATCGACGCCATCCCCGCGGCACCGCTCGCGCCGCCCGTCGCGCAAGCCCTCGCCTACCTCCGCGGCGAAATCTCTGGCACACCACGGCTATCCTCGGCCGCCAAGCACGCAAACGTCTCGCCGACCTGGCTCACCCACACCTTCTCCCGGCAGATCGGCATCCCCTTCCGCCGCTACGTGCTATGGATGCGCATCCAACGCGCGGTCGACGAACTGTGCCGCGGCGCCGACCTCACCACCGCCGCCAGCCACGCCGGGTTCAGCGATTCGGCACACCTGAGCCGGGTGTTCCGCACCAACTTCGGGCTGGCGCCCTCGACCCTGCTCTACAACACCACACTCCTCGGCGGCAGCTGAGCGCACCCACAACGACCGCAACATTCAAGCCCGAGACCCCGACCCGACCTACCGTCAGATCATGGACCCCCACCTGCGCCCCACCACGTTCCTGGACTACAACCACCCCCGGCTACAGCAACTCATCGGCGAGCGCGGCTGGACCGACCTGCCCACACCCGACCGCATCGCCGCCGTCTACACCTTCGTCCGCGACGAAATCCCCTTCGGCTACAACGCCTCCGACGACATCCCCGCCTCCGCCGTGCTCGCCGACGGCTACGGCCAATGCAACACCAAAACCACCCTGCTCATGGCGCTGCTGCGCGCCCTCGACGTGCCCACCCGCTTCCACGGCGCGACCATCCACAAAAGCCTGCAACGCGGCATCCTCACCGGCGCGCTTTACCACATCGCACCCCGCGACATCATCCACAGCTGGGCCGAAGTGCAGCACGAGCGACGGTGGGTAGGTCTGGAAGGGGTCATCCTCGACCGCCCATACCTCGACGGAATCCGCGCCAAATTCCCCGACCGACGCGACCGGTTCCTCGGCTACGGCGTCGGCACCACCAACCTCACCCAACCACCCATCGATTGGAACGGCACCGACACCGCCATCCAATCCACCGGCGTCAACAACGACTACGGCACCTACCACGACCCCGACACCTTCTACCGCCAACACGGAACCAACATCCGCGGCCTCCGCGCATGGCTGTTCAACCACCACATCCGGCACATCATGAACCGCAACGCCGCCGCCGTCCGATCCTGCACCCCCAGCAGCCCCTCGGCAGCCCGACTCCGCACGTCTCTGAGCAGCCGCGCGGGTAAGTAGGTCTATCTATGATGACTGCACTGCTACCTCTCGCCTACGGGTACATGCGCGATGACTTGATCCATGATTGCGACCGTGACGCGGGTGAGGACACTTTGCGGGCCGCCGCCAGGTCACTCGGCTACGAGCTGGCCACCGTGTTCCATGAACCATCACCGCAGAGCGGACTACTCCCACCGGCGTTCGTCGACCTGGTCCAGGAATGCCGCCGCGCCGCCGCGCACATGGTGCTCACCTTGGAGGGGCACATGTCGAACACGTCCATGTCCCGACTGGTCCTGCACGAGGTCTTGCACGCACGCGCCGAGGCCGTCGTCCACGAAATAGGAGACTGAGCGCCGCACAGGACTACTGCCCACCTACGTATCCGTCGAAGAAGGCCGTGCTGGCCGTGCAGCGGAAACTGAGGACGATCCGGCGGTCGAACCGAACCAGCCCCTCGATGACCTGGTGCGGCGCGTGAACGCGACAACGCGGGGATGGTGCGGCTATTTCCGGCCCGGTGCCTCATCGGCCCCCTCGCCTATCTGAACCACTAGGTTCTGTCTCCCAATCGACCGAACAGGGTGTTCGGGATGTC
>NZ_BDBB01000068.1 GCF_001612765.1 Nocardia arthritidis NBRC 100137
GCGGCCTGCCGGGCACCGAGATCCCCGTGCTGCGCAGCGCGGAGGCCAGATCGCGGCGGATGCGCGCGGTCCGGTGATCCACCCGGCGCGGCAGCCGCATGTGCCCGAGCGCCTCGGCGGGCACCGGGAAGTCGGCGACCGACACCCGGCCGGCCCACTTGTCCTCGGTGAGCACGAGCGGCCGCGGATCGCCGGGGGTCGCGTCCGGCTCCAGGATCACCGCGAGCCCGGCGCGGCGGCCGGAGGGAATCGCCACCACGTCGCCGCGTCGCAGCGCGCCGAGCGCGTCCACCGCGGCGCCGCGCCGGTCGGCGCGGCTTTGCTGGGTCAGCTGCCGCTCGCGCTGCTTGATCCGGTCGCGCAGCGACAGGTACTCCAGGAACCCGCCTTCCGCGCCGCCGATCTGGTCGCGCAGCTTGCGCAGCGCCGCCTCGTTGCGCTCGATGCCGCGCACCAGCCCGACCACCGACCGGTCCGCCTGGAACTGGGCGAACGACCGCTCCAGCAGGGCGCGCGATTCGTCGGCACCCATCCGGTCGATGAGGTTGATCGACATGTTGTAGCCCGGCCGGAACGAACTGCGCAGTGGGTAGGTGCGCGTCGAGGCGAGACCTGCGACCGCGCTGGTGTCCACCTCGGGCTGCCACAGCACCACCGCGTGACCTTCGACGTCGATGCCGCGCCGCCCCGCACGCCCGGTCAGCTGCGTGTACTCGCCGGGCGTGAGTTCAGCGTGCGATTCGCCGTTGAACTTGACCAGCCGTTCCAGCACGACGGTACGCGCGGGCATGTTGATGCCGAGCGCCAGCGTCTCGGTGGCGAAGACCGCACGCACCAGGCCGTTGACGAACAGTTCCTCGACGGTGTGCCGGAACGCGGGCAGCATCCCGGCGTGATGCGCGGCCAGGCCGCGGTGCAGCGCCTCCCGCCACTCCCAGTAGCCGAGCACCTCGAGATCGGTCTTGGGCAGATCGCCGGTGTGCTTGTCGATGATCGCGTCGACCTCGTCGCGCTCCTCCGGACGGCTCAGGTCGAGCCGCGAGCGCAGGCACTGCGCGAGTGCGCCGTCGCAACCCGCACGGCTGAAGATGAACGTGATCGCGGGCAGCAGGCCCTCTTCGTCCAGTTTGGCGAGCACCTCCGGCCGCGGCAGCGGACGGAAATCCCGGCGCGGACCGCCGCGGCCGTTGCGCGGGGCGCCCCAGCTGTTCATCCGGTCGGCGGCCTCGCGGTGGCGGATGAACCGCACCAGGTCTTCGTCGACGAGCACCTTCTGGTCGGTGGATTTGGTGTCGAACAGGTCGAACATCCGCCGGCCCACCATGACGTGCTGCCACAGCGGCACGGGCCTGGTCTCGTCGACCACCACCGCGGTGTCGCCGCGCACGGTTTCCATCCAGGCGCCGAACTCCTCGGCGTTGCTCACCGTGGCCGAAAGGCTGACCAGCCGCACGTCCGGAGGAAGGTGCAGGATGACCTCTTCCCACACGGCGCCGCGGAACCGGTCGGCGAGGTAATGCACCTCGTCCATCACGACGTAGGACAGTCCGCGCAGCGCGTCCGAGGAGGCGTAGAGCATATTGCGCAGCACCTCGGTGGTCATCACGACCACCGGAGCGCCCGGGTTGATCGATTGGTCGCCGGTCAGCAGTCCGACGCTGTCACGGCCGTAGCGCTCGGTCAGGTCGGCGAACTTCTGGTTCGACAACGCCTTGATGGGCGTGGTGTAGAAGCACTTCCCACCGGCCGCCAGCGCCAGGTGAACCGCGAACTCGCCGACGACCGTCTTGCCCGCGCCCGTCGGCGCACAGACCAGGACGCTGTGGCCTTCCTCGAGCGCCGCACAGGCAGCACGCTGAAAGGGATCCAGCCGGAATTTCAACTCGGCGGAAAATACGGCCAACTCGCCCGACTGCGACCGGTCATCTGTCACTCGTCAGAGCGTATCGGAGTAGTCCGACACCGGTCGTGTGGATTTCTCCGCGGGGGTGCTGATCGACTCGGCCGGATCGATCGGCTCCGGCGCGCCCAGATCGGAGGCCTCCTCGTCGGACAACGCCGCCAGCCCCTCGCGCTCCTTGCGCGCCCGGCGCCGATCGTTGATCCGGGAGAACTGGATCGCCACTTCGAACAACACCGTCAGCGCCAACGCCAGCGCCAGCATCGAGAAGGGATCCTGCGGCGTCACGATCGCGGCGAACACGAACAAGCCGAAGGTGATCCCGCGCCGCCACGCCTTGAGCCGCTGATAGGTCAGCACACCCACGAGGTTCAATCCGACGATCAGCAACGGCGTCTCGAAACTGACCCCGAAGATGATCAGCAATTGCAGGATGAAACTGAAATACTGCGACCCGCTCAGCGCCGTGATCTGCACGTTGTCGCCGATGGTCAGCAAGAAGCTCAACGCGTGCGCGATCACCACATAGGCCAGCACCGCCCCCGTGGCGAACAATACCGTGCCCGAGGACACGAACCCGATCGCGTACTTGCGTTCCTTGGCATACAGCCCCGGGGTGATGAACGCCCACAGTTGGTACAGCCAGATCGGCGCCGCCAGCACGACGCCCGCGGTCATGCCGACCTTCAATCGCAAGGTGAACTGCTCGAACGGCGCGGTCGCCAGCAGACGGCATTCCCCGTCCGGGCTCAACGTCGCCCGCGCCGAGGCGGGCAGCGAACAGTACGGTCCGCGCAGGATCTCACCCAGGCTCTCGACCCCCAGGAACCCGTGCCCGTACCACAGGAATCCCAGTACGGTCGTCGCGATCACCGCCGCGATCGACACCAGCAACCGGTACCGCAGCTCCTGCAGATGCTCGACCAACGACATCGTGCCGTCGGGATTCGTCCTGCGCTTGCTACGCCGCGGATCGAACGGGATTCGCATGGTTGGTGATCGCCCCTGGGTTCACGTGCCTCGCTCAGCTCGGCAACAGCACTGAGTCCGGAGTGAGCTGTTCCTCACTCCGGCGCGAGCGGATCCGCTCAGACCGACTTCGGCTCGGTACGGGGTTCGGTGGCCTGCGGCGACTGCTGCGCGGCGGGCAGCTGCGGTGCGGGCTGCTGAGCCGACGCGCCACTGTCGGACGCGTTGCTCTCGTGCTGCATCTGACTGACCTCGCTCTTGAAGATGCGCAACGACCGGCCCAGGCTGCGGGCCGCGTCGGGCATCCGCTTCGCGCCGAAGAACATCACGAAAACCACCGCAATGATCAGCCAGTGCCAGATGCTCAGACTGCCCATGATCTACCTCCCAAGACTGTGATGCCTCGATGCTACCGGACCGTGACGTGCGCGAACGCCGCCGTCACTGCTCGTTCGCCCCGTGTTGGGGCACGGCGCGCGCCGCGGCGGCCCGCAACTGGCCGAGCAGTTCCCGGCCGGTCCACGCGCGCCGGCCGCCCTGCTCGGCGGCGACGATCAATTCGATCAGCCGCTGATTCACCGGCGTAGGCATCCCGACCATCGCGCCCAGTCCGACGATTTCTCCGCACAGCCAGGAGATTTCGGTCTTCCGGCCCAATTCCAGGTCGTCCGCCATGGACGAACGCGCCATCGGATCGATGGCCAGCACCTGGCCGGCCACCCGCTGGAACAGGCCGTCGGGGACGGTCAGCAGCGTGGCCATCAGCCGGGGCGGCAGCGCAGTCAGCCGGGCCGGGCTGATTCGCGCCTTGTTCATCACCGCGAGCGCTTCGCGTTGGGTCAGCGCGAGACAGCGGCGGTAGTCCCGCTCGGCGAGTTCTTCCCGCAGCGGGCGCCCCGACAGCGCGTTGATCGGGTTGTTGAGGTTGAGCAGGAGCTTCGCCCACTGCACCGGGCGCAGGTCGGGATACCGCCGCAAGCCGAGTCCCGCCCGCTCGAACACGTCCAGGTACGGCGCCAGCGCCGGGTCGTCCTGCACCGCGAGCCCGCCCTCGGTGCCGCGATGGAAACGGCCGCCGGGATGGTGCACGACATTGAACATCACCATGCCTGCCAGCACCACGCAGTGCGGCAGGATCTCGCGGATCACCGAGTCGTTGCCGATACCGTTCTGCAGGCTGAGCACCACGGTGCCGGGCCTGATTTTGCCCGCGAGAGCGCGCACCGCCGCCGCTGTCGCCGCCGATTTCACCGTGACCAGCACCAAATCGGCCGATCCGACGTCATCCGGTTCGGTGGCGCGGTGGAATCGGTCCGCGGGTAACGCCTCGTCACCACCGTCGAGGTCGGTGAGCCGTAGCCCGGACGCGCCGAGTTCGTCGAGCACCCGTTTGCGGCCGACCAGGGTGACCTCCGCGCCCGCCACGCCGAGTTTGCCGCCGACGAAGTTGCCGATGCTGCCCGCGCCTACCACGAGCACACGACTGTTCATGCCGGTAGGGCCTCTTCGTCGCTCATCGAGCCCCCAGGAATCCGGCTTCCTCGTAGGCGGCCAGCGCGGCGTTCGACCGCTCGCGCACCGCCGCGACCAGCTCAGGCGGCCCGAGGACGGTGACGCCCGCCCCGAAACCGAGCAGTAGGCGGGCCATCCAATCCAGCGTGGCGAACCGCATGGTCGCCTCCAAGCTGCCGTCGGGGTGCACCGCCAGCCGGTGCATGGGGTACTGATCCAGAACCCACGCGTAGTCCGCGTGGATTCGAAGACGCGCCAAGGGCACCGCCGGATCGTCCTGGAACAGGTCCAGCCCCGCCGTCGCCTCGGTGGCATGCTTGGGCGGCCGGGCGAGTTCGTCCAGCCCGGTCGCGGCCTCGATCCGGTCGAAGCGGAACAGCCGCACGCCTTCGGCCTGCCTGCACCAGGCTTGCAGGTAGCTGTTGTCGTCCACGAGGACGATGCGGATCGGGTCGACGATGCGTTCGGACACCACGTCGCGACTGGCGGAGTAGTACACCAGCCGCAGCGCCCGGCCGAGCGCCAGCGCCGATCGCACGGCGGCCACGGTGGGCGCCTCCTGCGGCGGCGTCGGGAATCTCCCGTCGGCGTCGGTGGACGCGCCGCCCGCGATCGCCGATTCGATCTTCGCGATGGCCGCGTGCGCCGCGGTGGGGTCCACCATGCCGGGCATATCGACGATCGAGCGCAGCGCGACCAGCAGCGCGGTCGCTTCGGTGGAGGTCAGCCGCAATGGCCGGTCGATGCCCGCGGAGAAGGTGACCTCGATGCTCTCCTCGGAGAACGACAGGTCGATCAGGTCGCCCGGACCGTAGCCGGGTAGGCCGCACATCCAGAGCTGATTGAGGTCGCTCATCAGTTGCTTGGTGGTGACGCCCAAGTCGGCGGCGGCCTCGGCGGCGCTGATGCCGGGGTGGGCGATGAAGTACGGGATCATGTTCAGCAGCCGGGAAAGCCGCACCGAGAGCCGCGAGCTCATGCCCGCACCTCCGTCCGGTCGAACACCGAACGCAACCGCGCGATGACATCGGCGCGAAGCGACTCGGGAGCCAGCACCACCGCGTCCGGGCCCAGGCCGGTGATGAGCCGGGCCAGCCAATCGCGCGATCGCACCGGCAGCTCCACCACGGAACCCGCGCGGCCGCCCACGGTGCGCTCGCCGACGACCTGCCCGATCCTGCGGAGCTCACGTCCCCGGCCCTCTGCGACCCATACCGTGGCCGACCCGCTGACCGGCGCGGTGCTGGTGACCTGGTCGACGATAACTCGCAGATCCACGCCCGCAGGCTTGCGGACCACATTGCGCGCGCCGTACGCGGTCACGTCGTCGCCGATGCGGGACAGCCGGAAGCTGCGCACCGCGTCCCGGTCGCGGTCGTGCCCGACCAAGTACCAGCGGCCGCGATGGGTGACGACGCCCCACGGCTCCACATCGCGCATCAGATAGGGGGCGTTGATCGCGCCGCGGTGCTCGAACCGCACCGCCTGACCGGCATCGATCGCGGCCAGGAGTTTCCCGAGCACCGGTTCCGAGCCGCGGGTGCGAGCGGGAACGGCGGGCACCGAGGCCACCGCGACGTCGGTCTCCACGTGAATGCCCGCGGCGCGCAGCTTGAGCAGCGCGCCCTCCGCGGCGGCGGCCAGCTCGGGCGATTCCCACATCTGCACGGCCACGGCGACCGCGGCGGCCTCCTGGTCGGTCAGGTCGATGTCGGGTAGCTCGTAGGCGTCGCGGTTGATCCGGTAGCCCTCGATCGTCGAGTACCGGCTCACCGGGCCGACTTCCAGCGGAATGCCCAGATCGCGCAGTTCGTTCTTGTCCCGCTCGAACATCCGGCTGAACGCTTCGTCACTGGCGGAGTCCTCGTATCCGGCCACACTGTCCCGGATCCGCTCCGCGGTCAGGAACTGCCGGGTCGACAGCAGCGCGATGACCAGATTCATCAGCCGCTCGACCTTGGATATCGCCACCCGATAGAGGGTAATCTGCGCACCCGCGCCACCGCGCGGCGGCGCGCGATTCGGCGTTGTTTCGGCCACGACGTCGACAGTTCGCAGCGTCAGGGACAGTGTGCCGGCCGAAACGCTGTCAGCCCTCGGCCAGGTATCGCTCGACCTTTTCCACCTTGGCGCTGATCGCATCGGTCACGCCGGGCCGGATATCGGCCTTCAGCACCAGGCTGCACCGCGGCGCTACGGCGAGGATGGCATCGGTCGCCTGTTTCACCACGGCCATCACCTCGTCCCACTCGCCCTCGACGGTGGTGAACATGGCATCGGTGTGGTTGGGCAGTCCGCTGGCGCGCACCACGCGAACCGCTTCGGCGACCGCGCGCCCGACGTCGACGCCGGTCCCGAGCGGTGTGACGGAGAAGGCGATGATCATGCCCGTCCGGTCACATGGACGCGATCAGGCGATCGACGCGCTCGTCCACCGAGCGGAACGGGTCCTTGCACAGCACGGTGCGCTGCGCCTGGTCGTTCAGCTTGAGGTGCACCCAGTCGACGGTGAAGTCGCGGCCCGCCTCCTGCGCGGCGGTGATGAAGTCACCGCGCAACTTGGCCCTGGTGGTCTGCGGCGGGGTGTCCACCGCCGAGTCCACGGCCTCGTCCTCGGTGACGCGCTTGGCCAGACCCTTGCGCTGAAGCAGGTCGAAGACGCCGCGCCCGCGCTTGATGTCGTGGTAGGCCAGATCCAGCTGGGCGATCTTGGGATCGGACAGCTCCATGCCATACCGGTCCTGGTAGCGCTGGAACAGCTTGCGCTTGATCACCCAATCGATCTCGGTGTCCACCTTCGCGAAGTCCTGCGCCTCGACCGCGTCCAGGGTGCGGCCCCACAGGTCGACCACCTGGTCGATCTGGGGATCGCGGTCCCGATTGCGCAGATGCTCCACCGCGCGGGCGTAGTACTCGCGCTGGATGTCCAGGGCGCTGGCCTGCCGTCCACCGGCCAGGCGCACCGGACGACGACCGGACAGGTCGTGGCTGACCTCGCGGATCGCACGGATCGGATTGTCCAGGGCGAAGTCGCGGAACGAGACGCCCGCCTCGATCATCTCCAGCACCAGGGCGGCCGTGCCGACCTTGAGCATGGTGGTGGTCTCGGACATGTTGGAGTCGCCCACGATCACGTGCAGGCGGCGGTACTTCTCCGCGTCGGCATGCGGCTCGTCGCGGGTGTTGATGATCGGCCGCGAGCGGGTGGTCGCCGAGGAGACGCCCTCCCAGATGTGCTCGGCGCGCTGCGACAGGCAGAACGTGGCCGCCTTCGGCGTCTGCAGCACCTTGCCCGCGCCGCAGATCAGCTGGCGGGTGACCAGGAACGGCAGCAGCACATCCGAGATCCGGGAGAACTCGCCCGCGCGAACCACCAGGAAGTTCTCGTGGCAGCCGTAGGAGTTGCCCGCGGAGTCGGTGTTGTTCTTGAACAAGTAGATGTCGCCGCCGATGCCTTCTTCGGCCAGACGCTGCTCGGCGTCGATCAGCAACTCTTCGAGGACCCGCTCGCCCGCACGGTCGTGGGTCACCAGTTGCGCCAGGTTGTCGCACTCCGCGGTCGCGTACTCCGGGTGGGACCCGACATCGAGGTAGAGCCGAGCACCGTTGCGGAGGAACACGTTCGAGCTACGGCCCCAGGACACCACCCGGCGGAACAGATACCGGGCCACCTCGTCGGGGGACAGTCGACGGTGACCGTGGAAGGTGCATGTCACACCGAACTCGGTCTCGATCCCCATAATTCGTCGCTGCACACCATCGACACTACAGCCATGTGTGGGACTTGCGGGGTGCACCGAGCAACCCGTATGCATACGTCTTCACAACGATTTGGCCCGCTTTGTCGGAATTTGCCCGGACGAAATGCCGCTTCGACCGAAGGATGCCCACCTCGCCACCGGCTGCGCACATGCCGACGCGGCCCGCGAACGAGGTGTCGTTCGCGGGCCGCCGAGCTCGTCGACCCAGGGCGGATCACTCCGCCGACGGGGTGTCTTTCGCCGAGGGCTCCGCTTCCTTTTCGGACGCATCCGTGGCCTCCGCCGGGCTGAGCAGCCGCTCCAGCGCGGCATCCGCGACCCGCCGGAACGCCCGGCGCGGACGCGCCTGCTCCAAGGTCGCGACCTCGAGCGTGTTCACGCCCAGGACCCGCTTCTCCTTCTCCGCGCCCTCCGGCACGCCCGCCTGCAGCGCGCGCACCGCGACGCCGACCGCGGAGGCCAGGTCCAGACCCGACTGGTAGGACGACTTCAAGGCGGTGACGATCGGCTCGGTCGTGCCGCCCATCACCACGAACTCCCGCTCGTCCACGATCGACCCGTCGAAGGTGATCCGGTACAGCACCGACTGGGGGGCCTGCTCCGGGTAGCCCACCTCCGCCACACAGATCTCCACCTCGTAGGGCTTGAGCTGATCGGTGAAGATCGTGCCGAGGGTCTGCGCGTAGGCGTTGGCCAGTGCCCGGCCGGTGACATCGCGCCGGTCGTACTGATACCCGCGGATGTCGGCCTGCAAGATGCCGCCCCGGCGCAGATTCTCGAATTCGTTGTACTTGCCGACCGCGGCGAACCCGATCCGGTCGTAGAGCTCACTCACCTTGTGCAGCGTCGCGGACGGATTCTCCGCGACGAACAGCACACCCTTGTCATACGTCAGCACCACGACGCTGCGCCCCCGACCGATGCCCTTGCGGGCGAGTTCGGTCTTGTCGCGCATGATCTGCTCGGCCGACGCGTAGTACGGCAACGTCATGCTCAGGCGATCCCTTCTTCGGCGGCCTCGCGGTCGGCGACGATTCCGCGAGTGATCTCCGCGAGCCGCGACTCGGTCACCTCGACCGCACCCTCCTCATCGATCACGATCGCCGTCGGGAAGATGCCGCGCACCAGATCCGGACCGCCCGTCGCGGTGTCGTCGTCGGCCGCGTCGAACAGCGACTCGACGGCGATGCGCAGCGCGCGTTCCTGATCGATTCCCTTGGCGTACAACTTCTTCAGCGCGGACTTCGCGAACACCGAGCCGGAACCGACCGCGGCGTACCCGAAACGCTCCTCGCTGCGTCCACCCACCACATCGAACGACACAATGCGACCCGCCTTGTCCGGATCGGTGGCGTCCAGGTCGTAGCCGACCAGCATGGGCACCACCGCCAGACCCTGCAGGGCCGCGGGCAAATTCTCGCGCACCATCTTCGACAGCTTGTTGGCCTTGCCGTCGAAGGTCAGCGATACACCCTCCAACTTCTCGTAGTGCTCCAGCTCCACCGCGAAGATCCGCACCATCTCCACCGCCATGCCCGCCGTACCCGCGATGCCTGCCGCGGAATAGCTGTCGGTGATGAAGACCTTTTCGATATCCCGGCTGGCCAGCAGATTCCCCTGCGTGGCGCGCCGGTCACCAGCGATCAGCACACCGCCGCGGTAACTCACCGCGACGATGGTGGTGCCGTGCGGGGCGATCTCCTTCGCGGAGGTGCCGCCGGAGATTCCGGCGGCACCCTGTCCGAACCTGGTGGAAGGCAACAGGTCCGGAGCATGCATGCGGAGATATTCGGAGAAGGAAGAGAGGGCGTACCCCAGGTGGAGACGCGAGGGGTCACCGACTGTCACTGGCCACCTTTCTGCACGTACGCGCGGACGAAGTCCTCGGCGTTCTCCTCGAGCACGTCATCGATCTCGTCGAGCAGGTCGTCGGTTTCCTCCGCCAGCTTCTCGCGGCGCTCCTGACCGGCGGCATCCACACCGTCCGGCCCCTCGTCCTCGTCGCCACCCCCGGCGCGCTTGGTCTGCTCTTGTGCCATGGCAGCCGACCTCCTCTGTCCTCACCATGACCGGGACCCATCGTGAGCACGATCCCGATCATGAGCATTGTCCGTGCTCGTTCCTCAACACTACCCACCAGCACCGACAGTGTGCCTATTTTGCTGTGTCCTCGGCCGCGCGGGCGCGGCGCCCGGCCGACCCGCGGGATGGCCGGGACACGCGCTGCCGGAGGCTACGTCGTGAGCTGTTCGACCAGGTCGGCGGCCGTGGTCACGCCGTCGAGGAGCTTGCCGACGTGGGCCTTGGTGCCGCGGCGGGGTTCCAGGGTGGGGATGCGGACCAGGGAGTCGCCGCCCAGGTCGAAGATCACCGAGTCCCAGCTGGCCGCCGCGATGTCGGCGCCGAAGCGGCGCAGGCATTCGCCGCGGAAGTAGGCGCGGGTGTCGGTGGGCGGGCTGGTCATGGCGTCGAGGACCTGTTGCTCGTTGATCAGGCGCTTCATCGAGCCGCGGGCGACCAGACGGTTGTAGAGACCCTTGTCCAGGCGCACATCGGAGTACTGCAGGTCCATCAGGTGCAGCTTGGGGGCCGCCCAGCCGAGACCCTCCCGGCTGCGCATGCCCTCGAGCAGGCGCAGCTTGGCGGGCCAGTCGAGCAGGTTGGCGCACTCCATCGGATCGCGTTCGAGCAGGTCGAGCACCATCGCCCAGTTCTCGATGATGTCCTGGACGCGCTTGTCGTCGTTGCCGGTGCGATCGACGAATCTCACCACCCGGTCCAGGTAGACGCGCTGCAACGCGAGGCCGGTCAGCTCGCGGCCGTCGGCGAGCGCGACGGTCGCCCGCAGCGTGGGGTCGTGACTGATCGTGTGCACCGCGGTGACCGGGCGCGCCAATTGCAGGTCCGACAGGTCCTCGCCCGCCTCGATCAGGTCGAGGACCAGGGCGGTGGTGCCGACCTTGAGGTAGGTCGACATCTCGGCCAGGTTGGCGTCCCCGATGATGACGTGCAGCCTGCGGTACTTGTCGGCGTCGGCGTGCGGTTCGTCGCGGGTGTTGATGATGCCCCGCTTGAGCGTGGTCTCCAGACCGACCTCGACCTCGATGTAGTCCGAGCGCTGGGACAGTTGGAAGCCCGCGTGGTCGCCGGATTGGCCGATGCCGACCCGGCCGGAGCCGCACACCACCTGCCGGGACACGAAGAACGGGGTGAGCCCGACGATGATCTGGTTGAACGGCGTGTCCCGGCTCATCAGGTAGTTCTCGTGGGTGCCGTAAGAGGCGCCCTTGCCGTCGACGTTGTTCTTGTAGAGCTGCAGTCGCGGGGCCCCCGGCACGCTCGAGGCGTGCCGCGCGGCGGCCTCCATCACCCGCTCGCCCGCCTTGTCCCAGATCACCGCGTCGAGCGGGTCGGTGACCTCGGGTGCGGAGTATTCCGGGTGGGCGTGGTCGACGTAGAGCCGGGCGCCGTTGGTGAGGATCATGTTGGCGGCGCCCACCTCGTCGGCGTCGATCACCGGCGCGGGCCCGTTCATCCGGCTCAGGTCGAATCCGCGCGCGTCGCGCAGCGGCGACTCCACCTCGTAGTCCCAGCGGGTGCGCTTCGCGCGCGGCACGCCCTCCGCCGCGGCGTAGGCCAAGACCGCCTGGGTCGAGGTGAGGATCGGGTTGGCCGACGGCTCGGTCGGGGTCGAGATGCCGTATTCGACCTCTATTCCGATGATGCGCTGCATGCTGTCGAGCCTATGCGACGCACCCGGCGCAACCGGTCGCGACCGGCGGGGTCCAATGTCATACCGCAGGTGGTACTTCCGGAGGACTCGTCGCGGCGCAGGTCGGCGCGATAGTCGGGACATGCCCGAATCGATCGCCGACCGACACGCGGAGACCACCGAACAGCACCGATCGGCCCCTCCGCCGCAGGCGCGCCCCCGGCTCGTCGCATTGGACGTGCTACGCGGGATCGCGATTCTGGGCACCCTCGGCACCAACATCTGGATCATGACCAACCCCCAGGGGCTGATCGGCTACCTCTACGACCTGGGCGGCGGGCAGGCCGGCGGATGGACGTGGACCGAGCGCGTGCTCCAACAGGCGGCGCAGGGCAAGTTCCTCGGGCTGCTCACCGTCATGTTCGGCATCGGCCTGGCCATCCAGCAGCGCTCCGCGACGGCCGCCGGCCGCCGCTGGCCGGCCAAGTACCCCTGGCGCGCGGGACTGCTGCTGCTGGACGGTCTGCTGAATTTCGTCTTCGTCGCCGAGTTCGACGTCCTGATGGGTTACGCGGTGACCGGCCTCGTCGTCGCATTCGTGCTCGCCACCGGTGAGCGTGCGCAGCGGCGCTGGCTGGTCGGCGCGGCGGCCGTGCACGCGTCGCTGTTGACGCTGATCGCGCTGGCTCTGGTGTTCGCACCACACCGGGATGCTGCCGCAGGTCCCACGCTGGACCCGAATCCGTACGCGGAGGGCTCGTTCCGGGATCTCGCGATGTTCCGGCTCGGCCACGCCGGGCTGTTCCGGGTGGAGGCGGTCTTCGTCTTCGCGATGTCGGTCGCGCTGTTCCTGACCGGCGCCCGGCTGTGGCGGGCCGGGGTGTTCGGCCCGGAAGGCGCGCGGATCCGCAAGCGGCTGATGATCCTCGGGTTCGGCGTGGCGGCGCCGATCGACTCGGTCGTCGGCCTCGTCGGCGGCGGCGACCTCATTCTGTTCACCCGTTACGGCAGCGCCCCGTTCGTCGGTCTCGGCATTCTGGCGGCGGTCGCCGAGTGGTATCTGCGGCGTCCCGTGGCCGGGTTCGCCGGGCGGCGCCTCACCGAGATCGGCCGCACCGCGCTCAGCTGCTACATCCTGCAGAACCTGGTGGCGTCGATGATCTGCTACGGCTGGGGTTTCGGACTCGCCACCCGCGTCTCACCCGGCGACCGTGTCCCGTTCACCATCGGTGTCTACCTGTTGGTGGCGGTGATCATCGCGAGTGGAGCGCACCTGTGGTTACGTCACTTCGAGCGAGGCCCGGTGGAGTGGTTCTGGAACGTGAGCTACCGGACGCTGGCCCGGGAACGCCGAGTTCGCCGCGAACGTCCGCGGGCCTGACCATGCCGACCGGCTCGACACCGAACTCGGCTGCGCCGCTGGGCTTGTCGCACCGAGGCGCGGACGAAAGGGCGGGACACGGCGCTCGGCTGCCGTTACCGTCTCACTGTGACGCTCGCCGATCGCTACCCCTTGCTGCACACCCCGGCCCACTGGGCATGGGGTGATCTGGACGTGCGGTTCTCCACCACGCTCCCGTCCGACGAACTGGTCACCAACATCCACGTGATCTGCTTCGTCGGCGACGAGATCGTCCTGTGCCGCGACGATCGCGACGTCTGGCTGATTCCCGGCGGCACCAGGGAACGCGGCGAGACGGTCGACGCGTGTGCCCGCCGCGAACTGCTCGAGGAGGCGGGAGCGCGCCCGGTCGGACCGATCGCATGGCTCGGCGCCCACCACGCGACGAGCAACAGCGCCACGCCGCATCGCGAGTGGCAGCCCCATCCGCACAAGGCGTGGCTCTGGTGCACCGCCGACGTGGTGCTCGATTCCGCGCCGACCAATCCCGACGACGCCGAGCAGATCCTCGAGGTGCGCACTTTCCCGGTCGCCGAGGCGATGCGGCGGGCCCAATCCGACGGCGAGCACCTGAGCGAACTCGTGGCGCTGGCCGTCGAGTTGCACCGGCCCGCGTTGCGGCCCGATCGTCCCGTGTGACCGCCCGGCCGCACCCCGGCCTGTTCGGCCGCCGCACCACACACGAGATCGGGGCAGAATCGAAGGATGGCAACGGCAACCTGGCACGGCCGCGTCCTGGCGACCAGCAACGACACCATCCTCATCGAGGGAAACCACTACTTCCCGCCGGACTCCATCCGGCCGGAGTTCTTCCAGCCCTCCGATACGCACACCTACTGCCCGTGGAAGGGCACCGCCAGCTACTACACGGTGGTGGTCGACGGAGACTCCAACACCGATGCCGCCTGGTACTACGCGGAGCCGAAGACCAAGGCGGCGCAGATCAAGGACTATGTCGCGTTCTGGCGCGGCGTCGAGGTCACCGAGAACTGACCGGCGGACTTTCGCTGCGAGCAATCGAGTAGCGAACTCATGATCGATGCCGGAATCCGGTCGTGAGGCCGTCCGGGCGGTGATCGATGGGCCGGGTCGGCGGCATCGCGGGCCCGATCCCGACGACGGGCGGTAATCGGAGGAATCGGGAATACCGCCCGCGCGAAACCGATACGCTCATCCCAGGATTCAGCGCGAGTGTCTCAGCCGGGAGCATCCCATGATGAAGGCTCTGGTCACCAACGGCTTCTCGATGTCGCCTGTGGGCGCAGCGGACGAACCACCGCAGGCGGGTGTCGCGCTGCTGCGGCCGGGGGTCCTGGCTTTCGCCGGATCGATCGGCCCGACTGAGTTGCACGCGCACCACGCGGTGCAGATCGTCGCCGCGAGCACTCCGATCGTCGTGGTAGACGGCAGCGGCGTCCGCAGGCAGGGCACCCACGTCATCGTGCCGACCGACGCACCCCACCGCATCGACGTGGGCGCCGCACACGGCACGGCCGTCTACCTCGATCCCGAGACCGCCGCCGGTGCGGCGGCGGACCGCAGGGCCCATCTCAACGGCTGGGCCGACAGCACCGACACCCTGGGCATCACGGCCGGTAGCGGCGATCTGACCGCGCAGGTCACCGCCGTCGTCGACGAACTGCTGCCGCAGGACGGAGCGTCCGGCGCGGGCGAGCGGCACGCGGTGATCACGGCGGCCCTGCAACTGCTGCCCGCTCTGGTGCGCACGGGCTCGGTGCGCGGCTCGGACGTCGCTCGCCAACTCGGCATTCCGGCGCCCCGGCTCTCCCATCTGTTCACCGAGCAGATGGGAATCCCGTTGCGCCGCTACATCGTCTGGCTGCGGCTGCACATCGCGCGGACCCGTGCACTGGCCGGGGACGACCTCACGACCGCAGCGCACGCCGCGGGTTTCTCCGATGGAGCGGACCTCACCCGCACCTGCCGCCGGACTTTCGGGCTGCCGCCCTCGGTACTGAGCCGTATCGGCGAATCGGCCCCGGACGCGTAACTCTTCCGCCCGGCAATCGGCTCGCATTCGCCCTGCTCGCCCATCGTTCTTCTCCGTAGCGTCGACCGGTCGATGCGACAATCCAGCGTCCGCCGCCCCGACACCGGCATCCAGCGCGGCGACCAACCAACTGCTGCTGTCACCGGTGGTGAGACCCGAGTCGCTCGGCCCGTGGGGGCCGCCAGCGCGGCGCTGCGAGCACGCAGGCGAGGGCGAGCCTGGCGACAGGGGATGACCGACGAGCCGGAGCGGCCGCGGTCAGGCCGCCGGTGACTGGAGTCGGCGCAAACATCTGATCCAGGTCCTGGCAGACCACCGACGAGCGATCTACGCGAACCCGGATCGATCGAGGAACGGTATCGGTTGTGCGGCGGATCGGTGGAGATACCGGGCGGCGGTGTCCCGGTCGGCGCTCAGCTGCCGCATGCTGGCGGGCAGAGGTCGGCCCAGCACCCCGGAGAAGGGAGATAGACGGTGGCATTGGGACGTCGTCGGCTGCTGATCGGCTTCGCCGGTGCGGGTGGCCTCGCCTTGGCCGGATGGGGCTGGACGCGAGAACTCGCGCCACCTCCCGTACCCGCCACAATCCGGTTCGATCCCGCACCCGGTGCACACGATGTCGAAGCACGCACTCCCGGCACGATCACCGTCACCGACGGGACGCTGCGGTCGGTCGAATGGATCGATGAAACGGGCAGATCACTGCCGGGCGTACCGGCACCCGATCATCGATCCTGGACCACCGCCGAACCACTCGGCTACGGACACACCTACACCGCGAAAGCCGTAGCTCACGGTGAAACCGGCGACGTCACCGCGACCACAACCTGCACCACGGTGGCACCGCGACAGCTCATCGATGTCTCCCTGCGCTCTGCCAATCTCGTCGATCTGACCGAAGACGACAGCTACGGAGTAGGTTTCGTGCTCGTCGCGCATTTCGACGAACCCGTGGATCGGGCGGCCGTGGAACGCCATGTGAATGTCACCACCCATCCGGCCGTCGACGGCGCCTGGTATTGGCTCGACGATCAGAACGCCCACTGGCGGCCGGAGCACTATCACGCACCGGGCACCAGGATCACGATCGCGGCCGAACTCTTCGGCCGCGCGCTGGGCGATGGCCGCTACGGCGCGCGCGACCAACGGGTTTCGGTGAATATCGGGCCCGCGCACGTCGCGATCGCCGACGACGACACCAAACAGATCGAGGTCTTCGACAACGGAAACCTGGTGCGCACCATGCCCACCTCGATGGGCATGGGCGGCACCGCGGTCGTCGGCGGCAGAGTCATGTCGTTCTGGACTCGTCCGGGCATCTACACCGTGCTGGACCAGAATGATCCGGTGATCATGGACTCCGCCAGCTACGGCCTGCCCACCGGCTCCGCGCTCGGCTACCGCACGAGCATCAACCACGCGGTCCGCATCAGCCACGACGGAATCTTCGTGCACGAATTGGCCGCGAGCATGTGGGCCCAAGGCAACACCAACGTCTCACACGGCTGCCTGAACATCTCCCCTGCCGACGCTGCGTGGTTCTACGACTTCGTCATCCCGGGCGATGTCGTCGAGGTCCGCAACACCGGCGGCGACCCCCTCGACATCTGGCACAACGGCGATTGGAGCATCCCGTGGACCGAGTGGCTCCGCGGTGGCGCCCCCGCCTGACGGCGGCCTTCACGCCACCGGACGGGACTCGACGTAATAGTCCGCCGAGATCGTCTTCAGCACCTGCCGGACCCCCACCGGCGCCCATGCCGCGGACGGGTCGTGCCGCACCACCGGATCGGTCAGTTCGACGACGTGACCGCGGGTTTCCAGCGCGAATGTGCCCGCCGCGCTGATGTTCTTGACCCAGTCGACATTCCGGCCGTACGTCAGCGCGATCCGGTACGCGCCGTCCCGCTCGAAGACCATCACCGGGGTGCGGTAGGACCGTCCCGATTTCCGGCCCTTGTGCAGCACGATGCCGAAGCCGGGCGCGCGGCCCGCGACCAGGCCCGCGGTCGGATTGGTGACATGCCGGTTGAATTTCGCCAGTGCGTGCGGAAGCACCATGGGCGGCGATCCTCTCTCCCTGTGGCGTGCGGTGTTCACGTTACTCTCGACCCCATGTCCGCTCCGCCGCGTCCTGCGTCGCCCCACGCCGGAGATCCGAGGGCCGAGTCGATCGCGATCTACGACCGGGCGGGTAACCCGGTCGGCGAGGCCGAGCGGGCCACGGTCTATCGCGAGGGATTGTGGCACGCCAGCGCCGGTGTGCTCCTGCGGTCCGGTGACGGCGCGCGCGTCTACGTGCACCGCCGCACCGACACCAAGCTCGTTTTCGCGGGCATGCATGATTGCCTGGCCGGTGGTGTGGTCGCGCCGGGCGAAGCGCCGCGCGAGACCGCCCTGCGCGAATTGGCCGAGGAATTGGGTGTGACGGCGGACCCCGCCGAGCTGCCCCCGGAGCCGCTGGCGCGGGTCCCCTGGGACGGCGAATGGGACGGCCGGCCGATGCGATGCCACCTCTACGCGTACGAACTGCGCTACGACGGCCCCGTCCGTCACCAACCCGACGAGATCGCCGATGGATGGTGGTGGACCGACGCCGAGTTGCGCGCGCGTCTGGCCGATCCGGACTGGCCGTTCGTCCCCGACACCCGCCTGCTGGTCGAGGACCTGCTGGTGAGCGCCGGGTAGCGGCAGCACGACGCCGTGATCAGCTGGGCGACGCGGCCGACCCGGCCCAAGCGGCGAACGCGCCGGGATTACGTGTCTGCAGCAGCACCCGGCCGGGACCGGTGAAGTCGAAGACGAAGCCCTCGCCGGACTTCAACGACTGGATCGATCGACCCGAAACCGCCCGCCGGATGGTGAAATTCATCGCCAGGTCGTAGGCGACCACATGCCCGGTGTCGATCGTGATCGGCTCGCCCGGCTGCAAGTCGATCACATCGATCGCACCGAACACGCCCACCACGATCTCGCCTTCGCCGTGCGCGCGCAGGCCGAACCCGCCTTCACCGCCGAACAGGTTGGCGAAACCGCCCCACTTGCTCTCCACCTGCACGCCGTGCGAGTTGGCGATCCAGCCCCCGCGGCTGATGAAGAACGGCCGGTCCGGAGCGATCTGCAGATTGAGCACGTCACCGGGAAGCGCGGGCGCCACGTCGACCCAGCCGCCCTGCGACGGCGCGGTGAACGTCGAGACGAAGAACGATTCCCCGGCCAGCACCGACCGCTTCAACCCGGCCAAGATGCCGCCCTCGGCCTTGGCCTGCAACGTGACTCCCGCCGAATGGGCCACCATGGCGCCGCTCTCGACCCGCATCGGCTCGCCGCCCGCGAGGAAGCAGCGTGCGATGGCGGCGGCCGGGCTGTGGCGCAGTTGTACCTTCATGCCCGCCGACCCTACCGCTGGGGCCTGCGCCGAGGGCACGGCCGTCAGAGCAGGTCGCGCAGCGCGGCATCGTCGCGGGCTACGGCCGCCCCGCCGTCGGCGGTCAGCACGATCGGTCGCTGGATCAGCCCCGGATGTTGCACCAGTGCTTCGATCCAGCGGTCGCGGTCGGCCGCGGTCCGCGCCCAGCTCGCCATGCCGAGATCCTTGGCGGTCTGCTCGCCGGTGCGGGTGATGTCCCACGGCTCGGCGCCCAGCCGCCGCAGCACCTCACGCAGCTCGGCGGCAGTCGGCGGCTGGTCCAGATACTTCCGCACGGTGTAGTCGACACCGGCCTCGTCCAGGAACGCGGTGGCGTTGCGGCTCTTGCTGCACCGCGGGTTGTGCCAGATCTCTGTTTGCCCGGAAGTCATGCACGCAGGGTACCGAGGCGCCCACCGTCGCCATCCGGTGCCCGTTCGCGGATCTCGGACGTCATCCCGCGAAGTGCGGCGCGTACTCCGATACTGGGAGCATGAGTGAGCACGCATCGTCCGAAAACCCTTACGGCACACCGACCACGGCCGGTCCCGAACCCATCCCCACGTACCAGGCCCTGATGAATCGGGTCGTGCGGACGCTGCTGCGTGTGCCGGGCATATCCGGCGTCGTCGGCAAACGGCTGATGGTCCTGCACGTCGTCGGGCGCAAGTCGGGGAAGACCTACGACGTGCCGCTGGCCTACACCCGGCACGGTGACAGCCTGCTGATCGGCACCGCCCTGCGTCCGTGGGTGAAGAACCTGCGTGCGGGTGATCCCGTGCGGGCGTCCTTCGGCGGCGAACCGCGCACCTTCGTCCCGGTCGTCCACACCGGCGAGGCAGATGTGCTCCGGCTCTATGAGATCGTCGCACGGGACAACAAGCAGAACGCGAAATACAACGGCATCGGCTTCACCGCCGACGGTTCCCCCTCCAAGGCCGACATCTACCAAACCTGGCAACACGGCGGCGTGGTGGTGGAACTGACGCCGCACTGAGCGGGCGGGTCAGTTCGCCCGGATGTAGCCGTCGGCGACGTCGAGCACGTCGTCGACGATCTCCAGGCCGGTGCGCAGTTCGTCGGCCGTCGTGGTGAGCGGCGGCGCGATCTGGAAACGGTTGCCCGCGTTGAACGGCCACAGCCCGCGCGCCTTGGCCGCCGCGGTGACCGCGAGCATCGGTTCGGCGTCCGCTCCCGTCGCCGCGAACGGGATCAGCGGTTCCCCGCTGCGCTGATCCCGAACCAGCTCGAGCGCCCAGAAGAACCCGAGTCCACGGACCTCGCCGACGCTCGGATGACGAGCGGCCAGCTCACGCAGGCCTTTTCCGAGCACATCGGCGCCCACCGAACGCACGTGATCCAGGATTCCCTCCCGCTCGAACACTGCGATCGAAGCGACGCCGGCCGCGCAGGCCAAGGGGTGCCCCGCGTAGGTGAGGCCGCCCGGATACGTCACGTGGTCGTAGCGCTGCGCGATGCGTTCGGCCATGAGCACGCCCCCGAGCGGGACGTAGCCGGAGTTCACCCCTTTGGCGAAGGTGATGATGTCCGGCTCGACACCGAACGCCTGCACCGCGAACCATTCACCCACCCGGCCGAACCCGACCATCACTTCGTCGGCGATGTAGACGATGCCGAACTCGTCGCACAGCGCTCGCACGCCCGCGAGGTAACCGGGCGGCGGGACGAGCACACCGTTGGTGCCCACCACCGTCTCCAGGATCAGCCCGGCGATGTGCTGTGGACCCTCCAGCTCGATCACCTGCCGCAGGTGCGCCAGCGCGGCGGCCGTCTCCTCCTCGGGACCGGCCGTGCCCCAGGGCGATCGGTACGGGTAGGGCCCGAAGAATCGCACCACGTCGACGTTGGTCGGCTCCGCGCCCCAGCGCCGCGGTTCCCCGGTGAGGCCGATCGCCACCCCCGTGCCGCCGTGGTAGGAGCGGTAGGCCGCGAGCATTTTCGTGCGCCCGGTGTAGCTTCGCGCCAAGCGCACCGCGTGTTCGACGGCCTCCGCGCCGCCGGTGGTGAACAGGATCCGGTTCAGCTCACCGGGAGCCCGCTCGACGATCAGCCGGGCCAGTTCGCTGCGTACGTCGTTGGCGACGGTCGGTGAGATGGTCGCCAACCGCTGTGCCTGGGCGACGATCGCGGCGACGATGTCCGGGTGCTGGTGACCGATGTTCACGTTGACCAGCTGTGAGGAGAAGTCCAGGTAGCGCTTGCCCGTGTCGTCCCAGAAGTAGGAGCCGAACGCCCCGGTGATGGGGGCCGGGTTCAACTCGGCCTGTGCGCTCCAGGGATAGAAGACGTGATCTGACCCGCTCATGGGGCGAATTCCCCCTTCGAACCTGGATAGAACAGCACATTGGCACCATAGCCCTATCGGGGCGCCCGCGCGGCTGGAGGCGCGGCATATGACGAGAACTGTCCCGCCTGTGATTCCCCACAGGGCAGGAAGCCTCGGCCATGCCGTCACGCATCCCGGAGCCACGGCAGGAGACATGGTCGAGCTGCCGCTCGCCAGCATCTCGACGAAATCGGCAATAGCCCGGTCGTGCCGGGCCACGGTCGTCGGCTCGACCGCCGCGTACATCGTGAGTCTGTCGGCCGTGCGCCCTTGGAAACGTGACCGGCGCGAGCCGATGCGAGCGGCGAGGATGCACGCCGCATAGTCCGACCGAACCGTCGGGCGGCACCGAGGCATGCTCGACCTGGCCACCCTGGTCATATGGCTTCGAGGACGGACCTTAGCCGAGTCGCCGCCACCAGCACCATAGCTGGGCGGCGGCAACCCGCACGGGGAGGAAGTGGCCCATCGGCAGACGCTAGACGGACTTTCGGCCCTCTCGGCTGCGCCCGAGCGGTGCCAGAGTCGGTCGCATGAGTAAAGCCACCGCGACGAACGCGGCACTACGCATATCGGTTGGCCACCATGTCTCTGCCTCAGCAGCCGACTACGCGCGCGAGAAGATAGCCCGGGCATTGGATTACGCGTCCGAGCCGCTGGACGGGGCTCGGGTCCGGCTGACCGGGCACGCCGACCCGGCGGTGGTGCGCCCGATCGTCGCGCAGGCGAACGTGAACATGAACGGCCGCGCGGTTCGCGTCCAGGTCGCTGCCGCCACCACTCGAGAGGCCATCGATCTGCTCGCCGCGCGGTTGAAGGCGCGCTTGGAGCAGCTTGCGCGGCATTGGGAAGCGGTGCGCGGCGGGCGGCCCGGGCTGCGTCCGCGCGAATGGCGACATGGTGGCGCCGCTGGGACCGCGTTGCCGCGTGCTCATGACGCTGCCGAGCAGCGGCAGATCGTCCGGCGCAAATCCTATGCGCTGGTCGGGGAAACCTGCGACGAGGCAGCCTTCGACATGGAGGTCATGGATTACGACTTCCACCTGTTCACCGAATCCGGGACCGGCGCCGACAGCGTGCTGTATCGCGCAGGCACCACCGGTTACCGACTCGCGCAGGTGCAACCGCGCCCAGAACTCGTGACCAGCGGCGCGGTGCCGTTCACAGTCAGTCCGACACCCGCGCCGATACTTCGGCTCCAGGACGCTGTCGCGCGTCTCGAGCTGACCGGCCTGCCGTTCGTCTTCTTCTGCGACCGGTCGTCGAATCGAGGCAGCGTGCTCTATCACCGCTACGACGACGACTACGGCCTCATCACACCGCCGACACAGCAATGAGAATCCAGTCTCGGCAAGGAGTGCCCCATATGCGCCACGCACCGTTGTTTGTGCTCGCAGCGGCTGTCGGGATCGCCGCGCTGGTCCTGGCCGGCCTGCCGGTCGTCACAGTCCTGGTACTTCAGGTCGCTGTGGCTTGCCCGCTGTTGGCGATCGCCATGAGCCGACCGCGAGGTCGCCAGACGGAGTAGCTCCGCTGCGAAGGCAGGTTTCGACACGGCTCCTGCTCTCGTCGACAGGAGAATGTTCGACCCCCACCAACAATCGCTTCGGCAGGAGCAGTGGCAGGAAGGGGTCGACATCGCATCGTGCCGCAACAACGTGGGCCGATCAGGCTGATTTCGTAGACAGCGCGGATTCACCCCCTGACAAGAGACGGCAGTGCGCGAGATATTTGCGTATCGCAGTCACGACACCGGCGGCCGACGCCAGGAAGACCTGGATGCACACGATCACGAGCAGCGTCCAGCGGCGAACCAGGAGCGTAACGATCGCCGCCACCACCCACAGCGTCGCCGCGGCGATCATCGCTGGTACCAACCGAGCCGTGAAGCCGGCATCAGAGCGTTGGGCACCGTCGGAAATGGTCGCACCGCCGATGGGGCGATGCTCGCAGCACCGGCCCGGAGGGTGGGAGGTCACCGCGTAGATGTATCGGTCGATGAGCTCGCCGCCGGTCATTTCAGTCGACATTCCCGTCGCATCCTTCTGAAAATCTCTTCATCCCGCCTAGGGCGAAAGATCGATATTGCGGCCGGGAGGTCGAGAACGCGATACGAATCCTTATGAGGCGCCCCGCGCCCGCTCACCGACTCGTGGATCACCGGGTCGGTATATGCCCGCGGCGGACCAGCCGCAAGCAGAGGCATTACGAACACCAGCACGCTTTCCGGCTTCTGCGGGACCTGGAACCGGGATCCGCCGAATACCGCCGCCACCGCGCCCGCGATGACCGCGGTCGCGATACCGGCGGCGGCACCAAGGCCGCAGCTGATGCCGAACCCGAGTGCCAGCGGCAGCGCGACCAACGCGACCATGAGCCCGGACAGCAGGTCCGCGCCGGGTGCGCGGACGACAGAGTTCCAGTCCGACCACGACGGCAGGAGCGCGCGCATGGTCATCGCGCGGCGGCCGGACACAGTTTCGATGCCGCGAGCCGTTCGCGCTTGTCGTCGGTCAGTCCCTCTCGCCCCACACCGCCATCATCGGTGCGGGCGGTATTGGTGAGGATCGCGTTGCCGATGTCGATGATGGCGATCACGTCCAGAATTGTTGTGCTCCCGGTTCCCGGGCGACACCGAGGTATCCGGCCTCCGAGTTCACCGCGTACAACCGGCCGTCGGCCCCTGTCGGCTCCATGGATGGAACCGCCCCACGGACCCACTGGGCCGCTGTCCGCTGCCGTGGCCGAGAGCAGGTCGGCTGGACGGGGCTGCGCCGGC
>NZ_BDBB01000069.1 GCF_001612765.1 Nocardia arthritidis NBRC 100137
GCGGGCGCGGCCCGGTGATCGTCCACGACCATGGCGGTGGCCAGCGGGCGGCGCACCGGCGGGGGCTCGATCGCCGCGCGCGGCGTATGCGCCGGCCGGGTGACCTGGGTCGAGGCCCGCGCGACCGGAGCGAAGCCGCTTTCCAGCTCGACCATTTGGGCGAGCACCTCGCTGGCTCGCGCATGGCTCTGGCTGATCGCGACGCCGTGCTCCTTGACCGCCTCGATGGCGCGGACCGTGGTGGCGTCGAGCCTGCCGTCGCCGAGCGCGCCGGCCAGGCCGCGAGCCATGTCCAGCTGGCCGTCGAGGAACTGGCGATGGGTGTGCAGGTGCTGTACGAGCGCGCTCTCCAGCGCGGCCGAGCCGGCGTCGACGGGCTGCGGGGTGGGGTACACGGGAATCTCCGTTGCTGCGGTGGAAGCGATGGGCACGGCTCGCTGCTCGGCGGGCCGGCGATCGACCACGCTGTCGACCGGAGAGGGGGCGTCGGCGAGAACGCTGAGCCGGTATTCGGCGGCGAGCGCCGCGGCGTAGCTGTCGCGCCGGGTGTCGGGCACGTACTCCGGCGCCGACATCGTCACCGTCATCGCGCGGCCGGGAACCGCCGCCTGCGGCGCGGGCGCGGCGTGGCGGTTGATGCCGTGCAGGCCGAAGCCGAGCACGGCCAGGCGCACCGCCGCGCGGGTCAGCGCGAGATCGCTGTTGCCGATGGGGCCGGAGTCGGTGGCGATGACGACCACGTCGTCGCCGAGGGTGCGCCGCACCAGCGAGGTCAGCACCTGTTTCGGCCCGAACTCCACGAACACCGTGCAGCCCGCGTCACGCATCGCGGTGAGCGCGGCCACGAATTCGACCGGCTTGCCGAGCTGTTCGGTCAGCACGGCCCGGTTGGCCGCCACGTCGTCGCCGTAGCTCGCGCCGGGGGTGTTGGCGAAGACCGCAGCGTCCGGCGCACCGATGTGCATCCCTGCGACAGCCTCGGCGAATGCCGCGGTGGCGTGGGCGACATAGGGCGTGTGGAACGCCCCCGACACCGGAAGCGCGCGCGTCGCCACGCCACGCTCGCCGCAGCGGGCGATGACGGCGGCGATCCCCTCGGCGCCACCACCGACGACGACCTGGTCGGGTGCGTTGTGATTGCAGATCCAGACGTCCGCGACGCCGTCGAGCAGTTCCTCGGCGGTCTCCCGGGACGCGCCGAGCGCCACCATCGTCCCCGCCTCGACACCCGGTTCCGGTGTCATAGCCACACCGCGGGCGCGGGCGAGCGCGTAGAAATCCGCGGAGGCCAGCGCGCCGGAAGCCCACAGCGCGGTCAACTCTCCGAAGCTGTGCCCGAGATACCCGTCGGCGCGCAAGCCGCAGTCCGACAGGGCGGTGAACTGCCCCGCCGACAGCGCGCCGATCGCGGGCTGAGCGAATTCCGTTCGACGCAAGGCAGTTTCCTGCTCCGCCGCGACGTCGTCGTCGAAGGCGGGCGGCGGGAAGACCACCGACGACAACCGCACCGGCGCGCCCGCGAACGCCTCGTTGGCCGCGTCGAACGCCGCTCCCACGGCCGGGTTGTTCAGCGCCGCGTCCAGCCCCATGTCGACGTACTGACTGCCCTGCCCGGCGAACAACGCGCCCACCTTGCGCTCCGGCAACGCGGCCGCGCGGAAGTACACGCCCTCGGGATGCTCCCAGGCCGCGGCATCGGGGTTGCGGACCAGTTCGTCCACCGCGAGCGAGCGCAGGTGCGCGGCATTCTCCTCGTCGACCGAGACGAATCCGATGCGCGCGTGCCCCTCGGGGATGTCGCCCCCGTCGGTGGGCGCGGCGCTGCGCACCGCGTCGATCAGCCCGGACACGTCCGGCGCGTGCCACAGGTGCGCGCGGGCGGTGCGATGCAGCACCGGGTGCGCCGCGCGGTCGGCGTCGGCTTCCTCCAGAACAACGTGGAAGTTGGTGCCGCCGAAGCCGAATGCCGAGGCCGCGGCGCGGCGCACCGGGCGCTGCGGGTCGCGGATCCACGGCCGCGTGCGCGTGTTCACATAGTACGGCGCGTCCGCAGCGGCGATCTCGGCGTTGGGCGCGGAGACGTTGATGGTGCCGGGCAGCACCTTCTGGTGCAGCGCGAGCGCCAGTTTCATCACGCTGGCGGTACCCGCGGCGCCCTTGGTGTGCCCGATCTGGGACTTCACACTGCCGAGGGCGGCGAAGGCCCGCTCAGAGGTCGCCTCGGACAGCAGCTCTTTCAGCGCGGTGAGCTCGGTCTTGTCGCCGACGGGCGTGCCGGTGGCGTGCGCTTCGATGAGCGCCACGTCGGCGGGCGAGACCTCGGCGTCGGCATAGGCCCGGTCCAGCGCGACGCGCTGACCACCCGCGCGCGGGGCGTAGATGCTCTTGGCGCGCCCGTCGCTGGAGGAACCCAGACCGCGTATGACGGCGTAGATCCGGTTGCCGTCGCGCCGCGCGTCCGCCAGCCTGCGCAGCGCGAGCATGGTGATGCCCTCGCCGAGCAGTGTGCCGTTGGCGTCGGCGGAGAAGGGGCTGATCTGCCCGCTGGCCGACAGCGCGCCGACCTTGCTGAAGCACAGGTAGATGAAGATGGTGTTCTCGGTGTCCACACCACCGGTGATCATCATGTCGGCCCGGCCGTCCTGCAGTTCGGCGATGGCGGTGCGCAGGGCGGCCAGCGAGGCCGCGCACGCGGCGTCGACGGTGCAGTTGATGCCGCCGAGACCGAGCCGGTTGGCCACCCGGCCCGCGGTGATGTTGGCCAGCAGGCCCGGGAACGAATTCGCCTCCCACGGCGCGAACGCCGCGACGAATCGGTCGGCGATGGCGTCGGCGTCGGTATCGGACAGGCCAACCGACCGCACCGCCTCCTTCAGCACCGGCGTGGACAGCCGCGCGGCCAGCGGATGCATGAGCGGCACCGGACCGGTGGTGCCGAGCACGACGCCGGTGCGGCTCGCGTCGTACCAGTCGGAGTCCACCGCGCCGGCGTCGCGCAGCAGGTCACGGGCGACGCCCAGGCTGAGCGTCTGCATCGTGCTGGTCACTTCGAGCTGGTTGGGCGGCAACCCGAATTCCAACGGATCGAACTCGATGTCGGGCAGGAACGCGCCCCGGCGCGAGTAGGTCTTGTCCGGCGTCGCCGGGTCCGCGTCGAAGTAGTCGTCCAGGCTCCAGCGCGATGCGGGGACCTCGGTGGTGCAGTCCACGCCGTCGACGATGTTCTGCCAGTACTCTCGGTGGTTGTGGGCGTTGGGCAGCAGCCCGGACATCCCGACAATGGCGATCGGGTTGCGCGCCAGGCGTCTGTCGTCTGTCACGGAAATTCCTCTCCAACCGGGTGGGTGATCAGGCGGCCACGGTCGTCGCCGTGCGCGAGGCGACGAGTTCGGCGGCGCTCGCGGCGAACCGATGGTGGCCCAGAGAACTGGGGTGCAGACCGTCGGCGGTCCACATCTCCGGCCGCTCCCATTCGGGCTGGGCGGCGATGTCCAGCAGCAGCGTGCCGGTATCGGCGACGACGTCGGCGAGCACCGCGTTGGCGAAGGCGAACCGCTCGCGCAGCAGCGCGCGGAAGCCGTCCGGCACGGGCAGCCGGGCCGGGATGTCCGGATAGTCGGCCGTGAACACCGTCGCGCCGCCCGCCCGCAGAGCGCCGAACAGCTCGGCGAGGTTGCGGGCGAACCGGTTCTCGTCGAAGTCGCTCACCAGGTCGTTCACCCCGACCACCACGCCGAACAGACCGGAGCGTCCGGAAAGAGCAACGTGCAGTTGCCGTTCCAGCACAATCGCTGTCGTCGCGCCGTGCTCGCCGAGGTTGCGCACCGCCGCGGGGCGCAGGCCCAGTTGGCCGCCGAGGCGCGGCACCCACCCTCTGTAACCGCCACCGGCCGCGACGTCGCCGCGGCCTTCGACGAAACTGTCTCCCAGCGCGGTCAGCACGGGCGCGTTCATGCGGTCACTCCATCCTTGCTGACGTGCCGGGCCGCCGCGGGGAAGTTCACCTTCTCGTACAGCGCGGCCAGCTGCTCTTCGCCGAAGTACTTGTCCGGCGGGTAGATTCCGGCGATCAGTCCGAAGAAGTGCTTGGTGTACTCGGCGTCCAGCGAGGTCGCGCGGAACACCGAGTCGTAGTATGGGGTCAGCGACAGCTCCGAGATGCTCAGAGTCAGTTCGTAGGTGCTGGCGCTCTGCGCGTCGCGCTCGCGCTGGTACTCGGCCAGCGCCTCGTCCATCGGGCGGGCACCGGACAAGCCTTCGTCCACTCGGTCGGCGAGCAGCTGCGCGTACTTGAACGCGTCGGTGATGCCCCAGCCGGTGAACGGGTCCTTGTGGTAGGCGGCGTCGCCGACGAGCGCCCAGCCGGGACCGAAGGACTGGCGGCGGTAGTTGTCCGGGTACAGCATCGGGCGGAACTGCTCCACCCGCTTGCCGGTGTCGCGCAGGCGAGCGCCGATCTCCGGGTCGATCTGGTCCACGATCTCCCGCACGCCTGCGTCCGGGTCGGCACGGAATTCGCGGAAGCGGTCCCGCTTGCGCATGACCGCGACCAAGGCGAGATCGTCGTTGGTCGGCCAGGACGCGAACTGCTGCTCGCCGAATCCGGTGCGATGCTGCATGCCCCAGTCGACGCCCTCGTAGTACGAGTAGTAGATGAAGCACGCCGCCGGCGAGTCCTCGTATTCCTGCGCGCCGACCGCCTTGGCCACCAGCGAATTCGAACCATCGGCGCCGACCACCAAGTTGGCACGGAACTCCTGCTCGGCGCCCTCGCCGATCGCGCCGCGGATGCCGACCACGCGGTCACCGTCGAAGACCAGCTCGGAGACCGCGAAGCCCTGGATCACCTCGGCACCGGAGTTGCCCGCTGCCTCGACCAGGATCTTGTCCAGCACCGTGCGGCGCGGGCAGTAGACGGCGTCGATGCCGTCGGCGGACGGATCGGCCATGCCCTTGATGACGATGTCGGTGTAGGAGAAGTTCAGGTGCCGGATCGGCGGCACGCCGGTGGCGACGACCTCGTCCAGCAGGCCCCAGGACTTCAGGAAGCCGAGCCCGGCCTGGTGGATGTAGTGGGTCGACGGGGTGTCGCTGGGGAAGCTCGCACGGTCCACGGCGAGCACCCGGTAGCCCTTCCTGGCGAGCAGCATGGCCAGCGGCGAACCCGCCACCCGGGTTCCGACAACGATGACGTCGTACATGTTTCGCATCACTTTCCGGTAGTCGAATTCCGATTTCGAGTCTGTGGCCGGAACGGGCGCGCAACCACCGCGGCGGGCCCTGATTCATCGGCCGATCGGTTGCGGCTATCGTGCGGGCCGAGGCGTGGAATACAGCAGTTCGATATCCGGCGCGTAGACGTCGGCGATGGCGGCGCGGCGCAGTTTCCGTGACGAAGTCGACAATCCGTCCTCGACGGTGAAATCCCCGTCCACGATCCGGAATGCCCGAATCGATTCCGCCCGCGAGACGAGAGAATTGGCGTCGTCGACCGCGGATTGAACGGCGGCGGTGAGATCGCCGTCCGGCTCGGCGGCGCGCCACCGCTGCACCTGCGCCTGATCCAGCGTCACCAGGGCGGCCACGAAGTCGCGGCCGTCGCCGAGCACCATGCAGTTGGATACCAGAGGATGCAACCTGATCCGATCCTCCAGCGGCGCGGGCGCCACGTTCTTGCCGCCGGAGGTCACCAGGATCTCCTTCTTACGTCCGGTGATCCGCAGGAATCCGTCCTCGTCGATGGCCCCCAGGTCGCCGGTGTGCAGCCAGCCTTCCGCGTCCACCGGTGACTGGCTCGCCGCCGCGCCCCAGTAGCCCGGCGACACGTGCGGTCCGCCGACCAGCACCTCGCCGTCCTCCTCGGCGATGGCCACCGAGGTGCCGGGGATCGGCCTGCCGACCGTGCCGAGCCGGTTGGCTTCGGGGGCGTTGACGGTCACGGCGGTCGCGGCCTCGGTGAGGCCGTAGCAGTTCAGCAGCCCGACACCGAATCCCGCGTAGAACCCGACCGTGGAGTCATCGAGCGAGGCGCCGCCGGAGATGACGTAGCGCAGCTCACCACCGAGCGCGGCCGCCACGGGGTGCGTCGACGGTTCCGGCGCGGCCTGGGCTCGCATCAGTGCCAGACCGCGCTGCACCGCCTCCCGCTCCTCGGCCTCGGTGAGCAGGGTGCGGCAGTACTTGCGGATCTTCTCCAGGCCGTAGGGAATCATCGCCAGGAAGGTCGGCCGCACGGCAGGCAGCACCGGCACCAGATCCGGAATGCCCGGCAGCAGGTGGGTGCGGCTGCCGCCGAACAGGCAGGCGAACAGGATGGTCTGGCCGAAGACGTGCGACAGCGGCAGGGCCAGCACGGTGGTCCCGTCGAACATGTCGCCGGTGCGGCGCACCGTGTTCGCCGAGGACACGAACATGTTCCGGTGGGTGATCATGCATCCCTTGGACACGCCCGTGGTGCCGCTGGTGTACACGATCATCGCCAGGTCGTCGGGCCGCACCGCGGCCATGCGCGCGGCCAGCCCCTCATCGATCGCGCCCGAGGCCCAGTCCGCGATCTGCTCGAAAGTCCAAACCTCCCCCACGCCCGCCGCGCGCAGCCGCTCGGCGTCCGTGCTGCTCTCGGCGGCGAAATACGCACTGCCGCTGTCACTCAGGATGTGCTCGATCTGGCTCGGTGACGAGGTGGGGTAGACCGGCACCACCACCGCACCCAGGGCCAGCAGCGCGCAATCCAGCAGCACCCAGGCCAGATTCGTGCGGCCGAGCACCACGACCCGATCGCCGGCCGCGATGCCGCGAGCGGCCAGCGCCGAGGCAAGGGCGCGAGCCGCGCGGTCCACCTCGGCGCTGGTGAGCCGCGTTCCGTCGGCATCGCACAGCGAAAGCCGGTCCGGATGCTCGGCGGCCGCGCCCGAAATCACCGAGTACAAACTCGCCGTCTCCGGCAGATCGAAACCATTCTCGCCGACCGATACTGCGATGACAGACACTGTGTTCACAATGTCGAATTCTCAGCGGCGTCACCGAATTACCGCGCCGCCGATTACGCAGTTCCTACCGCGCGAATGTCATCGCCTATCGACGTGGTCAGGCCGACACCGCGCGGGTAATATCGATTTGCGCCGGTTCCGGAGAATCGATGCAATCCAAGAAAAAACGGACCGCCGGATTAGCCTCGTCCGCACGCCACACCGCGTACAAATCGAGCGTCGGCACCGGATCGAACAGTTTCACCGCCACCGAAGCGCTCCCCTGCCCGCCCATGCCCATCGAGATCGCCCGCGGCAGCGAGGCGAATCCCACCAGCGGGCGCACCGAGACCATGTGCGCCGTCGCACCGGGGTCGTCGGCGGTCTGCGCCACCGCGAGGGAGATCCGGGAATCCGCGGCCGCGCGGAAGATCGAGTCGTACATCGCCGGACACTGTTCGCGGGCGAACAGCACGCAATCCTGGCCCTCGAGTTCGGCGAAGGGAACGCCGGGCCGATCGGCCCATCGATGTCTGCGCCCGACCACGGCGACCAGCGGCACCCGGTGCAGCAGCCGCCGGTACCGGAACTCGGTTGTGCTCGGATGGCCGTAGACCAAGGCGAGGTCGAGTGATCCGTCGCCGAGGGCGGCCAACTGCGGGCCGGTGCGCTTCTCCCACAGCGACACCACGATGTCGGGATGCCGCTCGGTCATCCGGGTGAGCGCCTCCGGCAGCACGTGCCTGCTGGCCGGGAGGTTGTATCCGATGTTGAGGGTGCCCGCCCGCCCTTCGGCGGTCGCCTTCGCGGCTTGGGCCGCGCGGTCCATCTGCGACACGATGAGCCGGGCCTGACTCTCGAACTCCCGGCCCGCCGGGGTCAGCTTGACCTCGTGCGAGTTGCGTGCGACCAGTTGCACGCCGAGTGATTTCTCCAGCTTCTGCAGCTGGGCACTGAGACTGGGCTGCGTGAGATGCAAGCGCTGCGCTGCGCGGCCGAAATGCAGCTCTTCGGCAATCGTGATGAATGAAACCAGATGTCGGAACTCCATGCCGCCGGCTCCTTTTTCCGCGTACCGGAAACGGTAGCGCCATCAGGTAACCGACGATGAACCCGGATCGGCCGAACAGTACCGAGACCGTGGCGGATGGGTGAACTGGACCCGAAGGTCGAACGGGCCGTGCTATCCAGGCAGGCTCGTGGCCATCCAGGATCCTCCGAACTCGTCCGGACGGCAACCCGAACGACCGCGACGCGGCGAACTCCCTGCTCCGGCCGCTCCGCCCGCAGACCCCCCACGGCATGACAGAGACAGCCCAATTGTGACACGCTGTTGGTCTGACTCGATTGTCTTCGCGCAGGGGAAATTTCGGTGAGCGAGCCGTCGCAGACGCAGGCCTTGTTACTGGATCCGTGGGAGGTGCCGTCGGCACGCGCGTTGGCAGCGGCCCACGGCGTCGAGGTGCAGGAGTTCCCCACCGCGGAATCGAGCCGGTCACGACCGTGACCCTGCTGCTGATCGGTGTGGCGGCCGCCGTCGGTGCGGTATTGCACATCTTGGAGCGACACCGACTGCGGCCAGCGCCGGGATCGGCCGGAGTCGTGCCGCGTCGCCGCTTACGCGGGGGCGAACCGGGTGGGCAGCGACGCCAGACCGCGGATTACGACGTTCGGTCTGAACGGCGGTGTGTCCGAGCGCGATTCGACGTCGCGCACCTTCCGCAGCACCACTGCCAGCAGTACCTCCATCTCCAGCAACGCCAGCGGCGCACCGAGGCAGTAGTGGATGCCGAGGCTGAAACCGAGATGCTTCTTGGCGGGGTTCATCGGATCGGCGTACCTGGCGACGTCGACGCGATCGGCATCGGCGTAGGCCGCGTCGTCGCGGTTGGCCGAATTGATCAGCACCACCACGCCTTCCCCCGGCTCGAAGTCGTGTCCGGCCAGACTGATCGGACGGGTCGCGGCACGCGTGGTGATCTGCACCGACGGTTCCAGGCGCAGGAGTTCGTCAGGTGCCGTCGCGACCAGCTCGGGGCGCTCGCGCAGCGTGTCGAGCGCCTCGGGATTGCGCATCAGCTGCAGCATGCCGGTGCCGATCAGGTTGGCCGTGGTCTCGTGCCCGGCCACGAAGGTCGTGATGCAGGTGGCCAGCAACTCCTGCTCGGTGAGTACGTCACCGCGATCCTCGACCTGGGACAGCGCACTGAGCAGGTCGTCTTTCGGGTCGCGGCGGCGCTCGTTCAGCAGCTGCCGAAAGTAGCCCATGAACCCGCGCGAGGCCGCGCTGCGGGCCTTCAGCGCCTCCTCGGGCAGGGTGTAGTCGTGGTCGAAGCCGCGCGCCAGATCCTGCGACCACTGGTGGACCTGGTCGTAGGCCTCCGGCGGCACACCGATCAGCTCGCACGCGATGATCAGTGGCAATGGGTAGGCGATCATCTCGACGAGGTCGAATTCGCCTGCCTCCAGGGCGTTGTCGACCAGTTGCTCGGTTAGTTCCAGAATCCGCGGACGCAGCCGGGTCACCATGCGCGGGGTGAACCCTTTGGTCACCAGGGTGCGCAGACGCGTGTGGTCCGGCGGCTCCATCCACAGGAACGAGGTGGGCAGTTCTTCGGGCGCGTCCTCCGGGGACACCGTCGGATGCATCATCGCCGCCTCCTCCGCGTGGCTCCACGCGGTGGTCGACAGCACGGCGGCGCAGTCCTCGTAGCGGGTGAGCACGTAATGGCCCAAGGGGGTCTGGTGCAGTCTGCCCGCCTCACGCAACACCCGCGCCGGGGTGTAGGGATCGGGCCTGCCTTCGGGCCCGAAGAGCTGGATCAGGGCGGTCTGGATGGCGGAATCCTGTCCCGCAACAGCGGTACCCGCGGTTGACAAGTCCATGTCGAGTGGTCCCTCCTGTACGGCGTACCGATCTGGTCTACGCCGCCGGTAGTCGATGTGGATCAGCGATCGGAATGGATGCGAGGACCCGGGTCCGGCGCCGGTGACGGAACCGGCGCCGGAAGGGCTGCGGGGCTGGTGAGACGGAGGGCCGGCACGCCGGCGCGAGGGCGGCCGCGCAGCAGGACTCGTCCCGCCATGGACGGGTGCAGCAGTGTGGCGGGTGGGTCGACCAGGTTCGCCACACGCAAGAACGCCCGGGACACCCGCGGGTCGACGTGCGCGGCGCGATGCACCCGGGCGACGTACGCATTGGTCAGCCGCGTACGCACCGTCCGGGGACCGGCCACACCCGGATGCGCGAGATCCGCCCCGGCCGACAGCTGCCAGGCGACGTCGAGCGCATCGTCGGCCGCCGCGTAGAACCGCGCAGGAAGGTCCGGGGTGGGTCCGCCGTCGCGCAGGCACGCCCGCAGCGCGGCTGCCTGCTGGGCGGCGACCGCCATACCTTGCGCGTAGAGCGGGTTGAAGCTGCACAGCGCGTCGCCCAGCAGCAGGAATCCGGGCGGCGCCGCGGCAGGGCGCCGGTAGCGCTTGCGCACCGGAGCGCGGAACCGGTGCGCCACCGCGTCGCCGAGCGGTTCGGACCGGGTGATCAGGTCGAGGATGTCCGGGGCGGCGAGCGTGGCGGCGAAGCGGGTGAAGCCATCCGGGTCGGTGGGTGGATGGTCGCCGAGGATCCCGGCGAGCGTGACGTGCCAGCGGTCGCCTTCCACCCGGACCGCGCCGCCACCGCGGCCGTTCGCCCCGGTCGAGATGATCACCGACGCCTGTCCGTCGAGCTGGCCTTCGATGCGGCGGTAGAACAGCGAGGCGTACCCCAGATCCACCTCCAGCCGCTGTTCCTCGGGCGGCTCCGCGCCGAGCGCTGTGAGCCACACCGACGCGCGCGAGCCGCGTCCGGTCGCGTCGATAACCAGGTCGGTGGCGTGCGTCTCGACACCGGCATCACCCGATACCGACACCGCGCGCACGCCGCGCCGGTCACCGATCAGGCCGCGCGCGGTCCCCGCCACCAGACGCACCCCGGACATCGCCGAAACACGTTCTCGCAACACCGATTCCAGCAGTGGTCGGGTCGCGATCAGCGAGGTGAGCCCGGTGGCGGCCGGCGCGGCCCGCAGCCCGCCCACGTACCACCGGGTTCCGACCAGAGCCTCGGCCCGGGTCGCGCCGCGGGCGGTCAACTCGCCGGTGAACCCGGGGAACAGATCGTCGATGATGGTGCGGCCACGATCCAGCAGGCCGTGCAGGTGGCGCGCCTGCGGCACGCCTTTGCGCATGCCCTCGGCGTCGAAGCCGTCGCGCTCGAACACCGTCACCCGCGCGAAACGATCCGCCAGAACCCGCGCCGCCAGCAGCCCGGCGACGCCCGCGCCGAGCACGACCGCGTGCCGTGTCTCGTTCACAACGTCACCGGCAGCGACACGATGCCGCGGTGGATCAGGCTCGGCCGGTATTCGATCGCGTCGGTCGCCGGTGCGAGTTCCGCAGCGCGCGCCAGCAGCGCGCCGATCGCGGCCTCGGCCTCGATCCGCGCCAGCGGGGCGCCGACGCAATAGTGGATGCCGAGGCTGAAGCCGAGATGCTTGCGGGCCGGGCGGTTTCCGGCGTAGCGGGTGACGTCGAAGCGGTCCGCGTCCGGATACACCCGATCGTCCCTGCTGGCCGACGCCGTGAGTACCACGACTCCGTCGCCGCGGCGGAACCGATGCTCGCCGACCACGGTGTCGGCCAGCGCGACCCGGATGGTGAACTGGGTGGGCGCGTCGTAGCGCAGCATTTCGTCGAGCGCGGGCGCGATGAGTGCGGGGTTGTCCCGCAGCAGGGCGAGCTGTTCCGGGTTGCGCAGCAGCGCGAGCATGCCGTTGCCGATGAGGTTGATCGAGGTCTCCATGCCCGCCACCAGGGTGAGCAGGGCGATGCCGATCACTTCCGGCTCGGTCAACTGGCCGCCGTCCGCGCTCGCGGCCACCAGCGCGCTCAGCAGGTCCGGCGTCGGGTTCTGCTTCTTCTGCTGGACCAGCCGGGCGAAGTAGCCCATGCACTCCATGGCCGCCGCCGCGCGGGCCGCCACGTCGTCCGGGCCGAGCAGCGAATCGGGGTCGCTGCCGCGCGCGATGGCCAGCTGCCACTGCCGGAACTTCGCGCCGTCGGCCGGGTCGGCGCCGAGCAGCCGCACCGGCACCATCGCCACCGCCAGCGGCACCGCCAAGCCGTCGAGCACGTCGAGTTCGCCCCGCGTCAGCGCCGAGTCCACGATCTCCCGCACGACGGCACCGGCCACCGGGGCCATCTCGGCCATCAGCCTGGGCGTGAACGCCTTGGCGACCAGCTTGCGGTAGCGGCCGTGCTCGGGCGGATCCATCCGGACGAAAGAACCGGGGATAGCCGCCGTGGTGTCCCGGAACGGGCTGATGCCCGCCGCGTAGCCGTGCCCCCAGTCGGCGCCGGTCAGGATCGCGGCGCACTCCTCGTACCGGGTTACCAGCGTGACCGGCACGTCGCCGAGCGCGTACGGGAACAGTGCCGCCGCATCGCGCACCCGCCGGTAGGCCGGATACGGGTCGGCGCGCTCGCTCGCGTCGAAAGCGTCGAACGTCACCTCGGCGGGCGTAACGGTGTTCATCGGGCCTCCATCCGGACACGCAATTGCGACATGCCGCGCACGACCACGTTCGGCCGGTACGGCGGTTCCTCCAGCAGCGACAGCGACGCGACCCGATCGGCCATGGCCCGCAGCACCACCTGCATCTCCAGCCGGGCCAGCGGAGCGCCGAGGCAGTAGTGCAGTCCGAGCCCGAAGGACAAGTGCCGCTCGGCCTTCCGCCCTCGCGCGTACCTCGCGATGTCGAACTCGGCGGCCCGAGGGAAGGCCGCCGGATCGCGATTGGCAGACGCGAGCAGCACGATCACTGCCTCACCCGGCGCGAAAGTGCGCCCGGAGACGGTGATCTCGTCATGGGCGGTGCGCGTGGTCAGATGCACCGGCGCGTCGTAGCGCAGCACCTCGTCCACCGCGGGTTCGGACAGCTCCGGAAAGCTGCGCAGTCGTTCGAACTGCTCCGGGTTGCGGATGAGTGCGAGCACACCGTTGGCGATCAGGTTGACCGTGGTCTCGTGCCCGGCGACGACGAGGATCAGCAGCGTGCCGAGCAGTTCGCTCCGGGTCAGGCGGGCGCCCGCGTCACCGGCCTGCACCAGTGCGGTGATCAAGTCGGCGCGCGGGGCGCGGCGCCGCTGTTCCACGAGGTCGCCGAAGAATTCGAGGAAGGCGTGCACGGCCTGGGTACGCGCGTCGAGTTCCTGCTTCGACAGCAGGACATCGGGGTCGAGTCCGCGCGCGATCCCCGCGGAGATCTCCCGCACGTGCTCGTGGGCTTCGGCAGGCACGCCGAGCAGCTCACACACCATGGTCAGCGGCAGCGGATAGGCCAGCGCCTCCAGCACGTCGACGTCGCGCTCGGCCAGTATCTTCGCGATGAGGTCCTCGACCAGCTGTTCGGCGCGCTCCCGCAGCCCGCCCACGGTGCGTGCGGTGAACGCCTTGCTCACCAACCCGCGCAGGCGGGTGTGCTCCGGTGGTTCCATCCAGAGAAACGATCCGGGCAGTTCGACATCGCTGTCTCCGTGCAGCAGATCCGGTTCCTCCGCGTGGCTCCAGCGCGGGTCCTGCAGGATCGCCTGCGCCTCGCGGTGGCGGGTCACCAGGTGGGTGTCGTGCGGGCCGGGCACGAACGGGCCCGCCTCCCGCAGCACGCCGTAACTGCCATAAGGATTGTGCCGCGTATGCGGAGCGACGCTTTCGACGACCGCCTGGTGGACCGGGGTCGATTCATCGACCGCGGAATGGTCGGAACTCACCGGCGACTCCTGGATAGAAATGGATGCGGCGCGGAAAAAGGGGCCATACCATCCGCCGGATCGGTGCGGACAATTCCGGGACGCAAAAGAAATTTCCCGTCCATCGTGGCGTCCGGCATCGGCCCCGCGCGGCGGTGATTGCCCGTTCCTATCGGCCCATAGCCGAAATACCTTATTGCACAGAGTGATCGACTGATCGGCCTTGTTTATCGCCGCCGTCAATTCATAACAAGTTCAATGCGCCGTCATAATTCGCTGTTGTCGTGACAGGCATGAATTCCGCGGAATCGGCCGGAACACTGCACGGCCGCCTCGCCGAGATCGCCGCCGCGCATCCCACGGTGGAGGCCACGTTCTGGTCGGTGTCGGAGACGGTGAACTACGCCGAACTGCACCGGCTGTCGCTGATCGCGGCGACGGCGCTGGTCCGGCGCGGGGTGCGGCGCGGCGAACCGGTGGGCATCCTGAGCCCGAACGCTCCGGAGTTCCTCACCTGCCTGTTCGGCGTGACCGCGGCGGGCGGGGCCGCCACTCCGCTGCCGCTGCCCGCCGGCGCGCGGGCGGCGAGCGGCTACCCGCGGAAACTGGCCGCCATCATCGCGGCGGCGGGCATGCGCACCGTTCTGGTGTCGCACCGCTACGCCGATCAGGCCGCACTGCTCGGCGCCACTCTGGACGTCGAATTGGTGAACACCGCAACACTTTTCGAAGTGGAAGGCCCGGCGGAAGCCCTTCCCGTCCTCGGTCGCGACGATCTGGCCGTCATCCAGTTCACCTCCGGCAGCACCGCGACCCCGAAGGGCGTTCGCTTGACCCATCACAACGTGCTCAGTGGACTGGCCTCGATCCGCACCGGCATCGCGTTGAGCCTGGATGACCGGGGCGGCTTCTGGCTCCCGCTGTTCCACGACATGGGCCTGTTCGGCACGCTCTCGGCGATTCTGCGCGGGATACCCGCACACGTGTGGTCACCGATCGCGTTCGTCAAGGACCCGGCTCGCTGGCTCGCCGAATTCGCCGCCAGTGGAGCCACCATCACCGCGATGCCCAATTTCGGATACGAGGCGCTGCTGGCCGCTGTGGCCGCCGACGAGGCGGGCGACTACGACCTGAGCCGCTGGCGGATCGCGTTCAACGGATCGGAGCCGATCTCCCGCGACGTCGTCGTCGCCTTCTGCGAACGTTTCGCGTCGGCGGGATTGCGCCCCGCGACGATGTTCGGCGTCTACGGCATGGCCGAGGCGACCCTCGCGGTCACCTTTCCCCCGCTCGGCCGCGAACCCGTCTTCGAGTGGGTGGATCGCGCCGCGCTGTCGGAGGACGCCGTCGCACGACAGGTTCCCCCGGGTGCGCCGGGCGCCCGTCCGGTCGCCGGAGTGGGCTCGCCGGTGCCGAGGATGCGGTTGCGCGTCGTCGCGGGCGACGACCGCGACCTGCCCGACGGCAGGGTCGGCGAGATCCTCATCCGCGGTGACGCGGTCACCGACGGATATCTCACCGCCGATCCGGCGCGTGTGGCCGGGATGTTCGCCGACGGCTGGCTGCGCACCGGCGATCTCGGTTACCTGCGCGACGGCGAACTCTTCGTCACCGGCCGGTGCAAGGACATGATCACCGTGCGCGGCGTGAACTACTACGCCCAGGACGTCGAGGCGACCGTAAGGGACCTCGACGGGGTGTATAAGGGCCGCTGCACCGCGGCGATCGACCCGGACGGCGCGGACGTCATCGCGCTGGTCGCCGAGTCCGAGCGCACCGGAACCGACGCCGACGCGCTGGCCGAGGCGATCCGCGCCCGGATCGCCGCCGAACTCGGCCTGGCCGCGGTCCAGGTCCACCTGGTCGCGCCGCGCAGCATCCCCCGTACCAGCAGCGGCAAGCTCCAGCGGCTCGCCGCCCGCGATCTCATCGCACATCGCCGGTAATCCCGACCGAACTGGAGTCCCTCGTGCACAGCTATGACGTCTTCCGCCACTACGAGCGCCTGCATTGGAAGCTGGCCGACCTCGATGTCGACGCCGTCGACAAGGCTCTGGTCCGTCCGGAGTACATCATCCTGGCCAAGAGCGCGACGATGGGCGAGTCCAACGTCATCGCCGCGGTGCACGGATTCCTGAACGAGTTCGTCGACGACTACGACTTCTCCACGTTCGCGGTGGTGTGGGGCTACCAGGAAGTGCAGCACCACTACGCGTTCCGGTCCTGGCTGGGCGCGCTCGGCGAGAGCGTGGACGACAAGGCCGTCGACTCGATGCGCGAGCCGTACGCGCCGGGCACCACCCCTTCGGCGACCCTGGCCACCAACATCATCTCCGAACTCACCGTCAACCACATCTACCGTGCGGTCGCGAGCTGGGTCGAGGAGCCCGTGCTGAAAGGATTGCTGCTCAACGCCGGTCGCGACGAAGCCGGCCACGCCCGTGAGTTCATCCACTACGCGACCGAGCGGCTGCGTCGGCGTCCCGAAGAGCTGCCCTCGGTGCTGGAGACCCTCTACGTGTACAGCTCCGAGGCCAAGATCAAGCATCCGGTCAGCACCTTCAAGGCCGGAATCAGCGAGCTCGGCGACCACGAGACCATCGACACCGGGTTCGAGCTGTTCCTCGAGCAGGTGGCCGCCGAGGGCGAGCTGGACGTCCTGCACGACAAGGTGCGTCGCACCTTCGGCAGCATGACCGGACTCGACCTATCCAGCAATGCCAAGGTTCGCCGGGCCCTGGCCGACGCGATCGCCTAGCGCCATGGACCGCGACAGCGCCTTCGACGACACCGCGCACGGCGGGGTCGACACCGTCCGGGTGCCCTGGTCGGTGATCCCGGATTACCGCTGCTTCGGCTGCTCACCGCACAACGCGACCGGTCTGCGCCTGCGTTTCACCCCGCATCCGGACGGGCTGCAGGCCCGGTTCCGGCTCGGGCGGGAATTCGAGTCCTACCCGGGGGTCGTGCACGGGGGTCTGATCGGCGTGATCTGCGACGAGGTGATGGGCAACCTCATCGTCCTGGCCCGCCACCACCCGGCGTTCACCGTCACCCAGCGCACCCGGTTCCTCACCCCGCTGCTGGTCGGCCGCGAATACCGCTGTGTCGCCACGCTGTCGGGCACCGCGGTGGACCACCCGATCAAGGCGTCCGCGGAGATCCTCGACGCCCACGACGTCCTGTGCGCCGGCTCCACCGCGGCCTACCAGCCCTTCGCGCTCGATGATGTGCGCCATCAGCTCACCCTCGGCGACGACGAGGTCGCCGCACTCTCTCACGCCCTGTCCACCGGCACCGCCCTCGCACCGAACGGAGTCCGATCATGACGACCACCCACACCGCCGACGACATCTTGCGCACCGTCACCGACATCGCCACCGCGGAGACCGGCATCCCGGAGGCGGAGCTGCGCCCCGACCTGGACCTGCGCGGCATGGCGGGCGTCGACTCGGTGCGCGTGCTGCGCATGGTCGCCAAGATCGAGCGCACCTACGACATCGAGCTCGAGGATCAGGACGTGTTCGGCCTGTCCACCTTGAACGACGTCGTCACGGTGGTCGGCAAGGCGCTGCGCGAGGCGGCGGCGTGACCGTCACCGACCAGCCGGTCACCGCCGACACCAACCAGCACTACGACCTCGACCCCGATGTCTTCGGCCAGTTCCTCGACCCGCTGCGCAAATACAGCTCGGCGCTTTACGATTCCGAGTCCGACACCCTCGAGCAGGCGCAGCGGCGCAAGCTACGGTTCGTGGCCGACCGGCTCGGGGTGACCGGCGGGGAGCGCCTGCTTGACGTGGGCTGCGGCTGGGGTTCGCTGACCCTGTTCATGGCGACGGAATTCAGTTGCGAGACAATGGGTGTCAGCCCAGCGCCGCGACAGCACGAGTACATCGCCGAACAGGCGCGCGTCCGCGGTGTGGCGGACCGGGTGAGCACCCGAGTCGGCCATTTCGAGCGGCTCGAGCTGCCACCGCGCAGTTTCGACGCCGTGACGCTGCTCGGCTCGATCGTGCACATGCCCGACCTCGGCGCGGTCTTCCGCCGCGCCCGCGCGGTGCTGCGGCGCGGCGGCACGCTGTATGTGTCGGAGAGCTGCTTCCGCAACGCGTCCGCGCGCACCGCGTTCGACGCCAAGGCCGGCACCGAGTTCGTGCGCGAGGACATCTTCGGCTGGGGCGATCTGCGTCCGCTCTCGGATCTGGTGAGAGCGACCGAGGACGCGGGGTTCTCCGTCATCGCGGTGGACGACCTCACCGAGCACTACCGCCGCACGATCGACGACTGGATCGCGAACGTCGACGCCGCCGCCGACCGCATCGACGCGCACGGACCCGGGTTGGCCGCGAAGCTGCGCCACTACTTGGAGATCGCTAACGCCGGCTGGGGATACACCACCAAGCATTACGCGCTGACCTGCCGTAACGCCCGCTGAGCCGCAGGAGCAACAGATGAGCATCGAATCGGCGCTGATTCCCGTCGACGAATTGGTCGCGGCCGTCGACGGGTTCCTCGCGGCGTCGCCCGCCACCCGGGCCTGGGATGTGGAGACCGCGGTCGACTGGTCCCGCGCCGACGCGGGCCGGCTCACCGAAGGCCAGCGGTCCGCGGTCCAGTTCGTCACCCTGATCGAGGACCACCTGCCCGGTTACTTCGACGTCTACCACCGCTACTTCCCGGTGGACGACACCGTGGGCCGGAAGGCGTTCGTCCACAACCGCGAGCTCTACCACTTCACTGTTCGGTGGGCGCTGGAGGAGGACACGCACGCCCGCGCGCTGACCCGCTACCAGGAGGCGTCCGGGATGGCCGAACGCAGCGCGCTGCGTACGGAACTGGCGATCGAAGGGCAGAAGCCGTTCGACCTGCCGTATCAGCACCCCGTGCAGTTCTTCGCCTACGCGCTGGTGCAGGAGAAGGCGACACAGATGTACTACCAGCACCTACGCGACGTGGTGACCGACCCGGTGCTCGGGGCGGTGCTGGCGCGGCTGTCGCGCGACGAGGCGCGGCATTTCAGTTTCATGGCCGATGTGGTCGGCCGCTACCTGCGGGTGCAGGGCGACGCGATTGTCGAGCCGATCCGCGAGGTGATCGCCACCTTCCGCATGCCCCTGGCCGACACCATGCGCGGCTACTGGCGGTGGGCGCTGAAGATCGCCGACGTCGCCTCCTACGACCACACCGAAGCCTACGAGCATCTGGTCAAGGTGATCGACCGCGGGGTGGACGCGCGCACCGATCGCCTCGACGAATTGGTGCGCTTCATCGACGAGTGCCGGTCGCTGGCCTGAGTACGAATGCCGGACGGCCCGGTTCCCGAACATGTTCCGGGACCCGGGCCGTCACTGTGTTCAGTGTTCGGGCTGCAACACCAGGATCGTGGTCGAACCGTGCGCGATCAGCTTGCCGCTCGCGTCGGTGATCCGCCCCTCCGCCGTGGCGGTGCGCCGTCCGACGTGCACGGCGTTGGCCTCGCAGGTCAGCCGGGAGCCGTCCAGTGTCACCGACCGGATGAAGTTCACCTTCAACTCCAGCGTCGTGTAGGCCACGCCGTCGCCGAGTTTCGTGAAGACGGCGCTGCCCATCGCAGTGTCCATCAACGTAGCCAGCACCCCGCCGTGCACCGTGAACATCGCGTTGATGGTGGCCGGGTTCGGGTCGAGGTAGTACCGGGTGTACCCGTCACCCGCCGTCTCCAATCGAATGCCCAAAGACGCTCCGACGCCTAGCTTCTCGCGAAGACCCCGCTCGAAAACCGTGGTCAGTTCGGTGACACGGGACGCCGCGGTCCCGTTGGCGTGGGTGTCGATGCCGGTCATGGTTTTTCCTCCCTGGCGAACGTTGCCTCGTCATTCGACCAGCGCCCGATGAACGCCGCCCGGCCACATCCGGTTGCATATCGACATTCGATCGGCTGATAGGGACACCTCCTCGCCGCGGCGTCGAGTGTCGTCATCAGGGCACGTCTGCGCGTAGAAGCCGAATTCTCCTCCCAACAACTCCCGCAACTTCCCCCACCGCCAAATTCCGCACCGACTTCGTCCGACTCACCAGCACCGCCACATCCCCCGGAAGCGGCTCCAGATGGTCCAGGATGACCTGCAACTCCTCCGGTAGCGCCGATCCGGAATCCACTGAAGGCACCGTCGGCACATCCGCCAACCGATACAAATGCGCCTTCTCCGCCGCATCCAACGACAACGTCCGCGCCACCGCGTTCAACACCTGAACACTCACATTGATCCCCGAAGAGAAAGCGGCCGCGGATCTCCCCGGCCCGGCCGCCGAGGCGGGAGATACCGACTCTGTAGCGGGGCGGGATGCCCATGCCCAGAACGTCGGTGACTCGACATGAACGCGTGCGAGAGAGTTACTACGCCGTCCGAGCGGCCGATGCGCGGTGGGGAACCGCTCGACCGAACGGCATCTGGGGAACCGGGGATGCGGGTGGGGTGAATCGCAGAATCTCGGGGAAACCCCGAAAGCCACCGGGAATGGGGACTTCTACCGGAGCATCGGGTGCGCCGCGCAGGGACGGTTGCGCAACGGCGGGCGCGGCGGCGAGTACTGCGGCCGCGACCCGATCAGCCCTCCCCGTAGCGGACCGGTCGGTGTTCGCCGCACCAGTCGGCCGTGGCGCCAGCACGGCCCGGAAAAGCAAGAAACCCGCGCCGTAGCACGGGTTTCCGGCCTGTCAGCTCCTAGATGGCGCGGACGCTCTGAGCCTGCGGGCCCTTCTGACCCTGCCCGACCTCGAACTCGACACGCTGCCCCTCATCGAGGGACTTGAACCCGGAGCCGGAAATCTCGGAGTAGTGAACGAAAACGTCCGGACCGCCGCCGTCTTGCGCGATGAACCCGAAGCCCTTTTCGCCGTTAAACCACTTCACACTGCCTTGCGTCATGAACTTTTTATTACTTCCTGTAGTAAGCCGGGCAATCACTTCAACAGCCCGTGCTCGCCACCAAGCATGCCACACCGCCCTTCAGCACCCGCAATACGCCGCGCCCGTCGGCACCGCGGGCCCGACACCTCCGCAGGCCGGACAGGTACCCGCCGCCGGATTCTGCTGCTCGATCGCCTTCGTCAGCTCGGCGGCAGGCTCGGTTGCCGACCGTTTCGACCAGTTCGTGAACGAGGCCGGCTCCGGTGACGAGAGCGACCTTGCCGGTACGGGTGCTGTCCGTGGTAGTGCTGTCGGTTGTGCTGGGCATCCACGTTGATCAGCATGCGCGCCGGCATCGATCTTGCACCGCACTGTCGTGGCAGCGACAGCGAATTCGTCGAGCGGCTCGCGATCTCGCTGCGCCAGCACACTGAGTCGCGGCGCCGGTGCCCTGAGTCACCGCATCCAGCGGCGCTCGGCCTCAACCATCCGAGGTGCCCCACACGCGCAGGCCATGGCCGCCGGCACCGATGAACCGCGAACTCATCCTGCCGCAGCGTGATACAACTCCCGATGCTCCGCCCACGGACGCGCCCGCTCCTCCGG
>NZ_BDBB01000070.1 GCF_001612765.1 Nocardia arthritidis NBRC 100137
GGCCCCTGCGCGCCGCCGCGGCCGGCCGCGCCGCCGTTCTGGAACCCAGGGTTCAGGTGCTCGGGCACAACCGCCTGTTGCGCTTCCTGGCCGCCGGAATCGCGGTCCTGCGCGCGGTCGACCCCCAGCGCACCGGCTCCGCCGTGCCCGAACTCGCCGAACTGGCCGACGTGCTGGACGCGGAGGCGCTGCGCGACGGTCCGCACAACGAGGTCTTCCACAACCCTGCCAAGACGCTGGCGGCCCGTATGCAGCAGCGGGGCATCGTGCTCGCGGGCGATTCGCCGGCCGCCGCCGAACTGGCCGAGCACGGCGCCGAGGTGCTGCTGCAGACCGCGGGCAAGGTGGCCACCGCGGTGGATCTGGCCGAGGCCGTGTCGGCGCGGAGCCGGATCGCCGAGGCGGCAGGAGAACCCGCGCCCGGCTTCGACCCGATGTTCCACGACGAGGAGCTGGACGGCCCCGCCCCCGTGGAGCGCATCCGGGTGTTCGTGCTCAGCGCCGATCGCGATCGTGCGGCCGCGCGCCGCCGCGTCGCGATCTTCGGCGGCGGTGGACCGAACCTGGTGGACGCCGACCTGGTGAACGCCGATGTCGACCTGCTGCACACCGAGATGACCGACCCCGCCGCTCCCGCGCAGGCCCCCGCCGAAGAGGCCGCGCAAGCGAACGGCACCGAACTCGAACAACTCGCGGTGCTCGCGCTGCGACTGGAGATGGCCGCCGCCTACCTGCGGCTGATCGGCGCGCGTACCGCCGCGACCGACGGCCAGGGGCAGTACGGGGGAAGCTACTAGTGCACGAACTCGTTGGTGCGCTGCGCTCGTATGCCTGGGGCTCGCGCACCGCGCTCGCTCAGCTGTGCGGCAGGCCGGTGCCGTCGGCACATCCGGAAGCGGAATTGTGGTTCGGCGCCCACCCGGCCGACCCGGCGTACGTCAAGATCGAGGACAGCTCCACCTCGCTGCTGGAACTGATCGCCGCCGACCCGGACCGGGAGCTGGGCTCGGCCGCAACCAGGTTCGGCGAGAAGCTGCCGTTCCTGCTCAAGGTCCTGGCCGCGGAGGAGCCGCTGTCGCTGCAGGCGCACCCGAGCACCGAGCAGGCGCGGGCCGGCTTCGACCGGGAGAATCTGGCGAAGGTGCCGTTGGACTCCCCCCTGCGCAACTACCGCGACGACAACCACAAACCCGAGCTGGTCGTCGCGCTGGAGCGGTTCGAGGCGCTGGCCGGTTTCCGCGAACCGCACCGCACCGTCGCGTTGTTGCGCGCGCTGGCGGTGGACGGGTTGCGCTCCTACTGCGAACTCCTTGCCGCGCAGCCGGATTCCGCGGGCCTGCGCACCCTGTTCACCACCTGGATCACGCTGCCGCAGCACGTGCTGGCCACGCTGCTGCCCGAAGTGCTGGACGGCTGCGTGCGATATCTGTCCGGTAAAGGCACGCGCGAGTTCACGGCCGAGGCGCGCACGACCCTCGAACTGGCCGAGGCATACCCCGGCGACGCCGGTGTGCTGGCGGCGCTGCTGCTGAACCGCGTGACGCTGGAGCCGGGCCAGGGCTTGTTCCTCGCGGCCGGGAATCTGCACGCCTACCTGCGCGGGGTGGGGGTGGAGATCATGGCCAACTCCGACAACGTGCTGCGCGGCGGCCTCACCCCCAAGCACGTAGACGTGCCGGAACTGTTGCGGGTGCTGGATTTCGAGCCGATCGGCCTGCCGGTGGTGCTGCCCGAACCGGCCGGTGACGGATCGGTGCGCTATCGCACGCCCGCCCCCGAGTTCGCACTGCGCCGCTTCGACCTGGTCGCCGGGTCCGCGCGGGTGCCGCTGACCGCGGCGGGGCCGGGCATCGTGCTGTGCACGGCGGGAACGGTGCGCCTGTTGCGCGACGGCTCCTCGCTGGAACTCACTCGCGGCGGCGCGGCCTGGATCTCGGCCACAGACACCGATATCCGCGCGCAGGCGGTGGACGGTCACGTGCAGCTGTTCTGCGCGTGCGTCGGTGCGACCGGCTGACCGATCCGGAACGCGCGCTCCCAGGTGCCCTAGTCTGTTCGCGGGTATCTCGAAAACAGAGAGGACATGCTTCCATGTCGGCTGGCGGTGGCAAGAAGGCGATCATCGCGGCGTTGACCGCGAACGCGGGGATCGCCGCGGCGAAATTCGTCGGTGCGGCGATCACGGGTTCGGGGTCGATGCTCGCTGAGGCCGTGCACTCCGTGGCCGACACGGGCAACCAGGGACTGCTGCTGCTGGGGCAGCAGCGTGCCGCGAAGGAAGCCGACGAGTTGCACCCGTTCGGGTACGCGCGCAACCGCTACTTCTACTCGTTCATCGTGGCGCTGGTGCTGTTCACCCTCGGCTCCGGTTACGCCGTCTACGAGGGCATCCACAAGATCCAGCACCCCGAGGAGCTGAGTTCGCCGATCGTGGCGGTCGTCATCCTGGTGCTCGCGATCGCGTTGGAGTCCTACAGCTTCACCACGGCGGTGCGCGAGTCCGCGCCGCTCAAGGGCGACGCGAGCTGGTGGCGGTTCATCCGCAATTCGCGCAGTCCGGAGCTGCCGGTGGTGCTGCTGGAGGACACCGGCGCGCTGATCGGCCTCGTCTTCGCGTTCGCGGGCGTCGGCCTGACCATGCTCACCGACGACCCGGTCTGGGACGGCGTCGGCACGCTGGCCATCGGCGTGCTGCTCGGCGTCATCGCGGTCGTGCTCATCGTGGAGATGCAGAGCTTGCTGATCGGTGAGGGCGCCACGCCGGAGGAGAACCGGCGGATCCGGACGAGCCTGATCGACGAGACCCGCATCGATCGGGTGATCCACCTCAAGACGCAGTATCTCGGCCCGGAGGAATTGCTCGTAGCCGCGAAGATCGGCGTGGTGCCCGGTCTCGACGTCGCCGCGATCGCCGACGCCATCGATGACGCCGAGTCCCGCGTCCGCGCGGCGGTCCCGGCGGCGCGCGTCATCTACCTCGAACCCGATTTCTACCGCACTGAACTCGCCAGAGGGTAGGTCCACGTAGCTCGAAGACAGTGGCTCCCTTGGCGCGCGAGTCCGTGCGGGAACCCGGCGACGACCGGGCCGTTTCAGCGGTGCTGGAAAGCCGGAGTGCGTAAGAGGTCGAGCGGATCGGCGCGGACTGCGAAGCGTTCGCGCAGGGCGTGGCGCGCCGCGTGTAGCCCGCTCATGCCGTGCACCCCGGGGCCGGGTGGCGTGGCGGACGAGCACAAATAGACACCGGGGATCGGTGTGGCGTAGGGATTCCAGCGCGGGGCGGGGCGGAACGCGAACTGCCGCAGCGTCATCGCCCCTGCGGAGATGTCGCCGCCGATGTAGTTGGCGTTGTGCGAGGGCATTTCCGCGGCGGTGATCACATTGCTGGCGACGATCAGATCGCGGAAGCCCGGCGCGAACCGCTCGACCTGAGCGATCACGTCCGCGCTGACATCGCGGGTGGAGCCGTTGGGCACGTGGGCGTAGGTGTAGAAGGTGTGGCCGCCGGCGGGCGCGCGGGTGGGATCGACCACGCCGGGCTGGATGGACAGCACATAGGGCCGTTCGGCGTGCCGTCCCATGGCCACGGCGTGCTCGGCGGCCATGGCCTCGGCGCGGGTACCGACGACATGCACCGTTCCGGCCAGCGCGCAGCCCTCGGCCTGCCACGGCACCGGCCCGGAGAGCGCGAAGTCGATCTTGCACGCCGCGCCGCCGTACCGGAAACGCCGCAACCGCTCCGCATATCGCGCGGGCAACCGGTGCTCGGCGATCCGCAGCAGTTCGGCAGGGGCGAGATCGAGCAGAACCGCGCGGGCATCGGCGAACTCGTCGATCGAGTCGACCCGGTGCCCGGTGTGCACCCGGCCGCCGAGACGTTCGAGTTCGGCGATGAGCGCGTCGGGAATGGCCTGACTGCCGCCGCGCGGAATCACCCAGCCTCCGGCATGCGCCAGCGTGCCGAGCAGCAGCGCGGCGCCCGCGGCCGTGATCGCGCGCGGCGGGATGATCGCGTGGGTGGCGATGCCGGTCAGCAGGGCGGGCGCGACCTGTTCGCGGAATCGGATGTCCCACAACGGCGTGCCCTGCTCCACTGTGCGCAGGCCGAAACGGATCGCGGTCGCGAGCCCGGACGGGAGGCGGCGCAGATCCGACATCGCGATATCGACCACGTCCGGCCAGTGCCGAACCAGCGGCGCGAACAGCTTGCGCCAGGTCGGGCCGTCGGGACCGAGGGCCTCGACCGTCCGTTCCAGGTCCCGCCAGGCCAGCCCGGCCACGCCGCCGTCGAGCGGATGGGCGTAGGAGACCTCCGGCGCGAGCAGCTCGACGCCGTGCGCGGTCAGGTCGAACGCCCGGAAGAACGGGGAGGCCGCCGCCATCGGATGCGCGCCGGCGCAGACGTCGTGCCGGTAGCCGGGGAGGGTCAGTTCCGCCGTGCGGGAACCACCCCCGGCCGTATCCTCGGCCTCGTACACTTCCACCGCGAGCCCCGCCCGGGCCAGGATCACCGCGGCGGCGAGCCCGTTCGGTCCGGAACCGACCACCACCACATCAGCCATACCCCCACGCTACCGGCCGACCGGCCTTCGACGTGCTCGCCGACACCGCCCACGCCGTCCCGCCGGCGAGCGCCGCTCCGGTCACCGATTGCCTGGATGTCCGAGTACGCCCGGGCGCCCCGGGCCGCCCGTACACGTCGAGAAAGCCGGAACGTGCGGGCGGCGGCTCATGCTGATCGCGTCGAGCCACTCCAGCACCGAGAGGTCCAATCGCTGGTCGTACGGCTCCGGTTGGATCCGGCCGCCGCTTTCCAGAGTGGCCAGGCCGTGCGGAGTGCTCCAAGCGACCTCGGTACGGGGGCCGAGGTCGGGCTCGCCGACAAACGAGGAGACATGGCTTCCACGCGTCCGACTGGTCATACGCGCATATTCTAGCGCCGCTAGACAAGCTGGGTGATCCAGAACACTTCGCGGGATCGCCGATGACTTTCCGAAGCCCGCCCCGTCCGGACAATCGAACGCACGCCGAGCAAGGAGATCGACATGGCGACAAAGCCGCACGGGCCCGCGTCCTACTTTCCCTCCATCGAGGCCAAGTACGGCCGCGCCATCGAGGAGTGGAAGGCCGCCATGCGCGACACCGGACTGACCTCGCACAAACAACTCGTCGAATGGCTGAAGACCGAGCACGGATTCGGGCACGGCCACGCCACCGCGCTCACCCAGCACCACCTGAATCCGGAGAAATGGGCGGACTGACCCCGGACGCGATGAAGGGCCCGCAGATCAGCGAATCCGCGGGCCCTTCGTCATTCACCCAGCGGCCGGGCGGCTGCCACGCCTCGGCCCGGCGCTACGGATGACCTCTCGCCCACCGCCGTCAAGCCTTGACCAGATCCACGGCCTCGGCCTCTTGCGTGAGCGTCGTCTCCGGCATCCCGTGGTCGTCGTCGACCATGGTCCGCTCGTCGAAGGGCACCTTGCGATCGAGCACCTCGCGCACCCGGTCGACGTCGACGGTCTTGGTCCAGGTGCCGATCAGCACCGTGGCCACCGCGTTGCCGGAGAAGTTGGTCAGCGCCCGCGCCTCGGACATGAAGCGGTCGATGCCGACGATCAAGCCGACACCGTCGAGGAGTTCGGGCCGATGGCTCTGCAATCCGCCCGCCAGCGTGGCCAGCCCCGCGCCGGTGACACCCGCCGCGCCCTTGGACGCGACGATCATGAACAGCAGCAGCCCGACCTGCTCACCGATGGACAGCGGCTTGCCCATCGCCTCGGCGATAAACAGCGACGCCATGGTCAGGTAGATGGCGGTGCCGTCGAGATTGAACGAATAGCCGGTCGGCACGACGACGCCCACGGTCGTGCGCTCCACGCCCATGTGGTCCATCTTCGCGATCAGCCGTGGCAGCGCCGATTCCGACGACGAGGTCGCGAGGATCAGCAGGTACTCCCGCGCGAGATAGCGAACCAGCTTGAAGATCGATACCCGCGAGACGCTCCACAGCAGCACGCCGAGCACACCGAAGACGAACACCAGGCAGGTGAGGTAGAAGGCGACCATCAGCGTGCCCAGCTTGACCACGGCGTCCAGGCCGGTCTTGCCGACCACGTTGGCGATCGCGCCGAACGCGCCGATCGGCGCCAGCCACAGGATCATCACCAGAATCCGGAACACGAGTTTCTGCAGCAGCCCCACGCCGCGCAGGATCGGCTCGCCCGCGGTGCCCATGGCCTGCACCGCGAAACCGACCAGCAGCGCGACGAACAGCGCCTGCAGGACATTGCCCGCGGTGAGCGAGGACAACAGCGTGGAGGGGACGATGTTCTGGATGAATTCCCACGTGCCGCCCGCGCTGTGCGCGGTGTTGGCCAGGTCGTGCCCGGCCTTGGTCGACTTGGCGATATTCAGTCCCGCGCCGGGTTGCAGCAGATTGCCGACGACCAGCCCGATCCCGAGTGCGATGGTCGACATGACCAGGAAGTAGCCGATGGCCAGGCCGCCGACCTTGCCGACGGTGGCCGCCGCGCGCACCGAGCCGATCCCGAGCACGATGGTGCAGAAGATGACCGGAGCGATCATCATCTTGATGAGGTTGACGAAGATGGTTCCCAGCGGGGCGAACGACTGCGCGACGCCGGGCGCCTGCCAGCCGACGAGGACGCCCGCCACCACCGCCACGATGACGGCCAGATACAGCCAATGGGTGCGGTCGCGCCGCGTTCGAGTCGAGTCGCTCATAGCGAGGATTTCCCTTCGAAAGGTACCGACGCGAACTGACTCACGCCTCCCAGGCAGAATGATGGTCGGCCGGGTGATCCCGGTCACTGTTTGGTGCATTACGTTCAGCGGAGGCAGAGCTTGTGAGACGCGGTCGGCTCTCCCTCGCCGGGCAGGCGTTCGTCTTCCAGTTGGTCGTACTCGCGGTGATGATCGCGATCGGTGTGGTGCTCGCGGTCCTGGACGCCAGGCACGACAGCGACGTCACCACCACCAGGGAGGTCACCGACGTAGCGGTGAGCGTGGCCGACGCGCCCTCCACCATCGAGGCGCTGCGCGGCGCGGATCCGACGGCGCGGTTGCAGCCGGTGACCGAGGAGATCCGGCGCGAGACCGGCATGGACTTCATCGTGGTCATGGCGCCGGACCGCACCCGCTATACGCACACCAATCCCGCCATGATCGGGCTGCCGTTCAGCGGCACCATCGATCGCGCGCTGGCCGGGGAGACCTTCACCGAGACCTTCACCGGCACGCTGGGTCCGTCCATCCGTGCGGTGACTCCGGTGCACGACAACGGGCAGATCGTCGCCTTGGTCTCCGCGGGCGTGACGCGGGCGAAGATCGGCGATCAGGTCGCCACTCAGCTCTCGGTGATCCTCGGCGTCGCGGGCGCGGGCCTGGTGTTGGCCGCGGGCGGATCGTTCCTGCTGAGCCGCAGGCTACGGCGGCAGACCCACGGCTTGGCGCCCGACGAGCTGCGCGCGATGTACGAGCACCACGACGCGGTCCTGCACTCGGTGCACGAGGGCCTGGTGGTGTTCGGGCCCTCCGGCGAGGACGCCGAGGTGGTCAACGACGAGGCGCGCCGCCTACTCGACCTGCCCCCGGGCGACGTCCGGCGCAGCGATCTCCCGCTGTCGTTGCAGCGGATGAGCTGGGGCACCGTCCGTGACGAGATGCACGTGACCACCGACCGGATCCTGCTGGTCAACCAGGACACCGTGGAGTGGGAAGGCCGGGCGATCGGCACCGTGATGACCATCCGCGACCACACCGAATTGCAGTCGGTGATGGGCGAACTCGATTCCGTACGCGGCTTCGCGGCGTCGTTGCAGGCGCAGGCGCATGAGTCCGCCAACCGTCTGCACACCGTGGTCACCATGGTCGAGCTCGGCCGTCACCGCGAGGCCGTCGAGTTCGCCACCGCGGAACTCGAACTGTCCCAGTCGCTGATCGATCGGCTGTTCGCCGCGGTGGGCGCGCCCGCCCTGGCCGCCTTGCTGCTCGGCAAGGTGAATCAGGCCGCCGAACGCGGCATCGAGCTGACGATCACCGACGACACCGCGCTCGACTCGGTGGACCCGCTGTCCCCGCACGAGACCGTCACGCTCGTGGGCAATCTCGTCGACAACGCCATCGATGCCGCGGCGGACAGTACGTCCGGCTGGGTGGAGGTCACCCTGCGGCATCAGAGCGCGGACGCCGCGGACGAGTCTTTGCTCTACATCCGAGTGGCCGACAGCGGTCCCGGCATGTCGGAGGAGATGTTCGCGCGCGCGTCCCAGCGGGGTTATTCGACCAAGACCGACCACCACGGGCTCGGACTCGCGCTGGTCCACCGGCTGGTGGCCCGCCACGGGGGAAGCATCCGCACGCAACGGGACCCCGAAAGCGCGGTGACCGTGACGATTCCACGGAAGGAAGCACGATGATTCGTGTGCTGATCGTCGAGGACGAGCCGCTGATCGCCGAGGCGCACCGCGCCTATGTGGAGCGCATCGCCGGATTCACGCCCGTCGGCGTCGTCCATACCGGGCGCGAGGCGATGCGCGCGGCGGCCGACGCCGCGGCCGAGGGCACTCCGATCGACCTGGTGCTGATGGACATCGGCCTGCCGGACGCGAGCGGCCTCGACGTGGCTGCCGCGCTGACCGGCCTGGCGCCGCGCCCGGACGTCATCGCCATCACCTCCGCCCGTGACCTGGCCATGGTGCGCACCGCCGTGTCGCACGGCGTCGTGCTGTATCTGCTGAAGCCGTTCACCTTCGCCGCGTTCCGCGACAAGCTGGACCGGTATCGGGAGTTCCGCACCGCGCTTCCGGCCGGTGAGAGCGCCATCTCCCAGCACGACATCGATCGGGCGCTGAGCGCGCTGCGCACCCCCGACCAGCGCGCGGCCACCCCCAAGGGCGTCGCGCCGCAAACCCTCGACGAGATCTCGCGCACCGTGCGTGCGGCCGAAGCCGAGGGCGTGACGGCCGCGGACACCGCGACCTCGATCGGCGTCTCGCGCATCACGGCCTGGCGTTACCTGGAGAAATTGGCCGACGACGGGCTGGTCGTGCGCCGCTCGGACTACGGAAGGGCCGGGCGCCCGAAGACCCGCTACGTCTGGAAGACCACGACCGGCTGATCAGACCGGCTCCGGCGCCTGCGCGCGCTGACCGAGGCGCACCGGCATCCGCTCGTAGCCGTGCAGGGTGAACAGCGCCCGCCGCTTGGGCGGACCGTCCAGGCGCAGGTCCGGAAAACGCTCGAACAAGGCTTGCAGCGCGTAGACGCCTTCCATCCTGGCCAGACTGGCCCCGAGACAGACGTGCACGCCGCTGCTGAAGGACAGGTGCTCCTTGGCATTGGCCCGTCCGACATCGAACCTGTCGGGCTCGGCGAACATCGCCGGGTCGCGGTTGGCGCCGGCCAGCGACAGCACCACCGTGTTGCCCTGGCGCACCGTCATCCCGTCGATCTCCACGTCGGTCAGCGCGGTCCGTGCGGTGGTCTGCACCGGCGAGTCGAAGCGCAAGATCTCCTCGACCGCGTTGGGCCACAGCTCCGGCTCGCCGCGCAGCCGCTCCAGCTGATCCGGATGGGCCAGCAGTTGCGCGACACCGTTGCCGATCAGGTTGACCGTCGTCTCGAAACCGGCGCCCATGAGCAGGCTGGCGGTGGCCTTCAGCGCATCGGAGTCCAGTTCGCCGGCGGTGACCAGGCTGGAGAGGATGTCCTCGCCCGGCTCGCGGCGCAACCGTTCGATGTGCCGGTCGAGGTAGGCGTTCATCACCTCCATGGCCAGCAGTGCTCTGCGGTGCGCGCGCCACGGGATGCCGACGTCCAGCAGGGGCGTCATCCGATCGCCCCAGTCGAGGAATTTCGCCTTGTCCTCGTCGGGGAAGCCGAGCATCTCGGAGATGATCGCGATCGGCACCTGGGCGGCGAACGACCGGATCAGGTCCGCTGAACCGTGCGCGGGTAGCGCCTCCAGCAGTTCTTCGGTGACGGTCTCGACGCGGTCGCGCAGCCTGCGGATCGCGCGCGGCGTGAAGGCGGAGGCCACCGGCTTGCGCATCGCCGTGTGCTCCGGCGGATCGATCACCAGCATGGACGGCGGCTCGACCGGATTCGGCGGCAGCGGGAAGCGCTCGGCCAGCTTCTGCAGTGGCTTGGGGATGTTGAAGCTCTCCGTGGTGCGCACGCCGAAACGGCTGTCGCGCAGGATGGAACGGCACAGCTCATGGTCGAAGGTCGCCCACGCGATCGAGGTGCGCAGCAGCCTGCGCTGCCCACGCAACCGCTCGATCAGCGGGTAGGGGTCGTCGAAGCCCGCGGTCCCGCCCATCAGTTCGGCGAACGGGTCACCGCGGCGCGCCTGCAGACGCAGGACGAGCCGAGGCGCGCCTTGCACGGACAACCAGCGGAACCAATACTGTGGCTTCATAGTCCAACCCCGTCGTTGTGCGATGACTCCACCGTACGGAACGCCCCCGGGTTGTGGAACGTCCTCAGGTCGGATTCGGCGCTTATACCGTGGTAGGAGCCGCTCAGCCGCGCTGCGCGGTGACCCGCTCCGTTGCGATGCGCCGGTCACGCAATGCCGGATCGGGGTTGACCACCTGCACCAGCGAAGCGCCCGCGGCGAGCACCGCGAGATATCCGTCGATCAGTTCGGCCGGCGTGTCCCACGGCGTGCTGGACAGCACCCGGTCCCCCTCGGCGAAGCCCTGGCGCATAGCCGATTTCCGCGCTTCGGCGAGCACCTCGGAGACCGGCATACCGTCCAGCGCGACACCGGCGCCGCGGGGCAGGAACTGGTCGCCGTGCACGCGTACCGAGGTGGCGAAGTCGGTGACGCCCACCGGCAGGTCGCGCACCGGGGAGCCCATGGCGTCCAGCGACAGCGCCGCGGCCTCGCCCGCGCCGTCGGCGTCGTCCAGGCGATCCGGGGTGACCAGGGCCAGATCGGCGTCCTCGTCCGGGCGCAGCACCACCTCGGTACCCGCCCACCAGCAGCCCAGCAGCACCGCCGCGGTCTGCCAGTGCGCCGGGAGCAGGACGGCGACCCGGGCCCCGGGGCTCAAGCCGAACTCGTCGCGAATCAGGTTGGCGGTCTTTGCCGCCCAGTTCGCCAGCGTCGCGCCGGACAGCTCGATGCGCGCTCCGGTGGCGTCGTCGTAGTAGGTGACCCGCGGGCCCGCGGGTTCGCGGGCGAGGATCGGATCGAGTACCGCTTCGGTGAGAGTGTGTGCCTGGTCGATATCACGCATGGTTCAGTTCACGCATTTCGGTCCGTTCTGGCCTGCGTCGATCGGTGGAGCGGGTGGGACTGGCGTGGCCGCGGTCGACGTTCCGGACAGATCGAACACCCGGCTCGCCGATGAGCCCGGACCAGAATAGTCGCTCGCCAGCACGACGCTCACCGAGTCCGGCGACAGCGCCGGATCCGCGAGCACCGCCAGGCCGCCGAGCGCCTTGGCCACCGCCTGAGCCTTCGGGCTGGATGTGTCCGCCGCGAGCACTCGGCTGCTGGTCACGCGGTTGCCGCTGTAGTTGGTCACCACACCTTGACGGAATCCCTTGGCGTTCAGGGTCTGGGCCACCTCGGCCGCGAGTCCGCCGACGCCGCCCGCGTTGTAGACGCTGACGGTCACCGTCGCGGGGTCGAAGCCCGGTTCGGCGCTCCGCGGGGCCGGGGCGTCGCCCACCAGCGAGGCGATATAGGACCGGACCGCCTTCGGCTCGACCTTGACCACGGATTCGCCACTGCCGGTCTCTCCGTTGAGGTCGGCGACCGGAATGGTCTCGAATTTCACCCGGCCGCCGGACAGATCCTTCAACCGCTGCAGGAACGCCAGCACGTCCCAGTCCTCGTCCAGCACGATGGTGCGCCCCACCGCGTCGCTGAGTTGCTGGAGCTTGAGCGGATTGGCCAGCGTCTTCGCGCTGAGCACCTGCTGCACCAACTGGGCCATGAACACCTGCTGGCGCACGATGCGGTCGATGTCGCCGCGCGGCAGATCGTGGCGCTGGCGCACGAAACTCAGCGCTCGCGGCCCGTCCAGGCGCTGCCGTCCCGCGGGGAACCTGGCGCCGGACATCCATTCGTCCACCGGGTTCTTCAGGCACACCTCGACCCCGCCGACGGCGTCGGTGAGCAGCGCGAAGCCGAGCAGGCTGACCTCGGCGTAGTGGTCGACGGTGATGCCCGTGAGGCCGGCCACCGTCTTGATCAGCGCCTGCCTGCCCGCCTGCGTGGACTGCCGATCGGCGTCGGCGGCCGAGACCCCCTGATCGGTGAGTTTCTGGATCTGCGTCGCCTTGGTCGCGCCGTAGGCCGAGTTGATCTTGCCCATGCCCAGGCCCGGGATGTTGACGTAGGAGTCGCGCGGGATCGAGATGGCGGTCGCCGAGCGCCCGTCGTTCGGCACGCGCAGCAGCACGATAGTGTCGGTGTTGGTGCCGACCTCGTCGCCCGCGTGCAGCATCGCGCGCTCGGCGTCCGACAGGGGGTTGCCGTGTGCGTCGGTGCGGCTGTCCACACCGACCAGCAAGATGTCCACCGCCCCGTCGCGATTACCGCCGAGACCGAGATCGCCCAAGCGCTCGATGTCGGCGACCAACGCGTCCACGCTGCGCCAGGCGAAGCCGGTGAGCACCAGCACGATCACGGCGGCGGCTACCGCGATCGTGCGCAGCGGCCCGAAGGACCGGTCGCGCGACCGGCTCGTCCGCGACAGCCCCCTCGTCCGCGACAACGCCGATGTGCCCCTCCGCTGCGACAAGTCCCAATCCTCTCGCCGAAACTCGGTGTCATGGCGACGCGTGCGCAACCGATCCGCCACCATGGTTACCGCTCGCCCCGCCCGATTTCGGGATCCCCGATAGCTCAAGGCTATCGAACGGTTATCGCGAACGGCCGCAACCGCGCAACCGGCGGCGTGCCAGACTTGCGCCCGTGACCGCCCCCACCGCGCCCGAGTCCACCGTCTCCGCCCGCCTCGTCGTCACGGGGGCGCACGGACAGGTGGGCCGGGAACTGCGGCGTCTGGCTCCGGCCGCCAGCGGCTACGGACGCACCGAACTCGACATCACCGACCCCGTCGCCGTGCGCGCGGTACTCGCGCCCGGCGACGTCGTGCTCAACTGCGCCGCCTACACCGCCGTGGACCGGGCCGAAACCGAAGCCGAGGCGGCGTACGCGGGCAACGCCACCGGACCGGCCGTGCTCGCCGAGGTCTGCGCCGACCTCGGTGCCCGGCTGATCCATCTGTCCACCGATTACGTCTTCCCAGGTACCCACGATCGGCCGTACGACACTACCGATGTGACGGGGCCGACGTCGGTGTACGGAGCGTCCAAGCTCGCGGGCGAGCAAGCGGTGCTCAGCCGCTGCCCGGACGCGCACGTGGTGCGCACCGCGTGGGTATACACCGGGCGCGGTGGCGATTTCGTCGCCACGATGCTGCGGCTGGAGCGCGAACGCGACACCGTCGACGTGGTGGACGACGAGGTCGGCTCGCCCACCTATGCCGCCGATCTGGCCGCCGCACTGCTGGAACTGGCGGGCCGGCCGGACGCCCCCCGGGTGGTGCACGCCACCAATGCGGGGCAGGCCAGTCGATTCGAGCTCGCCCGCGCGGTGTTCGCGGGAGTCGGCGCCGATCCGGGGCGCGTCCGCCCGTGCGACTCGTCCGCTTTCCCCAGACCCGCACGGCGCCCGGCGTATTCGGTGTTGTCACCGCGGGCCTGGAACGACGCCGGGCTGCGGCCGCTGCGGGATTGGCGGGCCGCGCTGGGGGACGCGCTGGCGCGGCGGTCCGGCTAGCGCGTCCCTGCGCCTTCGCTGCGGCCGTGGGCGGCCATCGGCAAACGAAGTCCGGCTGCGCCCATTAGAGTTGCCTGTCGTGAGTGATTCCGATTCCGCCGCGCCCGCGGGCCTGGCCGTCGTCACGGTGACCTACTCGCCGGGTGAGCACCTCGAGCACTTCATCAGCACCCTGGCCGGCGCCACCGCGGAGAAACCGCAGGTGATCCTTGCCGACAACGGGTCGGTGGACGGTGTGCCGGAGCTGGCCGCCGAGGCGAATTCGCACGTGCGGCTCCTGCGCACCGGCGGCAACATCGGCTACGGCGGCGCGATCAACCGGGCGGTCGCGGAGATCGATCCGGCCATCGAGTTCATCGTGATCGCCAACCCGGACATCCGCTGGGGCACCGATTCCATCGACAAACTGCTCGCCGCCGCCAAGCGCTGGCCGCGCGCGGGTGCGCTCGGGCCGCTGGTGCTCGAGCCGGACGGCAGCGTGTACCCGTCGGCCCGCCGGGTGCCCGGCCTGCTCGACGGAGCCGGGCACGCGATCCTGGGCACAGTGTGGAAGTCCAACCCCTGGACCCGCCGGTACCGGCAGGAGAACGAAGAGATCTCCGAGCGGGCCGTCGGCTGGCTGTCGGGCTCGTGCCTGCTGGTACGGCGCGCGGCCTTCGACTCGATCGACGGCTTCGACTCGCGCTACTTCATGTACATGGAGGACGTCGACTTCGGCGACCGGATGGGCAAGGCGGGCTGGCACAACGTGTTCGTGCCGGACGCCGAGGTGACCCATGCCAAGGGCCACGCGGCGGGCCGCCATCCCGAGGTCATGCTGCCCGCCCATCACGCCAGCGCCTACCGGTTCCAGGCCGACCGGCATCCGCACTGGTGGCAGGCTCCGCTGCGGCTGGCGTTGCGGGTCGGACTTGCGATCCGCTCGCGGATTGCGGTTCGATCTGCCCTGCGCCAGCAGGCGCGCGACGCCGGGTAACCGGCGGCACAGGCGAGAAACTACCTTGTGAACAGGGGAGCTTGATGGCAGGAAATGCAGGCACCGACGCGGTGATCCTGGTCGGCGGGCAGGGAACGCGGCTGCGTCCGCTGACCCTTTCGGCGCCCAAGCCGATGCTGCCGACGGCCGGGCTGCCGTTCCTGACCCATCTGCTCGCCCGCATCGCGGAGGCCGGGATCACCCATGTGGTGCTCGGCACGTCGTTCAAGGCCGAGGTGTTCGAGGAGCACTTCGGCGACGGCTCCGAGCTCGGCTTGGAGATCGAGTACGTCACCGAGACCGAGCCGCTCGGCACCGGCGGCGCCATCCGCAACGTGCTGCCCAAGCTGCGCGCGGACAACGTGATGGTGTTCAACGGCGACGTGCTGGGCGGCACCGATCTCGGCGCGGTGCTCGACACCCACGAGTCGACCCGCGCCGACGTGACGCTGCATCTGGTCCGGGTCAGCGACCCGCGCGCGTTCGGCTGCGTGCCCACCGACGAGGACGGCCGGGTCACCGCGTTCCTGGAGAAGACCCAGGACCCGCCGACCGACCAGATCAACGCCGGGTGCTACGTCTTCCGCCGCGAGTACATCGAGAAGATCCCGGCCGGGCGGCCGGTGTCGGTGGAGCGCGAGGTGTTCCCCGCGCTGCTGACCGAGGGCGCCCGGCTCCAGGGATACGTCGACGCTTCCTACTGGCGCGACATGGGCACTCCCGAGGACTTCGTGCGCGGCTCCGCCGACCTGGTCCGCGGCATCGCGCCCTCCCCCGCCCTGCCCGGTCAGCGCGGTGAATCGCTGGTCCATCCCGGCGCGGGCGTCGCGCCGGGGGCGGTTCTCATCGGCGGGACGGTCGTCGGCCGCGGCGCCGAAATCGGCGCGGGCGCGCGCCTGGACGGCGCGGTGGTCTTCGACGGCGCGGTGATCGAGGCGGGCGCCACGGTCGAGCGCACCATCATCGGGTTCGGGGCGCGCATCGGCCCGCGGGCACTCGTCCGCGACGGCGTCATCGGGGACGGCGCGCACATCGGCGCCCGCTGCGAACTGCTGCGCGGAGCCCGCGTCTGGCCCGGTGTGGTGATTCCCGACGGCGGCATCCGCTTCTCCACCGACGTCTGAGGCGCGTTCCGCTCGCCCCGCCCCGGGTGCCCTCCCGGCTGATCCGGGCCGCAGGCATGCGGCTTCGGAGGAGGGGCGGCGGTCGACCGAACGTGCGGCTCGCGCCGCGCGCAGGCGCTGCCAGCAATGACGCGCAGCGGACTCGCTCGCCCAGCCGCACATGCCGTCCTGACATCCACGCGAGGGTGCGAGAGGCCGCCGGTCAGGAGAAGCCGACGGCCTGTTGCCCCCAGGCGGTGTGCAGGTCGCGGTCGGGATCCTCGACCACGCGATCGACGCTGTCGATGAGCAGGGTGGCGCGGTCCGCGAGGCGGTGGGGCGGCCAGTGTTTGGAGCCGTCGAGCGCTGCGGGGACGCCATGGGTGGCGAAAGCCAGCCAGCGGCGCATCATCCGCCCGGAAACCTCCATGGCCGCTCTGCGGCCGCCCAGCCAGAAGGTGGGGTCGCGGTTGATCGTGCCGAAATTGCCGAATACATAAGGCAATTCGGTGGCGTGGCCCGCGCCCACCCGGGCCGCCCGCAACATCGGGGTGGCGTAGTCGAAGCGGTACATCCAGGTGGGCGAGTGCTCGGCGTGACCGTCGGCCACCCAGTGCGCGGGCATCCGGAACGCCGCGTCGGTGGACATCGCCAGCGCGCCGCGTGCCTTGTTCAGGTCCGGGTAGGCCGAGGTGATCTCGGCGATCCGCTCCGCGGACATCTCCGGATGGCCCGCGGCGACGTCACGCAGCATCGCGTTCACCGCGTCCGGCGTCACCGGCATGATCGGCGAGCGCAGCAGCCGGAACAGCGACGCCTCGTCCTTGTTGGTGCCGATGATCAACGGCACCCGGTGCGATCGTCCGTGCTGGAACCGGTCGATCGGGTAGGTCGGCAGCAGATCGCCGTCGACCACAGGTGCGGCCGCCAGCCTGCCCGGCTCCTTCAGCGGTATCTCGTCGAGCAGGACGCCCGCCGCAGCTACGATCCGGTCGATCGGGCATTCCAGCAGTTCCTCGGCCCTGCGCGCGGGCAGTTCGATCAGCTCGAGGAAACGCCGCGCCACCGTTGCGGCGCGCTCGGGCCCGAACACCGTGGTCGCGGGCGGGCTCTGCGCGAGCGCCCGGTGGAACAGGCCGGCCGCGCGGGGTGCGGTGAGCAGCGCGGTGACGCAACCCGCGCCGGAGGACTCGCCGAAGAGCGTGACGTTGCCGGGATCGCCGCCGAACGCGGCGATATTCTCGCGCACCCATTCCAGTGCGGCGATCTGGTCGTGCAGACCGAGGTTCGGCGCGAAATCGTCGCCGAGCGAGGACAGATCGAGGAAGCCGAGCGCGCCGAGCCGGTAGTTGACGCTTACGACCACGACGTCGCCGGTCGCGGCCAGCTTGCGCCCGTCGTAGATCTGTTGCGCCGCGGTGCCGAGGCAGTACGCTCCGCCGTGCAGCCAGACCATGACCGGGCGTGGTTCGGTTTCCGCGACCCGGGCTGGATCGCCGGTCTCGGGCCGCGGGGACCAGACGTTGAGCCACAGACAGTCCTCGCCCATGGTCAGGCCCGAGTCGATGGGGACCATGGTGCCCATCGTCTGGGGCGCGATCTGCCCGAAAGCGGTGCAGTCGCGCACTCCGTCCCATGGCTGCGGGGGCCGGGGGCGCGCGAACCGGGCCGGGCCGGCGGGGGCCGCGGCATACGGGATGCTGCGCCAGACGGACACCCCACCCTCGCGCACGCCGCGTACGTCGCCGTGAACCGTTCGCGCGAGGGGCTCGGCGGAACCGTCGGGACCGGGCACCGCCTCGGAGAATTGAGCACGCATCGCCGACCTCCTGATACTTCTGTTTCGAGGGTACGTCGAAGATCAGCGAGTCAACGTTGTGTTGCCGAGACATGGCCGCGTCGCCTGCGATTCATCCGCTGTTCAGGCACCTGTCCGGGGCCACGATGTCGAATCGGTCACTGCGGCGGCCATCACTCGCCGCCTGCCCCGATAGCTGCAAGAGTGCTGCACCTCACTCCTCGCCGAGCACCTTTCCAAGGTCGTGGCACCGTTCCGGCAGGGTCCGGATGTGCCGCGCGGCCGCGAAGATCTCGGCGCGGTCCGACCCGAACGCAGCGCGCAGCGGCACCTAAACTGAGCGGATGCCGAGTTACAGCTACCGTTGCCGCAGCTGCGGCGACACCTTCGAGGTTTCCCGCCCGATGGCCGAGGCGTCGGAGCCCGCGACCTGCCCGATCGGCCACGACGACACGGTCAAACTGCTGACCACCTTCGCCACCGTCTCCCGGGGCGGCGGGAGCGCGCCCGCGCCGAGTCCGGCGCCGCCGGCGGGCGGCGGCTGCTGCGGCGGCGGCTGCTGCGGCTGACTCCCCGGCGTGGCTTCAGTCGCGCCGGTCGGCGTGACCGAGGTCGCGCTCGGGTGCGACCTGGTCGCGCACCCGCTGCTTCAGCACCGCGATGTCGGGAAAGCCGCCGTCGGTCTTGCGCTCCCAGATCTGTTCGCCGTCGACGGTGATCCGGAAGATCCCGCCCGAGCCCGGCAAGAGCGCGACTTCGTCCAGGTCGGTGGCGAACGTGCTGAGCAATTCCTGCGCCATCCAGCTCGCCCGCAGCAGCCAGCGGCATTGGGTGCAGTACTCGATCGCGACGCGTGCCATGCCCGCCGACGCTACCGGTCACCCGGCGTGCGTGCCGTCCAGGTAGACCCAGGCGCCATCGGACCGGGCGAATCGGCTGGTCTCGTGCAGCGCGCCGCGCCCGCCCGCGTCCCGGTAGTGCGCGACGAACTCCACCGTGCCGGTGTCGTCGAACAGGCCACCGCGGTCGGTCCGAGTGACTTCGAGGAAAAGCCAGCGCTGGGCGGGGTCGAGGGTCAAGTCGGCCGGTCGGGTGCGTGGATGCCAGGAACGCAGCAGATAGGCGACATCTCGCACCGCGAACGCGCAGTAGCGCGAGCGCATCAACGCTTCGGCCGTGGCAGCGAGGCGCTCGCCGCGAAGCACCGGACCACAACAGTCGTCGAGGGCCTCGCCACGCCCGCAGGGGCAGGGCCGTGCTCCGCTCACGCCATATCCTTTCCGGTCCGAGCAGCGCCGTACATGGTCACGTTCGCTACCGCTTGTCCTCCTATCGTGCCGGTTGCGGCCCCAGCGATGTACTCCACCCTCACACTGGACCGCACTGTGTGACCGATCCGCTCGCACCGCCTCCGTCCCCGAGCCGATCTTGCCGACGGACTTTGATCGCCGGGTCAATCCCGGCGCGCCTGCACCGCCGCCAGATCCGCCGCCAGGGCGACGGTCTGCTCCCGCCAGCGCCGCAGATCGGTGACGCTCGGCGCGAGCTCGTAATCGTGGTGGTGCGCGGCGCGCGACAACGCCGCCCAGAGCACGGCCACGCGCGCTGCCTCGTCCGGGCCCGCGAAGGCGCGCAGCGCGATCAGCTGCGCCCGCATCGGACAGCGGACCAGCGGTGGCGCCAGCCGTAGCCACAATTCGTCCACGGCTTGCTCCAAGGCGATCCGCAGAATCCAGGCTGTCGCCCGGGACCACAACCCGCCCGCGTCGGTCACCGATCCGGCGAGCAGCAGATCGACGGTCTCCAACCGCTCGGCGACCGACGGCCGATTCCCGCGCGGCCGGTGCCCGCCGTCGTTGCGCCCGCGCTGGCCGGGCCGGGAGGCG
>NZ_BDBB01000071.1 GCF_001612765.1 Nocardia arthritidis NBRC 100137
GCGTGAGCGACCGGCGCGCGACCTCCGCTGCACCCGCGAGGCGTGCTGCGCGTGCGCAGCCCCGTCGGCTCGAGACCAGTCAGCTCTCGCGGCGCTGCCGCACCGCCTCGGCCAGGCGGTCCAGCTGGCTCGCGGTGGTTTCCCAGTCCAGGCAGGCGTCGGTGATCGACTGTCCGTAGGCGAGTTCGTCGGCGTGGCCGAGGGTGAGGTCTTGACGTCCTGCGACCAGGAAGCTCTCCAGCATGACGCCGACGACTGCGGTCTCGCCCGCCGCCAGCCGCCGCGCGATGTCGGTGACCACGTCGACCTGCTTGTTGTGGTCCTTGTTGCTGTTGCCGTGGCTGGCATCCACCACGATCCGCTCCGGCAACGATGCCTTGTCCAGCCGCAGGCACGCCTCGGCGACCGAAGCCGCGTCGTAGTTCGGCCCGTTGCTGCCGCCGCGCAGGATCACGTGGCAGTCCGGGTTGCCGGTGGTGCGGATGAGCGCGGAACGACCGTCGAGGTCGGTGCCGGGGAAGACGTGGCTGGCCGCCGCCGCGCGCACACCGTCCACCGCCACCTGGACGTCACCGTCGGTGCCGTTCTTGATCCCGACCGGCATCGACAACGCGCTGCTGAGCTGGCGGTGCACCTGGCTGGCCGCGGTGCGCGCGCCGATCGCGCCGTAGGACACCAGATCCGCGATGTACTGCGGAGTGATCGGGTCCAGGAACTCGCAGGCCACCGGAAGACCGAGGGCGGTGATGTCGACCAGCAGCTTACGGCCGAAGCCGAGTCCGGTGTTGACGTCGAACGAGCCGTCCAGATGTGGGTCGTTGATCAGCCCTTTCCAGCCCAGGCTGGTGCGCGGCTTCTCGAAGTAGACCCGCATCACCACATGCAGCCGGTCGCCGAGCTCGGCGGCCTTCGCCGCGAGACGGCGCGCGTAGTCGAGCGCGGCGGCTGGGTCGTGCACGGAGCACGGGCCGACGATCACCATCAAGCGATCGTCCGCGCCGTTCAGCACCTCGACGGTGGCCTTGCGTCCCGCACGGACGGTGTCGGCGAGGGCATCGGTGATCGGATGCACGCGACGCACCTCCGCCGGTGAACGCAGCGGGCTGACGTTCAGGGTGCGTTGATCATCCAGATCGGAATGCCGTGCGTCGACGTCGGCTGCGGTTGTCATGTCGTGGGTTCCTTTTCTCGGGGCCGACCCACGGACGAGAATCCCGTCGAGCCGGTCCATCGTCCGGCTCGGGGTGGAAGTTCGTCAGCGCATGTGGTTGCCGCAGACCAGCCCACCCGAGGCCGGCTTGCTAAACCAGAAATACACACGCTGCACGTCCGGCACAGTACCATCCGACAACCGATCGGTGAACGAGGTTGTTAGATATGCCACGGTGCCGGTGGTCGGCGCGGAGTCACCCCCACTGGCCCGGGACGTAACTCCCCGCCGGAGTGCGCGCGATGACGTTCATCCGATTCCAGGCGTTGATCATCGCGATGGCGGCGATGAGGGCGGCGATCTGGTCGTCGTCGTAGTGCTTGCGCACCTCCTGCCACACGCCGTCGCTGACCGCCCGGCCGTCGCCGATCCGGGTGGCCTCCTCGGTGAGCGCCAGTGCGGCGCGCTCGGCCTCGGTGAAGACGGTGGCCTCGTGCCAAGCGGCGATCAGGTTGAGCCGCACCGAGGTCTCGCCCGCGTGCGCGGCGTCCTTGGTGTGCATGTCGGTGCAGTAGCCGCAGCCGTTGATCTGGCTGGCCCGGATCTTCACCAATTCATAGGTCGCGGCGTCCAGGGTGGAGTCGTTGATCACCTTGGAGGCCATGGTGAGTCGCTTGATGAAGCTGCCGCCGACCGAGTTGGAGAAGAGTTCGAAGCGCTGTTCCATGATGTTCGTCCTTTGCCGTTCCTTGCGGGTTCATCAAGAGGACGACGCGGTGCGGCGGAGTGTGACAATGGACAGTGAGACCTGGGTCACAGCGCTCGGCGGGTCGGGTGGCGGCTATTCGGTGAAGGCGTAGGACACTCCGGTCAGCTTCTCCGACAGCTGCCACAAATCGGCCGCGACCTTCTCGTCCTTGGACGCTTTCGACGAACCGGAAGGCCCCGGATATCCACGCATGCCGCCTAAGCCGACCGGCCCGTAGTAGCCGCCGGGCTCGACGTCGGTGGTCGCGGCGTACAACGTCGGCAGCGCGCCCATCGCGGCACTCTGCGCGAACACCTGGTTGCCCACCCACATCACCCGGTCTAGGAACGACTCGGTGTGCGACTGCAACTCGGTGGACGCGTAGCCGGGATGCGCCGCGACCGAGACTTTCGACGCGCCCGCCGCGGTCAATCTGCGCTGCAACTCGCGAGCGAACATCAGGTTGGCCAGCTTCGCCTGCCCGTAGGCGGCCCACCGCTGATACTTGCGCCGCTCCCAGTTGAGATCGTCCAGGTCGATCTTGCCGACCTGATGCGCACCGCTGGAGACGGTGACGATCCGGTCCGAGATCTTGCCCAGCAGCAGTCCGGTGAGCGCGAAGTGACCGAGATGGTTTGTGCCGATCTGTTTTTCGAATCCGTCGGCGGTGCGACCTTCGGGCACGGCCATCACGCCCGCGTTGTTGATCAGCACATCGGCCCCGTCGACGCCCTCGGCGAACGCCCGGACCGACGCGAGATCGGCCAGATCCAGCTCGCGCACCTGCGCCCGGTCACTCAATCCGGCGGCCACGCGCTCCCCTTTGGTCACATTCCGGCAGGCGAGCACCACCTCGCCCCCCGCCGCGGCCAGCGCGCGCACCGTCTCGGCCCCCAGGCCACTGTTGGCCCCTGTCACGATGAACTTCCGACCGCTCTGGTCAGGGATGTTCGAGGTGTCCCACCTGGTCATGCCGGAAAGTCTAGTGCGCGGCAGCACCGGGCGGCAGAGTCGAACACGCCCGGGCCGGTCGGGGCGGCGGGCATTTCAAGTAGGGTTGCCTAACCTACATCAGGGAACCCTGGCTTGATTCTTGTGAGGCAGACCGTGACTTCCATACCGACCGAGTCCGCGCATCGCGACGGCTATGTACCTTTCCCGGCGGACAAGGCCGAGGAGTACCGAGCCGCAGGTTACTGGGCCGGACGCCCGCTCGGGGACCTCTTACGGGCGACCGCGCACCGGCATCCACAGCGTCCCGCGCTGCTCGACGCGGAGGGCACACGCAGCTACGCCGACATCGACGCCGCCGCGGACCGGATGGCCCACGGACTGCTCGCGCTCGGCATCGTCCCCGGCGACCGCGTGGTGGTCCAGCTGCCGAACGTGCCCGAGTTCCTGACCGTGCTGTTCGGTCTGCTGCGCGCCGGGATCATTCCCGTGTTGAGCCTGCCCGCGCATCGACGGGCCGAAATCGAGCACCTGGCAAGGATTTCCGACGCGGTCGGCTACATCGTCGCCGACCGGGCGGGCGATTTCGATTACCGGGAACTGGCGTCGACCGTGCGGGACGCGGTGCCGTCGCTGCGCCACGTCCTGGTACTCGGCGATCCCGGGCCGTTCACCGGTCTCGCCTCGATACCGCGTGACGGCGGCGAACTGCCCGAGATCGATCCGTGCGACATCGCCTTGATGCTGGTCTCCGGCGGCACCACCGGCCTGCCGAAGCTGATCGCACGCACGCACGACGACTACTTCTACAACGCCACCGCCAGTGCCGAGCTGTGCGAACTCAGCGAGCGGGACGTATACCTCGCGACACTGCCCGCCGCACACAACTTCCCCCTGGCCTGCCCCGGGATCCTCGGCACCGTCGGGGTCGGTGGCGCGATCGCCTTCGTCAGCGACCCGAGCCCGGAGAGCGCGTTCGCCGCGATCGAGCGGCACCGGGTCACGGTCACCGCCGTCGTGCCGCCGCTGGCCCAGCTCTGGTGCGCGGCCACCGAATGGGAAGAGGCCGACCTGACTTCGCTGCGCCTGCTCCAAGTGGGCGGCGCGCGACTGGCCGAGGTCAACGCCAAGGAAGTGACCCCGGCGCTGGGCGCGACCTTGCAGCAAGTGTTCGGCATGGCCGAGGGCCTGCTCAACTACACCCGGCTCGACGATTCGGCCGAACTGCTGCACACCAGCCAGGGCCGTCCGCTCTCCCCCGCCGACGAGATCCGCGTGGTGGACGCAGACGGCAACGACGTGGCTCCCGGCGCGGAGGGCGAACTGCTGACCAGGGGTCCTTACACGATCCGCGGCTACTACCGCGCACCCGAGCACAACGCGCGCGCGTTCACCCCGGACGGCTTCTATCGCAGCGGCGACCTGGTCCGTCGCCTGTCCAGCGGGCATCTCGTGGTGTCCGGCCGGATCAAGGATGTGATCAACCGCGGCGGCGAGAACGTCTCCTGCGACGAACTCGAGGAGCATCTGCTCGCCCATCCCGCCGTCCGGCAGGCCGCCGCCGTCGGGCTGCCGGACGCGGCGCTGGGCGAGAAAGTCTGCGCCGTCTTGGTCGTCGACGGCGAGATGCCCACGCCGGCGGAGATCAAGACCTTCCTGACCGCGCGCGGGCTGGCTGCCTACAAACTGCCGGACGTGTTACGCCGCAGCGACGAACTGCCGATCACCGCGGTGGGCAAGATCGACAAGAAGGCATTGCGCACCGAGCTGTAGCACTGCCGCAAGACCGGCGGGCAGCGCATCATCGGTGCGCTGCCCGTTCGGCTTCCGCTATGCCTTGACGACGTAGGGCGCGATGCTGCCCAGCTTCTCGCAGGTCTCCTCGAATTCGCGCTCCGGCCGCGACTGGCCGACGATGCCCGCGCCCGCGCGCAGCCAAGCTCCCTCGGCGTTCTGGTACACCGCGCGCAGCACGAGGGTCGCCTCCAGCGCGCCGGTCGGCGAAACGGTCACCACCGCACCGGAATACAGCCCGCGCGGGTCGTGATCGAGCCGGAATACCGAGTCGACGCCCGCACGCTTGGGGATACCCGAGGCCGTCACCGAGGGGAACAGCACCTCCAGCGCGTCCCAGCTGGACCGGTCGGCGGCCAGCCGTCCACGCACCGTGGACGCCAGATGCTGCACACTGCCCCGCTCGCGCACGGCCATGAAATCCGACACCGCGGGCGTGCCGGGGTCCGCGACGGCCGCGATCTCCGCGAACGAGGTCTGCACCGAGATCGCGTGCTCGACGATCTCTTTCGGGTCGGTCACCAGGTCGGCCCTGGCGGCGAGATCGGCCGCGGACCCACGTCCGAAGGCCCGGGTACCCGCCAGCGGTTCGGTGGTCACCACCCGGTCGTCGTCCACCGACGCGACCAGTTCGGGGCTGAAGCCCGCCGCCTCCAAACCGCCGAGCCGCAGCAGGAACGAGCGCGCGGGCGTGTTGTGCGCGCGCCCGAGGCGATAGGTGGCCGGAACGTCCACGGTGAACGGCAGTTCGACCTTCCTGGACAGGATGACCTTCTGATACCGCCCGGCCTGGATCTCGCCGACCGCCTCGGCCACCCGGTCCCGGTAACCGGTCGGATCGATGCGGATGTCGGCCGGATGCGCCTGCGGCAGTTCGGGGTTCTGCGACTGCGCGATCAGGTCGTGGATGTCTCCGATCTCCGTCGGCGTCGCACCCGATATCCGCACGCCGGATTCACCCACCCGCACCTCGATTCGCGGAACCATCAGGTGCGCGATCGAGGTGCGCGGATCCAAGTGCTCGGTGGCGTCGAGCGCCCACGCGCAGAACTCGAATCCGATCCAGCCGTAGGCGTTGCGCCCGTCGAGGGGAAGCGCGCCCAGCGCCCGATCGATCACTCCCGCCGGATTGCCTTCCCACCGGCTGATCGTGGTCTGCCCCGCCCAGGTGACGCGCAGCTCCCGCACGTCCAGTTCGACACTGCCGATCGGATCGGCGGCGAACACCCACTCCCCCGGACGCTCGTACATCACGTACTCGCCGAACCGATCCGACCCCGCCAGCCGGGACATCGCTGCCGCCGGATCGGTCACATACTCAACCCGCAGGCGTTCCGTGGTCGACAACGATCCTCCAAAGGTAAACCTGGCCTAACTTGTGCAGGTAAGGTTAGCATTACCTCCTTTATTGTGCGGGTGTGCTCGCGGCCACAACCCGGGCGCCGAGTGTGCGCTCCGGGACGGAGGTCCCCGTACGGCAACTACTTTCGCCGCGCTCACCCCGCATCCCGTGCGACGATCACGCCATCCCGTGCCCGCCGAACCGAACTCGACGCGCCGACTGCCTGCGGGGAATGCACCCGCCGGGATTGAATAGTGGAGAGCGTCACCTGCGGAGGGAAGAACATCGATGATCGATCACCGCGGCGATTCACCCGCGACAACCGGGCCCGGGACCGCACCGAGATCGGTGGTGGCCCTGGTCGACGCCGCCTCGGGGGTGGAACGCGAACTCGTCGGCAAGTGGCTCGCCGACGGCGGGATCGGCACGGAGTTCGGCACCGACGCACCGGTCACGCAGCTGGACCTGGACGCGGGCGCCATCGCCGCCCGGCTGGTCGGCAGGCGCGACGATCCGCTGGTGGTGCCGATCCGCGTGCTGTGGCTGCCCCCGGAACGCGACGGCGTGCGCCGCGTCACCTTCGCCGATCTCGCCCTGCTGACCAACCCGCGCAAGCCCAATCGGCTGGCCCAGCGCAGGCTGCTGGCCAAGTCACCGGACCGGCACGTCGTGCTGACCGGTGCGCCCGCCCGGCTCAGCGAGCTGCGCGCGAACAACCCGGAGGCTTCGACGCTGTTCGACAAGGGCACCGCCGAGCCGTTCGCCCGCGCCGTCGTGCGCGCGGCGGTGGTGGCGCTCGAACGCGCCGAACGCACCATCATCGGCGACCGGTACAAGGTGCCCAAGCTGGTCGCGGAGGAGATTCTCGACTCCCCCGACTTCCTGCGCAGGCTGGAGCTGATCGCCGACCAGATCGGGGCGAGCCCGCACGAGGTGTATCGCCGCGCGGAGAAGGGGCTCAACGAACTGGTCGCCGCCCAGAGCAGGCTGGTCTCCGACCTGTTCACCCAGGCCATGCGGCCGGTGCACGCCTCGACCTGGAAGGTGGACCCCGACGAGTCCGGCCTGACCGGGTTGCGCGATCTCAACCGCCGCTATCCGCTGGTGTTCCTGCCTTCGCACCGCTCGTACGTCGACGCGTTCGTGCTGGGAGACGTGCTGGCCCGCAACGACTTCCCGCCGAACCACGTGATCGGCGGCGCGAATCTGGGCTTCTGGCCGATGGGCCCGATCGCCCGGCGCACCGGGACGGTGTTCATCCGGCGCAGTTTCGGCGACGACGAGGTCTACAAGGCCGTCGTGGAGGAGTACTTCGCCTATCTGCTGGCCAAGCGCTTCAACCTGGAGTGGTACTTCGAGGGCGGCCGCACCCGCACCGGAAAGCTGCGGCCACCGCGCTACGGCCTGCTGAACTACCTTGCCGCGGCGGTTCGTTCGAACCGCATCGACGACGTCATGCTGGTGCCGGTCTCGATCACCTACGAGCGGCTCAACGAACTCGGCGCCATCGCCACCGAGCAGGAAGGCGGCAAGAAGAAACCCGAGGGGCTGACCTGGCTGGCGCGCTACATCCGCAGTCAACAACACTCCGCCGGGCACGTCTACGTCCGCTTCGGCGAGCCGCTGTCGGCCCGCGATCGGCTCTCCGCGTACGGCGATCCGCTCACGACCCCGCCGCTGACCATCCCGCTGCACCACACCGAGCCGATTCCGCCGCCGCGCCCCGAAGCGGGCGTCGTCGACAGCGATCCGCCGGAAGTCGCCGAGCTGGAACGGAAGGCCGTGCAACGGCTCGCTTTCGAAGTCGCGGTCGGCATCAACGCGGTCACGCCGATCACGGTCAACGCGCTGGTCACCCTGGCGCTGCTGGGGGTGGACGGGCGCGCCCTCACCCTGGGCGAGGTGCGCACGGTGCTCGACCCGGTGCTCGGCTACATCGACAAGCGCGAGCTGCCGCGCGGCGAACTCGACGCGCTGCGCGACGACCAGGGCCTGGCCGTGGTGCTGGAACAGCTTTCGCTGGCCAAGGTGGTGACGGTGTATCGCGGCGGGATCGAGCCGGTGTACTCGATCGAGCCGGGCGCGCATCTCGAAGCCGCCTTCTACCGCAACAGCGCCGTGCACTGGTTCGTCAACCGCGCCATCCTCGAGCTGTCTATCCTGTCCGCGGTCGACAACGACGAGGCCGATGCCCTCAACACCGGCTGGGACGAGGCGTTCCGCCTGCGCGATCTGCTGAAGTTCGAGTTCTTCTTCCCCGAGCGCGGCGAGTTCGCCGATCAGATGGTCGCGGAGATGCTCCTGGTGGATCCGGACTGGTACAGCCACACCCGGCGCGACACCTTCGGCTCGGACATCCTGGCGAAGCTCACCGCATCCGGCTTCACCATGGCCCACCGCGTGCTGCGCTCCTTCGTCGACGCGCAGCTGGTGGTGGCCGAACGGCTCGCCGCCCGGGACGCGTGCGACGAGATCGACCGCAAGGAGTTCATCACCGAATGCGTGGCGGTCGGCAAGCAGATGAAGTTGCAGCAACGACTACACAGCCCGGAGTCGGTCTCCACCGAGTTGTTCACCAGCGCCCTGAAGCTCGCCGACAACTACGGCCTGCTCGAGACGGCGGACGACGACGACCCGGAGGAGCTCCGCGCGGAATTGCTCCAGCGCAGAATCGAATTCGCCGAACGTCTGCGCGATATCGGGACCCGCATCGCGCAGGCCGCCGCGCTCGACCCGTCCAACCGGGAGGCGCGGTGAGCGATCGACGCGAAAGCACGGCGGTATCCGGGAGGTTCGATGACCGACGCGCGCGCGCTGATCTCGACGCCGCGCTCGCCGCCATACGTTCCGGGCCGCAGGGCCGCGCGATCGCCGCGGTCTTCGATTTCGGGGGCGCTGTCGTCGACGGCCCCGGACCGCGACACCGGCTGCGCCGCAAGCCCGCCGACGTGCTGCTCGGCGGCATCCGCGAGCACATGACCGACGGCGAATACAGCCGGTTCCTCCGTGAGCTGTCCGAGGCGCTGGCCGGGCGTTCCGAAGAGGAACTCGACGATCTGGGCAGGCGTCTGTTCCAGCGCACCGTCTACGAGTACCTCTACCCCGAGGCATGGCAGCTGATCCGGACGCACCGCGCGGCCGGGCACACTATCGTCCTGGTCAGCTCGCTGACCCGGTTCCAAGTCGCACCCGCCGCTGCGCAACTGGGCATCGAGCACGTGCTCTGCACGCCCATGGCCACCGACCACGGCGTGCTCACCGGGCATCCCGACGGAAAGGCGCTGTGGGGCAACCGCAAGGCCGAGGCGGTCGCCGAGTTCGCCGCCACGCATGAGGTGGATCTGAGGCGCAGCTACGCCTATGCCGGCGCGATCGCCGACCTGCCCGTGCTGTCGCTGGTGGGACATCCCGTGGCGGTGAACCCCGACGACGCGCTGGACGCCATCGCCGACCGGCAGCGCTGGAGCGAGCTGATGTTCCGGCCGCGCCCCCGGCCGCGTGCGAGCGACTACGCGCGTACCGCCGCGGGGTTCGCCGGGCTGTTCGGAGGCGCGCTGTTCGGAGTCGCGTCGAAAGCGCCCACGAAGGACCGGCGACAGATGGCCGACGCGTTGATGGCGCACGCGGCGCGCAACACGCTGCGCATCGCGGGAGTGCGGGTGCGGGTCACCGGCGCCGAGAACGCGAAATCGCCGCGGCCCGCGGTCTTCCTGTTCAACCACCAGAGCCAGTTCGACATCATCATCGTGCCCGAGGTGCTCGGCGGCGGCGTGACCGCGATCGGCAAGAAGGAGCTGACCAAGAATCCGGTCTTCGGACCGCTCATGCGCTTCGTCGGCGTGACGTTCATCAATCGCGCGAACACCGCGCAGGCCAGGGCGGCGTTGCGACCGGTGGTGGAGACCCTGCGCGGCGGCTTGTCGGTCGCGGTGGCGCCGGAAGGAACTCGTTCCTACACCCCCGAGGTCGGGCGGTTCAAGAAAGGCGCGTTCCACATCGCGATGCAGGCGGGGGTGCCGGTGATCCCGGTGGTCATCCGGAACGCGGGCGAGATCTGCCGGCGCAACGCGATGGTCGCCCGCCCCGGAACGGTCGACGTGGCGATCCTCGATCCGATCGACGTCAGCGCGTGGGATCCCGGCGATTTGGACGAGAAAGTGGCGGAGGTCCGCCGATTGTTCGTCGACACGCTCCTGAACTGGCCCCGCTGATCAGCTGAGAGCACGCCGCGCCGCTTCCCCCTGTCGGCCGCTGTATCGCCGTTTGCTCAGCTGGCCGACGGCGCGACCGTCGCCGCGCACTCGGACGTTGTCGGTACCCGGCGCACTGTCGGCGAGTCACCCGGTGCTCGTGACCGGTCGCAGGAGATGGGCAACCGGCTCGTCGGCCGCTGACCGGAACCGCGCCGGGCCCGTTCCCTCGGGAAGCGGGGCCCGTCGGCATGGGCTCAGACCGTGCGGCCGAACAGCAGCTTCCACGGCATGAGCGCCGACTCCAGCTGCACTTTGAGGCTCATCTTGGACGCCCCGAGCGTGCGCTCCTCGAACCGGATCGGCACCTCGGCGATCGCGATCCCCTTCTTGATGGTGCGGTAGTTCATCTCGACCTGGAAGGAGTATCCGTTGCTGCGGATCGCGCCCACCTCGATGGCGCGCAGGGTATCGGCCTTCCACGCCTTGAAGCCCGCGGTGGCGTCCTTGACGCCCAGCCGCAGGATCAGGTTCACGTAGAAGTTGGCCCAGGCCGACAGCGCCTTGCGGTACCACTTCCATTCCGCGGCGGTCGAGCCGCCCGGGACGTAGCGGGAGCCGAGCACCACGCCCGCGTCGGTGGTGGTCAGCTTCTCCAGCATGGCCGGGATCACTTCGGCGGGATGCGACAGGTCGGCGTCCATCTGGATCACCACGTCCGCGCCTTCGTCCAGTGCGCGCGTGATACCCGCCACGTACGCACGCCCGAGCCCGTCCTTCTCGGTCCGGTGCAGCACACCCACCACGTTCGGCAGTTCGGCGGCCAGCTTGTCGGCCACCTCGCCGGTGCCGTCCGGCGAGCTGTCGTCCACCACGAGTACATGCAGGTCGGGCACCGGCAGCGCGGTCAGCCGCTCCACCGCAACCGGCAAATTCTCCCGCTCGTTGTAGGTCGGCACAACAACGGTAACCCTCAAGGGTCGCCCTCCCTGCTGATCCTGGTTTCCGCTCGCAGCCCACGCCAGGACCTCCGAGCATTCGTCGAGTTCTGGAGAACCGTACTCGATACACCTGATCGCGAACTGAGCGGCCGCACCAGGCGCCGTACCGCCCGAGCCTCCGACCTGCGGCTCAAGATCAACTTCACCGTGCGGGGGAAGCCTTTCCGCGAGCCGTGCCCCCGCGCCGCCTCAGTCGCCGTCCCGCCAGGATCGGTCCCTGGCGTCTTCCCGCGTGTTGCGCGCCTGCGCGATCTCGAGCGCACGTTCCGCCGTCGCCTGGTCCGGGTACGGCCCCATCCGGTCGCGGAACCAGCACTGCCGCCCTTGCTCGGCTCGTTTGTGCTTCAAGCAGTAATACCAGCGCTCAGCCATACCTCCAGCATCCCACCGAACACCGGGCCTCAACCGCATTTACGCCATCCATTGCCGGACTCGGCGATCGCAATTCACCACCGGAGGCTTCGGTAATGGACGAACGCGTCGCACAGGAGAACCACCCCGAAGATCGCGAACAGTACGCGCACCGAGATCGGGCCGTACGCGGTGATAATGCGAACAACTTTTCGATACATCCGCCGCGCTCCGGTCGTCCGCCGCAGCGCGAGGCCGAGTATCACCAGCGGCGGCAGCAATGCGAGCGCGCAATACGCGACGACGATCAGTGGCCACAACGCCGGCAGCGGATGCCGCGCGGAGATCATCGCGAGTCCGGCGAGATATGGCACCGCTGTCGGCGCCTGCGCGATACCGATCGCCACGCCGAGGCCGGCGAGTATCCACGGTCGGCGTCGCAATGCCGGCGTCGTCCGCGGGGCCGCCGTCCCCGTCATCCGAATGCTCGCGAGAACGATCAACAACATCCCGGCGGCGAGTTCGCCCCAGTACCGAATTGCCGGCGTGATCTCGAAGTCGATCAGATCGGTCAGAAAGCCGACCCCGAGAATGGTGCAGATCCCGAAGGCGGTGGTGACGGCGAAGACGCCCGCCAGCAAGCTCAGACCGCCCACCAGCGGCGAACGACGGCTCAACCTGCTGTCGTAGACCACAGCCGTGGTGACGCCGATCAGCAACAGGTCGAGCGAGTCGAGGAAAGCGAACCCCGCGAGGGCGAGGAGAAGGGTCGACATGGCCGCGCCAGCCTACCCGCGGCGGCCGGGTGACCACCCGATCCCGAACCCGGATGCGCCACCGTGTGATTCACCACACCACGCGAACCGCCGACGATCGGAGACCACCCAGAACAACCCCGCCGATTCGCCAGACGACACCGCCTGGCAGGCGGAGAACCAATCCGAACGACACCCCCGAACGCAACCACAACCAATGGGGGTCCGAGGGCGAAGCCCGCCGGGCTGGGGTGGGGGTTGCACCCCCAGAAGAAATGACGAAACGAGCCCCGTTCACACATTCCGTGAACAGGGCTCGCCTACGAGTGGAGTGGCCAGGGCCGGGATCGAACCGGCGACCTTCCGCTTTTCAGGCGGACGCTCGTACCAACTGAGCTACCTGGCCGCAGGCACCCGAAATGAATGCCATACGCGAAACGCCGGACATCTCCGGCGCTTACTTGCGACCCTGACGGGACTCGAACCCGCGACCTCCGCCGTGACAGGGCGGCGCGCTAACCAACTGCGCCACAGGGCCATGCTCTGCTACCAACGATCCGAAGATCGTACCCCCTACGGGATTCGAACCCGCGCTACCGCCTTGAAAGGGCGGCGTCCTAGGCCGCTAGACGAAGGGGGCTCGCCCCGGATTTCTCCGGACCGGCTTTCAACGGCTGTCCGTTGGGAGCTGGGATAGCTTATGACAGACCGGACTCGATTCCCAAACCGGCTGGTCAGAGGCTCAAACCGAGCTCCTCCAAGCGGGCCTGGGTGCGCCAGCCGTCGCTGCGGAATTTCTCCAGCCATTCCGGGGTAGCCATCGCCTCCATCACGACCTCGAGCGCCTCCTCGAACCGTGCCCGCAGATCGACCTGCCCGCCGAGCAGGTCCACCATGTATCGCTGGCCGGCGAGCGCGGCGGCGAGCGTGCGGGTGAACCGGTCGGGGTCGGCGTCGACGCGCAGCTGCCCGTGGTCGATGGCTCGGACGGTGAGCACCCTGGTGGTGCGGCCCAGGATGCGGCCGCCGCCGGCCTGCACGTCACGGTAGAAGTCCGGCTCGATGATCAGCCGGTACTCGGCCTGCACGATGATGTCGTGCTCGAGCCGCAGCGCGATCTCGTCGACCACCCCGTGCAGGATGTCCAGCGGACTGAGATCCGTTCGGGCCAGCCAGCGCTCAGCGGAGGCGCGGTAGCGTTCCACCGCGGTCTCCAGCACCGCGCGTGCCAGATCTTCTTTCGAATCGAAATGGAAGTACATGGCGCCCTTGGTGGCACGCGACCCTTCCAATATGCGGTTGAGCGATGCAGCGGCATAGCCGCTCTTCCCGAACTCAACGGCGGCGGACCTGATAATCGCCGCCCGTGTCCGGCGCGCCCGCTCTTGCTGCCGTGCCATGCTCGAAACGCCTCCGAAGCCTACTCGCCGCCAAACAGCCACCCCCGAAGGAACGGACCCTCGGCGCGAATTCATGAGTTTTATCAATACGTCGAACCCGGTTTTCGTCCGATTTCAAACCTTCGGTACGAAAACTCGCGAAAAACCTGTAACACACCAGCTGGTATAGTTTGCCTGCCCGGGTGCGCCGCAGGGGGTGCGCATCCGGGCATTTCTTCGTCCAGAACGTGCCTCCTCCTGCGGCATCGAGTTCCGTCGAGCCGTGGCCGGCCGGACCGGCCGCGGCGCCTTCGGACACGGAAACGACAATCCGAATTCCGTAGCGTCGATCGAGTCGACGATTCTTTCGGAATTCACCAAGGCGTCACCGTACCCGGAATCCCGATCCGACACGCGGCAAACCGAGGAGTCAGGTAACCATCCGATTCCGCTTTCTGTTACGGCAAATATTTGGCAACCCAATCGGCCCTTCCGGAGGGTGCGCGAATTCGCCAGCAGCCCAGGATTGTTCACGCGATCCGACCGGCAAGCCGGACAACCGGCCGCCGCCCACGTTTCGCCCGCCAACTCGCCCCACGAGCCTCGCCCGGCCAGAGCCGTTCACCCCCTGCAAATCCAAAGACATTGCCAGCCAACACGATTGAATGATATCCAGATCCGGCTAAGATGAACAAAGCTGGGTGCCAAGTGTTTACCGCCCACATCGCCCGGCGCGCACGCCGTGTTACCCGCCGCCACGCCGCCACGCGACGCGCCCGCGACGCCACGCCGACCCCACCCATCCATCCCGCCCGCCGACACGAACTCCCCCGATTGGGGCATCCGCCCCCGATCCCACTACACTGTTCCTCCGCGCCCCTATAGCTCAGTTGGTAGAGCTACGGACTTTTAATCCGCAGGTCGTAGGTTCGAGCCCTACTGGGGGCACAGCGGTCGGGCGCCCGGACACTCCGGGCGCCCGACCTGTTTCGCGAAGTTCCCCGCAGTGAAGCACCGTTTATTCCGGTCCGGACATCCGCGTCGAGGCTCTACTCTCCGACCTCGCGCACAATGCTTCGCGGTCATCAGAGCCCACCTCGACGCCTCGGCCGCCAAGCCGTTCGACGGGCTCCTTTCTACAGTCCTCTATGCGGCGGAGATAGTGGGCCACCATGCGAGGGATTGCGGACGCCTCGGCTGGAGAGTGGACAAGACGAGGCAGCCTCATAGGCCTACCTGCGGCGAGATGCCCAGGGGCAACCGGCCGGACTGTGACAAAAGACATAGTCACTTCACGGAGCAGGTGCTGATCGCGCAGCTCTCCGCTCGGAGGTTGACGAGTTGTCCCATGTGGGGCCACGCGATCGATCGCGGTGAATGAACCGGGCGGTGCCGAGAAGCCGGCCCGGCGGCGGGTTCGCGATGTCTGCATGCGCCGCTGGGTTAGGCGCGGCGCGTTCGACACGCGCGAACGCTGGGTACTCGTTCGATTGTCAGCGCGGTGGCGGATTGTGCGATTCCCCACCTCCCGCTAACGGCGCGAGCCCCGCGTCGATAGTCCTCTCGTTCACAGGAAGAACCCATACACTCGTGTGGATCACTGAACGGCGAAGACGTCGTATGTGGTGGATCACCAGGGCATCGATCGTCTAACGGATGCGTTTCGCATCACACCTACGGTGCCGTAAGGTATGGCCGCAACGGTATCGGTCTACCTTGGGACGACCTGCACGACCGGAAGCACACACTGAAGGGTTCATACATGGCAAGGGATCTGACTCAACTCGAGCTTCTGACGGAGTTGGAGCCGGTTGCCGAAGAAAACGTCAACCGGCACCTCTCCATGGCAAAGGAATGGCATCCGCACGACTACGTCCCGTGGGACGACGGCCGCAATTTCGCGGCACTCGGTGGGGTGGACTGGGATCCGGAGCAGTCCCGGCTCAGCGAGGTTGCGAAGGCGGCCATGGTCACCAACCTGCTCACCGAGGACAACCTGCCCTCCTATCACCGGGAGATCGCCGAGAATTTCTCTCAGGATGGCGCGTGGGGCACCTGGGTGGGCCGCTGGACCGCCGAGGAGAACCGCCACGGCATCGTCATGCGGGACTACCTGGTGGTCACCCGCGGCGTCGATCCGGTCGCCCTCGAGGAAGCCAGGATGGTCCACATGACCAATGGCTTCGCCTCCCCTGCCGAAGCCGACGCGGGCTTCCTTCATTCCGTCGCGTACGTCACCTTCCAGGAACTGGCCACCCGGGTCAGCCACCGCAACACCGGCAAGGTCTGTGACGACCCGATCGCCGACCGCATGCTGCAGCGCGTCGCCGCCGACGAGAACTTGCACATGATCTTCTACCGCAACATGTGCGGCGCCGCCCTCGACCTGGCCCCTGACCAGGCCATCGAGGCGATCACCCTGATCCTGGAGAACTTCCAGATGCCGGGCGCCGGCATGCCCAACTTCCGCCGCAACGGCGTGCTGATGGCCAAGCACGGCATCTACGATCTGCGCCAGCACCTGGAGGAGGTCGTCCAGCCGGTGCTGAAGAAGTGGAACATCTTCGAGCGCAGCGACTTCACCGCCCGCGGCGAGGCGGTCCGTGAGCGCCTCGGCATTTTCCTGGACAAGCTGAGCAACGACGTCGTCAAGTTCGAGGAGCAGCGGGACCGGATGCTGGCCCGCGAGGCCGCCAAGCGCGACCGTCAGATGGCGGGCAGCTCCGTAGGCTGAGCGCCCGAATACAGCACGCCGCCGCCCCGGAGTCCGAGGGCGGCGGCGGTTGTATGAACGGCACGGTGCCGCGCCGCGCTATGACCCGATCCGGCCGACTTACGTGCGGAAATGAGACACTGGTCGGCGTGACGATGACTACCGAGGCGATGACGAAACTGCGGATCGGGCCGTATCCGGTCGATCCGCCGGTCGTGCTCGCGCCGATGGCCGGCATCACGAATCTGGCGTTCCGCAAGTTGTGCCGGGAATTCGGCAGCCCTACCTCGATCTACGTGTGCGAGATGATCACCGCGCGAGCGGTGGTCGAGCGCAACGAGAAGACGCTGCACATGATGTCCTTCGATGCCGACGAGCATCCCCGCTCGATGCAGCTCTACGGCGTGGACCCGGACACGCTCGGCGAAGCGGTGCGCATCATCGCCGGCGAGGGCTGGGCCGACCACATCGACCTCAACCTCGGCTGCCCCGTGCCCAAGGTCACCCGGCTCGGCGGCGGCGCCGCCCTGCCGTACAAGCGGACGCTGTTCCGGCACATCGTGCGCGCCATGGTGAGGGCGGCGGAACCGGCGGGGGTCCCGATCACCCTGAAGTTTCGCATCGGCATCGACGACGACCACCGCACCTATCTGGACGCGGGACGCATCGCGGAAGCCGAAGGCGCGCGGGCGGTCGCGTTGCACGCGCGCACGGCTGCGCAGCGCTACTCCGGTCAGGCCGACTGGACCGCGATCGCCCGGCTCAAAGAAGCCGTCACCTCGATCCCGGTCCTTGGCAACGGCGACATCTTCTCGGCGGACGACGCGGTCCGCATGATGGACGAGACCGGGTGCGACGGCGTGGTCGTCGGCCGCGGCTGCCTGGGCAGACCGTGGCTGTTCGCCGAACTGCAGGCGGCGCTGCGCGGGGAGCCGCTGCCCGCCGCGCCCGATCTGGGCCGGGCCGGCGCCGTGCTGTACCGGCACGGGGCGCTGCTGGCCGAGCACCTCGGAGAGGACAAGGCCATGCGTGACCTGCGCAAGCACATGGCCTGGTATTTGATGGGCTTCCCGGTCGGCGCCGACCTACGTCGCGCGTTCGCCACCGTGGACAGCCTCGCTCGGCTGGGAGATCTTGTCGGGCAGCTCGATCCGACCGCGCCCTTCCCCAAGGACGCGGAGGGCCCACGCGGGCGTCAGGGCTCGCCGGGCAAGGTCGCGCTGCCGCACGGCTGGCTCGACGATCCGGACGATCCCGCGGTGCCACGCGCGGCCGATGTGATGCACAGTGGCGGCTGATCGGGCAACCGCGCAGCGAACGACATGGCCGAAACAGCTGTGACCTGTTCGATTTCTCGGCGGGGTGGCCCCCCGTGGCGGAATCGTTATCATTGCGGAATCGGTGCCGCCGGTCGAGTGTGACCTGAGCGGAAAAGCAGGACGAAAAGCGAGGTTCGTTGGTGGGTGACGATCGGCACGGGCGTTCGCCACGGCCCGGAGGTCGCGCCCCGTGGGAGCGGTATCCCGCGGCGGACAGCTCCGAAGCAGACGCCGCACGCACGTCTCGTCGTTCGCGCCATACCGACGCCACTCCGGACCAGAGTTCCGCGCCCCTGACGGTCCAGGATCTGGTCCAGCGGGTCGACAACGAACGCAGTGGCCGCCGAGGCCGTCGCGCCGATTCCGCACCGCCGGACCCGGGCGCCGCACCCAGCCGAGGACGCCGCGCGGAACCCACCCCGCCCGACCAGGCCGCCGCGCCCGGCCGAGGACGCCGT
>NZ_BDBB01000072.1 GCF_001612765.1 Nocardia arthritidis NBRC 100137
CGTGTCCGCGTTCGCCCCGGCGGGCCGCACGACGGCGGCGGGCGCGATGCGGGCGGCGCCCAGGATGCCGATCCGCAGGGGCTGTCCGGATTGTGTCATGGGCGCGACTGTAGCAATGGATCCGCTTGTGCCGCCGGGTGTTCCGTCAGGCCGACGGGGCGTCGCCGTACACCGTCAACCAGATCGCCCGGCCCAGCGCCTTCGCCAGCGCGTCGTCGGTGACCCCGGAGCCGGAGGAGAAGCTCACCGCGATCGCGCGTTCCACCATCGAGGTCAGCACGACGGCGGTGGCCTGCGGATCGATCGCCGGACTGATCCGGCCCGCGGCACGGTCGGTCTCCAGCCGCGATCGCACCACCGCCACGAACGAGGCGACCCGGCCGCGCCAATACGCGCCGACGTCGCGGTCGTAGGCGGCGACCTCGCTCAGCGCCAGCAGCAGGGACCGGTGCTCGCGGAACCCCGCGATCATGGTGCGCACTGCCGCCACCACGCCGGCCTGCCGACCGGTGTGGTCGGTGATCCACCAGCGCTCGGCGGCCTCGAACAGATCCGCGGTGGCCAATTCGGCCATGCGGATCAGCAGCCTGCTCTTGTCCGGGAAGTACCGGTAGAACGTCGACCTCGCCGACTGCGAGGCGGCGGCGATCCGGTGGACGGCGATCTCGGTGTAAGGCGTGCCGTCGGCGAGCAGCTCCTCCACCGCGGCGAGGACGCGTCGCTCGAACTCCGCGCGCCGATCGTCGACCGGTTTGCGTGCGTTTCTGGGGACACGGGTCAGCGAGGGCATCCGGGTCCTCTCTGCGGCGCGGCGGCCGCGTGCTCGGCTGTGCCGGTCGGGTGCGTCCCTCCATTCTGCCGACACGGCACGGATATTGACATTCGGGCGCCCGCCGCTCACCATCGATCGGACACAGTGTCCGAGACTAGGTGACCGAGGTGTTCGGGCATGCGCGGATCGTCTCCCCCGGCAATCGAGTACACCGACGTGGTCGTGGTGGGGGCGCGGTGCGCGGGCTCCGCGACCGCCATCGCGTTGGCGCGAGCCGGGCGCGACGTGCTCGCGCTGGACTCGGCGCGCTTTCCCTCCGACACCCTCTCGACGCACCTGCTGTGGCCCGGCGGCCTGGCCGAACTGCGTCGCGCCGGCGCCCTCGACCGTGTCCTCCGGCTCGGCGCGCCCCCACTGACCGCCGCCTTCGCCGACGGCGGCGGCTATGCGGTCCGGTCGTCCTTCGCACCGGTGGACGGCGTCGACTACGCGATGTGCGTGCGGCGGACCGGATTGGACGCCGCGCTCGTGGCCACCGCCGTGGACGCGGGAGCACGGATCCGCGAGGGCGTGCGGGTCACCGATCTGCTGTGGTCCGGCGATCGTTGCGCCGGCGTTCGCTATACCGACGGAAGCGGCGAGCACGAGGTGCGCGCCCGTCTGGTCGTCGGGGCGGACGGTCGCCGCAGCACGGTGGCCCGGCTCGCCGGTGTTACCCGGCCTCGATTGTCCGCACCGAGCGGACGGGACTGCTTCTTCGCCTACTGGCGCGACGGTGCGGCCGACCAGCGGCACATCGCCGCCCAATGGCGAAACGGTCCTGATCTCGGCACCGCGTTCCCCTGCGACGACGGCTTGCTGCTGAGCCTGGTCCAGCCGCCCGCGCAGCCCGCCGAACCAGGCGCCGGGCGCGCCGAGCGCAGGTATCAGGAGGCGATCGAGCACCTGCCGGGACTTGCACTGCGCCTGCGTGATTGCCGCAGAGTCGGGCGGGTGCGTTCGGCCACCGGACTGGCCTCCTACTTCCGGCGCTCGACCGGGCCGGGCTGGGCGCTGCCCGGGGACGCGGGCCATTTCAAGGATCCGGTGACCGCCCAAGGCATCCGGGATGCCTTGCGCTACGGCCGGTTGCTCGGCGAACTGGCCGCCGCGGCCCTCGATGACACCGAGCACCTCGACACCGCCTTGGCCGCGTGGGAACGACTGCGCGATCGCGAATGCCTGAGCGTCTACCAGTGGACCAATCGGCTGGCCCGGGCTTCGGCGATGCGTCCCTTGGAAATCGAGCTCTATCGCAGGAGCGCGGCCGACCCCGCGCTGGCCGACGCGGTCACCGAAATCTTCTCGCGCACCGTGGCTCCCGAAGACGTCTTCACTCCCGCACGCGCGGCGGCGCTCGCGGCGGGAGCGTTGCGCGCATCCTGGCGCGCCCCCTGGCCGATCCTCGCGAATCTGGCGGCCGAATGCCGCGACGCAGTCTCCGAACGGAGGGAAGCGTGCGTTTTCACGCGCCCCGATCCCGCCGACGCCATCCAGTCCCGGCCGCCGCGGCGCGTTCTCGCGGCATCTTCAGGAGATCGACATGCATGACCCGCGTCCTCGGCCGACCATCGACCTCACCCGCCGCGACCTGTTGCGCGGCACGCTCGCGGCCGGACTGGCCCTCACCGCCGCCCCGGCACACGCCGCCCCGCCCGGACCTCGCCGAACGCCCGGGCCGCGCACCGGGGGCAAGTCGGTCGCGGTGCTCGGCGGTGGCGTCGCGGGGTTGTCGGCGGCCCATGAGCTGATCGAGCGGGGATACGCGGTTACCGTGTACGAACCGGCGTTCCTCGGCGGCAAGGCGCGCAGCATGGGCGTGCCGGGCACCGGCACCGACGGCCGTTCGGACCTGCCAGGCGAGCACGGCTTCCGGTTCTTTCCCGGCTGCTATCAGAACCTTCCGGACACCATGCGGCGCATTCCGTTCCCAGGCAACCCCGATGGCGTCGCGGGCAACCTCGTCCGCGTCGAGGGCACCGTCGCCGGTTTCCGGGGCAGGCCGCCGATCTACGCGCCGGTCGAATTCGGGGGCCTCGACCAGATCAACCCGCAGCGGTTGCAGAGCACGCTGATCGGCGCGTTCGGCTTCATTCCGGAACTGCCACCGGCCGAGCTCGCGTTCTTCGCCAAACAGATGGCCGTCTGGTTCACCTCTTGCACCGAACGGCGTTTCGGGCAGTGGGAATACGTGACGTGGGAGCAGATCCTGCGGGCCGAGGGCAAGTCACCGGCCTATCGCGAATACCTGGTCAGCGCCCTCACCCGGATCACCGTGGCGGCCAAACCCCAGCTGAGTTCGGCGCGCACGATCGGCACCATCGGGGAGGCCCTGGTGCTGGCGGGGACCGGGGCGATCCCGCAGTACTCCGCGGGTATCGACCGTATTCTCAATCGTCCCACCAACGAAGCGTGGATCGACCCCTGGGTCACATATCTGCGGTCGCGGGGCGTGCGATTCGTGCCGGGCCTGCGGGCGACACGGCTGGAGCTTCGCGATGGCCGGATCGCCTCGGCGACGCTGACGGATCCCGGCGGCCGCTCCACCGCGGTCACCGCGGACTGGTATCTGTGCGCGATGCCGGTGGACAAGGCGGTCACGCTGCTGACCGACGACATCCTCGACACCGACCCGCATCTGGCGGGCATGCGGGAGCTGCGGACCGACTGGATGGTCGGTATCCAGTACTACCTCGCCAACCCCACCGAGTTGCCGGAAGGCCATATCGCCGCCCTCGGCTCCCCGTGGGCGCTCACCGCCTTGCGCCAAGCGCCCATGTGGGTCGGCGACTTCGCCACCCGTTACGGCGACGGCACGGTGCGCGAATGCCTTTCGGTGGACATCTCCGACTGGGACTCCCCCGGCATCCGCTTCCACCGGCCTGCCAGACAATGCACCGCCGCCGAGATCGCCGAAGAGGTGTGGGCACAGCTCACGGAGTGGCTCAACACCGGGACGGGATGGCTGCGTCCCGAGGACATCCGCTCCTGGCATCTGGACCCCGGGGTCACCTGGACCGCGAACGGCGTGCACAACGAGACTCCGCTGCTGGTCAACACCGCCGGCTCCTACGACCACCGGCCGCAGGCCCACTGCGCCATCCCGAACTTGTTCTTCGGCGGCGATCACGTACGCAACCACATCGATCTCGCCACGATGGAGGGCGCCAACGAATCCGGGCGCGCCGCCACCAACGCGATCCTCGACGCCGCCGACGACCCGGCGCCGCGCGTACCGGTCTTCCCGCTGGTGTCGCTGCCGGTCTTCGAACCGTGGAAACGCATCGACGCCGATCGGTATCGTGCCGGATTGCCGCACCTGCTCGACGTGTGACCGGCCCGGCCCATCGCCGTCCCGGCGCTACGCCGCGGAACGCGCAAAGGCTCAGGGCGCCTCGGCGGTGGTGACGCTCGTGGTGGTCAGGATCGTCTGTGCCACCAGCCGCGGGTCATCGATCATCGGAACATGACCGGTATCCGGCAGGATGGCGAACGCGGCTTCGGGCAGCCGCGTCCGGGCGATCGGGCCGTGAACGTGTTCGGGAAGAACACGATCATGTTCCGACCAGGCCACCGTGATCGGGCACGGCAACGGGTCGAGCGCGGCGATCTGCTCGTCGGTGCCGAGCAGATCGGCGGTGACGGTGCATTCCAGCAGGTCGCGTAAGCAGGTCAGGGCCTGCGCCGAGCTGATGCGATCACCGTGGACGGCGATGTTGCGCAGAGCGATTCGCCGGGCCGCCGCACTGCGCAGCGCCAACGGGGCGAGAAAGCCCAGCAGCCGCCCGGTGACCGCCTCCCGGGCGATGCGGCGGGTCGCGGCCGACCGGCTTCCGTCCCCGGCTTCCCAGAACCCCGCCGGTGAGAGCGCGCAGACGGACTCGGCGCGACCGCGACGAGCCAATTCGATCGCCATCCAGCCACCCAGCGAATTGCCTGCGACGTGCACCCGGCGCAGCCTCAGCGCGTCCAGCCGCCGCTCGATGTCGTCCACCAGATGCTCGACCCGCGCCGGGCGCCGCAGGGCGGGCGGCCCGCCCCGATGGCCGACGGCGGTGGGCGTGATCACCTCGTGCCGGGCGGCGAGCAAGGGGGTGACGTCGTCCCACACCCGTTCGGACATCGTGACACCGTGCAGGAGAACGAGCGGGGGCTTGCTGGGCATTGGCGTCCCTTCGAGTTCGTAGTGCGATCTCGAAGGTGGATACCACAACCCCACCTATGGTGGCAGCGGAAACCTCGACTTCTGAGAGAGATCACCAAGTTTGCTCGCCGGAATGCTGCGGCCGCAACGGTATGGCCCTCCCGCCCGCGCCGAGCCGGCTCCCACCCTGGCCGGAAGACGCCCGATCCCGCTGACCGGCGCCGCCCCGTGCTTCAGGTGCGAGGCGATCGGAACCGCACCGAAGGTCGGATCGGCGGAGTTCGACCCGGCCGAGAGCAGAGGCGCGCGACCGGGAATGTCTGTCCGCTCAGACGGCTTCCGGCCGCCAAGTGGCGACCGCCCAGATCACGACGATGTTCAATGCGATCACCAGAATCGACCATGCCGGGTAGTACGGCAACCACATGAAGTTCGCGATGATCGACAGGGCGGCCAGGAAGATCGCCACCACCCGCGCCCACGTGGAGCCGGTCATCAGACCCAGCGCCGCGACGACCAGGAGAATGCCGATGGCGATGTGGATCCAGCCCCACGTCGTGGTGTCGAACTTGTAGACATAGTCGGCGCCGACGACGATCAGGTCGTCCTCGGCGACGGCGGAGATCCCCTCGAAGATCGACAGCACCCCGACGGTCAGCAACAGGATCGCGGCCGCTATGGACGTGCCCGCCGCGATGCCACGGCGGACGGGGTGTGGCTCCGGTTCGGTCATGTGCGTCATCGGTCGCCCCCTTTCTGGGGAAATAGTGGACAGGCGTCTTCCGAATGTCCACCACTCCCACCGTCCGGCACTTCACCCGTTTCGGGTGACTCCGATATCTCGCGGTCGTCCGAAATGAAAATTCCATAACGACCACACACGATCTGATCGAGCGGACTACACACCGGGTAAGTTCCGCTACCGAGGCGTGGTAGTGATCTGTCAGCACACGGCCCGGGAGGCACGGTGACCACCTCGCACGTCCCCGCTCTACGCCGCATCCCTGCCGCGGCGGAATCCGTCACCCAGATACCCGCCTTGCCGTTCACCCCGATCCCACGGCCCGATCTGTACGCCGCCGCCGACGGCGTGTCGAGCACTCGCCACGGACACGTGCTGCTGATCTGCGCACCGGCCGGGGCCGGGAAGTCGGTGCTGATGGCCGATTGGGCCACCCGGCACGCCGCGGGTAGGTCCGATGTCGCCTGGGTGACCGTCACCGAGCAGCTCGACGACGCGAGGACGCTGTGGAGCGTGCTGCACGCCCGCTTCGAGATCGTGAACACGAACTGCCCGGGCACGTCGACCGCGCAGGCCGCGGCGCTCACCGACACGCTGGCCACGCGCACGACGCCGACGGTTCTCGTGCTCGACGACGCCCATCTGCTCACCGATCCGCTCGCGCTCGCCGGTATCGAGTACTTCCTACAGCATGCGCCGCCGACCGTGACGACGGTGCTGTGCGCCCGCTTCGCACCGCCGCTGCGCTGGCACGTGCTCGATCTCCATTCGCGACTGACCCGGTGGGGTCCGAGTGAACTCGCCTTCACCCCGGCGCAGGTAGATGCGCTGTGCCGTGACCACGGCTGCGAACTCACCGTCGACGAACTCGCGGCGCTGCACTACCTGACCCGGGGCTGGGCCGCCCTCGTGCGCATCGCCGCGACCCATCTGGCCGCGAGATCCGACGACCGAGCCTCTGCGCTCACCGTTCTCGCGCGCCCGGCGCGCGCGGTCGCCGACTTCCTGATGAGCGAACTCATCGAGGCGCTGCCGCCCGCACTGCGCCAGTTCCTCACCTACACCAGCATTCCCGTTTCCTTCACCGAGCAGCTCGCCGACGAACTCGTCGGCGGTGGCGCTGGGCACTGTCTGCACGAACTCGATCGGATCGACTTCCCGATCGATTCCGACGTGCGTGACGGCGAGGTCTGGTTCTCCTGTCATCCGCTGGTGCGCGCCCACTTCCTCGCCGAAGCCCGCCGGCTCGGACCGCGCCTGTGCGCGCAACTGCATCGCCAGGCGGCCCGCTGGTTGCGGTCCGCGGGGCTGCCCTCCACCGCGCTGCCGCATCAGCTCGCGGGCGGGGACCGCGAGCAGCTGTGCGAATTCCTGTCCACATGTGCGCTGCGCATGGTTCTCGACGGGCAGGGCGCGACGCTGTTCGATCAGCTGGCCCGTTCGGCGCCCGCTTTGCTCGATGATCCGTTCCTGTGGCTGGTGCGCGTCGTCGACGCCCTCGTCACAGGCAGCACCGCCGCCGCGGTGGCGTGCTTGGACACCGCCGCGGCGCGGCGCGCCGCCAAGATCTCCTTCGCCTCGCCCGAACGGCTGGACACGCTCACCCTCGCCGTGACGATCGATGTCGCGGCGACCACCGGGGCCGACCTTCCCGGTTTCCCGGACCGTGTCGCGCCGACCGGCGACCCCGATCTCGACGCGTACACCGAGATCCAGATCGCCACCGCCTCAGTCGCCGATGGCGCCGTCGCGCGCGGCGAACAATTGCTGCATTCCGGGCTCGCGCTTGCCGAGCACGCCCGCCGCCCCCGCTTGGTGCTGCGTGCGCTGACCCGGCTGGCCTTCGCCGCCGACGCCGTCGACGCCGCCACCGCGATGCGCGAGCGCGCGGCGCGTGCGCTGGCGATCGCCGAGGAACACGGGCTGCTGGAGACGACCGACGCCGTCCAGGCGACCTCGGTGGCCGCCTACGGCGCCTACCTGCAAGGCGAGACCCCCGAGGCGGCGCAGATCGCGTCGGTACTCACCGAGCGGGCCGATCACGACGGATCATGCGGCCCGGCCGCCGGATGGCGCGGCCACGTCGTAGGCCGCTTGCTGGATCTCGAGCGGGCCGAGGAGCAGTCCGCCGCGGTCGACGCGCTGCGTCGCAGCCTGCTCGTCCTGCTGGAGCACAAGACGGTGCCTGCCACGACGGGCAGCCTGATCCTGCCGGTGGTGTGGGCGCTGCTGCGCGTGCACGACGCCAGGACGGCGCAGCTGCTGGTCGAGCGCGCCCGCGGCATCGTCGGAGAGGTTCCCGAGGTGCGGTTGGCCGATGCGGCGCTGCACGCCGCGGCCGATCGCCGCAAAGCGACCTGCGCCGCCCTCGAACCGCTGCTGGACCGTGTCGGCGACCTGCGTCCGGTCAGTGCCGTCACCGGATGGCTGCTGTACTCCGCGGCACAACACGAGTCCCGGGCGCCGGCCAGAGCTCTCACCGCGCTGGAGAACGCGCTCGGTTGCGCCACGCCCCACCGGCTGCTGCGGCCGTTCCTCGACGTGCCCGCCGCGATGCCATTACTGGACAGCTACGCGGGCCGGCTCGGCCGGGCGGAGAGCTTCGCGGAGACGATCCGGCGTCATCCGGCAGCGCGCCGCAGGCCCGCCTACCCGGCTTTGACCCACACCGAGATGACCGTGCTCAAGCAATTGCCTTCCGGCCGCACCGCCCAGCAGATCGCCGCGGACCTCGGTGTCTCGGTCAACACCGTCAAAACGCACTTGCGCGGCATCTACGGCAAGCTGGGTACCAATTCCCGGGTCGAGGCCCTCGACCACGCGCGCCGTGGCGGGCTGCTCTGACATCGAGCGCCTCCCCGTGGTCGGGGGCGGCCGTACGCTGATGTATGGCTCTCTCACGTCGGGAACTGTTCCGAGTCGGCGCCGCAGGATCGGCGGCGGTACTGGCGGGAACCGCGTCGGCGAGCAGTGCCCGGTTTCCCGCCCCGCGCCGGCTCGGCGATCCGTTCGCGCTGGGCGTCGCCTCCGGCGATCCCGCACCCGATGGTGTGGTGCTGTGGACGCGACTGGCCCCGGACCCCTTGGCGCCGGACGGCCTCGGCGGCATGCCGGTGGATCCGGTCACGGTCGATTACGAAGTGGCGGACGACGAGCAGTTCCGCCGGGTGGTGGCGCGCGGATCGGCGGTGGCCACCCGCGCACTCGGCCACAGCGTGCATCCGGAGGTGCGCGGATTGGCGCCGGATCGCTGGTACTTCTATCGGTTCCGGGTGGGCTCGACCGTGTCGCCGGTAGGGCGCACCCGCACCGCCCCCGCGCCGGGACAGTCCCTGGCGCGGCTGCGCTTCGCGTTCGCCTCCTGCCAGTCGTGGAGTTCCGGCTACTACACCGCCTACGAGCACCTGAGCCGGGAAGATCTGGACCTGGTCGTGCATCTGGGCGACTACATCTACGAGCGGGCGTGGGTGCGCGGGCGGGCGGGGGTCGAGATGGGGCCGAACTTCCGCGACGAGGCCGTCGACCTGCCCGGCTACCGGCTGCGTTACGCGCTGTACAAATCGGAGCAGCCGCTGCGCGCCGCGCACGCCGCGTTCCCGTGGCTGGTCACCATGGACGATCACGAGGTCGACAACAACTGGGGCGCCGGCGCGCCCGGCATCGGTCTGGACATCTGGCGCGTCCCCGCCCTGTTCCGCCGCCGCCGCGCCGCCGCCTTCCAGGCCATGTACGAGCACCAGCCACTGCGCCTGGCGCAGCTGCCGTCCGCGGCGGGCATCCGGCTGCATCGCCGCTTCCGGTTCGGCGATCTGGCCGATATCACGATGCTCGACACCCGCCAATACCGCACACCGCAGGCATGCGGCGGCGCCGTGGTCGGCGGCTGCACCGATCGATTCTCCCCCGGCCGCACCATTCTCGGTGCACAGCAACGGAACTGGCTGATCGACGGCCTGACCCATTCCCCCGCGCGCTGGCAGGTCCTCGGCAACCAGGTGGGCATGAGCCAGAACGATTCCGACCCGGGCCCGCAGGTCAGCGTCTCCACCGACGCCTGGGACGGCTACGTCGCCGACCGCAACGCCGTGCTGGACGCCGCAGCGACGCGCGGCGCCGCCAACCTGGTGGTGATCACCGGCGACCGGCACGAGAACCAGGCCGCCGACCTGCGGCGCGACTACGCCGATCCCGGATCACCGGTGGTGGCGGCGGAATTCACCGGCACCTCGATCACCAGCAACGGCGACGGAACCGACCTGAGCGACAAAGGCCGCGGGCTGCTCGCGGCGAACCCGGACATCAAGTTCTTCAACGCCCAACGCGGCTATGTCCGGGTCGAACTCGACCACAAGATATGGCGCAACGACTTTCGCGTCGTTCCCTACGTGCGACATCCCGGCGCGCCCATCCACACACGTGCCGGTTATATCGTCCAGGACGGCATTCCGGGGGTCGTCGAGGCGTGGAGTCCCGGCCGTCCACCTGCGCCCGCGCCCGCGTCCGACGCCGCCGGTCGAGCGGGCGCCGACCGCGGCCACCGTTGACGAGTCCGGCCTCCGGGCAGCCGCGGGCGCTCAGGCGCTCGCGTGCTCCGCACGTAGGATCAGCACGGTGATCTCGCTCGGGGCGAACACCCGCAGCTGCGGCCCCCAGAAGCCCGTCCCCCGGCTGGTGTAGAGCTGCGTGCGCTCGCCGTGGCGGCTCAGCCCGGCGACGACGGGCTGATCGAGGCGAACGAGATAGTGGAAGGGCCAGATCTGGCCACCATGGGTATGACCGGAGATCTGCAACGCCACACCCGCCGCCGCGGCCTCCGTGATCTGCTTGGGCTGGTGGGCGAGCAGGACGACCGGCGCGTCCGGGTCCGCTCCCGCGAGCGCGGCGGGCAGGTCGGGACCGTGCCCGGGCAAGGCGATGCCGGTGGGATCATCGATGCCCGCGATCACCAGCTGATCGTCACCGCGGCGCACGATTTCGTGCCGGTTGTGCAGCGGTTGCCAGCCGAGCGAGGTCATGTGGTCGATCCAGCCCTGCGCATCACCGAAGTATTCGTGATTGCCGGTGATGTAGAACCGGCCGAGTTCGGCCTCGACCTTGCCGAGCGGATCCACCTGCGCGTGCCGCTTCGCCACCGATCCGTCCGCGAGGTCGCCCGCGTGACAGGCGATGTCGGGCCGCTGCGCGTTGACCACCTCGACCACGCGTTCCGACCAGCGCAGCCGGTCGAGCGCGGCGTAATGGGTGTCGGTCACGACGACCAAGCGCAGTCCGTCCAGCGCGGGGCCGAGACCCGGAATGGACACCTCGAGGGTGCGCACCCGCGGTACCCGGCGCGCCTCGGCCACACCCCACACCACCAGCACCGTCGCGACGGCGAGCACACCCACCGCGACGATCCGGGAGCGAGCCGGGTCGGCCACCCCCGCGGCGGTCAGTCCGGCGCGCGCGAGATTGCCGAGCACCGACCAGCTGAACAGCACCCACATCACGCCGAGCAACGTGTCGCCGACGATCGAGGCCGCATCCGACTGCGCCGGTCCGTGACCGAGGAACATCGACGCGGGCAGGCCGACGAATCCGAGCAGGAACAGCGCCGAACCCAGCCAGAACAGCGGACCGGATTCCGCGGTGGGTGCGGCTACCAGCGTCCACCAGGGCAGCAGGAACAGCACAGCGGGAATCGCCAGGAACAACAACAGGCGGGGCACATACTTCAAGAGGGCTCGTCCTCGGGCGCGGGTGTAGCGCGCGGTCCCTCTCCGGCGCCATGGGCGTTTTCGACGATAGCAGCGGTCATGCCACACCGAGCCGGTCGGCGGCGACGGCGAGATCCTTGTCACCACGGCCCGACAGGCACAGCACGATCAGCGAGTCCGCGGGAATCTCGCCGCGGGCCGCCATCTCCATCAGATAGCCGACGGCGTGAGCGGATTCGAGTGCGGCGAGGATCCCTTCGGTGTGGCTGAGTGCCTGCATGCCGCGCAGGGCGACCGCGTCGGTGGCGGCCCGGTAGAGCACCCGGCCGCTGTCTTTCAGGTGGCTGAGTTCGGGACCGACGCCCGGATAGTCCAGTCCAGCGGCGATGCTGTGGGTGCGCGCGATCTGGCCGTCCTCGTCCTGCAGCAGATAACTGTAGGAGCCGTCGATCTCCCCCGGGCTGCCCATGCAGAGGGTCGCGGCGTGCTCGCCGGTATCCACCCCGAGGCCCGCGGCCTCGACGCCGATCAGGGCCACCCGCGGGTCGTCGGCGAACGGATGGAAGACGCCGATGGCGTTGCTGCCGCCGCCGACACAGGCCAGCACGTAATCGGGCATCCTGCCCTCGGCGCGTGCGATCTGGTATCTGGTCTCCGTCCCGATCACCGTCTGGAAATCACGCACGATCCGCGGATACGGCGCGGGCCCCGCCGCGGTGCCGAACAGGTAGTGGGTGGTGTCCACATCGGCCACCCAATCGCGGACCGACTCGCTGATCGCCTCCTTCAGCCGCCGCGAACCGCTGTCCACCGGGCGGACTTCTGCGCCGAGCAGCTTCATCCGCACCACGTTCGACGCCTGGCGCCGCATGTCTTCGGTGCCCATATAGACCACGCAGGTCAAGCCGAGCATCGCCGACACCGTCGCCACCGCGACGCCGTGCTGACCCGCGCCGGTTTCGGCGACGATCCGCTTCTTGCCCATCCGCCGGGCCAGCAACGCCTGCCCGAGCGCGTTGTTGATCTTGTGTGCGCCGGTGTGGGCCATATCCTCGCGCTTGAGATACACCCGGGCGCCCGGCACACCCAGCAACTCCCCGAACCGCGGTACCCGGTGCAGCAACGTGGGCCGGCCGACACGGTCCCGCAACAGCTCCCGGTACTCGGCGACGAAACCCGGGTCGGCGCAGGCGAGGCGGTAGGCGTCCTCCAAGGCCAGCAGCGCGGCCATCAGCCCCTCGGGAACGAATCTGCCGCCGAATGCGCCGAACCGCCCGCGTTCGTCGGGAAACATCTCGTGCCGGGATCCGCTCACCGCCACGTCATGGTCAATCCTCATCAACACCAACGCTTTCACCGCCAAAGATCCGACGGGTCAGTCTGTTCCGCTAGCGCTAGCACAACCCGACGGGTCGGCAACAAGCGAGTTAACAGACTAAATCGTTCGGATGGCTAAGGTGTTCTCACTGGTGGAGGCGATCGATCCGGCCGGGCGCCTCGTCCTGGCTACCGGTCGGCAGGCACGGTGGCGGAGACCTGGGCGACCAGCCGCCACGGCCGCTCGGTATCGGTGGTGGCCTTGCCGCTGGTGAGGATCGCGCCGGACAGCCCGCGAGCCGGGTCGGCCCAGCCGTACTGGGTGGTCAATCCGCTACGCCCGAAATGCGATCCGGTGTCGCGGCCGAATTTCGACCTGCGCCCGCCGAGTTCGAAGCCGGCTCGGCTGACGCGTCCGGCGACACCGGGTATCCAGCGCGCCGGGCGCACCGCCTCCTCCAGCGTGTCCGTCCGGATGATGCGGCGGCCGTCGGGTGCGCCGTGGGTGAGAATCTCGTAGAACCGCGACAACTCGGACGCGGTGGTGATCAGATTGCCCGAGGGCAACTCGGCGGTGAGGAAGGCGTCGGTCGCCGCGCGCGACGCGCGGTCCATTCGCCCGCCGACCGCCTTGCGCGCCAGATAGCTCGCCGTTCGAGAGGGAGCCGGACCGGTTTTCACGCTCGGCACGACCTTTCCGAGGTCCTCGGGTCGTACGCCGAAGTTGGTCCAGCGGAATCCGAACGGCTCGAGCACCTGCTCGGCGAGATGCTCGCGCATCCGCTTGCCGGTCGCGCGCCGCACCAGCAGGCGCAGCACCAATCCCAGGGTGAGCGCGTGGTAGACCCGGAAACGTCCCGGCTTCCAGCTCGGGACCAGGTCGGCCAACGCGCGCACGGCCAATTCCTCGTCGAGTACCAGGTCGACGCCCTGATACGGAGCCGGGACGAAAGGGATCCCGGCGGAATGCGAGAGCACCTCACCGATCGTGATGGCGGCTTTGCCGTTCGCCGCGAACTCCGGGATGTAGCCGGACACCGGATCGTCGAGGGCGAAGGCGCCCTGCTCGACGAGCATGAACATCAGCGCACCGGCCACGCCCTTCGCGGTCGAGAACCCGCAGAACGGCGTGTCGGGAGTGGCCAAGACCCGCACCGACTCCGGCCCGTCGCCCGGCGCGTTGCCCCAGCCGTGGCCGATGGTGCGGTTCAAGACGATCTTGCCGTCGCGGCGCAGGCACACCTGGATCGCGGGAGTGGCGCCCAGGCGGTACCACGCCTGCACCGACTCCCACAGGGACTCCACGTCGACGCGGCTGAGTCCGATCGCCGCCGGATCATCTTCCGGACCTCGGGTCGTGACGGTCTCCAAGTCCTCGACGATAGCGACCGAGCCGGCCGTTGGTGCGCTCACCCGGCCAGCTTATCCACCCGTCGGCGGGAGCCGCCGGTGCCCGGCGCGGCTCACAGCGGCGCCGCTGGCCACCACTGGTCGAACAGGTCCTGGCCGGTGTGTGTTCCCAGGACATGTCGATGACGATCCACGCCCGCGCCGGGTCGTCGAATCCGGCTGTGCGCAGTCCCGTGGTGCCGCCCGCGTAGTGACTCCAGCGCACCCGCCCGAATCCGGACGGTCTGCGCCAGGTGGTCGTTCCGGCGTGGGGACCCCGCCGGGCGGCCGTGGGCACCTCCCTGACCGAGCAGAATACCGGCCGACGCGGCATCCACCGCTACAGGCCGTTTCAGCGGCCGTGCAGCCAGCTCTGCTTCAATTTCCAGTGGTTGTCCCACCACGCCTGCACGGTGGCCTGGTCGGCGTTCCAGGGAGGCGGTGGGGACTCACCCGGGAAGAGGTAGGTGTCGTCGGGCGCGGCGGCGGTGGCCGGCGCCGGAACGGTCGGCTCGAGAGATTCCGTCGGGGTGGGACTGCGCGGATGCGGCGGCGGTTGCTGCTCCGCGGGCGGTGGTACGGGAGGCGGCACGGGCGGGACGGGCAGCTGAGCCTGAGCCTCCGCCGGGTGCGGCGCAGGAGGCGGTGGGATCGGCGGTTCGGGATACGGCTCGGGAGTGGATGCCGGTTCCGGCAACACGGCCACCGGGGCTTGCTCGGCCGCGGGCGCCGGGGGCACTGCCGCCGGATTCGGTTCGGCGAGCCGAGCGGCGGGAACGGGCCCCTGCGCGGGGGCGCCGATCTCGACATCGGCCGGGCGGTCCTCGCGGGCCTGCACGACGGCGACGGCCGCGCCGCCCAGCAGTGCGGCCGCGGCCGCACTGGCCAGGACCACACGTCCGCCATGTCGGCGACCGGCCGCCGACGGCGCCACCGGTGCGCTCCGGAACGGAGCGGCCGCGACCAAGGCCGCGCCGTAGGCGGCAGCGTTGGCATGGTCGGGCGCCACCATGACGGGTACGGCCAGCGCGAGCCGGACCGCGGCGACCACGTCCCGATCCCCCGCCGCCGATCCGCACAAGACCACGGCGTCGGGCAGCAGCCCGTCCGCCGCTACCGCGGGCCGGATTCGATCGATCGCCAGGTCGGCGGTCTCGGCGTCGACGACACCGGACGACCACCCGCCGGAGCTGAGAATCTCGGTCCGGTCCGGCCCGGTCACCAGATAGGACGTCTGGTAGCCGACGAACTCGACCACCAGCACGGTGCCGCACCGCGCCAGGCCAGGGATTTCCTCGATCATCGCCAGCAGCGCTGCCTTCGCCGACACGAGCGACGACGATCGCCACGATGCCGATGACAGTTGCGACACGATTGCTCGTCGCTCGGCCACGGTGCGGTACGCCACGGCTACGTCATCGATTTCGGTCCCGGCCTCGACCTCGGCCGTCAACGCTTCCAGCGTGGCGACCACCGACGCGGCGGTCGAGTGCTCGACCGGCTGCTCGATCTCCCGCAGCACGTCCGGCCGGGTCCCTCGCTGCGCCGTGGACGAGAGCAGCACCCCGCGCACCACGGCCTGTTCTGCTGATATTCCGACTGTGGCCCTCATGGGATCACCTCTGCTCGACCGGTCTCGGACGGCGGTTCGTCACGGCGGTCGCCGACGATCGGCCCAGGTTCGCACCCGGGCCACACGCTCGCCGGACGTCCGCCGCACGAGATGACGCTCTCGGAGACCACAACGGCAAACCCTGACCGGTGGGTGCGGGTGTGCCCAGAGGTGCATGGCCTCCTCGGCGCCGCTGGCATATGCCACGCGATAGCTATCGATCAGACTACGTCGGTTCGCGCGGTCCGGATACGGCTTCGAGGCAGCGTTGCGCGCGATACGGGCTCAATCGTGACGAAGTCGTTCGGCGCCGTTTCCGGAGCGATTCCGAAGCGACGGCGACGTCACTGCGCCTCGGCACGACGACCCGCGAAAACTGCGGTGCGATCAGCCCGGGTGGCGGCGGTCGGAGACGTTTGCGAACGGTCGCGGCACAGCCTGTCCCGGACCAGCGCCTCTTCGGCGCCTGCGCTCTGCGCCGGCGCCGCAGCCCACCGTGGATGAACCAGTAACTGGAGCCAGAGTTCGGGGCCCGAATGCGAGAACCCGCGGTTACCGGAGGGGACGAAGTCAGCCCGCCGGTGGGGGTGGCGGTGGGCCAGGAAGAGGAATGACGATGCCGAACGGCAGAGTGATTCCGGGCGGGGGCGTCGGTGTGGGCGCGGGTTCGGCGGCGGGCGCCGACTCTGGTTCGGGCGCCGACTCTGGTTCGGGTTCCGGCGCGGGCGGTGTGGCGATGGCGGGTTCGGGCCCGCGCGGCCCGGTATTCCGCTCCGGAGCGCCAGGTGTGGGGCCGATGGCGGCGTCGGTCTCGGGGTGCGCGCACTCGGACGCACGGGCGTCGGCGGGTTCGGCGTTGTCGGCCGAATTGCCGTCGGCTTCGGGGCTGTTCGCGCCGGGGTTCGGTAGCTGCCCGGGCGCCACGCCGTACGGTTGCCCCGGCGCGAGCGGAATGCGCGCCATGCCGGGCTGCCCCGGTTGCGGCATCGGAGCGGGAACAGGTTGCGCGACACACGGATTCACCGGCGGCGGCGGGCAGAAGATGCCGCACGGAATCGGCGGCAGACCGGGAAGCGTGATCATCACCTGCGTCGGCGCCTGCTGCCGCGGCGCGGGCACGGGCGCCCGCGGCGACTCGACGGGTGCGGGCACCGCCGTGGTCACCGCAGTCATCGGGGAACCGGAATCCACCGGGGCCA
>NZ_BDBB01000073.1 GCF_001612765.1 Nocardia arthritidis NBRC 100137
GTCGATGGCGATCAGGTCGGCATGCCACGGCACCGGATGTTCCGGGTGCGGCGCGACGGCGACGCCGCAGTCGGCGGCCGCGAGCGCGGCCTCCTCGCCGCCGGCGACGACCGCGACGACGTGACCCTCGCGCTGCAGCCGGGCGACGAGGTCCGTGAGGTCTCCCCCACCCTGCTCGGGTTCGGTCTTGGGCTCGTACCGGACGATCTCGATGTCCTGGCCGGTCACCGGCTTCGGCGGTTCCGTATCACCGAGCAGGTCCACGTCGATAACCAGACGGTCGACGTGGTCCAGTATCCGCAACGGTTCCGGACGCACCACCAGCACGGCACAACGGCCCAGATACTCCGTGACTCCGGCGGCGAATGCCTCGCGCCCGAGCCTGGCGGCCTTCGTAACCCCCGCGCTGAGCACATCGACCGCCTCCTGCGTCCGATGGGAAAGCGGGATGGTGGTCAAAGCCGCGGCTATCGTCGCTATCAGGTCTTGCTCGTCGTAGTGTTCGATCGGGCCCGGCGGCAGCGGGATGGGCCGCGGCGCGGGGCGCTCTGGCAGCGGACGTGCCGGCGGCGCCGTCGTGTACAGCACCGGCTCCACCTGCGCGAAGGTCTGCGCGCGGGAGCGCTCCTGCCGCAGCAGCAGCAGTCGATGGACCAGGTCTACGACCGGGCTGAGCAGCTGTCGCTCCAGGGCACCGGCCGTAGCAGCCGCGATGCCAAGGGCCAAGTCCACCTCGGTCACCCCGAATCGCCGCTCCAAGGGGGCGCGCAGCCGCTCCTGGTTCTGCACGAACGCAATGAAGGGTGCGAGTTCGATCGGCGTCAAGCGCCCGGGGAGCCGCAGCAGGGCGCTGACGGCGCCGACGCCGACCGCGGCCACGTCGGCAACCGCGGCCACGGTGTACCAGGCCACCGCTGTCCGGTCGGTGGGATGCCCCGCGACGGCCGCGGTGAAGGGCCCATCGGCGCCCGCGGTGGCCTCCGCCTCCTCCACCGCAGCGACGATGGCGGCCTCGTCCAACGCTTCCGGAGACTCCCCGGCGACCACGAAACGCCCGCACCCGGCGTCGAGGCCCATCCAGGCCACTCCTGGCACAGCGCCGACCCGCGCGGTCAGGTCGACGGCGAACGCCTCCAGCTGGTCCGGAGCCGGTCCATGCACCGCGACATGCAGGCGGTCGCCACCGGACCATACGGCGCGGGTCTGGCCCACCGCGTCGGACAATACGGTGTGCAGCGCGTCCGCCGCGGCTGTTGGGGCACGCAGCACATAAGCCGCCGCCGTCGGGACACGCAACGCATCCACCACGACCGTCGGGACACGCAACGCCTTCTCGAGATACCCGCCCAACATCATCGCCTCCGTTGTCGGTCGGCTGGTTCGAGCTGACTGATCGGCCGGTAGCGGCGGCCGCGGGTGCGACGAACGGGCAACGGTCGCGCGGAAGGGCAATTCCACACCGGACAGCTGGGCCGACTGCCGAAGCGATGCCAGGCCGTGCCGCTGCCGCTCAGTGCAACTGGATCGTCCGCTCGCCGTCGGCGATCGCCCCCGTCAGCTGTGCCCGCGACAGCGTGTGCGGGCCGCATTCGCAGGCGGCGGGTACGGTGTCGTCGACGATGCCGTCGGCCGCCAGCAGGTCGACGTATCGGGTGCCGAGGTCGTGGGCGCCGTGCCCGGTATCGACGAAGTCGCGATCACCATGGGCGTGTGTGCCGATCACCGAATGGAACACCAGGCCCGCGGGTGTATCGAAGACAGTCGCCACATGATGACCGCGCCCGCACCGCACTCGGAGCCGCACCTGCTCGCCGGCCTGCGCCAGCGAATCCAGGGCGTGTTCTGCGACGTGCCGCCGTTCCGGCGCTGAAAGCTTCGACGTTTCGTCCATGACACCACGATCGTCCTGGCAGCCGCGCACCGGCAGGGCCGAAATCACCCATGTTTCCGTGACGATCGGCCCATTGTGCACGCGCCGCTTCTGACGCCCGTCGGACTCATGATCGGTTACAGACGGCGCGGTGTCGGTCAGCCGCGGGCGTGGGCCGGCAATACTGCGATCCCGGTCGTGATGCCCGAGGCGATGGTGTCGATGTCGGGAGTGGTGTCGTAGTCGCCGGTGATGCCGAAGGTCAACTGGTCGAGGTGCGTCACTGCCTGTTGTCGGGTTCCCCACAGTTTTCGGCAATCACGGCGCGCGCTGCGCGTTCCAACCCGATGGCGGCATCCCACCCGTCTCCGGCGGGGGAGATCCCTTCGCCGACGACGAAGTGGATGGCTCCGCGGCGGATGATCGTGCCGTGGTCGGGCCACATCATCGCCCGGGTGCCCGCGATCGCGACCGGCACGACGGGAAGGCCCGCCTTGGCGGCGATCACGAACGCACCCATATGGAACGGCCGCAGGCCCGGGACCGGCGAGAGGCCGCCCTCCGGGAACACCACCAGGCATTCGCCATGCCGTGCCCCTTCCAGCAGGTTATGGGTATCGGCCACGCTGTGTTCGCGTTCGGTCCGCTCGACGAATCGAGTACCGACCCGCCGCAGCAAGAAGCCGACCAGCGGCTTGCGTTCGAACACTTCACCGGCCACGAAGGTGAAGCGGCCGGGAACGATCATGGACAGCGCGATGCCGTCGAGGAGGCTGGCGTGGTTGGCGACCACGACGCAATTGCTCAGTCGCGCGAGCCGCTCGGCTCGGTCGACGGTGACGGCGGTGCGGGTGAGCCAGGCGAGGCTGCGGGCGGCCGCGCGCACGACAGTTCGCCGTGCGCCGAGACCGGGCACCACCGCCACGACGATCAGCGTCGGCAGCCCCACCACGACGAGTACCGACCAGCACCACAGGGCGAACGCCCCGGTTGCGGTGAGACGTCCCGCGCGTCGCAGCCCGGGGATCGCGCCCCTGGCTGTGAACCGGGCCAGCTGCCACCACACGGGCCGGGGCCGAGCGCTCATATCGCCCCGCTCGTAGCGTTCCCGGGTGGCTGCGCGCCGGAGCTTGCCGCTGGAGGTTTTCGGCACCGTCCCCGGTGGCGCGAGCACGACGTCGTCCGGGGGTGTTCCGAGCAGGTCGACACTGACCCCGATGATCCGCTCCCGCAGTCGGGCGAGGGGGGCAGCCGCGGTCTGGCGAGTCTCGGCGAACACCACCAGCCGCTCGGTGCCGCCAGCGGGCTCGGGTGTCGCGAAGACGGCAACGCATCCCCTCCGGATTTCCGGGATATCGCCCACGGCCCGTTCGAGTTCCTCCGGGTGCAGATTGCGGCCCGCCCGGATAATAAGATCCTTGATTCGGCCGGTCACGTAGAGTTCTCCGTCGTCGAGATAACCGAGATCACCAGTGTCGAGCCAGCCGTGCCGCAACAGCGCTTTGGTTGCCCGCGGATTGCGGAAGTATCCCGCGGTGGTAGAGGGGCCGCAGAACTCGATCCGGCCCTCCCGCCGGTCGCCGAGCACGTTTCCCGCCGAGTCGATCAGGCGGATCTGGTGATCGGGAATCGTCCGGCCACAGCCGACAAAGCGGAGCGGATCCGGGTCGTCCTCAGCGGCCCGATCCGCCCTGCCGGTGCGCAGGAAACGGTTGCGGTCGACTCGGTCCACGATCGGCCCGCGGCCGACAGGCGGGAGAGTGAGGCCGACGCACGCCTCGGCCAGTCCGTAGACCGGGGCCTGAGCCTGGCCGCGCAGCCCATAGGCGGCGAATCGCTCGGCGAACCTGGTCACGGTGTCCGCGCTCACCGGTTCGGCGCCATTGAAGAGCATCCGCAGCGACCCGAGGTCGAGCCCGTCGAGTTCCGCGTCGGCGATCTTGCGCAGACACAGCTCGTAAGCGAAGTTCGGGGCCGCGGACAGCGTGCCGTGGTGGGCATGGATGGCCCAAAGCCATTGCGCCGGGCGAGCAAGGAAGTCCAGCGGCGACATCACGGCCAGCGGCACCCCGAAGTACAGGCAGGACAACCACGCGCCGATCAGACCCATGTCGTGGTAAAGGGGAAGCCAGCTGACGAACACGTCCGAGGTGGCGACCTCAGCTGCCTTGCCCATTGCCCGGATATTGGACAGCAGGTTCGCGTGGGTCAAAGTCACCCCCTTGGGGTCGCCGGTGCTACCGGAGGTGTACTGCAACAGAGCGATATCGCCTGCCGCACGAATCGAGCCTTCCGCTTCCCCGTAACCGGCCAATTCGTCTGGGGTCAGGACGTGGCGTACCGACTCCACCTGGCCGCGGATCAGCCGCGCCAGGCGCGCGGCCTCCGGATCGGTGACCAGCATGCAAGCCTGCGCGTTGCCGAGGATGTGCACCTGACGTCGCAGGTGCTCGGCCAGCTGCGACGGACGTGATGGCGGGTAGACCGGTACCGGGACGCCACCGGCCAGGAGTACGCCGAGGAAGGCGGTGAAGTAGGCCCGGCCCGTGGGCAGCATGATGGCTACCCTGTCACCGGGGCGCAGCTCGCGAGCGAGCAAGGCGGCGGACACCGCCGCGGCGGCGGACCGCACCTCACCGTAGCTGACCTCCTCCTGTTCCCAGTCCTTCATCCCCCCGGACAGTATCCGCAGGTGCGTGCGGTGGGGGTGGGTGCGAGCATGCCAGGACAGAGCCTCGGCGAGGGTGACGGTTGCATCCGGGGTCTGGTCGATCCTCGGTGGCGCGGCGTACCGTAGGGGCATCGACTGCTGACGGCTCCGCGGAGGCGCACCCTGCACGGCGATCAGAACATCACGCGGTGTCGTCACACTGCCGAGAACGCCACGTTCCAGGCTCACCCCGAACGCGTCTTCGGTACGTTCGAGCAACTCGGTGATGCCGAGGCTGTCCAGTCCGAGATCGCGATCCAACTCGCTGTCGAGCATCGCGCGCGCGGCGCGGTCCACGGTGTGCCGTTCGGCCACGAGATCCCGGACAACGGCCAGCAATAGGTCCTCATCCCGCCCTGAGGTCTTCACAGGTCATCCATCGATCGGACCGCCGTTCCACGCGCGGATGAGAGGTTGTCCAGCGGCTGGCCGCCATGCAACCGGGCGATCGCGTCGGCCGACATGACAAGCGACGGTCATCGGTCGACTTCATTGATAGAGGGCGTCGATGCTGTCGGCGAGGTTCTCGACTACTATCTTGCGGCGCAGTTTCATACTCGGTGTGAGATCACCGGCCACGACGGACAGTTCGTGGTCGATGATGTCGAATTTCTTGATCTGTTCCCAGCGATTGAGTTGGGTGTTCAGCTGGTCGACGTAGGCGGCGATCACGTCGTGGGTCTTCTCGTCCCGCGCGATTTCGGCAAGCGTTTTGCCTGCCAGACCATGCTTGGCCGCCCATTCGGTGATGCTCTGGGCATCGAGGCCGACCAATGCGACGCAATAAGGTCGTGTCTCTCCGCAGATGATGAATTCCGCCGCGTACGGACACATTCCCTTGAACGTGGCGGCAATCGCGGACGGCGCGACATACTTGCCCTGTGAGGTCTTGAACAAATCCTTCTTGCGGTCGGTGATGTGCAGGTATCCGTCTGCGTCGATCTCGCCGATGTCGCCGGTGCGGAACCAGCCGTCCGCGTCCAAAGCCTCGGCGGTGGCCTCGGGGCGGTCGTGATAGCCACTCATCACACCGGGACTTCGGAGCAGGATCTCGCCGTCCTCGGCGATCTCGACCTCGGTGCCGGGAAACGGCTTGCCCACGGTTCCGAACCGGTATGCGCCCGGGCGGTTGATGAACGAGGCGGCGGCGGTCTCGGTCAGGCCGTACCCCTCGAGCACGACGATACCGATCGCGTCGAACCACTGCGCGACGTCGCGGTCCAAGGGGGCCGCTGCCGAAACGAAGTACCGCAGCCGGCCACCGAAGCGTTCACGGATTTTGGAGAGCACCAGCTTGTCGGCGACTCTGTACTGCAACGAAACCAGCAACGACGGATCCTTGCCGGCCTGTCTTGCCCGCGAGACTTTCAGGCCGATCCCGACAGCCCAGTCGAAGAGCTTCTTCTTGATCCCGCCTTCTTCGGCCATCATGCCCTCGATCCGGGCATGCGCCTTCTCGAAGATGCGCGGGGCGGCCGCCACTATGGTGGGGTGCAATATCGCGAGGTTGTCCACGATCTTGTCCACCCGGCCGTCGATTGCCGTGGGAAAGCCGACCAGTGGCGACAGTGCCAACATCACCTTGCCGAACGCGTGGGCCAGCGGCAGCCACAGAAAGTTCAGGTCATCGGGTCTGAGAACGTTTACGGCGTCGATCGCGGCTGCGCTGTAGGTCCATGCGGAATGCGGCAGCCGAACCCCCTTCGGGGTGCCGGTCGTCCCGGAGGTGTACATGATGCTGCCCAAGTGCTCGGGCCGGATTCCGCGGATACGATCGGCTACCGCGTCGGGGGATCCGGCGAGCAGTCCGCGTCCGCGCTCTTCGAGATCATCGAGGGTTATCACCCAGTCTCCGTCGCCCTCGCCGTCGAAGATCACCACCTTTTGCACGTCGGGCAACTCGGCGCGGTGCTCGAGAAGTTTGTCGACCTGCGACCGATCCTCGGCAACGACGACACGGCTGCCCGAGTTGGCGACGATGAACGCGACGCCCGGGGCGTTGGTGGTGGGATACACGGTGGTGGTGGCCGCACCGGCGCACATCACGGCGAAGTCGGCGAGCACCCATTCGTACCGCGTGGACGACACGAGCGCGACCCGGTCCTCGGCCTGGATTCCCAGCGCGATCAGCCCGGCGGCGACAATGTCGACGCGCTCACCGAACTGCTTCCAGGAAACGCTGGTCCAGCCACCATCGTCGACGAATCGGAATGCCTCCGCGTCCGGAGTCTCCGCGACGCGGTCGACCAGTATCTGGGCAACCGACGCTGCCCGTTTCTCGATCTTGCCGAGATCGGGATGCTCCTCGGATTCCCGAAGGAACGTCACCACCTCATTCTACGGCGTCCCAGCCCGATCGGTGAGGCACTCCGACGAGAGAAGTCGTGAACGTGGACGGGCGCTCCTCATGGGCGAGCATCCTGCTGCCGCCGTCAGACGTGGGTGAGCGGCTCGTGCAGCGGCTGATCACTGTGAAGTCGCGCGATGGCATCCGCAAGCAGCGGGGCGATCGAACAGACCTCGATCGGCGCGGCCACGTCCTGATGTGCGACGGTGTCGGTCACCACAACGCGACGCAGGCCGAGGTCACGCAGGCGCGTCGTCGCCTCGAGCGTCAGCGGCCCATGCGTGGCGGCCACGACGATGTCGCTGGCATGGTGGTGCAGCAGTCGCACCGCGGCCTCGATGGTGGCGCCCGTGGAGATCATGTCGTCGACGATTACCGCCTGACGACCATCGATATCGCCGAGGATCTCCACGGCGGTGACAGCCGTGCCACTCTCGCGGAACTTGCGCACCAGCGCAACCGAATCCGGTATGGCAGCCGCGTACTGCTCCGCTAGTTTCGCCGCACCGAGGTCGGGGGCGACGACAACAGTGAGCTCCGACCATGCTGGGGAGACTTTGCTCGACAACAGCGGAACCGCAGTCAGCGTCTCAACGGGTATCGAACAGACCGCTTCCAGGGTGGGCGTGTGTGGATCGACGACCACAAGGCGCTCGGCGCCCGCGTTCGCGATCACGTCAGCGGCGACCCGTACACCCAAAGCCTGCCCGGAGCGCGTGCGACGATCCTGGCGCGCGTACCCGAAGTACGGGACTACCGCGGTCACCCGAGCGGCCCGGGCTCGCCGGCATGCGTCGAGCAACAGCAGAAGCTCGACGAGGTGATCGGCGACCGGCGGTGCGGTCGGCTGCACCACGTACACGTCGTTTCCGCAGACATGATCGACGATCGGCCGCACTTCACCGTCGGGAAAGCGGTCGATCACGCAGTCGGCGGGCCTGGCTTCGAGCAGGCCGGCGACGGCTGAGGCGAGTAGCGGATTGGAGCCGCCGGACAGAACCCGAATCGATGTCATGACCGTGTCTCTGTCGTCGAGCCGGTCCGGTGGTCGACCGCGGGCGCCAGCTGGTTGACCAACCAGTCGCGGGCGAGTTCGGCGACCTTCTCCAACGTGCCCGGTTCGGCGAACAAGTGTGTGGCACCGGGAACCACCGTCAGTGCGGTCTCACCCGACATCGCCTGTGCCGCGGAACGGTTCAGCTCCAGCACAACATCGTCGTGTCCGCCCACGATCAGCAGAGTCGGGGCGCGCACCGCCGCGAGAGCCGCACCTGCCAGATCCGGCCGCCCGCCACGCGACACCACGGCGGCGATATCCACGCTGGGGTCGGCGGCTGCCCGAAGCGCGGCGGCGGCACCTGTGCTGGCCCCGAAGTACCCGATTCGCAGCCCGGTGACGCCGTCTTGACGGGTCAGCCAGCCGGTGACGTCGACCAGTCGCCGCGACAGCAGCTCGATATCGAACACCCGTGCCCGATGGATCTCCTCTTCCGGAGTGAGCAAGTCGAACAGCAGGGTGGCCAGCCCGGCTCGGTTCAGCACCCCGGCCACATAACGATTGCGCGGGCTGTGGCGGCTGCTGCCGCTTCCGTGGGCGAACACCACCATCCCGATCGGGTTCGCCGGAATGGTGAGATGCCCGGCCAGTTCGGCCTCTCCGGCCTGGACCCGCACTTCGTCGTCGCGCAACGGCGGACCGAGCGCGGAATCCGACCGTGGCTCGCGCGCCTCTCCGGCGGCCCGGCGCAGCAGCTCGGTGACCTCGGCGTCGGAGACCTGGCCGAAACGGTGGTACCAGGAACCGACAGCGCCGAACCAGGTAGGCACCTCCAGACAGACGACTTCGTCGGCCTCGTTCTTCAGCATCGCCAGCGTGTCACGGGGCGCCACCGGAACGGCCAGCACGACGCGCTGCGCGCCGTGCGTCCACGCCACCTGGCATGCGGCCCGGGCGGTCGCGCCGGTGGCGATGCCGTCGTCGACAACGACAACGGTGCGGCCCGCCAGTGGCACACGCGGGTGCGTGCGCCGCAGCCGCTCGGCCCTGCGCGTGAGTTCGTCGCGTTCGCGGCGTTCCACACCTGCCATATCCTCGCTGGAAAGTTGCGTGTACGCGACGACGACCTCGTTGATCACCTGCACGTCGTCCTCGCCGATCGCCCCGAAAGCGAGCTCCGGCTGATACGGGACACCGAGTTTGCGTACCACGATCACGTCCAGCGGCGCCTCCAGCGCCCGTGCGACCTCGTAGGCGACGGGAACACCGCCGCGCGGCAGGCCGACCACGACGACATCCTCGTCTCGGAGATAGTCCAGCCGCTCCGCCAACCGACGTCCGGCGTCACGGCGATCATCGAACAGCATCGCTGAACCTCCTTACAGATTTTTCCAGCATGGGCTGCGACAGGGCATCGCGGCAGGTCCGATCGTCGCCAAGTCGAGAGCCGTTGGTCCCGGATGCGCTGTCCCGCCGCAGCCGGCGAACGAGCCAGCTCACCGAGGGGCCCAGCTCGCGGTCATACACTGAACTTCTGAACTCGGTTCCGTGCCCGGCTCGCTCTCGTTCGCGTGGCGACCGCGGGTTCGCAGCGGGCGTATCGGTACTGTTCGCCGGTGTCGGCGATGTCGGTGGCCAGGATGGGGCTGGCCCGACCGATAACCGAGAGCCTCGACGTCTCGGCACTGGTGGCGCAAACGTTCAACGGGGTCCGGTGAGGAAGTCGACGCAGGAGTGGATCGTCGAAAGCCGTGGGTAGTCGCTCTCCTCGATCCGGCTGCCTGCGGCGGAGAGCCGCTCCACGAAGGTCAGGAAGTCGATCGAGTCGAGTTCCAGTGTGTTGCGCAGGGGTTCGTCCTGACCGAGTGCGGAAATGTCGGCCTGGGGGGCGAATCCGCGCAACGCTTCGCGCACGGCTTCTTCTGCCTGCTCGCGGGACATAATTCGGGGCATCATGTTTCACAACTCCTCTGGCTGCTGGAGATGCTCGGCGACGGTGTTGAGGAAGCGGGCTCCGACGGCACCGTCGCTGGCGCGATGATCCGCCGAGAGCGTGGCGGTCAACTGGGGGCGCACGCCCAGTAGACCGTCCACCGCGCACGGACGTGTGGTGACGGCGCCGAAGCCGACTATGGCGACCTGCGGCACGGCGATTACGCCGAACACCGAATCCACTCCTAGCTCACCTAGATTCGTCACACTGATGGTCGCGGGCACAGCATCCGACGATCGCAGCCGGGCGGTGCGGGCTCGCGCGACGACGCCACGCAGTGCGTCCATCATGGCCGGCGGAGCGAGGGTGTCGGCGTCGGGGATGGTGGGCACCATGATGCCGCCGCCGCGCAGCGACACCACGACACCGAGGTGTACGGCCGAGGCCGGATGGAATTCGTCGTCGAGCCAGTGTCCGTTCAGGGCGGGCACTGTCCGCGCGGCCCGTGCCATGGCACACAGCACCAGGGCAGAGGACACCATGCGTGCGCTGACCGGCGCTCGGCGGTTCGTTTCTTCCAGCCAGCGCAGCGCGGCGTCCATGTCGATGGTGCTGGACAAGTAGTAGTGCGGCACCGTGCGCTTCGACCGCGTCATGGCCGCGGCGATCACCTTGCGCACGGCGACGGGATCATGTTGCGGGGCTTCCGCGCCGATCTCACGTGCCGCGTCGGCAAGTTGCGCGCGCGTGGACTCCGCCACCGCGGAAGCAGGTTCGGAGACCGGAGCCGCTGTCGGTACATCGCGGGCACGCACCGCACCGTCCGGGCCGGTGCCCGAAACATTCGCCAGATCGACTCCGGATGTGCGCGCCAGCAGACGCGCATAGCCGGAAGCCCGCGCCACAGCGGTCGGTGACGATGGATGATGCACCCTCTCGGGCGTGCCGAGCCTTTCCCGCGGCTTGGTCGGCTCATCGGACCGCACGCGGTCCTGCGCAGCAATCGGTTCTGAGCGCGGCGTCCCGCGCTGAGCGGCATCGATGGCGTACTCGACATCCGAACGTACGATCCGCCCACCCGGCCCCGACCCATGCAGAGTCGTCAGGTCGATGCCTGCCTCCTGCGCCAGCCGACGGATCAGCGGCGTAGCGTGGTGAGCCATCTCCGCCGTACCGTCGGGGCCCGAAATCGGCTCGCCGCGAACAGATTCCGCTGGCTTCACGGCAGAGGGCGGCTGCCCGTCCGGTATCGCGGTGCTGGCGTCTCCCACAACGACGGGACGGTCCGACGCCGGTTCTATCGTGGCCAGCGGCGTGCCCACCGGCACTGTCTTTCCTTCGGGTACCAGGATCGTCCCCATGACGCCGTCGTCGAAGCATTCGACTTCGATCGCCGCCTTGGTGGTGTCCACTTCCGCGACCACGTCTCCCTTGTGCACGACATCACCGGGATGCACGAGCCAGTGCAACAAGGTGCCCTCCACCATGTCGGCCCCCAGTGAGGGCATGCGGAATTCGCCCACCTCAACTCACCGCCTTACGTACCGCGTCGACTACGGCTTCGGCTTGCGGCAGCGCAGCCTCCTCCAACTGCTTCGCGTATGGAATCGGGACCTCGGCGGTGCATACCCGCCCGATCGGTGCATCGAGGTCGTAGTAGGCGTTTTCCGCAGCACGAGCGGCTATCTCCGCCGCGATGCCGACACTGCGCCAGCACTCGTCGACAATCACTAGACGGTGCGTACGTGTCACCGACTCGAGCACCGTCGTCTCGTCCAGCGGCCGCAAAGTGCGCAGATCGATCACTTCCGCCGAGACGCCTTCGGCGGCGAGCAACTCGGCCGCCGATTCCGCGGTCGGCAGCGTCGCGCCGAAGGCGACGATGGTGATGTCGGTGCCCGCCCGCCGAACCATCGCGCGATCGATATCCACCGGTTCGTCGTCCGCGGCCATCTCCCCCTCGCTGCCGTACAGCGCGATCGGTTCGAAGATCACGACCGGATCGGGGTCCTGCAACGCTGTCCACAGCATTCCGCGGGCATCCGCCACCGTGGCGGGCGAAACCACACGAAGCCCAGGGATGTGTGCGTAGAAGGCTTCCAGGCTGTGCGAATGCTGGGCGGCCAGCTGACGGCCCGCACCGGTGGCCATCCGGATCACCAGCGGGACACCGAGCTGACCGCCCGACATGTGCCGCAACGTCGCGGCGTTGTTGAGGATCTGATCCAGCGCGAGCAAGCTGAAGTTGCCGGTCATGATCTCGACGATCGGCCGCATACCACCCAGCGCCGCACCGATGCCCGCGCCGACGAACGCGGACTCGCTCAACGGCGTGTCCCGGATCCGGCTCGGCCCGTATTCCTCCAGCAGGCCGCGGCTCACCCCGAAACAGCCTCCGTAGGCGCCGACATCTTCGCCCATCAAGAAGACGCGGTCGTCGCGATTGAGCGCTTGCCGCAGTGCTTCCCGCATCGCCTCGCGGTAGGTGATCATGGTCGCTCCGCGTACACGTGACGGCTCAAATCGGCGACCGCCTCCACCGGCCCGGCCTCGGCCTGGGCGATCGCGTCGTCGAGTTCGGCGTCGACCGCGGTCTCGAGTGCGGACAGAGATCGGTCGTCGAGTGATCCCGATGCCCGCAGTTCAGTGGACAGCCGGGGTATCGGGTCGCGCTTCTTCCACTGCTCGATCTCGGCTTTGTCCCGGTAGCGGTCGGCGTCGTAGAGCGAGTGCGCACGGAAGCGGTAGGTCCGCAGTTCCAGAAAACACGGCCCGCTCCCGCCGCGGATGGATTCCACCGCCCGCTGGGTGGCCGCCGCCACCGCCTCGGGGTCCATGCCGTCGACCGGCCAGGCCGCCAAACCGTAGCTGGAGGCGCGCAGCGCCAGATCGGTTACCGCGTGCTCGCGGTGCAGCGCCGTGCCCATCGCGTAACGGTTGTTCTCGCACGCGAACAGAATCGGAAGTCGCCACAGCGCGGCCAGGTTCAAGCATTCGTGGAACTCGCCCTCGGCCGCGGCGCCGTCACCGAACAGGCATACCGTCACCGCGGGACGATTGCGCATGGCGTCGGCCAACGCGAGCCCGACCGCCAGCGGCAATCCGCCGCCGACGATCGCATTGCCACCGAAGAATCGTCGACCGGCGTCGAACAGATGCATGGATCCGCCGCGACCGCCACTGCACCCGGACGCGCGTCCGAACATCTCCGACATCAGTGCCGCCATCGGAATACCGCGAGCGAGTGCGTGCCCGTGTTCCCGATAGGTGGACACCACCGCGTCCTCGGGGCCGATCTGTCGCAGGAGCCCTGCCGCGACGGCTTCCTCGCCGACGTACAAGTGCAGGAATCCGCGGATCTTCTCGGCGCTGTAGAGCTGCACGCAGCGCTCCTCGAATCGCCGGATACGGACCATCTGCCGCAGCAATTCGATCCGTTCAACGGCAGCGAGCGGCAACCGATCGCCTACCCGATCCGGTAGTTCGACGGCAGTCACTGCCCGACCTCCAAGGTGGATACGTCACCTTCGGGCAACCCTTGCTCGCGCGCCTTCAACAGCCGCCGCATCACTTTTCCGCTGCGGGTGTGCGGCAGGCTCTCGGCGAAGGCGATCTCCTTGGGCGCCACCGCGCCGAGCGCCTTGCGGCCGAACGCGAGCAGCTCGGCCCGCAGCGATTCCGAGGCGGTATATTGCGGCCGCAGCAGGACGAAAGCTTTCACCAGCTCACCCGCGACCGGGTCCGGCGTACCGATCACTCCTGCCTCAGCCACCGCCGGGTGCGCCATCAGCGCGCTTTCCACCTCGAACGGTCCGACCAGGTGCCCAGCCGACTTGATCACATCGTCGGCGCGTCCGACGAACCAGTAGTAGCCGTCGGCGTCGCGTCGGGCCAGGTCACCGGACAGATACCAGCCCGCTGCGAAGGCCCGCGCGTACCTGTCCGGCTGTCCCCAGTAACCGCGGAACATCGACGGCCAGCCCGCGCGCAACGCGAGTTCCCCGATCTCGCCGGTTTCGGCGTCGCGGACAGCGCTGTCGATCACTTCCGCTCGGCCGTCGGGTCCGCGCCGCAGGATCGTGGCTTCGACGCCGGGCAGCGGCCGTCCCATCGAGCCGGGTCGCACCTGTTCGGCGGCCAGGTTGGCGATCATGATCGCTCCGGTCTCGGTCTGCCACCAGTTGTCGTGAACCGGTCTGCCGAAGACCCGCTGGCCCCAGACGACCACTTCGGGATTGAGTGGCTCACCGACGCTGGCGACGAAACGCAGGCGCGACAGGTCCGTGCCGGGTGGCAGCTCGTCGCCGCGGCGCATCAACATGCGCAGCGCGGTCGGTGCGGTGTACCACACGGAAACCTTCTCCGCGGTCAGGACCTCGTACCAGCGCAGCGCGTCGAAGTCGGCCTCGTCGGTGATCACGGTGACGCCCAGGCTCAGCGGCGCGATCACCCCGTAGGACATGCCGGTCACCCACCCCGGATCCGCCGTGCACCAGAACACGTCACCAGGGCGCAGATCCAGCGCGTAGCGCGCGGTGATCCGGTGGGCCAGAACCGCCTCGTGCACATGAACCGCACCCTTCGGTTTTCCCGTCGTTCCGCTCGTGAAGTGCAGGAGTGCGGGATCGTCGGCTCGGGTCCGCACGATCGGGAATTCGGCATCGGCGGCCACCATCGCCAGCGCCAGGTCGATCGCTCCATCTTCGAGCTCGCCCTCGGGATCGGCATCGGTCACGAGGACATGCCGCAGATCCGGCAGCTCGCCGCGAATCGGCGCCACCCGACGCCGGTAGAGTTCCCTCGTGGTGACCAGCGTCGTGGCCTGCGAGATCGCCAAGCGCTGCCGCACCGGCTCCGGCCCGAACGCTGAGAACAAAGGCGAGACAACACAACCGGCTTTCCACGCGCCCAGCGCGGCAACATAAAGCTCCGGCGTGCGACCCAGCAGGATGCACACGCGCTCACCGGGGCATACACCCAATCCGTGCAGCACGCCCGCGAACCGATTGCTGAGCGCGGCCAACTCGGCGTAGGTCAAGGTGGAGCATTCGCCGGTCGAGCGCAGAGCCCGCAGTGCGGTGACTTCGGCGAGGGGCGTGCCCAGATGCCGATCGACGGCTTCATAGGCGATGTTGACTCCCCCGCCGGGTAGCCCGGCCAGAGAGGATCGTGCCGCCGCCCAATCGAAAACTTCGCGTGACATCCGATAGTCGGTCAAATTCGCGTCGACGCGTTCCTCCGGGGACTTCTCGATCGGGTCCCACCGGGTTCGCGCGTAGTTCGATGCATCGTGGCTCAGAGTCTTCATTTCGGCCTCCGTGATCCAGTCAACGACCCATGAGCGTCATTCCGGCAGGGCGTAAAGACCTCGCTCGCTGGTGACCTCCGTCGTTTCCGGACAAGAATGCCGCCGCCGACGGTGACCATGGTCCCGTCAGCCCGGGCAGGAGTCCTCTCACCGAGTCCGGCGCAGACGAGCAGGATTTCTCGCATGGACCCGGACGAACACGACATTGCCGTCGTCTACGCGACCGAACAAGGATCCACCCGCATCGCCGAATCGATCAGCACCGAACTGGCGGGCCGCGACGTGATCGTTCAACTCGCCGATATCGGCCGGCGCCCGACTTGTCCAACTTCGACACCCAGTGGCTGCGCGCAATCGCCGACGGTTCCCGCTCGTGTGCCGGTGCCCGAAGCGCCGATTCCGAGCCCGAAAGCTTCTGCTACCCCGGACGGTTACCGATGATGCGGCGCACATTCCCGCTCGGCCGGATCGCCGGGATCCCCCTCGGCGCGCACTGGTCGGTGCTGGTCACCGTGGGGCTGTTCACCTGGGTTCTGGGCTCGTATCTGACCGGCACCGCGGCAGCTCCGGTCGTGTGGGCCACTGCCGCCGTGGGCGCCTT
>NZ_BDBB01000074.1 GCF_001612765.1 Nocardia arthritidis NBRC 100137
CGGCGACGCGGCGGGACCGGGGCAGGATCGCCGCGGGGGTGCCCGCGCCGCGCCGCAGCAGATCACCGGCCAGGAAACCGGCGCGCACCAGCGCCGCTTGCGCCGCGCCGACATTCGGCAGCAGCGGCACCAGTTGGGGCAGTGGACGCACCAGATGCGGCGCTGTGGTGCGCATGAGGATGCCGCGTTCCACCGCGCTCTCGTGGGCGATGCCGACCCGGCCGCTCGCCAGATAGCGCAGGCCGCCGTGCACCAGCTTGGAACTCCAGCGGCTGGTGCCGAAGGCCAGGTCGTGGCGCTCGACCAGCACGGTGCGCAGTCCGCGGGCGGCGGCGTCCAAGGCGGCACCCGCGCCGGTGACGCCTCCGCCGATCACCAGGACGTCGATCTCGGCGCCGTCGCCGAGCCGGGACAGATCCGCGGCGCGGCGCGCGGCGTTCAACGCGGAGTCTCCGGTACGCCCCGAATCAACAGTCATCACGATGCCTTTCGAATGCGGCGGAACCGGGCGGACGCGTACTCATCACGGCCGCTCTCGGGCGGAGTCTTCGACCGCTTCGCGGGCGCGATCGTCGAGATATCCGTCGATCGCGCGACGGAGTTCGGTGTCGAGGTGCTCACCCGCCAGCAGCGGCGCGACGGTGCCCGCCGACTGCACCGCGGACTGGGCGATCAGCAGCAGCATCGTGGCCATTCGCTCCGGATCGCCCGCGCGGATGGAACCGTCGCGCTGCCCGTCGCGGATGCCGGCCGCGAACAGCTCGATCAGCGCGCGCTGGTTGCGCCCCAGCCTGCCGAAGACGTAGGTGAGCATCAGATCGGTGTCGGTGCGGAAGATCTTGCCGAACAACGGATTCGCCCGGACCATCGCCGCTCCGGCGACCACGCCCTCGACCAGCCTGACGCGTGCGCTACCTGCGGACGGCATGGTGGCCGACACGATGTCGCGCAGCTCGCGGACCAGCAGCTCGGCTACCAGCGCGCCGGTATCCGGCCAGCGGCGGTACACGGTCGGCCTGCTGACGCCCGCCCGGCGCGCCACCTCGGTGAGCGTGGTGCGGCGCACGCCGAACTCCTCCACGCAGGCGCGGGCGGCGTCGAGAATCGCCAGGTCGGTCGCCGAGAGGCTCTCGGCGGGGTCGTCGGGAGCGGTCAAAAGTCACCACCGGGGTAGATCGGCCGACGACGAGGCGCCGGCGAGGTCCGAGCGTGCGTTACTGCTTGACAGTCTATGTCAAACTGTAACGCATGGTGGACACGCAGCAGCAGACCGACGGCGATCCGGCTGTGTCGGCGAAGACCGGTCCGGCCGGACCAGCCGCGAGTATGGTCTGGGATGCCTGGGGTATCCCGGCTGGGCACCAGCCACTTTCGGAGCGGATCCGTGGTCTGCTGACGCAGGTGTTCGGAGTGTCCGGCAATCCGGTGGCGCGCCGCGATGAGGGCGACGTGCCACTGCGCGAATCGGCGTTGACGCCGACGCGACGAGCTGGGTTGATCGAGGTGGTCGGCGCGGAGAACGTGTCGGCCGACCACCGCGATCGGCTGCGGCACGCCGGGGGGAAGAGCACACCCGATCTGCTGCGCCGCCGGGCCGAGGGGCCACAGGACGCGCCGGATGCCGTCGTCTTCCCCGCCGACCACGACGAGGTTCTCGCCGTGCTCGCCTACTGCGCGCGGCACGCCGTCGCGGTCGTTCCGTTCGGCGGCGGCACCAGCGTCGTCGGCGGCGTCGATCCCGTGCGCGGGCGCTTCGACACCGTGATCGCCCTGGATCTGCGCAGGCTCGACGGGCTCACCGAGATCGACCCGATCAGCGGTACCGTCACGCTCGGCGCCGGTCTCACCGGTCCGCGTGCGGAGGAACTGCTCGGTGCGCACGGCCTGTCCCTCGGCCACTTCCCGCAGAGTTTCGAGTTCGCCACCATCGGCGGCTTCGCGGCGACGCGGTCGTCCGGCCAGGCCTCGGCGGGCTACGGCCGCTTCGACGACATGGTGCAGCGGCTGAAGATCGCCACGCCCGGTGGCACGCTCGTGCTCGGGCGCGCCCCCGCTTCGGCCGCCGGGCCGGACCTGCGCGAGCTGTTCGTCGGATCGGAGGGAACGCTCGGTGTGATCACCGAGGTCACCCTGCGGGTGCACCCGGTCCCGGAAACCGTTGCCTATCAGGCATGGTCGTTCCCGGATTTCGCCACCGGCGCCGCCGCGTTGCGCGCGGTGGTACAGGCGGGCGCGGCGCCGACGGTGCTGCGGCTCTCCGACGAGGCGGAGACCGGGATCAACCTCGCCCGCTCCGGCGATATCGGCGGCAACCCGGTGGCGGGATGCCTGGCCGTCACCACCTACGAGGGCAGCGCGGCGCACGTCGCCGCGCGCAGCGCCGAAGCGGGTGCCGTGCTGGCCGCGGCGGGCGGCTCGGCCCTGGGGGAGACGCCGGCCCGGGAGTGGGAGCACGGTCGTTTCGCCGCCCCGTACCTGCGCGACGCGCTCCTGGACGTCGGCGTGCTCTGTGAAACCCTCGAGACCGCCACCACCTGGTCGAATCTGAGCGCGCTGAAGGCGAAGGTGACCGCGGCGCTGACCGAGTCGCTGGCGGCGCAGGGGACGCCGCCCCTGGTCATGTGCCACATCTCGCACACCTACCCGACCGGCGCGTCGCTGTACTTCACCGTGGTGGCCAAGCAGCTGGACGACCCGCTGGCCCAGTGGCAGCCCGCCAAGCGCGCCGCGGGTGACGCTATCGTCGCGGCGGGCGCCACCATCACCCACCACCACGCGGTGGGCACCGATCACCGTCCCTGGGTCCCGGACGAAGTGGGTGATCTGGGCGTGCGCGTCCTGCGCGCGGTGAAGGCCGAACTCGACCCGGCCGGCATCCTGAATCCCGGAAAGCTGGTGCCGTGAACGACTATTCACCCGTACGCACGGTCACGGTGGTGACCAATCCGCGGTCCCGGCAGAGCAAGGGAAGCGATGCGGCGACCGCCGCGATCGCCCGCCTGCGTGCCGGCGGCGCCGAGGTCACCGAGGTGTGTGCCCCCTCGGCCGCCGAAACGGTCCGGCGGGTGCGGGATTCGGTCGCGGTCGCGGCGCCCGATGCCGTGGTCTGCATCGGCGGCGACGGGCTGCTCAACGTGACCCTTCCGGCCGTCGCGGAGACCGGGGTTCCGCTCGGCATGATCCCCGCGGGCACCGGCAACGATCTGGCCAGGGAACTCGGTGTGCCGACCGACGATCCGGTCGCCGCCGCCGCGCTGGTGCTGCGCGGGCGGACCAGGACGATCGATCTCGGCCGGATCGAATCGTCCGTGCCGCCGATGTGGTTCGCCACGGTGGCCGGCACCGGATTCGACGCGCGGGTCACTTTGCGCGCCAACGAGATGCGTTGGCCGAAAGGCAGACTGCGCTACACCGCCGCCGCGCTGGCCGAGATCTCCGGGCGCTTCACGGTGCCCTACCGGGTCGAACTGGTGGACGCGGTGACCGACGGGCTGACCAACCCCGGCGCGGGCTCGGTGCTGGAGACCGAGGCGGTCATGGTCGCGGTCGGCAACACCCGCACCTACGGCGGCGGCATGCTGATCTGCCCGGACGCGCTCATGGACGACGGTCTGCTGGACCTGACCGTGGTCGGCGCGTTGTCGCGCGGGGAGATGCTGCGCCTGCTGCCCGCGCTCTCGGCGGGCAAACGCCAGGATCACCCGCAGGTCAAGCAGTTCCGCGCCGCCGCGGTGACGCTCACCGCGGCGGGCGCGCCCGCCACCGCCGACGGCGAACCGGCGGGCACCCTGCCGATCACCATCCGCGCGGTCCCCGCGGCGTTGACCGTTCTGGTGCCCTGACCCGCGCCGGTCAGGCGAAACTCACGCAGCGCAAGTGGTTCACGGTCGCGCGGTCGACGATGACCACCGACCGTGACGCGCGGGCAGCCGAGCGATGCTCCGTCGACACCGCGCGCATCAGTCGCCGCCAGCGCCGCACGTGCAGCCGGAACGCCACATGGTTGATCCGCCTGCCGCGGCTGTGCTGGCCCGCGCGCGCCACCGCCGCGGGCACGTCGACCATGAGCAGGTGCAGTTCGCGATCGGCCGCCCAACGCTCGATCAGGGTGCGCGCCCAGCGGAACGTGGCGCAGTCGTGGATGACGACAGGGCCGTCGACCTCCCGCAGCGCGGTGCGAATGGCCAGGAAGTGCGCGGCGTGCACCAGCGGGCGCCACAACAGGTAGGGCAGCCACCACAGCTTGGGCCGCCAGCGATTGCGTGCCTGCATCGAGTCGAGCACCAGCACCCCGGCGGCGCTGCGCGACGGCGCGGTGGCCGTGGCATCGGCGCCGAAGAACTTGCGCAGCGCGGTGCTCTTGCCCGCGCCGGGGACGCCCGCGACGATCAGCGCCGCCGCCGCGGGATACCGGATCTCCGCGATCGCGCGGCCGCGCAGATCGTGCAGCGCGTCCGGGACCAGGATCGGCAGCCGGGGTTCGGGGGCGTGCGCGTGCACGGATTCCAGCGGGGGGTTCACCTCTCCCAGCGTCCGCAGCCGACACGTGTTCGGCAACCGGGAAAACCCTGGTTTTTCTTGGGGATTCACCGGAGGTGGGACGCCTGGGGTATTCACCCTCTCCAGGGTCCTTCGTTTTCACCGGTTCGGCAATATCGGACATTTCAGACAGTGCTTACCCCGGTTTGCGACCCGCCGACCGTGCGCGCAGATGCATTCGTTCACCCTGCGATCCGAAAAGGCTCAGGATTTCCACCGGGCCCCGGCCGGCGCTGCCGAACCAATGCGGTTGGCGCGTGTCGAATTCCGCGGCCTCGCCGGGACCGAGCACCAGATCGTGCTCGCCGAGCACCAGCCGCAGTCGTCCGGAAAGCACGTAGAGCCACTCGAAGCCCTCGTGCACCTTCGGGTCCGGTTCGCAGCGCTCGGGCGGAATGACGATCTTGAACGCCTGCAGCGGTCCCGGTTGCCGGGTGAGCGGAAGGATGCTGATTCCGTTCAGCTTCCGCGCCGTGGAGTGAACCCGGGGATCGGCGATCTTGGGCGCGGCCACCAGTTCGTCCAACGGAACCTGATGGGCCATCGCGATCGGCAGCAGCAGTTCCAGACTGGCTTTTCGCTGGCCGGACTCCAGCCGCGAGAGCGTGCTCTTGGAGATCCCGGTGCTCTCCGCCAGCGCGGTGAGCGTGACGCTGCGGCGGGTGCGCAGTGCTTTCAGCCGGGGGCCGATGTCGGCGAGGGCCTGGGTGACGGCCGGTGGGGTGGACATGTCCCCAGTGCACTCCGATTTCCCTGATTTGGCAATTTTAGTTGCTGAATTGGGAGGAGGACGGCACGGTGTCCGTGGAGGTGATCGCGAATGAGCGAGACATACGACGTAGTGATCGTGGGTGGCGGCGCGGCGGGACTGTCCGGGGCGCTGGTCCTGGCCCGCGCGCGGCGGCGAGTCGCGGTGGTCAGGGGCGGTGCGCCGCGCAACGCCCCGGCCGAGCACATGCACGGGTTCCTGTCCCGGGACGGGATGGCGCCGGCCGAGCTGCTGGCGACCGGTGCCGCCGAGGTCACGAGCTACGGCGCGGAACTGATCGATGACGCCGTCGTCGGCGCGGAACGGACGGGGGAGTCGGACTACACGCTGCGGCTGCGCGGCGGCGGGGCGTTGCGGGCTCGCCGCGTGCTCGTGGCCACCGGGTTGCGCGACGAACTCCCGGAGCTGGCCGGAGTGCGTGAGCGCTGGGGCCGTGACGTGCTGCATTGCCCCTACTGCCACGGTTACGAGGTTCGCGACCAGCCGATCGGGGTGCTGGGCGGTGTGCAACCCGGCGCCCTGGCCCGCGCGGTGCATTTGGCGCTGCTGCTGCCGCAGTGGTCGGACGACGTCGTCTTCTTCCCGAACACGATGCCCCTGTCCGAGAGTGATCGCGCTCGCCTGGACGCGCGCGGGGTCCGGCTGATCGAGGGCGAGGTGGCCCGGTTCGTGGTGGACGACCGGCTGCGCGGCGTGGAACTGGCCGACGGACGAGCGGTGCCGAGGACGGCGATGTTCGTCACGCCGACCTTCCGTGCCAACGACGACGTGCTGGTCGGGTTCGGCTGCGCGTTCGACGCCGACGGCTGGGTGGTGACGGACGCGACCGGGCGCACCAGCGTGCCGGGAGTCTGGGCCGCGGGCAACGTCGGCAATCCGGCAGCTCAGGTGATCTCCGCCGCCGGGGCGGGATCCACCGCCGCGATCGCGATCAACGGCGACTTGGTGTCGGCCGATGTCACCGTGCTCGCCCGTTGAGGGGGAATATCGAGGTACGAAACGCGGAAGCTGAGAATTACTTATGGATTCCAGGCCCGGCCTCGGATCGCCGGTAAGCTACTGACATAGGCGGAGTGTTCGGTGTCCCTCATCCACCGAAGACTCCGCCTTTCTTTGTCTCCGTCGCGTAATACAGCTCCATACGGTTCGTATCGAGCGCCACTCGGCAGGCGGATATCCCTCACGATTTCCGGCGCGGCGCCGACCGGCGGCTCCGCGGGAGCGGTGACCCGGCCGACCGACCCGAAGTCGGTGGATCGACGCGCTCTAGAATCGCGGGGTGACCAGCGCAGCCCCTGACAACACGCGTAATCGTGCCGATGCCCTCCCCAAGAGCTGGACTCCCAGCGAGGTGGAGGCCGAGATGTACGAGCGCTGGGTAGCCGCGGGCTATTTCACCGCCGACCCGGGCAGCGGCAAGCCTGCCTACTCGATCGTGCTGCCGCCGCCGAACGTCACCGGCACGCTGCACATGGGCCACGCGCTCGACCACACCCTGATGGACACGCTGTCGCGCCGCAAGCGCATGCAGGGCTACGAGGTGCTCTGGCTGCCCGGCATGGACCACGCGGGCATCGCCACCCAGACCGTGGTGGAAAAGCAGCTCGCGGTGGACGGCAAGACCAAGGAAGACTTCGGCCGCGAGCTGTTCGTGCAGAAGGTCTGGGACTGGAAGCGGGAGTCCGGCGGCGCCATCCAGTGGCAGATGCGCGCGCTCGGCGACGGCGTGGACTGGAGCCGGGACCGCTTCACCATGGACGAGGGCCTCTCGCGCGCCGTGCAGACCATGTTCAAGCGGCTCTACGACGCGGGCCTGATCTACCGCGCGGAGCGGCTGGTGAACTGGTCGCCGGAGCTGCGCACCGCGATCTCCGACATCGAGGTCAAGTACGAGGACGTGGAAGGCGAGCTGGTCTCGCTGCGCTACGGGTCGCTGGACGACGACCGGCCGCATGTCGTCGTGGCCACCACCCGGGTGGAGACCATGCTCGGCGACACGGCGGTGGCCGTGCATCCGGAGGACCCGCGGTACCGGGCCTTGATCGGTACCACCCTGGAACATCCGATCACCGGGCGGCAGATCCCGATCATCGCCGACGACTACGTCGATCCCGAATTCGGCTCGGGCGCGGTGAAGATCACACCGGCGCACGACCCCAACGACTTCGAGATGGGTCTGCGGCACGGGCTGCCGATGCCGACGATCATGGACGAGCGGGGCCGGATCACCGGAACCGGAACCGAATTCGACGGCATGGACCGGTTCGAGGCGCGTGTGAAGGTGCGTGAGCGGCTCGCGCGGGAGGGCCGGGTGGTCGCCGAGAAGCGGCCGTACCTGCACAGCGTCGGGCACTCCGAGCGCACCGGCGAGGCGATCGAGCCGCGCCTGTCCATGCAGTGGTGGGTGAAGGTCGAGTCGCTGGCCAAGGCGGCCGGCGACGCCGTGCGCAGCGGCGACACCGTGATCCATCCCAAGAGCCAGGAGCCGCGCTGGTTCGGCTGGGTCGACGACATGCACGACTGGTGCATCTCGCGGCAGCTGTGGTGGGGCCACCGCATCCCGATCTGGTACGGGCCCGAGGGCGAAGTGGTGTGCGTCGGGCCCGACGAGCAGGCGCCCGAGGGCTGGGTGCAGGACCCCGACGTGCTCGACACCTGGTTCTCCTCCGGCCTGTGGCCGTTCTCCACGATGGGCTGGCCGCACGCCACCGCCGAGCTGGAGAAGTTCTATCCCACCAGCGTGCTCGTCACCGGCTACGACATCCTGTTCTTCTGGGTGGCGCGGATGATGATGTTCGGCACCTACGTCGCCGAGGACGCCACGCTGACCGCGGGCAAGAGCGGCGAGCGGCAGGTGCCGTTCAAGGACGTGTTCCTGCACGGCCTGATCCGCGACCAGTTCGGCAAGAAGATGTCCAAATCGCGCGGCAACGGCATCGACCCGCTGGACTGGATCAACACCTTCGGCGCCGACGCCACCCGGTTCACCCTCGCGCGCGGCGCGCAGCCCGGCGGTGACCTGTCGGTTGGCGAGCCGCACGTGCTCGCCTCGCGCAGCTTCGTGACGAAGCTGTTCAACGCGACCAAGTTCGCGCTGATGAACGGCGCGCGGGTGGGCGATCTGCCCGATCGAGCGCAGCTCACCGACGCCGACCGCTGGATCCTGGACCGGCTGGACGCGGTGCGCGCCGAAGCGGACGCCGCGTTCGACGCCTACGAGTTCGGCAAGGCGTGCGAGGCGCTCTACCACTTCGCCTGGGACGAGCTGTGCGACTGGTACCTGGAGCTGGCCAAGGTGCAGTTCGCCGCCGACGGCGCACGCGCCGAGGCGACCCAGCTGGTGCTCGGGTCGGTGCTCGACGCGGTGCTGCGACTGCTGCACCCGGTCATCCCATTCGTCACCGAGTCGTTGTGGCAGGCGCTGACCGGCGGTGAGTCGGTGGTGATCGCGCCGTGGCCGCAGGCCTCCGGCGCGGCGGCGGATCAGGAAGCGGCGCAACGCGTCTCGGACACCCAGCGGTTGATCACGGAGATCCGGCGGTTCCGCAGCGACCAGGGCCTGGCCGACAAGCAGAAGGTCGCGGCCAAGCTGCTCGGCGTCGACGAGGCGGGGCTCGGCGAGCAGGCGGCCTCGGTGGCGAACCTGGCGCGGCTGACCGAGCCCGGCGCCGACTTCGCCGCGACCGCGTCGGTGGAGGTCCGCCTGAGCGCCGGAACGGTCACCGTGGAGCTGGACACCTCGGGCGCGGTCGACCTGGACGCCGAACGCCGCAGGCTGGAGAAGGATCTGGCCGCCGCGCAGAAGGAACTGCAGGGCACCGCGGCCAAGCTCGGCAACGAGGCGTTCCTGGCCAAGGCGCCCGAGCACGTGGTCGACAAGATCCGCGGCAGGCAGCAGGTCGCCTCCGACGAGGTGGCGCGCATCGGGGCGCGACTGGCGGAGTTGAGCGGCAAGTGAACCACGAGCCGGAACCGCAGTACGGCGACGACGAGCGCCGTGGCGGCGGAGCGCGGCTGGGCTCCGGCCCGTCGCCGGTCGAACTGGCCGAGATGGCGCTGGTCGAGGCGGAACTCGACCGGCGCTGGCCGGAGACCAAGATCGAGCCGTCGCTCACCAGGATCGCCACGCTGATGGACCTGCTCGGTTCGCCGCAGCAGAACTACCCGGCGATCCACATCGCGGGCACCAACGGCAAGACTTCGGTGACCAGGATGATCGACGCGCTGCTCACCGCGCTGCATCGGCGCACCGGCCGGATCACCAGCCCGCATCTGCAGCTGGCCACCGAGCGGATCAGCATCGACAACGCACCGATCACCCCGGCCCGGTACGTGGAGCTCTACCGCGAACTGCTGCCTTTCGTCGAGATGATCGACAAGCAGTCCGCGGCCGCGGGCGGGCCCGCCATGAGCAAGTTCGAGGTGCTCACCGGCATGGCCTTCGCCGCCTTCGCCGAGGCGCCGGTCGACGTCGCGGTCGTCGAGACGGGGATGGGCGGCACCTGGGACGCCACGAACGTCGTCGACGGGCAGGTCGCGGTGATCACACCGATCGGCTTGGATCACACCGACTACCTCGGCCCGGATCTGACCTCGATCGCGGGGGAGAAGGCCGGGATCATCAAGCGGGCCCCCGAGAGCCTGATACCGCGCGACAACGTCGCGGTGATCGCCGAGCAGGACCCCGAGGCGATGGAGGTGCTGCTGCGCCGCGCCGTGGCGGTGGACGCCGCGGTCGCGCGCGAGGGCGCCGAGTTCCGCGTGCTCGCCCGGCAGATCGCGGTGGGCGGGCAGCAACTCGAATTGCAGGGCCTGGGCGGGGTGTACGACGAGATCTTCCTGCCGCTGCACGGCGAGCACCAAGCGCGTAACGCGGTGCTCGCGCTCGCGGCGGTGGAGGCGTTCTTCGGCGCGGGCGCGCAGCGCAAACTGGACATCGACGCCGTGCGCGCCGGTTTCGCGAGCGTCACCAGCCCCGGGCGGCTGGAGCGGATGCGCAGCGCGCCGACCATCTTCATCGACGCCGCGCACAATCCGGCGGGCGCGCGAGCGCTGGCCGCGACGCTGACCGAGGAGTTCGACTTCCGCAAGCTGGTCGGTGTGGTCGCGGTGCTCGGTGACAAGGACGCCGAGGGCATCCTCGCCGCCCTGGAGCCGGTGTTCGACGAGATCGTCGTCACCAGCAATGGTTCGCCTCGCGCGCTGGACGTGGAGACCCTCGCCGACCTCGCGGTGCAGCGGTTCGGCGACGAGCGCGTGGTCTCCGCCGCCACCCTGCCCGACGCGCTGGAGACCGCCATCGCGATCGCCGAAGAGGTGGGCGAGGCGGGCGAGATGGTCTCCGGCGCGGGAGTGGTGGTGACGGGGTCGGTGGTCACGGCCGGGGCGGCCCGCGCGCTGTTCGGGAAGGACCCGGCGTGAGTGCCGGGCTCACCGACGGCGGCCTAGGTGACCACGGCGGGTCCGCGCTCGTCGAGAACCACCGCACGAACGCCGGACACCCCGAGAGCCCGGCGGATGCCGAGGAGGGCACAGCATGAGCGAACCGGCCGACCGAGGCGAGCAAGCGGTACCCGCGCCCGCGACCGACCCGTGGAAGGGTTTCCGCGGGGTGATGGCGGGAACGTTGGTGCTCGAGGCGATCGTGGTGCTGCTGGCGCTGCCGGTGGTCGCCGACGTCGGTGGCGGGGTGACCTGGCTGTCCGGCACCTACCTCGTGGTTCTCGCGGTGGTGATGTTCCTCGGGGCGGGGGTGCAGCGGCGGTCCTGGGCGCTGCCGTTCAACCTCGGGCTCCAGGTGCTCGTCCTGCTCGGCGCGTTCATCCACGTGTCCATCGGCGTCATAGGCGTGGTGTTCGGCGTGGTCTGGGGCTTCCTGCTGGTGCTGCGCGCCGACGTGCGCGGCCGGATGGAGAAGGGCTTGCTGCCCAGTCAGCGCATCCAGCGGTCGTAGCCGCAGGGCACGCGGGCGCGGCTGCTGCGCCAGCGGGACGCCGGTCAGTCCGACCGCTGGTGCGGTGCCCGGAAGTGTGCCGGATAGGCTGTGCGCCGTGACTGAGCAGACGTTGGTACTCATCAAGCCGGACGGTGTGGCCCGTGGCCTTGTCGGCGAGGTGCTGGCACGTATCGAGCGCAAGGGCCTGAAGATCGCCGCCCTCGAACTGAAGCACGTATCCGAGGAACTGGCCGAGGGCCACTACGCCGAGCACGCCGAGAAGCCGTTCTTCGGTTCCCTGATCGAGTTCATCACCTCGGGCCCGGTCGTCGCTGCCATCCTGGAAGGCCCTCGCGCCATCGCCGCGTTCCGCCAGATCGCAGGCGGCACCGACCCGGTGGAGAAGGCCGTGCCCGGCAGCATTCGCGGAGACTTCGCTCTGGAGACCCAGGAGAACCTGGTCCACGGCTCGGATTCACCCGAATCGGCCAAGCGCGAGATCGCGCTCTGGTTCCCCGATCGGCCCGCCTGACCGAGTCTCGAGCGCCGTGCCCGCGCCGCCGCGACCGGCGTGTTCGCGCCGCGGGCCGGACCGGTTCGAGCGCCGATGGCGAACGCCCGGCGCGCGGTGTGGGATACTGGCATCGGCTGCTTTCGATGCCGACTGTTCGTGCAGGTGCGCGAACGAGACGTGACGAGCGCAGCCGGATGACACCACGGTTCGATGCCGATCATCGCTGCCATGGACAAACGGCCTGGTTACAGGGTCGGATGTCTGCGCAGGCACGCTGGATGAGCGCTCGTACCGTGGAGTTCAGCCATACAGCCAGGCGCCGCGTGACCAGTTAGCCCGAACGACGAAAAACCGAGAGATAACCGGGCACGCGGGGCGAGACCACTTGAACTCGCGCCCACCGGGTGCGGGTCGAACGGACAGCGCCCCCGCGTCGGCCGCGTCACTCCCGCCGGGAGGGACGCGCCCGGGGGCCCGAGGAGACTTCGTGGCCGATCAAGAGCCGCTGGAAACAACATCACAGGATGCCGAACAATTGCCGGAGCGAATCCGAGTTCATGCACTCGCCAAGCTGCTGGGGGTAACGAGCAAGCGCATCCTGGCCAAACTGACCGAGATGGGGGCGGACGCGCGCAGCGCCCAGTCGAACGTCGACCGGGCCGTCGCGGAGTCGGTGCGCGACGCCCTGGTGACGGTCGAGGCGGACGCCGCGGCCGCGCAGCCCGCCACGGGCCAGGTAGACGCCTCTGCGCCGGCGCGGACCGCCGAGCCCCCCGAAGACGCCACGACCGGTGCGGCGACCGCCCCGGTCGTGGGCGGACAGCAGGCTGAAGCCGGGCGGGAAGCGCCCGCCGAGACGCCCTTCACCGGTGCGGGCGTCCTCTTCTCCGCGCCGGAGGTGCCGGGCGCCACGCCCGTGCCGACCGGCACTTCGGCTACCCAGCACACGCAACTGTTCACGCACTCGGAGCGACCGGAGCCCGAGCCGGTGGCCCCGGCGGTGTTCGAGGCCGCCGCCGCGGTGCAGGCGCCGCTGTTCCTGTCGCCGGACGCCGCGGCGGCCGAGCAGGCGCGCAAGCAGCGTCGCGCCGAGCGCGACACTCGGCGCACCGAGGAGCGGGCGCCCGAGCCCGCCGAGGACGAGACCGAGCCCACCGAGGACGAGCGCGAGTCGGCCGACCAGCAGGATGACGAAGGACAGCCTCGCCGCAGGCGCCGTGGCCGCCGCGGACGCGGCCGCGGCCGTGGTGAGCAGCAGTCCGACGGTGACGGCGAGGGCGAGGAGAGCGAGTCCGAGACCGAGGACGAGCAGGCTCCCGAGACCAGCGAGTCCGCCGAGACCAGCGAGTCCGCCGAGACCGCCGAGGGCGAGGGGGACGACGAGGACGGTGCGCCGGAAGGCTCCACCCGTCGTCGGCGTCGCCGTCGTCGCCGCAAGGTGGCCGGTGAGGCGGGCGATAGCGAATCGGCCGACGACGATCCGCCGAACACGGTCGTGCACGAGCGCGAGCCGCGCAACAAGACCCGCAGCCGCGCCGCCGCGGCCGACGAGGTCCAGGGCATCACCGGCTCCACCCGGCTGGAAGCCAAGCGGCAGCGCCGTCGCGACGGACGCGAGGCGGGCCGCCGTCGTCCGCCGATCCTGACCGAGTCGGAATTCCTGGCCCGGCGCGAAGCCGTCGATCGCGTGATGGTCGTGCGCGAGAAGTCCTTCTCCGACCACCCCACCGCGACGCAGGTGGCCGTGCTCGAGGACAACGTTCTGGTCGAGCACTTCGTGACGAGCACCGGTTCGGCGTCCATGGTCGGCAACGTCTACCTCGGCAGGGTGCAGAACGTCCTGCCCAGCATGGAGGCCGCGTTCGTCGACATCGGCCGCGGCCGCAACGGCGTGCTCTACGCCGGTGAGGTCAACTGGGAGGCCGCCGGGCTCGGCGGTAAGGAGCGCAAGATCGAGCAGGCGCTCAAGCCGGGCGACCAGGTGCTGGTCCAGGTGAGCAAGGATCCGGTCGGCCACAAGGGCGCTCGTCTGACCACGCAGATCAGCCTGGCCGGGCGCTTCCTGGTGTATGTGCCCGGCGGCACCTCCACCGGAATCAGCCGCAAGCTGCCGGACACCGAGCGCAAGCGCCTGAAGGAGATCCTGCGCGACATCGTGCCCTCCGACGCCGGTGTGATCATCCGCACCGCCTCCGAAGGCGTCAGTGAGACCGAGCTGGCCCGCGACGTGGAGCGGCTGCAGGCCACCTGGCGCACGATCCAGCAGCAGACCGGCAAGGACAACAACGCGCCCAAAACGCTCTACGAAGAGCCGGACCTGCTGGTCAAGGTCATCCGCGACCTGTTCAACGAGGACTTCTCCAAGCTGGTCATCGAGGGTGACCGGGCCTGGAGCACGGTCGAGAAGTACATCGGCACCGTCGCGCCGGACCTGCTCGCCCGGGTCAACCGGCACGACAACAACGGCGTCGACGTATTCGAGACCTACCGGATCGACGAACAGCTGGCCAAGGCGCTGGATCGCAAGGTGTGGCTGCCCTCGGGCGGCACACTGGTGATCGACCGCACCGAGGCCATGACGGTGATCGACGTGAACACCGGCAAGTTCACCGGTTCCGGCGGCAGCAACCTGGAAGAGACCGTCACCAGGAACAACCTGGAGGCGGCCGAGGAGATCGTGCGCCAGATGCGGCTGCGCGACATCGGCGGCATGATCGTCGTCGACTTCATCGACATGGTGCTCGAGTCCAACCGCGACCTGGTGCTGCGCCGCCTGACCGAGGCGCTGGGCCGGGACCGCACCCGCCACCAGGTCTCCGAGGTCACCTCGCTGGGCCTGGTGCAGATGACCCGCAAGAAGCTGGGCACCGGCCTGGTCGAGGCGTTCTCCACCACCTGCGAGCACTGCCACGGACGCGGCATCCTCGTGCACGCCTACCCGGTGGAGCCCGGTTCCGGCGAAGAGGCCGCCGTGCGCACCAAGGAGAGCGGTTCGCGTAGGCGTCGTGGCCGGGACAAGAGCGCGCAGGCGCCGGCCCAGCCCGCCAACGGGTCCGGACCCGCGATCGAGCCCGAGGAAGACGCGGCCGTCAAACGGGCGCATCCGGTCGCGCTCGCGATGGCCGCGCACCACTCGGAGGACACCGAGCAGGAGTCGGAACCGGTCGAGGAGACCGCCGCCGAGCCGCGGGCCGCGAGCGCCGAGCAGCCCGCCGACGAGCGGGTGGTCGCCGAGACTGTCGAGGCCGCCGTGGCGGTGCCCGCCGAGGAGCCGGAGACCGAGCCCGCCGAAGTGGTCGAGGTCATCGAGGAAGTCGAGCGGGTCGAGCCGGTACCGGCGCAGGAGCCCGCCGCCGTCGAGAAGTCGGTTCCGACTCCCGCGGCCGAGCCTGTCGCCGAGCCGGCCCCGGCTGCCGAGACCGTTCCGGCATCGGAGAACGGTGCCGCCGCCAACGGTGTCGCCGAACCGGGAGCCGGCCGTCCGTCTCGTCGCCGAAGGGTTGCCCGTTCGGCTGCGGCGCCCGCCGCGGACAGTTCGGGAGCGGTGTTCGTGCTGCCCACCGGCGAGCAGGCGCCCGCGCCCGCGATCGACTACTCCCAGCCGGAACCGGTCGAATTGCCGCAGCGCGGTCGGCCGCGCAGGCGGGCGGTCGGCCGCCCGGCA
>NZ_BDBB01000075.1 GCF_001612765.1 Nocardia arthritidis NBRC 100137
CGGTGCGACCGTCGACGCCGCGGCGCTGGGCGAGTTCACCGAGCAGATCACCGGGCGCGACGGCGTGCTGGCCACGGCCGCGCGTGTGGTGCTCGAACAGCTCGGATTGTCCGAGCGGGTCTCCGCTCCGGAAGCGTCCGATGACTCCTTGGTCGACCTGGTGTCGGCCGAACTCGGTGCGGACTGGCCGCGCCTGGTCGCGCCCGCGTTCGACGCCCGCAAGGCGGTGCTGCTGGACGACCGGTGGGCCACGGCGCGCGAGGATCTGGCCCGGTTGTGGCTGGCCGACGACTCCGGCAGCGCGAACGGACCGGTCACCGGGTTCATCGGTGCGGGCGAAGCCGTCGCGGCGCAGGCGAACTGGTGGCGGCAGCGGGCGATGCACGAGGCGCGTTCGGTGCTCGCGGGTGTGTACGAGCGCATCGCCGAGGCGGCGCTGAGCACCGAGGAGCCCGGACTGTGGTCCTCGGACATCGCGGTGATCACCGGCGCCAGTAAGGGATCCATCGCTGCGGCGGTGACCGGCAGGCTGCTCAGCGGTGGCGCCACGGTGGTGGTGACCACCTCGGCGCTGAACGACGAACGTCTCGGCTTCTACCGGAAGCTGTACCGGGACAACGCCCGCCACGGCGCGGCCCTGTGGGTGGTGCCCGCCAACATGGCGTCCTACCAGGACGTCGACGCTTTGATCGACTGGATCGGCACCGAGCAGGTCGACAGCGCGGGCGGCGCGAAGATCAAGATCAAGGACGCGATGACGCCCACCCTGCTGCTGCCGTTCGCGGCGCCGCGGGTGGCCGGTGACCTCGCCGACGCGGGCGCTCGCGCCGAAATGGAAATGCGCGTGCTGCTCTGGTCGGTCGAACGACTGATCGGCGGGCTGTCCAAGCTGGGCGCCGATTACGACGTGGACGCGAAACTGCATGTGGTGCTGCCGGGTTCGCCCAACCGCGGCATGTTCGGCGGCGACGGCGCCTACGGCGAGTCGAAGGCGGCGCTGGACGCGGTGGTCGCCAAGTGGCGGGCCGAGAAGTCGTGGTCGGCCCGGGTCACCCTGGTGCACGCGCTGATCGGCTGGGTGCGCGGTACCGGCCTGATGGGCCACAACGACCCGATGGTCGAGGCGGTCGAGAAGGCCGGCGTGCAGACCTGGTCCACCACCGAGATGGCCGACGAACTGCTCAAGTGGTGCACCTCCCGGGCCCGTCAGGTGACCGCGAGCGGCCCGCAGCAGATCGACCTGACCGGCGGACTCGCCCGGGCCAAGCTGGACCTGCCCGCGCTGGCCAAGCAGGCCGCGGAGCAGGCGGAAGCGGAGACCGACGCCGATGCAGGCCGCACCATCGCCGCGCTGCCCGCGCCGCCGACCGTGACCTCCGCGCTGCCGGTGCCCGAGTGGAGCGAGGTGGCCGCGGACCTGGCCGACATGGTGGTCATCGTCGGCGCGGGCGAACTCGGCCCGTACGGTTCGGCGCGCACTCGCTTCGAGATGGAGGTCTCCGACGAGCTGTCGGCGGCGGGCGTGCTGGAGCTGGCCTGGACCACCGGCATGGTCATCTGGGAGAACGACCCGAAGCCGGGCTGGTACGACGCCGAGTCCGGCGACTACGTGCCCGAGCACGAGCTGGCCGAGCGCTACCACGACGCCGTCGTCGCCCGCTGCGGTGTGCGCCGCTACGAGGACGACGGCGCCATGACCGACAACTCGGCGCCGCTGATGACCTCGGTCTTCCTCGACCAGGACCTGTCGTTCACGGTGGGCGGCGAGGCCGAGGCCCGCGCCTTCTACGCCGCCGATCCGGAGCACACGGTGATCACGCCGGTCGCCGGCTCCGGCGACTGGACCGTGACGCGCAAGGCGGGCACCGAGATCCGGGTGCCGCGCCGGGCCAAGCTCTCACGCACCGTCGGCGGCCAGATCCCGACCGGCTGGGACCCCACCATCTGGGGTATCTCGCCCGATATGGCCGCGTCGGTGGACCGGGTGGCGCTGTGGAACATCGTCTGCACGGTGGACGCGTTCATCGGCTCCGGGTTCAGCCCCGCCGAGCTGATGAGCTGGGTGCATCCCTCGCTGGTCGCCAACACCCAGGGCACCGGCATGGGCGGCATGTCCTCGATGCGCTCGCTGTACGTCGACAACCTGCTCGGTGAGTCGCGCCCGAACGACATCCTGCAGGAGGCGCTGCCGAACGTGGCCCTGGCGCACGTTGTGCAGTCCTACGTCGGCAGCTACGGCGCGATGGTGCACCCGGTGGCGGCCTGCGCCACCGCCGCGGTGTCGGTCGAGGAGGGCGTCGACAAGATCCGGCTCGGCAAGGCCGATCTGGTCGTGGCGGGCGGTTACGACGACCTCGGCATCGAGGGCATCGTCGGCTTCGGTGACATGTCGGCCACCGCGGATTCGGCGGCCATGAGCGCCAAGGGCATCAGCGACCGGTACTTCTCCCGCGCCAACGACCGCCGCCGCGGCGGGTTCGTCGAATCGCAGGGCGGCGGAACGATCCTGTTGGCGCGCGGCAGCGTCGCTCTGGAGATGGGTCTGCCCGTGCTGGGCGTGGTGGCTTACGCGCAGTCCTTCGCGGACGGTGTGCACACCTCGATCCCGGCCCCTGGTCTCGGCGCGCTGGGCGCCGGTCGGGGCGGGGCGGAGTCCAGGCTGGCGACCGAGCTCCGCAAGCTCGGCGTGACGCCGGACGAGATCGCGGTGGTGTCCAAGCACGACACCTCGACGGCTGCCAACGACCCGAACGAGTCGGAGCTGCACGAGCGTCTCGCGACGGCCATCGGACGCTCGGACGGCGCTCCGCTGTTCGTCGTGTCGCAGAAGACCCTCACCGGGCACGCGAAGGGCGGCGCGGCCGCCTTCCAGCTCATCGGCCTGTGCCAGGTGCTGGAGCAGGGCGTCATCCCGCCGAACCGCAGCCTGGACTGCGTCGACGAGAAGATGCTGGCCTACCCGCACCTGGTGTGGCTGCGTGAGCCGCTGCGGCTTGGCGATCGCCTTCCGCTCAAGGCCGGTCTGGTCACCTCCCTCGGCTTCGGCCACGTGAACGGCCTGCTGGCGGTCGTGCACCCGGAGGCGTTCATCCAGGCCATCGAGCCCGGACGGCGCGAGGAGTACCAGCGCAGGGCGCAGGAGCGTCAGCTGGCGGGCAGGCAGCGGTTCGTGGAGGCGATGTGTGGCGGCGCGCCGCTGTACGAGCGTCCCGCGGATCGCAGGCTCGGCGGCGACGGCACCCCCGCCAAGCGGGCTCGTCAGCTGGAGGCCGACGTGCTGCTCTCGCCGGAGGCGCGTCTGGCGCAGGACGGCTCCTACCGCGCGAAGGGCATCGGATGCGCGTAACCGGAAGCGCGGCGGGGCAACTCGCCGCGCCGGGTCCGCGCGCGGGCTCGCCGAGTACGTCGTAGGCTGCCCGCCTATGACGATCCTCGGTATCGGCCTGGACTTGGTGACCATCTCCGAGTTCGCCGAACAGCTCGAACGCGCCGGAACGACCATGCTCAGGGAAAGTTTCACCGCGGGAGAGCGGCGCTACTGCCAGAGCAAAGGGACCGACCCGGCGCGCAGCTACGCGGCGCGGTGGGCGGCGAAAGAGGCGGTGCTCAAAGCCTGGGCATCGTCCCGGTTCGCCCGCCGCCCGCAGATCGGGGACAACCCGTATCCGCTGATCGAGGTGGTCAACGACGCGTGGGGCAGGCCGAGCATCAAACTGCACGGCCTGGCCGCGGAATTCCTGCCCCGGGTGCGGGTGCATCTGTCGCTGACGCACGACGGCGACACCGCCGCCGCGATGGTGGTGCTCGAGGACCCGGGCGAGCTGGCCGATCTCATCGAGGGCCGCGACAGCGCCGGTTGAGCCGCACGGTGGTCCCGGTACCCGCCGGGACCACCGTCATCGCTCGCTGCCGGTGCGCGATTCCTTCTCCGCGACGAGCAGGTAGGCGACCATCAGCCGTTTGAGTTCGGCGACCGCTTCCGCGCTGCTCTGCTCGTCCTGCACCGAGAAGTTGAGCATCGAATAGACCACGTGCACCAGCACTTCGGCCATCATGGTGCGCCGTACCCGCGGGGTGCGCGGGGTGAGCGGCCGCAGCATCTGCGACACGACCTCGGCGAACTGTTTCTCGTGGATCGCGCCCGTGGCCCGAGTGGACGGGGTGGACTGCATGGCCAGCCACACTTCCCGGCGGGACGGGTCGGTCATCCAGAGATTGGCCAGGTGGTCGACGAACTGGTTCATGTGCCGCAACCAGTCCAGCGACGGGATCTCGCCGTGGAAGTCGGCCAGCTCCTGGGAAACGGCAACCAGGTCTTGGCGATTCAGCTCACAGACGATGACGTACTTGTTGGCGAAGAACTGATACAGCGTGCCGATCGGCACCTCCGCCCTGGCCGCCACCTCTTCGCAGGTGAACGATTCGAACCCGACCTCGACGAGCAACTCCCTGGACGCCTGGAGCAAGGCGTCGAACTTTCGTTTGCTGCGTTCCTGCGTCGGCCGGCGTCGCGGCATGAGCTCCTGTGGGTCGTCCTGTAGCTCCAACGCAGGGTCCACACGGTGCTTCGACCTGGCCTCCGCGCGTACGTCCACGCATCCAGGCTAACGGTAGCGGCAAGCGGGCGATACGCGCATCCGCCGTTCGAGTCCAGGCGTCTTGATTTCCGCTACCCATCCGTAACCGATGTGGTGCCGAACACATACCGAGCGCGCGTGCATCGCGACGTGTGTTCCGAGCAGGGGAATCCATGGGGCTCATGGCTTTCGGCAAGCGTGAGCTCGGTCAATGCACAGACGGAAGGCGTGATCAGTGGTAGCTGAATCTGTGGTGACTCTCGGCGTTTCCACCGAACGCGGTGCCGTGCACGCGGTAGCGCTCGCCGACGGCAAGAAGCTCGCCGACCGGGTGCTGCTGCGGCGCGTGGTACGAGCCGACGGTGACGGCAAGGCCGACGTGGCCGCGGCGGTCGAAGCCGCGCTGAGCGCCCTGGCCGCGGGGCTGGGTCCGGAGTGGGCGATCGGCGGCGTGGCGGTCGCCTATCGCGACGCCGCCGAGCGGCGCGCCATCGTGACCCGGTTGGCGGCCGGTCAGTGGCGCAGCGCCTCGCTGGTCTCGGTGAAATCGGCCCACTTGAGCGTGGCGAGCATGATGACGTGGCTCGAGGCCCACGACAACCTGCTGATCTGCGAGGTGGTGCCCGGGTACCAGGCGTTCACCCTGGTCGACCGCGGCCGCCGCCGGGTGCTCGCCGCGGTGGGGCAGGCGGGCCGGGCGACGCCGCGGTCGCTCGGCATGGGCGTCGCGGCGGCATGGGAGCAGCTGGACGCGGCTGACGCGCGGCCGGACGCGGTGGCGCTGATCGGCTCGGCGGGCGCCGGGCCGGTGGTGCTGGCGGAGGTCGAGAAATTCGGGGCGCCGGTGATCCCGTGCACGATAGGAGCTTTCGCCTCCGCCGCGGGCGCGGCGTTGAGCGTGCGATTGGAGCAGGACATCTGCGCCGACTCGGTGAGCGAGCCGCACCGGGCGCGCGGCGGGGTCGCGGTGTTCGCCGCAGCCGGGGTGCTGGCCAGCGGAATGGTCGTCGGCGGGAGTTACCTGCTGGACGACTCTTCGCGGCCGGCGCCGACCGTCGTGTCGGACGCCCGGGTCGAAGGCGCCGGTGCGTCGCATCCGGCAGACCCGGTCCGGCCCGCGGATCCCGAGGCGCACGAGTCGTTCGATGGGCCGCTCGGCTCCGGCGCCGATGCAGGCGCGACCGGAGTGCAGTTTCCGGAGCAGCGCTGGGGTGCCGCACCGCGTCCGCTGCCGCTGGTCGACGCCGATGCCACGAACGGGCCGGAGACGAACGCCTCGGCGACGCTGGTACCGGGTACCGGGGTTCCGGCCGACCGCGTGGTGGGCGCGCCCGACGGCGCGCTGTTGTTCCCCGGCGAGGCTCCACCGCCCGCCGTATTCACCCCGGAAGCCGCGGACTGGTGGGACGAGCATCTGCGTTTGATGGCGCAATGGGCCGCCCAGCAGGTATTGCAGGCCTGATCCACCCGAACCGCGTCTCGGCCCGGCGCCCCTGCGGCGCCGGGCTTTTCGTTGCCCGCGGGCTACACCGACAGGTCCCGGCGCAACTTGGCGACGTGGCCGGTGGCGCGCACGTTGTACTGCGCGACGGCGATCTTGCCCTCTTCGTCCACCAGGAAGGTCGAGCGGATGACGCCGACGACCGTCTTGCCGTACATGGTCTTCTCCCCGTAGGCGCCCCAGGCGGTGAGCACTGCGCGGTCGGGATCCGACAACAGTGGGAAGGTCAACTGCTCCGCGTCGCGGAACTTGGCCAGCTTGGCGGGCTTGTCCGGGGAGATGCCCACCACGTCGATGCCCGCACCGTCCAGGTCGGCCAGGTTGTCGCGGAAGTCGCAGGCTTGCTTGGTGCAGCCGGGCGTGCTCGCGGCGGGGTAGAAGTACACGATCACCTTGCGACCGCGGTAGCCCGACAGCGAGACGTTCTTGCCGTCGGCGTCGGGAAGCGTGAACTCGGGGGCGGTGTCGCCCGGGGAGAGTCGTTGGTTGGTGGTCACCTCCAGCACGGTATCCGAAGGTCCGGACAGGCGATCCGCGCGCGGCCGGATAGTGCGGCGTGGCGGCGGATACACTCGTCCGCGAGCCCCGGGTGCCGCACGAAAGGCCGAGCATGCGGCGTGATCGTGCACCGGGTGCGGCAATCGACAACAGGAGGGTGGAACGTGGCAAGGGAAACCGAGCGGATCGAGCAGGAGATCGAGGCCGCCCGCACTCGGCTGGCGAGCACGCTCGACGAACTCGCGGTACGCGCGGACCCGCATCGCATCGCGGACGACACCAAGCAGATCGTGGTCGGGAAGCTGAACGAGCCGAAGGTCAAATACAGCCTGATCGGCGCCGCCGCCCTGGTCGTCGGGTTGGTGCTGCTCAAAATCTTCCGCTGAGCCGGAAAAACGACGACACCCGGTGGAGCATCGCCCACCGGGTGTCGCCGTTTCGCGGTCGGTTCAGACCGTCGGGCAGGCGAAGCCGTCGCCGTCGGGATCCAGGTGCGGGCCGTAGCCCGGTTCGCCACGGAACAGCGGCGCACGGCCGGCGTTGCGGGCGTCATCGCAGTTGGCGAAGGCGCCACCGGCCGAACCGGTCTGCGACAGACCGGCCGAGCCGGTCGCGGCGGAGCCGGTGTCGACGGCCGAGGAACCCGTTCCGGCGGATCCGGACGGAGGGGCGGCTAGGGCGGCGGGAGCCGCGAGAAAGGTCAGTCCCGCGACGGCCGCGCTGACGGAGAGCCGGCGAACGTTCATGTATTCCTCTATGTGGTTGCTGCGGTGGATGGGCGTCCGACCGGACGCCGCATCCACTGTTGTGACGGGCCGCTGTCTTGTCAACCTCGGGGGGACGGAACTAGGGCATTAGGGGATCCTGCCCACCGGCGCCGCTGATGTGCTGTGCGGGGATGTTTCCCATGCGACCGGCCTGGTAGTCCTCCATCGCGTCGATGATCTCCGCGCGGGTGTTCATCACGAACGGCCCGTACTGCACCACCGGTTCCCGGATCGGTCGTCCGCCCAGCAGCAGCACTTCGAACGCTCCGGTCCGATTGTCTTGGCGCGCATCGGCTGTGACGCTGATCGCGTCTCCGCGGCCGAAGACCGCCAGCTGTCCTTCGCTCAGCGGCCTGCGTTCCGCGCCGACCGCGCCGCTGCCGGACAGCACGTACGCCATCGCCGTAAACTCCTGTGGCCAAGGTGTTTCCAGTATCCCCCCGGGCGTGATCGACGCGTGGGCGTAGGCGATCGGGGTATAGGTCGAACCGGGACCGGCGAACCCGCCGACCTCCCCGGCGATGAGCCGGACCAGCGCGCCGCCGTCATGCGAACTCACCAGCGTCAGTTCGCGAGCGCGCAGGTCTTGATAGCGCGGCGCGGCGAACTTGAGCGCGCGCGGCAGGTTGACCCAGAGCTGGATGCCGTGGAACCACCCGCCCGAGGCGACCATCTCCTCCGGCGGCACCTCGTCGTGCAGAATGCCGGAGCCCGCGGTCATCCACTGGGTGTCGCCCTCGGCGATGACGCCGCCGCCGCCCTGTGAATCGTGGTGCACCATGGTGCCGTCGAGCATGTAGGTGACCGTCTCGAACCCGCGGTGCGGATGCCAGGGCGCGCCCTTGGCCTCGTGCGGTTCGTAGGCGACCGGGCCCATCTGGTCGAGCAGGATGAATGGATCGGCCGTGCGCAGATCCATGCTGGGGAACGGCCTGCGCACCTCGAAACCCGCGCCTTCGCGCTGTTTGTGCGCGGTGACCACGCTCCGCACCGGCCGTTCGCGCAGGGTGGCGTCGAGACGGGGGAGGCGTGGCAGGACCATGATGTCGGGAACGGTGACGGCGGGCATGGGGACCTCCTCAGGAGTTGGTGTCCATGTCAACCAACCGTGACTACACTTCATTCCCATGGTCCGGTGGTTGAGTGACGACGAGCAGGCGACTTGGCAGGCATATGTGCGGCTGCGCCAGCGATTGGACGGGGCGATTTCGGCCGGCCTGGCCGAGGACGGTCTGTCCCTGGCGGACTACGAGTTGATGGTGGCGTTGTCCGCGGCCCCCAACGGTTGTCTGCGCGCCAAGGAACTGGCCGCCGAGGTGTGCTGGGAGAAGAGCCGATTGTCCAAGCATCTGGCCAGGATGGATGCTCGCGGTCTGGTCGAGCGGCGGCCCGCCGAGGAGGATGCCCGCGGCATCATCGTCCAGCTCACGCCCGAAGGGCGGGTCGCGTTGGAGCGGGCCGCGCCGAATCACGTCGATCTGGTCCGTCGCGTCTTCATCGAGCCGATGACGGCGGGTGAGGCGCGGGTGCTGCGCGCGCTGGCGGACAAAGTGGTCGCCGAGGTGGAGCAGGTGACCGAACTCGGCGCCTGAGCGGCGGAGATCGTTTTCATACCGGACGCTATCCGGCTTCGGCGCCGCCCCGGCGCCTTCGGCGCCACCACGAGGGCCGCGTGGTGGCCTCGCCGGTCCCCTCTCGGGAAGGCTCCGCGGTCGCGCGGCTCGGATGCTCGCGCTTCGGCCGCGTGGACTCGCGCCATTGCCGGACGATGTCGTCCGCGTTCACCGGAGCGATCGGCACGAACGGTCCTTCCGGCATCCGCAGCCAGTCCACGATGCGTTTGTTGAGTTCGCGCACGGCCGCCCGCACCTGCCGTTCGCTGGTCGAATCGCGCACATCTTCGGACAGGTGCTCGATGTCGCGCCGCAACAGCAGTGACGGTGGCAACAGCGCCTCACTGCCGACACCTTCACGACGCAGATAGCCGCGCAGCCACCAATCTTCGTCGTAAGCGGTGCCCGCCCCGGGAATCGGCTTGCCGGTGCCGGCCAGGTTGTCGAATTCGCCGCGCTCGGTCGCCTCGCGGATCTGCTTGTCGACCCACGATTCGAAGGTCTGCTTCGCAGGTTTGCGTTCGGTCATCGCGACCGAGGTGTCGACGGATACATGACACCACTCTACGGAACTCTGTAGTAGACGTGGAAAACCTTGTGCTGAAACATTTTTCGGGGATTATCAGGACCACGGCGTGATCGGCGGCTTCACCCAGAGCAGCTTCTCGTCGGTGTGTTCCCGCCGAGCCGCGGGATGCTCCGGATGGCGGGCGGCCCACTCGTCCTTCTCCGTCAGCAACCGCGCCACCGTCTTCCAGGTCTCGTCCGTGCTCGGCGGATTCGTCGCGGCGGCTCTGGCCAGTTTGCGCCGGACGGACGCCGGCATCGCGAGCACCTCGGAGCCGCTGATGCCACGGTCCCAGAGGTAGCTCGCCAGCCGTCGCGCTTTCTCGGCGCGGCTCTTGGCCGCCACGTCGTTGTGTGCGTAGTCGGTCACGGGCACGTCCACGGGTCGCAGGTGCCTCGACCCTAGCCGACCGGGCGCACCGCCCGGAAAGCGCCGCGGCCTCCCCATCGTCGGATGAGGAGGCCGCGGCGCGAGGCGGACTCAGTACGCGCTGTTGACGTTGTCCATCGAGCCGTAGCGGTGCGCGGCGTAGTTGCAGGCGGCGACGATGTTGGCGACCGGATCCCAGATGTCGAAGGGTGTGCCCGCGACGTGGTAGGTGGCGAACGTGGGGTCGATCACCTGCAGCAGGCCCTTGGACGGGATGCCCATGGCGGCATTGGAGTCCCACAGGTTGATCGCCTGGGGGTTGCCGGTGGACTCACGCATGATGTTGCGGTGGATGCCCTCGTAGGTGCCCGGGATGCCGTTGGCCTGCATGATGTCGAGCGCCTGACGGATCCAGCCGTCGAGGTTGTCCGCGTAGACCGGCGCAGCCGGGGCGGGCATCGGGGCCGGAATCGGCTCGGGAGCGGGCGCCGGAGCGGGAGCAGGAGCAGGTGCGGGCATCGGCGCGGGGATCGCCTCCGCGACCGGTGCGGCGACCACGGCGGGCGCGGCCGCGGCCTCGGGCTGCTGCTCGGCCACCATGGCGATGCGAGACGGGACGCTGTCATCGGCCACGGACGCCGCGGAGCAGGCGGCCACGGCGACGACACCCGCGGCGGCGACGGCCACGGTGACGGTTTCGCGGAGCGAGGGGCGACGAAGGGTGGAAAGGCGTCTGTCAGGCATTCGAATCGGTTCCTTTATCGGGGACTTACTCGATCCGGCCGCAGTTGGGCAGCACGGATCCTGCGGCGTACGCTCGTGGACGTTCGCCGAAAACGGCCATGTGCTGTTGTGTGGTTTTGTTGTGGGGGACTAGATGTCCCCGGAACGCGACGCGGTTCGTGTGTGCGGCGCCGGATCGCCCTCGATGGGCTCGGCCGCGGTGTCGCGCGGGACTTCGCATCTCGATGCGAAGAGACGGGGCGGAAGTGTGGATCGCGGGTCCGTTGCCGGATTCCGCTCCGCCGATCACGTGGCGGGCAGGTTGCCTGCCGGTGATCGTTACCGAATCGGTGTCTACAACTCCTCGGGCTGACCAAACTTCAGGTCGCTTCGTGACCTGATTGCAGAATGGTCACGCTTGGTTAACAAAGGGTGAACGAAACCTGACTGATAGACGTTGGCGATCTTGGAAAGCCCAGGATGCGGTATCCGAATCGTTATCCAAGCTGGGAGTTTGCCGTTAAACCTCTTGTGCTGTACATCACAGAAGTTTTCGGCTGTACAACTGGATTTCGGCGGCTTCGCGGGCGTATAGCTGTCCGAATTGAGACCACTGGTGCACTTGTGAATAAGCCCAGGTCACGGAGATGTCACGGATTCCGCGGCGATCTGGAGACGAGAAAACCGTGCCCTTGCCAGCCGATGACTGACAAGGGCACGGTTTGCGTGTTGTGCGCCATCAGGGACTCGAACCCCGAACCCGCTGATTAAGAGTCAGCTGCTCTGCCAATTGAGCTAATGGCGCGTGCTCCGTGTTCCGGTGCGGGACAAACCTTAACAGGCCGGGGCCGCAGAAGTGAAATCGTGCCCTGACCGGCTGTGATGCGATGTTCTCGCGGGCCGGTAACGCCGGGGATCGCCGGGTTGATCTACAGGTGGTAACGCTGCAGTGACGGACGAGGTGTTCACATTGGCCTGGACGTGACGCACTGGCAGAATGTCCGATTGTGGTTTCGATCGCCCGCGTCCACGGCGGGGTGACGCGGCGTAGCGGTCGGTATCCGAAGCCATCGGTGTGTCCTGGAGCACCGAGACTTTGAAACGGGGTTGGAAATGAGTGTTGGTCGAGGTCGGCAGAAGCGCAAGCCGGCCGCGCGGTGGTCCCTACGCACTGTCGCGGGACCGGTGATCGTCGTCGCGGTCGCCGCCCTGGCGCTGACGGGATGTTCGGCATCCGACGCCACGGATGCGGCGCAGGTGGTCATCGACCGCAACCCCATCACGGAATTGATCAAACCCAAGCTGCTGTCGCCGGTGAAAGACGGCGAGGTCGGCGTCTCGCCGGGCGTCCCGATGACGTTCAAGGTGGAGGACGGCAAGTTCACCGGTGTGACCTTGGTGAGCCCGCAGGGTAAGTCGATCGAGGGCAAGCTCGCCCCCGACGGCCGGTCATGGGAGACCGCCGAGGTGCTCGGATATGGCAAGACCTACCGGTTGAAGGCCGACGCGATCGGCCTGGGCGGTGCGAACACCGCGACGCTGAGCTTCACCACGAGTTCGCCCGGAAACCAGACCAAGCCGTACCTGGTCCCCGGCGAAGGAGAGGTGGTCGGTATCGGCCAGCCGGTGGCCGTCCAGTTCGACGAGAACATCCCGGACCGGCAGGCGGCGCAGTCCGCCATCAAGATCACCACCGAGCCGCCGGTGGAGGGCGCGTTCTACTGGGTGAACAATCGCGAGGTGCGGTGGCGGCCGGAGCACTTCTGGGCGCCGGGGACGAAGGTCACCATCGACGTGAACGTCTATGGGCGTGATCTCGGTAACGGCTTGTACGGCCAGGACAACATCCACTCGTTCTTCACCATCGGCGACGCGGTGGTCTTCACCGCCGACGACAACACCAAGCAGGTGGTCGTCGAGCAGAACGGCCAGGTGATCCGCACCATGCCGACGTCGATGGGCAAGGACAGCACGCCCACCGACAACGGCATCTACATCGTCGCCGACCGGCACGAGAAGATCATCATGGACTCCTCCACCTACGGCGTGTCGGTCAGCTCGCCGGACGGGTACAAGACGCCGGTGGACTTCGCGACGCGACTGTCCTACAGCGGCATCTTCTTCCATTCGGCGCCGTGGTCGGTGGGTGCGCAGGGGTACAGCAACACCAGTCACGGCTGCCTGAACCTCAGCCCGGCGAACGCGCAGTGGGTTTTCCAGAACGCCAAGCGCGGCGATATCACGATCGTGAAGAACACCGTGGGCGGCACCCTGTCGGGCGTGGACGGCCTGGGTGACTGGAACATCCCGTGGCCGGTCTGGAAGGCGGGCAACGCGGACGACAACCGCTGAGCCGAAGCAGGACGCCGAACGGGCCACCGGAGCGTAATCCGGTGGCCCGTTCGGCATTTCGGCGCTGTGTTCACGGCAGCATGTTGCAGCCCAACTGGGCGTCGCCCAGGATCGCGATCGCGCTGCCGGTTGCCGCGCACAGCAGCTTGCTGCCCGCCGAACCGCTGCCCGCGGAGCCGGTGGTGGCCAGGCCGCCGGCCGATCCGCTCGACGCCGAGCCGGAGTCGGGCAGTGGCGGAAGCCCGATGCCCGCTGCCGCGGTCCCGCTGGATCCGGTGAGGAAGGTGGCGCCGACGAAGGCTGCGATAACCGCAGAACGCATCACGAGGTGTGTCTTTCTGGTCGAACCGGGAAGGCGCCCCAACGACACCCTCCCCACGTGCATCGCAGTCTACGGAGGCATGGCGGATTCTGGACGATATTCGTTTCACATTGAGGCGGGCGGGGGCCGGGGAAAGATGGAGACGCAAAGAAAAAACCCGGACGGTTCCGATTTCTCGGGACCGTCCGGGTTCTCGGGGTGAGCGACGGGACTCGAACCCGCGACAGCCAGGATCACAACCTGGTGCTCTACCAACTGAACTACGCTCACCATCGCCGGTGAACAACCGGCGGGCTAGATATTAGCGTGTCAACCCGCCCACTCCCTAATCGGCCTCAGGCGAGCCGTTGACCTGGGCTGATTCTGCCCGCTCCGGGGCGAGGTCGGAGACCTCGGCGGCGATGGCGGCGATTTCGGTGGTGGAGGGGCCGGGCGGCGCGACGAACGCGGTCCGCCGGTAGTACTCCAATTCCCTGATGGACTCCTGGATGTCGGCCAGCGCGCGATGGCTCAGGCCCTTTTCCGGCTGGCCGAAGTAGATGCGCGGATACCAGCGGCGGCACAGCTCCTTGATCGAACTCACATCCACCATCCGATAGTGCAGGTGGGCGTCCAACAGGGGCATGTCCCTGGCTATGAAACCGCGGTCGGTGGCGATCGAGTTGCCGGCCAGCGGCACGGTGCGTGGGGTGGGGATGTACTGGCGGATGTAGTCGAGCACCCGCTGCTCGGCCTCTTCCAGGGTGACGGTGGAGCGGCGGACCTCTTCGGTCAGGCCGGAGCGCGCGTGCATGTCGGCGACCACCGCGGGCATCGCGGCCAGCGCGTCGTCGTCGGCGTGGATGACGATGTCCACGCCCTCACCGAGGATGTTGAGATCGCTGTCGGTCACGAGCGCGGCCACCTCGATCAGCTTGTCGCTGTCCAAGCGCAGGCCGGTCATCTCGCAATCCATCCACACCATGTATTTGTCGGACACCCGTGCAACATTAGCCGGGCCGAGGTCCCGAGCAGGCGGTACGGCACGGCAACCGTGAAGCCGCCGATGCGGCCATGAACCTGACCGGCGGAGATACAGTTTCTTCCAGATCGGCACCCGGCGTTTTCGGTGCGACAGCAAACACTGCGTGAAGCAGGTCGAGTCGAGCCAGGACGGAGGACTGCGATGACCACCCCTCAGGAGAAGGCGGCCGCGGCGCGCAAGGCGGCCGACGAGGCGGCGCGGATCGCGTCCGAGGCGGCCGCTGCCGCGGAGGCC
>NZ_BDBB01000076.1 GCF_001612765.1 Nocardia arthritidis NBRC 100137
ACCTCAACGCGAGGCGGTCGTGATCATCCGGCTCGACCGCCGCAGCGCCGCGACGTACTCCTCTTCGACCCGCTCGACGATGGTGCGCACCGGTTCGATCGCATGGATGGGCTGCAGCCCCTGACCGGCCGCCCAGACATCCTTCCATCGCTTCATCGACTCCGCGCCTGCGGTGTAGTTCTTCTCGCCGGTCGGCGGAGTCAGGTTGTCGGGGTCCAGGCCGCAGGCGACGAGGCTGGGCTTGAGCCAGGAGGCGGGGGTGCCGGTGATGGCGGAGCTGATCACGAGGTCGTCGGGCCCGTGGTCTACGACCATCTGCTTGTACCCTTCGGCGGCCATGCTCTCTGCCGCGGCCAGGAACCGGGTACCCATGTAGACCAGGTCGGCGCCGGCGGTGATCGCGCCCGCGACACCGTGACCGTCGCTGATGCCGCCACCGATGATGATCATCCCGTCGAAGAACTCGCGCACGGCGGAGGTGAACGCGAAGGGCGACAGGTGACCGGTGTGGCCGCCCGCGCCCGCCGACACGCAGGCCATGCCGTCGACGCGCGCGGCGGCGGCCTTGTGCGCGAGGCGAAGGTTGACCACGTCGGCGATCACTGTGCCGCCGTATCCCTTGACGATGTCCATCACGGGTTTCGGGGATCCGAGGGCGGTGATGACGATTTGCGGCTGGTATTCGGCGATGAGGCGCAGGTCGTCCGCGAGGCGGGCATTACTGCTGTGCGTGATCACGTTCGCCGCCCACGGGGCGACCCGACCCTCGGTGGCCGCTGCTGCGCGGAGCGCATCGGTGATCGATCCCATCCAGGTGTCGAGGTCGGCCGCGGTGCGGCAGTTCTGCGTCGGGAACGATCCGACGACGCCCGCGGTGCAGGCGGCGGTGACGAGCTCCGGGCCGGACACCAGGAACATCGGCGCCGCGACGACCGGCAGGCGCAGGGTGGACAGGAACGAGTCGGTCATTGAGAGTCCTCTATCGGGGAGCTGTAAGTGCTTGTGTGAGTTGATGATGCGGCGCGGACGAGGGCGTCGAGCAGCGTTGCCGCCGCTGCCCGATCGACCTTTCCCAGCGCGGTCAACGGCAGACGGTCGACGCGGTGCGCGGCCTTGGGACGTTTGTAGTCGGGCAGCCGCGTCCGACTCTCCGCCAACACGACGTCGCCTTCGACGCGCGTGCCGGCCGCCGAGGTGTACGCGGCGACGATGCGTTGCCCCCACACCTCGTCGGGCAACCCGACCACAACGACGTCGTCGACCCCCGGGATCGCGGCGATCGCCTCTTCCACCTCGCGGGGATAGACGTTGTACCCACCGGTGATGATCATGTCCTTGCTGCGGCCGGTCAGGTGGATGTAGCCGTCCGGGTCCCGGTAGCCGAGGTCACCCGAGTACAGGCGTCCGTCGACGTGGCTCTTGCCCAGATCCGTTCGCGTGCCCGCCTTGTGATAGCCGGGGCTGACCGCGGGGCCCGCGACGACGATCTCGCCGATCTCTCCGTCGGGGACCGGGTCGCCGTGGCCACCGATCACGATGGCCGCCGCCGGGCAGGCGCGCCCCACCGACCCGAGCAGATCAGCGTTGTCGATCACGCCACGGCGATGGTCCGCCGCGGTCAGCACCGTCAGGGGCGGGATCGCCTCGACCATTCCGTAGTACTGAACGAGCTCGGGCGTGATGCGGTGATACGCCTGCCGGATGTGCTCGACCGGCATCGGGGCGCCCGCGTACGCGAGCATGCGCAGGCGCCGCATCACCGACAGCCGGTCGTCGTCGAAGTCGAGCAGCCGGGCGATGACCGTTGGCACCAGGGCGGTATGGGTCGCGGCGTGCGCCTCGACGGCATCGATGAGACCCGCCGGGCCGACGTGATCGAGAAGCACCTGGCGACCGCCCGCCTCGAGGAACGGCAACACGAACAGCCCGCTGGTGTGAATGACGGGGCCCGCGTGCAGGAACACCGCGGGATCGGCTCCGTCGAGGGTGTCGGCGAGCACCTGGTCGCGCATCGCGGCGAGCGATGCCAGCCGGTTCGCGTGAGTCCGCTCGGCTCCTTTCGGGACGCCGGTGGTCCCGGACGAATAGTGCAGCGCGCACAGCGAATCCGGCTCGGGCGTCGGCATCTCGACGTGGTCGGCGACACCGGTCGCCAGCTCTTCGAGCGAAGACCCGGCCGACGAGATCGGGTCGACCGTGATCACGGTCGACGTCGTCCGCGCGGCGAACTCGGCCGCTCCGTCGATCCGAGGGTCGACGATCAGGGCGTCCGGCACACAGTCCCGGACGACGCGTTCCCAATCCACCGGGCCCACACGCGGGTTCAGCGACACCCGGACGAAGCCGCCGATCGCCAGCGCGAGATCGACTTCGACGGCCGCGACAGAGTTGCCGAGCAGGACGACGACCCGGCTGCCCATCGCGACGCCGAGGCCGTGCAGGCCCCCGGCCAGCGCGTGTGCCCGGTCCGACAGTTCGGTGAACGTTCGAGTCCCGCGGCTGTCCTCGATCGCGGTCGCGGGCCCGTAGCGATCGGCCGCGGTACGCACCACGTCGGCTATGGACATGAGACTCCTTCCATTAGCTACAGTTATTGAAGTACACAACGACGGGTGAATTTCCGCAAGGCCGCGCACCGACCACCCAGGAGGAGTCCCATGACCGAACGCCATTCCCTCGCCGACCGACGCGCACCGTGGGTGATCGATGCGGTCCGGACGCCGTTCGGCGCGGTTCGCGGCGCGCTCTCCCACGTCCGGGCCGACGATCTGGCCGCGCTGCCGATCGCCGACCTGGTCCGCAGACATCCCACCCTCGATCCCGGCCGGATCGACGACGTCGTCTGGGGAAACGCCAACGGCGCGGGCGAGGACAACCGCAATGTGGCGCGGATGGCGGTGCTGCTCGCGGGACTCCCGCACACGATCCCGGGTGTGTCGGTCAACCGGCTGTGCGGCTCCGGCGCCGAGGCGGTGCTGTCCGCGGTCAGGCGGGTCGCGGTCGGTGACGCCGAGATCGCGATCGCGGGCGGCTCGGAGAGCATGAGTCGCGCGCCGTACGTGCTCCCGCCGGTGGACTCCGCGTTTCCACGGAAGATGGAACTGATCCCTACCACCGTCGGGTGGCGCATGCCGAATCCCCGTTTCCCCGCGACCTGGGTCGAGACGCTCGGCAGGTCGGCGGAGTTGGTGGCGGAGCAGCGGGGCGTCGGCCGCGCCGAACAGGACGAATGGGCGCTGCGGTCCCATGAGCTGGCGGGCCGAGCATGGACGGATGGCGTGCACGACGGCTTCGTCACGCCACACCCGGACCTCGACCGCGACGAATCGATCCGCGTGACCGACGCGGCGACCCTGGCCGCCCTGCGTCCTGCCTTCTCACGCGACGGCAGCGTGACAGCGGGGAATTCGTCGCCGATCAGCGACGGCGCGGTCGCGGCGCTGATCGGCACCGGAGCCGTCGCCGACGAACTCGGTGTCGAACCACTCGGCCGGGTGCTGAGCTCGGCGGTGGTCGGCGCCGAGCCGGACCAGTTCGCGCTGGCGCCGGTGGCCGCCATCGCGAAAGCGCTGGACCGCGCCGGGCTCGGGCTCGCCGATGTTCGAGTGCTCGAGCTCAACGAAGCGTTCGCCGCCATGGTCCTTTCCTGCCTGCGTGAACTCCCCGGCATCGCGGTCGATCGGGTCAACCCCTTCGGGGGCGCCATCGCCCTCGGTCATCCGCTCGGCGCGTCGGCTGCCCGAATGGTGGTCGATTGCCTGCGCCATCTGCGTCGGCTCGGCGGCGGCATCGGGGTGGCGGCGGCATGCATCGGCGTGGGACAGGGCATCGCTATTGTGTTGGATGCCTGAGCAAACGATGCGCGGGATGCGATCGTCGCGGGCAGGACCGGGAGGTGGATGAGATGACCGAATCCGGGACCACCGCACCGCAGAGCCCGGTCGCCCAGACTATCGACCTGCTCGGCGACCGGCTGACCCTGGCCATCCTGCGCGAGGCCTTCGTCGATCACGCGCGCCGCTTCAGCCAGTGGATCGACCGCACCGGGGCCCCGCCCGCCATGCTGACCGCACGCCTGAACGCGCTGGTCGAGGCGGGCCTGATGGAGCGCAGGCCGCAGCACAACGGCGGCGACCGCCATGACTACCTCCTGACCGAGCTCGGCATGGCGACGTGGGAGATCCTGGCCAGCGTCTGGGCCTGGCAGCGTGAGTGGTCCCCCGAAGGGCTACTGCAACCCGAGCTGGTGCACATCGACTGCGGCCATCGGGGACCACCGGCGCTGATGTGCGGGCACTGCGGCGGCGCCGTCGGCATCCGGGATGCCCAGCTCGAACTGGACCGTGAATCTCTGGTCCTGGTGGCACGAAGCGGGCGACGGCGATCGACCCGCAATGCCCCGTCGGTGAGCCGCGCCGACCTGCAGTTCACCGAGGTCATGGAGGCGATCGGCGACCGCTGGAGCGCCATGGTCACCGGCTTGGCGCTGTCGGGGGTGCGTCGCTTCGGAGAATTCCAGTCCATCCTGAGCATCTCGCCGACGACACTCACCGAGCGGCTGGGACGGCTGTCCGAGATGCAGATCCTCGCCCGGAGCGAGCGGGGTAACGGACGTGAATACGTCCTGACGCCGCGCGGCCGGGGACTGTTCCCGATCTTCGCTTTCCTGCTGTCGTGGACGCAGCTCGCCCATCCCGATGCGCTCCCGTTCGGCCCGAAACTCCGCCACCCCGACTGCGGCTCCTGGCTGCTCCCCGCGCTGCGCTGCCGCGGCTGCGAGGTCATGATGGAACGCACCTCCGTGCGCTTCGAACCTTTCCCGTTCGGCGCTCAGCTCCCGCGCTAGCCGGAGCGCCTTCCCACTCCGGCAATCCGTCGACCGTTGACAATTCTTACTGTGCGCTGGTTCACTTCAATAACAGTAGTTGCATCGGACAGAGCGGACACCTGTCTCGTCATTCCCGATCGCTGACTGATCTCGCCACACATCTGTTGACACAGGAACGAGCGCCGATGTTCTTCGAAACCCACCTCGAACTGCTGCAGGCAGCGGCGGAGGCCAACCGCACCCGCGTCGCCTGGACCGGGTACGCGCCCATCGCCCCGCCCGACGTCGCGCAGGCCGATGCCGTCCTCGCCACGTTCGACGGCGCCACCCTGATGCTCTCGTCGCCCACCGACTCGGTGATCACCGCCGAGGAGGTCTCGCCGTACACCGGGAAGGCGCTCAACGTCAGCTACCACGCACCGTCGGCCGACCAGGCGCTCGCCGGCGCGGCGGCCGCCGCCCGTGCTCTCCGCGATGCCGACATCGAGCGTCGGGTCGGCGTGTGCCTGGAGGCGCTGCACCGGATCCACCAGCGCGGCCAGGAGTTCGCGTCGGTCACCGCGCACACCACCGGGCAGAGCCTCAACATGGCCTGCAGCGGAAGCGGGACCAACGCCCTCGACCGCGGCCTGGAAGCGGTGGCGATGGCCTGGTCGGCCATGACCCGGGTACCCGGACAGGTAACCTGGCAGCAGCGATTCGGCAAGTCGAACGTGACCCTGCGCAAGCGATTCCGCGCCCGCCCCCTCGGCACCGCGCTCGTCATCGCCTGCGCCTCGTTCCCCGCCTGGAACGCCTACCCGGCGATTCTCGCCAACCTCGCGACGGGAAACCCGGTTCTCGTCAAGCCGCACCCCCGCTCGGTCCTCGCGACCGCGCTCGCGGTCGGCGTGATCCGCGAGGTGCTGACCGAAGCGCAGCTGCCCGCCGACGCCGTCCAGCTGGTTGTCGACACCGTCGAGGCTCCCGTCGCTGGACAGCTCGCCACCAGTCCCGAGGTGCGGATCGTCGATTTCACCGGCAGTCCCACGTTCGGGTCGTGGCTGGAACGGAACGTCCCGAACACCCTGGTGTTCACCGAGACCGCGGGCGTCAACACCGTCGTCCTCGATTCCGTTTCCGACCTGTCCGCGGCGATGCGCACGCTCGCCGGCGGTCTCTCGCTCTTCAGCGGCCAGATGTGCACCACGCCGCAGAACATCTACATCCCCGACGCGGGCGTGCGCACGGACGCGGGCATGATCGCCCGAGACGACGTCATCACCGCGCTCCTGTCCGCGATCGACGACCTCGCAGGCGCGCCTCGCCGCGCCGCGGCCGTCTGCGGCGCGCTGCAATCCGACGCGACGCTGCACTCGATCACCGCGCTCGCCGACGCGGCCGAGGCGAGCGGGACCTTGCTGCGCAGGCCGGTACCGTACGTCCACCCGGACTATCCCCAGGCCAGGGCGGTGACCCCCCTGGTCGTCCGGGTCGACCCCCGTCGGGGGGACACGCTTCCAGACGGCGAGCAGTTCGGTCCGGTCGCGTTCCTCGTCGACTGCGCCGACACCGCGTTCGCGGTGGCGCACGCGACCGCGAGCGTCCGCAGCCACGGCGCGATCAGCTCGTACCTCTACTGCACCGACGACGCCGTCATCGACGAGGTGGCCGAAGCATACGCCGATGCCGGAGCCTCCCTCTCGGCGAATCTGGTGTCCTCGATGCCCATGCAGTTCGCGGCCGCCTACAGCGATTACCACGTCACCGGGCTCAACCCAGCAGGCAACGCGACCCTCACCGACGAGTCATTCATCGCCGGGCGATTCCGCATAGTCCAGGACCGCCGCCAGGTCGAGGGGGCGTGACCGTGCCCCAGTTCTCCTCCGGCGTCTACATCTACGACGCGGTCCGCACGCCGAAGGCCCGGGTCCGGCGTCAGGGCGGCACCTTCGCCGACGTACCCGCGCACGAACTTCTCGCCCAACTGCTGTCCGCCCTGCGGGATCGCGGGCTGCCCGCCGACACGGTCGACGATGTCATCGTCGGCACCAGCACGGCGGTCGGTGACCAGGGTGGCAACGTCGCCAGGGCCGGCGTGCTCTGGGCGGGCTGGCCGGACCAGGTCGGCGCTGGGGTGGTCTCACGACTGTGCTGCTCGGGGCTGGACGCGATCGAGTCCGCCGCGGCAAAGGTGGCCTCCGGTATCGCCGATGTCGTCGTCGCCGGTGGCGTCGAGTCGATGTCACGGGTACCGATGCTGTCCGACCGGCCTGCCTTCGTCGGCGACGAGGAGCTCGGCGACCGCACCGGCTACGTCACCATCGGGGTCTCCGCGGACCTCACCGCGGCCGAATACGGTTTGACACGAACAGATCTCGACGCCTACGCGGTCACCTCGCACCAGCGCGCCGCCGCGGCTCCGCCGTCCCGGTCGGTGATCGCGGTCCGATCGGGCGACACCACGATCCTCGACTCGGACGAGGGCCCCCGACCCGACGTCAGCCTCGAATCCCTCGGCGAACTCGCTCCCCTCTTCGGCGAGGACCCATCGTGGAGCAGAGTCGCGATGCGCCTGCCCGCCGTCGAGCGGCCGACGGGCGGGCTGCACACCGCCGCCACCGCTCCGCAGATGGCGGACGGTGCGGCGTTGGCAGTGTTCGGATCCGCCGCCGCGCGCGATCGGCTCGGCAGCGAGCCGATCGGGGAGGTGGTCGGCGTAGCCCAGGCCGCCGTGCGCTCGCCACTGCTCACGGCATCGGTCGCCGCTTCGAGGCGCGCCATCGAGAAGGCGGGGATCACCGCGGGACAGCTCGACGTGATCGAGGCGAACGAATCCTTTGCCGCGTCCGTCCTGGTGATGATCCGGGAACTGGGGCTCGATCCGAACAGGGTCAATCCACTCGGCGGATCCCTCGCCACCGGCCACCCGCTGGGCGCGGGCGGTGGAGTTCTCCTCGTCAACGCCCTGGACCAGCTCGCCCGCGTCGACGGCGAATACGGCCTCGTCACCATCCCTGCGGCGCTCGGGCTCGGCGCCGCCATCGTCGTCCGCCGACTCCGTTGACCGGCCACACCAGATCACCGCACGAAAGAGACGCCATGAACGCCATCCCGGACGGCACAGCCGCCAACCGCTCACGCCCCTGCCATCCCGATCACCGTGTCGACAGCTACCTGGAACGCCGGTGGTGGTCGCCGCTGACCGTGCTCGATCTCCTCGACGGCCATGTCCGCAGCCGCGGCGACGCCGGCGCGGTGACCGATCCGACGAACCTGCCCGAGCTGTGCGGGATCGAGCCCGAGGCGCTGACCTGGCAGGAACTCGACGCCCGCGTCGACGACCTCGCCGCCCAGCTGCACGAATCGGGTGTCGGTCCCGACGATGTCGTCGCGGTGCTGATGCCCAACTCCGTCGCCCTGACCGCGACCTACTTCGCGCTGTGGCGCCTCGGCGCGATCGCGGCCCCCATGCCCGCCTCGTACCGACGGCACGAACTGACGCGGATCGTCGAATCCGCCTCGGCCGTCGCGGTTGTCACCGTCAACAACCTCGGTGACCGGGCGCCGTCCGAGGAAGCGCTCAGCCTGATCGGCGAGCTGCCCTCGCTGCGCACCGTGTTCACCTTCGGCCTACCCGTGTCGAACGGAGGCAGGCCGCTGGACGCGGCTCCCGCCACCGAGGAATCGCTCGAGGCCGTGCGTCGTGCCTACGCGGCCCTGCCCCGATCGGTGAACGACTGCATCACCATCTGTTGGACCAGCGGAACCGAGGCCGCGCCCAAGGGCGTGCCCCGCTGCCACGGTGACTGGATCGCGGTCGGGCAGGCGGTTCAGGACGGTCTGGAGACGGATCACGCGTCCGTCATGCTCAACCCGTTCCCGATGGTCAACATGGCCGGTTTCGCGACCTCGCTGCTGCCGTGGCTGCTCGGCGGTGGCCACCTGGTGCTCCACCACCCGCTCGACATGGCCGTGTATCTCGATCAGCTCCAGCGCTATCGGGTCACTCACACGAGCATGCCGCCCGCGATCCTCACCATGCTGCTGCAGCGCGAGGACCTGCGCGCCGCGCACGACCTGTCCGCGCTCCGCCGGGTGGGCTCGGGGGGCGCTCCGCTGCCCCCGAGTGTCGTGCGCGACTGGCAGTACTCGCTCGGCGTCGAGGTGCTCAACTTCTTCGGGTCGAACGAGGGCGTGTGCCTGCTCGGCGCACCGTCCGACACGCCTGACCCGATGATCCGGGCCGAGTACCTGCCGAACTACGACGCGCCGGACAGGTCGTGGGTCACCGAGGTCGCCGAGCGCACCTCGGTGCGCCTGGTGGATCTCGCGACCGGTGAGCAGGTCACCGAGATCGGCGGGCGCGGCGAACTCCGCCTGCAGGGACCGACGATCTTCGCCGGCTACCTCGCGGGAACCGCCGCGTCGAGCCCGTTCGACGAAGACGGATACCTCTGCAGCGGGGACATCTTCGAGCTGTGCGGGGACAACGGCGAGTACCTCAGGTTCATCGACCGCAGCAAGGAGATCATCATCCGGGGCGGGATGAACATCGCCCCGGCCGAGATCGAGGGGATCCTGATCGACCATCCCGCGGTCGCCGATGTGGCGGTCGTCGGATACCACGACGACGTTCTCGGCGAGAAGTGCTGCGCGGTCGTGGTTCCCGCGACCGCGGCCGGGGTCGAGCTCGAGGATCTGGTGAACTTCCTACGGGCGAAGGAGGTGGCGTCGTTCAAGCTGCCGGAGCGGATCGTCACGGTCGATGAGCTGCCCCGGAACCCGATCGGAAAGCTGCAACGGCGCGTCATCCGCAGCGCGATCGAGAAAGTCGGCTGACATGGGATCACCGGTCGACGACCGCGCCCCGGTGGGCAGTCCACGCGCGACGCCGACCGGATCGGCCCGGCCCCTCGTCGACGAGCTGAACGCAATGCTGGACGGGCGGTTTCCCGGCCTGGTCGGCATGCGCATCCGCGAGGCCGCGGCCGCGGCGGTCACCGGCGAACTGCCCGTTCGCGAGGCGCTGCTGGCGCCGAACGGATACCTGCACGCGGCCACCGTCGTGGCATTGGCCGACACGGTGTGCGGTGTCGGCGCGCGGCTGGCGCTACCCGCCGAAGCGTCCGGATTCACCACTCTCGAACTCAAGACCAACTACCTCGGCACCGCACGGTCGGGGACGGTCACCGCCGACGCGACGCTCGTCCACGGCGGGCGGCGCACACAGGTGTGGGACGCCACCGTCCGCGACGACGCGGGAAGGGCGATCGCGCTCTTCCGCTGCACCCAGCTGGTGCTCTACCCCACAATGCCACAACAATACTGAAACGGAGCAGGCATGACTTCCACTCAGCCCCGCGCGAACGGCGACCCCATCGCCGTCGCTCGCCCGGTCGACGCCACCGACAATCCGTACACCCTAGGCGTGTTCGCGCCCGTCCACGACGAACTCACCCTCGACGATCTCACCGTCATCGGTGAGATTCCCGCTGACCTCAACGGCGTGTATCTCCGCAACGGCCCGAACCGGCAGTTCGAGGCGCCGGGTCGTTATCACATGTTCGACGGCGACGGCATGATTCACGCCGCACACTTCGAGAACGGCAAAGTGCGGTACCGCAATCGGTATGTCCGGACCAAGGCCTTCCACGAGGAGTCCGAGGCGGGCCGCGCTCTGTGGACCGGTCTCATGGAGAACCCCAAAGACAATCCGTGGGGCAACGGGCACGGTCTCGGGATCAAGGATTCCGCCAACACCGACGTCATTTATCACCGTGGCCAGGTCCTGGCGACCTGGTACCTCTGCGGAACGCCCTACAGCGTCGACCCGCTGTCGCTGGAAACCCTCGGCGCACAGGACTTTCTGGGCACCCTCGCGGGTGACATGATGGCCCACCCGAAGGTCGACGAGGCCACCGGCGAACTGATCTGGTTCGACTACGGCCCCGACCAGGACTTCCTGCGCTACGGCATCATCGGCGCCGATGGTCGTCAGACTCACCTCACCCAGATCGATCTGCCGGGTCCGCGACTGCCGCACGACATCGGGATCACCGACAACTACTCGATCCTCATGGACCTGCCACTGGTGCAGGACCACGCTGCGCGCCGGGCGGGCAAGTACCGGATCTTCTACGACCAGGAGCTGCCCGCTCGATTCGCGGTCATTCCCCGGCACGGACAGGGCAGCGAGGTGCGCTGGTTCGAGGTGAAGCCCTGCTACATCTACCACGTCGTCAATGCGTGGGAAGCGGGCGAGGAGATCATCATGGATGTGTGCCGGGTGAAGAACCCGCAGCACCAGACGACTTTCGCGTCGCCGCTGTCGAACATGCTCGCGTACATGCGACTCGATGCGCAGCTCTACCGGTACCGCTTCAACCTGCGCACCGGCGCCACCATCGAGGCCGAGCTCGACAACGCCAATATCGAGTTCCCCAGCGTGGATTCGCGGGTCATGGGCCGCTCGCACCGGTACTCGTACAGCATGAGCCTCGGCAACGAACCGACCCTGCTGTTCGACGGGCTCGTGCGCTTCGATTCGCAGACGGGCGCCAAGGAAGAGCACAAATTCGGTTCCGGGCGTTGGGGTTCGGAGGCGCCCTTCGCGCCGCGCGACGGATCGACGGGCGAGACCGACGGCTACCTGGTCTGCTTCGTCAACGACGAGGCCGAGGACCGGGGCGAGATCGACATCTTCGACGCCGAGGACGTCGCGGCGGGACCGATCGCGCGGGTGCTGTTGCCGCGCCGGGTTCCTTCCGGCTTCCATGCCACCTGGGTGCGCGCCGATCAGCTGGCCGAGGCCCGCGGGTAGTCGGACGAGCCCCTCGGTCCGCGTCGGAGGGCCCGGGGTGGTTCGAAGGTCTCCTGGGCGAGGCGGGCCGAAACCCGCTCCGCCCAGGGGCTTTCGTCGTTTGCGGCTAGGCGGGCGTCCGGGTGCCTCGGGTGACGACCGTGGACACCGCGGTCGTGAACGATCCCCCGATGTTGACGGTGAGGGCGCGCCGGGCGTTGTCGACCTGGTGATCCCCCGCCCGGCCGGTGACCTGGCGAGCCGCGTCGAGCACCATGCGAACGCCGGTGGCGCCCACCGGGTGCCCGTGCGACATCAGCCCACCGCTGGGGTTCACCGGCAGCCGCCCGCCGAGTTCGATCGAGCCGTCCATCACCGCCTCGCCGCCCTTGCCCGGATCGGCCAGTCCGATGTGCTCGATGGTGACCAGCCCGTTGATGGTGAAGCAGTCATGGATCTCGGCGACATCCAGATCCGCGACCCCCGAGATCCCCGCGCGCCGGTAGGCGTCCTCGACGGCTCCGCGCAGGTGCGGGAAGAGATAGTCCTGGTCGGCGTTCTGGGCGAGTTTGTCCGCGAGCAGCAGGGTCGCGGTGCGGTGGCCGAATCCGGCGATCGTCGCCTCCTGGTCCAGGTCGGCTCCGGTCCGCCGTGCCCACGCCCGCGCGAACTTCGGCCCGGCCAGCACCACGGCGGCGGCGCCGTCGGTGATGCGCCCGCAGTCGGTCTTGCGGAGCATCCCCTCGACGATGGGGTTCACCTCGTCGTTCTCGTCGAAGGATCCCGCCGGGAAGTCCCAGTCCCGGGTCTGCGCGAGACCATTGCGGGATCCGTTGCCGAACGCGATCTCGGCGAAACGGCCGAGATGTGCGTGGTCGAGGCCGTAGCGCCGCTCGTACTCCAGCGCGATGTCGGCGAAGAGCGCGGGCCACGGATACTTCACATCCAGCGCCTCCCGCCCCGCCCATGCCGCGGTCCCCAGATATTCGGCGGCCGTCTGTGCGGACACATTGCGCATCAGTTCGACCCCGACCACCAGCGCGACGTCATATCGACCCGACTCGATGTCCGCGCACGCGGCGAGGACCGCGGCGCTGCCCGAGGCACACGCCGCTTCGTGCCGTGTGCTCGGCAGCCCGTCGAGTCCCGGCACCGCCGCGACCACCATGCCGCCGAGCTGAGCCTGGCCCGCGAAGAGTTCGCCGGCCAGGTTGCTCACGTGGACGACGCCGAGCTCGTGGTCGTCGACTCGCGCCTCGGCCAGGGCGGCGGGCACGGTCTCGGCGAACATGTCGACCAGGCCGAGCCCCTCCTTCGACCAGTTCCTCGCGAAGTCGGTCTGGGCGCCGCCGAGTACGTACACGGGGTTAGTCATCCGTTCCTCCTTGTTGTCGCACCTCAGGCTAATCATGGCCGGTCATTACTACAAGATGCATAGTCACTGTCCGGCGCCAGATTCTGTCCGATTAATCGACCAGAAGAGTGGGTATTTATGGCTGTTCTCAGCGGCAACCCCTTCATCCGGAATGCAAGATTCGGAATCACTTTTTGATAAGAAGCCACTGGCAGCGCGCTGCGTGTCGCACCGCCGCGGTGCCAGGTCCGACCCTGTTTGCGATGATGGACGCATGCCCACAGTCCCGCCCCGAGCCGCGGCGCCACCGGCCCCTCCGGCATCGTCCGCGCTGGGGCACGCGCTGCTCATCGCGGGCGACAGATGGACTCTGCAGATCGTGCGGGCCGTCTTCGACGGCACCGAGCGTTTCGCGCAACTGCGTGACGAGTTGGGGATCTCCGACGCCGTTCTGTCGCGTCGTCTGGGTCGGCTGATCGACGACGGGATCCTCGACGTGCATCCGTATTCGACCGCGCCGCCGCGCAACGAGTACCGCCTCACCGATCTCGGCAACGACCTGTGGCTGGCCTTCGTCGCACTGTGGAATTGGGACCGCCACTGGGCGCCCTGGGCACCCGACCGGCCGACCACCCACCTTCGTCACCTCACCTGCGGGCACGTCATCACCCCGGTGTTCGGTTGCGGTGGGTGTCAGGCGATCGGGGTGACCGCCCGCGACGTACGGACCGAAGTGGACGCGCCGCTGCTCGTCGACGTCGCCGACCGCCGGTCCCGACGCACGGCGCAGGGTGACGCCCCGGGGATGGACTCCAGCAGCGTGCTCGCCGATCGATGGTCGACCTTCCTGCTGGCCGCCGCACTCGAGGGCAATCGCCGCTTCGGCGACTTCCAGGACCGGCTCGGATCGATCTCGCCGGTCACCCTGACCGACCGCCTCGCGTACTTCGTCGACAACGGAATGCTGGTCCGCACACCGATCGTCGACGGCGCGCGGCGGCAGGAGTACCGCACCACACCCAAGAGCCTCGACTTCTTTCCCGTGTTCGCCGCACTGAACGCGTGGGCGGCGCGGCGTCTGTCCGAGGACGGACGGTCCGGCCTGACCATCGTGCACAGGGCGGGCGAGCACCTGCTCGAACCCCGATACACCTGCAACGCCTGCAACGCCGTGTTGCATCGCGCCGACACCGAGTTCCGGCGGCCGACATTCTCGAGCCAGTCGGTCTCCGGGTAGGGCACGAACACCAT
>NZ_BDBB01000077.1 GCF_001612765.1 Nocardia arthritidis NBRC 100137
GCGGAGGAGCGGGCGCGTCCGTGGGCGGAGCATCGGGAGTTGTATCACGCGGCAGCGGGGTGAGGGCCATGATTGATTGGGTGCGGTGAGCGATGATTGCCGCGCGTGGGCGCAGCGGATTGTTCCGGGCTCGCCGGTGGACTGAAGTCCGTGGGAACTGCGAACGATCGATCTCACGGGGTTCGGACTCTTTCGCCATGCTTGGTTAGAGGCAATGGGACGCCTCGAGAAGTGCGGGGTTGTGGGCCGGTCGCCTGAGACTTCAGGTCTCCGGCTCGTCGGTGTGGTCTGTAACGTAGCCGCCTTGCCACCATCGGCGCAGCACGGCGAGTTGACGCTCGGAGAGCGGACCGGAAAGCCGTTGGTGGATCTCGTTGATGTAGGCGAGGTCCTCGTCGGTCCATTCCCGCGAGCGATCGGTGTTCTCACCCATGCCAGGCCCCCTGTGGGAGCTGCTGGTGAGCGGCCTGGGCCGCGCGAAAGGAGCGGACCGTGCACGCGACCTGTCTCGCAACGGTCGAGGCGGATGCCGGAAACCATCCACCAGCTACCGCGATACGGGCATGAAACAGCATGAAGTCACCTCTGTCGTGACGTCTGCTGGTTCTCCCGACATCTATTGAAGCGCACCTTGGTTGCTTCGCGCCACCCTGCGTGTTCGCAGGCAACAGGAGTCGTGCCGGTTGTCACCTACTGAACCGTCACGGGTTGGGGCTGCTTCCCTTCTTGAGGAAGATGGTCACCATGCCGAAGCGCTACCCGCCCGAGGTCCGGAAGAAGGCCCTGCGTCTGGCTCTCGATCACCTCGACGAGTATCCATCCGCGTATGCCGCTGCTCAGGCGATCGGCCCTATGGTCAATGTGCATCCTGAGACGCTGCGGGTATGGATCGTCAAGGCGGAGGCCGAGCCAGGCCGGCGCCAGCCGATCGCGCCGGAGGGCTTGTCGACGGCGGAGCGGGCAGAGCTGGATCGGCTTCGGAGAGAGAACCGAGATTTGAAGCAGGCCAACGAGATTCTGACGTTGGCGTCGGCTTTTTTTGCGCGGGAACTCGACCCGCGACACCGTTGATCGTCGGGTTCATCGACGAGTATCGCAAGGTCTATAGCGTCGAGTCGATCTGTCGTGTGCTGGCCGCGCATGGGGTGCAGATCGCGCCACGGACCTATCGCAGGGCCCGACGACGGCCCCCATCGCACCGCGATATCGCCGACGCCTACCTGGAGAACTCGCTGCGTGATGTGCACGGCAAGCCGGAAGAAATGTATGGCCGCCGGAAGATGACCCGGTATCTGCGCAGGCAAGGCCACGAGGCGGCGTTCTGCACGGTCGACCGGCTCATGCGCGCGTTGGGCATGAACGGCGCCGTGCGCGGCCGAAGGCACCGCACCACGATCCCCAGCAAGGATGGCGTGCGGGCCGGGGACAAGCTCAACCGGGGCGTCCAGCTCGAAGACGACCGCGCTGGTATCCAAAGCGCTCAACATGGCTGTCTGGCGACGCGACCACTACGGGCACCCGATCGAGCCAGGGCTGATCCATCATTCCGATGCCGGCAGCAATACACCTCGGTGAAGTTCACCGAATCACTTGCTCTACAGGGATTCTCGGCATCGGTTGGATCGGTCGGCGATGCGTATGACAATGCGCTGGCCGAGTCCATCATCGGGCTGTTCAAGACCGAGGTCGTCAACCGGCGAGCTCCGTTCAAAACCCTCGCCGACGTCGAGTACTCGCTCATGGAATGGGTCGACTGGTACAACAACGCCCGCCTGCACTCCCGGCTGGACTACCTGACCCCCGCAGAATACGAGAGCACCTACTACGCTCAACAACCACCACGCCGACCGGCGCTGGTCTAAAACCGAAGCCGGTCCCGAACCCGTGACGGTTCAGTCCTCGCCGACTGCGCCGCGGACCCTGCCGTCGGTGCCGGACTGTTGGATCGCCTGGGATTCGGTGAGGTCAGGTGGGCGATCACCGGTGCCGCGCCTACTCCGCCCGCAGTGGTGGCGTTCTTCGTGGCGTTGGGGCTGCCGCTGTGCGAGGGACTGGGTATGTCGGAAGCGTCGAGCCTGGTCGCGGTCAACACCCCGGGCCGGCTACGACCGGGCAGCGTCGGCCGGGCTCTGGACTCGGTGGAGGTGGCGAGGGCGGCCGATGGTGAACTGCTGGTGCGTGGAACGCAGATCATGCGCGGCTACCGCGATCAGTCCGCCCGCACCGGCGAGGCCCTCGACGCCCAGGGCTGGTTGCATACCGGTGACATCGCGCGCATCGATGACGACGGGTTCGTCTGGATCGTCGACCGCAAGAAGGAACTGATCATCACCGCTGGGGGCAAGAACCTTTCCCCGGCCAACATCGAGATGGCGGTCCGCTCGGCGGGCAACCTCATCGCCCACGTGTGCGCGATCGGCGAGGCCCGCCCCTACGTCGTCGCGTTGGTCTGTCTCGATCCCGCCGCTGTCGGCGATCGGGCGTTCGATGATCCCGCCCTCGCACAGGAGGTCCAGGAACAGATCGACCTGGCCAACACGACACTCGCCCGGGTCGAGCAGATCAAGAAGTTCGCGATCGTCGAACGCGAATGGGAACCCGGTCGCGAACTGACCCCGACGATGAAACTGCGCCGCGCGATCATCGCCACCACGCACGCCGAGGATATCGACGCCCTCTACGCGAACAGCAGATAGCTCGCGTGTGGATCGTGCGGGTAGCGCGGGTGGCCGAGTGACCGACGACGGGAGAAGACACGTAGCAGTTTATGCGTCGTGGCGCCCCAGCGGTCTGGCCGTGCGGTGCCCTACCGCGTCTCCCCAGTGCGAAATGATGTCGTAGCGGCGGGACGGTCGAATCGTTTCCGGGTAATCGAGCCGGGCGCGGTCATCGATCACCGTCGTCCCTTCGCCGAGTGCTCGAGTGCCCAGCCATGTCGCCGAGCAAACCGGCCAACCCAAAACTGATTCAGCCATGCGGGTTGACGAGAGGATCCAGATTCTGCGCAATCTGGGCGATGAAGCTGTGCATGGCTCGATCCACTCGATCGCGTTCACCGGAGAGCATCATGTCGAGCATCAGGCCCCGGATCTGCGCGGTGAGCACGGTCGCCAATTCCTCTGCGCACCGGGCGCTCATCGCGAATCTACGCGCCAACTCCTCGCGTAGCGGATCGGTGATGTCGATGGTCAACGACTGTCCGATGTCGAGCCGGCTGTCGGGGGCGGCGCGGCCATTGCGTGCTGTGATCTCGAACAGCAACAGAAATTGCCGGGCCTCGTCCGTGGCGCTGAACTGACGCCACTGGCGCTCGACGAACTCGGCCAGCCCCGCGGTCGGGTAGTCCCGCAGATCGGCCCGAATCCGAGCGACGAGGTCGGATCTGATCTTGGCGACCACTTCGGTGATCAGATCCTCTCGCGTGGCGAAATGTCGCACCAGCGTGACATGGGAGACCCCGATCGCGGCCGCGGCCGACCGCAACGACAGCTCGGCGATCCCCGTGTCGAGCAAGTACTCGGCCAAGGCCGCGACGATTTCGGGACGTCGGTGCTGGTGGCGCAGAGTTCGTCCGTCGACTCGCCCTGGCTCTTCGGCAGAAGGGGAGGTAGCCATCAGCGATAGCCTATCCAGCGGTTACGGCAACCTCGTGCGCGGCCGCGTCCAGCGCGCGAGGTGTCTGCCTGTTCATGCGGATTCGCCCGTTCGGGGGTGAGTCCGTCCTCGCCACCACGTGTCGGCGACAGCGACGACGGCGATCGCGAACTCGAACCCCGCCGCCCCGACCGACACGTCCATCGCTATCGAGTCCAGCGTGGAGGAGCCGACATCGTGCTCCATGGTGGACATCGCCGAATGCCCAGCAACGTGGCTGTTCGAGTGCTCGCCAGTCTGGTGCCCCATCAGTTGATGTCCGGCGATGATGGCGAGATTGAGTCCCGCCATCATCGACCATCCGGTGACGGTGGCCCGTCTGCGCAACAATCGGGAGCACCTCACGCAGAGCAGACTCGCGACCACCAGCACCGAGGCCAGCGCGTCGGGCCCGTTGACGAACATCGCGAGGTGAGCGACCAGGCAAATGCTTGCCAGCACTGTCGAGGCGATGATCAACGAGCGGTGATCGGTCATGCCGGGTTCTGATTTGCCTGGCATTGTCCGGCCGGGGCCGCGCAGTGGTCGCTCACAGCCTTGGGAGCATCTAGCGCGGGATTACGACCGAAGAATCCCACCGGTTTCAGAGTAAACCCCGCGTAGTCGACAGGCATAACGGGCCAGTCCTCCGGACGGGGGAAGTGGGTGAGCCCGAAGGTATGCCAGACGACGATGTCCCGTCCGTCGACCGGCCGGTCGGCTGACACCCATGCGGCGAGACCATCGTCGCCGGGGGCCTGATTGACGGTCTCACCGGCCGGCCACCGCTGACTCTCGTCGTGAGCCGTGATCCAGAGATGATTCCTGGCGAATGCGCCGCGCTTGTACACAGCGCTGGACGGATCGGCGAGCAATTCGGGTTGTCCCTGCGGGTAGAGGGCATAGCCGACGTTCTGGCCGAGTCTGTTGTATTTGTCGGGGTTGGTGATCAGCCAGTGACGTCCCTTGCGGTTGTCGGCGTGGCGCTGGGCATCTTGTTCGCTGGTCAGTCGGGTTTTTTGCTGACGGAATCCGTTCCCGTGTGGATTGATGTCGCTGACCGGCATTCGAACCGCGTCGACCTCGTCCACGCTGTTGGTGTGGCCGTCGATCGCCACATCCAGCCGTGCGCAGAACAGATGTTGATGGAACGGTGCCCCCAGGCCCGGTGCCATCTCGGTGGCGAACCCATCGGGGCCGGTGTAGGCGGAGGGGAATACGACGCCGGTGGCCTTGGCTTCGAGTTCGATGGTTCCGTCCAGGTAGAGGTACCAATAGAAGCCGTAGTCGTAGTTTCCGATGGTCAGGAAGAACGAAATCACCAACCTACGCTGCCGTCGTGTTTCCGCCATCCCGTTGAACATGTCGGTGTGCTTCCACAGCACACCGTAGTCCTCCTCGTGCAGGCAGATCGCGTTGCGTATCGTGCGCGGTCGCCCTTTCTCGTCGGAGACGACAGCATCGAAGTAGGTGATCTCGCCCAGGCAGTCGCAACCGAGTTCGAGGGAGTTCGTATAGCGGCCGAAGATGTACTCGCCTTGATCGAAGTAGTTGATCCAGTAGCGGGAGGGCTGCGGATCACCGTAGGGCACCACCATTTCCGCGATGGACGCTCGATGGAGAACTGGACGCACAGCACCGTCGTCGTGAAAGCCGAGTTGGTGCAGGATCAGTCCTTCCCGGGCGTCGAAGGTGAAGCGGAACTCCCAGTCGGCCCACCTGATCTTGTTGCCCTCGACCGAGAAACTGGGGCCCTCGGGTTGGGTGATCTCGATCGGTTTGAGGTCGGTACGAGCGATTCCGTCACCGTGGGGTGCCGCGTTCCATTCACCGCGTTCGGCGGGCACCGGATACAGGGCATGGTCGAGAACCTCGAAAACCTCTCCCTTGATGAGGTCGACATGGGCGACCAGCCCATCGATGGGATGCGCCCAAGGCAGATCCGAGGCGTCGTTCTGGACGAAGGCGATCACGCGTGCCATGCGGCGAGTTGCTTCCGCCTCGTTGCCGAAATTCCCGGCGGACAACGGTACCGCGCGGACCAGAGAGGGCTCGATCCCGCGGCGATGCAACGCTTCGCGGAAGACGGGGTCAGCGATCACCCAGCCTTCGATGTCGTCGAACTCCTCGTCCAGAATGGCGGTCTGCCCGTCGATCGCCGGCACGAGGTCCCGGCTGCGCTCCAAAACGCCGGCTCTCACATCGACGGTCGCGAGCGTGCCCTTGCCATTCGCCCGGTCCAGCAACATCACATCGACACGTCGGTTGAAGGGCATGCCGGGTCGGTACGCCAGGATCTCCGCCTTGGAAGCCTCCGCCAAGCCCACGTATACGAATCTGGTGGTGTCGGTGAACAGATTCGACGCGGCCACGATGGCACGCGTGGTGTCGACCTCTTCGGCGGTCAAGAGCGCGAGCGGATGGTCGACCGCCGTCACGGCGGACTCGGTGCTTTCAGGTGGGGTGATCACGAATACTCCTCGGGGCTGGGAGGCGGTGCAAAGACAGGTGTCAGTCGGGTGCCGGTGGTCGCGCCCGGTCTCAATGCGGCGCTCGGGCGATCGTCCGAAGCAACTCCACGTTCTCCACATCCCTGTTGGTGCTCTCGAGATTCGCGACGCCGTAGTGACGGTTGGCCGAGAGCTTCACGATGACGGTGTCCGAGGCCGGATCGACGTAGACGAGCTGGTTCAGCACACCGATTGCGCTGTAGTCGCCACGCTCACCGGCGGGGATCCACCACTGATAGCCGTAGCCGAGATCGAATGCGTGGTCGCCGACGAGGGGCTTGCCCGGCTGCCGGATCGGCGCATCGATAGTGGTGGAATCCTCGATCCACCGAGCCGACAGGATCTCGGTGCCGTGCCACATGCCCTTGTTGCGATACAGCTCGCCCAACCTGGCGAAGTCACGGGCTGTCAGGTTGAGCCCGGCATAGGACATCTCCGTCCCCAGCCCGTCGGTAACCCAGTGCCCGGATGCTTCGAAGCCGAGCGGGTCGATGAGCTTGTGCTTCATGTACTCGCTGACCGACATCCCGGTAGCGCGGGCGATGAGCGAGCCGAGGATCTGCGTTTCACCGGAGTTGTATCGACACACCGTGTCCGGGGCGGACTCTCGAACCATGCCGGCAACGAATTTGTCCAAGCCCCGGTCGTCCAGCAACGCCATGCTGATACCGAATACGTCGGATTCAGGATCGCTGTAGTCCTCGTTCCAACGCGCTCCCGACGACATCTGCAACACCTGCCGGATGGAGACTCCGTCGTAGGCCGAACCGGAATCGACCGGCACATATGCGCTGATCGACTCATCGATGTCTGCGATGTGTCCTTCCTGAACCGCGATGCCGACCAGCGCCGAGACGAAACTCTTGGCCACAGACATCGACAGCCAGCGCACATCGGGTCCGCCGGTGAGCATGTAGCGCTCGTAGCGGATCACGCCGTCGATCAGTACGAGCAGAGCTGCGGTGTCGGTGTCTACCAGGAAATTCTCGGTCTCCTTCGTCTGCCCATCGAAGATGTAGGTCTCGGGCAGCGTGATCGGCGAACCGACCGGCCACGGCCGCGGCGCGGGGGAGGGCTTCATCGTCGTCGTCCTCGCGATCTCCGCGATTCGACAGAAATTCTCGTGCTGAGGCGCACCGGTGAACAGGCCCATCTCGAGCAGATTGCTGGGAGGTGTGTACGGCATCGGCTTCCTTTGATCGTGGGACGAGTAGCTCCCGACAGGGGATGACTGACCGGAGACTCTGGCGGCCTCTTCGCTACGACCACCCCTGACGAGAGGCAAATGTATCAGTAACGGTCGGTATGCGTACCGATTGGTAGCGATATATTTCGAACGTTACCGTGCCTTCACACGTCCGAAACGTCGAATCGGGGCGACTCCCCACGACCGGGAGGTGCCTCGCGGGCCGTTGGCCGGGCCTCGGCGCGGGCCGATCATGCCGTTCGGGCTGCCCATGTGGGCGGAATCGAAGCTACGGTGTGAGACTGCTGAAGAGGTAGACCAGGTGGCGGCGTGGAAGCGACGACCGTTACGGCTGAGTCGTTCTGTCGCAACACGAAGCTGCAATCGCTTCTGCGCAATCACTCCCGTGTGCACTGGATTAGTACCCGTCCAACGCTTTCTGGAGATCGAGGGCGCGCACGGCGCTCACCGCACGTGACCTACCGGCGACGATGCCTAACGTTGGGGGTGTTTGCAGTTCGGGGGGGTGGTGGCCTGGCTCATCGCGTGATGACGATCTTGCCGTTGGCGCGGCCCTGTTCGACGTACGCCATCGCCTCGAGCGCCTGGTCGAAGGGGAAGGTGCGGTCGAGCACCGGCCGCAGGACGCCGCTGTCATACAGCGAGGCCAGTTCGTTGAGTTGTGCGCCGTTGGCCTTCATGAAGAAGAACGAGTAGCGCACTCCGTGTTTCTTCGCCTGCTTGCGGATCTTGCGGCTCAACAGTGCCATGACCGGGGCGAGGAGCGGTTGGCCGATTTGTCTGGCGAAGGAGGGGTCGGGTGGACCGACTACGCTGATGGCGAGCCCGCCCCGCTTCAGTACGGTCAGGGACTTCTCCAGATTGGCGCCCCCGAGTGAGTCCAGCGCGACGTCGTATCCGGTGAGGATCTCGGAGAAGTCCTGTTCGGTGAAGTCGATGACTTGGTCGGCGCCCAAGCTGCGGACCTTGTCGACGTCGTTGGTGCGGGCTGTGGTGGCGACGTAGGCGCCCAGATGCTTGGCGACCTGGATGGCGGTCGAGCCGAGGCCGCCCGCACCGGCATGGATGAGGACCTTCTGGCCCGGCTGAAGGTGGGCGAGGTCGACGAGTGCCTGCCAGGCGGCCAGCGCGACGAGCGGTACGGCAGCGGCCTCGTCGAACGACAAGGAGCGAGGCTTGAGTGCTACATCGTCCTCATCGATCGCGATGAACTCGGCGAAGGTGCCGATCCGAAGGTCTCGCGGTCTGGAATACACCTCGTCGCCGACTGTGAAGGCGTGCACGTCTGCGCCGACTTCGGTCACGACACCGGAGACGTCGTGTCCGAGTATGAAGGGCCTTTTGTACCTCAGCAGTTGCTTGAACTCGCCGTTGCGGACCATCTTGTCGAGCGGGTTGATACTGGCCGCGCGGACTTGGACCAGTACGTCACGACGGCCCACGCCGGGCTCGGGTACATCTGCGGCCCGTAGTCCGTTCTCGCCGTAGGACTCGACGACGAACGCCTTCATGTCACCTGCCTTCTCTGCCTCTTGGGTGATGGATGCGCAGCGTGGTGGTCTCGAGCATAAGCCCGGCCACTTGCTCATGGCGTTGCGCGGAAATATGTCTCGTTAGTAGTGGGAATCCGCCGGCGGGATCTCTAACCGAGTTATTGCGTGTGGTGAACGTTACTGCGACGTCGCTCAGCTGCTCGTGAGCCGCGCGAGCCGGTCCTCCACGGGTTCGCTCAACCATGCGCGTGCCCGACGGCTCAGCTCGTCGGCCAATACCTCCGTGTGGCCGGCCTCGATGCCGTCGAGCACTTGGCGAACCACATCCGCGGGATCGGACTTCGGCGAATCCGAGAACTTGGCCATGTCGGTGTCGACGAGCCCCATATAGACACCCATCACCTGCACCCCTCGTGGGGCGAGTTCGGTGCGCATGGAATCTGTTGCGCTCCACATCGCCGCCTTCGATACGCCGTAGCTGGCGCCGACGGGAAGCCACGCGAGAACCGAGGAGACGTTGACGATAGCACCGGAGCGCTCGGCGATCCGGTCGGCGAACGCGGAAGCCAGCGCGAGCGGACCGAACAGGTTCGTTTCGAGTTCCGCGCGAAGCGGGTCCGTGGACCTGTCGAGCACCGAGGCTCCGCGGGCGATGCCGGCGTTGTTGATCAGAACACTGACATCGGTTGCGGTCTCGGCCGCTTCGGCGACCGATATCGCACTCGTGACATCCAGCCGCAGCGGAACGATGCGTGGGTCCGCCACGTGGATTGTCTGTGGATCGCGGGCGGCGGCATAGACCCTTGCCACACCACGGTCGAGTAGTTGCTCGACGTACTGGCGGCCCATGCCGCGGTTGGCTCCGGTAACCAGCACCGTCTGGTCGACGAGGGAAGTCATGGTCATACATCCTTGATGTATGTAAACCGTTCGGTTTACTTCTGTGAAGTTACACCGGTCGGTGTACTATTCGCAATGGGCTTCGGACGCGATCGCTCCGACTGAATCAGGGCGGGCCGGACGCTGAACAAGCCGCGATGTGCGGCATTGCCGAAGTCCGCCCGCTGGCGTGTCTTTTTCTCTGTCCTGCCGCTATCGGGGAGGGCTTCGAGTTCATCGATTTCACGCTGATCGAGCGGCGGCAGTACCTCGCGGGACCGGTGGTGCTTCTCACGAAGCCAGGAAGTCGAGTGCTTCTCCGACGAACTTGTCGTGGTGTTGGAATATGCCGCCGTGTCCGGCGTCGGGGTAGATCCGCAGCGTGGCATTCGGAAGACGTTGTGCTAGATCGAATGAGTTGCTGGTGGGCACCATTCGGTCGTCGTCGCCATTGGCCACCAGGACGGGGTGTTGGATGCGACTGAGGTCGGAGGGCTGCTGAAGGCCCCACGCGTGGATGGCCGCGAGCTGAGTGCGGAAAGTTCGCAGCGTGATCGCCTTGTCGCGGTCGACTGCGCGTTCCTTCAAACGTTTCACGAACGCACGGGCCTGCGACTTGCCGTTCGCGGTTCTGGTGAAGAACAGATACTCCTTCGGATCCTTGAAGGTGGCCACTGCTTTGAATGTGTCGCGGTAGGTCACCGAGGTCACATCGGCGATGCCTTCACCTCCCGCCGGACCCGTCCCCGCGAGAATCAGCTTCCGAACCAGCGCCGGCTCTCTGTGCGCGATCTGCTGCGCGATGAACCCGCCGAGGGAAAATCCCAGAAGGTCGACCTGGTCGAAGCTCAATGCGCGGATGAACGCGACGGCATCTGTTGCCATCGCTTCCACCGAGCCTGGTGTCGTGCCTTCAGACGCGCCTACGCCGCGGTTGTCGAAGGTGGCCACGCGGCGCTTCGCCGCGATGCCGTCGACCACTCGGGGATCCCAGTTGTCCAGGTTCGCGGCCAGATGATTCAAGAAGATCACCGGTACGCCAGTATCGGGACCCAGCTCCCGATACGCGAACCGCGTCGTGCCGACCTGCGCAGACTTCGTCGGCGCATCTGTGTACAAGGTGCTGCTGGCTCGAGTCATGAGCTACCTCCTGATGTAAACCGATTGGTGTACTTCCTGGGTAAGACGCTACTCGGCCGCCGCCTACTTGTAAACAGATCGGTATACTTAACTCATGGCTTCGCTCACCAGTACCCAGGCGCCGTCCCGTCGAGGAGGGCGCGGCGCGCGTCAGCGCATCCTGAACGCAGCTGCGGAGCTCTTCTACAACGAAGGCATCAACGCTACCGGCGTCGAATTGATCTCGGCAAAAGCGTCTGTCTCGAAAAGAACTCTCTACCAACACTTCCCGAGTAAGGCCGCGTTGGTGGAGGAATATCTGCGGATGCTCCGGCAACGCGCAGGAAACCCCACCGACGCGCCACCGCCGGACTCCGATCCGAGCCCGCGTGCGCTGCTGCTCGCATTGTTCGACAGTCCACGCGCCGTGGACACGCCGATGCGCGGCTGCCCATTTCACAACGCGGCAGTCGAGGCAGCCGACAGCATGCCCGGCGTTCGAGACATCGTCCACGCACACAAGCGGAACTACATCGACGGACTCACCGAGCTCGCCCGACGAGCGGGCGCCGCGGACCCGCAGCTGCTGGGCAACCAGCTCGCCCTCCTCTATGAGGGGGCAGCAGCCCTTTCCACCTCCCTCGACGATCCGGCACCCTGGGCCCACGCCCGAGCGACCGCCGAAGTGCTCATAAATCAAGCAACGTGCGACGCCGACTGACCGGCACGACATCGACCGCCGCGAGGGTGGCGTGCCGGGGTCGGCAGGATCGACAATGGCCCGGTAGGTCGAACTGGTCGGCACGTTCTGTTCCCCCTGCGGCTGGATGGATGCCTTTCGCGCTAAGGGGTATAAGCCCGTCGCTGGCCCGAAGTTGTCGACCAAACTGCGCTCGACTGTGTCTTCGCGACGCTTTCCGCCGTCTTTGCGCCTACGTGCAGAGCCGGCAGGTGGCGGGGCGTCCGACTGTGGGCAGTCGAGAACATGGTTCGACGACGCCCCTGAGAGAGTCAAGGGATCTAGACGTCCGGTGAGGTTGTGGCGTGTCAAAAAACGCCTCTGACCTGCTATTTGAACGGCTCGAGCTCAGCTGGATCGCGCCAGTCTCATTGATATCTCTTTCCGTTGTTGCCC
>NZ_BDBB01000078.1 GCF_001612765.1 Nocardia arthritidis NBRC 100137
CGCAACGCGGTTCACCCGAGCGTCGAGCGCGCCGTAGGTGATCGACTCGCCGTCCTCGGTGACGAGCGCGACTTCCTTCGGCCCGGCCGCCACCGTGGCGTCCAGCAGGGACACCAGCGTGGCGGAGGTGTCCACCGCCTGGTCGGTCGCGTTGCGCGCGGTGAGCAGCTGGGTCCGCTCGGTGGCGTCGAGCAGTTCGAGGTCGCCGACCGGGGTGCGCGGGGCGGCGACGATCTCGCCGAGCAGGCGCGCGAACCGGTCAACGAAGCCCTGCACCGTCGCGCGATCGAACATGTCGGTCGCGTAGGTGAAGAACCCGGTGATGCCCTCGGGAGCGCCCGCGTCGTCGTAGCGGTCGGTCGCGATGAGGTGCAGGTCGAACTGGGACAGCTCGGTGTCGATGTCCAGACCGGACACGCTCAGGCCGGGCAGTTCCAGCGCGGACTGCGCCAGGTTCTGGAACGACAGACCCACCTGGAACAGCGGGTGCCGGGCGGTCGAACGCACCGGGTTGAGCACCTCGACCAGGCGCTCGAACGGCACGTCGGCGTTGGCGAACGCCTGGATGTCGGTCTCGCGCTGGCGGGCCAGCAGGTCGGTGAACGCCTCGCCCGCCTCGACCCGGGTGCGGAACACCAGGGTGTTGACGAACATGCCGATCAGGTCGTCGAGCGCGGCTTCGCCACGGCCCGCCATCGGCGTGCCGATCGCGATGTCGTCGGTGCCCGACAGCCGGGCCAGCAGCACCGCCAGCGCCGTGTGCACGACCATGAACAGCGTCGCGCCCTCCGTACGGGCCAGCTCGATGAGCGCCTGGTGGGTCTGCGCGTCCACCCGCAGCTCGACCTTGCCGCCGGCGAAGGACTGCACCGCCGGGCGCGGCCGGTCCGAGGGCAGGTCCAGCTGATCGGGCAGCTCGGCCAGCGCCTCGCGCCAGTAGGCGACCTGCTTGGCGGCCAGCGATTCCGGATCGTTCTCGTCACCGAGCAGCTCACGCTGCCAGATGCTGTAGTCCGCGTACTGGACCTCCAGCGGCGCCCAGTTCGGCGCCTCGCCCGCCGCGCGCGCGGCGTAGGCGATCATCAGGTCCCTGGTCAGCGGGCCGACCGAGGAGCCGTCGCCGGAGATGTGGTGCACCACCATGGCCAGCACGTAGTCCACCGACCCGTCCGGCCCGGCCTGCGTGCCCTCTCCGGCGATCTGGAACAGCGCGACCTTCATCGGCACCTCGGTGGTGACGTCGAAGATCGTCGAGGTCAGCGCCACCACGGCGGACTCGATCTGCGACGGCGCGACCACCCGCACCTCCAGGCGCGGCACGGCCTGGGCGGGCGGCAGGATGACCTGCACCGGACCCGCCTCGGTCTGCGGGTAGACCGTCCGCAGGATCTCGTGCCTGCTCACCAGGTCGGCGATGGCGGCACGCAACGCGGCCACATCCAGCGCGCCGGACAGCCGCACCGCGATCGGCACGTTGTAGGCCGCCGAGGCGGTGTCGAACCGGTTGAGGAACCACATGCGCTGCTGCGCCAGCGACAACGGAATGTGCTCCGGCCGCGGACCCGCCGTCAGTGCGCGGCGACCGCCCATGTCGGCGTGCTGCTCCACCCGCACCGCCAGCGCGGCCACGGTGGACGCCTCGAACAGCAGACGCACCGGCACCCGGGTGTTGAGCGCCTCGCCCAGCCGGGCGGCGACCTGCGTGGCCAGCAGCGAGTTACCGCCCCAGGCGAAGAAGTCGTCGTCCAGGCCGAGCCGCTTGGACTCACCGTCGCGATCGGAGATCCGCAGCACCTCGGCGAAGGTGTTCGCCACGATCTGCTCGATCGGCGTGACCGGCGCGCGGAACACCGCCTTCTCGAAGGTGGGCCGCGGCAGCGCCTTGCGGTCCAGTTTGCCGTTGGCGTTGAGCGGCAACGCGTCCAGCTCGATCAGCATCGACGGCACCATGTAGGACGGCAGCTCGGCCGACAGCGCGGATTGCAGCGCGCGCTTGTCGAGCGCGCCCGTCCGGGGCACCACATAGGCGACCAGCCGGTCGCCGATGCTGGGATCGTTGTGCGCGACGACGGCCGCCGCGCTCACCGCGTCCTGCCGCAGCAGCGCGGCCTCGATCTCGCCGAGTTCGATGCGGAAACCGCGGATCTTCACCTGGAAGTCGGTGCGGCCCCGGTAGTCCAGCTCGCCGGTGGCGTTCCAGGCCACCAGGTCGCCGGTGCGGTACATCCGGTCGCCCGACGCGCCGAAGGGGTCGGCGACGAACCGGTCGGCGGTCAAATCGGGACGGCCGAAGTAACCGCGCGCCAGCTGCGCACCGGCCAGATACAGCTCACCCGAGACGCCCACCGGCACCGGCCGCAGGCGGGAGTCGAGCACGTAGACCCGGCTGTTCCACTCCGGCGCGCCGATCGGCACCGACGCCTCGTCGGCATCCGTGACCAGGTGGCTGGTGATCGACACCGCCGCCTCGGTCGGGCCGTAGAGGTTGTGCAGTTCGGCGGCGTTGTGCCTGCGCAACCGCTGGGCGGTGGCGGCGGGCAGCGCCTCACCGATGGCCAGCACCCGGCGCAGCGAGTCCGACAGGCGGCCACCGGATTCGGTGAGCAACGCGTCCAGCATGGACGGCACCACATGCAGGGTGGTGACGCCGGTGGCGCGCATCAGTTCGTTCAGGTAGGCCGGATCGCGGTGCCCGTCGGCGGCCGAGATCACCAGGCGGCCACCGGAAACCGCGGCCGACCAGAACTCCCAGACCGAGAGGTCGAAGGTCGCCGCCGTCTTCAGCAGCACCGCGTCCTCGGCGCCCAGCTCGAAGACGGAGGTCTCCCACTGCAACTGGTTGACGATCGCGGCGTGCGGGACCGCGACGCCCTTCGGCTGGCCGGTCGAACCCGAGGTGAAGATCACGTACGCGGTGTTCGCCGGGGTCAGCGCACGGGTGCGCTCGTCGGCGGTCACCGGAGCGGCCGTGTACTCGGTGAGGTCGAGCGTGTCGATCGGAACGACGTCGGCCGCGGCGGTGTGGAACCCGTCCCGGCCGGTGGTCAGCACGCACACCGGCGCGGCGGTGCCGAGGATGTAATCGGTCCGCTCCGCGGGCTGGTCCGGATCGATCGGCACGTACGCGGCACCAGCCTTCGCGACCGCGTACATCGCGACCACGAGATCGGTGGAGCGGCGGATGGCCAGCGCGACGCGGTCCTCCGGGCCGACGCCACGGCCGATCAGGTACCGGGCCAGGCGGTTGACCCGCGCGTCCAGCCCGGCGTAGGTCAGCTCCCTGCGGCCGGTCGGCTCGTCGGCGACCAGCGCCACGGCCGCGGGCGTCGCCGCCACCGTGGCGTCCAGCAGCGAGACCAGCGTCGCGGTGCGCGTGGAGCCCGCCGAACGCGCCGCGAGCAGAGCGTCGAGATCGTATTCGGTGGCGTTCCAGGCCGTGAGGATGCGCTCGCTCTCCTCGGACGCGAGCAGATCGATCTCGCCCACCCGCACGGTGGCGTCGGTCAGCACGGCGTCGAGCACCCGCAGGAACCGGTCGGCGAAGCCCTGCACCGTGTCCTCGTCGAACAGGTCGGTGGCGTAACCGAATTCGGTGATGATCTCGGCGGGCGTGCCGTCCTCGGCGTACCGGTCGTAGAGCGTGACGTGCAGGTCGGTCTTGGCCAGCTGCGAGTCGAAGTTGACCGCGCTCACGGTGAGCCCGGGCAGCTCGAAGGTGGTCTCGGCCAGGTTCTGGAACGACAGGCCCACCTGGAACAGCGGGTTGCGCGCGGTGGAGCGCACCGGGTTGAGCACCTCGACCAGACGCTCGAACGGCACGTCGGCGTTGGCGAACGCCTCCAGGTCGCGTTCCTTCACGTCGCCGAGCAGATCGGCGAAGCGTTCGGCCGGCCGCACCCGGGTGCGGAACACCAGGGTGTTGACGAACATGCCGATCAGGTCGTCGAGTTCGCGTTCGCCACGACCGGCGATCGGGGTGCCGACGGCGATGTCGTCGGTGCCCGACAGCCGCGACAGCAGCACCGCCAGCGCCGCGTGCACCACCATGAACAGCGACGCGTTGTGCGCGCGCGCCAGCTCGTGTAGGCGAATGTGCCGCTGCGGTTCGATCTCGAAGCGGATCGCCTTGCCCTGGAACGACTGCGCGGGCGGGCGCGGCCGGTCGGCGGGCAGCTCCAGCTGGTCGGGCAGGTCGGCCAGCGCCGCCGTCCAGTACGCCACCTGACGGGCGGCCAGCGATTCCGGATCGTCCTCGGATCCGAGCACCGCGCGCTGCCACAGCGCGTAGTCGGCGTACTGCACCGGAAGCGGCTGCCACTGCGGCGCCTCGCCCTGCACGCGGGCCACGTAGGCGGCCATCACGTCACGGGCCAGCGGGCCCATCGACGAACCGTCGGCCGCGACGTGGTGCACGGTGAACGCCAGTACATGCTCGGCTGTGTCCGATCCCGCCCTACTCCCGCCGGAGCTGATACGGAACAGCGCCACCGCCAACGGCACCTCGACGGTGACATCGAAGGTGGTCAGCGCGAAGCCGATGACCGCGCCGAGCAGATCCTCCTCGGCCACATCGATCGGGGTGAGCGCCGCCGCCGATCGGTCCGCCGGACGGATCACCTGGTGCGGCCCGTCCGCCGAGCGCGGGTAGGTGGTGCGCAGCACCTCGTGGCGGGCGAACACGTCGCCGATGGCCTGCTCCAGCGCGGCCACGTCGAGCGTGCCGGACAGCCGGACGGCCAGCGGAATGTTGTCCACCGCCGAGGTGGCGGTGTCGAACTGGTTGAGGAACCAGTACCGCTGCTGCGCGGGCGACAGCGGGATGCGCGCCGGGCGCTGCGCCGCCTCCAGGCGCGGCCGATCCCGGCCGGACCCGGCGTTGTGCTCCACCCGGGCGGCCAGCGCCTGCACGGTGGACGCCTCGAACAGGTCGCGCACCGCGAGCTTGGTGTCCAGCGCGGCGCCCAGCCGCGCGGTCACCTGGGTGGCCAGCAGCGAGTTGCCGCCGAGTTCGAAGAAGTCGTCGTCCAGGCCGACCCGCGCGACGCCGAGCACGTCGCCGAAGGTGCCCGCCACGATCTCCTCGATCGGGGTGGACGGGGCCCGGAACACCTTGGCCTCGAACACCGGCGCGGGCAGCGCCTTGCGGTCCAGCTTGCCGGAGGCGTTGAGCGGGAACGCGTCCAGCACGACGAACGCCGAGGGCACCATGTAGGCGGGCAGCTCGCCGCCGAGTTCCGCGCGCACGCCCTCGATGTCCACCGAACGACCGGCGGTCGCGATGACGTACGCGACCAGCTGGTCGCCGAGCCGATCGTCCGAGCGCACCACGACCACGGCCTGGGCGATCGAGTCCAGCGCCGTGAGCGCCGACTCGATCTCGCCGAGTTCGATGCGCAGGCCGCGCAGCTTCACCTGGAAGTCGGTGCGGCCCAGGTACTCCAGCTCGCCCTTGTCCGTCCAGGACACCAGGTCGCCGGTGCGGTACATCCGATCGCCCAGCGCGCCGTACGGGTTCGCCACGAACCGATCCGAGGTCAGGTCGGGACGCGCGACGTAGCCGCGGGCCAGTTGCACACCCGCGAGGTACAGCTCACCCGCGACACCCACCGGCACCGGGTGCAGCCGCGAATCCAGCACGTACACCTGCGTGTTGAACACCGGAGCGCCGATCGGCACCGACACCGTGTCGTCCTCGGTCACCTCGTGGAAGGTGACGTCGACCGCGGCCTCGGTCGGGCCGTACAGGTTGTGCAGCCGCGCGCCGGTGAGTTCCTGCATCCGCTGCGCGGTGGCGGCGGGCAGCGCCTCACCGGAGGCGAAGACATTGCGCAGGCTGGTGCATTCGTCGGCGCGTTCCTCGGCCACGAACACCGACAGCATCGACGGCACGAAGTGCGCCGTGGTGACCTGCTCGCCGGTGATGACCTGCACGAGGTAGGCCGGGTCGCGATGACCGTCCGGCTTGGCCACCACGAGGCGTGCGCCGACCTGCAACGGCCAGAAGAACTCCCACACCGAGACGTCGAAGGTGGCCGGGGTCTTCTGCAACACCACGTCGGTGTCGTCCAAGCCGTACTCGTCCTGCATCCACACCAGGCGGTTGACGATCGCGGCGTGCGAGACCGCCACACCCTTCGGGCGGCCGGTCGAACCGGAGGTGAAGATCACGTACGCGGTGTTCGACGGGCGCAGCGGCGCACGGCGTTCCGCGTCGGTGACCGGCTCATCGGAGTAGGCCGCGAGCGAGACCAGGTCGATCTCGATCGCTCGAGTCGCGCCCGCGTCGAACTCGTCGCGCGAGGTGGTGAGCACGCAGACCGGTCGCGCGGTGTCGAGCACGTAGCGGGTGCGGTCGGCCGGATGATCCGGGTCCAGCGGCACGTACGCGCCACCGGCGACGCTCACCGCGTACATGCCGACGACCAGGTCGATCGAGCGGCGCATGCCCAGCGCGACCATCGAATCCGGGCCGACGCCCAGCTCGATCAAGTGCCGAGCCAAGCGGTTCACCCGGCCGGCGAACTCGGCGTAGGACAGAGTCGTCCCCTCGAACGTCACCGCGGGCGCGTCCGGGGTCCGCGCCAGCTGCGCGGCGAACATCGACACCAGCGTGGCCGAGGTGTCCACCGGATGCGCCGTGTCGTTCCACCGCTCCAGCACCTCGGTGCGCTCGACGCTGTCGAGCAGCTCCACGTCGCCGATGGTCACGGACGCGTCCGCGGCGATCGCGGTCAGCATCCGCACCAGCCGCGACGCGAAGCCCGCGATGGTGTCGGCGTCGAACATATCGGTCGCGTAGGCGAATTCGGCGGTCATGCCGTCGGCGGCGCCCCCGGCGTCGAACCGGTCGGCCAAGTTGAGGTGCAGGTCGAACTTGGCGGTCACCACGTCCAGCGGAACACCGGCCACTTCCAGGCCGGGCAGCTCGAAGGTGGCCTCCCCGGTGTTCTGGAACGACAGCATCACCTGGAACAGCGGGTGGCGCGCCTGCGAGCGCGCCGGGTTCAGGATCTCCACCAGCCGCTCGAACGGCAGGTCCGCGTGCGCGAACGCCGCGAGATCGGTGTCCTTGGTGCGCGCCAGCAGTTCGGTGAACGGTTTCGCTGGATCGACCGCGCTGCGCAGCACCAGGGTGTTGACGAACATGCCGATGGCGTCGTCGAGCACCGCTTCACCGCGGCCCGCGACCGCGGTGCCGATGGCGATGTCGTCGCTGCCGGACAACCGGGCCAGCAGGGCGGCGAACGCCGCGTGCACCACCATGAACAGGCTGGCGCCGTTCGCGCGGGCCAGCGCGTTCAGCTCGCGCAACAGCTGCGCGTCGAGCGAGAACTCGTACACGCCACCGCGGTTGGACGCCACCGCGGGACGCGAGCGGTCCGACGGCAGGTCCAGCTGATCCGGCAGTCCGGCCAGGGTGTCGGACCAGAACGCGACCTGCTGGGCGATCAGCGAGGCGGGATCGCCTTCGGCGCCCAGCGTCTCGCGCTGCCACAGCGCGTAGTCGGCGTACTGCACCGGCAGCGGAGCCCAGCCCGGCGCCTCGCCGCGCGAACGCGCCGAGTAGGCCACCATCACGTCGCGCGCCAGCGGGCGCACCGACCAGCCGTCACCGGAGATGTGGTGCACCACGAACACCAGCACGTGGGTGTCCGGCTGTGAGCCGTCCATCGAGCCCGCGATGCGGAACAGCTGGGCGCGCACCGGGACCTCGGCGGTGACGTCGAAGCCGGTCAGCACCAGTTCGCTGATCCGGTCGGAGATCTCGGCCTCGGACACCTCGATCGGGGCGAGATCGACGGCGTTGTGCCCGGCGGGCAGCACCACCTGCACGCCTTGGCCGTCGGCGGTCTCCGGGTAGACCGTCCGCAGCACCTCGTGCCGGTCGACCACGTCGGCGACGGCCTGGCGCAGCGCCTCGGCGTCCAGCGTTCCGGTGAGCCGGACCGCGAGCGGGATGTTGTTCACCGCGGTCTGGTTGTCGAAACGGTTCAGGAACCACATCCGCTGCTGCGCCAGCGACAGCGGGATCTTGGACGGGCGCGGGCCCGCCACCAGTTCGCGGCGGCGTCCGGTGCCCTGATGGGTCTCCACCCGCGCGGCCAGCGCGGCCACGGTCGGCGCCTCGAACAGCGTGCGGACCGGGATCCGGGTGTCCAGCGCGGCGCCGAGACGCGCCACCACCTGGGTGGCGATCAGCGAGTTGCCGCCCAGCTCGAAGAAGTCGTCGTCCAGGCCGACCGCGCGTTCGGCGGCCTGCGCCAGGCCGAGCACCTCGGCGAAGACATCGGCGACGATCTCCTCCACCGGAGTCGACGGTGCCCGGAATTCCCGTGCCTCGAAGACGGGCTCGGGCAGCGCGCGCCGATCCAGCTTGCCGTTCGGGTTCAGCGGCATGGCGTCGAGCACGACGATCGCGGCGGGCACCATGTACGACGGCAGGTGCGCGGACAGGTGCGCCCGCAACGCCTCGACATCCACCGTGGCGCCGCTGGCGGGCACCACGTAACCCACCAGCTGATCGCCGGTGTGCGCGTCGGAGCGCACCAGCGCGACCGACTGCGCGACCGATTCGTGGGCGGTCAGCGCGGTCTCGATCTCGCCGAGCTCGATGCGCAGACCGCGCAGCTTCACCTGGAAGTCGGTGCGGCCCAGGTACTCGATGGCGCCGGTGGCGTCCCGGGTGACCAGGTCGCCGGTGCGGTACATCCGCGCTCCGCCTTCGCCCCCCGCGTACGGGTTGGCCACGAACCGGTCGGCGGTCAGATCCGCGCGACCGAAGTAGCCGCGCGCCAGCTGATCACCCGCGAGGTACAGCTCGCCCGCGACGTTCGGCGGCACCGGGTGCAGGCGTGCGTCCAGCACGTACGCCTGCGCGTTCCACACCGGAAGGCCGATCGGAACGGCGCCGTCGACCTCGTCGGCGACGGGTGCGTGGGTGGCGTGCACCGTGAACTCGGTGGGGCCGTACAGGTTGTACAGCGCCGCGTCGCTCACGCGGCGGATTCCCACCACTGCTTCGGCTGTGAACGCCTCACCGGCGACGAACAGCGTCCGCAGCGAGGCGAGCCCGTCCGCGTCGGCCGGGTCGATGGCGCCCGCGAAGACGCTCAGCATGGACGGCACGAACGAGGTCATGGTGACCCGCTCGGCCGCGATCACCTCGGCGAGATACTGCGGGTCGCGGTGCCCGTCCGGGCTCGCCACCACGATGCGCCCGCCGGTGCTCAGCGGGCCGAACAGCTCCCACACCGACACGTCGAAGGTGGCGGGGGTCTTGAACAGCACCACGTCGTCGGCGCCGATGCCGTATTCGCCCGTGATCCAGCGGATCTGGTTGACGACCGCCGAATGCGGCACGGCGACGCCCTTCGGACGTCCGGTCGAACCCGAGGTGAAGATCACGTACGCCGGGTGCTGCGGGCGCAGCGGCGCGATGCGCTCGGCGTCGGTGACCGGTGCGTCCGGGTAGCCGGACAGGTCCAGCTCGTCGATGTTCAGCGTCGCGCGGCCCGCGCCGTCGAAGGCGTCGCGCGCGGTGGTCAGCACGCAGACCGGGTCGGCCGAGTCGAGCACGTAGTGCACGCGGTCGGCGGGCTGGTCCAGGTCCAGCGGCACGTAGCCGCCGCCCGCGGCGTGCACCGCGTAGGCGGCCGCGACCAGGTCCACCGAGCGGCGCATGCCCAGGGCGACCAGCGTCTCCGGGCCGACGCCCGCCTCGATGAGGCGGCGCGCCAGCCGCCGCACACGGGCGGCGAATTCGGCGTAGGTCAGAACCGCTCCGGTGGCCGGGTCGACCACGGCGACCGCGTCCGGCGTGGCCGCGGCTTGCGCGGCGAACTCCTCGACCAGCGTGGTCGCCGGGCCGAGGTCGCGGGCAGTGTCGTTCCAGCCGCGCAGCGCCTGCGCGGTCTCCTGCTCGTCCAGCAGCGCGATGTCGCCGATCGGCCGGTCCGGTTCGGCGGCGACGGCCTTCAGCAACCGGCCGAAGCGGCGGCCGAAGTCGGCCATGGTGGCCGGGTCGAACAGGTCGGTGGCGTAGATCAGCTCGGCGGCGATGCCCGCGCCGGTACCGCTCGCGGTTTCGGCGTCGCGTTCGGACAGCACCAATTGCAGGTCGAACTTGGCGACATCGATCGGCAGGTCGACACCGCTGACCGTCAGACCGGGCAGCTCCAGGCTGTTGTGGCCGGTGTTCTGGAACGACAGCATCACCTGGAACAGCGGGTGGCGCGCCTGCGAGCGCGCCGGGTTCAGGATCTCCACCAGCCGCTCGAACGGCAGGTCGGCGTGCCCGAACGCGGCGATGTCGGTGGCGCGCACCGAACGCAGCAGCTCGGTGAACGTCGCGCCGGATTCGATCGGGGTGCGCAGCACCAGGGTGTTGACGAACATGCCGATCAGGTCGTCGAGCGCGCGCTCGCCACGACCGGCGACCGGGGTGCCGATCGCGATGTCGTCCTCGCCGGACAGCCGCGACAGCAGCACCGCCAGCGCGGTGTGCGCGACCATGAACAGCGTCGCGCCCCTGGTACGGGCGAGTTCGGTGAGCTGCGCGTGGGTCTGCGCGTCGATCTCGAAGACGTGCGTGGCGCCGCGACCGGAGGCGATCGCGGGGCGCGGCCGGTCGGCAGGCAGATCCAGCTGCTCGGGCAGCCCGCGCAGCGTGTCCGACCAGAACGAGATCTGCTCGGAGATCACCGAATTCGGGTCGTCCTCGGCGCCGAGCACCTGGCGCTGCCACAGCGCGAAGTCGGCGTACTGGACCTCCAGCGGACGCCAGGCGGGCTCGCCGCCGTCGACTCGGGCGCCGTAGGCGGTCATCACGTCGCGGGTCAGCGGGCCCATCGAGAAGCCGTCGGCCGAGATGTGGTGCACCACCAGGGCGAGCACGTGCTCGGTGGGGCTGATCTCGAACAGCCGGGCGCGGAACGGCACCTCGGCGGTGACGTCGAAAGCCGTGCCGATCAGCCGCGCGAGCTGCTCGGGCAGTTCGGCTTCGGTGACGTCGACCGGCGTGAGGTCGGGGATGACCTTCGCGGTGGCCACGGTCTGCTGATGCGCCGCGCCGTCCACCTCGGGGTAGAACGTGCGCAGCGACTCGTGGCGGGCCAGTACGTCGGCGACGGCGATCTGCAACGCCTGCCGGTCGAGCAGGCCGGACAGCCGCACCGCGGCCGGGATGTTGTCCACCGCCGAGTCGGGGTCGAAGCGGTTGAGGAACCACATGCGCTGCTGAGCCAGCGACAGCGGAACCAGCTCCGGCCGCTGCTGCGGCGCCAGCGGCGCACGGCCGCCCACGCCCGCCTTGGTCTCCGCGCGGGCCGCCAGCGCGACCACGGTGGACGCCTCGAACAGTTCGCGCACGCCGAGGTCGGTGTCCAGCGCGGCCGACAGCCGGGCGGCGACCTGGGTGGCCGACAGCGAGTTGCCGCCGAGGGCGAAGAAGTCGTCGTCCAGGCCGACCCGCTCCAGGCCGAGCACGTCGGCGAAGGTCGCGGCGACGATCTCCTCGACCGGCGTGGTGGGGGCGCGGAACACCGCGGCCTCGAACACCGGCGCGGGCAAGGCCTTGCGGTCGAGCTTGCCGGAGGCGTTGAGCGGGAACTCCTCCAGCACGATCACGACCGACGGCACCATGTACGCGGGCAACTGCCGCGCCAGGTCCTCGCGGACCAGGTCGGTGTCCAGCGCGGCGTCCGGAGCGGGGATGACGTACGCGACGAGCTGGTCGCCCGCGTGCGCGTCCGAGCGCACCACG
>NZ_BDBB01000079.1 GCF_001612765.1 Nocardia arthritidis NBRC 100137
GTGCACGCCGCCACCCGGTCGCGCCGCCGCGCACGACTGCCGACTCCGAACGCGCGCAACGGTTCTTCGATGATCGAGCCCACCCGCCAGCGCGGATCCAAGGAGGCGTAAGGGTTCTCGTACACCACCTGGAAGCGTTCGCGCAGCGCGCGCAGCCGCGATCCGCGCGCCTTCGACAGCGGTTGCCCGTCGAAGGCGACCTCGCCGCGATCGGGTTCGGTGAGCCGCAACGCGATCCGCGGTGGTGGACTTGCCCGACCCGGATTCGCCGACCAGCGAGAGGGTCTCGCCGCGGCTCAGTTCGAAGCCGACCCCGGCCACCGCGGTCACGCTGTCGCCCCCGCGCGCCCGGAATGTCTTGTGCACGAGCCGATCGGCGCGTTCGGTGGCGACGGCCAGATCGTGGGTGATCAGCAGCACCGCCGTGCCGCGCCGTGATCTGCGCGGCGAGCCGGTCCAGCACCGGCGCGCGACGGTCGCGTCGAGCGCGCTGGTCGGCTCGTCGGCGATGACCAGGTCCGGTGGACAGGCCAGCGCCGCGGCGATCAGCACCCGCTGGCGCTGCCCGCCCGACAGCTCGTGCGGGTACTGACCGGCCCGCAGTTCCGGCCGATCCAGTCCGGCGTCGGCCAGCAGTTCGATCGCCCGCGCCCGCGCCCGCGCCGCGTTGCGGTCGGCCAGCCCGTGCACCAGCAGTGCCTCGGCCGCCTGATCGCCCACGCGCCGGACGGGGTTCAGCGGGATGTACTGCGCGAAGGTCGGCCAGTCCCACCCGGGTTCGGTGGCCGGCCCGTGCACGAACTGGGCGAGCAGGATCAGCGTGACGGCACTGACCACCCAGCGCCAGGGGTGCCGGGTCTTGGCCACGGTCGGCGGGGTGCTGTACTCGGCGGCGTCCGGCGCGGGGACGAGTGTGCCGGTCGGGCCCGGTTCGCGCGCCGGGGTGGCGGCGCGGGGTGCGGTGTACGCACTCATGACGGGTCCTCGATGATCACTTCGGTTCCTCCATCGGTCCCGGCGGAAGCACCCGCACCCGGTGACCGGGGGGTTGCTGCGACGTCGACGAGCCAGGTCTCTCGGTCGCTCTGGATGGTTGGCGCCGAACCCCTGTCAACCGACGTCAGGGGCGAGCCGAATCATGATGCCCAGCAAGGGAAGCCTGGAACAAGAGAAGTAATCAGCGTGAGCGTAGACCTTGTCCACGCCAGTTGACCGGATCCTTGTAGTAACCAGGCGTGCGCTGCTTCGCCGAGGGGCGGTGTGAGCCTGTCGCGTTCGCGCGGACGGGCCTTCAGCGCCGGATGGCGGCGGTCCGACGCAGCATACGGCTATCGCCGGGGATGGGGAACGTGGTCGGCCCCGCGCAAGCCCGTTTCGGGCAAACGAGACTCGCCGCGAAATTGCTGTACGCAATCCGTGCTGTTGGAGCCGTTTGCCGGAGTACTGTGCCCCTCGATCGTTCCGCCGATGAGGAGGTTTCGTGATCATTTTGCGTCGTCTGACCCAATTGTCCGCTGTCGCGACCTGTTCGGTCGCCCTCGCGTTTGCCGGGCCGGGTGCCGCGTTCGCGGCTCCGGATGCCACGATTCCCGCGTTCTCCGATCCTTCCGCGCCGATCGCCGCCCCCGGCGACCTGTTCGGCGCCTATCAAACCGCGCTCGACGCGCTGCGCGCGCTCGGTATCCAGCCGTTCGCGTACCCGAGCGCATCGGCGTTCTGCCTGGACAACACCACGGCCGGGCTGGCGCCCGCGGTGGCGGGAGCCATTCCCGGGCCGTGGCCGAAGAACACCGTGCAGCTTCCCGGACTGGACCTCAGCGCCGTCAAGGCTGGGCAGGCCATGTTCACCTTCGTGCCCTATGGCCTCGGGCCGGACGGCGCGAACACCGCGGGAATGCAGGTGGCCTGGCTCAATCTGAGCAACGGACGCAGCGGAACGGCCGCCATGGGGCCGCTGACCGACATCGCCCGCGCGATGATCCCCGCTGCCGTTCCAGCGGACCAGCGGTCGGTGACCGAGCAGGCGATCCGGGACTTCCTCTTCGCGGCCCTGCCCATGGGCGGGGTGCGGGCGGTCCCGGTGGACACCGGCAAGGGCACCGTTCTCGCCGCGGTGTTCGGCACGGTCCAGAACGGCGCCAAGTCGTGCTTCTTCCTGCCGACGGTCGGAATCACCGCGGTCCCATGAGGTTCAGCCGTCGCGGCCCGGCGCCGCTGCTGGGAGCGAGCGCCCCTTCCAGTGCGCCGTGCCGCGACGGCGGGCCCGGTGCGAACGCGCCCACAGCAGCAGATACGCCGCCACCGACACCGGATGCGCGAGGGCGACCGGCACGTCCGCGCGTCCCAGCGGGCCGCCGGTTTCGGTCGAGCGGGCCAGCAGGCGCCCGGCGACGGCGGCGAGCCAGCCGATCGCGCCCGTCCGGCGGACCGCGCCCCTGCCGAGCACGGCGGCCACGGGCGGCACCCAATAGGCAAGGGCCGCAATGAGTCCCACCGCTGCTCCGCCCGCGATCGTGCCGTCGTAGGCCGACCAGAGCCAGCGAGTGTAGCCCGCGTCCAGGTCGGCGGCGCCGCGATACATCCTGGTGCGGGCCAGCTCTCCCGCGGCCACCAGAGCGGTGGCGTGACCGGCTCGCCGCAGCGTACGGGCGATGTCGAGGTCCTCGGTGACGCTCCCGGCCACGGCCGTGTGCCCGCCGACCGCGCGGTAGGCGGCGTTGTCGAACACGAGGAACTGGCCGCAGGCCACCGCCGTAGCGGGCCGAAGGCTCCGGTCGGCCATGGCGATCGGCAGCGTCGAGGCCCATGACCAGCACAGCAGAGGCTGGACCACGGCCTCCGCCACGGAATCGGCCACTTGCAGGGGCCAGGGCGACACCAGCGCGGCTGCGCGTGTGCGCAGCGCGCCGACCGCCGCGGCGAGCGCCGTGGGGGCCAGCCGCACGTCGGCGTCCAGGAAGATCAGCACTGGCGTCGACACCTCCTCCGCCAGCCGGACACATGCGGCGGCCTTTCCGGTCCAGCCGGGGACCGGATCGGATTCGGTGCGCAGCAGGGTGAAACGCGGGTCGTCGCCGATCGCCCCTCGAGCGGCGGCGCCGGTGTCGTCGGTGGACGCGTCATCGAGGATGCGCACCGCGAGGCGCGGTACGCCCACCTGCGCGCGCAGGTCACCGATCAGGGCGGGCAGCCGGTCGGCCTCGTTGCGCGCCGGGACGCAGACGGTGACGGGTTCGATCACCGTCGTCGGGGCATTCGTCAACCTCTGCACGGTGATGCGGTTGTATAGCGCGATGCCCGCGCCGAGCGCCGCCACCGCGGTGGCGAAGGTCGGCAGGATCGAGTTCGCGCGCAACGTCTTCGGCAGGTCGGCACTCACCATGGGGGCCACGCTATCGCGGCGCACCGACCTGCCGCTCAGCGATTCTGCGTCACCGAGCGCCACCAGCGGCTCAGAGAGAAGCCGACTTCCGGCGCGCCGGGCGGGGCGGGGTTGCGGTCCATGTACGCCATCGCCGCGACGATGGCCGCCACCGCGAGCGTGATGCCGCCCGCGATGCCCGCCCAGCCCGCGAACGAGCGGGTGTTCGGGTCGGCATAGCTGACCTCGGCGCGCAGCGTCGAGACATCACCGGCCGGCAGCTTCCAGGAGACCACGCTGTCGCCCTCGCGGCTGCCGTTGGTCTTGGCGACGCGGGCAGGGAAGGCGATGGTGAACTGAACGTCCGAGCCGTGCGGCGGCACGGATTTCAGATCGACCCGCCCGGTGAGGCTGACCAGGTCGCCGGTGCGCTGGAACTGCAACTGGAACATGCCCTGGGTCTGCTCGGACAGCTGCCCGAGCTGCTGCACCTCGCCGAAGGACAGGTCCTCGAAGAACACCTGGCTGCCGGTGTAGCCGTCCTGGGCGTACTGCTCCACCCGCACCTTGGCGGCCAGCGTCTCGGGCGCCTTCAGCTGCGGGCCCTTGTCACCGGGGTCGGCGGGCACCACGGCGGCGACGATCCGGCCGGACACCCGGTCGTTGGACGAGACCCCCATCGAGACCTGCACCCGCAGGCAGCCGGCGAGCATCGGCACCAGCATCGCCGCGAGCAGGACCACCGACGCGACACGCGCGCCGCGGCGTGGGGCCCGCCGCTGCGGGAGGTCCGGGACATCGGGCTTCGTGATGACGGGACTCGGCTGCACGGGTGACATCGTGCCAGGCCGGCCGCCCGGAATGAAACGCGCCAGTCGCAGCGCGCGTCGGCGCGCCGGGCGCGGGCCGCGGCGGCGGGTCAGCGGCGCGCGCGAGCCAGGACGACCAGCAGGGGAACGCCCAGCAGCCCCATGCCGGCGAAGCCGTATCCCGCCGAGGAAGGAAGGTCGAGGAACACCGCGTGGGCCAGCGCCGACCCGAGCCAGGTCCACAGGAACAAGGCCACCGCAGCGGTGAGCGCGATCGCGCGGCTCTGCGATCGCGGCGTCCGCACGGGATCCGGCGCCGCCCGCTCCCAGACCGCGAGCACCGCGGCCATCACGAGCGCGACGCCGAACCAGCCCAGGTAATTCGTCAGCGGAATCCAGTCCAGGCCGGGTAGTCCGGAATGGATATCACACCAGGTCCACTGCCCGTCGGCCACCATCTGCGGATCGAGGAACAGGTCCCAGCCCACCGCGCCGACCGCCGTCCACACGATCCGGGCGACCGTGCGCCGCGACAGCATCCCGGCCACCACCCACACCGGATAGATCCCGCCTGTCCAGGCCAGCGGGATGAGCAACGGCACCTCGAGCAAGGCCGGTCCGATCCGGTCGGGCGCGTACTCGTAGCAGCCGAACGGGATGCCCGTCGCAGTGCCGATCACCTCCGCCGTGAGCCCGATGCCGGAGACGATGGTCAGAAAGCCGACGGCATAGCGCAATCCCCTGGTCGCCGTCGCGTGCGCCAGCGCGGCGCCGGTGGACAGCAGTACGACCGCGACGGTGATCCGGTCGCGCCCACCGCCCGTGGTCAGCGGATATCCGATCTGCGCGACGATCGTCAGCGCCACGAGGACGAGGGGCAGCAGAAAGCTCGCCGAGCGATAGCCGGACAGCGGGCCTGCGGAGTGCTCGAGCGCGGCGGGTTCCGCCGGGGCAGGCGGCGGGTCGCCCGAGTCCGTCATCGTCGAAGCCACCGGGACAGCCCGCGCCGGTGCAGGTCGCGCAGTGCGAGGGCGGCGGCCGTGCGGCCGCTCGCGCCGGAGACACCGCCGCCGGGATGGGTGGACGCGCCCGTCAGATACAGCCCCCGCGCGCCGGGCACCCGCTGCCACGCCAGCTCGGGCAGCGGTCGCCAGAGCATCATCTGGTCCAGCGACATCTCCACGTGCATGACGTTGCCGCCGACGAGCCCGAGTTCGCGCTCCAGATCTACCGGCGTCTGCACGTGCCCGCGCAGCACCGTCTCCGCGAAACCGGGTGCGTACGACTCCACTTCGGCGATGATCCGGTCGCCCTCCTGCCGCGCGAGCTCGGCCCAGTCGGCACCGGAGGCCAGGCGGTACGGATGCCACTGCGCCCACAGCGACAACTGATGTTCACCGGGCGGCGCGATGGTCGGGTCCAGGGCGCTGAAGCTCATCGCCAGGACGACCGGTCGCGGCGGCAGGTCCCCGGCCAGCGCCGCACCGTGCGCACGGCGCAACTGCGCGCGGTCGGACACCAGGAATTGCAGGCCGTGGGCGGAATGCTCGATCGGGCTGCCGGGGTAGCGGGGCAGCGCCGACGTGGCGGCCCGCACCACCATCCCGATTCCGGGACCGACGCGGATGCGCCTGCGCCAGTCGTCGAGCACCGCGCCGTCGAAGCCACCGCCGCGCAGCAGCTCCAGCGTCGTCAGCACATGGCAGCCCGCGATCACGATGTCCGCGCGCAGGTCTCGGCCCGAGGCGGTGCGCACCCGCCAGCGGTCTCCGTCGCGGCGCAGTGCGGACACCGCGTCGCCCGCGGTCACCACCCCGCCATCGGAGCGCAGCCGCGCCACCAGGGCCGTGGTCAGCGCCCCGCTGCCGCCGACCGCGCGCCCCGGCGGCAGGGCGTGCATGAGCGCGGCGAAGCCCACCATCGGCGCGGTGCCCGGCTCGGACATCGGCGGCCCGGACTGCGCGCCGAACCACGCCAGCGACGCCTTCAACCGTTCGTCCTCGAAGCAGGCGTCCAGCAGCGCGTCGCCGGATTGCAGGAATTCCCGCGACAGAGCGCTGCCGCCGTCCTTCGCGTCCATCCCCCAGAACGATCGCACCAGCCGACCGGGCGTCGGTCCGCCGCCGAAGGCCCGCATCACCCGGGCGCTGCGCGGACCCCACGTCCGTACGAACCCACGGTAGGCGGCCGCGTCCCGCGGGCCGCAAGCCGCCGAGATCGACGCGCAGGTCGCTTCCAGGTCGCGATGGAACACGATCGCGGAGCGGCCCGCGTGCGCGGGCGTGAAACCCCAAGGGTCGCAGTCGATGTATCGCAGGCCGAAGCGGTCGAGTTCGAGTTCCTCGACGATGCCGGTGTGGCGGATCATGATGTGCGCCGACGAGCCGCGATCGACCCGATGGCCGGGGAACCGCTCGACCGTCGAGACGGCGCCGCCGAGGACGTCGTCGCGTTCGAGCACCTCCACCTCGTGTCCGGCGCGGGCGAGGTAGCATGCGGCGACCAAGGCGTTGTGGCCCGAGCCGACGACGACCACTGTCACGTGACCCTCACAGCGGCAGCCGCCTGCCGAGGATCGCGAACGGACGGTTGTCGCCCGCGAACACGAAATTGCGGACCACGTCGGTGAATCCCTGCCTGCGGTACAGCCGCCATGCGCGATTGTCCTCGCCGGTGACCTCGGGCGTGGACAGCAGCACGGCGCGCTCGGTGCGGTCGCGCAGCAGCCGTTCCAGCAGTGTGCCGCCGATGCCGCGACCCTGCGCGGCGGGATGCACATGCAGTTCGGTGAGCTCGAAGTAGTCCGACAGCAATTCGCGCGCGGAGTGTTCCGGCCAGCCGGAGCGCCGCATTCCGCTGTGCACCTGCTGGTGCCACCACTGGTGGGCGGCGCCGCGATAGCCGTAGGCGATCGCCACGATCGGGGCGTGGCGCAGATCGATCCGGCCGGAGTCGTCGGGCAGCACCGCGGCGACCGCCTGCCAGCCGGGCCGGGTGGTGTGCTCGGTCCACATCGGCGCGCGATGGTTCTCGGTCCCGCGCGGATAGTCCATGGCGGCCACATAGACCGCCAGTGCGTCGTGCAGCCGGGAGCGCAGAGCCGTCACCGAGAGGTCGACGACGGCGGGTGCGGGAGTGTGATTGGGCTTGACGGCGGTCATGGCTCTCGTCGGTCGCGCGGACGCGGAAGTTTGTCGGTGGGCGTCTCTATATTGAAGCTCAATTCAAACGTTCGAATACCTGTTCGGTCCGGGTGGTGCTGGATAGCGGTGGGGCACCCCGCCTCCAGTACGGGATACGGGCCAAGGTACGCGATGGTGGAGGGACGGCGATGTCGATGTCTGGTCGAGTGGAACATCCGGGCCGGCCCGGCAGGGCCGGCAAATTGCTTGAGCGCGCGGACGGGTTGCTCATGCAGGCGGCGGGGGAACGAGATCCGCGGGAGCGGTTCCGCACCGCCTATCTGGCGGCGTTGCGCGGCGCGGGCGCGGTGATCGCGCTCACGGGCGCCGACGCCGCACCCCGGGCGCGCTCGCGCAACGCGTGGGTGCTGATGCAGCGCGCCGCGCCGGAATTCGTGATGTGGGCCGACTACTTCAGCGCCCGCTCGGAGATCCGGGCGGCGCTGGAGGCGGGGCTGGACCGGAATGTCGACGAACACGAGGCGGACGAGTTCTCTTCGCGGGTGGCGGCATTCCTCCATGACGTGGAAGACCTCCTCGCGGCGTCGGCTCGGTTGCGGCCCGCCCCGGGAGTGACCGGCGGCATGACCGCTTAGTCGTGTGCTGAGGACGGACTACGTCCGACTGCGCCCATAAGGCGTACCTTCGCCTTCGCTGCGGCCGTGCGCGTTCTGAGGACGGACTACGTCCGACTGCGCCCATAAGGTGGTCTGGCCCTGATCGAACTCGTATCATTGGTGACAGATGGCCGCCAAGGTCGGCTATCTGTCGCCTACCCGGAGGCGACAGCCACGCCTAGTGCCGGGGGAGGTACCGTGCCACTCTCCGAGCACGAGCAGCGCATGCTCGAACAGATCGAGAGCGCTCTCTATGCTGAGGATCCCAAGTTCGCCTCATCCGTCCGCGGCGGACGGCTACGTTCGACCTCGAGTCGTCGCAGACTCCAGGCCGCGGCGTTGTTCGTCCTCGGCCTCTTCCTCCTCGTCGCGGGCATCGCCGCGCCCGTGAAGCCCGGCGGCTTCCCGATCATCAGTCTGATCGGATTCATCGTGATGTTCGGCGCCGGCGTACTCCTGTTGCTCGGCACCTCGAAGAACATCGCCAAGGACGATCGGTCCGGCGGTCAAGCGACCTCCGGTTCGGGCGGGCGAGGCCGGCAGCGGAAATCGGGCGGTTTCTCCGAGCGCATGGAGGATCGCTTCCGGCGGCGGTTCGAGCAGGAATAGCTCGCCCGTAGCCTGACAACTTCAGCACAACCGGCGACGCCGCACCGCGATGGTGCGGCGTCGCCGGTTCGCGTGTGTGTCCGACCACCTCTCGGATGATCTTCGAACCGGAGTCCCCCTTCCCCCACACCTCCCCACAAACTTCCCCCACCGCGCCCCCTCTCCGGGCGCACCAGAGCGTTTGCTGGGTGTTTTCGGGCGTTTGTCCCGGGGGGTGGCGCGTGTCGGAAGAACTCGCGAAAGTTCTCCACGGCGGTGATAGCTGGGGTGACCTGCGTAATCGTCTGGGTCGGGAGCCAGATCACCGCCTGTTTCGATTGAAAGTGGGGGAAAGTGGGGTAATGTGGAGCGCGCAGTACTGAAGGGCCGACCATCGAGGTGATCGTTAGGGAGGTATCGAGATGTTTCTCGGTACCTACACACCTCGCCTGGACGACAAGGGGCGACTCACGTTGCCTGCGAAGTTTCGAGACGATCTGGCGGGAGGGTTGATGGTCACGAAGGGGCAGGACCACAGCCTTGCCGTGTACCCGAAAGAGGAGTTCACCGCGCTCGCCCGGCGTGCCGCGGCCGCGTCTCGAAGCAACCCGCAGGCCCGTGCGTTCGTCCGGGCACTCGCGGCCGGAACGGACGAGCAGCGTCCGGACGCGCAGGGCCGGATCGTGTTGTCCGCCGACCATCGTCGCTACGCCAACCTGCAAAGGGATTGCGTGGTGATCGGTTCGGTCGACTTCCTGGAGATTTGGGACAAGCAGGCGTGGGAGTCCTACCTCGCCGAGCACGAGGAGGACTTTTCGCAAGCCAGAGACGAGTCGCTGGGCGGAATCTTCTAGCCGCGGGCGCACGAGTGCCACGCGGTCTCTGCCCGGACGCGGACCCTGACGTACTTCCCCGACGCCAGGTGCCGGAGTTCGGTCAGAGACCCCGGGGCATTCGTAATCCGTATCGAAAGCACTCTGTTATCAAGGCGACCCGTGTGGCGGTGCGCGACGACGCGAGGCAGGACTCCGGGAGGTCGAGGTGAACCGTGAACAGCGCGGTCCCCGCCATGTTCCGGTTCTGCTCGAGCGAGCCGACGCGCTGCTCGGTCCGGCCTTGGCCGAGCCCGGCGCGGTATACGTCGACGCGACGCTCGGTCTCGGCGGTCACGCCGAGCACTTCCTGAGCACCTATCCGGGCATCCACCTGGTCGGTCTCGACCGCGACACCACCGCCTTGAGGCTGGCCGGTGAGCGGCTCGCGCCGTTCGCGGATCGAATCACGCTGGTGCACACCCGCTATGACGGTATCGCCGACGCGCTGACCGAGGCCGGACTGCCGGCCATCGGTTCGGTCTCGGCGATCCTGATGGACCTGGGCGTCTCCTCGATGCAACTGGACGAGGCCGATCGCGGCTTCGCCTATTCCGTGGACGCCCCGCTGGACATGCGGATGGACCCGACCAGCGGACTCACCGCCGCCGACGTGCTGAACACCTACAGCCACGGCGACCTGGCCCGGGTACTGAAGACCTACGGCGAGGAACGCTTCGCAGGCCGGATCGCCGCCGAGGTGATCCGCCGCCGCCGGATCAAACCGTTCACCACCAGCGCGGAGCTGGTGGAGCTGCTGTACGCCACGATCCCCGCCGCGACGCGCCGCACCGGCGGGCACCCCGCCAAGCGCACCTTCCAAGCGCTGCGCGTGGAGGTCAACGGGGAACTCGACTCGTTGCGAGCCGCGCTGCCCGCCGCACTCGCCGCGCTGCGCGTGGGCGGGCGCATCGTCGTCATGTCCTACCAGTCACTGGAGGACAAGGTGGTCAAGCACGAGTTCGTCGCGCACACCGCGTCGAGGACACCGGTGGACCTGCCGGTCGAACTCCCCGGCATGGGACCGGAGTTCCGGATGCTGACCCGCGGAGCGGAGAAGGCGACCGAGCAGGAGATCGAAGACAACCCGCGGGCGGCGCCGGTACGCATGCGCGCCGCCGAGCGGATCCAGGAGGCGCGGTGATCGAGCAGTGCCCGGCGCCGCGTCGCGCCGGTCGGGTGCGGATGTGCCGCAGCGATGTCGGAGGCCGGATGAGACAGCGGCGCGCTGTGCTGATCCGGCGTCCCGGGAGGACAGAGGAGGGGAATCGATGAGCGTGCGGACGCGGACCGTCGAAGCGCCGAGCCGGGTCGCCCGGCGGGTCCAGGATGCCGAGCGGGTGAAATCCGGCGCGGCGCAGCGCGCCTACGCGAAGCGGCGCCTGCGCGCCGAAAGCGGTTCGGACACCGCGTTTCTGCCCACCGTGCGGCGCTCGGCGATGGCCGCGCGCATCCCGTTCGTCACGGCCATTCTCGTTCTGCTCGGCTGCGGTCTCGCGCTCACCTTGCTGCTGACCACCCGCGCCGCCGAAGACAGCTATCAGCTCGGCGACGCGCGGGCGACGAACCGGCGGCTGGCCGACGAGCGCGCGGCGCTGCAGCGCGAGGTCGAGGTCGCCGATTCGGCTCCGGAACTGGCGTTGCGCGCCCGGGAGCTGGGGATGATTCCCGCCAAGGACCCGGCCCGCCTGTTGATCGGGCCGGACGGCTCGGTCACGGTGATCGGCAAGCCCACCCCGGCCCAGGGCACTCCGGTGCCGCCGCTGAACGCCTCGCCTTCGGCGCGGTCGCCACAGGGGGAGCGGGTGGTTCCGGTCACCACCACACCCGGGGCTCCGGTGCCGGGCCGTCCGAGCAGCGGGCCGCAGAACAACGCTCAGGTGAACGCGGCGCCCGCGCCGGCCAGCCCGGTCCCGGCGCCCACCGCGG
>NZ_BDBB01000080.1 GCF_001612765.1 Nocardia arthritidis NBRC 100137
CGGGCGGCATCGGCACCCCCGCCGCCGCGGCCGCGGCCTTCGCGCTCGGCGCCGCGTACGTGGTGACCGGGTCGGTGAATCAGGCCACCCGGGAAGCGGCCCAGTGCGACACCACCAAACAGCTGCTCACCCAGGCGGATTTCGCCGACTGCGCCATGGCGCCGTCCTCGGACATGTTCGAGCTCGGCGTCCAGGTGCAGGTACTGCGCCGGGGCACCATGTTCGCCACCCGCGCGCAGCGGCTCTACGACACCTACCGCGCCTACGACGGCATCGACGCGATCCCGGCCGACCTGCGCGGCGATCTCGAGGCCACGCTGTTCCAGCGGCCCCTCGACGCGGTGTGGGCCGACTGCGTCACATACTTCACCGAGCGCGATCCGGCCCAGCTGGCCGGCGCCGACGCGGACCCGAAACGCAAGATGGCGCTGGTGTTCCGGTGGTATCTGGGGTTGTCGTCGGGGTGGAGCATTCGCGGCGAGGCCGGCCGCGTCGCCGATTACCAGATCTGGTGCGGGCCCGCGATGGGCGGATTCAACAACTGGGCGGCCGGAAGTTATCTGGCGGCGCTGCGCAACCGGCACGTCGCCGACATCGCCGACCAGATCATGCTGGGCGCGGCCTATCTCACCCGCGTCGCCCAGTTGCGCACCGCAGGCGTGCGGCTACCCGCCGACTGCGCCCGATTCGTACCCCGACCGAGGGAGGAACGATGACCACGCTGGAGAGCGGTCCGGACACCCGGACTTCCTGGATGGTGTGCCCGTTCTGCGCCGCCATGCTCTACGCCAAACGCTACGAACGTGCGGGCCGGGTGTGTCCGGACTGCGACGGGCACGGCATGCTGACTGCCGACCAGCGCATCGAGGCGCTGCTCGACCCAGGCTCGGCACAGCACATCGAGCCTTCGGCCACCGCAGCCGACCCGCTCGGCTTCACCGATTCCCGGCCCTATCCCGAGCGGCATGCGGAGGCGAGCCGCCGGACCGGGCTGCCGGACGCCATCCGCTGCGCGCGCGGCACGATCGGCGGCGCGCCGGTGGTGCTGGCGGTGATGGACTTCCGCTTCCTCGGGGGCAGTCTCGGCGGCGCTGTCGGCGAAGCGGTCACCGGTGCGGCCGAGACCGCGCTCGCGGCGCGGGTGCCGCTGGTGCTGGTCACCGCGTCCGGTGGCGCCCGGATGCAGGAGGGCATCCTCGCCCTGATGCAGATGGCCAAGACCAGCCAGGCGCTGCGTGAACTCGACGACGCGGGCGTGCTGACCATCTCCGTGATCACCGATCCCACCTACGGCGGCGTGGCGGCCTCCTACGCCACCTCCACCGACATCATCATCGCCGAGCCGGGCGCGCGCCTCGGCTTCGCCGGGCCGCGGGTGATCCAGCAGACGATCGGGCAGACGCTGCCCGCGGGCTTCCAGACCGCCGAATTCCTGCTCGAACATGGTGTGGTCGACATGATCTGCCACCGCTCGGCATTGCGCGACCGGCTGGCTCGCCTGCTCGCCCTGGCCGCCGACCGCGCCCACCGCGTCGAACTCGCCGGCGAGGTGGACCCGGTCCGCACCGACGCGGGCGAGCTCGCGCCGCGCGACGGCTGGCAGAGCGTGCGGACCGCGCGCGAACTCGGCCGCCCGACCACACTGGACTATCTGGCCGCGTCGTTCGACGAATTCGTCGAACTGCACGGCGACCGGTTGTCGGCCGACTGCCCGGCCATGATCACCGCGCTGGCCCGCCTCGACGGCGTGCCCGTCGTGGTGATCGGAACGCAAAAGGGCCACACCGCAGGCGAATTGGCGCAGCGAAACTACGGTATGCCGACCCCGTCGGGTTACCGGAAGTCGGCCCGCGTGCTGCGTCTGGCCGCCAAGCTGGGCATTCCGGTGATCACCCTGGTCGACACCGCGGGCGCCTACCCCGGCGTGACCGCCGAGGAGCAAGGGCAGGCGGTCGCCATCGCCGAATCGCTGAAGCTGCTCGCCGGGCTGCCGGTGCCGGTGGTCACCGTGGTCACCGGCGAGGGCGGCAGCGGGGGAGCGCTGGCGCTGGCGGTGGCCGATCGCGTGATCGTCTGCGAGAACGCGGTCTATTCGGTGATCAGCCCGGAGGGGTGCGCCTCGATCCTGTGGAAGGACGTCACCGCCGCGCCCCGTGCCGCCGCCGCACTGCGGGTGGACTCGACGTCCCTACTCGAGCTCGGCGTCGCGGACGGCGTGCTGCCCGAGCCGCCCGGCGGTGCACACCGCGACCCCGCCGCGGCCGCCGCCGCCCTGCGCCGTGCGCTGCGCCATGCCGTCGCCGACCTGGCGCAACTGCGGGTGGAGCAACTGCTCGACCGGCGCCACCACCGTTTCCGCGTCTTCGGACTGTCCACGAACGATCAGGAGAAGTGATGACCGAGTCCGTGACCACCGAACCGGCCGGCCGCGCCTTGAACGCGGTCGACGCCGACCAGGCGCTGGCCGTGCTGTCCCGGCACGCGCTGTCCGTGCGCGCGGAGACCGCGCCGACTTCGGTGACCGTCGCCAATGGGCCGCTGGTACTGCGGATCAGCTGGGACGGGCACCACGGGACGAGCGGACCGGCCGCCGTCGCGCCGACGACCGCCGCTCCCGTTCCCGCGGGGGCCGGCCCGGGCGTGGCATCCGCTTCGATTGAAACCCGTTCGGATGCAGATACTTTCACCCTGACAGCGGAAATCGTCGGCGTGTTCTATCGGGCGTCCGAGCCCGGCGCCGCGCCGTTCGTCAGCGAGGGCGACCCGGTGCGGGCCGGTCAGCAGGTGGGCATCGTCGAGGCGATGAAGCTGATGATCCCGGTGACCGCGAGCCGCGAGGGACGGGTGGCGCAGTTCCTCGTGGAGAACGGGGAGGCGGTCGAGCACGGCGCACCGCTGCTGATGCTCGAGGTGGTGCGATGACCGTGCGGCCGATCCGCAAGGTGCTCGTCGCCAACCGCGGCGAGATCGCCGTGCGGGTCATCCGCACCTGCGCCGAACTCGGGATCGCCACCGTCGCGGTGTATTCCGCGGCCGACGCCGATTCCGCCGCCGTCCGGCTGGCCGATCAGGCGTTCCGGATCGGCCCGGGCCCCGCGAAGCGCAGCTACTGCTACATTCCCGCCATCATCGAGGCCGCCAGGGCCACCGGCGCCGACGCCATCCACCCCGGATACGGATTCCTCTCCGAGGACCCGGATTTCGCCGAGGTCTGCGAGGCGGAGGGCTTCGTGTTCGTCGGCACGCCCGCCGCGATCATGGCGGATCTCGGTGACAAGTCGACGGCGCGTTCGCTGATGGCCGCGGCGGGGCTGCCGCTGCTGCCGGGCAGCCGCGAGCCGCTCGACACGGTGGAGGAGGCGAATACCCTCGCCGACGACATCGGCTACCCGGTGATCATCAAAGCGGTGGCGGGTGGCGGCGGCCGGGGTATGCGGGTCGTGCGGGACTCCGCCGACTTCGCCGCGGCGTGGCAGGAGACCCGCGCCAATGCCACCGCGGTGTTCGGCGACGGCCGCCTCTACGTGGAGCGCTATCTCGACTCGGCGCGGCACATCGAGGTCCAGATTCTGGCCGATCGGCACGGCATGGTGCGGCATCTCGGCGCGCGGGACTGCTCGTTGCAGCGGCGGCACCAGAAGCTCGTCGAGGAGTCGCCCGCTCCGGGGCTGTCGGAGGAACTCGTCGCCCGGATCGGCGCGGCCGCCGTGCGCGGTGCCGAAGCCGTCGGCTACGTCGGGGCCGGGACCTTCGAATTCCTCTTGGATCACGAGGGGCGCTTCTACTTCATGGAGGTCAACTGCCGCCTGCAGGTAGAGCACCCGGTCACCGAGATGGTCACCGGCATCGACCTCGTCGCCGAACAGCTGCGCATCGCCTCCGGGCTGCCGCTGGCGCTGCCGGAGGACGCCGCCACCCCACGCGGTGTGTCCATCGAATGCCGGATCAACGCCGAGGACCCGCAACGCGAGTTCGCACCCGCACCCGGCCTGCTCACCGAATGCGCGCTTCCCGGAGGGGCGTTCGTCCGGATCGACACCCATGTCGGTCCCGGCTACGCCATTCCGCCGCATTACGATTCGCTGCTCGCCAAGATCATCGTCTGGGCGCCGGACCGTCCCGCGGCCATCGCGCGGATGCGACGGGCGTTGGCCGAGACCACGATCCGCGGCCGAGGCGTCGCCACCACGACCGAATTCCTGCACGACATCCTCGACCACCCCCGCTTCCGCGCCGCGGACCACGACACCGCCCTCATCGGGACCCTCACCACGGTGTCGCGCGTCGCCTCATGAAGCCGCCGCCCTCGGACGCGGTGACGGCCCGCGTCCGAGGGCGGCGCATCCACCGACGATGGCCCGGTCCGAACTGGACCGGGCCATCGTCGTCTCCGGGTCGTGCGCTCGATCCGGATCGAGCGCCCCACTGGCGTCGGCTCCCGATATCCGGTCGAGGGCGGCAGCGCTGACCGAGTCTTCGAGGCCGTCTGAACCTGGAACCGGCGGCCTACTTCAACCCCGACCGCACGAACGCGTTGACGATGTGCCGTTGCAACAGCAGGTACATCAACAGCACCGGGAGACAAGCCAGGCTCGCCACCGCCATCATCGGCCCCCACTGATCGCCCTCGGTGCCCATGAAACTGCGCAGACCCAATTGCAGCACGCTGTTGGACCGGCGCAGCACCACCGCAGGCCAGAAGTACTCGTTCCACGCGTTGATGAACAGCAGGATCCCCAAGGCCGCCAGGGCGGGACGCAGATTCGGCACGACCACCGTCCACAGGATCGACCACGAGGAGCGGCCGTCGATCTTCGCCGCCGCCACCAGCTCTTTCGGGAAGCTCGCCATGTGCTGGCGCAGCAGCAGCACCGCCAGCGCCGAGCACAGCGTCGGCAACACAACGCCGATCAGGGAATTGACCAGCCCCAGGTTGTTCAGCAGGACGTAGTTGGGCAGCATCGTCACTTGGAACGGCACCAGCCAGGTGCCGACGAACGCCAGGTACAGCAGCTTCTGGAACGGGAAGGTGTACATCGCGAAGGCGTAGGAGGCCAGCAGCGCGATGAGCAGCTGACCCGCCGCCGAGAGCACCGCGACGAAGAACGTGTTGCCGATCAGGCCGACCACGTCGACCTTGTCGGCCGCGTCGGCGTAGTTGGCGAACGAGATCGGCCACGGGATCGGGGACAGTGAGGTGACGTCCTCGGGCCGCCGCAGCGAGGTGGCGAACAGCCAGTAGATCGGGAATGCGCACAGCACGGCGGTCACGGCCAGCAGCAGATGGCTGCCCGCCGTGCGCAATCGGTCAATCATCATGGAAGGCAACCCTTTCCGAAATCCACACCAGAATGCCCGCGATCACACCGAACCCGGCGAACAGCAGGACCCCCGCGGCGGCGCTGAGCCCGGCGTCGAAGCTGTGAAAGGCGTAGTCCCACAACAGGTAGTAGATATTGGTGGTCGCCTGCGCTGGACCGCCCTGTGTCATCGAGTCGATGAGCGGGAAGGTCAGGGTGGGACTGAGCAGCACCGTGGTCAGCACCAGGAACAACAGGGTGGGTGACAGCAGCGGCAGGGTGATCCACCGGCGGATCTGCCGGGCGCTCGCGCCGTCCACCCGGGCGGCCTCGTCGTAGTCCCCGCTGATGCCCGCCAGCCCGGCCCAGATCACCAGCACGGCGAAGCCGAGCAGCTGCCATCCGGTGATCACGATGATCACCCCGTGCGCGGTGCTCACGTCGTAGACCCAGTTGCGGTCCGAGCCGAGCACCTGATCGACGAACCCGCTACCGGGGTGCAGCAGCCAGCGCCACACCGCCGCCGCCGCGACGGGCGCGACGAGGAACGGCGCGAAGACGAACGCGTGGTAGACCGTCCGCGCCCGGCCGGACACCCGCCGACTGGCCAGCGCGATGAGCAGCGGGAGCACGACGGTGAACGGCAGCATGCCCGCGATCAGCACTCCGGTGCGGCCCACCGAGTCCCAGAACGCCGGGAGGTCCAGCAGCCGTTCGTAATTGCCTGACCCGACCGGATTCATCGGCGATGTCGGCAGCAGGTTCCACGAATACGTGGACAGCTCCACCGCTTGCACCAGGGGCCGGTAGATCCACACGACGAGCAGCACCACGGCGGGCGCCAGGTACAGGTACGGCACGGCGAACCGCCCCGCCCGACGGAACCGGGCGGGGCGATGCGACGGGGTGACCGTTTCGGTCGTTTCCGCGATCGGGAGCGGCGATTCGACGACGAACATCGAGTTACCCGGCCTCCGCCGCCAGCGCGGCGAGTTGCTCGAGCACGTCCTGCTCGGGCCGGTCGTAGAGGGTCTCGGCGGGCGTCGCCTCGATCGCGGTGGCGACCAGTGTCGTGCCCAGCAGATCGATGCGGCTGTAGCCGAAGCCGATCAGTCCCCGATGACGCCCGGCGGGGGCGATCGGGTCGATCCGGTAGGCCAGCGCCGGCCCGATCCACACCGGGATGCCCGCCAGCGCCGCCGCGCCGGTGAGGTGGTTGTGCCCGCAGACGACCAGCCGCACATCCGAATCGGCCAGCACCTCGGCCAGCAGCTCGGGCTGTTCCAGCCGCAGGTACTCGGTGGCCGCGACCGGCGAGGGGATCGGCGGATGGTGCAGCACCAGCAGCGTGCCGCGCGGCGCCGGTTCGCGCAGTTGCTCCTCCAGCCAGTCCAGCTGGTGCTCCTCGAGCCGTCCGTCGTGCCGCCGCGGCGTCGTGCTGTCCAGCGCGATCACCCGCAGGCCCGCCACGTCGATCACCTGGTCGTGCGTGGTGTCGGCATCCACCGCGGCGGGGTCGGTCCCGAGCAGTTCGGTGGCGAAGGCGGCGCGCTCGTCGTGGTTGCCCATGACGTACAGTGTCCGCGCGCCGAGTTCTTCGGCCACCGGCTCGACCGCGCCGCGCAGCCGCCGGTAGGCCTCGGGCGACCCGGTATCGGTCAGGTCGCCCGAGAGCACCAGCGCGTCGATGCGCTGCCGTGACGCCCGCAGCTGCTGCAGCACGTGGGTGAGATTGGCGTAGGTGTCCACCATCCCGTGCACCCGTTCCCCGGCGGGCCGGATGTGGGTGTCGGTCAGCTGGACGATCGTCACCTCGCTCATGACGCGGGCAGAAGTTTGGCGCCCTGGTCGCGGGCGGCGGTGAGGGTGGACTGCGGCTCCTTGCCCTGGAACACGATCGCCTCGACCGCGTCCATCATGCCGTCGCGGATCTGCAGGTAGTTGGTGCCGGGCATGGAGATCCACGGTTCCATGTTCGCCAGCTGCGCGACGTTCGGCGCCAGCAGCGGGTTCTGCTTGGACCAGGCCTGCAATCCCTCCGGGTCGTCCATCAGGCCGGTGCGCAGCGGGAGGTAGCCGATGCCCTGCGAGATCTTGGTGTAGGCGGATTCGCTGGTGAGGAACTTGATCAGCTCCCACGCGGCGCGCTGCTTGGCCGGGTCGTTGGACAGGATGTGCAGCGAGGCGCCGGAATTGGTGGGCACGGTCGGCTTGCTCGCGAAGCTGGGCATCGGCGCCGAGCGCAGGTCCCACTTGTCCTTGGCGCCGGTGACGAAGGTGCCCTGGATCGCACTGGTCTCCAGGATCATGCCGATCTCACCGCGGGCGAAGGCCTCGTAGCCCTGCTTCTGGTTGAGCTTCGGCATGCCGCCGGAGTTGACCAGCTGCTGGCTCATCGCGGCGACCTCCACCGCGGGCGCGTCGGCGAAGGTGAGCTTCGTGCGGTCCTCGGAGATCACCCGGCCGCCGTTGGAGCGCACCATCGACTGGAAGCACCAGTCCTTGGCGGTCTTGGTCAGGCAGTCGACGTAGACGCCGCCCTTGCCGGTCTTCCCGGTGATCGCCGTCGCGGCCTCGGCGACCTGCTGCCAGGTGGCGGGAGGCTTCGCGGGATCCAGGCCCGCTTCGGCGAACAGCGAGGCGTTGTAATACAGCACGGGCGTGGAGAACACGAACGGCACCCCGTAGGTGTGGCCGTCCCAGTCGGCGAGCGTGCGCGCCTTAGGCGCGAAAGGGTGCTTCGCCCCGTCGAAGTTGTGCTGCACGTTCTGCTTGCCGACCAACGTGTCCAGCGGCTTGGCGCCGAGCTGGTGGATGGTGAAGTCCAGGTCGCTGAAGCCGAGCTGGGCGACGTCCGGCGGCGAACCGGCGACCATCTGGTTCTGGATGCTGGAGATGGTGTCCGTGGCCGGATTCGGGCTGTTGCCCTGCGGCTTCTGCGCGGTCACCGTGATGTTCGGGAACTTCGTGCGGAAGTCGGCGAGCAAGGAGTTGAAGGTGTCGGTCCAGGCGCCGGCGAGTCCGTAGTTATAGGACTCGAACACGATCGACACCTGCTGGTCCGGCTTCAGCTCCGGGATCTGCGCGCTGTCGGCGTTCGAGCCGGTGGTGGTGCTCCCGAGTCCGCCGCATGCGCTGAGCGCGACGGTGGTTGCGAACACCAGGCCCAAGATGGGCGCGGTGCGTTTCACTGTGTTTCTCCTCATCGAGTAGGGGTGTACGGGTTCAGGCGACGGCGACGGGTTCGCCCGCGCTGTCGACGGGGGCGTCCTGCCGTGTCTCCTGCCAGGTCAGGCGCAGCCCGGAGGTGGGATGGAAGAGATGGATGTGCGCCGGGTCGGTGCGCAGCGCGATGCTGTCGTCCACCGCGACGCCCGCGGGGCGGGGCGCTCGGGCGCACAGGATGCGATCGCCGGTGGTGAAGTGGATCAGTTCCTCGCTGCCGAGGTTCTCCACCATCGTCACCCGGCCGCGGATGTCGGCGCCGGTCGGATCCAGGCGCAGCTGTTCCGGGCGGATACCCGCGACCACCTCCAGGTCGTGGCCGAAATCCGTGACACCGTCGGCCAACTCGGTGTCGATGCCGTCGGCCACGACGCGCAGCGAACCGCCGCGTTCGGTGACGACGGCGGGGAACAGGTTCATCGGCGGCGCGCCGAGGAATCCGGCGACGAAAGCCGACCGGGGACGGTCGTAGAGCTCGGTCGGCGTGCCCACCTGCTCCACCCGGCCCTCGTTGAGCAGCGCGATCCGGTCGGCCATGGTCATCGCCTCGACCTGGTCGTGGGTCACGTACAGGAACGTCGCCCCCAGTCGACGGTGCAGTCCGATCAGCTCGGCGCGCGTCGCGCTGCGCAGCTTCGCGTCCAGGTTCGACAGCGGTTCGTCCATCAGGAACGCGCCGGGATCGCGCACCATGGCGCGCGCCAGGGCGACGCGCTGCCGCTGTCCGCCCGACAGCGCGGACGGCTTTCGGCGCAGCAGCTCGGTCAGGCCGAGCACCCCGGCGACCTCCGATACCCGCTCGGCGATCCTCGCCCGCGGTGTGCGCCGGGCGCGCAGCGGGAAACCGATGTTCTTGGCGACGGTCAGGTGCGGGTAGAGCGCGTAGCTCTGGAACACCATCGCCAGATCGCGTTGCTGCGGCGCGTCGTAGGTGATGTCCTTGTCGTCCAGCAGGATCCGTCCGTCCGAGGGGTCCTCCAGGCCGGCGATCATGCGCAGCAGCGTGGATTTGCCGCAGCCGCTGGGGCCCAGCAGCACCATGAACTCGCCGTCGGCGATGTCGAGGCTGACCTCGCGCACCGCGTGGGCGGCGCCGAATCGTTTCGACACCGCTTCGATTCGCAGTCGTGCCACCGTCGCCCCTAGCCCGGCAGCTCGCCGGCGACGATCCAGGTCGCCACCCTGGCCGCGATCGCGGGCGCGTCCTTGATCCACAGGAAGTGGTCGCGATGCTCCACCGGCGAGTTCTCATCGATGTGCCAGTGGGTCACCCGCGCGTTCGGGATGCGCGAGACCAGGAAGTCGACATTGGATTTCGGGCCGAGCATGTCGTCGGACAGCGAGATCGCCAGCACCGGCGCGGTCAGGTTCCGCAGCAGGGTGTTGTACCGGCGCTTGCTGCCTTTGGGGCGGTAGTAGCTGGTCAGCGAGTGCATCGACCAGTCGCGCATGACACCGCCCGGCATCGGGGCCGGGATGAGCACGCCGCCGGGCCAGTGGCCCTTCCACCGGGAGACCAGCCCGATCCACTGGATCTGGCTCAGCGCCTCCCACCAGCGGCGCGCGCCGAACGCCCACCAGAAGACGGTGCCGGTGCCGATGACGGTGACCCCTGCGATCCGGTCGGGCTCGGCCGCGGTGAACAGCAGCGCGAGCTGCCCGCCCAAGCTGTGGCCGAACAGATGGATCGGCGCCTCCGGAAACCGGGTGCGCACCGCCGCGACGAGGGCGGGCAGGTCGGTCTCGATCATCTCGCGGTAGCCGAAGTCGCGGTGCAGCCCCAGCTCGGGCTTGGCCTCGCCGTGTGCCCGCAGGTCGGTCGTAGCCACCGAAAGGCCTTGTGAATGCAGCTCTTTCGCCAGCGGCAGATAGTTCTTCGCCTTCATCGCCATGGCGGGCAGGATCAGCACCACGGGTGCGCCCGGCTTCTTCGACGCCAGGAAGCGGACGGTGAAGCTCACCCCGTCGGCGGTCTCGACCGTGGTCGACTCCAGCGTGGTGAACTCCGAACGGTTCTGGGGCGCCGCGGTGGTCATCGGCCGTCCTCCGCGATGGTGACGTCGCAGACGTAGTCGAAGGTGAACTTCGCGACGACGACATCGGCGTCGTCGAGCAGACTCGCCTTGCCGGACAGTTCGAAACGCTGCGAGGCCGTCGCGGCGAGCACGTCGGCGAGTTCGCGCGGGTCCACGGTCGCGATCGCGCGGATCCGGCCGACGGCGGGTTTGCGGTAGGACGCGCTGCCGCCGCGCAGCACCAGCC
>NZ_BDBB01000081.1 GCF_001612765.1 Nocardia arthritidis NBRC 100137
CGTCGCGCACGGCACCGTCCCCGCGGCGGTCGCGGCGCGGTGGCCGGTGCAGGCGCACCACACCATCGAGTTCGGGCAGGCCTGGGACCGGACGTTCGCCGAGATCACCGCCCGCCGCGGCCGCGGCAAACTGATGAGCGACCCCTCGCTGCTGCTGACCCGGCCCGCTCTGACCGATCCGAGCCTGTTCGTCGAACGCGGCGACGGGCGCCACGAGCCGTTCTCCTTGCTCGCGCCGTGCCCGAATCTCACGGCGGCGCCGCTGGACTGGCCGCGCCTCGGCCCCGCCTACCTCCGCGAGTTGCTCACCGTGCTGGAAGCGCGCGGCTACCGGGGCATCGCCGAGCACTTCGCCGTCGACCGGCTCGACACACCCCGGACGTGGCTCGACTACGGCATGCTGGCGGGCACGCCGTTCTCCGCCGCACACCTCTTCCGGCAGACCGGCCCCTTCAGGCCACGCAATTTCCCGCGCTCCAGCGACAACGTGGTTATCGCCGGTTGCGGCACCACGCCGGGCGTGGGCGTGCCGACCGCCCTGTTGTCCGGGAAACTGGCGGCAAACCGCATCGCGTGCGACCCCGCGCACCAGCCGGATAGGGTTCGAGACGACGCCGTAAACTAAGCGCCGACCTATTCGCTCGCGGTTGCGACCGCCGACCACTCGGGGGGACCGACACCAGATGGCATCCCCCGAAACGCGCACCGCAGAGGCCGCCTCCGCCGGTGACAGCCGTCCCTCGTCGCCCGCCTCCGCACGTCGTGAATCGGCTACCGACCGCGGTTTCCTGTGGTGGGCGCGCACCTGCGCCGACTTCGCCAGGAGCCCGGAGGGCCATGCCGCCCTGCTCGGTTTCTTCGGCGCGATCATGATCATGTTCGGCGGTTTCGGCGCGGGCAGCGTGCGCAAGCGCGACCCGCTGCTCGAGGCCATGCATCTGTCCTGGCTGCGGTTCGGGCACGGTTACGCGCTGTCGACGATCTGCATCTGGATCGGCGTGCTGCTCATGATCACCGCCTGGGTCCGCCTCGGGCGCGCCACGATCGGCACCGGCGACCGGACCGGCGCCGAGGTGACGCTCAACGAGCTGCGCGCCATCGTGGGCATCTGGATCGCGCCGCTGCTGTTCGCCGTGCCGATGTTCAGCCGCGACGCCTACTCCTACCTCGCCCAGGGCGCGCTGCTGCGCGACGGCTTCGACCCGTATCAGGTCGGGCCGGTCGCGAATCCCGGTGTGCTGCTGGACAACGTCAGTCCGGTGTGGACCACCACCACCGCGCCCTACGGCCCGGTTTTCCTGCTGCTCGGTCGCGCGATCACCGCCGTGACCGGCGACAACGTGGTGGCCGGCACCATCGCGATGCGGCTGGTCATGCTGCCCGGCCTGGTGCTGATGATGTGGGCGGTGCCGTATCTGACCAAGCACCTCGGCGGCAAGCCGACCGTCGCGCTGTGGCTGGCGGTACTCAACCCGCTGGTGCTGATCCACCTGATCGGCGGCGTGCACAACGAGATGCTGATGGTCGGGCTGATGTGCGCGGGCATCGCGCTGGTGCTGGAGCGCCACCACGTGGCGGGCATCGTGGTCGTCGCGATCGGCGTGGCCATCAAGGCGACCGCGGGCGTCGCGCTGCCGTTCCTGGTCTGGATCTGGATGCTGCACGAACGCGAACGCCGCGCCGCCCAGCGGGTCGGGCGCGATCCGGCGCACCTGCCCGCGAGCGAGCAGCCCGGCGACGCCGCGGAGCCGACGGAGGACATGCCGCATCCCGCGCTGATGTTCGGCAAGATCGCCGGGCTCGGGCTGAGCGTGTTCGCGGTCGTGTTCGTCGCCGCCTCGGCCATCGCGGGCGTCGGCATCGGCTGGCTGACCGCGTTGTCCGGGTCGAAGAAGATCATCAACTGGCTCTCGCTGCCGACCGTGATGGCGCACGCGATCACCTGGATAACCCCGCTGCGGCTGGAATCGGTGCTCGAGGTGACCCGCGCGATGTGCGCGCTGGCCTTGGTCGCCGTGCTCGCCTTGACCTGGTGGCGATTCCGGCACAGCGAGCGAGAGGCGGTGCTGGGCATCTTGATCGCGTTCGTCGCGATCGTCATCCTCTCGCCCGCCGCGCTGCCCTGGTACTACTCGTGGCCGCTGGCGCTGGCCGCCGGGTTCGCGCTGTCCACCACGACGCTGATGGCGCTGGTCGGCGTGTGCACCTGGTTGATGCTGGTCTTCCAGCCGGACGGTTCGATCGGCCTGTACAACTTCTGGCACGTCGTCGCCGCCACCTTCGCCGCGAGCGTCGCGGCGCTGTCGCTGCGCACGGTGGACCCCCTGCGCCTGCGCACGACGCCGCCGAGCACGGTCACGGCCACGCCCGGCGAGGCCACCGCTTCGCCCGCCGCCCGATGACCGAAGGCCGGCTACCGAGTTCCGCCCTGCTCCCGCTCGCCTACCGCGAGTGCAGGCAGATCGCCGCCACACACGGCCGCACCTACTTCCTGGCCACCCGGCTGCTCTCGGCCGAGCGACGGCCCGCCGTGCACGCGCTGTACGCCTTCGCGCGCATGGTGGACGACGTCGTCGACCGAACCGGCCGTCCCACCGCCGCGCACGACAGCGACCCGGTCACCGAACTCGACCGAATCGAGCGGGACCTGCGGGCCGCGCTGAAATCGCACACCAGCGAGAGCCGCGGCGGCGCGCGGCTGCCTTCCGGCCCGAACCCGGAGCACGAACGAAACCGGGAAGCGGGCCTGCGGCCGCGCGCCCTCGTGCTCGCCGCCGTCACCCACACCGTCCACCGCTACGACATCGCGGCACAGCACTTCTGGACGTTCCTGGACTCCATGCGCATGGACGCGCCCGGCGCCCCGTCCTTCCGCAACCGCTACGCCACCATGGCCGAGTTACGCGACTATATGCGCGGCTCCGCGGCCGCGATCGGATTGCAACTGCTCCCCGTGCTCGGCACGGTCGTCCCGGTGCCGGAGGCCGAGCCCGCCGCCGCCGCTCTGGGCGAGGCGTTCCAGCTCACCAACTTCCTGCGCGACGTCGCGGAGGATCTCGACCGCGACCGGGTCTACCTCCCCGCCGATGCCCTCACCGCGTTCGGCGTCGACGAGGACCTGCTGTTCGAATGCCGGCGCACCGGCAGCACCGATCCGCGCGTCCGCCGTGCCCTCGCCCATTTCATCGCGGTCAACCGGGATCTCTACCGCCGCGCCGAAACCGGCATCGACCTGCTCGAACCCCGGGTACGCCCCGCCATCCGCACCGCGGCCACCCTCTACTCCGACATCTTGCACCACATCGAACGCAGCGACTACGCCGTCTTCGACCACCGCGCCGCGGTGCCCCGCCACCACCGCCTGCGCGTAGCCGCCGCCGAATTCGCCACCGCCACCCTCCGCAGCCGCCTGGACCGCTGACGACCGACCAACCCACATCCGCGTCGCAGACGAATCGACGGCGAGTGCTGGGCCACGTCAGCGGCGAACTCCCCGCATGGTGAGCGGCGCGCGGAAGTAAGCCGAGCCGAAACGCGATTAGCGCAGCGGCGCAGCGTTGACCACCCCACGCGACCACAACAGCTCAACCCGGTTTCGAGCGCAGCGAGACCGAGCATGTTCCGTTCGCCGCGCCCGCGCGGCCAATAATTCAGAACGGATCCGCGGCCGCCCGGCGCAGGACTTCCCGGGCCAGGGGGCCGTGCAGGGCGTCGATCGGTTTGCCGGGCAGGCTCTCGTCTTCGGTGAAGATCCACTCCAGGATCTCCTCGTCGGTGTACTTGGCGTCGCGCATCACGGTGATCAGGCCGGGCAGCGGCTTCACGACCGCGCCGGTGTCGTCGAAGAACCGCTCGGGGACGCCCGCGACGCCGTTTCTGCGGAGGGCGAGCAACTGGTGATCGCGCAGCATCTGGTGCACCCGGGTCACCACCAGCCCGAGTCGGTCGGCCACCTCCGGCAGCGGCACGAGGGCCACCGACTGCGGAAGGACGTCGTCACTGCAGGGAAATGCACTCACCCGGATAACGGTAGACGGTGACCTGCCGCACGTCGTGAGACACCCGGGGTGGTGGGAGTCGATACCATCGTGGGGGCCGCACGGAGCGGCAAACTTTGTGAAAGCCGGAGGACTTCTCTTGATCGGCCAGATGCTGGAAGGGCGCTATCGGATCGATGCGCCGATCGCCCGCGGCGGAATGTCGATGGTCTTCCGCGGGGTCGACACCCGCCTGGACCGGCCGGTCGCCATCAAGGTGATGGACCCGAAGTTCGCGGGCGACCCGCAGTTCCTGTCCCGGTTCGAGTTCGAGGCGCGCGCGGTCGCCAAGCTCAAGCATCCTTCGCTGGTCGCGGTGTACGACCAGGGCATCGACGGCGACCATCCCTTCTTGATCATGGAGCTGGTCGAGGGCGGCACGCTGCGCGAGCTGCTGCGCGAACGCGGCCCGATGCCACCGCACGCGGTGCGCGCCGTCGCCGAACCGGTACTGGCGGCGATCGGCGTCGCGCATTCCGCTGGGCTCGTGCACCGCGACATCAAGCCGGAGAACGTGCTGATCTCCGACGCGGGCGAGGTGAAGATCGCCGACTTCGGCTTGGTGCGCGCGGTGGCCGCGGCGAACACCACGTCGGCCAGCGTCATCCTCGGCACCGCCGCCTACCTGTCACCCGAGCAGGTCACCAGCGGCTCCGCCGACTCCCGCAGCGACGTCTACTCCTTCGGCGTGCTGATCTTCGAAATGCTCACCGGCCGTGTCCCCTTCACGGGCGACACCTCGATCTCGGTGGCCTATCAGCGCATCGAGAACGACGTGCCGAGCCCGAGCGGATTCATCTCCGGAGTGCCGCCGGAGTTCGACGAGCTGGTGGCCGAGGCCACCGCGCGCGACCCCGCGCACCGGTTCGCCGACGCGAACGAGATGGCGGCAGCGCTGCGGCGGATCGGCACCACGCTGCGCCTGCCTCCCTACCGGGTGCCCGCGCCCCAGGAGTCCGCCGAGCATCTCAGTGCCGGCCACCGCGCCGTCGCGCCGGATCACGACGACCGGCCGGATTTCGCGGGCGCGTCGGCCCACGACCCCCATGCGCCGCAGCCAGTGCAGCACACCAAAGTGGTCACCGCCCAGCGGCCCCGCGTCGACTACGGCCCCCCGGCGGACTACGACCGGCCCCAACCGGCGCCTCGAGCCCACCTCGCGCCGCCCTACGCGCCGCCCTACGCCGACGAGCTCAACCGCTCCCGGCGCACCGTGTGGATATGGGTGGCCATCGTCGCGACGCTCACACTGCTGGTCGGCATCGGCGGCTGGTGGCTGGGTGTCGGCCGGTATTCGGCGGTGCCGCCGATCGCCGGGCTGGACACCGACAAGGCGGTCGCCACGCTGCAGAACGCCGGGTTCGAGACCGAGATCCGGCAGAAGGCGTCGGACACGATCCCGGTCGGCGGCGTGGTCGGCAGCGACCCGTCTGCCGGTTCCAAGATCACCAAGGGTTCCACGGTCGCCGTCCTGGTCTCCAATGGCAAGCCCAAGGTGCCCGACGTCAAAGCGGGTGACCAGGTGTCGAAGGTCAACCAGTTGATCCGGGACTACGGGCTGCAACCGGTCGACGCGGGCGAAGAGTCCAACGCCGCCCCCAAGGGAACGGTCGCCCGGGTGGAACCGCGGCCCGGCACCGTGCTGCCCCTGGGCGCGCAAGTGAAGGTCTACCGCAGTAAGGGATCGCAACCGGTCAAGGTCCCGGACGTCCGCGGCAAGTCGACCGACGAGGCCACCAAGATCCTCAGTGCCGCCGGAATCGCGATCCGCGAGACCAAACCCCAGTTCGACCGCAGCATCGAGGCGGACAAGGCCATTGGCACCCAGCCGGGGGCGGGCACCACCATTCAATCCGGCGACGGCGTCGTCCTGCTGATCTCCAATGCCCTGAAGATGCCCGACGTCCGCGGATGGACCGTGGCCAACGCCCGCGCCAAGCTGGAAAGCCTCGGCTTGCAGGTCGAGGTCAAACAATTGGCCCGAGCCGATAGCTCTCTGGTGGTTTCGCAAACTCCGGCCATCGGCGTCAACCTCGAGGCGGGCGACACCGTCACCATCGTGGCGCTTCCCTGACCGGCAGCGAGCGTGCGGAGTCCGGCCGCTGACGCGGCTCGGATCTCAGCGCAGCATCTCGGCGACGAGGAACGCCAGCTCCAGCGACTGCTGGGTGTTCAGCCGGGGGTCGCAGGCGGTCTCGTAGCGGCCGGACAGATCGAGGTCGGAGATGTCCTGGGCGCCGCCGAGGCATTCGGTGACGTCCTCGCCGGTGAGTTCGATGTGCATGCCGCCGGGGTGCGTGCCGAGCGCGTGGTGCACTTCGAAGAAGCCCTGCACCTCGTCGACGATGCGGTCGAAGTGGCGGGTCTTGAAGCCGGTGGACGCCTCGTGCGTGTTGCCGTGCATCGGGTCGCACTGCCAGATCACCTGGTGGCCGGTGGCCTGGACCTTTTCGATGATGGGCGGCAGCACATCGCGGACCTTGCTGTGGCCCATGCGCGACACGATGGTCAGGCGGCCCGGCTCGTTGTTCGGGTCCAGCCGCTCCACGTATTCCACGGCCTGCTCGGGCGTGGTGGACGGGCCGATCTTCAGGCCGATCGGGTTGGCGACCAGTTCCGCGAACGCGATGTGCGCGCCGTCGAGCTGGCGGGTGCGCTCACCGATCCAGAGGAAGTGCGCCGACAGGTCGTAGAGCACCGGCTCGCCGATCGCGTTGTGACTCAAGCGCAGCATGGCGCGCTCGTAGTCCAGCACGAGCGCCTCGTGGCTGGCGTAGATACGGGCGGCTTTCAGGCTCGGATCGTTGACCCGGCACGCGGTCATGAACGCCAGGCCGCGGTCGATCTCCTCGGCCAGTGCCTCGTAGCGCGCACCGGCGGGCGACTTGGCCACGAAGTCACGGTTCCAGTCGTGCACCTTGTGCAGATCGGCCATGCCCGCGCCGGTGAGCGCGCGCACGAGATTCATTGCCGCGCTGGCGTTGGCGTAGGCCCGGACCAGGCGGGAGGGGTCGTGTTCGCGCAGCGTCGCGTCGGCGGCCAGCGCGTTCACCATGTCGCCGCGGTAGGACTTGAGGCCGAGCGCATCGGTGTCCGACGAGCGCGGTTTGGCGTATTGGCCCGCGATCCGCGCGACCTTCACCACCGGCAGGCTCGCGCCGTAGGTGAGCACGACCGCCATTTGCAGGAGGGTGCGGATGTTGCCGCGAATATGCGGTTCGGTGTTGTCCGCGAACGTCTCCGCGCAGTCGCCACCCTGCATGAGGAACGCCTCGCCGCGAGCGACTTCGGCCAGCTGAGCGCGCAGCTCCTCCACCTCGGCGGGCACGCAGATCGGCGGCACGCTCTCGAGTACGGTGCGCATCTCGGCCGCCTGCTCCGGATCCCAGGACGGCTGCTGCAGCGCAGGTCGCGCCAGCGCGTCGTCCAGCCGCCTGCGCAGCTCGGCGGGCAGCGGCGGCAGTTCCGGCAGGCGATCGATGGGTACGTCGACGGTCCAGTTCACCAGTCCAGAATACGGACCGTTCGCCCCTCGAGGACACCCGGTGGTAGTGGTGGAGGGCCGCACCAAGGTGGGGAAGATCTCCACCGCATGGGCCCTTGCGCATCCGGCGGCACACGTCACCATAGGGTTGCCGAGAACCCGTCACCTGCCACAACGGCACCGGAAGCCGAGGAGAGACCGATCTCGCTGCGATATTTTTATGACTGCGAATTCATCGAGGACGGTGTGACCATCGATTTGGTCTCCATCGGAGTCGTCTGCGAGGACGGCAGGGAGTACTACGCGGTGTCCACCGAATTCGATGCCGGACGTGCGGGTCCCTGGGTGCGCAAATTCGTTTTGCCCCAGCTGCCGTCGCCTTCCTCTCCGTTGTGGCGCAGCCGCGCCCGCATCCGGGACGAGCTGTACGCGTTCCTGGTGCCGCGGCCGACCGTGCAACCGGAGCTGTGGGCCTGGGTTTCCGCCTACGACCACGTCGCCCTGTGCCAGCTGTGGGGCTCCATGGTCGATCTGCCCAACACGCTGCCGCGCTACACCAACGAATTGCGCCAGCACTGGGACGCGCACGGCCGCCCCGAACTCCCGCCGATCCCGCCGGACGCGCACGACGCGCTGGCCGACGCCCGGCACAACCTCGCCAAGTTCGAAGCGATCGAGGCCGCACGCCGCGCGGCGCCACGCCTGTGACACCCGCGGTATGACGCAGGACGGCCCCCGAGTCGCATTCGACTCGGGGGCCGTCCGGTGAGGCGGGCGTCAGTGGCCGTGCTTGCCGTTCGCCGCCTCCTGAGCGCGCTGCAGCACCTTCAGCTGCCTGTGCTCTTCCTCGTGCTCGATCTCGAAGTTCCGAGCGCTCTCCTCCTGCGGATCGGGCCGCAGGAAGCTGCCGGTGCCCGGCTTGCCCGCCGAACCCAGCTTGCTCATCTTCTTCGGGACG
>NZ_BDBB01000082.1 GCF_001612765.1 Nocardia arthritidis NBRC 100137
GGCAAGACGATTGACTCGCGCATCGAGTTCGGCGTAGGTCAGCTCGACCCGCTCACCGTCGATCGAATCGGCGACGAGCGCCGTTGAACGCGGGTCCGCCGCCACGCTGGCATCGAGAAGCGAGACCAGTGTCGCGCCGGAATCCACGGACTGCTCGGTGGCGTTCCAGCGCGCCAGCACGTCGTGCCGTTCGGCATCGGCGAGCAGTTCGATGTCACCGACCGGGACGGAGGGGTCGGCAACCACAGCCGCGAGGATGCGCGAGAACCGCGCCACGAAACCTTCCACCGTCGCCCGATCGAACAAATCGGTCGCAAACGTCAAGAACCCACCGATACCAGCCGCCGCACCCGACTCCGAATACCCATCACCAACAATCAAATGCAAATCGAACTGCGACACATCCACATCGGCATCCACACCCGCCACCGACAAACCCGGCAACTCCAACGCCGCACGCGCAACATTCTGAAACGACAAACCCACCTGGAACAACGGATGACGCGCCGTCGACCGCGGCGGATTCAACACCTCCACCAACCGCTCGAACGGCACATCCACATGCGCGAACGCAGCCAAATCCGCCTCACGCTGACGGGCGAGGACATCCGCGAACGACTCGCCACCATCGATCCACGACCGGAACACCACCGTATTGACAAACATCCCGATCAGATCATCGAGCTCACGCTCACCACGACCCGCCACCGGCGTACCGATCGCGATATCCGCACTGCCCGACAACCGCGCCAACAACACCGCGAACGCCGCGTGCACCACCATAAACAACGTCGCACCATGCGCACGAGCGAGTTCGACCAACCCCGCATGCGTCACCGCATCGATCTCGATACCCACACGCGCACCCGCCAACGACGCCACCACAGGACGCGGCCGATCGGTCGGCAACTCCAACAAATCCGGCAAATCAGCCAACTCAGCACGCCAGAACGCGATCTGCCGAGCCGCGATCGACTCCGGATCGGACTCCTCCCCCAACACCACCCGCTGCCACAACGCGTAATCCGCATACTGCACCCCCAACGGCGACCACCCCGGCGACTCACCAACCACCCGCGCCGAATACGCCACCATCACATCCCGCACCAACGGACCCATCGACGACGCATCCGCCGCGATGTGATGCACCACCACCGCGAGCACATACGTATCGGGCACGCCGTCGACCTGGATGAGCACAGCCCGCAACGGCACCTCGGCCGTCACGTCGAACGGAGTCGCCGCCAAGGCATACACGCTGCTCGCCACGTCGGACTCGGCCAGAACCCGGGGAGCGAGGTCCAGATGGACCTGCGCGGCGGGCAGCACCACCTGCACCGGACCGTCCGGAGTCTCCGGATACACCGTGCGCAGCACCTCGTGCCTGCCCACCACGTCGTGCAGCGCCTCGCCCAGCGCCGCCACATCCAACGCACCGGTCAAGCGCAACGCGAACGGCAAGTTGTAGGCCGCCGTACCGATCCGCTCCCCAGCGTCATCGGACTGATCGAACCGATTGAGAAACCACATCCGCCGCTGCGCCAACGACAACGGCAACTTCTCGGGCCGGGCGATACTGCCCAACTCCACCCGACGCTCACCATGAGTATGCGACTCGAGCGCCGCGGCCAACGCCGCCACCGTCGACGCCTCGAACAGCGTCCGGACCGGCACCCGCGCATCCACTGCCGCACCGATACGCGCCACCGCCTGTGTGGCGACCAGCGAATTACCGCCGAGCGCGAAGAAATCGTCATCAGCCCCGACCCGGCCCACACCGAGCACCTCACCGAACACCCCGGCCACGATCTCCTCGACCGCCGTCGCAGGCGCACGGAAATGCTTGGTCTCGAAAGTCGGCTCGGGCAACGCCTTACGGTCCAGCTTGCCGCTGGAGTTCAGCGGGAACGACTCCAGCGCCACGATGGCCGCAGGCACCATGTAGGCGGGCAGGGTCTCGCTGATCGCGGACCGCAATGCCTGCGGGTCGATCCGGTCGCCCGGAGCGGGGACCACGTAGGCCACGAGCTGATCACCCAGCGACGAAGCCGCGACGAGGGCCACGGCCTGGCTCACCGACGGCTGCGCCAGCAACGCCGTCTCGATCTCACCCAGCTCGATCCGCTGACCGCGGAACTTCACCTGGAAATCGGTCCGGCCGAGATAGTCGAGCACCGCGTCGTCGGCGTCCTTGCGCCACACGACGAGGTCGCCCGTGCGGTACATCCGCTCCCCGTTGCCGAACGGGTCGGCCACGAACCGGTCGGCCGTGAGATCGGGACGCCGCACATAGCCGCGAGCCAACTGGTCACCCGCGAGATACAGCTCACCGGGCACACCCACCGGCACGGGCCGCAACCACGAGTCCAAAACGTAGACCCGGGTGTTCCACTGCGGCAGACCGATCGGCACGGTGCGCTCGTCCGGCGACGCGGGCCAGTAGGTCACCGAGACAGCCGCCTCGGTAGGGCCGTAGAGGTTGTGCACGGCGGCATCGGACACCGCGTGCATGGCGCCCACGGTCTCCGGCGGCAGCGCCTCACCGATCACGAAGACGTGTTCGAGCGTCGGGCAGCTGCCGGGGGCGGTGTGCGCGGCGAAGACCGTCAACATGGACGGCACGAAGTCCGTCACCGTCACACCCTGGGAGGCAATGGTTTCCGCGACGTACGCGGGGTCACGGTGACCGTCGTGCGTGGCGACCACGAGCTTCGCGCCCACGCGCAACGGCATGAAGTAGCCCCACAGCGAGACGTCGAACGTCGTCGCCGTCTTCTGCAGATACACGTCATCGGCGTCGAGCGGGTATTCCGCCAGCATCCACGCGATCTGGTTGTTGATCGCCGCATGGGACACCGCGACGCCCTTCGGGCGGCCCGTCGATCCCGACGTGAAGATCACGTACGCCGGGTGCGCAGGCATCACCGGACGCACCAGTTCCTCCGCGCGAACCGGGCTGTCGTCGAAGCCGTCGAGATCCAGCGTGTCCACGGCGAGTGCCCGGACGTCATCGGGCAGCGCGGCCGCGTCCGCGCTGGTCGTCACGACGCAGAGGGGGCGAGCGGTGTCCAGGATGTGCGAGATGCGTTCAGCCGGATGATCCGGATCCAACGGCACATAAGCCCCACCCGCCGCCACGATCGCATACATCCCCACCACAAGATCCAACGAACGCCGAACCGCCAACCCCACCAACGACTCCGCACCCACACCCTGCGAAATCAACAACCGCGCCAAACGATTCACCCGCGCATCGAACGCACGGTAGGTCAACTCGGCGCCCTCGTAGGCGACGGCGATCTCGTCCGGGTGCGCCTCGACGGCCCGGCGATAACCGTCGAGCAGCAACTCGGAGCGGACCGGGTAGCGGGTGTCGTTCCACTCGTGCAGGATGCGATCCCGCTCGACCACGTTGAGCAGGTCGATACCGCCCAGCGCGCGATCGGGGTCGGCCGCGACCGCGCGCAGCAACCGGTTCAGGCGCGCCGCGAACTCGGCGACCGTACTCTCGTCGAACAGATCGGTGGCATAGGTGAACATGGCGGCCAGGCCGGCGTCCGGACCTTCCTGCGGCGTCACCGTCAGCTGTAGATCGAATTTGGCCACCGCGCCGTCGAATTCCACCGCGCCGACCGACAGGCCGGGCAGCTCGAGCTGCGCTCGGTCCATGTTCTGGAAGAACAGCGCCACCTGGAACAGCGGGTGATGCGCCTGCGAGCGAACCGGATCCAGCACCTCGACCAACCGCTCGAACGGCAGTTCGGCGTGCGAGAACGCGGCGAGGTCGCGTTCCTTGGTCGCCTCCAGCAGGCCGGCGAACGAGGCAGCCGGATCCACCGCGGTCCGCAACACCAGCGTGTTGACGAACATGCCGACCAGATCGTCGAGTTCCGCCTCGCCACGTCCGGCTACCGGCGTGCCGATGGTGACGTCGGTGGTGCCGGACAATCGGGCCAGCAGCGCCGCGAAGGCGGTGTGCACCACCATGAACAGCGACGCGCCATGGGCCTGCGCGAGTTCATCGAGCCGGGCCCGGGTGGGTGCGTCGACAGTGAAGGTGAAGACGCCGCCGCGCCCGGAGGCCGTGGCGGGGCGCGGCCGATCCATGGGGAGATCGAGCCGATCGGGAATGCCCGCGAGAGCATCACGCCAGAAGGCGATCTGCGTCGCGGCCACGGAGCGGGGGTCGCTCTCCTCGCCCAGCACGGCGTGCTGCCACAGCGTGTAGTCCGCGTACTGCACCGGCAACGGGGCCCAGCCGGGCGCTTCGCCCGCGCTGCGCGCGACATAGGCGGTCATCAGGTCCCGCACCAGCGGCGCTATAGACGTACCGTCGGCCGCGATGTGGTGCACGACGACGGCGAGCACGTATTCGTCGGAGCCGATCCGCGCGAGCGAAAGCCGCAGCGGCACCTCGGCCGCGACATCGAAACCGGCGGCGGCGAAGGTGCGCAGCCAGTCCGGCAGTTCTCCGGCGGCCAGGCTGTGCGGCGTCAGGTCCGGGATCGCCTGCGCGGCGGGCAGCACGACCTGGTAGCCGGTACCGTCCACCGCCGGATACACCGTCCGCAACGTCTCATGACGCTCGACCACATCCGCGACCGCCGCCTGCAACGCCGCCACATCCAACACACCCGACAACCGCACCGCGAACGGAATATTATTCGCCGCCGAACCGGTATCGAACTGATTCAAAAACCACATCCGCCGCTGCGCCAACGACAACGGCACCCGCTCCGGACGCTGCAGCGCCACCAACGCGGGACGCGCCGCGCCGGTGTCGAATTCGGCGAGGCGGGCGGCCAGCAGCGCGACCGTCGGCGCTTCGAACACCGTCCGCGCGGGCACCCGCGCGCCGATCGACGCCCCGAGCCGGGCCGCGACCTGCGTCGCGATCAGCGAATTGCCGCCCAGCTCGAAGAAATCGTCATCCGCGCCGATCTCGTCGCCCGCGCTGAGCAGGTCACCGAAGACACCCGCGACCAATTGCTCGAGCGCTCCCGACGGGGCGCGGAATTCTTTGGTCTGCAATTGCGGAGCGGGCAGGGCACGACGATCCAGCTTGCCCACCGGGGTCAGCGGGATCTCATCCAGCACGGTGAGCGAGGTCGGCACCATGTGCACCGGCAGGCTGCGCTCGGCGTGGGCGATCAGCTCGTCGGTGTCGATGGAGCGTCCGCTCGCCGCGTGCACATACGACGCGAGAATTGTTGCGCCGCTGTCCAACTGATGCCCGACGGTGACCGCGAAATCGACCGTCTCGTGCGCGGCCAGCACCGCGTCGATCTCGCCCAGCTCGATACGGAAACCGCGAATCTTCACCTGGAAGTCGTTGCGGCCCATGTATTCCAACTCGCCATTCGGCGTCCAGCGCACCAGGTCACCGGTGCGATAAAGCCGAGAGTGGTTCGGGTCGAACGGATTCGGAACGAAACGCACGGCGGTGAGGCCGGGACGCAGCTGGTAACCGCGCGCCAGCTGGGGGCCACCGATGTACAGCTCGCCGACCACGCCGATCGGGACCGGCACCAGCCGCTCGTCCAGCACGTATTCGGTGGTCGCCTGGATCGGCGCGCCGATGTTCACCGTTTCCCCGGGCGCCAGCGGCGCGCTGATGTTCGTCATGATCGTGGTCTCGGTCGGGCCGTAACCGTTGTAGAACTCGCGCTCGCCCTCGGCGATCGGGCGCACCCAGCGCCGTACCAGTTCCGGCGGGCACGCCTCGCCACCGGCCACCACCACACGCAGCTCGTCCAGCCCGGCCGGGTCCACCGACGCGAGCGCGGCAGGGGTGATGAACGCGTGGGTGACGGCCTCCCTGCGCAGGAGCGCGGCCAGCTCGTCACCGCCGTAGACCGTCGGCGCGACCACGACCATGGTCGCCGCCCCGCCCAGCGCGAGCAGCAACTCCAGCACCGACGCGTCGAACGACGGCGAGGCGAAATGCAACGTCCGCGACGCACTCGTCACCCGATACCGATCACGCTGCTCGGCGCAGAAACTCGCCAAACCCGCCTGGGTGACCACCACGCCCTTCGGCCTGCCGGTGGAACCGGAGGTGTAGATGACGTAGGCGGGATGTTCGGCGCGCAGCTGTCGCAGCCGATCCGCGTAGGTGACCGGCTCGGTCGGGTAGTCCTCCAGCCGCTGGACGAAGGCGTCCGAATCGATTACCAGCCATTCGATCTCGCTCGGCAGGTCCTCCACCACGCGCGTGACGGTGAGGCCGAGTACCGCGCCGGAGTCCTTCACCATGTGCTCGACGCGATCGGCCGGATAGTTCGGATCCACCGGCACGAAACCCGCACCCGTCTTGGCCACCGCCCACACCGCGACCACCGACTCCACCGAACGCGGAACACCCACCGCGACCAGATCCTCCGGACCCACCCCCCGATCGATGAGCAACCGCGCCAACCGCGTGGACCTGGCGTCGAGTTCCGCGTAGGTGAGGTGTCCGCGAGAGCTGACCGCGTCGGCGAAGACAACCGCGGTTCCGGTTGGATGCGCTTCGACGGCGGTTGCCATCAGTTGCGGGAGGGTAGTGACTCTAGGTCGCCGGGTACGAGTGGGCCGCACCCGCGCGGGCCGCGTCACGCGAGCCCCGCTTCGTGCTTCCTGGGCACCGATCCCTGCGCCGGCAGACTATTCCCCGACAAGCGAAACATGAAAACTCTGCACATCCTGCCTGTAAGAACACGTCCATGACACATTTCCAGCGGACGGCCTGATACAGCAAACCAGTCCGCTGTGTGCATGGTCACACAACTGGGAGCTTGCACATGACCGCGGATCGCTTCACCGGACGTCGAACAGCTCGGTGAGCTCGACGATCGCGGCCACATTCGACCAGGGCCCCTCGGGCACCGAGCCGACACCATTGTCCAGCACCACGGCGTGCAAATCCTCCAGTGCCATCGGGTCGAGCGTGTCCAGCCCGGTCCGATCCGTCACCAGATGGGTTACCCACTCGTCGGCGAGCGACTCGGTCAGCGCGCCGTCCGCGTCGACCAGCACCACCGACGCGCCCACCGATCCGGCGGCGACCACTTCGACCAGCGCGGCGGGCGACTGCGGACTGCCGTGCTGGAAGGTGCGCGACTCGAAGGTCAGTTCGGTGCGTGCGCGCAGCCGTGCGGCGGCCGTGGCGAGGTCGTCGTAGCTGAGCGCCTGCGCGCCGATGAACGCCGGGTCGCCGCCGCGCAAGGCGCGAATGCGGTGGGCGTAGGTGACCGGCCGGGGTGATTCGGCGGCGATCTCGGCGACGACGGTCGGGTCGTCGAGGGCGAGCCAATCGACCGCGGCGGCCGAGTGCGCACCGCCGACCGTCAAGCCGGTCTTGATCTCGAGCTCGTGCGGCAGCGGTGTGTCGAGTGCGTCGACCGGGACCACGGCGGCGCCTGTTTTGAGTACCGCCCAGGTGGCGATGACCGCTTCGATGCCGCGATCCAGCCGCACCGCCACGCCCGCGCCGGGGCCACAGCCGCGCGCGATGAGCACCCGCGCCAACCGCGACGAGCGTGCGTCGAGATCCTGGTAGGACAGAGCGTTCTCGCCGGAGACCACGGCGGGGCCATCCGGGTCGTCTTCCACCGCGGCCGCCAGCGCCTGAGTCAACGCCGTACCCGCGGTGGCCGTGGGCGCTTCGACGCTCACCGGCTCCGCCGCGACCGCCATCCGTTCTCGTTCGGTTGGGTCGAGGATGTCGATGTCGCCGATGGGGGTGTGGGGGTTGGTGGCGATGGTGGTGAGGATGCGGTGGAGGCGGTGGCCGAGGGTTTGGATGGTGGTTTCGTCGAACAGGTCGGTGGCGTAGGTGAAGATGGTGTCGAGTTCGGCGGGGGTGCCGTCGTGGTGGTGGCGGGGGTTGATGTTGACTTGCAGGTCGAATTTGGCTGCGACGGTGGCGGTGTCGAGGGCGGTGATGGTGAGGCCGGGTAGG
>NZ_BDBB01000083.1 GCF_001612765.1 Nocardia arthritidis NBRC 100137
CGAGTCCCTGTGGTCGGCGCTGGTTTCAGTCATCTCGTCTCTTCTTTCCACATAGCCTGAGCGCACGATTCGACGCAGCCGAGTTCGACAGTAATCAACTGTGACCCATGCCGCGTGCGGTGTATCGGCCGGGTTCCGCGGGACGCCACACTGCCGCGCGTCCTCCCGGGACGTGCGTTCCCTCCCACCCCGACGAAAGCAATATTTCGGTCGAATGACCCGTTTGCGCACGAAACCCGGGGTGTTTCGGCGATGTTGCCGTATCGGTAACAAGTGCACCGAACTCGGCGCAATCAGGTGACAGTGCCCGCGCCGGTCGTTACTCTGCCAACACACAGGGGGATCGTGTCGGCATGCGCTGATGGACCTCGCGCGGGTGCCGATCGGCTCCCCCCTTCTCGCACCGGGAGGACGCGTTGAAATTCCACAGAGCGATGGCGCTGAGCGCGGCAGTCGTACTGGCCACGACGCTCGGGCTGTCCGCATGTTCCTCGGGCGATGGCGCCGATGCCGACCTCGTCACCGTCAACGGCGGCGAGCCGCAGAATCCCCTGGTGCCCACCAACACCAACGAGAACATGGGCGGGCGCGTGGTCGACCGGCTGTTCGCGGGCTTGAAGTATTACGACGCCGACGGCAAGGCGCACGACGAGATGGCGGAGTCGATCCAGACCACGGATCGGAAGAACTACCGGGTGACCATCAAGCCCGGCTGGAAGTTCACCGACGGTACCCCGGTGACGGCGAAGTCGTTCGTCGACGCATGGAACTACGGGGCCCTCGGCAGCAACGCGCAGTTGCAGAGCTACGTTTTCGGCCCCATCGTCGGTTTCGACGAGGTGTCCGCGGAAAAACCGACGGCACAGACGATGTCGGGTCTGAAGGTGATCGATGACCGCACCTTCACCATCGAGCTGAAAGCCCCGTCGATCGACTTCGAGACCGAACTCGGGTACGCGCCGTTCTATCCGCTGCCCGAAGCCGCGTTCAAGGACATCAAGGCGTTCGGGGAGAACCCGATCGGCAACGGCCCGTACAAGTTCGCCCGGACCGGGGCGTGGGAGCACAACGTCAAGATCGATCTGGTGCCCAACCCGGACTACCCCGGCGGCCGCCGAGCCAAGAACAAGGGGCTTCGGTTCGTGATGTACCAGTCCTTCGATACCGCCTACGCGGACCTGCAGGCGGGCAACCTGGACGCGCTCGACACCGTGCCCGACAGCGCGCTCACCTCCTATCAGCAGGATCTCGGCGACCGCGCGATCACCAAGCCGACCGCCCAGAACCAGCACATCGGCATCCAGTCCAACGTCGCGCACTTCTCCGGCCAGGAAGGGCTGCTGCGACGCCGCGCGATCTCGATGGCGATCAACCGGGAACAGATCGCGCAGAACATCTTCCACGGGACCCGGATCCCGGCGCGCGATTTCACCGCGAGCACGCTGCCCGGTTTCGACCCGAACCTGCCCGGTGCGGAGGTGTTGAAGTACAACCCCGACGAGGCCAAGAAGGTGTGGGCACAGGCCGATGCGATCTCGCCGTGGTCGGGCCGCTACGAGATCGCCTACAACTCCGACGGCGGCCATCAGGCCTGGGTGGAGGCGGTGGCCAACAGCGTCAAGAACACCCTCGGCATCGACGCCATCGGCGTGCCGTACCCGACGTTCAAGAACATCCGCGACGAGGTGAACGCGCACACGATCAACAAGGCGTTCCGCTACGGCTGGCAGGGCGACTACCCGACCATGCTGCAGTTCCTCACCTCGCAGTACTACAGCTACTCCGACACCAACAACGTCGACTACAACAGCCCCGAGTTCGACCGGTTGCTCGATGCCGCCTTGGCCGCGTCGACCCAGGAGGAGTCCTACAAGATCGTCGCGCAGGCGCAGGCGCTGCTGATCAAGGACCTGGCCGACATTCCCGTGTTCGACTACGTGGCCGCGGCGGGCCGCTCCGACCGGGTGCGGAAAGCCGAACTCGCCTGGAACGGGCTGTTCGCCTTCGAGAACATCGAGAAGTAGCCGCCAGCCGCCGGGCGTCCGCATGACGCTCGGCGGCGCTACCCAGGAGGCGAAATGGCCTGGTATGTCGTGCGGCGTCTGCTTCAGATGATCCCCGTGTTCCTCGGGGCGACGCTGCTCATCTACGCCCTGGTGTTCGTCGTCCCGGGCGATCCGATTCACGCGCTGGCCGGTGACAAACCGATGACGCCCGCGGTCGAGGCACAGCTGCGGGCGCGTTACCACCTCGACGAGCCCTTCCTCGTGCAGTACCTGCTGTACCTGAAGGGCATCCTCACGCTGGACTTCGGCACTGCCTTCTCCGGCAGGCCGGTGCGGGACGAACTCGCGCGCGCGTTCCCGATCACCCTCGAGCTGGCGTTCATGGCGGTGCTGATCGAGTCGGTCTTCGGCGTGCTGTTCGGCCTGATCGCCGGGCTGCGCAAAGGCAAACTGTTCGATTCGACGATGCTCGTGGTCAGCCTGATCGTCATCGCGGTGCCGGTCTTCGTGGTGGGCTTCCTCGCGCAGTATCTGCTCGGGGTGAAGTGGGGGGTCGTTCCGGTGACCGTGTCCGGGAAGGCGACGGTCGGCGAACTGCTGGTGCCCGCGTTCGTGCTCGGCTCGCTGTCGTTCGCCTACGTTCTGCGACTGACCCGGAACTCGGTGGCGGAGAACATGTCCGCCGACTACGTGCGCACCGCGACCGCCAAGGGACTCGGCAGGCCGCGTGTGGTGACCGTGCACATCCTGCGCAACTCGATGATCCCGGTGGTCACGTTTCTCGGCGCCGATCTGGGCGCTCTGATGGGCGGCGCGATCGTCACCGAGGGCATCTTCAACATCCCGGGCGTCGGCGGCACGCTCTACCAGGCCATCACCAGGGGCGAACCGCCGACCGTGGTCTCCTTCGTCACGGTGCTGATCGTCATCTTCCTGGTCACCAACCTGGTCGTAGACCTGCTCTACGCCGCACTCGACCCGAGGATCCGCTATGCCTGACCCGACCGAGGGGCCGCCGCGCCGCGGCCAGGAGCACTTCGTCGCCCCGCCCGACGAGGTCGAGGTGCTCGCCACCGACGCCGTGCCTGCTGCGGGCGCGCCGACCAGCATCTGGCGCGACGCGTGGCGGCAACTGCGGCGCAACCCGATCTTCGTCGTGGCGGCGGTGCTGATCGTGTTCGTGCTGATCGTGGTGATCTGGCCGGGTTTGTTCACCGATCAGGACCCGCGGTATTGCAATGGCGATTTCAGCATGGACCCGCGCGGCGCGGGCCACCCGTTCGGTTTCGACAAGCAGGGCTGCGACATCTACGCCCGGACGGTCTACGGCGCGCGGGCCTCCGTACTCGCCGGTGTCGGCGCGACGCTGCTGTTCGTACTGATCGGCGGGACGCTCGGGGCGCTGTCGGGCTTCTACGGCGGGCCGCTGGACTCGATCGTCTCCCGGGTCGCCGAGATCTTTTACGCGATCCCGCTGATGCTGGCCGCCATCGTGATCATGCAGTTGCTGGACGCGCGCACGATCTGGACGGTGATCGTCATCCTCGCCTCGTTCACCTGGCCGCAGGCGGCGCGGATCGCCCGCAGCGCTGTCATCCAAGCGAGGAACAGCGACTACGTCACGGCGGCGAAAGCGTTGGGCGTCTCCCGCATCCGGACGCTTCTGCGCCACGTGCTGCCGAACGCGGCGGGACCGCTGATCGTGGTGACCACGCTGTGGCTGGGCGTCTTCATCGTCACCGAGGCGACGCTGTCCTATCTCGGCGTCGGCCTGCCGCGCACGGTGGTGTCCTGGGGTGCGGATATCGCCACCGGGCAGAAGGAGATCCGCACCTCGGCCATCCTGTTCTATCCGGCGACGGCGCTCGCGCTGACCGTGCTGAGCTTCATCATGCTGGGCGACGCCGTGCGGGACGCCCTCGATCCGAAGGCGAGGAAGCGATGAGCGAGAGCGAGCGGCCGCTGCTGGAGATCACCGATCTGAACGTGAGTTTCACCGCCGACGGCAAGCCGGTGCCCGCGGTCCGGGATGTGAGCCTGTCGGTCTATCCGGGGCAGACCGTGGCCATCGTCGGCGAATCCGGTTCGGGGAAGTCGACCACCGCGCACGCGATCATCGACCTGCTGCCCGGCACGGGCCGGATCACCTCCGGCTCGATCAGATTCGACGGCACGGACCTCACGGCGGCTACCAAACGACAAATCGTCGCGGTCCGTGGCAGCGGCATCGGGCTCGTCCCGCAGGACCCGATGTCGAATCTGAATCCGGTGTGGAAGGTCGGATTCCAGATCCGCGAGACGTTGGAGGCCAACGGTATCGCGAAGGGCAAGGCCGCCGGCAAACGAGCCGTGGAGCTGCTCGAGGAAGCGGGCATGCCCGACGCCGAACGCCGGGTGAACCAGTATCCGCACGAGTTCTCCGGCGGCATGCGCCAGCGCGCGCTGATCGCGATCGGCCTGTCCTGCCGGCCCAAGCTGCTCATCGCCGACGAACCGACCTCGGCGCTCGATGTGACCGTGCAGCGGCAGATCCTCGACCATCTCGACCGGCTCACCGCCGAACTCGGCACCGCGGTGCTGCTGATCACTCACGACCTGGGCCTGGCGGCGGAGCGGGCCGAACACCTGGTGGTGATGTATCGCGGCCGCGTCGTGGAATCCGGCCCGGCACTGCGGATTCTGCGCGATCCGCAGCACCTGTACACCAAGCGGCTGGTGAGTTCGGCGCCGTCGCTGGCCGCGCGGCGCTCGGCGGTGCGGCGCCGGGCGGAGATCCGTGCGCAGGCCGTCCAGGTTGCCGAGCAGGTGGCGGCGGCCGACACGGAACTCACGGTGGTTCCGGACGAGGTGCTGGTAGCCGAGCACCTGACGAAGACGTTCCGCATCCGCGAGCGCACGCCGTGGAAATCGACCGAATTCGTCGCGGTGGACGACGTATCGTTCCGGCTGCGGCGCGGGTCGACCACGGCGATCGTCGGCGAATCCGGCTCGGGCAAGACGACGGTGGCGCAGATGGTCCTCGGGCTGCTCGCGCCCACCTCCGGCACGGTCACGTTCGACGGTAAGGACGTGACCACCCTGGACCGCAAGGGCGCGTTCGCATTCCGCCGCCGGGTGCAACCGATCTTCCAGGACCCCTACGGCTCGCTCGACCCGATGTACACCATCTACCGCACCATCGAGGAGCCGTTGCGCACCCACCGGATCGGCACTCCCGAGGAACGGGAGGCGACCGTGCGGGAGCTGCTCGACAAGGTGGCGCTGCCTGCCGGTGTGCTGCGGCGCTACCCCAACGAGCTGTCCGGGGGACAGCGTCAGCGCGTGGCCGTCGCGCGTGCGCTCGCACTCCGGCCGGAGGTGGTGGTGTGCGATGAGGCGGTGTCCGCACTCGACGTGCTGGTGCAGGCGCAGATCCTCCGGTTGCTCAACGAGCTGCAGGCCGAGCTCGGTCTGGCGTATCTGTTCATCACCCACGATCTGGCCGTCGTCCGGCAGATCGCCGACGACGTGCTCGTCATGCAGCGCGGCAAGGTGGTCGAAGCGGCGACGACCGACGACGTGTTCGACCATCCCCGGCAGGAGTACACGCGCAAGCTGCTCGACGCGATCCCGGGACGCGATCTGCTGGCCGGGTAGGCGAGCCGGGCGCGCGGATCGGTCCGCGCGGCCGCAAGTAGCCTCGTATGCCGTGACCGATCCGCTGCAGCCCCTCGTCGATCTTCCCGGTGTCCGGGACGCGGCCGACCGCGCCCGCGACGCGCTCGCCGAGGTGCACCGGCACAAAGCGAACCGGCGCGGGTGGCCGACCACGGCGG
>NZ_BDBB01000084.1 GCF_001612765.1 Nocardia arthritidis NBRC 100137
GGATGTGTGTGCGTGTGTTCTTTGAGAACTCAATAGTGTGTCGATGAATGTCAGTGCCAAATGTTTTATTTGGTTCCGGCTCTTCACCCCCCGTGTGGAGGGTCGGGCATTTTAGTCAGCTTTTTGCTGGCGATTGTTTTGCTAGGTTTTCGGACTCTAGTTTTTGATCTGATTGCACCCTTTTGGGGGTGTGGTTGTGAGTCTTCAACGGAGAGTTTGATCCTGGCTCAGGACGAACGCTGGCGGCGTGCTTAACACATGCAAGTCGAGCGGTAAGGCCCTTCGGGGTACACGAGCGGCGAACGGGTGAGTAACACGTGGGTGATCTGCCTCGCACTTCGGGATAAGCCTGGGAAACTGGGTCTAATACCGGATATGACCTGCTGTCGCATGGCGGTGGGTGGAAAGATTTATCGGTGCGAGATGGGCCCGCGGCCTATCAGCTTGTTGGTGGGGTAATGGCCTACCAAGGCGACGACGGGTAGCCGGCCTGAGAGGGCGACCGGCCACACTGGGACTGAGACACGGCCCAGACTCCTACGGGAGGCAGCAGTGGGGAATATTGCACAATGGGCGAAAGCCTGATGCAGCGACGCCGCGTGAGGGATGACGGCCTTCGGGTTGTAAACCTCTTTCGACAGGGACGAAGCGTAAGTGACGGTACCTGTAGAAGAAGCACCGGCCAACTACGTGCCAGCAGCCGCGGTAATACGTAGGGTGCGAGCGTTGTCCGGAATTACTGGGCGTAAAGAGCTTGTAGGCGGTTTGTCGCGTCGTCTGTGAAAACTCACAGCTCAACTGTGAGCTTGCAGGCGATACGGGCAGACTTGAGTACTGCAGGGGAGACTGGAATTCCTGGTGTAGCGGTGAAATGCGCAGATATCAGGAGGAACACCGGTGGCGAAGGCGGGTCTCTGGGCAGTAACTGACGCTGAGAAGCGAAAGCGTGGGTAGCGAACAGGATTAGATACCCTGGTAGTCCACGCCGTAAACGGTGGGCGCTAGGTGTGGGTTTCCTTCCACGGGATCCGTGCCGTAGCTAACGCATTAAGCGCCCCGCCTGGGGAGTACGGCCGCAAGGCTAAAACTCAAAGGAATTGACGGGGGCCCGCACAAGCGGCGGAGCATGTGGATTAATTCGATGCAACGCGAAGAACCTTACCTGGGTTTGACATACACCGGAAACCTGCAGAGATGTAGGCCCCCTTGTGGTCGGTGTACAGGTGGTGCATGGCTGTCGTCAGCTCGTGTCGTGAGATGTTGGGTTAAGTCCCGCAACGAGCGCAACCCTTGTCCTGTGTTGCCAGCGCGTAATGGCGGGGACTCGCAGGAGACTGCCGGGGTCAACTCGGAGGAAGGTGGGGACGACGTCAAGTCATCATGCCCCTTATGTCCAGGGCTTCACACATGCTACAATGGCCGGTACAGAGGGCTGCGATACCGTGAGGTGGAGCGAATCCCTTAAAGCCGGTCTCAGTTCGGATCGGGGTCTGCAACTCGACCCCGTGAAGTTGGAGTCGCTAGTAATCGCAGATCAGCAACGCTGCGGTGAATACGTTCCCGGGCCTTGTACACACCGCCCGTCACGTCATGAAAGTCGGTAACACCCGAAGCCGGTGGCCTAACCCCTTGTGGGAGGGAGCCGTCGAAGGTGGGATCGGCGATTGGGACGAAGTCGTAACAAGGTAGCCGTACCGGAAGGTGCGGCTGGATCACCTCCTTTCTAAGGAGCACTTCTCCGCGACGCTTCACAGAGGTGAATGTGGTTGTGGCAGAGACCATTTCGGGCTCGAATGTAGTCCGGTGGAAGCTCATGGGTGGAACGCTGACAGTTTCTTCCGCGTATCGGTGGGTCCTTGGTGGCCGGCTGGTGGTTGATATATCGACACACTGTTGGGTCCTGAAAGAACAGACGTTCTTTCCAGGCAAAAAATACGATCTGCCCGGATTTCCTGGATACCTCGGGGTTTTTGATTTCGATGGTCTTGGAGTTCGATCCGGTGTGGGTGTGTTGTTTGAGAACTGCACAGTGGACGCGAGCATCTTTGTTTGTAAGTGTTTAAGAGCGTTCGGTGGATGCCTTGGCACCAGGAGCCGATGAAGGACGTAGGAGGCTGCGATAAGCCTCGGGGAGCTGTCAACCGAGCTGAGATCCGAGGATTTCCGAATGGGGAAACCCGGCACGAGTGATGTCGTGTCACCCTCCGCTGAATATATAGGCGGTTGGGAGGGAACGTGGGGAAGTGAAACATCTCAGTACCCACAGGAAGAGAAAACAATTGTGATTCCGTGAGTAGTGGCGAGCGAAAGCGGATGAGGCTAAACCATGCGTGTGTGATAGCCGGCAGGTGTTGCACGTGTGGGGTAGTGGGGCCTACTTTCCTATCACTGCCGTGGTAGGCGACAGTCAGAAAAGTGCGTGTTAGTCGAAGTGGTCTGGAACGGCCTGTCGTAGAGGGTGAGAGTCCCGTAGACGAAAATGCGTGCTCTGTTGTAGTGGGTTCCCGAGTAGCAGCGGGCCCGTGAAATCTGCTGTGAATCTGCCGGGACCACCCGGTAAGCCTGAATACTCCCTGGTGACCGATAGCGGACTAGTACCGTGAGGGAAAGGTGAAAAGTACCCCGGGAGGGGAGTGAAATAGTACCTGAAACCGGACGCTTACAATCCGTCAGAGCCTTCCACTTTGTGGTGGGGTGATGGCGTGCCTTTTGAAGAATGAGCCTGCGAGTCATCGGTGTGTGGCGAGGTTAACCCGTGTGGGGTAGCCGTAGCGAAAGCGAGTCCGAATAGGGCGTTTTTAGTCGCATGTCATGGACCCGAAGCGGAGTGATCTACCCATGGCCAGGGTGAAGCGACGGTAAGACGTCGTGGAGGCCCGAACCCACTTAGGTTGAAAACTGAGGGGATGAGCTGTGGGTAGGGGTGAAAGGCCAATCAAACTCCGTGATAGCTGGTTCTCCCCGAAATGCATTTAGGTGCAGCGTCACGTGTTTCACGCCGGAGGTAGAGCTACTGGATGGCCTAGGGGGCCTACAAGCTTACCGAAGTCAGCCAAACTCCGAATGCCGGTGTGTGAGAGCGTGGCAGTGAGACTGCGGGGGATAAGCTTCGTAGTCGAGAGGGAAACAGCCCAGATCGCCGGCTAAGGCCCCTAAGCGTGTACTAAGTGGAAAAGGATGTGGGGTCGCGAAGACAACCAGGAGGTTGGCTTAGAAGCAGCCACCCTTGAAAGAGTGCGTAATAGCTCACTGGTCAAGTGATCCTGCGCCGACAATGTAGCGGGGCTCAAGTACACCGCCGAAGCCGCGGCATTCCAGTATTATCTTGCTTTCGAGCCAGGAGCTGGGATGGGTAGGGGAGCGTCGTGCAGCCGTGGAAGCAGCAGTGTGAACTAGTTGTGGAGGCTGTGCGAGTGAGAATGCAGGCATGAGTAGCGAAAGACGAGTGAGAAACTCGTCCGCCGAATGACCAAGGGTTCCTGGGCCAGGTTAATCCGCCCAGGGTGAGTCGGGACCTAAGGCGAGGCCGACAGGCGTAGTCGATGGACAACGGGTTGATATTCCCGTACCCGTGTATCCGCGCCCAATGGTGAATCATCTGTGCTAATCGTCCTGAACCGGATGGACTTCCTTCGGGAAGCTGGAAGGGGATGCACGAGACCCTGGGTGTAGTAGTCAAGCGATGGGGTGACGCAGGAAGGTAGCTGGGCCAGGTGATGGATTACCTGGTGTAAGCGTGTAGGGAGTGACATAGGCAAATCCGTGTTGCACATATCCTGAGACGTGATGCGTAGCCGATTGAGGCGAATTCAGTGATCCTATGCTGCCGAGAAAAGCCTCTAGTGAGTTGGTACACGGCCCGTACCCCAAACCGACACAGGTGGTCAGGTAGAGAATACCGAGGCGATCGAGAGAACTGTGGTTAAGGAACTCGGCAAAATGCCCCCGTAACTTCGGGAGAAGGGGGACCACGTCTGGTGACCGGCTTTACGCTGTGAGCTGGGTGTGGTCGCAGAGACCAGAGAGAAGCGACTGTTTACTAAAAACACAGGTCCGTGCGAAGTCGTAAGACGATGTATACGGACTGACGCCTGCCCGGTGCCGGAAGGTTAAGAGGACCGGTTAGCGCCTTCGGGTGCGAAGCTGAGAATTTAAGCCCCGGTAAACGGCGGTGGTAACTATAACCATCCTAAGGTAGCGAAATTCCTTGTCGGGTAAGTTCCGACCTGCACGAATGGCGTAACGACTTCTCTGCTGTCTCAACCACAGACTCGGCGAAATTGCATTACGAGTAAAGATGCTCGTTACGCGCGGCAGGACGAAAAGACCCCGGGACCTTCACTATAGCTTGGTATTGGTGTTCGGTACGGTTTGTGTAGGATAGGTGGGAGACTGTGAAGCGGGCACGCCAGTGTTCGTGGAGTCGTCGTTGAAATACCACTCTGGTCGTATTGGACTTCTAACCTCGGACCCTGATCGGGTTCAGGGACAGTGCCTGGTGGGTAGTTTAACTGGGGCGGTTGCCTCCTAAAATGTAACGGAGGCGCCCAAAGGTTCCCTCAGCCTGGTTGGCAATCAGGTGTCGAGTGCAAGTGCACAAGGGAGCTTGACTGTGAGACTGACAGGTCGAGCAGGGACGAAAGTCGGGACTAGTGATCCGGCACCGGCATGTGGAAGCGGTGTCGCTCAACGGATAAAAGGTACCCCGGGGATAACAGGCTGATCTTCCCCAAGAGTCCATATCGACGGGATGGTTTGGCACCTCGATGTCGGCTCGTCGCATCCTGGGGCTGGAGTAGGTCCCAAGGGTTGGGCTGTTCGCCCATTAAAGCGGCACGCGAGCTGGGTTTAGAACGTCGTGAGACAGTTCGGTCTCTATCCGCCGCGCGCGTCAGAAACTTGAGGAAGGCTGTCCCTAGTACGAGAGGACCGGGACGGACGAACCTCTGGTGTGCCAGTTGTCCTGCCAAGGGCACTGCTGGTTGGCTACGTTCGGAAGGGATAACCGCTGAAAGCATCTAAGCGGGAAGCCTGTTCCAAGATGAGGTTTCTCACCACCTTCGAGTGGTTAAGGCCCCCTACAGACCATGGGGTTGATAGGCCGGAACTGGAAGCACGGTAACGTGTGGAGGTGACCGGTACTAATAGGCCGAGGACTTACCAACAAAGGTTGCTACGCGTCCACTGTGCGGTATCTGAAACAACACACAGATACCCTTCGACACCCGTCATGGTGTCGTTCACCGAAACCCCCGGAAACGGGGCGGGTCGGTAGCGGCAGTGAACCGGGGGTTTGGGGGTGTGGATAGTTTCATAGAGTTACGGCGGCCATAGCGGTAGGGAAACGCCCGGTCCCATTCCGAACCCGGAAGCTAAGCCTGCCAGCGCCGATGGTACTGCACTCGACAGGGTGTGGGAGAGTAGGACACCGCCGGAACATCCTTCAC
>NZ_BDBB01000085.1 GCF_001612765.1 Nocardia arthritidis NBRC 100137
GGCCCACCGCCGCCAGCACGTCGGCGTGCGCCGCGACGCGCTCGTCGGACGTCGCGCCCACCCGGCCCTCGTGGCGCACGATCCAGCACGGACGCGTCAGGTCGGACAAGACGGCGGTGATGCCGTCGGCGGTGTCCGCGAGAACGCCGACCGGAGACGTGGTCATCAGCGCTCCTCCCGCTCGGCGAGCTCGACCGCCAAGTCGATCAGCTCGTAGATGCGCAGCCCCGGCTTCCACAGCGAGCCGTCGGCGACGACGGTGACGCCGTGCGGGCCGCGGTGGATCTCCTTGATGTGGGCCTCGAGTTCGACGGTGCCGTCGGTGGGCAGGAACTGCCCGCGGTAGCGCCAGGTGAACGTCCGGTCGGCGGGGATGCGGAAGACCGGATCGCCGAGCGTGTCGGCGAAGCCGGCGTCGATCATCCACTCCTGGATCGCGTGGATCACCGATTCCACGCCGAGCGATCCCGGGATCACCGGATCGAGGTGGAAGTGCCGGGCGAAGTACCAATCCGACGGGTCGATTCCGCGCAGCGAGTGCAGATACCCCGCGCCGTACTTCCCTCCACCATCGACCACCTCGACCTGATCGATCAGCGCCAAGGTGCGCCGGGCGCAGAGCCGGGCCCCTGGATCGGCGCGGCGCCCGGCCACGTCGATGGTGCGTGCGCGTGCCTCCGGGTGCTGCGCCAGCCAGGTCGGTGCTGGACGGCCCGCGTCCAGGCCGGTCTGGTTGGCCAACGCCTCGTCGCTGAAGTAGCCGAACATGGTCTCGCCGGTGTAGAACGGTTCGCCGTCCACGCTGAGGGTGTAGTCGAAGGTCTGTAGCGACGAGCCGGGCAGGACGGTGGTCGACAGCAGCCGGGACGACTGGCGAATCGTCTTGTCCCGCAAGTCGATCTGCCGCAACACGGTGGCGGTGCCGCCGAGGTTGCGCAGGCTCAGGGTGGTGCCCGGCTGGGTGAGGGTGGGCCCCACGTAGTAACCCATCAGCAGCGCCGCCTGCAGCGAGGTCTCCATGTAGACGAAGTGCGGCATGGAGTCGTTCGCGGTGTCGCCGTAGTACCAGGAGTCGGCGGGCGAGTCGTACTCGGTGGTGTAGGACGCGCTGTCCAGGTTCCCGCGCTCGCCGTCGAAGTCGAGCACCCGGTCGACCAGCAGCAGGCCGCCGGTTGGCAGCCGGGTCGCCCGTACGCCGGTGTACTCCGCGAATTCCGGTCCCATGGCGATGGCTTGGTCGCCACGGGCGAGATGCGTCATGTGGAACTCGTTGAGCAACAAGCTGTCGGAGACCTGCCCGGGGCCAACGCCGCTGCCCGGACGTTCCACCACGGTGACCGTGACGTCGCACTCCCCCTGTGCCCCCGCGACGCGCGCGGTGCCGGTCACGTGCGGCCGGGGCACCAGGTCGAGCGCGGTCACTGTCAGCGTGATCGTGCCGGACCCGGCGCCCGCGATCGTGCCCGCGCATTCGGCGACCAGTGAGCTGCCCGACAGCACCAGCGGCATGCCGAGATACAGCGCGAACACCTCCGCGGCCTGCATCGCGGCCGCGCGCGGGTCACCGTCGAAGCGGGCCTCGACGCTGCCGGCGCCCGAACCGCCGTACAACTCGACGGCGGTCACCTCGGTGAGCGCGAGCCGGGTCGACCCGGCCGGCCGGGCGGCCGCGTCGACGCCGGAGCGCCGGTAGGCGACCCCGAACACACCGCTCAGGTCGCCGTCGGCGAGACGGAGCAGGGCCGCTCGATCCAGGCGGGTGCGATCGGTGCGGGCCAAGGGCTTGAAAGCGGACTCCGCGGCGGTGGCCCGGCGCGTCGGCTCGGCTTCGGCGCCTTCCAGACCCCCGAAGCGACCGGTCGCGGCCTCCGCCTCCGGCGTTCCTCCCGACCGGCGCAGCGCTCGCTGCCACACCGCCCGTTGCATGGCCAGTTGCGCGCTCAGGGCCGCCCGGTGCGCGGTGACGACACCCGAACGAATCTCGGCGAGCGGACCGGCTGCGTGCGGGGCGCCCGTCTGGGCAGCCGACGCCCCGGACACCGCCGGATCGTCGGCCATCTGGGTGTCGTCCGGGGACGAGCCGAGCGCATTCGTCTGTGTGCCCGCGTCCGGCCGGTGCGGTGCTACCGTGCCGGCGCTCTCCTGCGTGTCCACCGCGAGGACGGTCGCCGGATCGAACGGAACGCCGTCGAATTCCAGGGTTGTCATGCCATCCACCGCCTCACCGAGGTCTGGAACTTCTCCGTCAGATCGGGTGTCGTCACCACCGTGACGTCCGAGAATCGTTGCAGCACAGTGCCGTCCGTAGTAGTGGCGGTGGCGTCGATCCGCGCGTCGAGACGACCGGCGCGCGGGTTGTCCACGGTGAGCACGAACGGCTCACCCGCGGGCAACGGCCGGAAGTAGTCGGCCCGCCCCACGCCGAGCGGCAGGCACGCGCTGCCGAGCAGCCGGTGACCCAGCACCGGCGGTCCCTGCAGGATCAGGTCGGCGAGGACCGGATCGTGCAGCCGCCCGGCGTAGGCCCCGCCCGCCACGGTGGCGGCGGGCAGTTCGCAGTCGAAGACGATCGCGTCGTCCGAAACCGCCCGGACTCGGCGCAATCCCTGCAACGCCTGCGCGTGGAACTGGACGGCGTCACGGTAGATGGTCGCCTCGCCGACCGAGCCTTCCGGCACCGGCCGGTGCGGGGAGCGCTCCGCCGCCGCGGCGAGCACGAGGGTCGCGCGGAAGTGGACGGCGTTCTCGCCGCGCACCGTCGCGTGCACCGTGGACGCGTCCCGGCCCGGCGCCACTTCCAGTTCCAGTTCGTCGAGCGGACGGTCGAAGACGATGCCTTTGAGCACTTGAAAGTCCCGGACGCCGATCACCGTGCGGCCCGGCAGGCCGCGTTCGGCGAAGTTGATCATCGCGCCGAGACCGAAGGTGGCGGGCAGCACGACGTGCTCGCCGATCCGGTGCGCGGCGATGATCGGATCCGTGGTGATCCCGGTGATCATCCGCCGGGCCCGCACCGTGGCGGTGGCTGGCGTGGTGTCCGACAGCGACTTCGCGGGCCCGACGAGCACCACCGTGTCCGCGGCGCGCGCCGCGGTGAACTGCTCGGTGAACGCCGCCGCGCCCACCTGCGGATCGAGTAACTCGACGCCGCGGGTCCGGAAGTGCTCCCGCAGGGCGGAGGTGACCATGCCGCCGTCCCACGCGCCCCAGTCGATCGCGGTGACGTGGCAGTCCGGCCGATGGGTCCGCAGGCTCACCGCGAACCGCGAGAGCGCTTCGTTCGCCGCCGCGTAGTCGGCCTGCCCGGCGTTGCCGAACAACCCGGCCACGGAGGTGAACAGCACGAGATGACGCGGGTCGCTCAGCGCGCGCAGCACCGAAGCCAGACCGGCGAGCTTGGGGTCGAGCACCCTGGCGACGGATTCGGCGGTCTTGTCCGTGATCACGGAGTCGGCCAGCACTCCTGCTGCGTGCACGACGCCGGTGATCGAGTCCCGCCACGGTGCGAGTGCGGCGGCCACCGCCTGCTCATCGGTGGCGTCCACCGCGAGGTAGTCGGCGCGGGAGCCGAGCGCCGCCAGCGTCTCCCGGATCTCGCGCGCGGCACGCACACCGGAGACGACACGCTCGATGTCGCGTGGCTTGGCGCCGGAACCGGCCAGCGCACGCACCGCCGCGGCCTTGAGCTCGGCGTCGGGAACCCCTGCCGCCCAGCCGGGCTCGGCGGCCGGCTCGGAGCGCCCGAGCAGCACGAAGCGGGCTTCGCTGCGCGCGGCCAGCGCCAGCACGCAGGTGGCCGTGACGCCGCGCGCCCCGCCGGTGACCAGCAGGACGTCGTCGGCGGTGAGCACCGTGGGGTCCTGCTCCGTGCCCGGCCGCACCGGCAGGACGGTGCGCGCGGGAGCGTGCCCGCTCGGCACCGGCGTCCGCCGCTGCCCCGCCGCGTCGATGCCGACTTCGAGGGTGTCGCGGGCCGCATCGAACAGTTCGGCCGTCACGAACTCGGCCAGTTGCCGCACGGAGCAGGCGGGATCGATGTCAAGGGCCCGGCAGAACAAGCCTGGCTGTTCGGCGGCCAAAGTTTTCACCACACCGCCGATGCCGCCCAGCAAGGCGTGCTCCGGCTGCGCGCTGCCGAGGAAGCCCAGCGCGCCGTCGAGCCGCGTGACCGTCACGAAGGCCGCTCGGCCCTGGGCGCCGCGCAGCAGCGGCACGGTGCGCCCGGCCAGGAGGATGCCGTCGGTCAGCCGCCGTTGCGCCGAGGCCCAGTCGGCGTTGCCGCCGAGCAGGACGAGGCACAGGTCGATCGCCTCGTCGTCCAGTTCGTTCACCGAATCAGCGCGGTGCACAGTCCAATTCAGGCCGGTTAGTGCGGCGGCGAGGGCCTCGCCACCCGCGTCCGGTTCGCCGGTCAGGTCGACGAGCACCGCCCGCGCCCCGTCCCGGAAGGGCGCTACCGCCCGATCCAGCGCAGGCAGCGAGACCAGTTCGACGGCGTGCCGCGACGTTCCCGCCGCGGCCTCAGCTTTTGGGTGGACATCACCACCGGCGGCACCGGCGAGTTCCCCCACGATCTGATCCAACGTGCGCAGCGTGCCCAGCTGCTCCGGACCCAAACTCGGCAACTGCGGAAATCGTTCCTGCAGCGCGCCGATCACCTGCACCCGCTTGATCGAATCCACACCGAGATCGGCTTCCAGATCCATCGACGGATCCACCATCTCGACGGGATAACCCGTCTTCTCCGCGACCACTTCACGCAGCGCACGCCGCAACGCCTCACCGGAGACCTGGGCGTCGGTGGTCGCGGGAGCGGTTGCGTTCGACGTCGGGGACTGCGCGGCCGTGGTCGGCGCGCCGGCACCGCCGAGCAGCTCGGCGATCTGGTCCAGTGTCCGCAACGTGCCCAGCTGCTCCGGACCCAAACTCGGCAACTGCGGGAAA
>NZ_BDBB01000086.1 GCF_001612765.1 Nocardia arthritidis NBRC 100137
CTTCTCGATAATGGTGTCGCCGACGGCGATGTCCTCGGTGGCGAAACGCATCAGCAGATGGGTCACCGGGCTGTCCCAGCGCAGGGTCTCCTCCACCGCGGCCTCCCAGGTGAGGTCACCGGCGCGGATGGCGCTCAACTGGTCCGGCCGCCCCAGCAGGGCGCGCACGGCGTTGAGGATGAGGCCGATGGTGGTTTCGTGCCCGGCGGCCACCAGTGCCTTCAGGTTGCCCACCACCTCTTCTTCGCTGAGCGGCTCGGTGCCGTCGCCGCCGACGATGAAGGCACTGGTCAGGTCGTCGGCCGGGTCGGCTGTCTTCTTGCGCACCAGGTCGGTGAAATAGACGTCCAGCTCGTCGATCACCCGCAGTCGCTCCTCTTGCGGGGTCAGCAGGGAGAAGAACGCTTTGTACCAGTCGAGCAGCATCGGATGGTCGGCACGGTCCACGCCCATCAGCTCGCTGATCACCCGCATGGGCAGCGGATAGGCGAACACCGTCTTGAGGTCGGCCACCGCGCCCTCGCGCCCGGCCTCGGCGAGATCGTCGAGCAGCTCGGCGGTCATCCGCTCGATCGTCGGCCGCAGCGCGTCGAGCCTGCGCTTGGTCAGCGCCTGGGTGGTCTTGATCCGCAGCCTGCGGTGCTCGGCGCCGTCGACGGTGAACATGGAGCGGCCCGCGTCGATCATGCCGATCAGCGGCCACTGCCTGGTCACCGCGCCGGACTGCCACAGCGACCACGCGTTGATGTCTTTAACCAGCCGGGTGTCGACGAGCAGCTGCCTGGCGAGCGTGTGCTGGGTGACGGTCCAGGCGGGCACGCCGAGCAGTTCGATCCGGGCGAGTGGGCCTTCGGCGCGTAGCCGGCTGGTCTCCGCGCCCAGGTCGCCGACCATCGGATCGATGACAAGGGTCGCTGCGTGCGGGCATTCGGTGCTCACGGGGTACCTCCGACGGCGCGAACGGGTGTGAAGCGGACTGGCAGGGATGTCATGCCGCGCAGGAAGGCCGACGGTCGCCGGACCAAGTTCCGGGCGGGTACCGCGAGATCGAGGTCGGGCAGCCGGTCGAGCAGGACCTCGATGCCGGTGCGCGCGATGACCTCGGCGATCTCCTGCGCGGGGAAGGGACAGCGGTATTCGCCGTAGCTGAACGCGAAATGCGCGCTGTTGCCGGTGTGGGCGGGCTCGGCGCCGTCGGAGACGTGCTGGCGCACATGGGGATCGGCATTGGCGGCGGCCAGGCCGAGCAAAAGCATGTCCCCGGCGCGGATCACCTTGTCGCCCAAGCGCGTGTCGCGGGCGGCCCAGCGTCCGGCGAGGATCTGGGTCGGCGTGTCCTCCCACAGGACTTCGTTCATCGCCTGCCCCACGCTGTGGCGCCCGCCGCCGAGGGCGGCGGCGAACCGGTCGTCGGTGAGCATCAGCCGCACCGAGTTCCCGATCCAGTCGGCCGTGGGCAGGTACCCCGCGGCGGTGATCGCCATCAGGTCCAGAACGTATTCCTGGTCGGTGAACGGACCGGGATGCGCGAGCATCCAGGACACCAGATCGGCGCCCCGCGCGCTCTTCTTGCTCGCGAGCAGGCGCTGCATGTGCTCGGCGAACTGCTGATGCGCGGCTTGGGCGTCGGACCCGCCGTCGGCGAGGGTCTTCATCGTCCACGCCACCTGCGGTCCGTCCTCGTCGGGGAAACCGAGAATCCGCGCGAGCGCCAGCACCGGCAGCGGCTCGGCGAAATCGGCGACCAGTTCCGCTTCGCCCCGGCCGCAGAACGCGTCGATCAGGCGGTCGGCCAAATCCTCACAGGCACGGCGCAATCCGAAGGTGTCGACCGCCTCCAGCGCCGGCTCCACCATCGCCACGTGCCTGCGGTGCTGCGCGCCCGCGGTGAAATAGATCGATGGCATCGGCTGCCCGACCATCGGCAGCAGCGGCCAGTCCGGCGGGATGTTCGGCCACTGGTTCCATCGGCCGACATCGCGCGGGAACAATTCGGGATCGCTGGTCACCTGGTGCACTTCGCGGTAGCCGATGACCAGCCACGCGGGGACGCCGCCGGGCAGTTCGACGGCGACCACCGGGCCGTGCTCGCGGCGCATCTCGTGATAGAGCTGGTGCGGATCGGTATGGAAACGCGGGCCGCTCAACGTGACCGGGGCGGCGTGAACGGGACAGCTGTCGGTGGAACTCGGCGCGGGCGTGGTCATGACGCGGCCTCCGGAGTCGGGAGCAAGGGGCGCCGGGCCGCAGGAGGCGGGGCGAGGGAGTAGAGGTGCTCGACGAGAGTGATGAGGACGTTCTTGCCGGACTCGCGGGAGCGGGCGTCGCAGTCGATCACCGGCACATGCGGATCCAGGTCGAGCGCGTCGCGGACCTCGTCGGGGCGGTGGCCGCCGCCGAAGTCGTTGCAGGCGACGACGAACGGCGTCTTCTGGTGTTCCAGCCGGTCGACGGGGTACCAGGAATCGGCGATCCGGTGCGGGTCCACCAGCACGATCGCGCCGAGCGCGCCGGTGAACAGCCGGTCCCAGAGGAACCGGAACCGCTCTTGTCCCGGTGCGCCGAAGAGGTAGAGCACGTGCTCGTCGTCGATGGTGATCCGGCCGAAGTCGAAGGCGACGGTGGTCGTCGACTTACCCGGCGCGCCACTGGGATCGTCGATACCCAGCCCCTCGTCGGTCATGATCGCCTCGGTGTCCAGCGGCCGGATCTCGCTGACCGCCCGGACCATCGTCGTCTTGCCCACGCCGAAACCGCCGACGATGACGATCTTCAGGCCCCGCGTGGTCGCACGATGCAGGGGGGCGTCCGCGCGGGCCGGGCGCGGGTCAGAGGTTGCGAAGTCCAACGAGCACCTTCTCGAGCGTCGTGGTGTCGGGCAGGAAGTGCCAGGGCGAGCCGGGGGGAGCGGCGAGCGGCGGACGCACGGTGATCTTGCCCGCGTGCAGCAGGTCCGACAGCAGGATGGTGGCGATGCCGACTGGAATCCGCAGCTCCGCGGCGATTTCCACGACGGCGGTCGGGGCGCGGCACAGATCGAGGATCGCCACGTGCTCGGACTGCATGCCCGCGGTCGGCGCGCACTCGCTGACCACCAGGGTGACCAGATCGAAGGTGTCGGAGTCCGGCTTGCTGCGGCCCCCGGTCAGCGTGTAGAGCCGATCGGGGTCGTCATCGCGGCCTGGCCTGGTCACGACACGCCCGCTCCCGGGAAGCGCGGCGCGGCCGCCAAGTACTCACCCAGCTGTTCCACCAGTTCGCGCATGTTGTGGCCGACCAGTCCCGCGTCCGCGTCCTCGGCGGCGACGACCGCGATGTGCGCGCCCAGCCCGGCTTCGACGATGAACAGGATGCCGCCGTAGAACTCCGTCATCGACTGGCGCACCCCGGCCCGCCCGTCGCCGAACTCCACCGACGCGCCGTGCGAGAGGCTCTGGATGCCCGCCGCGATGGCGGCGAGCTGGTCTGCCCCGTCCACGGTGAGTTCGGGCGTGTGGCAGATCTTCAACCCGTCGCTGGACAGCAGCAGGGCATGCCTGGTGCGCGGGGTGCGGGTGAGCAGCTGTTCCAACAGCCAGCTCAGCCGAGCGGTCTCGGAGGTCGTCATAGTTGGTTCTCCACGGAGCCGGAAGGGGCGGGGGCAGGGGTGGCGGCACGGCCCGTCGCGGGCCCGCTCACCGCGCGCTGGAACGCGCCGAGCGAGTCGGGGCGTGCCGCAGGGGGAGTCGGCGCGGTGGGCTCCGGTGCGGCGAGCCCGTCGGGATGGACCGCGGCCAGTGTGCTGCCTCGACGGCGCTTGGGCAGCGCGGGGCTCGCGCCGAGCGGAGCGTGCTCGGCGGTGGATGGCCGCGCCGTGGCGGATCGCACGGGCTCCGGATCGGCGTGCGTGTGCTCCGGCGGCGCGGTGATGTGGGTGCGTTCGCGTGCGACGGGCAGCGTGCCGGTGGTAGTGGACGCCAGCGGCCGCTCCGCGCGGGTGGTGAGATCCCGCGGGATGACCACCACCACGGCGGTGCCGCCGATGGCCGAAGGCCGGTAGGAGACGGTGAGCCCGTGCTTGCGCGCGAGGTTGCCCACCACGGCGAGGCCCAGCCGGGTCCCGGTGAGCGAGGACAGGTCGACTCCCGCGCCGCGTTCGTCCGATCCGGTGGCCGCCACCGCCGCCTCGGCGCGGCGCAGCGCCGACTCGCTCATGACCAATCCGCTGTCCTCGATGGTGATGATGACGCCCGCCGGAACCTCGGCGGCGTAGACGTGTACCTCGGTGGTGGGCGGGGAGAAGTTGCAGGCGTTGTCGAGCAGCTCCGCCAGCGCGTGCATGACGCCTTCCGCGGCATGGCCGGAGATCGCGATGTCGGCGACGGCGCGCAGCCGCACCCGTTGATAACCCGCGACGCGCCCCATCGCACCGCGCAGAACCGATTCCATGGCAATCGGTTTGGCCCACCGGCGGCCGGATCGCGCGCCGCTGAGCACGGCGATGCTGTCGGCCAGCCTGCCGGCCTGGGCGGTGTGGTGATCCAGTTGCAGCAGGTCGGCGAGCACGGTGGGATCGCCGTGCCGGTGCTCCATCTCGCGCAGCTCCGCGAGCATGCTGGTGGTCATCGCCTGCATGCGGCCCGCCGCGCCCGCGAAAGCCGCCATGGCCGCGGCGCGGCGGTTCTCGCTGCTCTCGGCTCGGGCCTCGGATGCGGC
>NZ_BDBB01000087.1 GCF_001612765.1 Nocardia arthritidis NBRC 100137
CGCGCGGGCCGGTCCGCGCGCGGCATGCGCGCCACGCTGTGGCAGCAGGCGCTGCTGCTCGGACCCCCGCACGGGCTGGACGAATTCGTCGACCGGGTCGTCCCGGAACTCCAGGAGCGCGGCAGCTTCCGCACCGAGTACGCCGGAGCCACCTTGCGCGACCACCTCGGCCTGCGCCATCCCCACCGTCGCACCACAGCCCACGAAGGAGCCGAAGCGTCATGACCACGAGCATCACCACCGTTTTCGAGACCGAGTGGGCGCGCTGGCACCACACGCGGGAAGACCAACTGCGCGACCCGCTCGGCTTCCTCGGCCTGACCGCGCTGCACTGGCTCACCGACCGCCCCGAACGGCTGCCGGACCTGCCCGGCACCTGGTGGGTCACCGACGAGAAGGTGTTCATCACCGCCCAGCCCGCCGACCGGCTGGAATACGACGGGCTCGGCATCGCGGGCGTACAGATCGTCACCCCTGCCGAAGGGGCGCCCGGCCTGCACGTCCGGCAGGAGCGCCGGGTACTCGAGGTGATCCGCCGCACGGGCCGCTACGCCGTCCGGGTGCACGACCCCGCTTCACCCGCCCTGCTGACCTTCGACGGCATCCCGGCCTACCGGCCCGACCCGCGCTGGGTGGTCCCGGGGCGCTTCACGCCGTTCCCGCAGCAGCAGACCGTGGTCACCGGCGCCGTGGTCGAGGGGCTCGAGCACCACCACAGCGCCGCGGGCACCATCGAATTCCGCATCGGCGAGGTGACCGAACGCGTGGTCGCGTTCGGCGACCAGGACAACCTGCGGGTGCTGTTCACCGACGCCACCAGCGGTGTGACGACCTACCCGGCGGCACGATCGCTGACCGTGGGCACGCCGGAGGCGGACGGCACGGTGGTGCTGGACTTCAACCGCGCCGCGAATCTGCCGTGCGCCTTCACCGATTTCGCGACCTGCCCGGTGGCGCCCGCGCAGAACCGGCTGCGCGTGGCCATCGAAGCGGGCGAGCGGGACCCGCGGCGGGGACGTGCCGCATGAGCGGCCGGTTCGTTCCCCTCTCGATCCTGGGCCTGTCCCCGATCAGCGCGGGATCGACCGCGCAGCAGGCCTGCGCAACACCGTCGATCTGGCCCAGCACGCCGAACAGTGTCGGCTGGAATCGCATCGGCTGCTCGCCGAGGCATGGCGGCCGCGCGCGGTCCGCGCGGCCTGACGTCCGGTGCGCTCTCGCGCGCACCGGTCGGTCACGGAGGCCGCCACAGTGCATGCCGGAATGGTTCGAACGCACCATTCGAGGACGAGCGGCCGGCGGTCACGGTGTGGAAGCGGCCGGTGACACACACCCAGCGCCCGCCCGAGGCGAGAGACTCAGACGCTGACCGGGGCGGCCGTGACGCCGTAGCCGAGGTTGGTCAGCACCTCGCTGGTCGCCTTGGCGAAATTGAGCGTGATGAAGTGCAGACACGGCGCGCCCTCGTCGATCAGCCGCTGGGCGATCTCGGTGGCGATCTCGATGCCCGCCGCGCGCACCGCCGCGGCGTTCTCCTCCCCGCCGTCGCCCGCCGCCGTGCGCAGCCGCCGCATGACCGAGTCCGGCAGCGGCCTACCGCACAGCTCCTCGGCGCGCTGCACCGTGCGCAGCGACGTGATCGGCATCAGCTCCGGAATGATCGGCTTGGCGCCCTCGATCGGGTCCAGCGCCACCAGCCGATCACGCAAGCGCAGGTAGTGCTCGACGTCGAAGAACATCTGGGTGATCGAATACTCCGCTCCCGCACGCAGTTTCGCGGCCAGGAACGCGGTGTCGGTGGCCAGGTCCGGCGAGCGGTGGTGGCCCTGCGGGAACGATGCCACGCCGACGTGGAAGTCACCGAGGTCGCGGACGATACGCACCAGTTCCTCGGCGTAGGAGACGCCCTGCGGATGCTTGTGCCACTCCCCCAGCGGGTCGCCCGGCGGGTCGCCGCGCAGCACCAGGATGTTGCGGATACCGGAGTCGGCGTACGCGCCGACCAGCGAGCGCAGCTCTGCGACGCTGTGCTCCACCGCGGTCAGGTGCGCGACCGGCAGCAGCGTCGTCTGCTGCGCCAGTTCCCCGGTCACCCGGACGGTGCGGTCGCGAGTGGAACCACCCGCGCCGTAGGTCATCGACACGAACGCGGGATGCATGCACTCGAACTGCCGCACGGCGCGCCACAGCCGCGCCTCGGCGGCGGCGTCGCGGGGCGGATTGAACTCCACGGAGAACGGCACCGCATGCCCCGCGTGAGCCCGCAGACTCTGTACGACCGAAGGTGTTCCAGAGACGTTCGGGTGCGTCCGGGACGGCCGGCCAGGGGTCGAGCTTCCCCGCACGTTGTCGAAAGTCACCGGTTCAGTGTAGAGGTGGCAGGTGGCGGCCCCGTCGGGTCGCTCGGACCTCCCGCGTATTCTTCGCTTCGAGCGACATGTTCGCCACGCCGAGCGACACGCGCGACCGCCCCCGCTCGGCCCCGAATCACCCACAGCGCCCGGGCACCCTCCGCGACCCCGTGCGTCCACCATCCGCACGACCTTGGAGGCTCCTCTGTCCGCCGCAACCGGTACTCAGACGCCGCGTCCCGCGGTGCCGCAGCCGGGCACCCCCGCCTTCGTCACCGCCGTGGAAGACGCCCTGACCAGTTTCTTCGCCACCCGCCGCCCGACGACCGAGCGCCTCGGCTCGGTCTTCGTCGAGGCCACCGACGCGCTCGAGCAGTTCGTGCTGCGCGGCGGGAAACGCACCAGGCCCGCGTTCGCGTGGACCGGGTGGCTCGGAGCGGGCGGCGATCCGCACGCACCCGAGGCCGCCGCGGTGCTCACCGCCTGCTCCGCGCTCGAACTCGTCCAGGCCTGCGCGCTGATCCACGACGACATCATCGATTCCTCCCGCACCCGCCGCCGCTTCCCCACCGTGCATGTCGACTTCGAGCAGCGCCACCGCGACCACGGCTGGGCGGGCGACGCGGCGCACTTCGGCGCCAGCGTGGCCATCCTGGTCGGCGACCTGGCGCTGTCCTGGGCCGATGACATGGTGCACGCGTCCGGTCTGGCGCCCGCGGCCATCGCCCGGTTCGCGCCGGTGTGGGCCGACATGCGTACCGAGGTGCTCGGCGGCCAGCTGCTCGACGTCAGCGGCGAGGCGGGCGGCGACGAATCGGTCGAGGCCGCGCTGCGGATCAACCGCTACAAGACCGCCGCCTACACCGTCGAACGTCCGCTGCACCTCGGCGCCGCCATCGCCGCCGCCGACCAGCAGCTGATCGAGGCCTACCGCGGGTTCGGCACCGCCATCGGGATCGCCTTCCAGCTGCGCGACGACCTGCTCGGCGTCTTCGGCGATCCGGCGGTCACCGGCAAGCCCTCCGGCGACGACCTGCGCGAAGGCAAGCGCACCGTGCTGCTGGCCGAGGCCCTGCGCCGCGCGGACGAGACCGACACCGCCGCGGCCGCGCTGCTGCGTTCGAGCATCGGCACCGACCTGAGTGCCGAGCAGGTGCAGCGGCTGCGCGCGCTGCTCGCCGAACTGGGCGCGGTCGACGAGGTGGAACGCCGGATCGCCGAACTCACCGACAGCGGTCTGGCCGCCATCGAGGCCAGCTCGGCGACGCCGGTGGCCAAGGAACGGCTGCGCGCGATGGCGCTGGCCGCGACCAAGCGCGCGGCGTGAGCACGGGAGCGGGCGCCACGGCAAGGAGAGGAACCGGATGAGAACCGTTTCTGGACCGACCGATCGCGTCGTGGTGGTCGGCGCGGGCCTGGCTGGCCTGTCGGCCGCCCTGTACCTGACCGGCGCGGGTCACACGGTCACGCTGCTCGAGCGGGCCGACCACCCGGGCGGCCGGGTGGGGCGATACCGGGGCGCCGACTACGAGATCGATTCCGGCGCCACCGTCCTCACCCTGCCCGAACTGATCACCGACGCGCTCGCCGCGGTCGGCCGCGCCCCGGAGACCTGCGAGCCCCCGCTGCGCATCCACCGGCTGGCGCCGGGCTATCACGCCCGGTTCGCCGACGGCGCGCAGATCAGGGTCTTCACCGACCCGGACGTCATGGCCGCGGAGGTCGAGCGGACCTGCGGCCCGGCCGAGGCACGCGGATACCGGCGCCTGCGCGCATGGCTGGCGCGGGTCTACGCGGCGGAGTTCACCGAGTTCATGGACACCAACTTCGACTCGCCGCTGGATATGGTGCGCCTCCCCGACAAACGGCGCGCGCTGGTCGAATTGGCACGTCTCGGCGGTTTCGGCAGACTCGGCACGCAGGTGCGCCGGTTCCTGCGGGATCCGCGCCTGGCGCGCCTGTTCACCTTTCAGGCCCTCTACGCGGGTATGCCGCCCGCGCGGGCGCTCGCCGTCTACGGCGCGATTGCGCATATGGACACCTCGCTGGGCGTCTACTTTCCCGAGGGCGGTATGCGCGCGATCGCCGCGGCGCTGGCGCACGCGTTCGCCGAGGCAGGCGGCACGCTGGAACTGAACGCCGAGGTGGTCGGCATCGACTACGCGGGCAGGCGGGCCCGCAGCGCCCGCACCGCCGACGGGCGCTCGTTCGACTGCGACGCGCTCGTGCTCACCGCCGACCTCGGCTCGCTGGACCGTTTCGGTGTGCGCCCCCGGCGTGGGCTGC
>NZ_BDBB01000088.1 GCF_001612765.1 Nocardia arthritidis NBRC 100137
CACGTCGGCCCCGGGACGCGGCAGCACATAGGACACCAGCGCGGTCGCGCCGGAGGGCAGCGTCTTGCCGAGAGTGGCCGCGAAGTCGATGTCCGGGTGGCCGGTGAGCGCGTTGTCGATCTCGCCGAGTTCGATGCGGAAACCGCGGATCTTCACCTGGAAGTCCGAGCGGCCCAGGTATTCGATGACGCCGTCCTGGCCCGCGGATTCGGTGCGGCGCACCAGGTCGCCGGTGCGGTAGAGCCGCGCTCCGGGGTTGCCGGTGTCGGCGCCGAAAGGACTGGCGACGAATCGCTCCGCGGTCAGGCCCGGCCGGTTGAGATAGCCCTGCGCCAGCGCGGGACCGGTCAGATACAGCTCGCCGACCACCCCGGCGGGCACCGGCCGCAGCCGCGAGTCCAGCACGAACGCCCCGACTCCAGGGATGGCCGAGCCGATCGTGATGGGCTCGCCCGGCGTCATCGGTGGCGTACTGGTGGCCAGGATCGTCGCCTCGGTGGGCCCGTAGCCGTTGTAGAACTCGCGCTCGGCCGCCCAGCGAGCGACCAGTTCGGGTCCGAACTTGTCGCCGGCCACCACGACGGCCTGCAGGTCGTCCAGCCCCGCCGGATCCACCGATTCCAGGGCCCCCGGCGTGATGAGCATGTGCGTGACGTGCTCGCGCCGCAGCAGATCCGCCAACTCGAAACCGCCGAACACCGATGGCGGCGCGATCACCAGCGTCGCGCCGCTGGAGAAGGCCAGCAGCAGTTCGAGCACCGAGACGTCGAAGTTCGGCGAGCAGACGTGCAGAACGCGCGAATCCTCAGTCACCCCGTAGTGCTCGCGCTCCGCGGTCACAAGTCCGGCAAGACCACTGTGCGAGACCACGACGCCCTTGGGCTTGCCCGTGGACCCGGAGGTGTAGATGACATAGGCCGGGTGCCGCTCGTCCAGCGGACGGACCCGGTCGGTGTAGGAGATGGGGTGCTCCGGGCGCGCGGCGATGCGCGCGGCCTGCACCGGGTCGTCCAGCTCGATCCAGTACACGCCGGTGCCCAGCACCGGGCGGTGCGCCGAGGTGGTCAGGCCGACCGTGGCGCCGGAGTCGGCGACGATGTGGTTGATGCGATCGGTGGGGTACGTCGGATCCACCGGCACGTACGCCGCGCCGGTCTTGGCGATGGCCCAGACGGCGAGCACCGACTCCACGCTGCGCGAGATTCCGATGGCGACCACGTCGCCCGGCCCGACACCGCGCTCGATCAGCTCCCTGGCCAGCCGCGAGGACGCCGCGTCCAGCTCGGCGTAGGTGAGTTCCCGATCGTCGGTCGGATCTCCCGTGGGGTTGAACCGGATCGCGACCTCGGTAGCGGCGGACTCGACGGCGGCGGTGAGCAGCTGCGCGAACAGCGGACTGCCCGACCTGCGGCGACGGCTACCGCGAGCAGAGCGACGGGCGGTTTCCATTCGAGTGCATTCACCTCTCGCATCGAGCCAGGACCCGGGCCGTACCCTGCGCAGGGTTCGTTATCCGGGGCCAGCGCGGACCGAGCAATCATATAGGGGCTTGACTGCCCAACCCGCGCGCTGTATCGGATTGCCGCGGCTGCCGTCGGTGGCGGTCCGCGTCCCCCCTTTCGGTGCTGTCCTCTCGTCCAGCGCCGCCCACTCCCCCATGGAATCGGTGTCTTGCGTGATGCCTGCCGTTATATCGGCGCCGAGTCCCTCATGTTGCACGACTCGTTCGATCGGTGAGCTTGCTCACAGCCACCCGCGCCGGGTCGCCTGCACCCCCGCCTGGAATCTCGTGCTCGCGCCGAGACGCTCCAGCAGCCGGGCGGTCCGGCGGACCACCGTGCGCCGGGACATCCCGAGCCTGCGCGCGATGGTGTCGTCGGTGGCGCCCAGTCCCATCAAAGTCAGGATCGCGCGGTCACGTTCGTCCAGCGCCTCGGCGGCCGGATTCACCGATATGGGCGCGGCCATCGTCCACAGTACGTCGAAGGTCTTGACCAACAGCTCGAGCGTGGGGGACCCCGTGATGCGCAGACCCATCGGATCGGGCCTGCGTTCATCGGCGTGCAGCACCAGGCTGGCGCGCTCGTCGTCGCTGATGATCAGCTTGAACGGCGGCTCCGGCAGCGTTCTGGCCTGCGCGCCGCTGGCGTTGGTGGACAGCGCGTGCCGCAAGCGCTCCGAATCCTGGTAGACCGTGTCCTGATACAAGGTCTGATAGCGGATTCCTTCGCCGAGCCTGGTCCGCTTGAGCTCGAACAGCTGGCGCTCGCGTTCCGGATCGCTGAGATAGGGGCCGCGCTCTACCAGCTTGACGCAGCTACGCGCGCCGGTCTGCATCTCCTCGAAATCCGCCAGCATCTCCAGCCGCTCGTACACCGGCACCACCGCGCCGTTGCCGCGCGGCGAGCGACGCACCGAACGGAACGTCTCGCTCAAGCGCGCCGCGGCCGCGTGCATCTGGTTGATCTCCTGCTGCCTGCGCCGCGCCTCGGCTTCGGACAACGATTCCGGTGCGTGCGCGTCCCACAGCGGTTCACCCTCGGGCGACTCGACGCGGACCGCGGCGCGCAATTCACACAACACATCCAACGAGTCCGCGGCGAGGTCTTCCGAAACGCCCAGGTACTGCGCGATGTCGGCGAGACTCGACCGCGGATGGTGCACCAGCACGGCGTAGACGCGGCCGTGCGGTGACCCAGGCTCGAAGATGTCGCCCAGCTCGATCACGGCCCGAGCCTAGCGACCGACCGGTGCCTATGGGGCGGCTCTGAAAGACCCGCGCTCCAACCGCTTCCCGCACTACCTCGTCGCGGGAAGCTCCGCTGCGCGCAACCGTGCGCTGACCGGAATATCAAGCTGGACAGGAGAAGTCAGTGCGCGGACGGGCCCCACTGCAAGGGCACGCCCTTGGCGGCCAGGTACGGCATCGGGTCGATCTTGGTGCCCGCCTGGTCCCAGATCTCCAGGTGCAGGTGCGGACCGGTGGATTGCCCCCGGTTACCGACGGTGGCGATCACGTCGCCCGCGTTCACGCGCTGCCCGGCGTGCACGAACATCTCGTTCACGTGGCCGTAGACCGCGGTGGTGCCGTCGTCCTGCAGCACGCGCACCCACAGGCCGAAACCGGAAGCCGGTCCCGCCTCGATCACGGTGCCGTTGCTGACCGAGTGGATCGGCGCGCCCAGCGCGTCGGCGAAGTCGAGGCCGTAGTGCATGGCGCCCCAGCGGCTGCCGAAGCCGGAGCTGATCTCACCGGCCACGGGGCGCACCGCGGGCGCCGGCGCGACCTGCTGCTGCACGCCCTTGAGGACCTCTTCGGCCTGAGCCAAGGGGGCGGCGATCTCCGGGGGAAGATTGGGAATGCCGAACGGAGCGGCGACCGGGGCCGCGATCTGCCCGGCGACCGCGGCGGGCTCCGGCGCGGCCTGCGTGACCGGCTCGGCGACCTTCGCCTCGGCGATCGGCAGGATGCTCGTACCCTTCACGGTGGAAGGCGCGGCCTGCGTCTCCTCGTCGGCATCGTGGGAGCCGGGCAGCAACGGCGACGCGTAGGCGATCGCGGGAGCGACTTGGCTGGCGGCGCCGATCAAAGCGCCCGCGGCGACCGCTGCGGTCGCGGCGGCCTTCACGCGCTCGGTGGCGGACGGCTCGGCGCGGTGCCGCGTCGGCCGGCCCGTTTCGCCGCCGTCGCCGAGGAGGCTCTGGACGGTAATGGAACTGGGGCCTACACGGTGCTGCGACAAAGCTGAGTCCTCGGTCGTAGAACAGGGTCCGGGATGCCGGAGCCCGAGCCGAACCGGGTTCGATAACGATCCGGTGAAGCTCGAGCGGATAACGGTTTGGCATCCGTCGTGACGGGAACTCTACCGCGTCGTGACCATTCCGCAACCTTCCAGCTGAAAATCGCTGGTGAGGCCCGGGTCACACGTCCAGATGCGCGACAATCGGAGCGTGATCCTCGACCAGGTGGACGTTCCGATCGTGCTGGCCCCGATGGCGGGCGGCCCATCAACTCCCGAACTGACCGCCGCGGTGGCCGAGGCGGGCGGGTTCGCCCAGCTGGCCGCCGGCTATCTGAGCGCGACCGACACCGCGGCGCGAATCGCGGCGACGCGTGCGGCCACCGGCAAGCCGTTCGGCGTGAACCTCTTCGTACCCGGCCCACCGACCCCCGCCGCGGACCTGGCGGACTATCTCGCCGAACTCGGCGCCGACCACACGCTCGGGGATCCGCGCTACGACACCGACGACTGGGACGCCAAGCTCGACCTGCTCGTCGCCGACCCGGTCGCCGCCGTGTCGTTCACTTTCGGCTGCCCGAGCGCCGCGGAGACAGGGCGGCTGCACGCCGCCGGTTCCGAAATCTGGGTGACCGTGACCTCGGTCGACGAGGCGCGCGTCGCGGTCGAGGCGGGCGCCGACGTGCTCATCGCCCAGGGCGCGGAGGCGGGCGGGCACCGCGCGACCTTCGTGGACCGCCCGGCGGACGACGCCGCC
>NZ_BDBB01000089.1 GCF_001612765.1 Nocardia arthritidis NBRC 100137
GGTCCCCACGCCCGGCGTACTCGAGGGTGGCCAGGCCACCCAGACCTACCCACCGGCCGATATCGCCGGAGCGATACATCCGCGAACCCGGCGCACCGAAGGGATTGGCGACGAAGCGGGTAGCGGCCAGGCCGGGACGGCCGAGGTAGCCGCGGGAGAGCTGAGCGCCCGCGACGTAGATCTCTCCGGCGACGCCGACCGGCGCGGGGTTGAGCCGGTCGTCGAGCACGTACGCGTCCAAGCCCGGGATGGCGCGACCGATCACGCTGGCCGGGTTGTCGGCCATCTGCTCATCCAGCGACAGGTAGGACACGTGCACCGTGGTCTCGGTGATGCCGTACATGTTCACCAGCCACGGCGCGTCCACGGGGTGGCGTTCGTACCAGCGCTGCAACTGGCGCAGATCCAGTGCCTCACCACCGAACACGACGTAGCGCAGCGCGAGTTCGCCCTGCTCGTCCGGGTGCGCGGCGCGGTCGGCCTCGGCGAGCTGGTAGAAGGCCGAGGGGGTCTGGTTGAGGACGGTGACCCGCTCACGGATCAACAGTTCGCGGAACTGTTCGGGCGAGCGGGAGGTGAGGTAGTCGACCACGACGACGGTGCCGCCGTTGGCCAGCGCACACCACAGTTCCCACACCGAGAAGTCGAACGCGAAGGAGTGGAACAGTGTCCACACATCGGTTTCGTCGAACTCGAACAGCGACTGGGTGTTGGCGAACAACTCGACCACGTTGCGGTGCGCGACCCCCACCCCCTTGGGCACACCGGTGGAACCGGAGGTGTAGATGACATACGCCAGGTTGTCCGGACGCAGCGGCACCACACGTTCGCGGTTGCGGACGCGTGCGTCGTCGTAGCCGGTGGTGTCCTCCAGCAGCAGGACCGGAATATTGCCCGCGGGTAGTGATTCCCGCTCGGTGGCGGTGGTCAGCACACACACCGGGGCGGCGTCTTCGAGCATGAACTCCAACCGCTGCACCGGATAGGTGGTGTCGATCGGCAGATACGCCGCACCCGCGGTCAACACACCCAACAACG
>NZ_BDBB01000090.1 GCF_001612765.1 Nocardia arthritidis NBRC 100137
CCACCCCCTTGGGCACACCGGTGGAACCGGAGGTGTAGATGACATACGCCAAATTGTCGCTACGCAGCGGCGCGACCCGATCCGCGTCACCCACCGGCGCGTCCGAGTAGTGCTGCGCATCGGCCGACACCACCACCGGCAACCCACCAGCCGGTAGCCCATCCCGCTGCTCGGCGGTGGTCAGCACACACACCGGGGCGGCGTCTTCGAGCATGAACTCCAACCGCTGCACCGGATAGGTGGTGTCGATCGGCAGATACGCCGCACCCGCGGTCAACACACCCAACAACGCGACCGGCAGTTCCTCGGTGCGCGGCATCGCCACCGCCACCACTGTTTCCGGTCCCGCGCCCTGAGCGATCAACGCGCGAGCGACCTGGTTGGCGCGGCTTTGCAACTGCCCGAACGTCAGGCTGGTATCACCGTAGCGGATGGCGACGGCGTCGGGACGGCTGCGGGCTTGGGTGGCGATGACCTCCACCAGCGTCACTTCCGGCACGATCGCACCCGGGGTGGACCACTCGTGCAACACCAGCTCCCGCTCCCCGGGGGCCAGCACATCGATATCCCCCACCACCACCGACGCGTCCGCGGCCACCGCCGCCAGAATGCGGGTGAACCGGTCGGCGAAGTCCTGCACCGTCGCCGTGTCGAACAGATCGGTGGCGTAGGTGAACGCCGCCGACAAACCCTGCCCGCCACCATGGCGGTCGCTGGCCTCCGCGATCGCCAGCTGCAGATCGAACTTCGCCGAGCCCACGGCCAGATCCACCCCCGACACCGACAGCCCCGGCAACTCCAACTCCGACACCGCCAGGTTCTGGAAGGTCAACATCACCTGGAACAACGGATGCCGCCCCGCCGAGCGCACCGGATCCAGCAACTCCACCAGCCGCTCGAACGGCACATCCGCATGCCCGAACGCCTCCACATCCACCGAACGCACCACGCCCAACAACTCGCCGAATCGCACGCCGGGCTCGATGTCGGTGCGCAACACCAGCGTGTTGACGAACATGCCGATCAGATCATCCAGCGCCGCCTCACCACGACCGGCCACCGGCGTGCCGATCGCGATATCACGCGTATTCGACAACCGCGCCAGCAACACCGCCAACGCCGCATGCACCACCATGAACAACGTCGCATTATGCTCCGCCGCCACCCGACTCAACCCCGCATGCACCACCGGATCGATCTCGAACCCCAGCGTCGCACCACGATGCGACGCCACCGCCGGACGCGCCCGATCCGCGGGCAACTCCAACTGATCGGGAAGCGCCGCCAACCGCTCACGCCAGAACCCGATCTGCGCGGCCAGCAACGACTCCGGATCATCCTCGCTACCCAGGATCTCCCGCTGCCACAACGCGTAATCGGCGTACTGCACCTCCAACACCGGCCACTGCGGCGCCCCACCCCCAGCCCGCGCCACATACGCACTCATCAAATCCCGCGTCAACGGACCCATCGAGAAACCATCGCCCGCGATGTGATGCACCACACACACCAGCACATGCTCGGACTCACCCAACTCGATCAACCGCACCCGCACCGGCGGCGCCGCGGTCACATCGAACCCCTCACCCACCGCCGCGGCCACCAACGCCGCCACCTCCGACTCATCCGCCCGCCGCACCAGCACATCCGGCACCGCCCGCGCATCCCCCACCGGCAACACCAACTGGAAACCCTCACCATCCACATCCGGATACACCGTGCGCAACACCTCGTGCCGCTCGGCCAGATCCCCCACCGCCGCCCGCAACGCCACCACATCCAACCGCCCCGACAACCGCACCGCGACCGGAATATTGTTCACCCCACTCCCGGGATCGAACCGGTTCAAAAACCACATCCGCCGCTGCGCATACGACAACGGCACCCGCTCCGGACGCGGCCACGCCCGCAACGCCTGCCCCGCCGCCGACCCCGCATGCGCCTCCACCCGCGCCGCCAACCCCGCCACCGTCGTCGCCTCGAACAACAACCCCACCGGCACCCGCACCCCCAACGCCGAACCGATCCGCGCCGCCGCCTGCGCCGCCAACAACGAATTCCCACCCAACTCGAAGAAATCATCGTCGGCACCCACACGCCCGTCCTCCTCGGGCACCAACAACGCCGCGAACACCCCCGCCACAATCTCCTCCACCGGCGTCGACGGCGCCCGAAACGCCCGCACCGCGAACACCGGCTCCGGCAACGCCGCCCGATCCAACTTCCCCACCGGCGTCAACGGAATCTCCCCCAACACCATGATCGACGCCGGAATCATGTACACAGGCAACGATTGGGAGATGAAGTCCACGAGTTCGGTGGTGTC
>NZ_BDBB01000091.1 GCF_001612765.1 Nocardia arthritidis NBRC 100137
GCACACCCGGCCAGGCCGGCGATGCACCGATGCTCGCGCCGTTATTGGAGGCGGTCGCGGTGCCCCGCCTCGACGGCGGCCCACTACGGCGCAACCCGCAGGTAGTGATCGCCGACAAAGCGTACTCCTCGGCCGCCAACCGCGCCTTGCTGCGGCGCACACGTATCCGCACCGTCATTCCCGAACGATCCGACCAGCTCGCCCACCGCAAACGCAGAGGCCGCCGCAGCGGGCGGGCACCTGATTTCGATCGGGAAACCTACAAACGGCGCAACGTCATCGAACGTGCCTTCAACAAGGCCAAACACTGGCGTGCGGTGGCCACCCGGTATGACAAGTTGGCCATCACCTACCGCGCCGGAGTCGTCCTGGCCCTGATCGTCGAATGGTTCAAGTCATTGGGAGACAGAACCTAGGCCCGAGCAGCGGCACCCGCGGGCCCTCGCGGCGGCTGATGCCCGACCGGAACGGCACGACCTGCAGGCTGCCGCTCAGATGGGACGAGCTCGCCTCCGAATCGGAGGTGGGGTGCAGCGTTCCTCATCGCACCACGATTTTGGGTATTCGCTGGTGATGTCGATACCTGCCGACAGCTCGTTCGCTTGGCCCGTGACGAGCCGGGATCCCGGGCAGAGCGAGCGGCTGGTCACCGCCCCGGTCCACCCGAGGTCGGGGGTTGAGGCGCATCCGGGAGGAGGTCACGCTAGTGGTTCTGTTCGGGTGTGCTACTCGTGTGATGATCGTCGGCATGGATTACGGCGATGTCCTTTCCGCGCTCGTCTCCTGGGCCGAGGCATGCTCTGGTGTGCGAGCGTTGGTTCTCACCGGATCGGCGGCTGAGGGCACCGATCACCCGCTGTCGGACCGTGATATCCAAGTTTTCGCCACTGACGTTCCGGCACTGCTCGAAGACGAGTCCTGGTGGGAGCGGCTGGGCGAAGTGTTGGTGGTCGAACGTCTCGAGGACAGCGACGGCAATCCCACTCGGCTCGTGTATTTCGGTGGCGGCAAGCTCGATTTCACCCTCCTTCCGGCCGAGGACCTCGGGGGGCGTGTTTACGAGCGGCCGTTCATGGTGCTGCTCGACAAGGACGGCACCGCTGGTACTGCCTCGTATCGGCCGCTGGTGGCTTCGGCGCCGGGGGCCGGTGAGTTCTGGGAATCGGTGAACTGGGCGTGGGCGGCAGCGCTGATGGAGGCCAAAGCGATTGTGCGTGACGAGCCGTGGTCGGCGAAGCTACGAGACCATGACCTCAAGGCTGAACTGTTGCGCATGATCGAGTGGGATCATCGGGCTCGCTACGGTGGCGACTTCGATACCCGGTATCTGGGCACGCGCCTGCGCTCGTGGATGGACAGCGATGTGCAGGCCGAACTCGAACACTGCTGGTCCGGATTCGGTGTGCGGGAAGCCGCGCGGGCTCTGCTGGCCACTGTCGGTCTGTACTGCCGGCTCGCCGAGCGTACGGCCCGGCACCTCGATTTCGCAGTCTTCGATCACGAGCGCGTCGCAGCGGAATTGCAGACTATCCTCCGTTCCGGCTTGCGATAGGAAGGGGCGGAGTCCTTGCCCGCGGCCAGCCGGAATCGACGTGGGAAGTGGTGTTCGCGAGAAAAGTCACGCTAAGCGGTTACCGCATATCGGCGTGCGCGTACTGGCGCGCGCAGGGGTGGTTGGTCGGTGATCCGCGGATGCGGATGCGGACGCGGCCCGCGCCGCCGGACCATAGCAGGGCGTTGAGTCGGGATCGGATCACCGAGATGCTGGGATCGGACGCGTCGCTGCGGGATCGAGGGTTGTGGCACCTGCTGTATGAGTCCTCGGCGCGCGCCGAGGAGGTGCTGATGCTGGATGTGTCCGATCTGGACATGGCCAACCGGTGCGCGGTGGTGACCCGCAAGGGCGGGCGCGTGAGGTGATCGCGTGGCAGACCGGCACCGCGCGATTGTTGCCGCGCATGTTGGCCGGGCGCAGGACCGGGCCGCTGTTCCTCACCGACCGCAAGGCCCGGCCTTCTGTGGCGCGCAACGATATCGACCCGGTGACGGGTCGGGCCAGGTTTGTCGTATCGGCGGGCCGCGGAGCTGTTCGAGGCGCACACCGAGCGTTTCGACGACGGCCCGTACCCGCTGCACCAGTTGCGGCATTCGCGGTTGACGCATGCCGCGGAGGAGGGAGCGTCGACGCCGGTGTTGATGAAGCTGTCGGGGCACACGTCGGTGCGTAGCCTCGCGAAGTACGCGCGGGTGTCCGATGAGGGACTGCGACGGTTCCAAGCCGACAGCGACCCCGCGGCGCGGCGGCGATCGAGTCGCTGATCGCCCTACCGCAGCAGGTTATCGTGCCTGAATCGGCGCACTGTCGGGATGAGCTCGGTCGGTCATGGGTGTGGTGCAGGCTCGGGTTGTGCGATGTGTCCGATCGTTGCGGCGAGGTCGGCGGGCAGTCGGCCGAAGACGGTGTCGAAGTAGGTGCGCAGGTATGTGCGTTGCACCCCGATCGAGCGTTGCGCGTCGATAGTGCCGACCGCTTCTGGACGTCGGCGGCGAGCAGTCCGGCGGCGCCGAGCTGTGACAGGATCGCCTACTGATCGCAGAAGGACATGTGTTCGGTGCCCGAGACTCGGATCGGCAGTTTCAGGCCGGTGTTGGCCGTCCAGTACGGCTCCCAGCCCGGGTTGCCGTACCAGGGCGCGGACTCGCTGGCCAGCATCAACAACGGTCGGTCGGTTCCCTTGGTGGCGACCGAGCCCAGCATGGGGCCGTCCAGGTTCACTCCCGCCCGGATACGGGAGTCGTCGTGCAGGGCCTGGATGGTGGTCGAGCCGCCCAACGAGTGACCGAACAACAACCAGATTCACCCTGTCCGCTTAGCGGGACTTTCCTCCCGGATGCTCCTCAACCCCAGGTCGGTGCCGTCATGCCGCGGGGGGCGTCAACACCGTGTCGATCAGGTACACGGTGGCGTTCGCGGTCTGGAGTCCGCCGCAGATCACACCGGCATCGGCCACTTTGAGGTTGTCACCGCTGCCGGTCACAGTGACCGAGGAGCCCTCGACGG
>NZ_BDBB01000092.1 GCF_001612765.1 Nocardia arthritidis NBRC 100137
GGCTTGCGCAAGCACGCGCAGGAGGCCGCGGAACGGGCGCGCGCGCTCGGAGCGGTGGCCGCGAGCAAGGGCGCGGAACTCGCCGAGACGGCTCAGCGTCACGGCCCGGGATGGGCGGAGGCGGCCAAGGAACACGGCAGTGAGCTGGCCGGGACCGCCAAGGAGCATGGGTCGGAGTGGGCCGAGCTCGCGAAGGAGCGGGGTGCGGACTGGGCGGAGGTCGCCAAAGAACGGAGCGCCGATTGGGCCGATGTCGCCAAAGAGCGCGGCGCGGAGTGGGCGGAGATCGCCAAAGAACGGAGCGCCGGGCTGGCGGAGATCGCCAAGGAACGGAGCGCGCATCTCGCCGATCTGGCCAAGCAGCGCGGGGCCGAGTGGGCGGAGGTCGCCAAGGAGCGCGGACCGGAGATCGCCGACGTCGCCCGGGAACGCAGCGCGCACACGGCGCAGCTGGCTCGCGAGCGGGCCGCTCAGAAGGCTCAGGCGGCCCGCGAGGCGATCGAGTCGCGGCGCCACTGAGGCTCTGGACGAGCCGGGCGGGCGCCTCGCCTCGGGGCGCACCGCCGGCGCGTTGGCGGCCCTTCCCGCCGCGCCGATCAGACAGTCTCGTCGTAACCGGGCGAGAGTCCGCCGAGAGCGGCATCGAGGGAGGGCGCCCGATGGAACCGGCCGGCCAGGCCGGTGACCTCGATCGCGCGGTCCACCGGCCGCACGGTGGTGATCAGCACCAGCCTGCGGCGGGAGCGCGTGGCTTCGGCCTGCGCTTCGACCAAGACGCTCAGCCCCGCCGCCGCCAGGAAGGTGACCGGTGAGAGGTCGAGCACGAACGTGGCGGCGGGGCGCAGGCAGGCGCACGCCAGCTCGGCGCGGAACCGGGGCGCGGTCGCGGTATCTATCTCGCCCTCGACCATCAGCATGGTGACGTCGCGGCGCGGGCGGCACACCGAAAAACGAAGTGGGTCAGTCCATTCGGCGTGTCGAGACATGCGCTGACTCCTGGCCGGAAGCTGTGCACTGCACAGACTCTGCGATTCCAGTGAAGCATGGTGCGGAAGGTCTGTACAGGAGTGCCGCGGCGCGAACTGCGTTCGCGGACTATGTTTTCCGGTCCGGCACGCCGATCCTAGGACGTACTCGCGCTTCCGCCGCAGGAGATGGTGACGGCCTCCCCGTTGAAGTGGCGGCCGTGCTCGGAGACCAACAGCAGCACCGCCTCGGCCACCTCGGCGGGCTGGATCAGATCGCCGTTGGGCGGGCCGGATTCGATGATCGCCATCCAGTCCTCCTTGGTGGGATTCTCCTTGTCCGGCACCATGAGCCGCCAGGTGGCGGGATTCTGGATCATGTCGGTGTCCACCCCCGACGGCAGCAGGGCGTTCACCGTGATGCCGTATTCCGCCACCTCCAGGGACAGCGACTTCACCAAGCCCAGCACGCCCCATTTGCTCGCGGCGTAGTGCGCCGCGTTGCGCACGCCCATCTTCGCCACGATGGACGAGGTGGCCACCACGCGACCCCAGCGACGCTCGATCATGTGCGGCACGACCGCGCGGAAGCTGTGGAACACGCCGGTCAGGTTGGTGTCGATCATGTCCTGCCACAACTGCTCGTCCATCTCGGCGACGGGCGAGTTGGAGGCGATGCCCGCGTTCGCGATCAGGATGTCGATGCGGTCGAATTCCTCCAGCGCGCGCTCGGCGACCGTCCGCATCTGTTCCAGGCTGCGCACGTCGGCCTGTACCGCGACGCAGCGGCGGCCGGTGCGCTCGACCAGCGCGGCGGTCTCTGCCAGATCATCGGGAGTGCTCAGCTCGTAGGGAAGGCCGGGCAAGGGTGCGGCGATGTCACACACCACGATGTCCGCGCCCGCGTTCGCCAGCGCGATAGCGTGCGCGCGCCCCTGCCCGCGGGCGCCGCCGGTGATCACCGCTACCCGATCGTCGAGATGCCCCATCACTGGCCCTTCATCGGTCGGTACCTGCTTCGGCCGCCACCCATGGTGTCATGTGTGGACGGCGCGAGCCCCCGATTTTCGGGCAGGCCGCGTCACCGACGAGCGATTTCCCGTCGATGGGAACGAGCGGTCGGCGCGCCCCCGCGTAACCACCCGCGCGCGCAGCGCCACGTCCGCGACCTGCGCCGACTAACTGTTTTGCCGAAATCCTTAGGGACAGTGGAACAATGGGTGCGGTCTCGGCGCCGGAGCGGGCACGGCCACGGCGCGGACGAACCGACCCGACTGCGGCACGGAGACCACATGCAACCATTCCGACCCGGTCCAGCGACCAACTGGGTGCGATGTACGCTGCGCCCCGGAACGATTTCGCCCGTGCCTATCCATCGTTCCTGGCACGGTCGGCGCATCCACAGTGGTTCCAGGGGGCCCGATGACCGATTGTGAGTACCTTCTCGTGAATCTCGACCGACAGCTCGACACCGAACCGACCGAGCACGACAGCACCCTGGCCGCCCGGCTGACCAGCCCGCGGCTGCGCAGGCTGCTGCACACGGCCATCGGCCTCTCCGAGGATTCCGTCGATCTGCTGACGACCATGACCACACGCCTGCGTGCCGCCGAGGGCATGATCCTGCGCGACCCGCTCGACGACTGCTGACCCGCGGGCGGCCGCGGCAGGGCCCG
>NZ_BDBB01000093.1 GCF_001612765.1 Nocardia arthritidis NBRC 100137
CGACCGGCAGTTCCTCGGTGCGCGGCATCGCCACCGCCACCACTGTTTCCGGTCCCGCGCCCTGAGCGATCAACGCGCGAGCGACCTGGTTGGCCCGCCGCTGCAACTGCCCGAACGTCAGGCTGGTGTCACCGAAACGAATCGCGACCGCATCCGGACGCAACCACGCCTGCTCGGCGATCACATCCGGCAAGGTCGCGCCGGGAACCCAAGCGCCCGGCGCATTCCATGCGCTCAGCACCTGACGCCGCTCGCCGGGCGCGAGCACATCGATCTCGCCCACCACGGCGGTGGCATCGGCCGTGATCGACGTGAGGATTCGGTGGAATCGGCTCGCGAAACTCCGCACGGTCGATTCGTCGAACAGGTCGGTCGCGTAGCCGATGACAACCGAAAGACCTTGTGCGCCAGGCTGTTCGGCCAGGGTGATCTGCAAGTCGAACTTGGCCGCCGACACTTGCGGATCGATGCCGGACACCGTGAGCCCGGGCAACTCGAGCGTCGCCTGCGCCAGGTTCTGCAACACCAGCATCACCTGGAACAGCGGGTGCCGCGCCGCCGAGCGAACCGGATCGAGCAATTCGACCAGACGCTCGAAGGGCAGGTCCGCGTGCCCGAACGCCGCGACGTCGGTCCGGCGGACCTCGGCGAGCAACGCGTCGAACGGCGTGCCCGGCTCGACCTCGGTGCGCAGCACGAGGGTGTTGACGAACATGCCGATCAGATCATCGAGTTCGGCCTCGCCGCGGCCGGCCACCGGGGTTCCGATGGCGATGTCCGAGGTGCCCGACAGCCGGGCCAGCAGCACCGCGAGCGCGGCGTGCACCACCATGAACAGTGTCGAATTATGCCGCTGGGCAAGTTGTTCCAGCCCGGCGTGCAGGTCGGCGTCGATGTCGAACGCGAAGGTGGACCCGCGATAGGACGCCTGAGCGGGCCGGGGCCGGTCGGCCGGCAGCGGCAGTTCGTCCGGCAGGGCCGCGAGCGTACCGCGCCAGTACTCGGCCTGCTGCGAGATGAGGCTCTGCGGGTCGCTCTCGGAACCGAGCACCTCCCGCTGCCACAGGCTGTAGTCCGCGTACTGGACCGGCAGCGGAGCCATGGCCGGGACTTCGCCTCTGCTGCGCGCCTCATAGGCCAGCACCAGATCCCGGGTGAGCGGTCCCATCGACCAACCGTCGGAGCTGATGTGATGCGCGACGAACGCGAGCACGTGCTGGGTCGGGTCGTCCGCGTTCGAGGAGGCGACCTCGAACAGTTGGACCCGGAACGGGACCTCCGTGGTCACATCGAAGCCCGCGGCGACGACGGCGGTCACCGCGGCGGCCAGATCGGCCGCGTCGACCAGGGCCGATGCGAGACCGATCGGCACCTCGTCCGCGGCGAGCACCTGCTGTACCGGGCCGTCCGGCGTCTGCGGGTAGATCGTGCGCAGGATCTCGTGACGCGCCACCAGGTCCGCGACGGCCTGTCGCAGAGCGGCGACATCCAAGTCGCCGGTGAGCCGGATGGCCGCCGGGATGTTGTAGACCGCCGACGCCGGATCGAACTGGTTGAGGAACCACATGCGCTGCTGCGCCAGCGACAGCGGGACGCGGTCAGGACGCGGACCGGCGACCAAGGCTTTACGCCCACCGGAGCCCGCGTGCTGCTCGACCTTGGCGGCGAGTCCGGCCACGGTGGAGGCCTCGAACAACACACGCACCGGGACACGCGCGTCCAACGCCGCACCGATACGCGCCACCACCTGCGTCGCCAGCAACGAGTTACCACCCAGTGCGAAGAAATCGTCATCGGCACCGACGCGCTCGACACCGAGCACGTCGGCGTACACC
>NZ_BDBB01000094.1 GCF_001612765.1 Nocardia arthritidis NBRC 100137
AACGCCGCACCGATACGCGCCACCACCTGCGTCGCCAGCAACGAGTTACCACCCAGTGCGAAGAAATCGTCATCGGCACCGACGCGCTCGACACCGAGCACGTCGGCGTACACCGACGCCACGATCTCCTCGATCGGCGTCGACGGCGCGCGGAAGGCCTGGACCTCGAACTCCGGCTCCGGCAACGCCTTACGATCCAACTTGCCGTTGACGTTCAACGGCAGAGCATCCAGCACCACGAACGCCGAGGGCACCATGTACGACGGCAACCCGGCCGACAGTTCCGACTTCACCTGCGCCACATCGACACCGGCTTCGTCGGCAGCGACCAGGTAGGCCACCAGCCGGTCACCGGTCTTCGGATCCGACTTCGCGATCACCGCCGTCTGCGCGACCCCCGGCAACGCCAGCAACGCCGCCTCGATCTCACCCAACTCGATACGGAAACCACGAATCTTCACCTGGAAATCCGCACGACCCCGATACTCGAGCTCACCGTTGCCGTTCCACGCGACCACATCACCCGTGCGATACATCCGCGCACCCGACTCGAACGGATTCGCCACGAACCGATCCGCCGTCAGATCAGCGCGACCGAAATAACCACGCGCCAACTGCACACCCGCCAAATACAACTCACCCGAAACACCCACCGGAACCGGACGCAAACGCCCATCCAGCACAAACACCCGGCTATTCCATTCGGGCGCACCAATAGGCACCGACGTCTCGTCGGCGAGCGTCACACGGTG
>NZ_BDBB01000095.1 GCF_001612765.1 Nocardia arthritidis NBRC 100137
GTGCGACGGGCGCGGCCGCGAAGGCGATCCAGGTGGCCCTGGCCCAGCTCGGCGACCCGTACGTCTTCGGCGCGGAGGGGCCGAACGCTTTCGACTGCTCGGGCCTCATGCAATACGCGGCGGCCGCCGCCGGTGTGCGAATCCCACGAGTCGCGGCGGATCAATACCGGACACTGCCCAAGGTGAATCCCCGGGACATCAAGCCCGGCGACCTCATATTCCCGTCCGAATCGTTCAAAGGGGCGAACAATCCCGGCCACGTGATCATGTACATCGGCAACGGCATGTGCGTCGAGGCCCCGCGCACCGGTGGCCACGTCCAGTACCGGAAACTGCCCAGCAGCTACGCGGCCGCGCGCTGGGCATGACCATCCGGCTCGACACCCACCTACAACTCAGTACCCCACATACGAGCCGCCGCCCCGCATCTGCACGATCCCCGGCACGTTGCTGACCGATCCGTATCGCTCGATGGCATAGCGCACGCCCGCGACGATGTTGTCCACCGGATTCCAGATATCGCGGTGTCCCGGAACGGAATACGCGTTGAACGTCGGATCGATGGTCTGCATCAGGCCTTTCGACGGAATTCCCGCCGCCGCGTTGCTGTCCCAGAGATTGATCGCGTTCGGGTTGCCACCGGACTCGTGCTGGATGATCGCCGCGATGTCGGCCGGATCGATCTGACGCGTGTCGTAGCCGTGCTGCCGTAACACCTGCAAGGCTTCGTTGATCCATTGCCCCTGCTGGCCGGAGGGTCGCGCGCGTGGCGGACCGCCGCTGGGCCCGTGCATGCCTGAGTGCGACGTGCGGCGGGGACGCCGCGGCTGGACGGGACGCGACTCGCGCAGATATCGGTCGGCCAGGGCAGCCACCCGATCAGCGGTGAGCACTGCCGCGCCCTGTCCTTGGCCGAGCACGGTTCCCGCCCGTTGTAAGGCGTTGTCCAAGGTGGAGATCACCAACTGCCTGCTCGCGTTGGCGTCCTGGACCTTGCCGAGCGCGGTGAGGGCGGTGTTCACCTCGGCGATGATCGCGCCGATCGCGGCGCGTCCCTGCGTGCTGTTGTCGACCGCGCCCCCCAGGATGCGTTCCAGCTCGGCGTTCACCGACTGTGTCGCATCGCCGTGGCGTGCTCGATTCTGATTGCTGTCGGCGTACCGGGAACCGAGCGCACCGTCCCACACGACGGGCCCGGTCGGCCGCGCTGCGCCGAGATCGGGCGGAGCGTACGACTGTCCGGTCACAGCCGTCGGCGGGCCGTCACCATATTGGGCGGCGATGGCCGCCAACGCGCCCATCGCCGCGGCCGCCATGGGCGTGGACGAGCCCGCCATACCGAGCGCTTCGGAGCGCGGAAGGGAGGTGGAACCCGAGGCAGCGGTTGTCTCGGATGCCGACGGTGCGTTCTGGGTGCGCCCCTGAGCCGTCGCGCCGACCGGCCCCGCGGCGACCGGCGCACCTGCCTGCGCCCGCGGGATCGAGGTGGGAGCACCGCGCGTCGCGGACTTGGCGGGGCGGCGCGGCGCGGCGGTGGTGGCGCTCGCACGCATGTCGCGAGGATCGCCGGGATCATCGGAATCCCGCTCGGGCGGAGTGCGATCCGTCGGAGCCATCAGTTCCCCCGATGCGCGCGGACACTACGAACGGTGATCACAGAGGCAGCCATGATTCACCTTCCGCCGGATGCCCCGGTACGCGCGCTGCCGATCGCCGGACACGATCAGCGCGTGCTGGAGCCGGAAGAGTTCACAGCCGACGCGGCAATCGACGCCGATGGGTGAACGCATGCCGACTTGCCCGGCCGTCGGCTCACCCGACTCGGAATGCCTCTTCCCCGGCACTCGTCCCGAAACGTATCCGCAGCTTAATGTAGATATCTTTCGAGTACGGACCGCCTGTTCCCGCTTGCGGGAATACCAGTCGCCCCCGGTCCCGGCACGCGGCCGCGAGACAACCGCGAGGCTCCTCGGTGGAAGAGCGCACCGAGCGACCGGCGAGGCCGGGCGACGTCAAACGGCGACGTTACGCATCGCCGAGGCAATGCTATTGGCGTAGGCGATGCGCTGCCCTCTCGCCTCACCGGAGCTTCTTTCGTAATACTGGTCGAAGACCGCCGCCGCGTACGCGGGCGTCTGTGCGGCCCGGAGATATCCATACGCGGTGGATTCATTGCTGCGCAATTCGGCCATCATGAAATCGACCTGGACCTTCCAGTCGGTGACCGGCTTCCCGCGAGCTGCCGCGAACCGCTCCAGGGCCTGCCGTCGCCCACCTCGCCATTGACACAGACCGATAGCGCCTTCGCCCGAGTTGTACGCGCTGGTCTTGAAACCCGACTCGACCTGGATATTTCCCACGATCCCCGCGGCCTGCGCGGGCGTGAGTCCATGTTTCGAAATGAGGTAGCGATAGACATCCGCCGGATTGGCGTTCGAGCCCCCGGGAATGTTGTCGG
>NZ_BDBB01000096.1 GCF_001612765.1 Nocardia arthritidis NBRC 100137
TACCCGCCGAGCGCGGAGTTCGCCGCTCAGGCCAACGCCGACGCGGGGTTCTACCAGCGGGCGGCGGCCGACCGGGAAGCATTCTGGGCCGAGCAAGCCGGGCGGCTGCACTGGCACGAACCGTTCACACAGGTACTGGACTGGACCGACGCACCGGTAGCGAAATGGTTCGTCGGCGGAAAACTCAACGTCGCCTACAACTGCCTCGACCGCCACGTCCTCGACGGCCACGGCGACCAGATCGCCATCCACTGGGAAGGCGAACCCGGCGACTCCCGCACCATCACCTACCAGCAACTACTCGACGAAGTATCCCGCGCCGCCAACACCCTCACCGACCTCGGCCTGCACGCCGGCGACCGGGTCGCGATCTACATGCCCATGGTCCCCGAAGCCATCATCTCCATGCTCGCCTGCGCCCGCCTCGGCCTCACCCACTCCGTCGTCTTCGCCGGATTCTCCCCCACCGCACTGCGCCAACGCGTCGACGACGCCGGCGCCCGCCTGATCATCACCACCGACGGACAATGGCGCCGCGGCAAACCCACCCCCCTCAAAGCCGCCGTCGACGAAGCCCTCGGCAACGACACCACCACCGTCGAACACCTCCTGGTCGTCCACCGCACCGGCATCGAAGTCCCCTGGACCGAAGGCCGCGACCTGTGGTGGCACGACACCGTCACCACCGCCTCCCCCCAACACCAAGCCCAACCCTTCGACACCGAACACCCCCTGTTCATCCTCTACACCTCCGGCACCACCGGAAAACCCAAAGGCATCCTGCACACCACCGGCGGCTACCTCACCCAAACCGCCTACACCCACCACACCATCTTCGACCACAAACCCGGCCACGACACCTACTGGTGCACCGCCGACATCGGCTGGGTCACCGGACACAGCTACATCGTCTACGGCCCCCTCACCAACCGCACCACCCAAATCGTCTACGAAGGCACACCCAACTCCCCCACCGAACACCGCCACTTCGAAATCATCGAAAAATACGGCGTCACCATCTACTACACCGCCCCCACCCTCATCCGCACCTTCATGAAATGGGGCAGGCAGATTCCCGACGCCCACGATCTGTCGACACTGCGGCTGCTCGGCTCGGTCGGCGAACCCATCAACCCCGAAGCATGGCGCTGGTACCGCGAAGTCATCGGCGCCGGCCGCACCCCCATCGTCGACACCTGGTGGCAAACCGAAACCGGCGCCATCATGATCGCCCCCCTGCCCGGCGTCACCGCCACCAAACCCGGCGCCGCCATGACCCCACTACCCGGCATCTCCGCTCGCGTCGTCGACGAAGAAGGCAAACCGGTCGCACACGGAGAAACCGAAGCCAACGGCTACCTCGTGCTCGACCAGCCCTGGCCATCAATGCTGCGCGGCATCTGGGGCGATCGGCAACGCTTCCGCGAAACCTACTGGGAACGCTTCGCCGAACAAGGCTGGTACTTCGCCGGCGACGGCGCCAAACTCGACACCAACGGCGACCTATGGATCCTCGGCCGCGTCGACGACGTCATGAACATCTCCGGCCACCGAATCTCCACCGCCGAAGTCGAATCCGCCCTCGTCGCACACCACACCGTCGCCGAAGCCGCCGTCGTCGGCGCCACCGACCCCACCACCGGCCAAGGCATCGTCGCCTTCGTCATCCTCACCACACACACCCAACCCACCCCCACCCTCATCGACGACCTCAAAACCCAAGTCGCCCACGAAATCAGCCCCATCGCCAAACCCCGCGAAATCCACATCGTCCCCGAACTCCCCAAAACCCGCAGCGGCAAAATCATGCGCCGCCTCCTACGCGACATCGCCGAAGGACGCGAACTCGGCGACACCTCCACCCTCGTCGACCCG
>NZ_BDBB01000097.1 GCF_001612765.1 Nocardia arthritidis NBRC 100137
GGTGGATGAATTATTCGTTCCCGGGTTTCCGGTCGGACCGTTGTTCGGGCCGATCTCGCCCTCCGGCGTCACGACGACATCGGCGATGGCATTCCCCGAAACCCACACGACACGGCCGGCACCGTTCGCGGCAAGGGATGGAGAGATCAGGGCGCGCTCACCCGTACGGGCGATGTTCACGCCAGGGCCTGCCTTGTGGCCGTCCGGCAACGGCACAAAGGTATCGGCGTCGGCGGCGCCGGTCGAGAACAGACCGGTGGCCACGGTTGCCACGGCGACGGCGCCCGCGACGCGGACGCCTCGAGACAGACCGTTGATGCGGTACTTGCTCATGTTTTTCCTCATCAGGTTGCATCCGCCCGCCCCAGGGTGTCGAGGCGGACGTGTCCCTCCAAAGCCGACGGCGCGTGTGGTGGAATGTGCTGTCCACCAGACGATCCGCCGACCATCGCGTCATCGAGCGATCTCGGACGAAACAATGCTATTCGGTATCAACCAGACTTTTCCGGAAATTCGGGCAATTCGTCTCGCAACGTAAATGATCCGGCTAGGATCGCGCCGCCTTGCGGCGCAATGGAATTCATGACGAAATGGACCCGCCGCGATGCGAGGGGTCCATTTCATCAATGGCTACGGGTTTTTCACCCGTAGTTCACTCAGCCGAGGCTGAAAGGCTGTCCCCACAACGTCACCCAGGTGATCACGTTGTCGGTCTCGACCTCGACGCTGACGAAAGCCCGCGCCTGGGCGTAGCCCCCGCAACCATTCAGACCGATGGTCTCATCGGCCCACGTCACCGAACCGGACGTGCCCCTGAACGCATTACGGGTCTTGTGCGTCTCGTTACCGAAATCGTCCGCCTGCTCCAGATCGAGCACATAGAACGACTTCGCCTGCCCCGGACCCAGGGACAGGTTGCCACCGGAGTTGGCGCCGACGCCGCCGGTGACGTTCTGCCCGTCGCTCCAGTCCACATTGCCGTCCACACCGCCGGTGGCACCGCCACCGGCGATGTTCACCTGGCAGCCCACGGTGTAACCCGGGAAGATCTTGCCGCCGGCCGCACCCGACAGGTCCACTTGTGCGCTACCGGACACCCATGCGTTGCGGTGCAGCGGCGTCGCGCCCATGGACGGACTGATGTTCGCCGACTCGCCGACCAGGCGAATGGTCACGACAGTGCCGTCCGACAGCGTCTTGGTCAGTTCCCCGCCCGGCAGCGGGACGAAGGTGTCGGCGTTCGCCGCACCGGTAGAGAACAGGCCCATGGCGATGGTGGCAGCGGCGCCGACGCCGGCCATCCGCGCCAGGTTCTTACGGTTGATCATGGTTGGTATCCCTCGAGGGTTGAGTCCGCTTCAGCGGGAGGATGGTTCGTTGGAGTCGACAGACGTCAGCCGATGCTGAACGGCATCCCG
>NZ_BDBB01000098.1 GCF_001612765.1 Nocardia arthritidis NBRC 100137
CCGATCCAGCCCAGATGGGTCTCCAGGATCTGGCCGATGTTCATACGACGCGGCACACCATGGGTGTTCAAGATGATGTCCACCGGGGTGCCATCGGGCAGGAACGGCATGTCCTCGGTCGCGAGGATCTTGCCGATCACACCCTTGTTACCGTGCCGGCCCGCGAGCTTGTCACCATCCTGGATCTTGCGCTTCTGGGCCACATACACCCGCACCAGCTCGTTGACACCCGGCGGCAGATCGTCATCGTCCTCCCGGGAGAACACCCGGATACCGATCACCTTGCCCGACTCACCATGAGGCACCTTCAACGAGGTATCACGCACCTCACGCGCCTTCTCCCCGAAGATCGCCCGCAACAACCGCTCCTCCGGAGTCAGCTCGGTCTCACCCTTCGGCGTCACCTTGCCGACCAGGATGTCCCCATCCCGGACCTCCGCACCGATACGCACGATGCCCCGCTCATCCAGATCCGCGAGCACCTCATCGGACACATTCGGGATATCCCGCGTGATCTCCTCCGCCCCCAGCTTCGTATCACGCGCATCGATCTCGTGCTCCTCGATATGAATCGAGGTCAGCACATCCTCTTCCACCAGGCGCTGCGACAGGATGATCGCGTCCTCGTAGTTGTGACCCTCCCACGGCATGATCGCCACCAGCAGGTTCTTACCCAGCGCCATCTCACCGTTCTCGGTGCACGGACCATCGGCCAGAACCTGACCACGCTCCACCCGCTGACCCTC
>NZ_BDBB01000099.1 GCF_001612765.1 Nocardia arthritidis NBRC 100137
GTCCACAATCGGACGCTGATTCGAGCACGTGCCCTGATTCGACCGGTTGAACTTCCGCATCCGATAAGACTTACGCGTCCCATCATCAGCCATCACCGTCACATAATCAGCCGAGACCTCCTCGACCACACCCGGCTTCTCGTTCACCACCACGTCACCGGCATCGATCGCGGCACGCGACTCCATGCCGGTGCCGACCAGCGGGGCCTCGGAGCGAATCAGCGGAACCGCTTGCTTCTGCATGTTCGCGCCCATCAGGGCACGGTTGGCGTCGTCGTGCTCGAGGAACGGGATCATCGCCGTCGCGACCGACACCATCTGACGCGGCGACACGTCCATGTAGTCGACTTGCGCGGAATCGACGAGCTCGACCTCGGAATTCCTGCGACGCACCGCGATTCGCGGCTCGACGAAGCGCCCCTCGGCATCGAGTGGCTCGTTCGCCTGCGCCACGACGTGCAGGTCTTCCTGGTCGGCGGTCAGGTAGTCGACCTCGTCGGTCACCCGGCCGTCGACCACTTTCCGGTACGGGGTTTCGATGAAGCCGAACGGATTCACCCGCGCGTACACCGACAGATAACCGATCAGGCCGATGTTCGGGCCTT
>NZ_BDBB01000100.1 GCF_001612765.1 Nocardia arthritidis NBRC 100137
GGATGCTCCTATGGATGTCAAGGAGCGGGTTGAGGGCTGTCTGTGGTGATGAGCTGGTAGAGCTCGCGGGCGACGTATCGTTTGAGACAGCGGATGATTTCTTTCTTGGACATGCCTTCTTTGGTGCGTCGTTCGGCGTAGGCGCGGCTGCGCGGGTCCCAACGCAGGCGGCAGAGCACGACGCGGTAGAGCGCGGCGTTGGCGTGACGGTCGCCGCCGCGGTTGAGTCGGTGCCGGTGGGTCTTGCCCGAGGACGCGGGAATCGGAGCGACGCCGCAGAGCATCGCGAACGCGGCCTCCGACCGGATGCGGTCGTGGTTCTGCCCGGCGGTGACCAGCAGTTGACCGGCGGTGTCGGTGCCGACACCGTGGGCGGCGACCAGCTTCGGGTTGATGGCGGCCACCAGCGGAGCGAGTAGTTCGTCGAGTTCGGTGATCTCGGTCGAGAGCTGCTGGTGACGCCGTGCCAGGCAGCGCAACGCGATCTTGGTGGCGGTGAGTGGGGTTGCGGCGTCGGTGTGGTCGGGTTCCAAGCCCGCGCACGTGGCGATCAGTGCGCTCACCGCCAGCCCACGCAACTGCTGGCGTAACTCGTCGGGGGCGGTGACGATCAGCGTCTTGATGCGGCGTTGAGCGTCTGCACGCTGGTCGACCGCAGACCGGCGCGCGACGCGAAGATTGCGCAGCGCTTCGACGCGGCCGTCGCGTTGTTTCGGTGTGCCGGTCCGGTGCTCAGCCAATGCCGTCCTCGCCGCCTGGATGGCGTCGATCGGATCGGACTTTCCCTGG
>NZ_BDBB01000101.1 GCF_001612765.1 Nocardia arthritidis NBRC 100137
ATCGGGTCTCCACGGTGATGGGAAGGTGGGCGAACCCACGCACATTGGACGAATGAACACGTTGGATGCCGTCCGGCACGATGTCGAAAGCGGTGACGCGAGAGGCGAATTCCTGCAACGCGACGGTCGCTTCCAGCCGCGCCAAATGCGCACCCAAACAGAAGTGCACCCCCGCACCGAAACTCGCCAGCCCGGATTTGTCGGCACGATCGATACGGAAACTGTCCCCATCATCGAACACCGCGCGATCACGATTGGCCGAACCGATCAACAGCAACACCTTCGCTCCCGCCGGAATCACACCGTCGTAGTAGCCGAGGTCCTCCATCGCAGTACGCGCGACCATCTGACTGGAGGTGTCATAGCGCAGCGTCTCCTCCACCCAGTCGGCCACCAGATCAGGATCCGCGACGACCTTCGCGTACTCCCCCGGATTACGCGCCCCCCAAAACAACGCATTGCCCAACAATTTCGTGGTGGTCTCGTTCCCGGCCACCACCATCAGGAACAAGAAACCGATGATCTCCTCATCGGTGAGCATGTCACCGTCGATCTCCGCATCCAGCAACGCCGAAGTCAGATCATCCCGCCGGGCACGCCGACGCTCCGAAACCATCTCCGCGTAATAGCCCAGCAGCGTCATCGACGCCTCCGCCGCCGCCATCGGCACATCCAGCACACCATCCTCCCGGTGCACCACCAGATCCGCCAACCGGCGGATCTCCACCCGATCCGCGCCCGGAACCCCCATCAACTCGGAGATCACATCCATCGGCAACTTGCCCGCGACCTCATCGATCCAATCGAAACCCACACCGGCCAGCGCCGGTTCCAGATACGACAGCGTCAACTCCCGGATCCGGACTTCCATCTCCGCGACCCGCTTCGGGGTGAACCCCTTGAACACCAGCCGCCGCATCCGCATATGCCGCGGATCGTCCATCGCCAGAAACGACATCACCCGATGCGCATGCGGCCCCCACGCCGCCGGATCCAACGACACCCCATTGGCACTCGACAAACGCACACTGTCCCGAAACGCCGCCACCACATCCGCGTGCCGCGACAACGCCCAGAAACCCAGATCCGCATTGCGATACAGCGGCGCCTCCTCCCGCAGCCGCCGATACGTCGGATACGGATCCTCGTGAAACCCGTAGTCATACGGATCGAACG
>NZ_BDBB01000102.1 GCF_001612765.1 Nocardia arthritidis NBRC 100137
TTCAGCGGCGGTGTCCACTGCCCCGCTGGTCATCGTGCGGGTGGACGACCATCACCGGGCACGACGCGTGCTGCACCAGAGTGTTGGCTGTCGAGCCCAGCAGCATGCCCGCGAACCCACCACGCCCGCGGCTACCCACGACCAGCAACTGCGCGACCTTCGACCAGTCCAGCAGATGCGGCCCCGGCGCGGACACCTCGACCTTCCGGGCAACCCGAACCTGCGGGAACTTCTCCTGCCAACCCGCCAGACGCTCGGCCAGGATCGCCCGTTCCACATCATCGAGATCGAGTTCACCCAAACTGGTATGACCGGCGAACCGGCCGAAATCCCAATCGCTCCAAACATGCACGGCGACCAACTCGGCGCCCCGCTCGGCCGCTTCGGCGAACGCCGCGGCGATCGCCGCTTCCCCGACCGGGCTGCCGTCCACACCCAGGACCACCGGACCCGAGGCATGCACCGCGCCGCCCGCGTCGGGGTCGGCGCGCACGACCACCACCGTGCCCTGCGCGTGAGCGGTCACCGCCAGCAGCGTGGAACCCCAATGGGTGAGCGTGCCGGCGTCGCCGGTCGCCCCGATCACGACCGCGTACGCCTCGGCGCTGTGCCCGATCAACAACTCGCTACCGGCGTCGGTGCTCGCGCGCGCCGACACACGCAGTCCGGGTGCAATCGAGCGGGCCAGGCGTTCGGCACGAGCGACCACGTCCTTGCCTTGTTCACGCACCATGTCGATGACCGAGGGAACGATCACCTCGTAATCCCCCAGCACCCCACCAGCACCCACCAACCCCATGCCATGCAGGATCTCGAGCTCGCGTCCACGTTCGGCCGCGAACTGCGCCGCCCACCCGACCGCGGCCCACGACCCGTCCGAACCATCCACACCGACGATGACCTTCGCCGAGGCGAGATGATGCGGATCGTCGAATCGCCGCTCTGTCATGGAGACCTCCCGAGCCTTGTGACCGTCTGGCG
>NZ_BDBB01000103.1 GCF_001612765.1 Nocardia arthritidis NBRC 100137
TCACAGGCGAGTACCAGGTCGGTCGCGGTGAACAGGCCGGTGAGCTTGCCGTCGGCGTCGACGACCGCGACCGCGTCCAGGTTGGGGCGGAGCACGACGCGGGATGCGACGTCGCTCAGCGGTTCGTCTTCCCGGGTCAGCGCGGCGGCGGGCAGTGCTCGGGCGGCGACGCCGACGGTGGTCGTCGCGCGTGCCGGTTCGGTGACCGCGGCCAGATCCGACCAGGCCACCACAGCGATCGGGTGACCGGTAGCGTCGACGACGGGAAATACCCGGTGCCCCGTGGACGGCGCGTCCGAGCGCAGCAGTGTGGCGATCGACCAACCGGCCGGAATTGCCATAGGGTGCGCGGTCATCACGTCGCGGACCTTGCTGTCGCCCAGTTGGTGGCGCAGTCCGGCGACGGTGAGTTCGGCGTGCGCCGCCGATTGCAGGAACCAGCCGAGCAGCATCAGCCACAGCCCACCCAGGTGGCCGAACAGGATCAGTTCGGCGATGCCGATCATCAGTAGAACCGTGCCGAGGAACTGTCCGCTGCGTGCGGCCGACGTCGCTGCGCGCAACCGGTCACCGGTGCGCCACCAGATCACCGCGCGCAACACGCGGCCACCGTCGAGGGGCGCGCCCGGCAGAAGATTGAACAGTCCCAGGATCGCGTTCATGATGGCCAGCCACAGCAGAACCGCGGTGATCGGCCCGTCCGGGTCCACCGCCGCGGCGCCGACGCCTGCGAGGAAGGCGACGGCGGCGATGCCCAGGCTGGTGAGCGGACCGGCCAACGCGATGCGCAGGTCAGCTCGCGCGTCCTTGGGTTCCTCGGTCAATTCGGAAACGCCGCCCAACAGCCACAACACGATCACCTCGACCCGGACTCCATTGCGCCGGGCGACGATCGAGTGGGCCAGCTCGTGGGACAGCAGCGCCGCACAGAACACG
>NZ_BDBB01000104.1 GCF_001612765.1 Nocardia arthritidis NBRC 100137
ACGACCGCCTGCGCGACTTCCTCGAGGCCGGTCAGCGCCTGCTCGATCTCACCCAACTCGATACGCAGACCACGCAACTTCACCTGGAAATCGGTACGACCCAAATACTCCAGCTCACCGTGCTCGCTCCACGCCACCAAGTCACCCGTGCGATACATCCGCCCACCAGGCCCCCCATACGGATTCGCCACGAACCGGTCACTGGTCAGATCCGGGCGCGCGACATAACCCCGCGCGAGCTGCACACCCGCGAGATACAACTCACCCGCCACACCCACCGGCACCGGACGCAACCGCGCATCCAACACGAACACCTGCGTGTTGAACACCGGCGCACCGATCGGCACCGACTCGGTATCAGCATCCACGACCTCATGGAAAGTGACGTCGACCGCCGCTTCCGTAGGACCGTACAAGTTGTGCAACGCCGCACCGGTCAACTCCCGCAACCGACGCGCCGGCTTCGGCGGCAACGCCTCACCCGAAGCGAACACCAGACGCAACGAATCACACCGCGCCGCAGCAGCATCAGCCACGAACACCGCCAACATCGACGGCACGAAGTGGGTGACCGTCACCTTCTCGGCGCTGATCACCTCCGCCAGATACGCCGGATCACGATGACCATCCGGCTTCGCCACCACCAACCGCGCACCGACCTGCAACGGCCAGAAGAACTCCCACACCGACACATCGAACGTCGCAGGCGTCTTCTGCAACACCACATCAGCGCCGGTCAACTCGTAAGCGGACTGCATCCACACCAAACGGTTCACGATCGCCGAATGCGACACCGCCACACCCTTCGGACGACCCGTCGAACCCGACGTGAAAATCACATACGCCGTATTCGACG
>NZ_BDBB01000105.1 GCF_001612765.1 Nocardia arthritidis NBRC 100137
CGCTCCCGGCGGCACCAGGTCCGGCGAGATGCGCACCTGCGTCGGCGAACCCCCGGTCCGATACGCCGCCGCCCAACTCAGCACATTCGCCGCATACGCCATCGAGTTGTTGTACCGCAACACCGCACGCAACTCCTGCGACGGATCCCGCAGATCCAAACCCCCCGAACACAAATACTTCCCCGCCGCCAACGCCGCGTCGAACACATTATGCGGATCGGCCACCCCGTCCCCATTACCATCCGCGCCATACGCCCCCCACGTCCCCGGCAAGAACTGCATCGGACCCAACGCCCGCACAAACCCCCCATCCGCAGCCTTGATCACCTCATTACCCGGCAAACTCCCATCCAACGCCGGACCGAAAATCGGCGACACCGTCGTACCCGCCGCATCCGTACGCCCACCCCGCGCATGCCCCGACTCGATCCGCCCGATCCCCGCCAGCAAACTCCACGACAACCCACACCCCGGCACCGAGGACCCCAACGCCAACTCCGCATTCCGATACGCCGCCAACACCACCTCCGGAATACCCAACGCACCCCCCGCCGCCGGCAACGTAACCTCCTGCAACGGAACCACACCCGCGAACGGCGCCACCCCCGGCGTCACCGCCCGCAACCGCCGCGGCCCCTCCGCCGACACCGGCAACAACCCCACCTCCCGCGACCGCGCGCCCGCCACACCACCACCCGACGCCGCCGCCAACACCTCCGACGCCCGCGGCGCCGACACCCCCACCGGCGACTGCACCCCCGAACCACTCACCACCACACCAGCAACAACCAAAGCCGAGACCGTTATCGGAGCAGATACACGCATTCGGCCACACCCAATCCTCGACGTC
>NZ_BDBB01000106.1 GCF_001612765.1 Nocardia arthritidis NBRC 100137
CGCTGCCGGTGGGTCCGGTGGATCCGGTGGGTGGTTTGTAGTTCCTGCCCGCGATGTTGTACAGGTACTGCTTGGTCAACCGGTTGATCGCGGCAGCGGTGTCACTGGAGGTGGCGTTCCCACCCGAGACGATCGCCTGCGCTTTCTGCAACGCCGCGGTCAGGATCTGATGCACCTTCTGCTGCCCGGCCTTCGTGTACGCCTGCGGGCCCAGCTCGGCCAACGCCACGTTCACCTCACGCACCAGCTTGACGATCGCTTTCTTGTCGACCTTGTTCGACCCCTTCAAACTCCCGATATACGACACCAACTGGTTATCCACATTGTTGAACGCCTTGGCCGCGTTGCGCTGAAACAACTGCTTGGCCCGGATCGCCCGCGTCGTCGCACCACTACCAGAAGATCCCGACGAACCACCCGACGGCCGCGGCACCTGCCGCACCTGCGGATCGGCCGGGTCTCCCTCCCCATACACCCCTTCCAACTGCTTCAACACATCCAACGCCCGCGCCGCCTCCGGCGACATCCCCGCCGCACCCGAACCATCGGCCCCACCCGCCGCCACCGGCGCCGAACCCCCACCACCGCCACCGCCGCCACTTCCCAACCCCGCCAACGCCGAAGCGATCATCGGCAACATCCCCATCGCCATCATCCCCGCCATCGGCAGCACACCCGCCACCACCTCCGGATCCACCAACGGCTCCGGCTCCGGCTCCTCCTCCCCACCCCTACCCGGCCCCGCACCCGGCGCCTGCTCCACCCGCGGAGCCACCACACCACCCGGCACACCCTCACCCGGAACCGGCTGAGCCGCAACACCACCCGACTGACCAG
>NZ_BDBB01000107.1 GCF_001612765.1 Nocardia arthritidis NBRC 100137
TCTTGTGGTCCCCGGGGATCTCGCTCGGCCCGACCCGTCCGGGCACCACGTGATATTTGAGGAGTTTGGTGAGCGCGGCCGAATCGGTCTTCAGCGTTTCGATCGTCGCGGGATCGACCTTGGCGAAGGCGGCGTCGACCGGTGCGAACACGGTGAGCTGCCCGCCATCGAGGGTACCGACCAGGTTCACCTGCGGGTTGAGCTGACCGGACACCGCGGCGACGAGCGTGGTGAGCAACGGGTTGTTCGACGCGGCGACCGACACGGGTTCGGTCGCCATGCCGGTCACCGAACCCGGCCCGGTCGGCACCTGCTCGGCGTACGCGGCGCAGCCCGGGCCGACGGGAGCCGACGCGGGCGTTCCCGTCGACGGAGACGATGCCGCCGCCGACGACGTCTCGACCGCCGAGCCGGTGGTCGAGGACGCGGAGGAATCGTCGTTGTCATCCGAGCAGGACGAGGCCCCCAGAACGGCGGCGGTCAGGGCCGTAGCCAGCAGAAGTGATCGTTTCGCGTTTCGCATCTCGGGTTGCTCCCTTCGGGTTGACCTCAGCGGTCGTGATTGTCATTACGCGCGAGCACCGAACCGCCGCGGCAGGCCACAACAGCCACCACCGCGTTCACGCACCCCGTGCAGAGCGACCGCACGAGCGGATGTCCACTCCAGGAAGTCTCGCACTGTTCACCCGCGAATGCATCGTTTATGCGTCGATCTTGTACTGAATTTTTGCTAAGAGTTTGCCTGATGGAGACTCCGGCGACTTTCGAGCCCCGC
>NZ_BDBB01000108.1 GCF_001612765.1 Nocardia arthritidis NBRC 100137
GATCCCCACGCCCGGCGTACTCGAGCACCGCCTCCTCGGCTCGCGCCCGCCAGCGGCCGATATCGCCGGAGCGATACATCCGCGAACCCGGCGCACCATAGGGATTGGCCACAAACCGTGTCGCGGTCAACCCCGGCCTGCCCAGATAACCACGCGAGAGCTGCGCGCCCACGACATGGATCTCACCGGGCACCGCCACCGCAGCCGGATGCAGCCGCCCGTCGAGCACATACGCGGCCAAACCCGGGATGGCACGACCGATCACACTGGCCGCGTCCTGCGCATCGCGCGGGGCCAACGGCAGGAACGACACATGCACCGTGGTCTCGGTGATGCCGTACATGTTCACCAATTCCACACCCGCGCCGTGGCGCTCGTACCAGCGGCCCAGCCGACGCGGATCCAGCGCCTCACCACCGAAGATCACATACCGCAAAGCCAGATCACCCGCAGCCGCGGCCCGGTCGGCTTCGGCCAACTGATAGAACGCCGAGGGGGTTTGGTTGAGGACGGTGACCCGCTCGCGGATCAACAGTTCACGGAACTGCTCCGGGGAGCGGGAGGTCAGGTAGTCGACTACGACCACACTGCCGCCGTGCGCCAGCGCGCACCACAACTCCCACACCGAGAAATCGAACGCATACGAGTGGAACAACGTCCACACATCATCACGACCGAACCCGAACAACGGCTGAGTGTTGGCCAGCAACTCCACCACATTGCGGTGCGCGACC
>NZ_BDBB01000109.1 GCF_001612765.1 Nocardia arthritidis NBRC 100137
TTTCGGTAACCGTCGCCTGCGCACCGTCGGCGAGCTGATCCAGAACCAGATCCGGGTCGGTCTCTCCCGCATGGAGCGTGTGGTCCGCGAGCGGATGACCACGCAGGACGTCGAGGCGATCACGCCGCAGACGCTGATCAACATCCGCCCGGTCGTCGCCGCGATCAAGGAGTTCTTCGGAACCTCCCAGCTGTCGCAGTTCATGGACCAGAACAACCCGCTGTCGGGCCTGACCCACAAGCGCCGCCTCTCGGCGCTGGGCCCGGGTGGTCTGTCCCGTGAGCGCGCCGGCCTGGAAGTCCGTGACGTCCACCCGTCGCACTACGGCCGCATGTGCCCGATCGAGACACCCGAAGGCCCGAACATCGGCCTGATCGGCTCGCTGTCGGTGTACGCGCGAGTCAACCCGTTCGGCTTCATCGAGACGCCGTACCGCAAGGTCGTCGACGGCCGGGTGACCGACGAGGTTCGTTACCTGACCGCCGACGAGGAGGACCGGCACGTTCGCGCGCAGGCCAACTCGCCGGTCGACGCCGAAGGCCGCTTCCTCGAGGACCGCGTGCTGTGCCGGCGCGGCAACGAGGAGAACGAGCTCGTCGCCGCCACCGAGGTCGACTACATGGACGTGTCGCCGCGTCAGATGGTGTCGGTCGCGACGGCGATGATCCCGTTCCTCGAGCACGACGACGCCAACCGTGCCCTGATGGGCGCGAACATGCAG
>NZ_BDBB01000110.1 GCF_001612765.1 Nocardia arthritidis NBRC 100137
ACTCAACGCCAACAACTCCCGCAACTTCCCCCACGCCACCTCATCGACCGGCGTATACACCTGCATCCACGCATGCGGCACCGACGGCAACGACATACTCGTCAAAAACATCTCCAACTCCCCCACCGCCAAATTCCGCACCTGCTTCGTCCGACTCGCAGGCACCGCCACATCATTCAACGCCCACAACGACGCGAAACTCTCACTCTCCGCACACAACTCCGCGATGAACTCCTCCCACTGCGGATCACCGAGGTTCCTCGCATACGCCCCACGCAGATAACCCACCATCCGACGCAGATCATCCCAATTGTGCCGATACGCGTTACAGCACTCCGGCGTCAGAAACACCCGACGCGCCACATTCCGCTCCACCGACAAAAATCCAGGACACAACGCCTCATACGAGCGGTTGAACGCCAACACGTCATACCTGGCGCTCAACACCACCCCCGGCAACGGCTCCAGATGGTCCAGAATCACCTGCAATTCCTCCGGCAACGCCGACCCCGAATCCACCGAAGGCACGGTCGGCACATCGGCCAACCGATACAAATGCGCCTTCTCCGCCGCATCCAACGACAACGTCCGCGCCACCGCATTCAAAACCTGTACACTGACATTGATTTGGCGTCCCTGTTCAAGCCA
>NZ_BDBB01000111.1 GCF_001612765.1 Nocardia arthritidis NBRC 100137
GGCGGGCACGGTGCGCGCCAGGCGATCCCGTGCCGCGATCAGCTCGGGCAGCAGCACCAGCAGCGGCCTGCGGTCGGTGTGACCGCCGGAGTCCGCTTCGGCCGTGATGTCGTCGGCCATCGGCACCTGTTCGGCGAGGCGGGCCTGCTCCGGCGTCAGATCACCGGATTCGACCAGCCCGCGCAGCAGCCGCGCGGGGGCCGGGCGCAAGAACGGTTCGGCCACCTCCACCCGGGACACCTTCGCGATCAGGCGGTGGCGCACCTCGACGCGGCCCTGCCGGTCGACGGCCAACCCCGCCGCGCGGTAGCGCACGACCTCGCCGGTGAGGTCCATGAACGCCGACGCCTCCACGCAACGCACCTGATGGCGCAGGCATGCATCGACGATCGCGCGCTCCAGCGCGGGCTCGGACGGGCTGTGGATCAGATTGCACGCGAACGACTTGCCGGCCAGCGTGCGGCTCAGCTCGGCCAAGGCCGCGTCCACCGCGGCGGGTGGCACCCCCGCCGCGCCGTAGGAGGCGAGGTACCCCGCCCGCGCCATCGCCGAGACCAACGCCGGTGACGCGATGCCGTTCGCCATCGCACCCGCCGCGTACGCCGCCCGCACCCCGTGAGCGGCGGCGAACCGCCGGTCACCG
>NZ_BDBB01000112.1 GCF_001612765.1 Nocardia arthritidis NBRC 100137
GGCGATGATGTCGTTGACGCACGACAGCGTCAGCACCACGTAGAACGCGATCGCCATCGCGCCGATCGCCGTGCGGACCGGAACGTCACGCGGACGCTGCAGCAGGTTGTGATGGGCACTGTTGTCGCCGGTGAGCCGCTTCTCGATCCACGGATAGGCGATCAGCACGGTGAACACCAGGCCCATGATCAGGGCGACCCAGAACACCGCGGGCACGGTGTAGCGGCCCAGATACAGCTCCCACGGCGGCATCAACCGGGCCATGCCGTCGGTCCACATCATGTAGAAGTCCGGCTGCGAACCCGCCGACACCTGCGAGGGGTTGTAAGGACCAAGGTTCCAGATCGGGTTGATCTGGAACACGCCGCCCATGATGCCCACGATGCCGAGGGTGAAGGCGAAGAACGCGCCCTGGTCGGCGGCGAACACCGGCACGATCCGGGCGCCCACCACGTTGTTCTCCGTACGGCCCGGACCGGGGAACTGGGTGTGCTTCTGGTACCACACCAGCGCCACGTGCGCGGCGATCAACGCCAGGATGATGCCCGGGAACAACAGCACGTGCGCGATGTAGAGCCGCGGGATGATGATCTCGCCGGGGAAGTCACCACCGAA
>NZ_BDBB01000113.1 GCF_001612765.1 Nocardia arthritidis NBRC 100137
CGGCATCTGATTTCGTTGGGTGTGGGTCCGGAGTCGCGGGTCGCGCTGGCGTTGCGTCGGTCGGTCGATTTGATCGTGGCGATGTATGCGGTGGCGAAGTCCGGTGGTGCGTATGTGCCGGTGGATCCGGATCAGGCCGCGGAGCGTACGAGTTACATCCTGGAGACGGCGGCACCGGTCTGTGTGTTGACCGATGCCGACGCCGAATTCAGCACGGATGTGGCCGATGTGGTGCGCATCGACGAGCTGGATCTGTCGGGGGTCGATGCCACACCGATCACAGATGCGGATCGGGTTGCGCCGTTGCGTCCGGACAACACCGCGTACGTGATCTTCACGTCCGGCTCGACGGGTCGCCCGAAGGGTGTGGCCGTTCCGCATGGCGCGATCGCGAATCAGTTGCAGTGGAAGAATGTCGAGTTCGGTCTCGATGCGGCTGATGCGATTTTGTTGAAGACGGCGGCGACGTTCGACTTGTCGGTGTGGGAGTTCTGGTCGGCGGCGGTGTGTGGTGGCCGTTTGGTCATCGCCTCCCCGGATGGTCATCGGGATCCGGCGTATCTGAACGA